>NZ_JASKMT010000005.1 GCF_030124175.1 Streptomyces sp. 549 | reverse complement strand
GAAGGTCCAGCTGGGCACTCCGGCGGCCAGATGCCACGCGGCTCACCCCCCACCCCCCACACCCAGCACCTCCGCCAAGTCGTACCCCACAGGTTCCTCCAGTTGGGCGTAGGTGCACGACTGCGGGGTGCGGTCGGGGCGCCAGTGCCGGAACCGGGCGGTGTGGCGGAACCGGTCGCCCTGCATGTGGTCGTACGCCACCTCGCACACCCGCTCCGGCCGCAGCGGCAGCCAGGACATGTCCTTGGTGCCGCTCCAGCGGCTCGGCGTGCCCGGCAGCCGCTGCTCGGCGTGTGCGTCCTCGTTGCGCCAGCCGGACCAGGGGTGGTCCTCGTCGCCACCGACACGCAGCGGCGCCAGTTCGGCCATCAGCTCGGCCCGCCGCCGCATCGGGAAGGAGGCGCAGGCGCCGACGTGCTGCAACCGGCCGGCGGAGTCGTACAGGCCCAGCAGCAGCGAACCGACCACCGGCCCGCTCTTGTGCGGCCGGACACCGGCCACCACGCAGTCGGCGGTCCGCTCGTGCTTGATCTTCAGCATCAGCCGCTGGTCGGGCCGGTAGGGCAGGTCCAGGTCCTTCGCCATCACCCCGTCGAGGCCGGCGCCCTCGTACTGGCTGAACCACTGCTCAGCGACGGCGGCGTCCGTGGTGGCCGGGGCGGTGAACACCGGGTCGCGGGAGTCGCGCAGCGCCGCCACCAGCAGTTCCCGCCGCTCCCGCAGGGGCGCGTCCAGCAGGGAGGTGTTGTCCAGAGCCAGCAGGTCGAAGGCGACGAAGCCGGCCGGCGTGGTCCGCGCCAGCATCCGCACCCGGGACGCGGCGGGGTGGACACGGGCCTGGAGTGCGTCGAAGTCCAGCCGCCCGCCGGTCGCCACCACGATCTCGCCGTCCACCACGCACCGCGGCGGCAGCCGGTCCAGCAGCGCGGCCACCAGCTCGGGGAAGTAGCGGGTGAGTGTGTTCGTGGAGCGGCTGCCGATCTCCAGCTCGCCGCCGTCCCGGAAGACCAGCGCCCGGTAGCCGTCCCACTTGGCCTCGTAGTGCATGCCGGGCGGGATGCGTGTCACCGCCCTGGCCAGCATGGGTTTCACCGGAGGCATCACCGGAAGGTCCATGGGGCGATTCTGCGCCGGGACCGGCCCGTCCGCCTGCCGGGGCCCGCGGCGGCCGTCGGGTGCGGGCGGAACGCCTGCCGAGCGCCCGACGTCCGCCCGTCCTAGCGTGGAGGGCATGAAGGACGCGGTGGAGCTGGACGTCGGCGGGCGCACGGTGCGGGTGTCCCACCCGGAGAAGGTCTACTTCCCGGAGCGGGGCTTCACCAAGCTGGACGTGGCCGAGTACTACCGGACGGTCGGCGACGGCGTGCTGCGCGCCCTGCGGGACCGGCCGACCACACTGGAGCGCTACCCCGACGGGGTGACGGGGGAGTCCTTCTTCCAGAAGCGCGCACCGAAGAACCTGCCGGACTGGATCCCCACCGCACGCATCAGTTTCCCCAGCGGGCGCCACGCTGACGAGATCTGCCCCACCGAGGTGGCGGCGGTGGTGTGGGCGGCGAACCTGGGCTGCCTGACCTTCCACCCCTGGCCGGTGCGCAGGCAGACGCCCGACCATCCCGACGAGCTGCGCATCGACCTCGACCCGCAGCCCGGAACGGACTTCGCGGACGCCCGCCGGGTGGCGGAGGAGCTGCACACCCTGCTGGGTGAACTGGGCCTGCGGGGCTGGCCCAAGACGTCCGGCGGCCGCGGGCTGCACGTGCTGGTGCCGCTGGAACCCCGGTGGCCCTTCGTGGACGTGCGGCGGGCGGCCATCGCGCTCGGCCGCGAGCTGGAACGCCGCGCGCCGGACCGGGTGACGACCGCATGGTGGAAGGAGGAGCGCGGCCCGCGGATCTTCGTGGACTACAACCAGACGGCCAGGGACCGCACGGTGGCGTCGGCGTACTCGGTGCGGCCCAACCCGCGGGCCCAGGTCTCCGCGCCGCTGCGCTGGGAGGAGCTGCCGGACGCCCGGCCTGAGGACTTCGACCTCGCCACCATGCGGGACCGCTGGGCCGCGGACGGCGACGTGCACGCGGACCTCGCGCAACACACCTACCGGCTTGAGGCGGTACTGGAGTTGGCCGATCGGGACGCACGGGGCCGGGGGCTGGGAGACCTGCCCTATCCGCCGGACCACCCGAAGATGGCGGGGGAGCCGCTGCGGGTGCAGCCCAGCCGGGCGAAGAAGCGGGAATGACCGTGACGGCCCGCGGACACTGCTGTCCGGGGCCGTCGTGGTGGGACTTCACCGCGGGATGACCGCGGTCGACCGGGGGAACCGGTCAGGTCACTTGTTGATGCAGGTGTTGCCGAAGGTCGGGTTGAGCGCCGCGATCACGTTCACGGTGTTGCCGCACAGGTTGATCGGCACGGACACCGGAACCTGGACCAGGTTGCCGCTGAGCACGCCCGGCGAGTGCGCCGCGACGCCGTCCGCGGAGGCGCCACCCCCGTGCGCCATGGCGCTACCGGCACCGCCGACCATCAGAGCACAACCGGCGGCGGCCATCGTGGTGGCCTTGATGATGCGCTTCATCATCAATCTCCTTTCACAGGGTGGATGAACCGATCCCTACAACGAGCGGAATGGTTCAGGGATACGCCCTGTCACTCGAAGGTTCAATCGGCTGCGCCGAATGCCCCCATGCCGAATAACATTGCCGTGGGGAGAACGACGTGGGGCGGGTTCAGGCACGGTCGGTGCCACCATTCGGTGTGTTCTGCGCGTCTCGCGTGATCTCCAACTGGCTTTCTGTCAAGGTGCTCTCCTGCTTGGCTGAAAGAAATCGGAGAGCGAGTCATGCGAATGCCCAGGGGTCTTGCCGGACGAGCCGCGTTGTGCGCGCTCACGGTCGTCACCGCATCGGCGGTACTGCCGGCGGCGGCTGCGCCGAAGGCTGCGGTCTCCGCGCAGGTTCCGTTCGAGGAGCGCTACCGGGCGGTGCAGCACGGCGGCATCGTGCGGGCCGCCAACTCCTCGATCACCTGCCGGACAACGGTCACCCGGGGGGCGCGCACCTGCCCCGACGCGCGTCGCGGCGCGGGGGTCAACGGGGACTACGAGATGTTCTACATCGATGTGGACGACGACCCGCTGACCTACAACTCCAGCCAGGCGGAACTGCGTGTTCCCAAAGGCTCCAGGGTGAGTTGGGCCCGGCTGTACTGGGGCGGCAACCTGCGGGTGGGTGAGCAGAAGCCGCCCGCGGACAACGGCCGGGTACTGCTCGCCGAACCCGGCGGCCAGTACAAGGAGGTGCTCGCCGACAGGGTGATCGGGCACCGCACCAGCACCACGGACGACGCCTTCCAGGCGTCCGCCGACGTGACCGAGCTGGTACGGGACAGCGCTCCGGGGTACTGGACGGTGGCTCAGGTGAACGTCGCGATGGGCCACTCGGCGGCGGGGGCCTGGGGCGGCTGGACGCTCGTCGCCGCCTACGAGAACCCCCGCGAGCCGCTGCGCCGGCTGGCCGTCTGGGACGGTTTCCAGACACTGCACGCCAATCGCCGGAACCTCTCCGTCACCCTCGACGCGCCGGGAATTCCGGCGGGCGCCGCGGGCAGCGCCGGATTCGTGGCGTACAACGGCGACCGCGGGAAGAAGGGCGACACGCTGAGCGTACGCGCGGACGGGCGAAAGGCCGTACGACTGTACGACACCGCCAATGCGGCCGATGACGTGATGAATTCAACGATCTCCGAGTACGGTCGTCATGCTCGAAACCGCAAACCTGCTTATATGAACACGCTCGGCTATGACGCCGACGTGTTCGACATCAAGCCCGCACTGAAGCAGGGCGGGGACCGCCTCACCTTCCGGTTCGGCAGCGGCGCCGACGGCTACCACGCGGGAGTCCTCTTCCTGCAGGTCGACGCCCGCCGCTGAGGCGCCCCGGAGAAGCCGGCCAGCACATCCACCAGATCCGCGTGTACGGGAGAGAACTGCGCGTGCCGCAACACACTCATCAGGCAGCTGCGCTGACGGTGCTGCACCTCACCCAGCCGGTCGAGGGCGGTGTGGCCCGGGTGGTCGCCGACCTCGTCCGGGCCCAGACCGCGGACGGCATCCGCGCCGTCGTGGCCTGCCCGCCGGGCGGCACCCTGCCCGTCGAGGCCCGGGCCGCCGGCGCCGAGGTGCACCCGTGGCCGGCCGGCCGGCAGCCCGGCCCCGGCCTGGCAGCCGAGACCCGCGCGGCGGCACGGCTGATCCGGCAGCTCCGGCCCGACGTGGTGCACACCCACAGCGCCAAGGCCGGTCTCGCCGGCCGCCTGGCGGTACGCGGCCGGGTCCCGACCGTGCACCAGCCCCACGCCTGGTCGTTCGAGGCGGTCGGCGGCGCGGCCGCCCGGGCGGCCCTGCACTGGGAGCGGTTCGCCACCCGCTGGACCACGCGCCTGCTCTGCGTCAGCGAGGACGAGCGCGCCCGGGGCCGGGCCGCCCGGGTGGCCGCCCCCTGGAGCGTCATCGGCAACGGCGTGGACCTGACCCGCTTCAGCCCCGCCACCGGTGGCACCCCCGGGCCCCGGCCGCCCGCCCCCGGCAGTGACCCGGCAGTCCCGGCAGTCCCGGCGGACCTGTCGGACCCGGCAGCCCCGGCGGACTCCTCGGCCCCGGCCGGCCTCGGCTCCCCCCTCGTCGTCTGCGTGGCGCGGCTGTGCCCCCAGAAGGGCCAGGACGTGCTGCTGCGTGCCTGGCCCGAGGTCACGGCCCGCACCCCGGGCGCCCGCCTCGTCCTGGTGGGCGACGGCCCCGACCACGACCTCCTGCGCGCCTCGGCCCCCGCCGGCGTGCGGTTCGCCGGGTCCACCGACGACCCGGTGCCCTGGTACCGGGCCGCCGACCTGGTGGTCCTGCCCTCGCGTTGGGAGGGCATGGCACTGGCGCCCCTGGAGGCCATGGCCTGCGGGCGGCCCGTCGTCGTCAGCGACGTCGGCGGCGCTCGTCAGAGTCTGCCGCCCGGCGCCGCGCCCGACTGCGTGGTGCCGCCCGGCGACCCGGCGGCACTCGCCTCGGCGCTGAACCGCCTGCTGCGGGACGCACCACTGCGCGACAGGCTCGGCCGGCTGGGCCGGCACCACGTAAGGACGAACCACGACGTGCGGCACACGGCGACCGCCGTTTCCGACCTCTACCGGGAACTGCTCGTCCTGCCGCACCAGGAGCGCAGGGAGCACATCAGGCGATGACGACGGAGAGCGCAGACGCGCACAACTCCGGCCGGCTCATGTCCCGGCCGGGCACCTCGGAACAGCCCGCACCGTCGGTCTTTCCGCCGCCCCGGTCCGCCGGCCGCACCGCCGCGCAACCCGGCCGCCTCACCCCCCGCCGCCGCCCCGGCGCCGCCGCGATCGTCAGCGCGGACAGCCTCGCGGCCATCGCCGCGGGTGCCGCCGCGGCAGCCCCGGCGACCGCCGGGCAGGCCGTGCTGGTGTGCGCTCCGGCGCTCGCACTGGCGGTCTGGCTCAACGCCCGCGGCGGCCTCTACCGCCCGGTGCTGTCCCCCTCGGCCTTCGCGGAACTGCCCGCGCTGTTCGGCCGCGTCCTCATCGCCTGGTGCGTGGCCGCCGCCGTCCTGGCCGCCACCCGGCCGGGCGACGCGCTCGGCTGGGCCGCGCTCGCCACCGCCGTCACCGCCCATGTGCTGCTCGCCGCCGCCGGCCGTTCCGCGGTCCACCTCGCCGCCCGCGCGGCGGGCCGCCGCCACCCGCGCTCCACGCTGGTCGTCGGCCCGCCCGGCGCCCGCGGCGGCGTGACCACCACGCTCTACGAACACCCCGAGTACGGCATGCGGCCGGTCGGGCTGGTCACCTGCGGCGGCGAGGACGAGACCGGTACCGCCGAACCGCCACTGCCGGTGCTCTCCTCCGCCGAGGACATCACCCGCGCGGTCATCCAGAACTCCGTCACCGACGCGGTGTTCGCCCACACCCCGCACGAAGAGGCCCGCGCGGCCATGCTCGTCCGCCTCCTCACCGAACGCGGCTGCACCGTCTGGCTCGTCGGCGCCGACCCCGGCACCCTGCCGCCGCGCACCACTGACGCCGGCCAGCTGTGGGGGCACAGCTGCCGCCGCGTCGAAGCACCCCGCCGGCCCGGCGTCGGCGGCGCCGCCAAGCGCGCGCTGGACCTCACCGCCTCGGCCGCGGCCCTGGTCCTGCTCTCCCCGCTGCTGCTGCTGTGCGCCGCGACCGTACGCCTCGCGGACGGGCCCGGCGTCATCTTCCGGCAGGAACGCATCGGCCGCGACGGGCTCCCCTTCACCCTGCTGAAGTTCCGCACCCTGCGCCCCGCCGACGCCTTCGAGTCGGCGACGCTGTGGAGCGTCGCGCAGGACAACCGGATGAGCCCGGTCGGACGGCTGCTGCGGCGCTCCTCGCTCGACGAGCTGCCGCAGCTGTGGAACGTGCTGCGCGGCGACATGAGCATGGTCGGACCCCGACCCGAACGCCCCTACTTCGTCCGCAAGTTCAGCCAGACGCACGCGGGCTACGCGGCCCGCCACAGGATGCCCGTCGGCATCACGGGGCTGGCCCAGGTCAACGGCCTGCGCGGCGACACCTCGATCGAGGAGCGCGCCCGCTTCGACAACCACTACATCGACACCTGGTCGCTGTGGCAGGACGTGCGGATCATGCTGCGGACCGCCACCTCCCTCTTCCGGCTCGGCGGGAGCTGACCTGTGCCCACGGCCACCAAGGCCCGCCCCGCCCCGCACCCCGCCCCGCCGCCCGCACACCCCGCCCCCCCGGCGGCCTCACCCGCCGCCCGTGCCGCCGCCCGGCTCGCGCCCTTCGCGCCGCTGCTGCCGGCCGTCGCGGTGGTCCTGCTGCTGTGCGCGCCGGTCAGCGACGAGGGCTCGCCCGGCAGCAGGGTCACGCTCGCCGACGCCGCCTCCGGCGTGCTCGTCGTGCACTGCGCGGTGCGGCTGCTGCGCGACCGCCGCCGGCCGCTGAGCCGGCTCGCGGTGCTGCTCATCGCCGCCCCGGCGGTCGCGTTCGCCGTCGCCACCGCCACCTCCTGGGACCCGGCCGCCAGCCTGCCCGGCTTCGTGCGCTACCTGCAGATCTTCGTCCTGGTCCCGGCCGCCGTGCTGCTGCTGCTCCGTGACCGGGCTGACTTCCGCGTGCTCGCCGGCGCCGTGCTGTGCGTCGCCGTCGTCCAGGGAGGCGTCGGCGTCCACCAGTACCTCACCGGCACCGGCGCCTCCTACCAGGGCCAGGACATCAGGGCCGTCGGCACCTTCGGACCGCTCGACGTGATGGGCATGTCCACCGTCGTCGCCTACGGCATCGTCATCGCGCTCGCCGCCGGACTCGCCCCGCCCGCCGGCAGCCCCCGCTGGCTGCGGCCCGCGGCGCTGGGCAGCGCCGCGGCGCTGCTCGTGCCCCTGGCCCTGTCGTTCAGCCGCGGTGCCTGGATCGCCACCGCAGCCGCGGTGCTCGCCGTGCTGCTGCTCGCCGGCCTGCGCCTCGCGCTGGGCGCCCTGGCCCTGCTCACCGCCGCCGCCGTGGTCCTGGTCGGCGGTGTCGGCGTCGGGTCGGAGCAGATCGGGCAGCGGCTCGGCAGCATCACGCAGGTCACCGCCGCTCCCGACCAGTCGGTCACCGACCGCTACACCATGTGGGCCGCGGCCACCGCCATGTGGCGCGACAGCCCCGCCACCGGCGTCGGACTCAAGGGCTTCCCCGCCCATCGCGACGGCCACGCCTCACTCGCCCTCTCCTCCGGCAGCGACACCGCGGGCGCCGGGCGCGGCTTCCACCGCGAGCCGCTGCTCTCCCCCCACAACATGTACCTGCTCGTGCTCAGCGAGCAGGGGCTCATCGGCCTGACGGCACTCGCCGGCGGCTGGCTCGCCCTGCTGGCCTGCGCGCTACGCCGGCTGCGCGCAGGCACACGCGGCGGCCTGCCCGCCGACTGCGGGCTGATCGCCGCCGGACTGCTCGTGTGGCAGCTGGTCGACTTCGTCTACGCAGACATCGGGGGACCCTCGACCGTGCTCACCGCCGTGATGATCGGCCTGGCGGCCTGGTGGGGACTGCACCCGCAGACCCGGCCAGGCAGCGGGGCAGCCGCCCGATGAGCGACATGGCCACCGCCGGACGGCCCCCCGGCGGGCTGCCCGCCCCGCCCGCCGCACCGCCGCCCGGCACCGACACCGCCGGCTCCCCGCTGGGCCGCTTCCTCGCCCGGGCCGCCGCGTTCACCGCGCTGCTCACCGCCGCCGGCGCCCTGCTCGGACTCGTCCGCGACCAGACCCTCGCCCACCTCTTCGGTGCCGGCAGCGAGACCGACGCCTTCCTCGTCGCGTGGACGCTGCCCGAGGTCGCCTCGACCCTGCTCATCGAGGACGCCATGGCGCTCGTCCTCGTCCCGGCGTTCAGCCTGGCGCTGTCCCGCCGCGCCGCCCAGCGCCCGGGCCGTGCCGGCCGCGACCCGGTCCGCGACCTGCTCACCGGCACCCTGCCCTGGCTGCTCGCCGCCCTCGCTCTCATCGCCGGTCTGCTCGCCGCCGCCGCTCCGCTGCTCGTCCGGCTGCTCGCCCCCGGCCTCGCCGACCCGCAACTCGCCGTGGACTGCACCCGGCTGACCGCGGTGTCGGTACTCACCTTCGGCGTCGCCGGCTACTTCAGCGCCGCGCTGCGCGCCCACCGCAGTTTCGTGCCGCCCGCCGCCATCTACGCGGCCTACAACGTCGGCATCATCGGCACCGTGCTGCTCCTGCACCACCTCGCCGGGGTGCGGGCCGCCGCAGCCGGGGTCGCCGTCGGCGGCGCGCTGATGGTGCTGGTGCAACTGCCCGCCTTCCTGCGCCGGCTGCCCGTCCGCGCCCGGCCCGCGGCCCCGGCGGACCTCCTCGGTGGCAAGCCTGCCGAGGGCAGGGCCGCCCTGCTCAGCTTCGGACTGCTCGCCCCGGTGGTGCTGTTCGCCCTCAGCCGCCAGTCGCAGGTCCTCGTCGAACGCTTCCTCGGCTCGACCCTGCCGTCCGGCGCCATCTCGCATCTGAACTACGCGCAGAAGGTCGCGCAGATGCCCATGATCCTCTCCCTGATGATCTGCACCGTCACCTTCCCCGTCGTGGCCCGCGCCCTCGCCGACGGCGAGGCCGACCGGGCGCGGCGCCGGGTCGAACGCGACCTCACCCTCGCCGCCCTCGTCGTCCTGCTCGGGGCCGCGTACGTGGTGGCCTACGCCCCGCAGATCATCGAGATCCTGTTCCAGCGCGGCGCGTTCCAGGCCGAGGACACCGCGGCGACGGCCTCCGTCATGCGGGTCTACGCCCTCGGCCTGCTCGGCCACAGCCTGGTCGGCGCGCTGGTGCGGCCCTTCTTCTCCGCCGCTCGCCCCACCTGGTACCCGGCCGCCGCGATGGCCCTCGGACTGCTCATCACGGTGGTGGCCGGCGCGCTCGCGGCACCGCACTGGGGCATCCACGGCATCGCGGCGGGCAACGCCGCGGGCATCACCGTCACCGCGTTGATCCTGCTGCACGGACTGGGCAGTCGCGTGGTCGGCATCCGGGCCCGCCGCGCGGCCGGACAACTGCTGCGGCTGCTCCTGGCCGCGGCGGCGGCCACCGCCGCGGGCTGGTACGCCGCCCCCCTCATCGACCACTCCCTGCTCACCGCGGCGGCCGGCGGCCTGCTCGTGCCGGTCGCCTTCACCCTCGCCGCCCTCGTGGTGCGCGCTCCCGAAGTGCCCCAGCTGCTCACCGCCGTCAAACGAAAGATTCGTGATGACCGCTGAACCGGCCGCACCCCGCTCCGGCGTCCGCATCGCCCGGACCCCGGCGCCCTGGGTGCTGATGTACCACTCCGTCACCGACTACACCGAGGACCCCTACCGGGTCACCGTCACCCCCCGCACCCTCGACCGGCAGCTCGCCTGGCTCACCCGGCACGGCCTGCGCGGTGTCGGCGTCGGCGAGCTGCTGCGTGCCCGCGCCGCCGGGCGCGGCGCCGGGCTGGTCGGCCTCACCTTCGACGACGGCTACCAGGACTTCCTGGAGCGGGCCGTGCCGCTGCTGCACCGGCACGGCTGCACCGCCACCGTCTTCGTCCTCCCCGGCCGCCTCGGCGGCGACAACGCCTGGGACCCCGAGGGCCCGCGCAAGCCGCTGCTCACCGCGGACGGCATCCGCGCCGCCGCCGACGCGGGCATGGAGATCGGCTCCCACGGCATACTGCACCTGGACCTCACCCGCGCCGACGACCGGGCGCTGAGCGAGGAGACGGCCCGCAGCCGGGAGGAACTGCGCAACCTCACGGGCACCGCGGCGGAAGGGTTCTGCTACGCCTACGGCGCGGTGGACCCCCGGGCGGTGCGCGCCGTGCGCGACGCCGGATACGACTACGCCTGCGCGATCGCACCCGGACGGCTGACCGGCCGGCACGCCCTGCCCCGCGCGCACGTCGGCGACGGCGACACCGCACCGCGGCTGCGCCTCAAGCGGCTGCTGCACCCGCTGCGCCGCCGCCCGCTGCCGCCCGGCGCGCTCGCGTCCTCCCGCCCGGGCACCGCCACCGGCACGGTCGGCAACGCCCGTACCGCCGCCGCCCCGGCGACCGTACCCAGCTCCGCGGGCGCCGGCACCCATCGGAGCGGCCGATGAGAGCGCTGCACGTCATCACCGGCCTGGGCGTCGGCGGTGCGGAGCAGCAACTGCGCCTGCTGCTCCGCCGGATGCCGATGGACTGCGATGTCGTCACGCTCACCAACCCCGGTCCGGTGGCCGACGGCATCCGCGCCGACGGCCGTACCGTCACCCATCTGGGCATGCACGGCAACCGCGACCTGGGCGCGCTGCCCCGCCTGGTCCGGCTGATCCGCCACGGCCGCTACGACCTGGTGCACACCCATCTCTACCGGGCTTGCGTCTACGGGCGGGCCGCCGCCCGACTGGCCGGCGTCCGGGCCGTCGTCGCTACCGAGCACTCGCTGGGCGACGCCCAGATCGAGGGCCGGCCGCTGACCCGCTCGGCCCGCGGCCTGTACCTCGCCAGCGAGCGCCTCGGGCACTCCACCGTCGCGGTGTCCGCGACGGTCGCCCGCCGCCTGCGCGACTGGGGCGTGCCCGGCCCGCGCATCGAGCTGATCCCCAACGGCATCGAGGCCGACCGGTTCCGCTTCGACGCGTCGGCCAGGCGGCGGGCCCGGGAGAGCCTCGGCCTTCCGGCGGACGCCTTCGTGGTCGGCGGCGTGGGCAGGCTGGTGCCCGGCAAGCGGTTCGACCAGCTCGTCCGCGCGGTGGCCGAGGTGCCGCAAGCCCGGCTGCTGCTTGTCGGCGACGGCCCGCAGCGCGGTGAACTGGCTCGTCTGACAGGCCAGTTGGGCATCACCGACCGCGTCACACTGTGTGGCGAGCGCGCCGCCGACGACGGCGCCACCGGTCCTGACCGGGACGCCGCAGACGTGCCGGCGCTGCTGGCCGCCATGGACGTCTTCGTCTCCCCGTCGGCCGAGGAGGCCTTCGGCCTCGCAGTCCTGGAGGCGCTGGCCGCCGGGCTGCCGGTCCTGCACGTCACCTGCCCCGCCATCGACGAACTCCCGCCCACCGATGCCCCCGGCGCCCGCCGGATCGACGTCGGCGAACTGGCCGCGGCCCTCACTCGGGCCCAACACGACCACCAAGCCGGCGCGCCCCGGTTGCCCGTCCCCCCAGCCGTCGACCGCTACGACATCGCCCGCAGCGCCGAACGCCTGATGGCCGTCTACGCGCGTGTCGCCGCTCCTGCCCAGGCCCGACCCCAGGCCCGACCCAAGAGGTGACCCACCCCATGAGCAAGACCACCCAACCGGCGCCCGCCGCGGGCCGCCGGTTCCACCGGACGCGCACCCGGCTCGCCGGCCTGCGCGCCACCGTCCGCCGGTGGCCGGTCTGGTGGCCCGCGGCTGCCTGCGCCCTGACGGGCGCGCTGGCCGGCACCGGTTACGGGCTGCTGGCCGCACCGCAGTACTCCGCGACCGCCTACGTCGTGGTCGTCCCCGCCGACCGGGCGGACCCCGGCACCGCACTCGGCTTCGCCCAGGCCTACGGCCGGGTCGCCACCAGCGGGGGAGTGCTCGCCCAGGCACAGCCGGACGCCGGGGTGCCGCTCGCCACGCTGCGCGCCCGTGTGGAGTCCGCCACCTCGCCGGACGCGCCGATGATCGAGATCAGCGGCACCGCGGGCCGCGCCCAGCAGGCCGCGGGATTCGCCAACGCCGTCGCGAAGGCCCTGACCGAGGACGGCAACAAGGCCACGAAGAGCACCGGGGTCAGCCTGGTGCTGTTCGCGAAGGCGCTGCCGCCGGCCTCCCCGGTCTCGCCGTCCGCACCGCTGTCCGCCGCCGTCGGCGGCTGCGCGGGCGGGCTGCTCGGCGCGCTGCTGCTGCTCGCCCGGCCCCGGCCGGGCGGGCACCGCGACGCGGTCGCCGTGCCCGCCCCGGCGGCACCGGTGCCCAGCTGGGCGTCTCACAACGGCACCGCCGGCACCGCGGCCGAACCGTCCACCGCCGAGGCGTCCGCAGGCGAGAGTCGGCCTGAGGAGGCGCGCGACCGCAAACGCGCCACGCGTACCGAGGCCACCGCAGGCAGGAAGCGGGAGTCCGGCCCGCAGGAGAGGGAGAGAGTGCGATGACCACGCAGACCCGACCGGTGGCCCTGACCGCCACGCTGTGCAGCGACCCCGAGCAGTTCGCCGCGCTCGGCCCGGAGTGGCACCGGCTGTACCGCAACTGCCGTGCGGCGACGCCGTTCCAGAGCCACCCGTGGCTCTTCTCCTGGTGGACGTCGTACGGAACTGCCGGACGCCTGCGCCTCGTCCTGGTCCGGCAGGGCGACCGGCTGGTGGGCGCGGCGCCTCTGATGCTCGCCTACCGGCCGATGCCGGCGCTGGTGCCGCTGGGCGGCGACATCTCCGACTTCTCCGACGTGCTGCTCGACGACGAGTGCCCGGGCGCAGCCGCGGCCCTGGTGCGAGGCCTGGTGCTCGCCGCCCGGGGCGCGGTCATCGACCTGCGGGAGGTGCGGCCGGGCGGCGCCGCCGAACAGGTCTGGCAGCACTGGCCGGGCGTGCGGCGCAGGCTGGACGACTCGGTGTGCCTGGAACTCCCGGCGGTCCCGCTGCCGAAGCTGCTGGAACGGCTCCCCAGCAGCAGTGCCCGCAGGTTCCGCGCGAAGCTGCGCAAACTGGAGGCGCTGGGCATCGAGGAGCGGGTGGTGCCCGAGCACGAGGTGCCGGCGGCGGTCGCCACGATGCTGCGGCTGCACGGGCTGCAGTGGCACGGCAGGGGAGTCACCCCCGAGCACCTGCGGCCCCGGTTCGCCGAGCACCTGGTGCGGGCCACCACCCAGATGGTGCGCACCGGGGACGCGCTGCTCACCGAGTACCGCATCGGCGACGAGATCATGGCCGCCGACGTCACCCTGATGTCCTCGGAGCTGGCCGGCGGCTACCTGTACGGGGCGCACCCCGAACTGCGGGCGAAGAAGGTCGACATCACCACGATGCTGCTGCGGCACGACTCCCGGCACGTCACCGAGTCCGGCCGCAGTGTGCTCAGCATGCTGCGGGGCACCGAGCCGTACAAGCTGCACTGGCGGCCGGAGACCCTCACCAACCAGCGGTTCCTGCTCGCCCGGGGCTCCATGGGCCCTGCTCTGCGCCTGTACGCGGCGCAGCTGGCCGGCCGGGAGTTCGCCGCCCGGACGGCCAGCCGCCGGATGCCGGCCGTCCGCGCCTGGCGCACGAAGCTGAACAACTGGCGGGCGGGCGGTGCGCGGGGGTGATGCTCAGCCCCGGCCCGCCCGCCCGCCGTCAGCGGCTAGGAACGACCTCGGTCGTACCAGTCGAGCCGCAGGCAGAGCTTGCGGCCACCGAGCCACCGCTCGACCCAGTCACCCAGTTCCAGCGGCGTGCACGGCACGTCGCTCGGGTGGGTGGGCGGGGCCGGGGGAGTGGGCCGGGTCGGCGGGGTGGGCCGGGTGGGCGGCGTCGGCGGGGTGGTCTCGGTGGGTGGCGCGGGCTGCTCGGGCCTGGACATCGCGGCCCGGAACACCGCGGACGACTTCGGGTTCTGCTCGCACTGCCAGACGCCGTGCGGGCAGTAGTCCGTGATGGTCTGGTAGAAGGGCTTGTGCTTGTCCATCCACTCGAGCATGCGCCGCATGTACTCCGGGTTGTCGCCGTTGCGGAAAAGACCCCATTCGGGGTACGAGATGAGCTTGTTCCGGGCGGCGGCAAAATCGACGTGGTGCTGGAGCCCGTACGGCTGGGTCACCTGGTCGTCGAACGAATTGCCGGGCGGCTGGTCGTAGGAGTCCATTCCGATGATGTCGACGACGTCGTCACCGGGGTAGCAGCGCGTCCAGGGAATGGCGTCCGTTCCGCGGTTGGGTGCGAAATCGAACTTGAATTCCTGTCCCGGCACCTCGCGCATCGTGTTGACGATCCGCTTCCAGTAGGCCTTCCACGCCTGCGGGTCGGGGCCGCAGCGGTGCGTGTAGGTGGTGCCGTTCATCTCCCACCCGAGCACCACCACCGTGTCCGGCACGCCCATGCCCACCAGGCGCTGGGCGAGGGTGCGGAAGTGCCGGTCGAAGCGGCCGTCGGCACCGGCGCGCAGCAGCTGCCGCACCTCGCGGTCCGGCACGCCCTCCTCGTTGCGCTCCAGCATCGGGACGTTGAGCACGAACAGCCGGTCCTCGCGGGCCTGCCGCCACTTCGCCCACTCCTGGAGGAAGCTTGGCCGGCCCTCGATGTTGACCCACAGGTCACCGGGCAGGTAGGTGTGGCCGACACGCAGCTGGGTGCCGCCCAGCCAGTTCTCCAACTCGGCGATGCGGCGCACCCCGTCAGGGCCGGAGGCCAGGAACGCGCCGGTCGCCGGAGGCGGCGGCGCGGCGGGCGGCGGCGGTGCCTCGGGTGCGCCGGGCGGCGCCGGGGCGGGCGGCGGCTCGGTGCTGGAGACCGCTGCGTTGCGGCCGTCACTGAGGTCGTCACGGCCGTCGCGGTCGGCCGTGACGGTGCTGGAGACGAGCAGGCCGGCCGTGATCGCTCCGACGCAGGCCCCCGCCAGCCAGCGGCTTCGGTGGGACATGGTGACTCCTTCCGGGACGCTCCTGGATCGGTGCGTTCACCCCTTGACAGTAATCATCAGATCTCCCTAATGGGCTGCCCGAATGCACTGCCGTAGGCCATTTGCGGAATGCGTCCCCCGGTCGGCCCACAAAAGAATGAAGGACACGCCGTCATGGCCTCGTTCAACACCGATGTGCCGGCACTTCTGGTCCGCCTGGACCGCAATCCCTTTCACCACGGGACACTTGGCGCCGTCAGGTCGCTGGGACGGGCGGGTGTCGAGGTGCACGCCGTCGTGGAATCCCCCACGAGCCCGGTGTGCCGCTCCCGCCACCTGCACCGCGCGCACGCACAACCGGCCGCCGGCCCGCTCGGCGCGCCCCTGCTGCGGACGCTGCGTCAGGTCGCGGACCGCATCGGACGCCGGGCGGTCCTGATCCCGATGGACGACCTCAGCGCCATCGGTGTCGCCCGGCTCGCGGACCGGCTCGCCGACCGGTACCTGGTGCCGCGTCAGGCCGCCGACCTGCCCGAGCGGGTGGCCGACAAGGCCGCGCTCGCCTCGTTGTGCCGCAGCCTGGACATCCCGCACCCCGAGACGCTGCTGCCGCGCAGCGCCGGAGACGCCGCCGACGCGGTGCGCGCACTGGGCCTTCCGGCGATCGCGAAGTGGAGCCGACCGTGGCTGCTTCCGCCCGGCTCCGGACTTCGCAGCACCACTGTGGTGCGCACACCGCACGAGGCCAGGGAGCTGTACCTGCGCGGCGGCCGGACCGGCAACCAGCTCCTGCTGCAGCGGCTGCTGCCCGGCGGCCCGGGCACCGACTGGTTCTTCCACGGCTGCTACACCGCGGGCGGGGCGTGCCTGATCGGCGGTGCGGGCCGCAAGGACCGCGCGTGGCCGCTCGGCGCCGGGCTGACCGCTGTCGGCCGCTGGCTGCCCCATCCCGAACTGGAGGCCGCCGCCCACCGGCTGGCCGCGGCGCTCGGCTACCGAGGCATTCTCGACCTGGACTTCCGGCTGGACACCACAACCGGCCGCCACCACCTCCTCGACTTCAACCCCCGCCCGGGCGCGCAGTTCCGGCTTTTCACCGACCCTTCGGGCCTCGACGTGGTGCGGGCCCTGCACCTGGACCTCACCGGCCGACCGGTGCCACCCGCGCTCAGCACCCCCGGACGGCGCTTCGTCGCGGAGAACTACGCGGTGCTCGCCGCGGTGCGCGGCATGGCACACCGGACACCGCGCCAGGAGCGTGTGCCCGCCCCGTCCACCGAGCGCGCCTGGTTCGCGGCGGACGACCCGCTGCCCTTCCTGGCCATGGCCGCGGCCTCCCTGCGGCGCGGCGTGGCCAAACTCGGCTCGCTGCCGACCGGCCGACGGGGGCCGCAGCCGTCCGCGCCCGCCGCCGGGGCCGCACCCGCCGACGCCCGCCGAGCCCCGCTCGGTCCGCGGCCGGCCCACGACGCCGCCACCCCGGCGGTCGCCCCACCACCCCCCGCAGCGGTCGGCGAACGCCCGGTCCCGCCGCCGCACCCCCGCACGCTGCTGGGGCGCCCGGGCGCCGACAGCAGCAACGACAGCGCGACCCCCGCACGATGAACCGACAGACGGGAAGACTCTCGATGCACGACCTGGTAGTTGTGGGCGCCGGCCCCTACGGACTCTCGGTGGCCGCGCACGCCGCCGCGGCGGGCTGGGACGTGCGCGTCCTCGGCCGCACGATGGCGTCCTGGCGCGACCACATGCCGGAGGGCATGTTCCTCAAGTCCGAGCCCTGGGCGTCCAACCTGTCCGACCCGGCGGGCTCACACACCCTCGCCGCGTACTGCGCCACCCGCGGCCTGCCCGCCGAGCACGGCAACCCGCTGCCCATCGGCGTCTTCACCGACTACGGACGCTGGTTCGGTGAACGCGTCGGGCCCGCCGTGGAGGAGAAGACAGTCAGCGCACTCGCCCCGCAGGCGGGCGGCTACCGCCTGGAGACGGCCGACGGCGAGACGCTGCTCTCCCGCACCGTCGTCCTCGCGGTCGGCGTCATGCCCTTCGTGCGCCTGCCCGAAGCGCTGACCGGCCTGCCCGCCGAACTGGCCACGCACAGCAGCGACCACCGCGACCTCAGCCGCTTCCGGGACCGCGACGTCACCGTCGTCGGCGCGGGTCAGGCCGCGCTGGAGACCGCCGCGCTGCTCGCCGAGCAGGGCGCCAGGACGCGGGTGGTGGCCCGCGCCGCACACGTCAACTGGAACACCGTGCCGCAGCCACTCGAACGTTCGCCGTGGCGCTCGCTGCGCGACCCGCACTGCGGTCTCGGCACCGGCTGGCCGAGCTGGGTGTGGTCGCAGACGCCCTGGGCGGTCCGCCGGCTGCCCGCCGCCGCGCGGCTGCGCATCACCGACACCGCTCTCGGCCCGGCCGGGGCCTGGTGGCTGCGGGACCGCTTCGAGAGCCGGGTGCCGGTCCTGCTGGGCCACCAGCTGCTGGCCGCCGAGCCCGCCGGGGAGGGGCTGCGGCTGAGCCTCACCGGGCCCGGCGGGGACACCACCACCGTGGACACCGACCACGTGGTGGCCGCCACCGGCTTCATCCCCGACGTGGACCGGCTGACGCTGCTCGACCCCGCGCTGCGCGACACGCTGCGCACGGTCGGGGACAGCCGGGCCCCGGACCTCGGCGCGCGCTTCGAGTCCTCCAGCCCGGGCCTGTTCTTCGCCGGTCTGCTGACCGCGCCCACGTTCGGGCCGTCGATGCGCTTCGTGTACGGCGCGACCTTCACCGCGGCCCGGCTCGCCGAGGGAGTGCGCCGCCGGCTCGGCACCCGCCGCCTCACCGCGGTGCCGGCGCCCGCCGCAGGGGCGAACGGCACGCCCGCGGCCCGCGGCTCAGGGACGTCCGGCGGTGCCGCTCGCGACGGTCGCTGAGTCGGGGCATCCGTCCCGCCGCCCCCACGGGCGGCGGGACGCGCTCGGGCGGGCGGCAGGGCCCGGCAACGCCGAAACCCCCGCCGTGTGGTGACCCGGCGAGGGTTCCTGAAGGAGAGGGTGCACGCACCCGCTGTGTCCGAGGGGGGACTTGAACCCCCACGCCCGATAAAGGGCACTAGCACCTCAAGCTAGCGCGTCTGCCATTCCGCCACCCGGACCGGTGAGCGCCGCGGTCTGGACCGCCGGCAACGCGCACCACCATAACACTGCGGGCCGGTCGGTCGATCACCCTGCCCTGGGCCCTCCCGCCACGGATCACGGGCCTGCTCTTTGGGCGCGGAGCCCGCAGGCGGGAGGATGGAACGGGCAACCCCCGCCCGATGGAGGAGGCAGTGTGAGCGAGTCCAGCGCAACCGCGAGCGCCGGTGCGGTGACCGGTGAGGACGAGGTCGTCGGCATCTGCCGCGACCTGATCAGGATCGACACCAGCAACTACGGCGGCGGCGAGGGCCCCGGGGAGCGGGCCGCCGCCGAGTACGTGGCGGAGCAGCTCGCCGAGGTGGGGCTGGAGCCGCAGATCTTCGAGTCGCAGCCCGGCCGGGCGTCCACCGTCGCCCGGATCGAGGGCGCCGACCCCTCCCGGCCCGCGCTGCTCATCCACGGCCACCTCGACGTGGTCCCCGCCGACGCCGCCGACTGGCGGCACCACCCGTTCTCCGGGGAGATCGCGGACGGCTGCGTGTGGGGGCGCGGGGCCGTCGACATGAAGGACATGGACGCGATGACACTCGCCGTCGTCCGCGACCGGATGCGTTCGGGCCGCAAGCCGCCCCGGGACGTGGTGCTGGCCTTCCTCGCGGACGAGGAGGCCGGCGGTGTCTACGGCGCGCGGCACCTCGTGGACCGGCACCCCGGCCTGTTCGAGGGCGTCAACGAGGCCATCGGCGAGGTCGGCGGGTTCTCCTTCACGGTCAACGACAACCTCCGGCTGTACCTGATCGAGACGGCCCAGAAGGGCATTCACTGGATGCGGCTCACCGTCGAGGGCACCGCCGGGCACGGCTCGATGACCAACAACGACAACGCGGTCACCGAGCTGTGCGAGGCGGTGGCCAGGCTGGGGCGGCACAAGTTCCCGGTGCGGGTCACCAAGACCGTGCGGTCCTTCCTCGACGAGCTGTCGGACGCACTCGGCACCGAGCTGGACCCGGAGGACATGGAGGAGACGCTGGCCAAGCTCGGCGGCATCGCCAAGATCATCGGCGCGACGCTGCAGAACACCGCGGCGCCGACCCAGCTGTCCGCCGGCTACAAGGTCAACGTCATCCCCGGGCAGGCCACCGCCCACGTCGACGGGCGTTTCCTGCCTGGGTACGAGGAGGAGTTCCTGGCCGACCTCGACCGGGCGCTGGGCCCGCGGGTGCGCAGGGTCGACGACCACGCCGACCGGGCGCTGGAGACCACCTTCGACGGTGCGCTGGTGGACGCCATGCAGTCCTCGCTCAAGGCGGAGGACCCCGCGGCGCGTGCCGTGCCGTACATGCTCTCCGGCGGCACCGACGCCAAGCACTTCGACGACCTGGGCATCCGCTGCTTCGGGTTCGCACCGCTGAAGCTGCCGCCCGAGCTGGACTTCGCCGGCATGTTCCACGGTGTGGACGAGCGGGTGCCGGTCGACGGCCTGAAGTTCGGGGTGCGCGTCCTGGACCGGTTCCTGGACCAGGCATAGCCCCCGCGGGCCGGGCGTGGGACCCGTCCCCGCCCGGCTCCGGCTGCCCTGAGCTGCGGTTCCTCGCGGGGCGAGCCGCGGCGTCGACCGGTGCGGGCGATATCGGGCAGGTGTACGGCATTGGTCAGGAAGGGTGAATGAGGCTGCCGGGTCGTAGCCCCGGCTGTCCCTCCTCGTTACAGGTGTTGCGGTCCGCGGCTGGGATCGCATTTGCCAACAAGGAGGAAGAATGCTCAAGAAGGTTGTCGCTGCTGCGGCTGCCACCGGTGGTCTGGTGCTCGCTGGTGCGGGCGTTGCCGTCGCCGATGCCGGCGCTCAGGGTGCCGCTGTGCACTCCCCGGGCGTGCTGTCCGGCAATGTTGTCCAGGTTCCCGTGCACGTGCCGGTGAACGTCTGCGGCAACACGGTCTCCGTCATCGGACTGCTGAACCCCACCTTCGGCAACACCTGCGTCAACGACTGACGTTGTTGTCTCTCAACCCCTGAAGGTTGATGCCGTGACCCCGGAGTGCGTGCCATGCGCTCCGGGGTTCTCGGTTCTCCGGGCGAGCAGGTGCGTCCCGGCCAACTGCTGAGCAGCCCGCTCGCGTCCCGCAAGCATCGAAGAACAGGAAACAACCATGCGACAGGTCACCAAGAAGGGCCTGATCTCCGTAGCGGCGGCAGGCGGCGTACTCGCGCTGTCCGGCGGCGCGGCCCACGCGGGCTCGAGTGCCGACGGCGCTGCCCAGGGCTCGCCCGGCGTGCTCTCCGGCAACAACGTCCAGGCGCCGGTGCACGTGCCGGTCAACGCCTGCGGCAACACCGTGAACGCCGTGGGGCTGCTGAACCCGGCCATGGGCAACAACTGCGTCAACAAGAGTTCCGCGCCCAAGGGCAACAAGGGCGGTCAGGACAAGGGCGGCAACCAGGGCGGCGGCAACCAGGGCGGTCACCAGGGTGGCGGTCACCAGGGTGGGGGCCACCAGGGCGGTCACCAGGGCGGCGGTCACCACGGTGGGGGCCACCACGGTGGGGGTGCGCACGCCGACGGCCACGCCGGGGGTTCGCCCGGTGTCGGTTCCGGCAACAACGTGCAGGTCCCCGTCGACGTGCCGGTGAACGCCTGCGGCAACTCCGTCACGGTGGTCGGCGGACTCAACCCGGCCATCGGCAACGAGTGCGCCAACACCGACACCACTCCGACGAAGCCCCGCCCGGGCAAGCCCGGTGCGGAGCAGCCCGGCTTCGAGGAGCCCGGCTCGGAGCAGCCCGGTGGCGAGGAGAAGCCGGAGCAGCCCGGCACCGACGAGGAGCCCGCGCAGTCGGGTGAGGGGGAGAAGCCCCGCGCCTCGGGCACGGACAAGGCGCCCGAGCGCGCCGCCGGATCGTCGCAGATCGAGGCCCAGGGCGTGGCCGGCGAGCTGGCGCAGACCGGTGGCACCATGCTGGGCACCGCCGTCCCGGCCGGTGCGGCCCTCCTGCTCGGCGGCTACGTCCTGTACCGCCGTTCCAAGGCGGCCCAGCACTGAGCGGTGCCCCACCACTGAGCAGTGACGCGGGACAGCGGTGCTGAACGCTCAGCCGAGCGAGCAGTACACGCACCAAACGGAGCGGGCCACGCGCAGGGGTGGCCGGCTCCGTTTGCGTGTGCGGACTTCGACCGGGCGGCCCCGACCGCCGGGGCCGCCGGCGTCACCAGGTGGCGCGCACCTGGCGGATGATGCGGCGACGCAGCCGTACCCGGCGGCTGCCGTCGGGGAAGAGCCGCAGGCGGTCGAGCTCCCAGTGCCCGTACTCGGCGTGCTCGGTCAGGAGACGGGCGGCGGCGCTGCGGGAAACCCCGCGCGGCACGTACACATCGCGAAATTCGTATTCCGGCATCGCATCTATTGTGCGTGCAGGGGCTGTCTACGGATAGCGTCTGCACTATGTCTGATGCTGCGCAGCCCACCGCTGCCGAGGTACGTGCCGCCGTAGAGGCGCTGAAGACCGCGCTGGA
The DNA here is from genome assembly GCF_030124175.1 of Streptomyces sp. 549. Classification (GTDB taxonomy): domain Bacteria; phylum Actinomycetota; class Actinomycetes; order Streptomycetales; family Streptomycetaceae; genus Streptomyces. Next base: position 292,574 of record NZ_JASKMT010000005.1, on the reverse strand, counting down.
CCGTCACCTCGACGCCATCGAACGACGGCCCTCGGACGGTTCCGAGGACGCCGAGGCCGACGCCGGTGTCTACGCCGCGTTCAACGAGCTGGCCGCGGCCGGTGAAGCGTACGACGAGCTGCTTTACGACGCCTACGACGAGGTCACGCCGTTCGAGATCCCCGGTTCCGAACCCACCGCCGGATACCTGGGCCCGGACGAGCCGAGCGCGATCAGTGTGTTCGTCCGCCGCGACTACACCGTCACCGAGCCGCTGCGGCTGCTCGCGCAGGCCCAGCGCATCTCCGACCTGGACCCGGACTCGGCGGACGTCGCCGGTGACGAGCCGCAGTCCGCGGGCAGCAGCGTGCACGCCGCGCTGGGTGTGCTGTTCGGCGAGTTCGAGGCCGACGAGATCTCCAGCCGCCACAAGGAGTTCGGCCTGGAGGAGGGCGACTCCACCCTGTGGGTGGTCGCCGCCGAGGAGCCCTCCGAGCCGGGGGAGTGGCTGTCCGCGCCCTTCGACACGGCCGACGCCGAACGGGTGCTGTGCCGGTTCGACGTCAGCTCCGTCTTCGACGACGACCTCTACGGCCCCGACGACGAGGACCAGCCGCTCAGGTAGCGGCCGGACGGCCGGGTGGTGCTCCGGGCCTCCGCTGGGAGGAACGGCGCGCCACCCGACCGGGCCTCACTGCGCCGCTGCCGGCTCCGGTCGGGGGCTGAGCAGCGCCCGCAGCCGGGTCCGCCGCGGCCGGCCGGGCCGTTCGGCCACCGCGCGCGGCAGCGCGTCCTGCACCCCGTGCACCACGGAGACATGACGTTCACCGCGGCTGAACGCGGTGTACACCCAGGGCCGGTCCAGCAACTGGCCCGCGTCCCCCGGCAGCACGACCACGACGGCCGGCCAGCGGCGCCCCGCCGCCTGGTGCGCGGTGACGGCCCAGCCGTGGCGGACGGCCTGCGGCACCTGTTCGGGAGCGACCGTGACGGGCCGGCCGCCGATGTCCAGGCGCAGGCCCTCGGCGTCCGCCGACACGACCGCGCCGGTGAGGCACCGGCCCGGGGCGGGCGAGTACACGACCCGGTCGCCCACGTCGAAGCCGCCGAACCGGCCGGGGCCGGGGTTGAAGCGCTCCTTCAGTGCGGCGTTCAGCGCCCGGGTGCCGGCCGCGCCGCCGTGGCCGGGCGTGATGACCTGGGTCTGCTCGGCGGCCACGCCGATCACCCGGGGCACGGAGTCGGCGACGAGCTGCACGGTGCGGTGCACGGCCTCGCCCGCGTCCTGCACGGCCACGATGACCAGTTCCCGGTCCGGAGCCTGGACCTGCTGCAACTCGCCGATGCCGATCCCGGAGACCAGTTCGCCCAGTGGCCCCGGGTCGGGGGTGCGGGAGACCACCCGGGGGCACGCGGCCGACGCCACGAGGTCGGCGAGGACCTGGCCGGGGCCCGCCGAGCCGAGGACCTGCGGATCGCCGCTGAGTAGCAGGCGGGCGCCGTCCGGCAGGGACTCCACCAGGGCCGCCGCCGTCTCCGCGTCGAGCTGCGGGGCGTCGAGCACGGCCAGCACGTCGAGGGCGAGGACGCCGTCCTCGTCCCGGCCGGGGCCCTCCAGCCCGGCCAGCAGCCCCGCGACCGTCACCACCGCCGGCTCGGACTCCCCGGCGGGCGGTGCGGTGTCCGGCCCGGTTCCTTCGGCCGCCCGGTCGCCAGGGGGCGGAGAGGCGCGCTCGCCAGCGGGCGGGGAGGCGCGGCGGACACCGTCCTCGCTGTGCACCGCAACGCAGGCCCGCAGCCCCATGGCCCGGGCGGCGGCGACCACGGCGGCGGGCTCCGCGCGGGCCGCCTCGCCGCCGGTGTGCACGACGACGCCCGCCGAGGCGGCCGCCCGGACCAGCTCCGCCGCGGACGGCGAGGGGGCGGCAGCCGCCGCGGCGGCCCAGCCCTCGGACCGGGCGTCATCGGGGGTGAAGGTGGTGAGCAGCCGGTTGACCCCGTCGGCGAGGCTCTCCTCGGCCAGCGCCCAGCGGTCGAGGCCGAAGAGCACCTCGACCGGCGCCTCCTCCTCGCCCTCGGCTGCCGCCTCCGCGGGGGCGCCGGTGCCGGGAGGGGTGTCCTGGAAGACCAGGACCAGGCCCTCGTCCACGGCCTCCCGGATCGCCTCCTCGGCGTCCTTCACGCCGTGCGCGGTGAGCGCGGCGGCAAGCTCGGCGGCTTCCTGCACGGTGTGGCCGGTGCGGGCCGCCCGCTCCAGCAGCCAGGTCACCAGGGCCTGTCCGCGCCGCGGGTCGTCCGGCTCGGCCTGCGGCCCGAGAAGTGCCCGGGCGAAGCCGTCGGCCTGCTCGGGCGCCACGCCGGCCACCGCCAGCAGCTGCCACGGGTCGGCGCGCAGCGCCTCCTCGGCCTGCGGGCCGAGGGCCGCCGTCACCGCCCCGGCCAGCTCGGCCAGTGCGCCGCCCTCGGTGAGCACCGCCCGGACGCCGTCGGGGACGGGCGCCGCACCCGGTGCCTGCGGGCCGGCCGCGGTGCGGGCCGGCGCGGGCACACCCGGACGGGCCGGCCGGGCCGGGCGTGCGGCGGGCTGCGGGGCGGCGAAGAACTCCGTGGCCGCACGCTCGCCGCTCTCCACCGCGCGTACCGCGGCGAGCAGTTCCGCGGCCTTGCCGCGCGGGCCGGCCCCGGCGGGCGGTGGGTGCGGCGAGGGAGGGGCCGCTCCGGACGGCGGCTGGCTCGCGCCGTCGCCCGCGCCCTCGTCCGGCGCCGTCGCACCGGCGGCCCCGCCTTCGCTCTCCTCCGGCGGGGACGTGGCCGCTCCTGCCGCCTCCCCCTGGGGCGCGGGCGGTTCGCCACCGGCGGGCCCAGTGCCCTGCGGGGCGTCTGCCGGGGCGTCCGCCGGGACGTCCGCCCGGCTGGCGGACGGGTCCGGCGGGTCCGGCGAGTCGTGCGGCTCCCGGGGAGTGGTCACTTACGCGCTCCAGTCGTGATCGGGGTCGTGGCGTCCGGGTGCCGACACGTCGTCGAGCGCCCTGGTGATCTCGTCAGGAAGACTAAGGGCTTCCACTGACAGCGCCTCGCTGAGCTGGGCCGACGTGCGGGCTCCGACGATCGGTGCGGCCACGCCGGGCCGGTCCCTGACCCAGGCCAGCGCCACCTGGAGCGGCGTCACGGCGAGCCCGTCGGCTGCCGTGGCGAGCGCGTCCACCACCCGTCCGGCGGCGTCCCCGAGATAGGGGGCGACGAACCCGGCCCACTTGGGGGACGCGGCGCGGGAGTCCGGCGGCACCTCGCCGCCCCGGTACTTGCCGGTCAGGACGCCCCGGCCCAGCGGCGAGGACGGCAGCAGCCCCACCCCGAGGTCGAGCGCCGCGGGCAGCAGCTCCCGCTCCGCTCCGCGCTGCAGCAGCGAGTACTCGGCCTGTGCTCCGGCGAGCCGGCTGCGTGCCCCGGGCGCGGCGAGCTGCCAGGTGGCGGCCTTGGCCAGCTGCCAGCCCCGGAAGTCGGTGACCCCCGCGTACCGGGCCCGTCCGCTGCCGACTGCGATGTCCAGCGCGTGCAGGGTCTCCTCCAGGGGCGTGCCCGGATCGAAGGCGTGCACCTGCCACAGGTCGACGTAGTCGGTGCCCAGCCGCTCCAGCGAGGCGTCGAGGGCGGCCAGCAGGCGGCCGCGGGAGCAGTCGAAACGCCGGTCGGGGTCGGGCACGCTGCCCGCCTTCGTGGCGACGACCAGCTCGGCCCGCGGGACCAGGACGTCCAGCATGCGGCCCAGCAGGTACTCCGCGCCGCCGTCGGCGTACACGTCGGCGGTGTCGACGAGAGTGCCGCCGGCCTCCCAGAAGGTCTTCAGCAACTCCGCCGCGTTCTGTTCGGCGGACACGCGCCCCACGGGCTCGTCGGCCTCCCGGCCCCAGGTGAGCGTGCCCAGCCCGATTCGGGACACCCGCAGGCCGGTGCGCCCCAGCTGTCTGAGCTCCACGGGCGTTGAGAGTACTTCCGGCCCGCGCTAGAGTCCGGGGGACAAAGACGTTACTGATCAGTAAGGGGAGCGCGATGCGACTCGGGATCAACCTCGGCTACTGGGGTGCCGGGATGGACCAGGACAACCTCGCCGTCGCGCGGGAGGCGGACCGCCTCGGCTACGCCGTCTGCTGGGCGGCGGAGGCGTACGGCTCGGACGCACCCACCGTCCTGTCCTGGGTGGCGGCCCAGACCGAGCGCATCGACGTCGGCTCGGCGATCCTCCAGATCCCCGCCCGCACACCCGCCATGACCGCCATGACCGCGGCCACCCTCGACTCGCTCTCCGGCGGGCGTTTCCGCCTCGGCCTGGGCGTCTCGGGGCCGCAGGTCTCCGAGGGCTGGTACGGCGTGAAGTTCGACAAGCCGCTCGCCCGCACCCGCGAGTACGTCGAGATCGTGCGCAAGGCCATGAGCCGGGAACGGCTCAGCCACAGCGGCGAGCACTGGACGCTGCCGCTGCCCGACGGGCCCGGCAAGCCGCTCAAGCTCACCGTGCACCCCGTACGCGAGCACATCCCGCTCTACATCGCGGCGATCGGCCCGAAGAACCTGGAGCAGACCGGCGAGATCGCCGACGGCGCGCTGCTGATCTTCTTCGCCCCCGAGCACGCCGAGGAGACCACGCTCGGCGCACTGCGCGCCGGCCGGGCCAAGGCCGGCAAGGACCTCGACGGCTTCGACGTCTGCCCCACGGTGCCGATGGCCGTCGGCGACGACGTGGACGCGCTCGCCGACATGTTCCGCCCCTACACCGCGCTGTACGTCGGCGGCATGGGCAGCCGCAAGCAGAACTTCTACAACAAGCTCGCCCAGCGCATGGGCTACGAGAAGGAAGCCGCCGAGATCCAGGACAAGTACCTGTCCGGCGACAAGGAGGGCGCGGCCGCCGCGGTGCCGCGCGAGCTGATCGACTCCACCGCGCTGCTCGGTCCCGTCGAGCGCATCGCCGACCGCATGCAGGCCTACGCCGACGCGGGCGCCACCACCCTGTCCCTGGCGCCCGCCGGTTTCACGCTGGAGGAGCGGATGACCTCGCTGCGCACCGGCGTCGAGGCGCTGGAGCGCGCCGGTCTGAGCTGACCCGCGCGGCCGGCGCAGCCCCCGACGGTGGCAGGCAGCGCGTAGGGCCCGCCGGTGTCCGGCGGGCCCTACGGAGGTACCGCGGCCGTGGTGGGGGCTCGGGGGTCCTCCCCGCCACGGCCGTCACCAGGGACAACGCCCACCGCCCGGCCGGGTTACGGGCCGCATCCGGATTCACCCGTCCGGCGGTTTCGCCCGCCCCCGCGCCCGGCCGACTGTCCCATCCGCACGGTGGCCTACGCTGGCTGCCATGCCCACGCTGCTGCTTGTGCGTCACGGACGGTCCACCGCCAACACCTCGGGACTGCTCGCGGGCCGCACTCCCGACGTGTCGCTCGACGAGCACGGCGCCGCCCAGGCCGCCGCCCTGCCCGGCCGTCTCGCGGCGCTGCCGCTCGCCACCGCCGTGCGCAGCCCGCTGCTGCGCTGCGGCCAGACGCTCGCACCGCTCGCAGCCGCCCGACCCGGACTGGCCGTGCACGTCGACGAGCGGGTCAACGAGTGCGACTACGGTGCCTGGACGGGCCGCAAGCTCGGCGAACTGATGGACGAGCCGCTGATGACCACCGTGCAGCAGCACCCCAGTGCGGCGGTGTTCCCCGGCGGCGAGTCGATGCGCGCCATGCAGCAGCGCGCGGTGGAGGCCGTCCGGGAGTGGAACGCCCACGTGGCGGCCGAGTACGGCCCCGACGCGCTCTACCTGGTGTGCTCGCACGGCGACATCATCAAGTCCCTGGTGGCCGACGCCCTCGGCATGCACCTGGACCTGTTCCAGCGGGTCTCGGTGGAGCCCGGCAGCGTCACCGCCATCCGCTACACCGCGCTGCGGCCGTTCGTGGTGCGCCTGGGCGACACCGGCGATCTGGGCGCGCTCGCGCCGAGCGCAGCGGAGGCGGCGGGGGCGTCGGCTTCGGCAGCCACGCCGAGCGGGTCGGACGCCGTCGTGGGCGGCGGTGTGTGAGCGGGTTGATCAGCGCGGGCAGTAGGGTGCCAGTACCCCAGTAGCCGAAACCGTTGGAGCAGGTCGTGTCCCGTCAGGTCTTCCTCTACGACCCCCCGGACCGATTCATCGCCGGCACGGTGGGGCTGCCCGGACGGCGGACCTTCTACCTCCAGGCATCGGACGGCACCCGCACGACGAGCGTCGCCCTGGAGAAGGCCCAGGTGGAGGCGCTCGCCGAGCGCATCGACGAACTGCTCGACGAGGTCGTGCGGCGCACCGGCGGCAGCGCCCCCGTTCCTGCCACCGCGCCGCACGAACTCACCGACACCGCGCCGCTGCAGAGCCCGGTCGAGGAGGAGTTCCGGGTCGGCACCATGGCCCTGGCCTGGGACGGCGAGAGCGAGCGCATGGTCGTCGAGGCGCAGGCGCTGGTGGAGTTGGAGGCGGAGTCCGAGGAGGACCTCGCCGAGGCCGAGGAGCGCCTGCTCCAGGACGAGGACAACGGCCCGCCGATGCTGCGGGTACGGCTCACCGGACCGATGGCCCGCGCCTTCGCCAAGCGCGCCATGGAGGTCGTCAACGCCGGCCGGCCGCCCTGCCCGCTGTGCAGTCTGCCGCTCGACCCGGAGGGACACGTATGCCCGCGCCAGAACGGATACCGCCGCGGGGCGGAGTGAACGCCGAACAGCTGCTCGCCACCGGCGAGCTGACGGTGGTGGGCCACATCCGCGAGGCGTCCAACGCGGTGCTCTACGCCACCGTGTCGCACGGGGACGAGAGCCTGCCGTGCGTCTACAAGCCGACCGCGGGCGAGCGGCCGCTGTGGGACTTCCCCGACGGGACCCTGGCCCGTCGCGAGGTCGCGGCCTACGCCGTCTGCCGCGCCTTGGGCTGGGACCTGGTGCCGCCGACGGTCCTGCGGGAGGGCCCGTACGGCGCGGGCATGTGCCAGCAGTGGCAGGGCCCGCTGCCGGACAGCCCGGAGCCGGAGCGCACGGCGGCCGACGGGCTGCTGGCGCTGGTGGACGGACCTGAGCCCGAGCCGGGCTGGAAGGCCGTGGGCCTGGTCGCCCTGGACGGTGACGAGGGCGACGGCGAGCCCGGGGAGCCGGGTGCGGAGCGCACCGCGCTGCTGGTGCACGCCGACGACGCACGGCTGCGGCGGGTCGCCGTGCTCGACGCCGTGATCAACAACGCCGACCGCAAGGGCGGCCACCTGCTGCCGCAGCCGGACGGCCGGCTGTACGCCATCGACCACGGCGTCACCTTCCACACCGACGACAAGCTGCGCACCCTGCTGTGGGGCTGGGCGGGGGAGGAGCTGCCGGGCGAGGCGCTCACACCGCTGCGCGGCCTCGCCGAGGAGCTGGCCGCCGGTGCCGTGCTCGCCACCCGCCTGGCGGAGCTGCTGAGCGCGGGGGAGCTGGACGCGCTGCGCAAGCGAACCGAGCTGCTGCTGTCCACCGGCCGCCACCCGCTGCCCGGGGGCGCCTGGCCGGCGATCCCCTGGCCGCCCGTGTGACACCCGGACCGGCGCGGACCGGTGCGGCGTCGGCCGACGCGCGGAGCCTCCCGGGAGCCGTTGCGCAAGACCACGGATTCAGCCCTTTGTGCTGGTCCCGTTCGTAGGATCAACATCCGGCCGGTTAGGCTCGACGGCATGCATGCCTGGCCCGCCTCTGAGGTCCCCGCCCTGCCCGGCACGGGCCGCGACCTCCGGATCCACGACACCGCGACCGGCGGGCGAGTGACCCTCGCCCACGGTCCCGTCGCCCGTCTCTACGTCTGCGGCATCACGCCGTACGACGCGACCCACCTGGGGCACGCGGCGACCTACAACGCGTTCGACCTCGTGCAGCGCGTGTGGCTCGACAACCAGCGGCAGGTCCACTACGTGCAGAACGTCACCGACGTCGACGATCCGCTCCTGGAGCGCGCGCTCGCCACCGGCGAGGACTGGGCCGCTCTCGCCGAGCGTGAGACCGCCCTGTTCCGCGAGGACATGACGGCCCTGCGGATGCTGCCGCCCGCCCATTTCGTCGGCGCGGTGGAGGCCATACCCGGCATCGTGCCGCTGGTGGAGCGGCTGCGGGACTCCGGCGCCGCCTACGAACTGGACGGCGACGTCTACTTCTCCGTCGAGTCCGACCCGCACTTCGGTGAGGTCTCCGGCCTGGACGCCGCCACCATGCGGCAGCTGTCCGCCGAGCGCGGCGGCGACCCCGACCGGCCGGGCAAGAAGAACCCGCTCGACCCGATGCTGTGGATGGCAGCCCGGGACGGCGAACCGCACTGGGACGGCCACTCGCTCGGCCCCGGCCGGCCCGGCTGGCACATCGAGTGCGTCGCCATCGCGCTGAAGCACCTCGGCATGGGATTCGACATGCAGGGCGGCGGCTCCGACCTGGCCTTCCCGCACCACGAGATGGGCGCCTCGCACGCCCAGGCGCTCACCGGCGAGTTCCCCTTCGCCCAGTCCTACGTGCACGCCGGCATGGTCGCCCTGGACGGCGAGAAGATGTCGAAGTCCAAGGGCAACCTGGTGTTCGTCTCGGCACTGCGCCGCGCCGGCACCGACCCCGCCGCCATTCGGCTGGCGCTGCTCGCCCACCACTACCGCAGCGACTGGGAGTACACCGAGGCGGTCCTCGACGAGGCCGTCGCCCGGCTCGCCCGGTGGCGCGCGGCGGTCTCCCGGCCCGACGGGCCGGCGGCGGAGGGCATGCTCGACGCCGTCCGCGAGGCGCTCGCCGACGACCTGGACGCGCCCGCCGCGCTGCGGGCGGTGGACCTCTGGGCCGAGACGCAGGCCGCCGTCGGCGGTACCGACGAGGGCGCGCCGGGCCTGGTCTCCCGGACCGTCGACGCCCTGCTCGGCGTCGCACTCTGACGCGACCGGTGCCGGACGCACCCCGTCGGGGTGCGTCCGGCGTGCGCGTCAGCGGCGTTTCGCGCAGACCGCGCGGTCGACGAGCCGGATGCTGGCGGCGGCCTGCTCCAGGAAGCGCTTCTCGTCGCCGAAGCGGGTGGTGAAGACGGCCGCGGCGGCCGACGCCCGCCCGTCCGGGGTCACGGCCGTCTCGGAGACGGTGCCGAAGGAGGTGCCGCCGTGGTACCAGACTCCGTCGGCGCATCCGGGGGCCGGGCGCCAGGCGATGCCCAGCCCGTAGCGTTCCGGACCGCCGTCGTCGCCCACCGGCGCCGGCACGGTGGTGCGCATCTGCGCCAGCTGCGCGGGCGGCAGCAGGTCGCCGCCCATCAGGGCGCGCAGGAAGACGTTCATGTCTGCGGCGGTACTCACCACTCCGCCGTCCGCACCGCCGCCCACCGACACCGTGGTGTCGGTCAGTCCGCGGCGACCGGGGAACTGCGTGTAGCCGGAGGCGGTGGGACGGGGCACGTACGCCGACGTCCCCATGCTCATGGTGCGGCGCAGGCCCAGGGGTTCGACGATCCGCTCGTGGACCGCGTGTTCCCAGGGGCGGCCGGTGACCCTCTCGATGATCATGCCGGCCAGTACGTAGTTGGTGTTGGAGTAGGCCCAACGGGTCTGTGAGCCGGGGTCGTCGGCGTCGGGCAGCCAGCCGGGCGCGCGTGTCATGGCCAGCGCGACCTGCTCCCCGGGCGTCTGCGCGGAGAAGCGGTGCTCGCGGTAGTACGCGGGAGTCAGTTTCTCGGGGTCCTCGAAGAGGATGTCGGTGTAGTCGGTCAGCCCGCTGGTGTGCTGGAGCAGGTTTCGAAGAGTGACGCGGCTGCCGTCGTTGCCGTTCCCGGCCACCACCCCGGGCAGCCTCCGCTCCACCGTGTCGTCGAGGCTCAACGCGCCCTCGGCGACGAGCTGGAGGGCCACCACCGCCACCATCGTCTTGGTGTCGCTGCCGATGCGGTAGTAGGACCGCTGCGGCACGGGCCCGCCCCGCCGCAGGTCGGCGACACCCGACCGGGCGGTGGTGGTGCGACCGGCGGCGTCACGCACCTCCACCAGCAGCCCGGTGGCGCCGGTGTGGCGCACCGCGTCGGCGTCCCTCTGCAGCCGCAGCTGCGCGCCGCCCGCATCCGCCCCGTGCGCGGTGGCTCCGGTGGCCAGCAGGCCGGCGGCCACCATCGCGCCCACGCACACCGCCGCCGTGGTCGTCCTCGCGGCCCTCGCCGCCCTGGCCGGTGCGCGTCGGCCCGGCCCCTTCCCCGCTGTGAGATCCATGTCCAGGACGCTACGGAGGCGCGCTGACGCGAACCATCCGGCTGACCCGCCGCAGGGGGTGGGGCTGACCCGACCCCGGGGAGTCGGGAAGGTGACCGCGGGGGCGGGGTTCTCAGCAGTCGGGGCCGTCGCCGCTCTCGGAGCCCTCACCGGAGGCGGGCGGCTCCGGGGGCTCGTTCGCCTCACCCGGCTTGTGCCACTGCGGCCGGGAACGGCCGCTGCCGGGATCGCGCAGGTAGGAACCCGCGTCGCCGCCCAGGCCACTCTCCGACGCGTGGGTGCCGCCCGGTGGACCGCCTGGCTGACCGTCCCGGCGCCGCAGGTAGCGCTCGAACTCCTTCGCGATCGCCTCGCCGGACGCCTCGGGCAGCTCGGCGGTGTCCCGGGCCTCCTCCAGCGACTGCACGTACTCGGCCACCTCGGTGTCCTCGGCGGCGAGCTGGTCCACGCCCACCTGCCAGGCCCTGGCGTCCTCGGGCAGTTCGCCCAGCGGGATGCGGACGCCCAGCAGGTCCTCCAGCCGGTTCAGCAGGGCCAGCGCCGCCTTCGGGTTGGGCGGTTGCGAGACGTAGTGCGGCACGGCCGCCCACAGGCTGACCGCGGGCACACCGGCGTGCGTACAGGCCTCCTGCAGGATGCCGACGATGCCGGTCGGCCCCTCGTAACGGGACTCCTCCAGGCCCATAGTGCGGGCGAGGTCGGCGTCGGAGGTGATGCCGGTGACCGGAACCGGCCGGGTGTGAGGGGTGTCGCCGAGCAGCGCGCCCAGCACCACGACCATCTCCACGCCCAGCTCGTGGGCGAAGCCCAGCAGCTCGTTGCAGAACGACCGCCACCGCATGCTCGGCTCGATTCCGCGCACCAGGACCAGGTCGCGCGGCTTGTCGCCGCCGATCCGCACCACGGAGAGCCGGGTCGTCGGCCACGTCACCTTGCGCACCCCGTCGTCCAGCCACACGTGCGGCCGGTTGACCTGGAAGTCGTAGTAGTCCTCGGCGTCGAGCGCGGCGAAGACCTCACCCTTCCATTCCCGGTCCAGGTGCCCGACCGCGGTGGAGGCGGCGTCGCCGGCGTCGTTCCAGCCTTCGAACGCGGCCACCATGACCGGGTCGACCAGCTCGGGAACCCCCTCGAGCTCGATCACCCAGTGCCTCCTTCCAGTGCCGGACGCAGGCGAGACGCCCCTGTCCGGCTGCCGTTCGTGTTGCGTGCGGGCCCAGCCTACGGCGTGACCTTGCCCAAGCCGCAGCCCTCGCACGCCTATCCGTCCGGCACCGCCGCGCCCGCACCCGCTCCCGGGCAGACGTGGGGCCCGGGGGTCCGCCGTCACCTGCGGCGGACCCCCGGGCCCCTGGGACGGCTCAGGCGTCGCGGGCGTCGAGCAGCTGCTGCACGCGCTCGCGCACCTCGGGGGTGTCCAGGCCGCGCACGGTCAGCGTGGTGCGGCGCCGCAGCACGTCGTCCGCCGTCATGGCCCACTCCTGGTCCCGTGCGTAGACGACCTGCGCCCAGATCTCCGGCCCGTCGGGGTGGATGCGCTCGCCCAGTGCCGGGTCCTGGGCCACCAGCCGCGCGATGTCGAACGACAGCGAGCCGTAGTGGGTGGCCAGGTGGCGGGCCGTCAGCGGGTCCGGGCGGGTGCCCGGGTCGCGGTCGACCATCAGCCGGTGGGCGACCGCGTTCGGGTTGGCGATGCCCGGCAGCGGCACCCGGCGCGGCAGCGTGGACACCGGCTGCATGTCCTCGCTCAGCAGCCCGCCGGGCAGCTTGGCCAGCCGGTTCATCACCGTGCGGCCGATGTGCCGGTACGTCGTCCACTTGCCGCCCGCCACGGACAGCATGCCGCCGCGCCCCTCGGAGACCACCGTCTCGCGCTTCGCCGACTCCACGCCGCCGGGGCCGCCGGGAAGTACCCGAAGGCCGGCGAAGGCGTAGGTGATCAGGTCGCGCGACAGGTGCTCGTCGCGGACCGAGATCGCCGCCTCGTCCAGGATCTGGTCGATGTCGGCGTCGGTCGCGGCGACCTCCGCGGGGTCACCCTCGTACTTCTCGTCGGTGGTGCCCAGCATCAGCTGGTCCTCCCACGGCAGCGCGAAGGTGATGCGGTACTTGTCGATCGGCGTGGCCAGCGCGGCCTTCCACGGCGCGCGCCGCTTCAGGACCACGTGCGCCCCCTTGGAGAGGCGGATGCTCGGTGCCGCACCCGCGTGCTCCATGCGCCGCAGGTGGTCCACCCACGGCCCCGTGGCGTTGAGCACCAGCCGGGCGTTCACCCCGAACTCGGAACCGTCGAGACGGTCCTTCAGTTCGGCGCCGGTTACCCGGCCGTGGGTGAAGCGCAGCCCGGTGACCTCGGCGTGGTTGAGCACCACGGCACCGGACTCCACCGCCGCCCGGACCGTCATCACGGCCACCCGGGAGTCGTTCATCTGGTGGTCGCCGTAGACCGCGACCGCCTTCAGGTTCTCGGTGCGCAGTCCCGGGTTGTCCGCCGCGGCCTTGGCGGGCGAGATGACCCGCCCGACGCCGTCCCCGAACGCGGACAGCGCCGAGTAGGCGAAGACGCCCGCACCGAGCTTGGCGGCGCCGTGCGGCCCGCCCTTGTAGACGGGCAGGTAGAAGGTGAGCGGGTTGACGAGGTGCGGGGCCACGTCCTTGGCCAGCACCCGACGCTCGTGATGGTTCTCCGCGACCAGCTTGACGGAGCCGGTCTGCAGGTAGCGCAGCCCGCCGTGCACCAGCTTGGAGGACGCGGACGAGGTGGCGCCGGCGAAGTCGCCGGCGTCCACCATCGCCACCCGCAGCCCCGACTGCGCCGCATGCCAGGCGACCGAGGTGCCCAGGATGCCGCCGCCGATGACCAGGAGGTCGTACGTCGCGTTCGCGAGTAGTTCTCTGGCCTCGGCCCGGCCTGGGTTGGGACCGGCAGCCGGGTGCGCCCCGAGGGTGGGGACGCTCTGCAGGGTGTTCATTCTGATCAGTTCTCCTCTTCGATCCAGCCCATGGTCCGCTCGACGGCCTTGAGCCAGTTCTTGTACTCGCGGTCGCGGGTCTCCGCGTCCATTCGGGGGGTCCATTCGGCGGCCCGGCGCCAGTTGGCGCGCAGCGTGTCGGTGTCGGGCCAGTAGCCGACGGCGAGGCCGGCGGCGTAGGCGGCGCCGAGGCAGGTGGTCTCGGCGACCATCGGGCGCACCACGGGCGCGTCGACGAAGTCGGCGATGTTCTGCATCAGCAGGTTGTTCGACGTCATGCCGCCGTCGACCTTCAGCGCGGTCAGCTCCACGCCGGAGTCCTTCGACATGGCGTCGACGATCTCCCGGGTCTGCCAGGCGGTCGCCTCCAGCACGGCCCTGGCCAGGTGCGCCTTGGTCACGTACCGGGTCAGGCCGGCGATGACGCCCCGGGCGTCGGAGCGCCAGTAGGGGGCGAAAAGGCCGGAGAAGGCCGGCACGAAGTAGGCACCGCCGTTGTCCTCGACGGAGCTGGCGAGCGTCTCGATCTCCGCCGCGGTGCTGATCAGCCCCATCTGGTCGCGCATCCACTGCACGAGCGAACCGGTGACCGCGATCGAGCCCTCCAGGGCGTAGACCGGGTCCTGGTCGCCGATGCGGTAGCCGACGGTGGTGAGCAAGCCGTTGTAGGAGTTGATCGGCTCGGTGCCGGTGTTCATCAGCAGGAAGGTGCCGGTGCCGTAGGTGGACTTGCCCTCACCGGTGGAGAAGCAGGTCTGGCCGAACAGCGCGGCCTGCTGGTCGCCGAGGGCGGAGGCCACCGGCACGCCGGCCAGCGCGCCGCTGGCGGCCTCGCCGTACACCTCGGCGGAGGAGCGGATCTCGGGCAGCAGCTCCATGGGCACACCCATGGAGTCGCAGATCTTCTCGTCCCAGGCCATGGTGTGGAGGTTCATCAGCATGGTGCGGCTGGCGTTGGTGACGTCCGTGACGTGCACGCCGCCGTCGGTGCCGCCGGTGAGGTTCCAGATGACCCAGGAGTCCATGGTGCCGAAGAGGATCTCGCCGCGCTCGGCGCGCTCGCGCAGGCCCTCGACGTTGTCCAGCAGCCAGCGGATCTTGGGGCCGGCGAAGTAGGACGCGAGCGGCAGCCCGGTCTGGCGGCGGAAGCGGTCCTGGCCCACGTTGCGGCCCAGTTCCTTGCAGAGCGCGTCGGTACGGGTGTCCTGCCAGACCAGTGCGTTGTGCACCGGCTCGCCGGTGGCCTTGTCCCAGAGCAGCGTCGTCTCGCGCTGGTTGGTGATGCCGATCGCCTTGACGTCGTCACGGGTGATCCCGGCCTTGCGCACGGCCCCGTCGACGACCTCCTGGACGTTGGTCCAGATCTCCGCGGCGTCGTGCTCGACCCAGCCGGGCTTGGGGAAGATCTGCTCGTGCTCCTTCTGGTCGACGGCGACGATGCGGCCGTCGGTGTCGAAGACGATGCAGCGGCTGGAGGTGGTGCCCTGGTCGATCGCGGCGATGAACGGGCCGGTGGAGTGGCTGTCAGTCATTGTGGAAGCTCCCGGAAGTCGAAGTGGTCGAAGGTCCTCAGGCGAACGCGAGCTGGTAGATGCCGCCGGCCAGCGCGCCACCGATCAGCGGTCCGACGACGGGTACCCAGGCGTATGCCCAGTCCGACCCGCCCTTGTTCGGCAGCGGCAGCAGCGAGTGAACTATGCGCGGGCCGAGGTCGCGGGCCGGGTTGATCGCGTAACCGGTCGGTCCGCCCAGCGACAGGCCGATCGACACGACGACCAGCGAGACGATCAGCACGCCGAGCGGGCCGAGGCCGTCACCGTCCTGGTTCAGGCCCTGGGTCAGGATGGCGAGTACCAGGACGACGGTGGCGATAATCTCCGTTGCGAGGTTCTGCCAGTACTTCCTGATCTCCGGGCCGGTGGAGAAGATGCCCAGCACCGGACCGGGGCCGGCGGTCTTCGGCTTCTGCGTGGGGTCGCGGTCGGCCTCGCCGACGATCTCGCGGTCCGTCAGGTGGCTGTGGAACTGGCCGTAGTAGGCGATCCACACCAGCGCGGCGCCGATCATCGCGCCGATCAGCTGGGAGATGACGTAGAGCGGCACGTCGGCCCACTCCGTGCCGCCCTGGACCGCCAGGCCCACGGTGACGGCCGGGTTGATGTGCGCGCCCGACACGCCGGCCACCATGTAGGCGGCGGTGAGCACGGCCATGCCCCAGCCGAAGGCGATGGCGACCCAGCCGGCGTTGTACGCCTTCGAGCGCTTGAAGGTCACAGCGGCGCAGACGCCGCCGCCCAGGAGGATGAGAACGGCGGTTCCGATGATCTCGCCGATGATGATGTCGGAGCTGGACACCCGCGACTCCTTTGTTCACAGGGGGATGGCGGAACCGGGTCCCGTCCGGTGTTCGACATTGTCGACCGCCGAACGGCAGTGTTGTCCTCCTCGGGGGCATCGTCAAGAGGTTGGGTAACGGGCTCTTCGAACGTGTCTCAATTGTGGCTTGCAGTGGCGCAGGCGGCCTGTTCTAGAAGCGGCTGGCCCCGAGGTCGCGGGACACCGAGCGTGCGCAGTCGCGTACGGAGGCGATGAGTCCTGGTCGGATGGCGCCGTTCTCACAGAGGCGCTCCACCGCCCCGGTCACGCCGACCGCCCCCACCGGCAGCCTGCGGCGGTCGTGGATGGGTGCGGCGACGGAGGCCACGCCCTCCCAGGTCTCCTCCAGGTCGGACGCCCACCCCCGCGCCCTGGCCAGTTCGAGGCAGCCCTCCAGGTCGGAGAGTCCGGTCGTGGTCCGTTCGGTGAACGCCTGCCGCTCGCCGTCCACCAGTTCGCTGTGCGCCACGGGGTCGTAGGCCGCCAGTATCTTGCCCATGGCGGTGCTGTGCAGCGGCTGCATCGCGCCGATCTCCAGCACCTGCCGGCTGTCGTCCGGCCGGAAGACGTGGTGCACCACCAGCACGCCCTGCTGGTGGAGCACCCCCAGGTAGACCGCCTCGCCGCTGGATCGGGCCAGGTCGTCCGACCAGACCAGGGCACGGGCGCGCAGCTCGTGCACGTCGAGGTAGCTGTTGCCCAGGCGGAGCAGCTCCGCGCCCAGCTGGTAGCGGCCGGACGCCTCGTCCTGCTCGACGAAGCCCTCCTGCTGGAGGGTGCGCAGCAGGCCGTGGGCGGTGCCCTTGGCGAGCCCGAGGGTGGACGCGATGTCGGAAAGTCCGAGTCGGCGCTCGCCGCCGGCGAGCAGGCGCAGTACCGCAGCTGCCCGCTCCAGGGACTGGATACTCCGGGCCATCGGTCAAACCTCTTTCTCCCGGGCCGGCCTACCGGCCGGTGGTCGACAATGCCGAACGGTATCGGATCATGTCGTTCCCGTGGTAATCGATGCGAGTCTACGGCGGTCCACGCCTCGGAACGCCTCAGGGCGGGAAAGGGCCGTGCGGATACCCTTGCCGGGTGCGTCCGCCCCACACCGGACGCAAAGCCGACAGCCGTCGCACTCCAGGGAGCACCCACATGTCCTCGCACCACGCGCCGACAACACCCGCCGCCGAACCTGAGACCCTCCGCGAGGCACTCGCCTCCCGGGTCGTGGTCGCAGACGGCGCCATGGGCACGATGCTCCAGGACCAGGACCCGACGATGGAGGACTTCCAGCAGCTGGAGGGCTGCAACGAGATCCTCAACATCACCCGCCCCGACATCGTCGCCTCCGTGCACGAGGCGTACTTCGCGGTGGGCGTCGACTGCGTCGAGACCAACACCTTCGGCGCCAACCACGCCGCACTGGCCGAGTACGACATCCCCGAGCGGGTCTTCGAACTGTCGGAGTCCGGCGCCCGGATCGCCCGCGAGGTCGCCGACCGCTTCACCGGCGGTGACGGCCGCGCCCGCTGGGTGCTCGGCTCGATGGGCCCCGGCACCAAGCTGCCCACCCTCGGCCACGCCCCCTACGCCACCCTGCGGGACGCCTACCAGGCCAACGCCGAGGGCCTTGTCGCCGGCGGCGCAGACGCCCTGCTGGTGGAGACCACCCAGGACCTGCTGCAGACCAAGGCCGCCGTGGTCGGGGCCCGGCGTGCGCTCGCCGCGGTCGGGGGCGCCGACCTGCCGGTGATCGTCTCGGTCACCGTGGAGACGACCGGCACCATGCTGCTGGGCTCGGAGATCGGCGCCGCACTGACCGCGCTCGAACCGCTCGGCATCGACATGATCGGCATGAACTGCGCGACCGGCCCCGCCGAGATGAGCGAGCATCTGCGCTACCTCTCCCGCCACTCCCGGGTCCCGCTGCTGTGCATGCCGAACGCCGGCCTGCCCGTGCTGGGCAAGGACGGGGCGCACTACCCGCTGACCCCCGGCGAGCTGGCCGACGCGCAGCAGAACTTCGTCAGCGACTACGGCCTGTCCCTGGTGGGCGGCTGCTGCGGCACGACGCCCGAGCACCTGCGCCAGGTCGTCGAGCGGGTCAGGGGTGCGGAGCTGGCACCGCGCGACCCGCGCCCCGAGCCGGGCGCCGCCTCGCTCTACCAGACGGTCCCCTTCCGTCAGGACACCGCCTACCTGGCGATCGGCGAGCGCACCAACGCCAACGGGTCGAAGAAGTTCCGCACCGCGATGCTGGAGGGGCGCTGGGACGACTGCGTGGAGATGGCCCGCGACCAGATCCGCGAGGGCGCCCACATGCTGGACCTGTGCGTGGACTACGTCGGTCGGGACGGCGCCGCCGACATGGCGGAGCTGGCCGGCCGGTTCGCCACCGCCTCCACGCTGCCGATCGTCCTGGACTCCACCGAGATCGAGGTGCTGCGGGCGGGTCTGGAGAAGCTGGGCGGCCGGGCCGTCATCAACTCCGTGAACTACGAGGACGGTGACGGCCCCGACTCGCGCTTCGCCAAGGTGACCGCGCTCGCCGCGGAGCACGGCGCCGCCCTGATCGCGCTGACCATCGACGAGGAGGGCCAGGCCCGCACCGTCGAGCACAAGGTCGCCGTCGCCGAGCGGCTGATCGAGGACCTGACCGGCAACTGGGGCGTGCGCGAGGAGGACATCCTCGTCGACTGCCTCACCTTCACCATCTGCACGGGCCAGGAGGAGTCCCGCAAGGACGGGGTCGCCACCATCGAGGCCATCCGGGAGCTGAAGCGGCGCCACCCCGAGGTGCAGACCACGCTGGGCCTGTCCAACATCTCCTTCGGCCTGAACCCCGCCGCGCGCATCGTGCTCAACTCGGTCTTCCTCGACGAGTGCGTCAAGGCCGGTCTGGACTCGGCCATCGTGCACGCGTCGAAGATCATGCCGATCGCCCGCCTGGAGGACGAGCAGGTCGAGGTCGCACTCGACCTGATCCACGACCGCCGACGCGAGGGCTACGACCCGCTGCAGCGACTGCTCGAACTGTTCGAGGGGGTCGACGCCACTTCCGTACGCGCCACCCGGGCGGAGGAGCTGGCCGCACTCCCGCTCGACGAGCGCCTGCAGCGCCGCATCATCGACGGCGAGCGCAACGGTCTGGAGGCCGACCTGGACGAGGCGCTGCAGACCAGGCCCGCGCTGGACATCGTCAACGACACCCTGCTGGCGGGCATGAAGGTGGTCGGTGAGCTGTTCGGCTCCGGGCAGATGCAGCTGCCCTTCGTGCTCCAGTCCGCCGAGGTGATGAAGACGGCCGTCGCGCACCTGGAACCGCACATGGAGAAGGCCGCGGACGGTGAGGCCGCCGAAGGCAAGGGCACGATCGTGCTGGCCACCGTGCGCGGCGACGTGCACGACATCGGCAAGAACCTCGTCGACATCATCCTCTCCAACAACGGCTACACGGTGGTGAACCTGGGCATCAAGCAGCCCGTCGGCGCGATCCTGGACGCCGCCAAGGAGCACCGGGCCGACGTCATCGGCATGTCGGGGCTGCTGGTGAAGTCCACGGTGATCATGAAGGAGAACCTGCAGGAGCTGAACTCGCGGGGCATGGCCGCCGACTACCCGGTCATCCTCGGCGGCGCCGCCCTCACCCGCGCCTACGTCGAGCAGGACCTGCACGAGGTCTACCAGGGCGAGGTCCGCTACGCCCGCGACGCCTTCGAGGGGCTGCGCCTGATGGACGCACTCATCGCGGTCAAGCGCGGCGTCCCCGGGGCCGCGCTGCCCGAACTGAGGCAGCGCCGGGTGGCCCGCCGCGACAGCGGCGCGGCGTCCGTCGAGGAGGTCGAGGACACCACCCGTTCCGACGTGGCAGCCGACAACCCGGTGCCCGAGCCGCCGTTCTGGGGCACCCGGGTCAGCAAGGGCATCCAGCTCAAGGAGTACGCCTCCTGGCTGGACGAGGGCGCCCTCTTCAAGGGCCAGTGGGGGCTGAAGCAGGCGCGCAGCGGGGACGGGCCGGGCTACGAGGAGCTGGTCGAGACCGAGGGCCGCCCGCGGCTGCGCGGACTGCTGGACAAGCTGCACACGGACAACCTGCTGGAAGCGGCCGTCGTCCACGGCTACTTCCCGTGCCACTCCGAGGGCAACGACCTCGTCCTGCTCCACGACGACGGCTCCGAGCGCACCCGCTTCACCTTCCCCCGCCAGCGCCGGGGGCGGCGACTGTGCCTCGCGGACTTCTTCCGGCCCAGGGAGTCGGGACAGACCGACGTCGTCGGCCTCCAGGTCGTCACCGTCGGCTCCCGCATCGGTGAGGCCACCGCCGACCTCTTCGCCGCCGACTCCTACCGGGACTACCTGGAGCTGCACGGCCTGTCGGTGCAGCTCGCGGAGGCTCTGGCGGAGTACTGGCACGCCCGGGTGCGCGCGGAACTCGGGTTCGCCGCCGAGGACCCCGAGGCCATGGAGGACATGTTCGCGCTGCGCTACCGGGGCGCCCGCTTCTCCCTCGGCTACGGGGCCTGCCCCGAGCTGGCCGACCGGGCGAAGATCGCCGAGCTGCTCCAGCCCGAGCGCATCGGGGTGAAGCTCTCCGAGGAGTACCAGCTGCACCCGGAGCAGTCCACCGACGCCATCGTGCTGCACCACCCGGACGCCACGTACTTCAACGCCCGGTAGCTGACAGCCGTACCCCGCGTACAATGATCGGTCCGGTAGAGGCCGGTTGCCCTTCTTCACCGAAGCGGCAACCGGCCTTCCCGTTCCTACGGAGGTGTACGCGGATGACCAGCTCGATCCCCGCCCTTGCCACCCGTTCGGCGGAGGGCTCGGCGCTGCAGGCCGTGCTGCTCGACATGGACGGCACTCTCGTGGACACCGAGGACTACTGGTGGGACGCCGAGAGGGAGGTGTTCGCGCAGCTCGGGCACCACCTCGCCGACCACCACCGCGAGGTCGTCGTGGGCGGGCCCATGAGCCGCAGCGCCGCCTACCTGATCGGGGTCACCGGCGCGGACATCACCGTCGACG
The DNA here is from genome assembly GCF_030124175.1 of Streptomyces sp. 549. GTDB lineage: Bacteria > Actinomycetota > Actinomycetes > Streptomycetales > Streptomycetaceae > Streptomyces. The sequence goes on along the minus strand of NZ_JASKMT010000005.1, from coordinate 271,990 downwards.
AGCTGACACCGCTGCTGAACTCGACCTTCACCGCGCGGCTGGAGCAAGGCGTCACCCTGATGCCCGGGGCGGGCCGGCTGCTGAGCCAGCTGGCAGCCCACGAGGTGCCCACCGCGCTCGTGTCCGCCTCGCACCGGACGGTCATCGACCGGGTACTGGCCTCCGTCGGCTCGGAGTACTTCCACCTCTCGGTGGCGGGCGACGAGGTCGAGCGGACCAAGCCGCACCCGGAGCCCTACCTGACGGCGGCCCGCCTGCTGGGCGCGGAGCCGGGCCGGTGCGCGGTCGTGGAGGACACCGTCACCGGGGTCACCGCCGCCGAGGCCGCCGGCTGCCGTGTGGTGGCCGTGCCCTCCATCAGCAGGATCGAGCCTGTGCCCGGCCGCACCGTGGTCCGCTCTTTGGAACAGGTCGACCTGCCCTTTCTGCGCTCTCTGATCACACCCGGGCACTGAGTGTGCCGTTCCGGTCGGAACGCGAAAACTGCCGGTGAACACCCCGCGTCGGGTCGTCATTCTCCGTGATGTATCCGGTGGCCTGATCCGGCCTGTCCGCTTTTCGGGGATCCGGGTGATCCTGGTCACCCCGTGCCGGTCGGTCGGCGGCGCCGACGGACGCCCCTTGGGGGCTTTGCCGGGCTTGTGACGCACCCATGTGTCCGGATTGGTGGCGGCTCGCACTGTTCACGCAGCCGTCCGGATAGCGGATGCGGCAGGCGTGGCAGGCCTGCGGGTGTGCTGCGCCGCGGCTCCGGATTCAGGGGGCGGCTATCCCAACTACTAATCTCTGCTTGCCGGCACCACGCATTACCAGGAACCGCCCGGCGCCGGCTGAGGAGACCACCGAACATGAATCGCAGAATCGTCGTGCTGCCCGCGCTGACGGGAGTTCTGGCCGTCGCACTCGCCGGGTGCGGTGCGCAGGAGGGACCGGCGGCCGGGGGTGACACGATCGTCGTCGGTACCACCGACACCTTCTCGGCCTCGAAGGAGACCCCCGCGCCCTTCGACCCGGCGGCGGCGTACGACGTGGCCTCCTGGAACGTCCTGCGCAACACCTACCAGTCCCTGCTGAGGCTGCCCCGGTCGGGCACCGAGCCGGAGCCGGACGCCGCCGACACCTGCGCGTTCACCGACTCCCGCAACGAGCAGTACCGCTGCACCCTCAAGGGCGGGCAGAAGTTCTCCAACGGCAGCGAGCTCACCGCCGAGGACGTGGAGTTCTCCATCCGGCGGGTGCTCGCGATCAAGGACCCCAACGGCCCCTCGTCGCTGCTGAGCAACATCGACAAGGTGGAGGCCCCCTCCGGCAAGGAGGTGGTGTTCCACCTGAAGAAGCCGGACGCCACCTTCCCGTACAAGCTGGCCACTCCGGCCGCCGCCATCGTCGACAGCGACGTGTACCCGGCCAAGGGTCTGTACGAGGGCGTGCAGGTGGTCGGCTCCGGCCCCTACACGGTCGAGTCCGTCGACGAGGACCGCGCCGTCCTGGGCCGCAACGGCAACTACAGCGGCACGCTCGAACTCAAGAACAAGAAGATCGAGATGCGCTTCTTCAGCGACTCCGAGAAGTTGGAGTCCGCCCTGAAGAGCGGCAGCGTGGACCTGGTCAACCGCACACTGTCCCCCGAGCAGATCGCGGGCCTGGAGGACTCGGACGGCGTGAACCTGGTCGAGATGCCCGGTCAGGGCATCCGCTACCTGGTCTTCAACACCGACGCCCCCGCCGTCCAGGACAAGGCCGTGCGGCAGGCCGTCGCCCAGCTGGTGGACCGGAAGGCCCTGGTCAGGGACGTCTACCAGCGCACCGCAGAACCGCTGTACTCCCTGGTCCCCGGCGGGCTGCCGTCCCACCGCAACTCGTTCTACAACACCTACGGCGAGCCCGACAGGGAAGCCGCCCGCGCGCTGCTCGCCGACGCGGGTGTCGAGACCCCGGTGCGCCTCACGCTGACGCACACCACGGACTACTACGGGCCCGCGACCGGCGAGGAGTTCGAGGCGCTGCGCGACCAGCTCAACCGCAGCGGGCTGTTCGAGGTGAAGGTGAAGGGCGTGCCGTGGAAGTCCTACCGGCCGGCTGCCACCGACCGCGCGTACGAGGTCTACGGCATGGGGTGGGTCCCGGACTTCCCCGACGCGGAGAACTTCATCGCGCCGTTCTTCGGCAAGGACAACTTCCTCAACATGCCGTACCGGAACCGCAAGATCACCGAGCAGCTGCTGCCGCAGTCCCGGACCCGCACCGAGCGGGCCGCGGCCACGGCGGACTTCGTCCGCGCACAGGACCTCATCGCTGAGGACGTGCCCGTGCTGCCGCTGTGGCAGGGCAAGCAGTACCTCGCCGCGCGCGACGGCCTCACCGGCGTCGAGTGGGCCCTGAACTCCTCCGCGGTGCTCCAGCTGTGGGAGCTGGGCCGCGGTGCGCAGAGCTGATCCCGGGGCGGGCCGGCCGGGCCGCCGCGAAACACGGTCGACGGGCACCGGCCCGCCGACCGCCGAACGAAGTGGGAACGTGCGCGTGAGCAACCGAAAGAAGCGGGCGGCGCTGCCCGCGGCCACGGCCGCCATGGCGGTGCTGCTGAGCGGCTGCGGCGCCAGCGACAACGGCAGCGTCGGCAAGGACGCCCGGATCAGCATGGGCATGACCGACAAGGTGTTCTCCACCGACCCGGCCTCCGGCTACGACCCGGGGTCCTGGCTGGTCTTCAACAACGTCTTCCAGTCGTTGCTGAGCTTCCCCAAGGGCAGCACCGAACCGCAGCCCGAGGCCGCCGAGCAGTGCGGCTTCACCGACCGCAAGAGCCGCGTCTTCCGCTGCACGCTCAAGAACGGCCTGAAGTTCAGCAACGGCAACGACCTCACCGCCAAGGACGTCAAGCACTCCTTCGACCGGACCCTGAAGATCAACGACGAGGACGGCCCGGCCGTCATGCTCCAGTCGATCGACAGTGTGGAGACCCCCGACGCGCGCACGGTCGTCTTCAAGCTCAACACCTCAGACGCGACCTTCCCGCAGAAGATCGCCTCCGGTGCCGGTTCCATCGTGGACCACCGCGAGTACCCGGCCGACGCGCTGCGTGAGGACAACAAGGCTGCCGGCTCGGGCGTCTACACCCTCGACAGCTTCAACGACGAGGAGGCCGTCTTCTCGGCCAACGGCGACTACCGCGGTGCCGCCGAGGCGCAGAACTCCGGGCTGCGGCTGCGCTTCTACGACGACCACGGCGATCTCCGCGAGGCATTGGACCGCCGGGACGTCGACCTGGCCTACCGCGGACTGTCCGCCGAGGACATCGCCGAGCTGGAGAACTCCACGACCAGCGCCAAGAACGGCATCAAGATCGTCGAGGGCAGCAGCGCCGAGGTCCACCACCTGGTGTTCAACCTGGACGACCCGGTGGCCGGACAGACCGGCGTACGCGAGGCCATCGCCTACCTCGTCGACCGGTCCACCCTCATGCGCGACGTCTACCAGCGCACCGCCGAACCGCTCTACTCCCTCGTCCCGGCCGGGATCACCGGCCACAACACGGCCTTCTTCGACCGGTTCGGCGAGCGCCCCCAGCCCAAGAAGGCCGCCGCGGCCCTGCGGGCGGAGGGCATCACCGACAAGGTGGAACTCACCCTGTGGTCCACCCCCGTGCGCTACGGCCCGGCCACCGACGCCGAGTTGGAGGCCATCGCCGCCCAGCTCAACGCCAGCGGCCTGTTCGACGCCGACGTCAAGAGCGTGGAACTCAGCCGGTACGAGGCGGACATCGCCAAGGGCAAGTACGGCGTCTACGTGAAGGGCTGGGTGCCCGACTACCCGGACGCCGACAACTTCACCGCCCCCTTCTTCGGCGACGGCAACGTGCTGCACAACAACTACGACGCCGGACGCATCACCGACGACCTGCTGCCCAGGACCGCCGCTCAGAGCAACCGGTCCGCCACCGTCGAGGACTTCGCCGCCATCCAGGACCAGGTGGCCGAGGACCTGCCGCTGCTGCCGATCTGGCAGGGCAAGCAGTACGCCGTCGCACAGGACAACATCGCCGGACTGGAGTGGACGCTCGACGCCTCCACCGTCTTCCGCTTCTGGGAGATCAGCAAGAACGCGCAGGACTGAGCCACCCGGCGGCTGCGCCGCCCGCGGAGCTGTGGACGCCCTCCCCGCCCCCGCCAGGGGCCGGGGAGGGCGTCCACAGCTCCGCGGGCCGCCTCACTGCGCGCCGGGACGCACCAGGCCGCTCTCGTAGGCGTACACCGCTGCCTGGACCCGGTCCCGCAGCCCCAGCTTGGTCAGCACATGGCCCACGTGCGTCTTCACCGTCGTCTCGCTGACGAACAGGTCCGCGGCGATCTCCGCGTTCGACAGCCCCCGGGCCACCAGCTTCAGCACCTCCACCTCCCGGTCGGTGAGCGTGTGCAGGGTGTCCGGAACCGGGTCGTCGCCCGTCGGCAGCCGCTCGGCGTACTTGTCCAGCAGCCGCCGGGTGATGCTGGGCGCGAGCATCGCCTCACCGGCGGCCACCACCCGGATCGCCTGCACCAGCTCCTGGGCCGGGGCGTCCTTCAGCAGGAAGCCGCTGGCGCCCGCCCGCAGCGCCTCGACCACGTACTCGTCCAGGTCGAAGGTCGTCAGCACCAGCACCTTCGCCGGGCCGTCCTTGGCCGGCCCGGTGATCTGGCGGGTCGCCTCCACGCCGTCCATCCGCGGCATGCGGATGTCCATCAGCACCACGTCGGGTTGCAGGACCCGCACCTGGTCCAGGGCCTGCAGGCCGTCCCCGGCCTCGCCGACCACCGCGAGGTCCGCTTCGGCCTCCAGGATCATCCGGAAGCCGGTGCGCAGCAGTGGCTGATCGTCCACCAGCAGGACGCGGATTGCCACGGGAACTCCTTCACATGCCGCCGGGTGGGAACGCGCCCATTGTCGCCCAACACCGCGCCGAAGATCCCGCCGGGCTGCCCGCCGCCCCCGACCGGCCGCCGAGGCCGGCTACGGACGCGGGTCGGGCCCCGACTGCGAGGCCGTCCCCTCGTCCGCCGCACCGGAGGCGGCAGCCGTGCCGGCGGGCGCCTCCGTGGCGGGGGCGGCAGCCGCCGGGCCGGACGGGAGATCGTCCAGCGGCAGCCTGGGCTGGATCATCAGCGGGTAGGCCGGGGGAGTGCCGCCGAACTCCGGACACCGCGCCTGGTGGTCGCACCAGTCGCACAGCCGGCTGCGCTTCGGCCGCCAGTCGCCGGAGTCCGTCGCCAGCTGGATGGCCTCCCACAGGGCCAGCAGCTTGCGCTCCACCGCGGCGAGGTCGTCCTCGTTCGGATCGTAGGTGAGCACGTCGCCACTGCCGAGGTAGACCAGCTGGAGCCGCCGCGGCACCACGCCCCGCAGCCGCCACAGGACCAGCGCGTAGAACTTCATCTGGAACATCGGGCCCGCCGCGTACTCCGGGCGCGGCGCCTTGCCCGTCTTGTAGTCCACGATGCGCACGTCACCGGAGGGCGCGATGTCCACCCGGTCGATGATGCCGCGCAACCGCAGACCCGAGTCGAGCTTCGCCTCCACGAAGAGCTCCCGCTCCGCGGGCTCCAGCCGCGTCGGGTCCTCCAGCGAGAACCACCGCTCCACCAGCGCCTCGGCTTCCGCCAGCCAGCGCGCCAGCTCCGCGTCCTCCTCGGTGTCGGCCGCGAACAGCTCCGCGAGTTCCGGCCGCTTCGCCAGCAGCCGCTCCCACTCGCCCGCCACCAGCCCGCGCGCCCGCGGCACGCTGCGCTGCGCCGCGGGGCTGTCGAACAAGCGCTCCAGCACCGCGTGCACCACGGTGCCCCGGGCAGCCGCCGCGCTCGGCTTCTCCGGCAGCTTGTCGATCACCCGGAAGCGGTACAGCAGCGGGCACTGCATGAAGTCGGCCGCCCGCGAGGGGGACAGCGAGCGGGGCGGCGCGGCGGGCCGGTCGGCGGTGGTTCCCATGGACCAAGACCCTAAGGCCCGACACTGACACCGGGGCACATACCATCGACGGGAGCACCGGTGGCCCCACGGGGCAGCAGCAGACACGCCGCGTGGTGCGCGACCAAGCAGGACCGAGGGGAGCCCGTGGGAGACACGGACAACAGCGGGAAGCCGACGCAGCCGACCGGGGAGAAGTCCCCGGGGAACGGCCGTCCCCGGCGCCCGCGCGAAGGCGGCGGCAACATCCTCATGGGCCGCCCCTTCGGCGTGCCCGTCTACGTGGCGCCCAGCTGGTTCCTGGTCGCGGCCCTGATCACCTGGGTGTTCGGCGGGCAACTCGACAGGGTCCTGCCTGAGTTGGGCGCCGTCCGCTACCTCATCGCGCTCTTCTTCGCCGTGGCCTTCTACGGCTCCGTCCTGGTGCACGAACTGGCCCACACCGTGGCCGCGCTGCGGTTCAAGCTGCCGGTGCGGCGCATCCAACTCCAGTTCTTCGGGGGCGTCTCGGAGATCGAGAAGGAGTCCGAGACCCCGGGGCGGGAGTTCGTGCTCGCCTTCGTCGGGCCGCTGCTCTCCCTGGTTCTGGGCGGCGTGTTCTACCTCGCCATGCAGCCCGTCGAGCCGCGCAGCGTGCCCGGCGTGCTGCTGGCCGGACTGATGATCTCCAACCTCATCGTCGCCGCGTTCAACCTGCTGCCGGGCCTGCCGCTCGACGGCGGGCGCATGCTGCGGGCCGTGGTGTGGAAGTTCAGCGGCGACCCGATGACCGGCACCGTCGCCGCCGCCTGGACCGGACGCGGCCTCGCGGTCGCGGTGCTGATCGGTCTGCCGCTCGCCACCCACGCCGGCGGCCTCTCCCGGGGCGAGGGTGTCAGCAACCTCAACTCGCTCACCGACGCGCTGCTCGCCGCCATCCTCGCCGCGATCATCTGGACCGGCGCCGGCAACAGCCTGCGCATGGCCAGGCTGCGCGCCCGCCTGCCCGACCTGCGCGCCCGGCGCCTTACCCGCCGCGCGGTCCCCGTCACAGCCGACACACCGCTGTCGGAGGCGCTGCGACGCGCCAACGAGGCCGGTGCGCGGGCGCTGGTCGTCGTCGACGGCCAGGGCGACCCGACCGCCGTCGTGCGCGAGAGCGGCATCGTCCCCGTGCCCGAGCACCGCCGCCCCTGGGTACCGGTGGGCACACTCGCCCAGGACCTCACCGACGGCATGCGGGTCTCCGCCGAACTGGCCGGCGAGCAGCTCATCGACCACCTGAAGGAGAACCCGGCCACGGAGTACCTCGTGGTCGAGGAGACCGGGGAGATCTACGGCGTGCTCTCCACCAGCGACGTAGAGCGGGCGTTCGTGGCCGCGATGGCCAAGCAGTCCGGCTGAGTCCGCCCGCACCCCGGCGGACGGCGCGGGCGGGTCGGTCACGGCGGCCGGTACGGCCCCGATTCGGTCCCCGCAGCGCACTGGACTAGGGTTGCCCCCATGTCCGAACCGACCGGTGCCGCCCGCCGTCGCGGCCCCTTCCAGGTCGGGGACCAGGTCCAGCTCACCGACCCAAAGGGACGCCACTACACCTTCACGCTCGAGGCCGGGAAGAGCTTCCACACCCACAAGGGTGCCTTCCCCCACGACGAGCTGATCGGTGCTCCCGAAGGCAGTGTCGTCCGTACCACCGGAAACGTCGCCTACCTCGCGCTGCGCCCCCTGCTCCCCGACTACGTCCTGTCCATGCCGCGCGGAGCGGCCGTCGTCTACCCGAAGGACGCCGGCCAGATCCTCGCGATGGCCGACATCTTCCCCGGTGCGCGGGTGGTCGAGGCCGGTGTCGGCTCCGGCTCGCTGAGCACCTTCCTGCTGCGCGCCGTCGGCGACCAGGGCATGCTGCACTCCTACGAGCGCCGTGCCGACTTCGCCGACATCGCCCGCCAGAACGTGGAGCGCTACTTCGGCGGCGAGCACCCCGCCTGGCAGCTCACCGTCGGCGACCTCCAGGACAACCTGGCCGACACCGACGTGGACCGGGTCGTGCTCGACATGCTCGCGCCCTGGGAGTGCCTGGAGGCGGTGTCCAAGGCCCTGGTGCCCGGCGGCATCGTCTGCGCCTACGTGGCCACCACCACCCAGCTGGCCCGCACCGTCGAGGCGATCCGCGAGCACGGCACGTTCAACGAGCCGTCCGCCTGGGAGACCATGGTCCGCAACTGGCACATCGAGGGCCTCGCGGTCCGCCCGGACCACCGCATGATCGGCCACACCGGCTTCCTGCTCACCGCCCGGCGCCTCGCCGACGGCGTGGAGCCGCCGCTGCGCCGCCGCCGCCCCTCCAAGGGTGCCTACGGCGACGACTACACCGGCCCCGGCAAGGAGGCCGCAGCGCGCTCCGGCGCCTGAGAGCCCGCACGTACCGCGGCCGGATCCCCCCGGGGGTCCGGCCGCGGGCGTGTCGGGGCCGGAAAGCCGATCACCGTCCCGGACGGTTGGGCCCCGCCCCGGCGTTCCCACGCGATGTGACCTGTGGCACCATGCTGGCACTCCCATCGGCACGGCTCCCAGGAGAACTCCCGCGTGCAGCCCTCCGCAGGCCAGGACCTCCCGCACACCCGCGCCCGCGCGGTGCACTGGCTCGCCACCGCGGGCGCGCTCGCCGGTCTGCTCGCCGCCGCCCTGCTCATGCCGGCCGGCGCGCAGGCGACCGGCGACCCCGAACCGGCCGACGCCGGCACGGGTGACGCCCCCGATCCCGAGAGAGCCGACTACCCCCTCGACTGCGGGCCGTGGGGGACGGACGTGATCAGCCGCCACGCCACCGACTTCGACGGCGACGGCCGACGCGAGACGGTCGCCGTGGTGCGGTGCTCAAGCGGTATCGGCACGCCGCCGAGCGGCGTCTACGTGCTCGCGGCACGCCGGGACGGCACCGTCCGCATAGCCGAGACGCTGGTGGACCCCGGCGAGCAGCTCTCCGTCTCCGACTTCCGGGTCGACGAGGGGAGTATCTCCGCGAAACTGCACGGTTACTCCTCGGAGTCCGTACCGCGCTGCTGCCCCGACCAGGAGCGGGACGTCAGCTGGCAGTGGCGGCAGGGCGAGTTCGCCCTCCGCGCCGCGCCGCACACCGCGCCCGTCTGAGCGGGCCGCGCTGACGCGGGCGAGCAGGGGCCGCCGGACTCGGACCCGCCGGGCAGGGGCCCTGGCGGGTCCGGTCAGGAGGCCTCGGCGCTGTCCGGGCCGTACACCTCGACGCTGTCCGCGACCCGGCGCACGTGGATGCACTCGCCGGGGCACTCGCGGGCCGAGTCCACCACGTCGGTCAGCAGCGGCAGCGGCACGGGGACGGTGGCGCCCGCCGCCGTCCGCAGCTCGTCGTCGGCGCCCTTGACGTAGGCCAGGCCGTCGATGTCCAGCTCGAAGACCTCCGGCGCGTACTGGGCGCAGATGCCGTCACCGGTGCAGAGGTCCTGGTCGATCCAGACCTCGAGCTCGCCGGTCGCTGCCTCGTGTCGCACGGTCATGTCGCCTGCCGTTCCTGCCTGCGGTGCTCATGGAAGCCAACTTGGAAGGGTGTTGACCCCTCCGACGATAACAACCGGCTGCTTCCGGAGGTCGCCGGGTGGGTATCCCCCTGACGTGAGGGAGTGCGCAAGGGTGAAGATCGGACACACCCCGACAGTCTTTGTGATCTAGGGGTTTCAACCACTGCGGGCCCAGGTAGGGTCAGGAAGCGTCCAGCTCCCCCTGGAGGAGGTGAGGACCGTGGCAGCCCACGACGACGACATGAACCGCGGCATCCGGCCCGGTCGGGGTTCCGAAGACCCGGCTGGCCAGGTTGCCTTTCTCGAGCAGGAAATCGCCGTCCTGCGCCGCAAGCTCGCCGACTCTCCGCGCCACACTCGAGTTCTCGAGGAGCGGATCGTCGAGCTTCAGACCAATCTGGCCGGCGTGTCCGCGCAGAACGAGCGGCTCGCCAACACGCTGCGTGAGGCCCGCGACCAGATCGTCGCACTCAAGGAGGAGGTCGACCGGCTCGCTCAGCCGCCTGCCGGTTTCGGTGTCTTCCTGCAGGCCAACGAGGACGGCACGGCCGACATCTTCACCGGGGGCCGCAAGCTCCGGGTGAACGTCAGCCCCGGCGTCGAGCTGGAGGAGCTCCGGCGCGGCCAGGAGCTGATGCTCAACGAAGCGCTCAACGTGGTCGAGGCCATGGAGTACGAGCGCGCCGGCGACATCGTCACGCTCAAGGAGGTGCTGGAGGACGGCGAGCGTGCGCTGGTCCTCGGGCACACCGACGAGGAGCGGGTGGTCCGGCTCGCCGAGCCCCTGCTGCAGACGACACTGCGGGCCGGTGACGCACTCCTCCTGGAGCCGCGCTCGGGGTACGTCTACGAGGTCGTGCCCAAGAGCGAGGTCGAGGAGCTCGTCCTCGAAGAGGTCCCCGACATCGACTACACCAGGATCGGCGGCCTCGGCGGGCAGATCGAGCTGATCCGGGACGCCGTCGAGCTTCCCTACCTGCACCCGGACCTCTTCAAGGAGCACGAGCTGCGCCCGCCCAAGGGTGTGCTGCTCTACGGCCCGCCCGGCTGCGGCAAGACGCTCATCGCCAAGGCCGTCGCCAACTCGCTGGCGAAGAAGGTGGCAGAGGTGACCGGCCAGCCGGCCGGGAAGAGCTTCTTCCTCAACATCAAGGGCCCGGAGCTCCTCAACAAGTACGTCGGCGAGACCGAGCGGCACATCCGCCTGGTCTTCCAGCGGGCCCGTGAGAAGGCCAGCGAGGGCACACCCGTCATCGTCTTCTTCGACGAGATGGACTCGCTGTTCCGGACCCGGGGCTCGGGCGTCAGCTCGGACGTGGAGAACACCATCGTCCCGCAGCTGCTGTCGGAGATCGACGGTGTGGAGGGCCTGGAGAACGTCATCGTCATCGGCGCCTCCAACCGCGAGGACATGATCGACCCGGCGATCCTGCGGCCCGGCCGGCTGGACGTCAAGATCAAGATCGAGCGTCCGGACGCCCAGGCGGCCAAGGACATCTTCTCGAAGTACCTCACGCCGAACCTGCCGATCCACTCCGAGGACCTGGCCGAGAACAACGGCAACCGTGAAGCCGCGGTCGCCGGAATGATCCAGTCCGTCGTGGAGCAGATGTACGCCGAATCCGAGGAGAACCGCTTCCTCGAGGTGACGTACGCCAACGGCGACAAGGAAGTCCTCTACTTCAAGGACTTCAACTCCGGAGCGATGATTCAGAACATCGTCGACCGGGCGAAGAAAATGGCCATCAAGGCGTTCCTCGACCACAACCAGAAGGGTCTTCGCGTCTCCCACCTGCTCGCCGCATGCGTCGACGAGTTCAAGGAGAACGAGGACCTGCCGAACACCACCAACCCGGACGACTGGGCCCGGATCTCCGGCAAGAAGGGCGAGCGGATCGTGTTCATCCGCACCCTTGTCACCGGAAAGCAGGGTGCCGACACCGGCCGGTCCATCGACACGGTGGCGAACACCGGCCAGTACCTGTAAGAAGACACCGTCCGGCTGCGGCTGCCCGACCGGGCAGCCGCAGCCGGACCGTTTCGACAAAGGTCCGCTGCATTCTCCCCACCGCCGCCGGAGCCGCCTAGGCTCGGGCGTGACGCCGGCCGGCGCAGTGCGGTTCAGGAGGCCGCACACGGGACGGATGCGCAGCGGGACTTGAGCGGTGGGCCACTGCGGGCCACCGCCGGGCAAGGAGGGCCGCATGACCGTACGGCGAGTAATGGGCATCGAGACGGAGTACGGGATCTCCGTCCCCGGGCACCCCAACGCCAATGCCATGCTCACCTCGTCCCAGGTGGTAAACGCCTATGCCGCGGCGATGCACCGGGCCCGGCGGGCCCGGTGGGACTTCGAGGAGGAGAACCCGCTGCGGGACGCCCGGGGCTTCGACCTGGCCCGGGAGGCGGCAGACTCCAGCCAGCTCACCGACGAGGACATCGGCCTCGCCAACGTCATCCTCACCAACGGCGCGCGGCTCTACGTGGACCACGCCCATCCCGAGTACAGCTCGCCCGAGGTCACCAACCCGCTCGACGCGGTGCTCTGGGACAAGGCCGGCGAGCGGATCATGGCCGAGGCCGCACGCCGGGCCGCCGAGGTGCCCGGTGCCCAGCCGATCCACCTGTACAAGAACAACACCGACAACAAGGGCGCCTCCTACGGCACCCACGAGAACTACCTGATGAAGCGGGAGACGCCGTTCTCGGACATCGTCCGGCACCTCACCCCGTTCTTCGTGTCCCGGCAGGTGGTCTGCGGGGCAGGCCGGGTCGGGATCGGCCAGGACGGCGGCGAGCACGGCTTCCAGATCAGCCAGCGCGCCGACTACTTCGAGGTCGAGGTCGGCCTGGAGACGACACTCAAACGGCCGATCATCAACACCCGGGACGAACCGCACGCCGACGCCGAGCGCTACCGGCGCCTCCATGTGATCATCGGCGACGCGAACCTCTCGGAGCTGTCCACCTACCTGAAGCTGGGCACCACCGCCCTGGTGCTGTCCATGATCGAGGACGGCTTCATCGCCGTCGACCTCGCCGTCGACCAGCCCGTGCGCACGTTGCACCAGGTCAGCCACGACCCGGACCTGCGCCGACTGGTCACCCTGCGCAGCGGGCGCACGCTGACCGCCGTGCAGCTCCAGATGGAGTACTACGAGCTGGCCCGCAAGTACGTCGAGGAGCGCTGGGGCGCGGACGCCGACGAGCAGACGGTGGACGTGCTGACCCGGTGGGAGGACGTGCTGACCCGGCTGGAGCGGGACCCGATGAGCCTGTCGGGTGAGCTGGACTGGGTGGCCAAGCGGGAGCTCATGGAGGGCTACCGCCGCCGTGACGGCCTCGACTGGGACGCCGCCCGCCTCCAGCTCGTCGACCTCCAGTACGCGGACGTGCGCCCCGACAAGGGCCTCTACAACCGGCTGGCGGCCCGCGGCCGCATCACCCGGCTGCTGGACGAGGCCGACGTGGAGCGTGCCAGGACGAAGCCCCCGGAGGACACCCGGGCGTACTTCCGGGGCCGCTGCCTGGAGAAGTACGCCGACGACGTGGCCGCGGCCTCCTGGGACTCGGTGATCTTCGACCTGCCCGGCCGGGACTCCCTCCAGCGGGTGCCGACCCTGGAGCCGCTGCGCGGTACCCGGGCGCACGTGCAGGAGCTGCTCGACCGCTGCCGCACCGCGGAGGAACTCGTCCGGGTGCTCTCAGGCAGCTGAAAACGTCCCGAGCCGGGAATCATCCGGGCCGTCCCCGGGCGTTGTAGCAAAACAGGGTCCGATGTCAGTCCCTGCTTGTAGGGTCTGATCTTGAACGACTAATCCGAGCGGGGTGAGCTGTATGGCAACCAAGGACACCGGCGGCGGACAGCAGAAGGCGACGCGCTCCACCGAGGAGACCGAGCAGCAGGCGGAGGAGACGCAGGCCTCCGAGGACCTCAAGGAACGCCAGGAAGCACTGACGGACGACGTCGACTCGGTTCTCGACGAAATCGACGACGTCCTCGAGGAGAACGCCGAGGACTTCGTCCGGTCGTTCGTGCAAAAGGGCGGCGAATAGGGCTCGGCCGTCCGCCGCAGACCGCGGCGCACGGAATTCGCCGTCCAGCCGTGAGACGGCCGGGAGCGCGTGACGCGCTCCCGGCCGTCTCAGGGCTTCCCGGTACCTCCCGTCAGGGGATGCCGCGCCCGCCGCGCCCCTACACGCAGCTGTGGCGGTACCGCCACAGCTGCTGCGGCAAAGCATGTGGATCACGATCACCGGGCGGGTAGGGTCCCCGACGTAACCCTTGCACCAGCCGCCCCTCCGGGCGGCGGAGCAGTCGAAGCACCGGTCGGACGTCACGGGGCGTACGGCCGCATACGTGGAAGGAAACGCGTGGAAGCCAACACTCGTGGCACCGGGCGTCTGCCGGCTGCCTTCCTGACGCCCGGTTCGTCGTCGTTCATGGACTTCCTGTCCGATCACGCTCCCGAGCAGCTGCCGGGCAACCGGCCGCTGCCGCCCGTGCAGGGTGCCGTCCAGGCACCGCACGGCACCACCATCGTCGGGGTGACCTTTCCCGGCGGAGTGGTCCTGGCCGGTGACCGCCGGGCGACCATGGGCAACATGATCGCCCAGCGCGACATCGAGAAGGTCTTCCCCGCCGACGAGTACTCCGCGGTCGGCATCGCCGGCACCGCCGGTCTCGCGGTGGAGATGGTCAAGCTCTTCCAGCTGGAGCTGGAGCACTTCGAGAAGGTCGAGGGCGCGCAGCTGTCCCTGGAGGGCAAGGCCAACCGGCTGTCCACGATGATCCGCAGCAATCTCGGCATGGCGATGCAGGGACTGGCGGTGGTCCCGCTCTTCGCCGGCTTCGACACCGTGCGTGCGAGGGGCCGGATCTTCTCCTACGACGTCACCGGCGGCCGGTCGGAGGAGCACGCCTTCGCGGCGGTCGGCTCCGGCTCGGTCTTCGCCCGCGGCTCCCTGAAGAAGCTCCACCGCCCCGACCTCACCGAGGAGCAGGCGGCCACCGTCGTCGTCCAGGCGCTGTTCGACGCCGCGGACGACGACTCGGCCACCGGCGGCTCCGACATGGCCCGCCGCATCTACCCGGTGGTCGCCGTCATCACCGAGGACGGCTACCGCCGCCTCCCCGAGCAGGAGGTCGCCGAGGTCGCCCGCGCGGTCCACGACGGCCGGCTGCAGCTCCCCAACGGGCCCCAGGCCCCGGTTCTCTAGGCACAGGAAGGGACGGGAAAGCCGGTGTCCACGCCGTTCTATGTCTCACCCCAGCAGGCCATGGCCGACCGCGCCGAGTATGCCCGCAAGGGCATCGCGCGCGGACGCAGCGTGGTGGTGCTGCAGTACACCGAAGGCATCGTGTTCGTCGCGGAGAACCCCTCCAGGGCGCTGCACAAGGTCAGCGAGATCTACGACCGCATCGCCTTCGCCGCGGTCGGCAAGTACAACGAGTTCGAGAACCTGCGCATCGGCGGCGTCCGCTACGCGGACCTGCGCGGGTACACCTACGCCCGCCACGACGTGACGGCCCGCGGGCTCGCCAACGTCTACGCGCAGACGCTCGGCACCATCTTCTCCAGCGTCGGGGAGAAGCCCTACGAGGTGGAGCTGATCGTCGCCGAGGTCGGTGAGGCGCCGGAGGACGACCAGATCTACCGGCTGCCGCACGACGGGTCCATCGTCGACGAGCACGGCTCGGTTGCCGTGGGCGGCAACTCGGAGCAGATCGGCAACTACCTCGAGGAGCGGCACCGCGACGACATGTCGCTCGCCGAGGTGCTGCAACTGGCCATGGAGGCGCTGACCAGGGACAACAACGGCGGGGAGCGCACCCTGACCGCCGACCAGCTCGAGGTGGCGGTACTGGACCGCGGTCGGCCGCAGCGGAAGTTCAAGCGGGTGCTGGGCGGGCAGCTGGCGCGCCTGCTGGAGAAGTCCCCGGCCGCCGGAAGCACCGGCACCAGCGGCACCGCCGGAAGCACCGGCACCGCAGACGCGGATGCCGACCCGGAGGCCGGTCCCACCGCGTCGGAGTGACGACCGGGTCGGGATGACCGGCCCGGCGCCGCCGTCCCGGGCGACCCGTGCGCTGACGCGCCGGGCCGCCCGGGACGGCGGCGCGTCTGTGCGGCGGCCCGCGCTACGAGGCGCGCGCCGCTCGGGCACGCGTCGATCCGGTGCACACCTCACTCAGGCGCGCACCGCTCAGATCCAGCCCGGGGCCGGGCCCGTGGAGCCGCGGCGCACGAGCTCGACGGGCAGCACCGCCGTTGCCGGCGCCTCGCCCGCGAGCACGGCCAGCAGCGCGCGCATCGCCGCCGCGCCGGCCTCCTCTGCCGGGAGGCGCACGGTGGTCAGCTCCGGGTCGACGGCGGTGGCCAGGCCCAGGTCGTCGAACCCGCTCACCGACACGTCGTCGGGCACCCGCAGCCCCAGCCGCCGGGCTGCCTTGCACGCGCCGGCGGCCAGCAGGTCGTCATCACAGATGAGCGCGGTGGGCCGCGGCTCGGCGGTGAGCAGGCGCCAAGCGGCCTGGAGGCCGTCCTGGACGCTCAGCGAGGGCGACTCGGCCCGTTGCAGCCGGACGCCGGGGGAGGGCCGCAGCGCCTCGTGCAGCGCCTCGCTGCGCACCTCGAAGGTCCAGCTGGGCACTCCGGCGGCCAGATGGCCCAGGTGCCGGTGCCCCAGGCCGATCAGGTGCGCCACGGTCTGGCGCATACCGTCGGCGAGGTCCACGTTCACCTTCGCCGCCGAGTCGGTGCGCGCCGGGTCGCTGTCCAGCATCACCAGCGGCAGCCCGTTCCCGCTGAGCGCGCCCAGGGCCTCCGCGGCCATCGAGGAGGCGATGACGCCGTCCAGGGCGGTGCGGGCCGAGGCGAAGGGGTCCCGGGCGCGTCCGATGCCCTGGGGCGAGGGGTAGAGCACCACGCCGAAGTCGTGCTCGGCGGCGACCCCGGCGGCGCCGGTGTGCAGCCGGGCGAAGAACTCGTTGGTGAGCGCGGGCACCACCAGCAGCGCGGTCCGGGTCAGTCCGGTGCGCAGGCTTTGGGCGGCGAGGTTGGGCCGGTACCCCAGCTGCCGGGCGGCGGCCCGCACGGAGTCCGCCGTGGCGGCGGAGACGCGCCCGCGCCACTTGTCGCGCAGCACGAGGGAGACGGTGGCCTGCGACACCCCGGCGGCTCGGGCGACGTCCCGGCTTGTGGGCCGCGAGCGGGCGGTGGGCACTGCGGCACTCCGGCTGCTGGATGGACCTGCGGACTGGGGACATGGTACGTATGGCGTCCGACGTTATACGTAAAACCTGTGGAGGTGCCGCCGGATGGCGACGGGTTATGGGGAGTTGCTGCGTGCCAGGCACGCGGTGCGCCTGCTGGTCGGAACGCTCGTCGGCCGTCTGCCGAACGCGACGGCACACATCGCGATCGTGCTGTTCACCCGTGCGGAGGGCGGGAGTTACACCCTCGCCGGCGTGCTGGCCACGGTGTACGGCCTGGCCACGGCGGTGGGCCAGCCGCTGCTCGGCCGCGCGGTGGACCTGCTCGGCCAGCCCCGGGTGATCCTGCCGTCCGCGGTGGTGTCCGCGCTCGGCATGGCCGCCTTCGCACTCGTCGGCATCGACCCGCTGCCGCTCGCCGCCGCGGCCGTTCTGGTCGCGGGCCTCTTCACCCCGCCGCTGGAGGGCGGTCTGCGGGCCCTGTGGCCGAGCGTGCTCAAGCGTGAGGACCGCGTGCACACCGCCTACGCGCTGGACTCGGTGGCCCAGGAGGTCATGTTCACCGTGGGGCCGCTGCTCGTGACGCTGGCGGTCGCGGTGTGGTCGGAGGCCGGCGCGCTCCTGGTGGTCAACGTGCTCGGGGTGCTCGGCGCGCTCTCGGTGGTCGTCTCGGCACCCTCCAGGGCGTGGCGCAGCGCGCCCCGGGAGGCCCACTGGCTGGGCGCGCTGCGTTCGTCCGGGCTGCTGGCGCTGCTCGGTTCGTTCCTCTTCGTCGGCATCGCGCTCGGCTCCATCACGGTGGCCGCGGTGGCGTACGCGGACGGAAACGGCGGCGACCTCGTCTACGCGCTGATCATGTCCGGCATCGGGTTCGGCGCGCTCGTCGGCGGCCTCACCTACGGTGCGCGGCAGTGGACGGGCGAGCCGGAGCGCCGGCTCCGGGTGCTCATCGGCCTGCTGGCCCTCGGCTACCTGCCGCTGGCCGCGGTCCCCGGGCCGGTGGCGATGACCGTGCTGGCCTGCGTCGCCGGTGTCTTCCTGGCACCCGCACTGAGCTGCGCCTTCGTGGTGGTGGACCGGCACGCGCCGCGCGGCACGGTGACCGAGGCCTTCTCCTGGCTGGTGACCACCTTCGGTGTCGGAGCGGCGCTGGGCACCGCGGTGGTGGGCCCGGTGATCGAGGGGGCGGGCGCGGCGGGCGGCTTCGCCGTGCCGGGCGCCGCGGGGTTGGCCGCGCTGCTGGTCCTGCTCCTGACGAAGCGGGCGCTGGCACCGCCCCGCGCACCGGTCGGGGCGGTCCCGCTCGCGGAAAATGATCGCAACGGCACGCCCGAAGCCGGTTTCAGAACGGGGCATCAGGCGTAATGTTCACTCATGGACCGCCGAATCTTCGGGCTGGAGAACGAGTACGGCGTCACATGTACGTTCCGGGGGCAGCGACGCCTGTCCCCTGACGAGGTGGCGCGGTACCTCTTCCGCCGTGTCGTGTCATGGGGCCGCAGCAGCAACGTCTTTCTGCGCAACGGGGCCCGTCTCTACCTGGACGTGGGCTCGCACCCGGAGTACGCCACTCCCGAGTGCGACAACCTGACCGAACTCGTCACCCACGACAAGGCGGGCGAGCGCATCCTCGAGGGCCTGCTGGTGGACGCCGAACGCCGGCTGCACGAGGAGGGCATCGCCGGCGACGTCTACCTGTTCAAGAACAACACCGACTCGGCCGGTAACTCCTACGGCTGCCACGAGAACTACCTGGTCGCCCGGCACGGGGAGTTCTCCCGGCTGGCCGACGTCCTCATCCCCTTCCTCGTGACCCGCCAGCTGATCTGCGGTGCGGGCAAGGTACTGCAGACGCCGCGCGGCGCGGTGTTCTGCGTCAGCCAGCGAGCCGAGCACATCTGGGAGGGCGTCAGCTCGGCGACGACCCGCTCCCGGCCCATCATCAACACCCGCGACGAGCCGCACGCCGACGCCGAGCGCTACCGCAGGCTGCACGTCATCGTCGGCGACTCCAACATGTCCGAGACCACGATGCTGCTCAAGGTCGGCGCCACCGACCTGGTGCTGCGCATGATCGAGGCGGGCACAGTGATGCGCGACCTCACCCTGGAGAACCCGATCCGGGCCATCCGGGAGGTCAGCCACGACACCACAGGGCAGCGCAAGGTGCGGTTGGCCAACGGCCGGGAGGCGTCCGCGCTGGAGGTGCAGCAGGAGTACTTCGACAAGGCGGTGGACTTCTGCGAGCGCCGCGGTATCCGCACCGGCGTGGTGGAGCAGGTCCTCGAACTGTGGGGCCGCACCCTGGAGTCGATCCGCGCCCAGGAACTGGGCAAGATCGCCACCGAGATCGACTGGGTCATGAAGCACCAGCTGATCGAGCGGTACCGGGCCAAGCACAACCTGACGATGTCCCACCCGCGGGTCGCGCAGATAGACCTCGCGTACCACGACATCCACCGGCGCCGCGGGCTCTACTACCTGCTGGAACGCAACGGACAGGCCGAGCGGATCTGCAACGACCTGAAGATCTTCCAGGGCAAGTCGGTGCCGCCGCAGACCACCAGGGCGCGGCTGCGCGGCGACTTCATCCGGCGTGCGCAGGAGCAGCGGCGGGACTTCACCGTCGACTGGGTCCACCTCAAGCTCAACGACCAGGCGCAGCGCACGGTGTTGTGCAAGGACCCCTTCCGCTCGGTCGACGAACGGGTGGAGAAGCTGATCGCGGGTATGTGACGCCGCCTGCGGGCGTGTGCGACGGGTGAGGTACCGGTCGCTTCGTGGTGTCGGGGGTGGCCGGTGGGCCGGAGCTTCCCCGTAGGGTGGCAAGGGCAGTACCCGCCTACCCCCGATACCGCGAGTTGGGCCCATGAATCCGAAGAAGTCTGTGCGCCGCGTCGCAGCGGCGCTGCTCGTTCCCCTGCTGTTGGTCTCCGCCGCCGCGTGCGGCAGCGACGGCGACGGCGACTCCAAAGAATTTCCGGCCGTGACCGGAGAGGCGGGAAAGAAGCCGAAGGTCGCCAAGGGGGAGGGAGACCCTCCCGAGGAGCTGAAGGTCAAGGTCCTCAGCGAGGGCAAGGGCGAGGAGGTCAAGAAGGGCGACACGCTCAACGTCGACTACCTCGGCCAGCTGTGGGACGGCAAGGTCTTCGACAACAGCTACGACCGGGGTTCCGCGTTCACCTTCGAGGTCGGTGCCGGGAACGTCATCGAGGGCTGGGACGAGGGTGTGGCCGGGCAGAAGCTCGGCAGCCGCATCGAACTCGTCATCCCCCCGGACAAGGGCTACGGCGAGCAGGGCTCCCCTCCCACCATTCCCGCCGACTCGACGCTGGTCTTCGTGGTGGACCTGAACAAGACGGTCCCCACCAAGATCGACGGCAAGCCGGTCGAGAAGCAGGACCCCGAGCTTCCGAAGGTCGGCACCGAGATCGGTGAAGAGGCGCCCAAGATCGAGGTGCCCAAGGACCAGGACGCGCCGAAGAAGATCGTCAGCAGCACGGTGATCCAGGGCGACGGCAAGGAGGTCGGCGCCAAGAGCACCGTCTTCGCCCACTACACCGCCGTGCTGTGGAACGACGGCAAGCTGGCGGCGGACACCTGGCAGCAGGGCGGCCCGCAGGAGATCCCGGTCGCCGGCATCGGCGACCAGCCCGGGATTCCTGGTTGGGAAGAGGGGCTGAAGGGGCAGAAGGCGGGCAGCCGCGTCCTGATCATCGTTCCCGAGGACGAACTCACCAAGGACCAGCGCGAGGAGTTCAAGTCCCCGGTCGTGTTCTCGGTGGACGTCATCAGCGTCGACGAGAAGTGACGTGCGAGGATTGACCGGTTTTCCGCGCAACTCTGCTAGGAGCAATTCGTGAGCATCGAGAAGCCCGAGGTCGACTTCCCCGAGGGCGAGCCGCCGGCCGACCTGGAGATCAAGGACATCTGGGAGGGCGACGGCCCCGTCGCCCAGGCCGGTGACACCGTGTCAGTGCACTACGTCGGTGTGGCCTTCAGCACCGGCGAGGAGTTCGACGCCTCCTGGAACCGCGGCACGCCGCTGCAGTTCCAGCTGGGCGTCGGCCAGGTCATCGCCGGCTGGGACCAGGGCGTGCAGGGCATGAAGGTCGGCGGTCGCCGCCGGCTGACCATCCCGGCGCACCTCGCCTACGGCGAGCGCGGCGCCGGGGGCGGCGTGATCAAGCCCAACGAGGCCCTGATCTTCGTCTGCGACCTGGTGGCGGTCTGACCAGTCCCGTGCCCCGAGGGCGCGGCGCACCCGTACCCGGGCCCGGCCCCCGCTACCAGGCGGGGGCCGGGCCCGGGCTCCGTTGAACGCGTTTTGGCACCCCGGTCAGGTAGCGGTACGGTCATCGGTCGGGACCTGCCAGAAAGAAGGCTTCGATGGCCATCGCCAAGGCCGAGCGGTTGATGAACCTCGCACTGTGCCTGCTCGGGACCCGTCGCCCGCTGACCAAACGGGAGCTGAGGACCTCCATAGAGGCCTACCTGGAAGCGGGCAGCGACGACGCGTTCAACCGGATGTTCGAACGCGACAAGGACGATCTGCGTGAACTCGGCCTGGTCATCGACACGGTGGAGAACCTGGAGGGCGAAGCCGCCTACCAGGCCCGGCGGGACCTCAACCGGCTGCCGGCGATCACCCTGGACCCGGCGGAGGCAGCCGCCCTCGGCGTCGCCGCCAAGGTCTGGCAGCAGGCGAGGCTCGCCGGCGCGGCCAGCGGCGCCCTGCAGAAGCTGAGGGCGGCCGGCATGCCGCTGGCCGACGACCCCTACGGCGGGTACGGCAGCCTCGAACCGCGCATCCCGGCACACGAGGCCGCGTTCGAGCCGCTGATGCTCGCCTGCCGGGACCGGCGCCCGGTCGTCTTCGAGTACCGCAGGTCCAACTCCCCGCACCCGCAGAAGCGTCAGGTCGAGCCGTGGATCCTGGAGTGCTGGCGCGGGCACTGGTACCTCGCCGGCTGGGACCGGGACCGCCGTGCCGAACGTGTCTTCCGGCTCTCCCGCATCACCGGCCCCGTGCGCTCCCGGGCCGGCGCGTACACGGCCGAGGTGCCCGACCAGGTACGGGTGCGCGAGACGGTCGAGCGCTGGGCGGGGGAGTCCGCGACGGCCACCGCGCGCATCCGGCTGCGCCGGGGTGCCGGCTACCCGCTCCGCGCCCGGGCCGGCGAGGTGCGCGATCTCGGCGACGGCTGGGAGGAGTTGGAGATCCCGTACGGGCACGGCCTGGACGCCTGGCTGGTCGAGTTCGGGCCCGACGTCGTGGTGCTGGAACCGGCCGAGCTGCGGGCCGACGTCGTGGACCGGCTGCGCGCCGTGGCCAAGGGCTGAGGGGGAGGACCGGCATGGCTGCCAACGCCATCGACCAGACCAGGCGACTGCTGTCCCTGGTGACGTACCTGCGGGAGCGCCCGGGGGCGAGGGTCGACGAGGTCGCCCGCGCCTTCGGCATCACCCCCGACGAGCTGATCTCCGACCTGCACGTGCTGCCGATGTGCGGCACCAGCTTCCGCGGCGGGGACCTGCTGGACATCGACACCGACGGCGAGCACATCTGGTGGCACAACGCGGAGGCCAGCGACTCCACCGGTGAGCCGCTGCGACTCGCCGCCGACGAGGCCACCGCGCTGCTCGTCGCGGCCCGCGCCGTCGCCACCCTGCCGGGGCTGCGGGCCGGGGACCGGGAGGCCCTGCTGCGGGCCACCGCCAAGCTGGAGACGGCCGCCGGGGAGAACGCGGGCGCAAGCTCCCGCCTGTCGGTGACCTTCGAGTCCGAGGGCGGCGTCTTCGCCGACGTCGACCGGGCCATCGCCGAACGCCGCCGCCTGTGGCTGCGCTACTACTCCCCGGCGCGGGACGAGCTGACCGAACGCGAGGTGGACCCGGTCCGCCTCTTCGTCCTCGGCCACACCTACATGGAGGCGTGGTGCAGGCTCTCGGAGGCAAGGCGCACCTTCCGGCTCGACCGCGTCGCGGAGATCCGCCTGCTCGACGAGCCCGCAGACCCGCCGTCAGTGACCCCGCGCGACCTGTCCGAGGGCCTGGTCCAGCCCTCCGCGGACGACCCGGAGGTGGTGGTCGAGGTGGGGCCGGGCGGACGCTGGGTCGCGGAGTACTACCCGCACGACAGCGCCGAGGAACTGCCCGACGGCGGCCTGCGCATCACGCTGCGCACCCCCGACCCGGCGTCGCTGCGCCGCCTGGCCCTGCGGCTGGGGCAGGACGGGCGGATCACCGCGCCGTCCGAGCTGGCCGACAGCGCGCGCCGCGCGGCGCAGGCGGCACTGGCCGCCTACGACCACTGACCGACGGGACCGGCCGCGACGGCGGCGCCGATCGGGTCCTTCCGATCGGCGCCGCGGGCCTCGGCTACGCTCGACCCATGCTCTGGCCGATGTTCTTCCTCACACTCGCCTTCTGCGGTATCGCGGTGCTGGGCGTGCTGGCCGTACGGGTGGCCCTGGAGGTCCGCCGCTTCTCGGCCGCCGTCGGGGACAGCGCGGAACGCATCACGCGGGCTGCGGAGGACCTGGAACGGGCCGCCGTGCCGCTGGCCGGACGAGCCGGAGCCCCGGCCGACGGGCAGCGCCGCAGCTGAGGGCGGCGGCCCGCCCGTACCGTCCCGGCGGCCTCAGGGCCCTGGACAGGCGACCAAACGGCCAGGCGGGGGAAGCCGTGGCCAGGGGGACGCACGGGCATTGCCCGGTGTTTACCCCCGCGCGTTACGATGACTGCCCGGACGACGGTCGGACACCTGGCCGCACGGCCGCCCCGGCAACATCCACATGGCCTCGGTGAGAAGGTAGGCACTCATGCCCGGTCAGATCGGAATCTGGCAGCTCGTCATCATCATCGGCCTCATCGTGCTGATCTTCGGCGCCAAGCGGCTGCCCGACACCGCTCGTGCCCTCGGCAAGTCGCTGCGCATCCTCAAGAGCGAGACCGCGGCCATGAAGAACGAGAGCAACACGGCGGACGGCGCCAAGTCCGGCACCGCGGAGGAGACCACCGCGCCCCGGACGATCAAGGCCGCCCCCGGTGACGTCAGCAGCTCGCGCCCTGTCGAGGAGCCGAAGCACACCAACCAGGGCTGACCGGCCCACTCGGTTCACACCACAGGTTCCGGGCCGCCGCGCCGCCAGCCGGCCGCCCCACGAGACGAGGACGTGGGTTGCTCAAGTCCGCCCGCAAGAAGGCCGAGCCCAGCGATCCCGAGGGCCGGATGCCTCTGGTCGAGCATCTGCGGGAGCTGCGCAACAGGCTGGTCAAGGCGCTGCTGGCCATCGTGCCGCTGATGATCGTCGCCCTGTTCTTCGCCAAGGACATCGGGGAGTTCATCACCGACCCCGTGCCTGTCTGCGCCACGGAGGCGGAGGCGGCCCGGCAGGGCGGTCGATGCGCCGTGCTCTCCCAGATCGGCCTCACTTCGCCCTTCACCACCTACGTCAAGGTGGCGCTGATCGCCGCCCTGGTGGCCGCCGCGCCGGTCTGGCTCTACCAGATGTGGGCGTTTCTCGCTCCCGGCCTGCACCGGAACGAGAAGAAGTACGCGCTGTCCACGGTGGCCTTCGGCACCCCGCTGTTCCTGGTCGGCGCCTACCTCGCGTGGTGGGTGCTGCCGCACGCCGTGCCGGTGCTGCTCAGCTTCAGCCTCGACGGCTCGACCAACCTGATCACCGTCGACGACATGGTCGACATCTCGGTCAAGCTGGTGCTCGCCTTCGGCCTGGCCTTCCAGCTTCCCCTGGTGCTCGTCCTGCTGAACCTCGGCGGGGTGCTGACCGGGCAGCGCATGCTCAGCTGGTGGCGGGGCATGGTCATGGGCATCGCCGTGTTCGCCGCGGTCGTCACCCCGACCGACCCGCTGTCCATGCTGGTACTGGCCGTACCCATCACCGCCCTGTACTTCGGCGCGGTCGCCTTCTCGCTCTTCAACGACCGCCGCCGGCTGGCCCGGGACACCGAGGCCGCGATCAGCGACAACGAGGCGTCCGACCTGGACCTGACCCCGGAGCCGGTGGCCCCGAGCGGCCCGCTCACCGAGCAGCAGGGCGACGACGGCATCCCGCGCCGCGGCGGCTACGACGACGCGACCTGACCGGCCGGCCCCGGGCTCCGCGCCCGTCCCACCCGCTCACCCGACGCGCCCCGCGTGCCGCTCCGGCCGTGGGGCGCCGGCGTGGCGGGGCGCCGGTAAAGATCGTGTGGGTTGTCGGGGGTGGCCGGTAGGCTCGGTCCACGATGACCGAGGACATGTCCCCTGCCGAGAGCTACGCCGCCGCCCGTCGGCGCGCAGCCGAGCAGGCCACCGCGCTGGCCCCTTTCCGCGAGATGTACGACTTCGAGCTCGACCCCTTCCAGCTCGACGCCTGCAGGGCGCTGGAGTCGGGTAAGGGCGTGCTGGTCGCCGCACCGACCGGTTCCGGAAAGACGATCGTCGGCGAGTTCGCCGTCCACCTGGCCCTCACCCAGGGCCGCAAGTGCTTCTACACCACGCCGATCAAGGCGCTGTCCAACCAGAAGTTCAACGACCTGGTGAAGCGGTACGGTGCCGCACAGGTCGGGCTGCTCACCGGCGACAACAGCGTCAACGCGGACGCGCCGGTGATCGTGATGACCACCGAGGTCCTGCGGAACATGCTGTACGCCGGCTCGCAGGCGCTGCGCGGCCTGGGCTACGTGGTCATGGACGAGGTGCACTACCTCTCCGACCGGTTCCGCGGCGCCGTGTGGGAGGAAGTGATCATCCACCTGCCCGACTCGGTGACCCTGGTGTCCCTCTCCGCGACGGTCTCCAACGCGGAGGAGTTCGGGGACTGGCTGGACACCGTGCGCGGCGACACCCAGGTGATCGTCTCCGAGCACCGCCCGGTCCCGCTGTGGCAGCACGTGCTGGCCGGCCGGCGGCTGTACGACCTGTTCGAGGAGAAGGGCGGAAAGCGCGAGGTCAACCCGGACCTGGTGCGGATGGCCCGGATGGAGAACAGCCGGGTGGCCGGGCCGCGGGAGCGGCGACGCGGCCGGGACGTGCGGGAGGCGGACCGCGAGCGTGAACGCCGTCAGCGGTCCCGGATCTGGACGCCGAGCCGTCCCGAGGTGATCGACCGGCTGGACTCTCAGGGCCTGCTGCCCGTCATCACCTTCGTCTTCAGCCGGGCCGGCTGCGAGGCCGCGGTGCAGCAGTGCCTGTACGCGGGCATGCGGCTCAACAACACCGCCGAGCGCGAGCGGGTCAGGGAGATCACCGAGCGCCGCACCGCCTCCATCCCCGACGAGGACCTGCACGTCCTGGGCTACTTCGAGTGGCTGGAGGGGCTGGAGCGGGGCATCGCCGCCCACCACGCCGGCATGCTGCCGACCTTCAAGGAGGTCGTGGAGGAGCTGTTCACCCTCGGCCTGGTGAAGGCGGTCTTCGCCACCGAGACGCTGGCGCTGGGCATCAACATGCCCGCCCGCTCGGTGGTGCTGGAGAAGCTCGTGAAGTGGAACGGCGAGCAGCACGCCGACATCACCCCCGGCGAGTTCACCCAGCTGACCGGGCGGGCCGGGCGGCGCGGCATCGACGTCGAGGGCCACGCCGTGGTGCTCTGGCAGCGAGGCATGGACCCGGGCGCGCTCGCCGGTCTGGCCGGTACCCGCACCTATCCGCTGCGGTCCTCCTTCCGGCCGTCGTACAACATGGCCGTCAACCTGGTCGGCCAGTTCGGCCGGCACCGCTCACGCGAGTTGCTGGAGACGTCCTTCGCACAGTTCCAGGCCGACCGCTCGGTGGTCGGCATCTCGCGCCAGGTGCAGAAGAACGAGGAGGGCGTGGCCGGTTACCGCGAGGCCATGACCTGCCACCTGGGCGACTTCGAGGAGTACGCGCGGCTGCGCCGCAAGCTGAAGGACCGGGAGACGGAACTCGCCAAGCAGGGCGTGGTGCAGCGCCGGGCGCAGTCGGCGGCGTCCCTGGAGAAGCTCCGGGCGGGCGACATCATCGAGGTGCCCACCGGCAAGTACGCCGGTCTCGCCCTGGTGCTCGACCCGGGTCTGCCCGCCGGGCGCAGCCCCGGCCACGGGGGCCACGAAGTGCACGACGGGCCGCGGCCGCTGGTGCTCACCGCGCAGCGCCAGGTGAAGCGGCTGGCCGGCATCGACTTCCCCGTGCCCGTGGAGGCGCTGGACCGGATGCGCGTCCCGAAGTCGTTCAACGCCCGCAGCCCGCAGTCGCGCCGGGATCTCGCCTCGACTCTGCGCAGCCGGGCGGGCGCGGCCCTGGACGGCGCATCGCCGCAGCGCCGCCGCAAGCAGCAGCGTGCGGCGGCTGCCGACGACGCCGAGCTGGCACGGCTGCGGACGGAGATCCGGGCCCACCCGTGCCACGGCTGCGACGAGCGGGAGGACCACGCCCGCTGGGCCGAGCGCTACCACCGGCTGACCCGCGACACCCGCCAGCTGGAGCGGCGCATCGAGGGCCGGACGAACACCATCGCCCGCACCTTCGACCGGGTGTACGCACTGCTGTCGGACCTTGCGTACCTGCGAGGCGACGAGGTCACCGAGGACGGCAAGCGGCTGGCCCGGCTCTACGGCGAGCTGGACCTGCTGGCGGCCGAGTGCCTGCGGGAAGGGGTGTGGGACGGCCTGCCGCCCGCCGAGCTGGCGGCCTGCGCCTCCGCGCTGGTCTACGAGGCCCGCTCGGCAGACGACGCGATGCCGCCGAAGGTGCCCGGTGGTGCGGCCCGGACGGCGCTCGGCGAGATGGTGCACATCTGGGGGCGCTTGGACGCGCTGGAGGAGCAGCACCGCATCAACCAGGCCGAGGGCGTCGGCCAGCGCGAGCCCGATCTCGGGTTCGCCTGGGCCACCTACCGCTGGGCGGAGGGGCACGAGCTGGACGCGGTGCTGCGCGAGGCCGAGATGCCGGCTGGTGACTTCGTGCGCTGGTGCAAGCAGGTCATCGACGTGCTGGGCCAGCTCGCCGCCGCCGCTCCCGAGGGGAGCACGGTGTCGGCGAACGCCCGCAAGGCGGTCGAGGCGATGCGCCGCGGTGTTGTCGCCTACTCCTCCGTCGGCTGACGGGCGGCCCGGGCGCCGGTCCCGCACCCCGTGGCGGGACCGGCAGCTGAATGGATAGTAGAAGTATCCGTTAATGGATAGGGGTACTATCCATAGTGTCGAGCGGGTACACAAGGGCACTCGCCTCGTCGGCGCCGGCCGGGGATGATCACTGCATGCGCATCGGTGAACTCAGCAGGCGGACCGGCGTGTCCGTGCCCACGATCAAGTACTACGTCCGCGAGGGACTGCTGCCGCCCGGAGAGCTGAGCCGGCCGAACCAGGCCAGCTACGGCGCCGAGCACGAGCGCCGACTGCGGCTGATCCGGGCGCTCATCGAGGTCGGCGGCGTCTCCGTCGGCCGGGTGCGCGAGGTCGTGCAGGCGGTGTCGGAGGCCGACCGGCCCGTGCACAAGGCGCTCGGTGTGGTGCAGCACAGCATCACCCGCCCGGTACCGGACGGGGCGAACGGCGGGGGAGAGCTGGACGAGGCCCACCGGGCGGCGGCCGGGCGGGTGACCGCCCTGCTCGACGGGCTCGGCTGGGCAGTGTCTTCCGAGCACCCGTCCGCCCGGGTGCTCGTCGAGGCGATCGCGGCGATGCACCGGTTGGGATACACGTCCTTCGCGGACCGGTTGGAGGAGTACGCGGCCGCGAGCGAACTCATCGCCCGTGCGGATCTGGCCTCGGTGGCGGACGTCGGGTCCACGGCGGCGATGGCCGAGGCCGTGGTGGTCGGCACGCTGCTGGGTGACAGCGCGCTGGGCGCGCTGCGCCGGCTGGCCCAGCGGAACGCCTCCGCCGGGCAGTTCGGCGAAGGCGTTCCGCGCGCGGCGCCGCCCGCCGACGACTGCTGAGCCCTTGGCGGGGCTGGTTTCGGTGCGGCCAGGGCGGCGGGGTGAGAGGCAGTGCGACGCGGTCGGGAGCCGGTCGAGCGGTCAGGGGGCGGCCGGCGTCGCCGCTGTCTCCTGCTCGGCCTCGACCTGGGCGTTCCACTGGGATTTGGACGCCTGCCAGCCGTCCTCGTCGTGGCCGGCCCGCCAGTAGCCCGAGACCGACAGCAGCTCGCGGGGCAGGTTGCGGTCCAGTCGCAGGTGGCGCCGCAACTCCTTCACGAAGCCGGCCTCTCCGTGCACGAAGGCCTGGACCCGGCCTTCGGGGAAGTCCAGCGCCCGCACGGCGTCCACCAGCAGGCGACCGGGCGGGGCGCCCTCGCGGTGCAGCCACACCACCTCGGCGCCGGGCGGGGCGGTGAGCCGCTGCTCCTCCGCCGGTCCCGCCACCTCGATCAGGACCCGGGCGGAAGCGTCCGCCGGAAGCCGGTCCAGGGCGGCGGCGATCGCCGGCAGTGCGCTCTCGTCGCCGGCGAGCAGGTGCCAGTCGGACTCCCGGCTCGGTGCGTAACCGCCGCCGGGGCCCAGCAGGTGCACCACGTCGCCCGGTTTGGCACCCGCCGCCCAGGGGCCGGCAATGCCCTCCTCGCCGTGCACCACGAAGTCGAGTGTGAGCTCGGCGGTCTGGGCGTCCCAACGGCGCACCGTGTAGGTGCGGGTCACCGGCCACCGGTGCCGGGGCAGCTCCTCGCGGACCTGTGCCAGGTCGAACGGCTCGGGCAGCTCGGTGCCGGGGCGGGGGAACACCAGCTTGACGTAGGCGTCGCTGTGCCCGCCGACGGGGAAGCCCTCCAGCTCGGGTCCGGTCAGCACCACCCGGACCATGTGCGGGCTGAGCTGCTGGGTCCGGAGTACGGTCGCCCTGCGGACGCGGGGCTTGTTGCGGGCCGGTCGCTCTGGCACGGTACCTCCCGGGCACTGCTAGGTTAGGTGACCCTAACCTAGCAGTCCGTCGGATGGGGCTGCGAGGCGGGAGCGGCTCTATGAGGCGAGAGTGGTCACCACCCGCTGCAACGAACCTCCCAGTCCCCAGCGGCTGCCCAGCGCCGCCACCGCCTCCGGGTCGGCGGGCCGGCCCGGCAACTCCGGGTCGAAGGGCGGCAGGGTGAGGGCGTCCGCCACCCGGACGACCTGCGGTGCGACCGCCAGATAGGGGCGGGACTCGTCCAGCCGCCTGCGCTGCGCGGGCGTCAGCCGACTCGCGGGATCGTCGACGGCGGCCATGATGCCGGCCAGGTCGCCGAACTGCGCGAGCAGCTTCGCCGCCGTCTTCTCGCCCACACCGGGGACACCGGGCAGGCCGTCGCTCGGGTCGCCGCGCAGCAGCGACAGGTCCGTGTAACCGGCGCCGTCCACCCCGTACTTGTCCCGCAGCGCGTCCTCGTCGAAGACGGCCAGTGTGCCCACGCCCTTCACCGGGTAGAGCACCCGCACCCCGGCGGTGTCGTCCACCAGCTGGAAGAGGTCCCGGTCGCCGGTGACGATGTCCACCGGTCCGGCGGCACGGCGGCTCAGGGTGCCGATCACGTCGTCGGCCTCGTAGCCGGGTACGCCCACCCGGGCGATGCCGAGGGCGTCCAGCACCGCCTCGATGATCGGCACCTGCGGCGCCAGGGTGTCCGGGGTCTCCTCGGTGTCGGGGCCGCCGTCGTGCTGCTCGGCCACCCGGTGGGCCTTGTAGGTGGGAATGAGCGCCACCCGCCAGGCGGGCCGCCAGTCGGCGTCCATGCAGGCCACCAGGTGGTCCGGGCGGTGGTCCTGTACCAGTCGGGCGATGAAGTCCAGCAGGCCGCGGACCGCGTTCACCGGGGTGCCGTCGGGTGCGCGGACGGACTCCGGCACGCCGAAGTAGGCGCGGAAGTACAGGGACGCGGTGTCGAGGAGCATCAGCCGGGGGGCGGCGCCATCGGAGGGTGTCGTCACCCTCCGATCATGCCGCACCCCGGCTGCCGCCGGGCCCTGCGGCGGATCGCCGGATGCGAGTTCGTGACGCGTGGGTTCATAATTTGGGGGCAGGCATGGCCACTCGGGGCGTGAGCCCCCAGCTTGCCAGTCGCCTGCCCTCGAAAGAGAAGGAAGCCGCACGTGCCCGCGAAGCAGCCAGCAAACGCGCCGAGTGACACTCCGGATACCCCCCGACAACCCATGGCGGCGCGCAAGCCGTCGATCGCACCGCGTGTCTTCTATCCTGCCGCTCTTGTCATCCTCGCTTTCGTCCTGTGGGCCGTCGTCTTCCGGGAGTCGGCGAAGAACACGGTCAGCACGGTCAACAGCGAGGTCATCGGCGGTCTCAGCTGGTACTACATCATTCTTGTCTCGCTGTTCGTGGTATTCGCGCTGTGGGTCGGCGTCGGCCGTTTCGGTGACATCAAGCTCGGTAAGGACGACGAGAAGCCGGAGTTCGGCCTCGGGTCCTGGCTGTCGATGCTCTTCGCCGCCGGAATGGGCATCGGCCTGGTCTTCTGGGGCGTCGCCGAGCCCTTGAGCTTTTACGGCAGCCCGAAGCCGGGAGTGGGTACCGGAGAGGCCGAGCGGGCCGAATTCGCCATGGTGCAGACGTTCCTGCACTGGGGAATCCACCCGTGGGCCATCTACGTCGTCGTCGGCCTGGCCGTCGCCTACGCGGTGCACCGCAAGGGGCGCCCGGTGTCCATCCGCTGGGCGCTGGAGCCGATCCTCGGCGACCGGATCAGGGGCCGGTGGGGTGACCTGATCGACGTGGTCGCCGTCGTCGGAACCGTTTTCGGTGTGGCCACCTCACTCGGCTTCGGTGTCATGCAGATCGCCGCGGGCATGGAGTTCAACGGCTGGGTCGACTCACCCGGCAAGGGACTCCAGGTGGCGCTGATCATCGGCATCACCCTGATCGCCACCGTGTCCGTGGTGACGGGCATCGGCAAGGGCATCAAGTGGCTGTCCAACATCAACATGGGCCTGGCCGCGCTGATCATGCTCTTCGTGCTGATCGCCGGCCCCACGCTGTTCATCCTCGGCGACTTCGTGGAGAACATCGGCGCGTACCTGCAGAACATCCTCGGT
Organism: Streptomyces sp. 549; assembly: GCF_030124175.1. Lineage (GTDB taxonomy): Bacteria > Actinomycetota > Actinomycetes > Streptomycetales > Streptomycetaceae > Streptomyces. The sequence continues at coordinate 240,320 of NZ_JASKMT010000005.1, read as the reverse complement.
CTCAGCTTCGACACCGGCGCCTCGCAGGGCCAGGAGGGAACCGACTGGGTCAACGGCTGGACGGTCTTCTACTGGGGCTGGTGGATCTCCTGGGCCCCCTTCGTCGGTATCTTCATCGCCCGTATCTCGCGCGGCCGGACCGTGCGCGAGTTCGTGTGCGGCGTGCTGCTGGTGCCGACCCTTCTGACCTTCTTCTGGTTCTCGGTCTTCGGCGGCAGCGGCCTGTACAACGAGATGTTCCAGGACGGCGGGATCGTCGGCGAGGACGGATCGGTGGTCACCGACAGCGCGCTGTTCCAGCTGCTCGGCACCCTGCCCGGCGGGACCTTCTTCGCCGGCGTGACGATTCTGCTGATCGTGCTGTTCTTCGTGACCTCCTCCGACTCCGGCTCCTACGTGGTGGACATGCTCGCCTCCGGCGGCGACCCGGAGCCGCCGGTGTGGAGCCGGGTCTTCTGGGCCGCCGCGGAGGGACTGGTCGCCATCGCGCTGCTGGTCGCCAGCGGCACCGGAGGCGACGCGCTGACCACGCTCCAGACCATGGCGATCATCATCGCGCTGCCGTTCAGCGTGGTCATGATCGGGATGTGCGTGGCGACCCTGAAGTCCTTCCACCAGGAGCGGCAGGCCTTTCTGGCGGCTCGCCGCCGCAGGCAGCACGAGCGCATCGTGGACCAGGCGGTCGCCGCCATCGAGGAGGGCCTGGAGAACGGGTCCGCCTCCTCCGAGGGTGGCGGACGCGGCGGCGGAGACGCCGACGGCAAGCCGGTCACGCTGGGCAAGAAGCCCTGACGGCAGGCACGTTCGCAGGCGCCCTCGCAGACAGGTACGTGAGGCACGCGCCCCCGGCGCCGACCCCGGTCGGCGCCGGGGCGCACGGTTGTGCGGCGGGTTGTGCGGCGGCTCACACACGTCACGGGGACAGCACGATTTTTGCCCCGTGTTGACACTTAGGTAAGGATTACCTTAACCATAGGGTGCTCAATGAGAACCCTCCCGCCCGCCGGACCGCAGTCCCGTGTCCGGCACGGCGGGCAGACGGAAAGGCACCCAGATGCGACAGAAGTCCGCACCACGGCTCGCGGCGCTCGCCGCGGTGGCGGTGCTGCTGCCCGCCACCGCCGCCTGCGGGAACGACAGTTCCGACAAGTCCGCCGGCACCTCCGCGACCGACGGTGGGACGTCCCGACTGGTCGTCTACTCCGGCCGGGACGAGGAACTCGTGGCGCCGCTGCTGGAGCAACTGGAGAAGGCCACCGGCACCGACGTCGAGGTCCGGTACGGCGACAGCGCCGAACTCGCCGCGCAGATCCTCGAAGAGGGCGACCGCACCAAGGCCGGGCTGTTCTTCGCCCAGGACGCCGGCGCGCTCGGTGCGCTGTCCAAGGCCGGAATGCTGGAGAAGCTGCCGCAGAAGTCCCTCGACAAGGTCGACTCCACCTACCGCGGCGGCAAGGGCGACTGGGTCGGCGTCTCCGGCCGGTCCCGCGTCCTCATCTACAACACCGACCAGGTCGAGACGGACGAGGTCCCCGACAGCGTCCTGGACCTCACCAAGCCGGAGTGGAAGGGCAAGGTGGGCTACGCCCCGACCAACGCCTCCTTCCACGCCTTCGTCACCGCCATGAGGGTCTCCGAGGGTGAGGACCGCACCCGCAAGTGGCTGACCGACCTCAAGGCCAACGACGCCAAGCCGTACGAGAAGAACGGCGCCGTGCGCGACGCCGTGGACGCCGGCGAGGTCTCCCTCGGGCTGATCAACCACTACTACTGGTACGAGAAGGCCTCCGAGGTCGGCGAGGACAAGCTCAACTCCGCACTGAAGTTCCTGCGCGCCGGCGACCCCGGGGCGCTGGTCAACGTCGCCGGTGTCGGCGTGCTGCAGGGCGACCAGAGCGAGACCGCACGCAAGGCGGCCGACTTCCTCCTGTCGAAGGAGGGCCAGACCTACTTCGCCGAGCAGACGAAGGAGTACCCGCTGGCGAGCGGAGTCGAGAGCCCGGTCGAGGGCCTGCCCGCCCTGGACACCCTCAAGGGACCGGACATCGACCTGACCGAACTCGACTCGCTCGAGCAGACGTTGGAGATGCTCAAAGACGTCGGAATGGTCTGACCCGGAATGAGCACCACCACCCGCCCGGCCGGCGCGCAAGCGCCGGCCGGGCACCGGCGCGGCAGGCGCAGGCCCCCGGCCGTGCTCGCCGTGCCGGCGGCGCTGGCCGCGGCCCTGGCCCTGCTGCCGCTGGGCTACCTCGGCGTCCGCGCCCTGGAGCACGGGCCCGGCTACGCCTGGGACATCGCCGCCGACCAGCGCACCCTGGAACTGCTGGCCCGCAGCACCGGCCTGGCCGCCGTGGTCGTCGCGGGCTGCCTGCTGCTGGGGGTCTCGCTCGCCTGGCTGACGGTGCGCACCCGGCTGCCCGGACTGCGCCTGTGGGCGGTGCTGGCGACGCTGCCGCTCGCCGTCCCCAGCTATGTCGCGGCCTTCGCCTGGGTGTCCGCGCTGCCCGGACTGGCGGGCTTCACCGGCGCGGCCCTGGTACTCACCCTGGCCTGCTTCCCCTACGTCTACCTGCCGGTGGCCGCCACGCTGCGCGGCATCGACCCCGAGCAGGAGGAGGCCGCCCGCTCCCTCGGGAACGGCCCCTGGCAGACGTTCCGGCGGGTCACCCTGCCGCAGCTGCGCCCGGCCGCAGCGGGCGGCGGACTGCTGGTGGCCCTCTACGTGCTCTCCGACTTCGGCGCCGTGTCGATCATGCGGTACGAGACGTTCACCCGGGCCGTCCACACTTCCTACCGGGCCAGTTTCGACCGCACCCCCGCAGCGGTGCTCGGCTGCGTGCTGGTGGCCCTGACCATCACCCTGGTACTGGCGGAGGTCCGCACCAGGGGGCGGGCCGGGCACTCCCGCACCGGGCGCGGCACCTCCCGCCCGCCCCTCCGGGTGCCGCTCGGCCGGCACGCGCTGCCCGCACAGCTGTGGTGCGGCACCGTCGCGGCGGCGGCCGTCGGCTTCCCGCTCGCCACGCTCGGCTACTGGATCGCGGTCGGCAACACCGCCACCTGGGACGCGCCCCGCCTGCTGGAGACCGCGCTCAACACCGTCACCGTGGCTGCCGCCGGTGCAGCCCTGACCACCGCGCTCGCCCTGCCCGTCGGGGTGATCGCCGCCCGCTACCGCGGCCGGACCGCACAACTGCTGGAGCAGGCCGCCTACGCCGGGCACGCCCTGCCCGGCATCACCGTCGCCCTGGCGCTGGTCTTCTTCTCGGTGCGCTACGCCTACCCGCTCTACCAGCAGCTGCCGCTGCTTCTCGCCGCCTACGCGGTGCTCTTCCTGCCGCTCGCGGTGGGCGCCACCCGTGCCGCGGTGCTCCAGGCGCCGCCGGTGCTGGAGGACGTCGCCCGCTCGCTGGGCCGCTCTCCGCTGCGGGTACTGCGCGAGATCACCGTGCCGCTGGCCGCGCCCGGGGTCGCCGCCGGCGCCGCCCTCACCTTCGTGGTCATCATGAAGGAGCTGCCGGCGACACTGCTGCTGCGGCCGACCGGCATGGACACCCTCGCCACCCGCCTGTGGTCGCAGACCGCACTGTCCGCCTACGCGGGCGCCGCGCCCTACGCCGCCGCGCTCGTCCTCATCGCCGCCGTTCCGGCCTATCTCCTGGGGAGGCACCGCCCGTGACCGCTCTGCGGATCAGCGCGCTGCGCAAGTCCTACGGGCCCGGCCCCGCCGTGCTCGACGGCCTCGACCTCACCGTGCCCGCCGGGCGGCTCGCGGCCGTGCTCGGCCCGTCCGGCTGCGGCAAGACCACGCTGCTGCGGGTCGTGGCCGGCTTCCTGCGCCCGGACGCCGGCACCGTCACCGTCGGCGACCGCGTCGTGTGCGGGCCCGGCGTGAACCTGCCGCCGGAGCGCCGCAGCATCGGCATCGTCGCGCAGGAGGGCGCGCTGTTCCCGCACCTGAGCACCGCCCGCAACGTCGCCTTCGGCCTCACCGGGCGCTCGCACACCTCCCGCGCCGCACGCGCCGCCCGCACCGAGGAGATGCTGGAGCTGGTGGGGCTGGGCGGCTACGGGCACCGCATGCCGCACGAACTCTCCGGCGGCCAGCAGCAGCGGGTGGCACTCGCCCGCGCACTGGCGCCCAGCCCGGCGCTGGTGCTGCTGGACGAGCCGTTCAACGCGCTCGACAGCGCGCTCCGGGCGGGCCTGCGGGCGGACGTGCGCGCCGCCCTGCGGGCTGCCGGTGCCACCGCCGTCATGGTCACCCACGACCAGCAGGAGGCCCTGTCCACCGCCGACCTGGTCGCGGTGGTCCGCCGCGGCCGGGTGACGCAGTGCGGCACTCCCGAGGAGGTCTACCGGCAGCCGGCCGACACCTGGGTGGCGTCCTTCGTGGGCGACGCCGTGCTGCTCGCGGGAAGGGTCGAGGGCAAGACGGCGGCCACCGCGCTGGGCCGGGTGCCGCTCACCGGCGGTGCGGGGTCGCGACTCAGCGGCACCGTGGTGCTGCGACCGGAGCAGCTGGCGCTTACCGGGCCGGACGGGGCCGCGGCCCGCGGCACGGTCCGCGACGTGTGCTTCTACGGCCACGACGCGCTGGTGTCGGTGGCCGTCGAGGGTGTGCCCGGCACGGTCGACGTGCGGCACCCCGGCCCGGTCGCGCTGCGCCCGGGCGACACCACCGGCATCAGCGTCACCGGGGCGGGCACGCTGCACGCCGAGCCGGAACCGGCCGCGTGAGTGCGCCGCGGGTCGTCTAGCTGGTGCCGTCCCTGACGGAGGCGGTCGCCGAGACCGGGCCCGGCCTGCTGGTGGGGGCCACCGACTGGTGCAGCCACCCCGCCGGCCTGGACGCGACCCGCGTCGGCGGTACCAAGAACCCGGCCGTGGAGCGGATCGTTCGGCTGGCCCCCGACCTCGTCCTCGCCAACGAGGAGGAGAACCGGCCCGCCGACCTGGACGCGCTGCGCGCGGCCGGACTGGAGGTGCTGGTCACCCGCATCCGCACCCTCGACGAGGGTTTCACCGAGCTGGACCGGGTGCTGACCCGCGGCTGCGGCCTGCCCCGGCCGCGCTGGCTGGACGAGGCCCGCGCGGCCTGGCGGGACGTGCGGCCGGCGGCCCCCGTACGCGCGGTGGTGCCGGTGTGGCGCCGTCCGTGGATGGTGCTTGGCCGGGACACCTTCGCCGCCGACGTGCTCGCCCGGCTCGGGGTGGCCAACGTGTGGCAGGACCACCCCGAGCGCTACCCGGCGCTGCCGCTCGCCGAGCTGAACGGCTGCGGGGCGGACCTGGTGGTGCTGCCGGACGAGCCGTACCGCTTCACCGCGGAGGACGGCCCGGAGGCGTTCCCCGGGCTGCCCTGCGCGCTGGTCGACGGACGTCACCTCACCTGGTACGGCCCGTCGCTGGTACGGGCTCCGGCCGTGCTGGGCGACGCGCTGCGAGCAGCGCTGACATGACCCGCAGGTCGTCGCCGGCCTCCGGGTGCCACTGCACGCCCACCGCGAAGCGGTCCGTGCCGGCCAGCTCTACCGCCTCCACGGTGCCGTCCTCGGCGTGCGCGCACACCCGCAGACCGCGCCCCAGCCGATCCACCGCCTGGTGGTGGTAACTGGGCACGCTCACCCGGCCCTCCAGGACCCGGCCGAGCGTGCTGTCCGCCACCACCGTCACCGGATGGGCCGCGAACCGGCCGGGCGGTCCGCCGTGCCCCTCGACGTGCTGGACGAGCGTGCCGCCCAGCGCGACGTTGAGCAGCTGCATGCCGCGGCAGACGCCCAGCAGCGGCAGCCCGGCGTCCAGCGCGGCCCGGATGAGGGCCAGCTCCCACCGGTCGCGCTCCCGCGCCGGCGGACCGGTGTGCGGGCCCGGCTCGGCGGCGTAGTGGACCGGCTCCACGTCGGGGCCGCCGGACACCACCAGGGCGTCGAGCCGGGCCACCACCGCCTCGGCGGCGCCGGGCGCCTCGTCGGGCGGGAGCATCGCGGCCAGCCCGCCCGCCCGCTGCACCAGCCGGTGGTATCCGGCGGGCAGCAGCGCGGCGGGCAGTTCCCACACGCCCCAGCGGGCTGACGCCTCCAGGTAGGTGGTGATTCCGACAAGGGGTGTGGACACGGGTACCTCCGGATCAGTCGCGTTCCAACTCTGCCTCGGCCTCCGCCAGAGCGGCGAATTCCTCCTCCGGCGCGGCGGCCACCAGCCGGTGCCGCGAGTAGAAGGTGAAGTAGCCGACGGCGACCAGGTACAGCAGGAACGCGATGCCTGCCGCCCGCGGGTCGACGAGGAAGGTGGCCACCACCGCGGTGCAGGCCAGGACGAAGGCGACCGACGAGGTCAGCAGGCCGCCGGGAGTGCGGTAGGGGCGGTGCAGGCCGGGTTCGCGGCGGCGCAGCACGATGTGCGACAGCGACATCAGCACGTAGGAGACCGCCGCGCCGAACACCGCGATGTTCAGCATCAGCGCGCCGTCGCCGGTCGCCGCGGCCAGGGTGAACCCGATCGCGCCGGGCACCAGCAGCCCCAGGTAGGGGGCCTTGCGGCGGCTGGTCAAGGAGAGGAACTTCGGCAGGTAGCCGGCCCGGGACAGCGCGAACAGCTGCCGGGACCCGGCGTAGATCAGAGCGAAGAACGAGGCCACCAGCCCGGCCAGGCCCGCGTAGTTGACGAAGCGGCTGAGCGTCGTCGGTTCGCCGCCGGTGGCGGCCTGGAGTGCGGCGACCAGCGGGTTGTCCACGTCCTTGATGGCGTCGGAGCCCGCGGCCCCGGCCGCCGGCAGCAGGGTGAGGACGGCGAGCAGCACCAGGATGCCGATGGCCAGGCCCATCGCCTTGGGCATGGTGCGCACCGGGTCGCGGGTCTCCTCCGCGGCGAGCGGCACGCCCTCGATGCCGAGGAAGAACCACATGCCGAACGGGAACGCGGCCCAGATACCCAGCAGCCCGTACGGCAGCCACGAGTTGGAGCCGAGAGCCTCGGAGTCGACGGCGATGTCGGTCAGCGAACCGGCGTCGAAGTGGGTGAGGGCGGCGGCGGAGAAGACGAGCAGCGCGATGACCGCGATGCCGGTCACGACGAAGCTGAAGCGCAGCGCCTCACCGACGCCCCACAGGTGCACGCCGATGAAGATGACGAAGCACGCGAGGTAGACCGGCCAGCCCGACTCCAGGCCGAACAGCCCGAGCGACTCGACGTAGCCGCCGATGAACACCGAGATGGCGGCGGGAGCGAGGATGTACTCGATCAGGATGGCGGTGCCGGTCAGGAAGCCACCCCAGGTGCCCAGCGCCCGGCGGGCGAAGCCGTAGCCGCCGCCCGCGGTCGGCAGCACCGACGACAGCTCGGCGAGCGAGAAGACCAGGCAGGTGTACATCAGGCCCATCAGCACGGTGGCGATGGCCAGGCCGCCGAAGCCGCCCTCGGCGAGGCCGAAGTTCCAGCCCGCGTAGTCGCCGGAGACGACGTAGGCGACGCCCAGGCCGGTCAGCAGCAGCCAGCCGGCGGTGCCGCGGCGCAGCGTTCGGCGCTGCAGATAGCCGTCCGTGCCCGAGGGGGACGGACCGGCCCCGGTGGTGGTGGATGTGTCGGTTCCCTCGGCCATGGGTCGCTCCCGCTCTGCCGAAACCATTGGTGTGGGGCCATACCTTTGTGTGCGACCCGGCTCCGGCGCAACCCCTGTGCGTTAAACCGCAGTAACGGCTGCCCGCCGCCCATCGCGTCGCGCCCCCCTCGCGTCGCCCAGCGTCCCTCGGTGCGCCCGCCCGGTCGTGCGCAGGTCAGGCCAGGAAGCCCCGGAGCAGCGCCGCGGTGCCCGCGCAGTGCTCCCGCGCCACCTCCCGGGCCCCGTCCGCGTCCCCTTCCAGCACGGCGTCGACCACGGCGGCGTGCTGCTGCTGGGCGTGCTCCAGGTTGCGGACCAGCAGCGGGATGCAGTCCAGCAGGTCGTTGACCCTGGCCCGGACGGCCGCGTACTGCGTGTGCAGGGTGGGGGAGCCGGACAGCTCGGCGAGCGTGAGGTGGAAGAGCGTGTCCTGCCTGCGGTAGTCGTCCAGGGCCGCGTCTCCGGTGGCGGCCAGCGCCGCACGCAGCCGCTCCGCCTCGGCCGCCGTCAGCTCCCGGGCCGCGCACAGCTCGGCGGCGCCGGTCTCCAGCACCTCGCGGAAGCGCAGCGCGTCCTCCAGCTCGGCCGGCTCCGCCCGGTCGCGCAGGGCCCGGGCCGGCGCGGCGGGCAGCGGCCGCGGCAGCACGAAGGTGCCGCCGTAGCGGCCCCGGCGGCTCTCCACCAGGCCCTGGTCGGAGAGCACCCGCAGCACCTCCCGCAGCGTCACCCGGCTGATGCCGAGCCGCTCGGCCAGCTCCCGCTCCGCGGGCAGCCGCCCGCCGCCGGGCACCAGGCCGAGCCGGATCACCTGGAGTATCTGCTCAAGCGCCTCCTCGAAACCGCTGCCGGCCCGTACCGGGCGCAGCACGGGCGTCAACCGGTCTTCGGCGTCGGGCCGTTGGTGCGTCCGCCCGCCTGCCGCGTCCGGCGGTGCCCCGGCCGGGGTGCCCCCCGCTGCCACGTCCCCGCTCCCCGCGGGGCCGTCCACTGCCCGGCCCGACTCCATCGCGCCCCTTCCCATGCAAAGGTATTTCCCACTACCTTAAGGCGTCCGGCGGCTCGAACAGGAGGCCCTTGGTGGCAGAACACACGGCATTCCCCCCGGCAGACCGCACGCCCCCGCTCACCGTCGGCGAGCTGCGGCGCCTGGTCGACATCGGTGACATCGACACCGTCGTACTCGCCTTCACCGACATGCAGGGGCGGCTCCAGGGCAAGCGCTTCGCCGCACGCCACTTCCTCGACGACGTCCTCGACCACGGCACCGAGGGCTGCAACTACCTCCTCGCCGTCGACGTCGACCTCAACACCGTCGAGGGCTACGCCATGGCGTCGTGGGAACGCGGCTACGGCGACTTCGCCATGCACGGCGACCCTGCCACGCTGCGCCGCACGCCCTGGCATCCAGGCACGGCCATGCTCACCGCGGACCTCGCCTGGCACGACGGCTCGCCCGTGGTCGCCTCACCGCGGCAGATACTGCGCCGCCAGCTCGACCGGCTCGCCGAACGCGGCTGGCGGGCGTACGCGGGCACCGAGCTGGAGTTCATCGTCTTCCGGGACAGCTACGAGGCCGCCTGGAACGCCGGCTACCGCGGCCTGACCCCGGTCAACCAGTACAACGTCGACTACTCGGTGCTGGGCACCGGCCGTGTCGAACCGCTGCTGCGCCGCATCCGCAACGAGATGGGCGCCGCCGGCATGACGGTGGAGTCGGCGAAGGGGGAGTGCAACCTCGGCCAGCACGAGATCACCTTCCGCTACGACGACGCGCTCACCACCTGCGACCAGCACGCGGTGTACAAGACCGGCGCCAAGGAGATCGCCGCGCAGGAGGGCCAGGCCCTCACCTTCATGGCGAAGTACGACGAGCGCGAGGGCAACTCCTGCCACATCCACCTCTCGCTGCTCGACGAGGCGGGCGCGCCCGTGCTGGCCGACGACACCGACCCGCACGGCATGTCCGCCACCATGCGGCACTTCCTCGCCGGGCAGCTCGCCGCGCTGCGCGAGTTCACCCTGCTCTACGCCCCCAACATCAACTCCTACAAGCGGTTCCGCCCCGGCTCCTTCGCGCCGGTGGCCGTCGCCTGGGGGCCGGACAACCGCACCTGCGCCTACCGGGTCATCGGACACGGACGCGGCCACCGCATGGAGAACCGGCTGCCCGGCGGCGACGTCAACCCGTACCTGGCGGTGGCCGGGATGATCGCCGCGGGACTGCACGGCGTGGAGCAGCAGCTCGAACTGCCCGAGCCGTGCACCGGCAACGCCTACCGGGGCGACGCCGAACGGGTCCCCACCACGCTGCGCGACGCCGCCGACCTGTGGGAGCGCAGCGAGCTGGCGCGCGCCGCGTTCGGCGACGAGGTCGTGGAGCACTACCTCCACATGGCCCGCACCGAGACCGACGCCTACGACACCGCCGTGACCGACTGGGAGCGCTTCCGCTCCTTCGAACGCATGTGAGGACCGCACCCCTTGCGTACTCAGCCCACCCCCGCACACCCCGCCCCCACCGAGCACCGGGTGCTCAACCCGGCCACGGAGGAGCTGCTGGCCACCGTGCCGGCGAGCACCCCGCAGGACGTGGACGCCGCCGTACGGCGGGCCGCCGCCGCCCAGCCCGCCTGGGCGGCGCTCCCTCCCGGTGACCGGGCCCGACTGCTGCGGCGCTTCGCCACCGTCGTCGACGAGCACCTGGAGGAACTGGCCCGACTGGAGGTCCGCGAGGCCGGACATCCGGTCTCCGCCGCCCGCTGGGAGGCCGGCAACGTCCGCGACCTCCTCGACTACGCGGCCGGCGGTGTGGAACGCCTCACCGGCCACCAGATCCCGGTCGCCGGCGGTGTCAACATCACCTTCCAGGAACCCCTGGGCACGGTCGCGGTGATCGCGCCCTGGAACTTCCCCATGCCGATCGCGGCCTGGGGCAGCGCACCGGCCCTGGCGGCCGGCAACGCGGTGCTGCTCAAGCCGGCCGAGACCACCCCGCTGACCGCGCTGCGGCTGGCCGAACTGGCGCTCGCCGCCGGACTGCCCGAAGGCCTCTTCCAGGTGCTGCCCGGGGCCGGGTCCGTCGCGGGAGCGGCACTGGTGGACCACCCCGGCGTCGCCAAGGTCGTCTTCACCGGTTCCACCGCCGTCGGCAAGTCGATCATGGCGGCCTGCGCGGAGCAGGTGAAGCGGGTGACGCTGGAGCTGGGCGGCAAGAGCCCCAACATCGTCTTCGCGGACGCCGACCTGGCACAGGCCGCGGCCGCGGCGCCCGGCTCGTTCCTCGACAACGCCGGCCAGGACTGCTGCGCCCGCAGCCGCATCCTGGTGCAGGCCGACGTGTACGACGACTTCATGGCCCGACTGGAACCGGCCGTGCACGCCTTCACCTGCGGCGACCCCACCGAGGCCGGCACCTCCATGGGCCCGCTCATCTCGGCGGCCCAGCGCGAACGGGTCCGCTCCTACGTCACCGAGGACGCCCCGGCGGCCATCCGGGGCACCGCGCCGCAGGGCAAGGGCTTCTGGTATCCGGCCACCGTCCTGGAACGCGACCCGCAGGACCGGGCCGCGGTCGAGGAGGTGTTCGGTCCGGTGGCCGTGGTCGTGCCGTTCCGCGACGAGGAGGACGCAGTGCGCCTCGCCAACGCCACGCCCTACGGCCTGTCCGGCTCGATCTGGACCCGGGACGTCTCCCGCGCGCTGCGTATGTCCCGGGCCGTGGCCGCCGGCAACCTGTCCGTCAACTCGCACGCCAGCGTGCGCTACTGGACCCCCTTCGGCGGGTTCAAGCAGTCCGGGCTGGGCCGCGAGCTCGGACCGGACGCGCTGGCCGCCTTCACCGAGACCAAGAACGTCTTCCTCAGCGCCTGAGCGTCCGCCTTAGCACGTCGAAGGACCCGAAAGGAATCTCCATGACCGAAGCAGCAGTGTGCCGCAGGCTGGTGGGCCGGGTCGCGGTGGTCACCGGCGCCGGCAGCGGCATCGGCCTGGCCGCGGCCCGCCGGCTCGCCGCCGAGGGCGCGCACGTGGTGTGCGCCGACGTGGACCCCGTGGGCGGCAAGGCGGCCGCAGAGCAGACCGGGGGGCTGTTCGTGCCCGTCGACGTCACCGACTCCGACCAGGTCGAGGCGCTGTTCAAGACCGCCCACGACACCTACGGCTCGGTGGACATCGCCTTCAACAACGCGGGCATCTCCCCGCCTGACGACGACTCGATCCTCACCACCGGACTGGACGCCTGGCAGCGGGTGCAGCAGGTCAACCTGACGTCCGTCTTCCTGTGCTGCAAGCACGCCCTGCCCTACATGCGGCAGCAGGGCAGGGGGTCCATCATCAACACCGCCTCGTTCGTGGCGGTGATGGGCGCGGCCACCTCGCAGATCGCCTACACCGCCTCCAAGGGCGGCGTGCTGGCGATGTCCCGGGAGCTCGGCGTGCAGTTCGCCAGGGAGGGTATCCGGGTCAACGCGCTGTGCCCGGGGCCGGTCAACACCCCGCTGCTGAAGGAGCTCTTCGCCAAGGACCCCGAGCGCGCCCAGCGGCGCCTGGTGCACGTGCCGGTGGGCCGGTTCGCCGAACCGGAGGAGATCGCCGCGGCGGTCGCCTTCCTCGCCAGCGACGACGCCTCGTTCGTCAACGCTGCCGAGTTCCTGGTGGACGGCGGCATCGCCGGCGCCTACGTCACGCCGCAGTAGCCGACTCACGCTACCGCACATGCCGATAAGTTGAGTATTCCTTTGCCTTTCCGGCGCAACTTTCCCGGCATGCCCCGCACACCGTGCAGTGTGCGGGGCATGCCGGGGGGCCGGTGTGATGAAGGAGGACCCATGCGACTGAGGCGACGACTGGCTACACGTACCGTGCCGCCACGCTTCACCGCAGTGACCGTCGCCGCCGCGATCCTCATCGCGGTCGCCACGATCCTGCTGACCCTCCAGGGCAGCAACAGCCAGGCGGACGTCGGCGCGCTGCCCGCCGCGGACTCCGGCAGCAACCAGTACGACGGCACCCGCCCGCAGGGCGCGGCCGACGCTTCCGGCAACGTCTCCGCAGCCGGACCGCTGACCCAGCTCGACAAGGACCTGCTCGTCGCCGTGCGCCGGGCCGGCCTGTGGGAGCTGCCGGCCGGCAGACTCGCGCAGACCAACGCCTCCAGCGAGGCCGTGAAGCGGGCCGGACTGCACCTCATGGACGGGCACTCCAAGCTGGACCAGATGGTCCGTGAGGACGCGAAGATCCTCGGCGTGGAGATCCCCAACGAGGCCACCGAGGAGCAGCAGGGCTGGGTCGAGGAGATGCGCAACGCCAAGGGCGCCGAGTTCGACCGCATCTTCACCAACCTGCTGCGGGCGGCTCACGGCAAGGTCTTCGCCACCATCGCGCAGGCCCGCGGCGCCACCCAGAACGACCTGATCCGCCGTCACGCCCGCGAGGCCAACCAGACGGTCCTGGACCACCTGGAGGTCCTGGAGGACACCGGCCTGGTCACGCCCGAGACCTTCGCCGACGTGGAGAAGACGGTCGTTCCCCCGAAGTGACCCGGCGGCCAGCCGCCTGACGCAGTACCGTCCGACCCTTCCGGTCCGGTCTCCCGCACCACGCGGGGGCCGGACCCACCGGCACCACCGCCGAGCCGGCCGGATCCCCCGCAGGGGGAGCCGGCCGCACCGCGCGGGGTGCTCCGAGCAGCCCCCGAGGTCCGCTCAGAGGAAGGTGCGGCCCTCACCCCGGTACGTCGGCACCGTCGTGGTGATCCGTTCGCCGTCCACCAGGTGGAACTCCGCGAACCGTTCGGCCAGTTCGCCGGCCTTGGCGTGCCGGAACCACACCTTGTCGCCCAGCAGCAGGTCGTCCGCCGCGGCTCCCAGCAGCGGCGTCTGCACCTCGCCCGCGCCCTCCTGCGGGTCGTAGGCAAGACCCTCCGGCAGGTACGGAGTGGGCAGCCGGTCCTTGCCGGCCGCCCCCGACGCGGGATACCCGCCACCCAGCACCGTCACCGCGCCCACTCCGGGGCGCCGGACCACCGGCTGCGCGAACAGCGCCGCCGGACGACCCGAGAAGGACGTGTAGTTGTCGAACAGCCGCGGCATCAGCAGGCCCGACCCGGCCGCGATCTCCGTCACGCAGTCCTCGGCCGCCGTGTGCTGCACACTGCCGGTGCCGCCGCCGTTGACGAACTCCAGGTCCGGCTGGACGGCCCGGACGGCACGCACCGCCGCCGCCCGGCGCACCGCAAGCTCACGCCGCGCGGCGCGCTGCATCAGCCGCACGCCGCGTGAACGCAGCGGACTGCCCGCCACCGCGTCCCCCACACCGGCGACATGACCCTCGTACGCCATCAGGCCCACCAGCCTGAACCCGGGCCTGCGCGCCACCGACCGGGCCAGCTCCGCCAGTTGCTCGGGCGAGTGCAGCGGCGAGCGCCGCGCGCCCACCCGCACCCGGCCGCCCAGCAGCCGCAGCGAGGTGTCCAGTTCGAGGCAGACGCGGATCTCCTCCGTGCCGCCGTCCCGCGCCGCGTCGATCAGCGCCAGCTGCGCCGGGTCGTCGACCATCACGGTGACCGCCTCGGCCAGCTTGGGGTCACCCGCCAGCTCCGCGAAACCGGCCCGGTCGGCCGACGGGTAGGCCAGCAGCACGTCGGGAACACCGGACCGCGCCAGCCACAGCGACTCCGCCAGCGTGAAGCCCATCACGCCGGCGAACCCCTCCATGGCCAGGGCCCGTTCCAGCAGTGCGCGGCAGCGCACCGACTTGCTGGCGACCCGGACCGGCTTGCCGGCCGCCCGGCGGACCAGGTCGGCGGCGTTCGCGTCGAACGCCGCCAGGTCCACCACGGCCAGTGGCGCGTCCAGGTGAGCGGTGGCCCGGTCGTAGCGGGCCCGGTCTGCTGCGGGATGAGCGTCTGGAAGGAGCACCTTGGCAGCTTGCCAGAGCGCGGGCCGCGGGCACAGCCCCCGCAACCGCGGGTTGCCGCACCCGAGTGCACGCACCGTAGAGTGACGCACACACCGTGACCGCCCGGACGAACGCACGCCGCCCGGGAACGATCCGGCCTGCCCCCGCATCACGTCCGGGCGGCCGTCTGAGCATGAGGGGGTGCCGGTGAGCACAGAGGCGGACCCGTCACGAGCGTCGTTCCCGCCGCCTCTGGCACCGCGGTACTACGACGCGCCGCCCCCGCCCAGGACGGCCCCCGACACCTGGCACCGGCACCGCAGTCCGCTCCCGCCCGCCGAACCGCCCCTGCCACCGCGCCCGGACCGCCGCGGACGGCTGCGCACGGTGGCCGCCGCGGTCTGCCTCGTCCTGGGCATCGGGCTCACCGGGGGAGCGGCGGCGGGAAGCTGGCTCACCGACGGCACCAGCAGCCGGCCGGCCGCCGAGCAGGCCTTCGACTCCACCCGCGACCTGTGGCGGCAGGTGCCCGTGGACGAGCTGTTCCCGCCCTCGCTGCGCGGGGACGGCGCCGGGCCGGGCGGTGCCGACCGGCGCTGGGTGCGCGTCGCCGTCGCCCCCGACAGCGGCTGCGCCCGCGCCTTCGACGAACTGCTCACCAAGGCGCTGTCGCCGGTCGGCTGCCGCCGCCTGGTGCGGGCCACCTACGTCGACGAGACCACCACCAGTGTCACCACCGTCGGCCTGCTCTTCACCCGCGCCGACGCGGCCGGCATGCACGAGCTGCGCGACCGGTTCGCCGGGGAGAACCTGAGCCAGCGCACCGACCTGATGCCCCGTCCGTTCGCCGCGCGCGGCACCGACGCCGCCGAGTTCGGCGACGCCCAGCGGGCCAGCTGGACCATCCGGGTCCGCAGCGACGCGCCCGTGGTGGTCTACGCGGTGACCGGCTTCGCCGACGGACGCACCGTCAGCGATCCGCAGCCCGCCGCCGACGCCACCGCCGAGGGCGAGACCACCGCACCGGCCCAGGCCGGCCTCGGCCACGACGCCCAGGGCATCGCCGACCGCGTGGAACAGGCGATCCGGCCCCCCGCCGCCGACCGCAAGGAGAACGCGCTGTGACCGCAGCCCGCCGCGCCGCCGTACTGCTCACCGCCGTCACCCTGCTGCTGCCGCCCACCACCGCCCACGCCGACACCATCCGCGACCGCCAGTGGTCGCTGGAGGCCGTCGGGGCGGAGGACGCCTGGCGCACCACCAAGGGCGCCGGCGTCACCGTCGCCGTGCTCGACACCGGCGTCGACGACGCCCATCAGGACCTGCGCGGCGCGGTGCTGCCCGGCAAGGACGTCGTGGGCTTCGGCGCCGGACGCGGCGACCGCGCCTGGGCCCGCCACGGCACCGCCATGGCCGGCATCATCGCCGGGCGCGGCCACGGCGACAACGGCGCGGACGGGGTGATGGGCATCGCCCCCGAGGCCACGATCCTCCCGGTGCGCGTCCTGCTGGAGGACGGCGACCCGCAGCGCAAGCAGGCCCGCAGCGCCCGCAGCGGCGCACTCGCCGAGGGCATCCGCTGGGCCGCCGACCAGGGAGCGGACGTCATCAACCTGTCCCTGGGCGACGACAGCGCCTCCGCCCACCCCGACCCCCGCGAGGACGCCGCCGTACGCTACGCGCTGCGCAAGGGCGCCGTCGTCGTCGCCTCCGCGGGCAACGGCGGGGAGGACGGCGACCGCGCGTCCTACCCGGCCGCCTACCCCGGGGTGATCGCGGTGACGGCCGTCGACCGCTACGGCGCCCGCGCCTCCTTCTCCACCCGCCGCTGGTACGCCACGCTGAGCGCCCCGGGCAAGGACGTGGTGATAGCGGACCCGGACGGCACCTACTACTCCGGCTGGGGCACCAGTGCCGCCGCCGCCATGGTGTCGGGAGTCGCGGCGCTGGTCCGCGCCTCCTACCCCGACCTGAGCCCCGCGCAGGTGAAGTCGCTGCTCGCGGACACCGCCAGCAGCACCCCGCCCGGCGGGCGCAGCGACGCCCTGGGCACCGGCATCGTCGACGCCGCCGCCGCGGTGGAGGTGGCCGCCAACGTCAAGCCCGCCGCCACCCGCCCCGTCGCGGAACCCTTCGGCGCCCAGCACTTCGGGGCGGGACCGGCAGGGGACGGCCCCGAGGTGACCGGCTGGCTGCCGCTGGCCGCCGGCTCGCTGGGGCTGCTGCTCATCGCCGGGGCGATCACGCTCTTCCGCCGGAACGGTCCGGGCCGGGGCGGCCCGCTCCGGGCTCCCTGAGCCGCCGCACCACCGCGCGGGCGGCGTCCTCCACCGCGGCCACGCCGACCGCCATCGACGGCTGGCCGTCGGACAGCACCGCGACCAGCACCTCCGGGCCGTCCCGGCGGATCCGGCCCACACTGTTGACACACCACAGGCCGGTCGCACTACGCGGCACCCAGCCGTTCTTCACCTCTGCGGGCGCCGACGAGGCGGCCGTCACCCCCCAGCGCTGCTCCGGCGCGACCGTGCCCAGCAGCGCGCCCAGCCACCGCCGCGACTGCCGGCCCAGCGGCGAGGGCTCGGCGAACACCGCCCGCAGCAGCGCCAGCTGGTCGTCCGCGGTGGTTCGGGTCAGCCCCCACCAGCCGCCCGGCGCGGCGGCGGTCTCCACCAGACCCAGCCGCCGGTGAGCGGCGTCCACGCCGCGGCGCCCGCCCAACTGCGCCCACAGCGCGCTCGCCGCGTCGTTGTCGCTGACCCGCAGCATCGCCCCGACCGCGGCCCGCTCGTCCGGGGTGAGCCGCCGCCGGTCGTCCTGTGCGGCGAGCAGCAGGGCCGCCGCGATGCCGACCTTGACGGTGCTGGCGGTGATGAACCGCCCCGGCGCACCCCAGCGCGCCACCGGTCCGCCGGCGAGATCGCATGCGGCTGCCGAGAGCCGCCCCACACTGTGCACGCGGCGGAGGCTACCCTCGTCGGGTGGCGCTCAAGAACATTCCCGACCCCGGATTCGCGACGGACGACGGCTCGGCCGACCCGGCGCTCGCCGCCGCCCTCGCGGCCTGGTCGCAGGACGCGGCGGCGGAGCCGGAGCTGCTGGCGGTCCTGGCCCGCTCCCGCCTGCTGGTGCCCGTGGTCGCGGTGCTCGGCGAGGCCGAGACCGGCCCGGACGGGCTGCGCCGGGACAAGACCAGCGACATGGCGGTGCCCACCCTCACCGCTCCCGACGGCCGGCGTGCGCTGCCCGTCTTCACCAGCACCGACACCCTGGCCCGCTGGCGGCCCGACGCCCGCCCGGTCGCGGTGCCGCTGCACCAGGCGCTGCGCGCGGCGGCGCAGGAGGGGGCGACCACGGTCGTGCTCGACCTGGCCGGCCCGGTGACGTACCAGCTGACGGGCCCCGCGCTGCACGCCCTGGCCGCCGGGCGCACCGAGGTGGGCCCCGCGGTGGACGACCCGGAGGTCGCGGGGGCGGTGCGGGAGGTGCTGGCAGCTGAGCCGCAGGTGCTCGCCGCCCGGCTTGACGCGGGCGGGGCCACCGACGGCACCCTCGCGCTCCAGCTCGCCCCCGGTGCCGAGCCCCGAGAGGTCGCGGGCCGGGTCGCCGGGGCCCTGTCCTCGGCCACCGTGCTGCGGGAGCGGCTGGTGCGCGGACTGGACCTGGCCCTGCTGCCGCCGGGCGGCGAACTGCCCGGCGAACCGTTCTACCGCCGGTGAGACCGGGCCTGCCGACAGCCAGGCAGCCCGGCCGCCCGTTCCGGCCTGTCAGCCGTAGACCGGACCGGTGAACTTCTCGCCCGGCCCCTGACCCGGCTCGTCCGGCACCACCGACGCCTCCCGGAACGCCAACTGGAGGGACTTCAACCCGTCGCGCAGCGGCGCCGCGTGGTAGTTCCCCACCTCGGTGGCGGCGGCGGTCACCAGGCCCGCCAGCGCGTGGATCAGCTTCCGCGCCTCGTCCAGGTCCTTGTGCTGCTCGCCCTCCTCGGCGAGCCCGAGGTTCACCGCGGCCGAGCTCATCAGGTGCACGGCGACCGTCGTGATCACCTCGACCGCCGGCACGTCGGCGATGTCGCGGGTCATGGAGTCGAAGTCGGGGCCGCCGTCGGGCGCGGGCTGCGGGGGCGTGGCGTCGGTCATGGTTCTCAGCTGCCTGTTCGTGAGGTCCGCCCGGCGGTCCGGGCGGGTGACGGGACGCGGCCCACCCTACGGGCGCCCTCGTGGCCGCCGGGGAGCGCCCGCGAGGTGAGGGGCGCCGCCCGTAGGGTGGTCCGCCCGACACGCCCGACTGCTGTACGATGGAGGTCGACCGGTCGGACATTCGCATGTCCGACCCACAAGTGGAGGCTCCGTTTCTCCCACCTGACCGGCTCATGGCCGGCAGGTCATCGGTCAGGTTGCGCCCCGCGGTGATCGCGGCGGTGCTCCCGGTCAGTGATGGAGCCCCGCCTGTGTCCCGGTCGGGGCGTTCTTGCTTTTTGTGCGCCTCCTCGGGCGGTCATACCGAACACAGACATTGACGCGGCTGTCCGCCAGGCAACCGCGTGGTGCAACCGAGGAGGCCCCATCAGCGCCGAGCCCCGCATCAACGACCGGATCCGTGTCCCCGAGGTGCGACTCGTCGGTCCCAGCGGCGAACAGGTCGGCATCGTGCCGCTTGCCAAGGCCCTGGAGCTCGCGCAGGAGTACGACCTCGACCTCGTCGAGGTCGCTGCGACCGCACGCCCGCCGGTGTGCAAGCTCATGGACTACGGAAAGTTCAAGTACGAGTCGGCCATGAAGGCCCGTGAGGCGCGTAAGAACCAGGCGCACACGGTCATCAAGGAGATGAAGCTCCGGCCGAAGATCGACCCGCACGACTACGACACCAAAAAGGGTCACGTCGTCCGGTTCCTCAAGCAGGGTGACAAGGTCAAGATCACGATCATGTTCCGTGGTCGCGAGCAGTCCCGCCCCGAGCTGGGCTTCCGGCTGCTGCAGCGACTCGCGGAGGACGTCCAGGACCTGGGCTTCATCGAGTCCAACCCGAAGCAGGACGGCCGGAACATGATCATGGTTCTCGGTCCGCACAAGAAGAAGACCGAGGCGATGGCCGAGGCCCGCGAGGCCCAGGCCGCTCGCAAGGCCGGCCGCCAGCCGGGCACCGCACCGGTGGACGAGTCCGCCGAGGAGCCCGCTGAGGAGCCCGCCGAGGCGTGAGCCTCGTTCCGGAGCGGTGACGCCCCGGACGCCAACCGATACACACGACGCCTCCGCCTGCCGGTCCAGGACGCCACCGGACCGGACCGGGCGGGGACGCCACAACGAGGAGAGAACGGCGACATGCCGAAGAACAAGACGCACAGTGGTGCGAGCAAGCGCTTCAAGATCACCGGCTCCGGCAAGGTGATGCGCCAGCGCGCCGGCCGCCGCCACCTTCTCGAGCACAAGTCGTCGACCCTGACGCGTCGCCTCGCGGGCAAGGTCCAGATGGCCCCGGCCGACGCCAAGAAGATCAAGAAGCTTCTCGGCAAGTGAGTCGACGTCCCCGCCCCCGCACCACGGGCCAGGGGACGCCACACCACCGGGACCCCATCGATTTCCGGGCCGGGTTGCTGAACCCCGGCCCCGCTACAAGGAGTTAACACGTGGCACGCGTCAAGCGGGCGGTAAACGCCCACAAGAAGCGCCGGGCGATCCTCGAGCAGGCCAAGGGCTACCGCGGCCAGCGCTCGCGCCTGTACCGCAAGGCGAAGGAGCAGGTCACCCACTCGTTCGTCTACAACTACAACGACCGCAAGAAGCGCAAGGGCGACTTCCGTCAGCTGTGGATCCAGCGTGTCAACGCCGCTGCCCGCGCCAACGGCATGACCTACAACCGCTTCATCCAGGGCCTGAAGGCCGCTGAGGTCGAGGTGGACCGCAAGATCCTGGCCGAGCTCGCGGTCAACGACCCGAACGCGTTCGCCGCGCTCGTCGAGGTCGCCCAGAAGGCGCTGCCGAGCGACGTCAACGCTCCCAAGGCCGCCTGAGCAGCAGACGTGTGACCGGACCCGCAGGCAGCTGCCTGCGGGTCCGTCGCGTCAGCACACCCACGCGCCCCCGCACCGACCGGACACGACCAGAAGCGAGTACGCCGCGCCATGGGCTCTGCCGAGCTGATCTCTCCGCACAACCCGCGGGTCGCCGCCGCCAAGCGGCTGGCCCGCCGCAACGGCCGGAGCAGGGAGCGCCGCTTCCTCGCTGAGGGCCCGCAGGCGGTACGGGAGGCGGTGGCGCACCGCACGGTCGTGGACGGCGCGCCGCGCACCACGCTCGTCGAGCTGTTCGCGACGGGGGACGCCGCCGAGCGCCACGCGGAGATCCTGCACGCCGCCGCCGGGGCCGGCGCCCGGGTGCACCTGGCGTCCGACGCCACCATGGCGGAGATCTCCCAGACGGTCACCCCGCAGGGCCTCATCGGCGTCTGCCACTTCCTCGACTCGCCGCTGTCGCGCATCCTCGACGCGGGGCCGCGCCTGGTCGCCGTACTCGCGCACGTCCGCGACCCCGGCAACGCGGGCACCGTGCTGCGCTGCGCGGACGCGGCGGGTGCCGACGCGGTGGTGCTCACCGACGCCTCGGTCGACCTGTACAACCCCAAGTCGGTGCGGGCGTCGGTCGGGTCGTTGTTCCACCTGCCGGTCGCCGTGGGGGTTCCGGTCGCGCTCGCGGCCGAGGGCCTGCGGGCGCGGGGCCTTCGGGTGCTGGCGGCGGACGGGGCGGGGGAACGGGACCTCGACGCCGAGCTGGACGCGGGGGCCATGACCGGGCCGACCGCCTGGATCTTCGGCAACGAGGCATGGGGGCTGCCGGAGGAGACCCGGGCGCTCGCCGACGAGGTGGTGCGTGTGCCGATCCACGGCCGGGCCGAGAGCCTCAACCTGGCCACCGCCGCCGCCGTCTGCCTCTACGCCTCAGCCCGAGCCCAGCGCGCCCCCGGCGGGTGCCGCGCGGCGGCGCCCGCCGGGGGCGGAGAGGCCGTCACCGGTCGCGCGGATTGACGGATTGGCGTCCGGGCCGGGTGGGAAGGGAGTCATCGGCGTGTCATGAACACGCCTTTCACCCCCCATCAGGAGGACGCCCCATGTACGTCCGCTTGCTCCTTCGCTGCTTCGCCGTAGTGCTGGCGACGGCATTCGCCCTGGTCGGCGGCCAGGCCGTCGCCGCCCCCTCGGCGACCGCCGACCGCGCCCCCGCCGCCCGGATCGTCACCTACGACGCGAGCGCCTCCGCGGAGTTCCGCGCCGCGGTCGACCGCGGCGCGGCCATCTGGAACGAGAGCGTCGCCAGCGTCGTGCTGCGGCCGGTCGCGGCCGGTCAGCGCGCCAACATCCGGGTCGTCGCCGACAACGGCTGGCCCCGGGCACAGACCACCTCGCTCGGCAACGGAACCGTCTGGATGGGCCGGCAGGCGGTCAACGAGGGCTACGACACGATCCGCATCGCCGCGCACGAGTTCGGCCACATCCTGGGCCTGCCCGACGTCAAGCCCGGCCCCTGCTCCAGCCTGATGTCCGGCTCCAGTGCCGGCGTCACCTGCCGGAACCCGTACCCGAACGCTGCGGAGCGGGCCAGGGTCGAGCGCAACTTCGGCGGCTCCGTGCTGGCGGGCAGCCCCACCGCCCGCTCGGCGTCGGCAGCGCACCCCGCGGCGGCCCTCAGCTGATCACGGGGACCCACCACACCCGGGAGGCCCCGCGCGGGGCCTCCCGGGCACCCGTGGCGGCACGTCCCGTCGCGGTGCCCGCATCCGGGTCCCCTTCGGCGCACCGCCGGAGGGCCGGACCCTAGTAGGGTGTGCTGACCCGAAGGGCCCGCCACAGCGGGCCGTCGGGCAGGGGTGTGGGGTGAGCAGAGTGGGCGCGCGAGCGTCCGGCGGGGAGGGAACGTCCGTGTCCGGCGAGAACGCCCACCGGCCCTCCGAAGCCGTGCCACCGGCCCTCGCCGGGCCGGTCCTGGACCCCGACGACCTCCCCGACGGACTGGTGGTCGCCGACGAGCGCGGCGTGGTCGTCACCTTCAACGCCGCCGCCGCCCGCATCACCGGACTGCCGCAGCAGGACGCGCTGGGCCGCGCCGTCGACCTGGTCCTGCCCCTGGAGGACCTGGAGGGCCGCCGCTGGTGGCGCCTCACCGACCCCTACGGAGGCCTCGCCATCCGGCGCGGCCAGCCCGAACGCAACCTGCTGCTGCCCGGTGGCCGTGAGGTGCTGGTCTCCGCCCGCTACGTGCGGACCGCCCCCAAGGGCCCGGTACGGCGGCTGGTGGTGGCGCTGCGCGGCACCGAGGCCCGCCGCCGCACCGAGCGCGGCCACGCCGAACTCATCGCCACCGTGGCCCACGAGCTGCGCTCCCCGCTCACCTCGGTGAAGGGCTTCACCGCGACGCTGCTCGCCAAGTGGGAACGCTTCACCGACGACCAGAAGCGGCTCATGCTGGAGACCGTGGACGCCGACGCCAACCGCGTCACCCGCCTGATCGCCGAACTGCTGGACATCTCCCGTATCGACTCCGGGCGGTTGGAACTGCGCAAGCAGCCGGTCGACATGTCGACCGCGGTCCGCCGCCACATCGAGGCCCACCTCGCCGCCGGCGAGCCCGCGGTGCGCTTCGTCACCCGCATCGCCCCCGACCTGCCCGCGCTGTGGGCCGACCCCGACAAGGTCGACCAGGTGCTCGGCAACCTGCTGGAAAACGCGGTGCGCCACGGCGAGGGAACTGTCACCATCGAGGTGTCGGCCGCGACGCCGACCCCCACGCACCCGGAAGGGACGACCGTCACCGTGAGCGACGAGGGCCCGGGCATCCCCGAGGAGTCGATGAGCCGCGTCTTCACCCGCTTCTGGCGGGGCAGCAAGCGCGGCGGGACGGGTCTTGGCCTGTACATCGTCAAGGGCATCGTCGAGGTGCACGGCGGCACCATCACGGTCGGGCGGTCCGCCGCGGGCGGCGCCCAGTTCCGATTCACCCTGCCCGTGGGCACCCCGGCGATCCTCTCCTGAGCCAGCCGGAATCCCCGCCCACGGGCTTCTCCGCGTCCATGTCCGCGCGCGCCTCCCCGTAGACTCGTCCTTTGGCACCTTTACGCCACACGTCGTGGGGCACGGCGCGCAGCCCAGCCAACCGGAAGTACGGGAAGAGATGTCCGCACCCAACAAGTCGTACGACCCTGTCGAGGTCGAGGCACTGAAACCGGAAGCGATCGACCGGGCACGGGACGAGGCGCTCGCCGCGATCTCGGCCGCGGCCGACCTCGACGCCCTGCGCGAGGTGAAGGCGGCGCACGCAGGCGACCGCTCGGCCCTGGCGCTGGCCAACCGCGAGATCGGCGCCCTGCCGCCGCACGCCAAGGCCGACGCGGGCAAGCGCGTCGGCATGGCGCGCGGCGCGGTCAACAAGGCGCTCGCCGCCCGGCAGGAGGTGCTGGAGGCGGAGCGCGACGAGCGGGTGCTCGTCGAGGAGGCGGTGGACGTCACCCTGCCGTACGACCGGACCCCGGCGGGCGCCCGCCACCCGCTGACCACGCTCATGGAGCGGGTGGAGGACATCTTCACCGCCATGGGGTACGAGGTCGCCGAGGGCCCCGAGGTCGAGGCCGAGTGGTTCAACTTCGACGCCCTCAACATCGCGCCGGACCACCCGGCCCGCACCATGCAGGACACCTTCTTCGTACGCGGTCCCGAGGCGGACGGCGAGCAGGAGGACGCCGACGGCTCCGGCATCGTGCTGCGCACCCACACCTCCCCGGTGCAGATCCGCTCGCTGCTCGACCGCGAGCCGCCGGTCTACGTCATCTGCCCCGGCAAGGTGTTCCGCACCGACGAGCTGGACGCCACCCACACCCCGGTCTTCCACCAGGTGGAACTGCTCGCGGTGGACGAGGGCCTCACCATGGCCGACCTGAAGGGCACGCTCGACCACATGGTCACGGCGCTGTTCGGCGAGGGACTCGGCACCCGGCTGCGGCCTTCGTACTTCCCCTTCACCGAGCCGTCCGCCGAGATGGACATGGTCTGCTTCGCCTGCCGCGGCGCGTCCGTCGGCGACCCCGACCGCCCGTGCCGCACCTGCTCCAGCGAGGGCTGGATCGAGCTGGGCGGCTGCGGCATGGTCAACCCGCGGGTGCTCACCGCCTGCGGCGTCGACCCGCAGAAGTACAGCGGATTCGCCTTCGGGTTCGGCATCGAGCGGATGCTGATGTTCCGCCACAACGTCGAGGACATGCGAGACATGGTCGAGGGTGACGTGCGTTTCACCCGGCCGTTCGGGATGGAGATCTGATGCGCGCCCCGCTTTCCTGGCTGCGGGAGTACGTCGAACTGCCGGCCGGCGAGACCGGCCGCGACCTCGCGGCGAAACTCATCGCGTCCGGGCTGGAGGTCGAGACCGTCGACCAGCTCGGCACCGGCCTCAAGGGCCCCCTGGTGGTCGGTCAGGTCCTCGCCGTCGAGGAGCTGACCGAGTTCAAGAAGCCGATCCGGTACTGCCAGGTCGACGTGGGCGACGCCAACGGCACCGGCGAACCGCAGAACATCGTCTGCGGCGCCAGTAACTTCGCCGTCGGCGACAAGGTCGTGGTCGTGCTGCCCGGCGCCGTGCTGCCGGGCGACTTCAAGATCGCCGCCCGCAAGACCTACGGCAGGGTGTCCGAGGGCATGATCTGCTCGGCCTCCGAGCTGGGCGTCAGCGACGAGCACGACGGCATCATCGTGCTGCCGCCGGAGCACGAGGTGGGCACCGACGCGATCAAGCTGCTGGAACTCGTCGACGAGGTCCTCGACATCGCCGTCACCCCCGACCGCGGCTACTGCCTGTCGATGCGCGGCGTCGCCCGGGAGGCGGCCACCGCCTACGGCGTGCCGCTGCGTGACCCGGCCCTGCTCGACGTGCCCGCGCCCAACAGCCACGGGCCCGCCGTCGAGGTCGCCGACCCGGTCGGCTGCGACCGCTTCACCGCCCGTGCCGTCACCGGGGTCCGCCCCGAGACGCGCTCCCCGCTGTGGCTGGAACGCCGGCTGCAGAAGGCCGGCATGCGGCCCATCTCGCTCGCCGTGGACATCACCAACTACGTGATGCTCGAACTCGGCCAGCCGCTGCACGCCTACGACCGGTCCCGGGTGAACGGGCCGATCGGCGTGCGCCGTGCCGAGCCGGGCGAGCGCATCACCACCCTGGACGGGACGCAGCGCAGCCTGCACCCGGAGGACCTGGTCATCACCGACAACTCCGGGCCGATCGGCCTGGCCGGTGTGATGGGCGGGGCGGACACCGAGATCGCCGACGCGAGTGCCGACCCGGCGACCGGCGAGGTCTCGGGCACCCGGGAGATCGTGATCGAGGCCGCGCACTTCGACCCGGTCGCCATCGCCCGTACCGCCCGCCGCCACCGGATCAGCTCCGAGGCGTCCCGGCGGTTCGAGCGCGGGGTCGACCCGCAGGCCGCGTCCGCCGCGGCCCAGCGCACCGTGGACCTGCTCGTGCTGCTGGCCGGCGGCACCGCCGAGGCCGGTGTCACCGAGTTCGCCACGCCCAGCGGCCCGCACACCGTGCGGATGGCGGCCGACCACCCGGACAAGGTGGCGGGCGTGTCCTACGGGCGGGAGACCGTCGTACGGCGCCTGCAGGAGGTCGGCTGCGACGTCTACGGCTCGGACGAGCTGACGGTCACCGCCCCCAGCTGGCGGCCCGACCTCACCGACCCCAACGACCTGGCCGAGGAGGTCATGCGCCTGGAGGGCTACGAGGCGCTGCCCGCCACGCTGCCCAGGCCGCCGGCCGGACGCGGCCTCACCGACCGCCAGCGGCTGCACCGCAGGGTCGGCCGCTCGCTGGCCGCCGCCGGATACGTCGAGACGCTGAACTACCCGTTCCTCGCGGAGAGCGCACTGGACCGGCTGCAGCTGGCCGCGGACGACCCCGCCCGGCGGACGCTGCGACTGGCCAATCCGCTCTCCGAGGAAGAGCCGGTGATGCGCACCACGCTGCTGCCAGGCCTGCTGTCGGCGCTGCGCCGCAACGAGGGCCGCGGCAGCCAGGGCAGCACGGGCGCGCTGGCGCTGTTCGAGACGGGCCTGGTGTTCCGGCCCCGGCCGGACGCCGCCCGCCCGCAGCGCCTGTCCGTGGACGCCCGTCCCGGTGACGAGCAGCTCGCCGCACTGGACGCGGCGCTGCCCGACCAGCCGCGGTATGTGGCGGCGGTCCTCGCCGGGGTGCGCGAGCCCGCCGGCTGGTGGGGTCAGGGCCACACCGCCCAGTGGGCGGACGCCGTCGAGGCGGCCCGCACGGTGGCCCGCGAGGCGGGCACCGACCTGGCGATCAGCCAGGGCGCGCACCCCAGCTGGCACCCGGGGCGCTGCGCGGAGCTCGCCGTCGAGGTGAACGGCGAGCGGCACGTCGTCGGCCACGCGGGGGAGCTGCACCCGCGTGTCATCAAGGCGTTCTCGCTGCCCGCCCGCACCTGCGCCGTGGAACTGGACCTCGACCTGGTCGAGCGGGCCGGCGACGGTCCGCTCGCGGCGCCGCGGGTGTCCACCTTCCCGGTGGCCACCCAGGACGTGGCACTGGTCGTGGACAGCGCGGTGCCCGCCGCCGAGGTCGAGGCGGCGCTGCGCGAGGGCGCGGGTGAACTGCTGGAGTCGGTACGGCTGTTCGACGTCTTCACCGGCGAGCAGCTGGGCGGGGGCCGGCGGTCGCTGGCGTACGCGCTGCGCTTCCGCGCGGCCGACCGCACCCTGACGGCCGAGGACGCCTCGGCCGCCCGGGAGGCCGCGGTGGCCGCCGCGGTGAGGCGTACCGGAGCCGAGCTGCGCGGCGCGTGACCCGCCGCCGCGGGCCCCGTCCCGCGGGCGTACCCATGTGAGGGGCGCCTGGTGCCACCCGGATCTCGGGGGCACCAGGCGCCCCTCACTCGTTCGGGTGAGGTTGGGAGTGAGTCATCCGGCAATGCGCCCCCGCTGGCCAGAATGCAGACGGCCGTAGCGGTCGGTGACGCCCCCTCGGGCCGTAGCCGATCCTTCCCGGACGGCCGCCAGAGGGGAGCTGCCGGCATGTTCCGGAACAGGGCGCGACGGGCGCTGCCGTACTCGCTGCCTGCCGGCTGGGTGCTGGCGGTGCTGCTGTACGAGCGCCTGCACGGTGAGGACGGCCTGGAGTTGGTGCAACTGCTGGCCGCGGGGCCGGCCATCGCCTGCGCCGCCACCGGGCGCCGGCTGTGCGTGGTGCTCGGCGGGGTGCTGTGCGCCGCACTGCTGTTCGCGCCCGTCGGCCCCGCCGGAACCGGCTACGACGTGCAGACGCGTACGGCCACCTGCGCCACCGTCGCAGCCGTGGTCGCGGCCAGCTACCTGACCGCCGGACGCAGACTGCGCCTCCAGCGCGAACTGGAACGCATCCGGGAGATCGCGACCGCCGTGCAGCACGCGCTGCTCCAGCCGCCGCCGGAACGCATCGGCGCGCTGAGGTTGTCCGCCGCCTACGTCTCGGCCACCCGGGGCGCCGCCCTCGGCGGCGACCTCTACGAGGCCGTGAGCACGCGGTTCGGCGTCCGCGCGGTGATAGGCGACGTCCGCGGCCACGGCCTGCCCGCGGTGGGGGCGGTCGCCGCCCTGCTGGGTTCCTTCCGGGAGGCCGCCCACGAGGAGCCCGACCTGGCCGGGGTGCTGACCCGCATGGAACGCACCGCGGACCGCCGCAGGGCGGCCGCCGAGGGCGGTGGGCGGGCCGGAGGGCAGAACGACGGGCAGGCAGGCGGGCAGGGCGAGGGGGAGGACTTCGTCACCCTGCTGCTGGTCGAGATCCGGGCCGACGGCACGGCGTCGCTGCTGAACTGCGGCCACCCCTGGCCGTACCTGCTGAGCCGGGGCGGCGGCGGCTTCGGCGTGGAGCAGGTCAGCACGGCCGCTCCGCTGCCCCCGATGGGCGTGCTGCCCCTGCCGCGGCACCTGCCGCAGCTGCGGCTGCGCCTCAACCCGGGGGACACCCTGTTCCTCCACACCGACGGCGCGGAGGACGCCCGCAGCCGGGACGGCCGTCCCTTCCCGCTGCGGGCCGCGCTGGACGCCGCAGCCCGCAGGCCCGCCGACGCCGTCGCACTGGTGCGCGGCTCGCTCCAGGACCACACGCGGGGCCGGTTCACCGACGACGTGGCGCTGCTGGGCATGCGCTACCTGCCGGCGGACGGCCCGCCTCCCGCCGTGGCGGCGGCGGGGGCGGGTCGCGGGAATCAGCCGTACGGGTAGAAGCCCGCGTCGGTCTTCCGGCCCAGCCGGCCCGCGTCGACCATGCGCTGCAGCAGCGGCGGCGCGGCGTACAGCGGCTCCTTGAACTCCTCGTACATCGAGTCGGCCACCGAGGCGACGGTGTCCAGGCCGATCAGGTCGGCGAGCTTGAGCGGACCCATCGGGTGCGCGCAGCCCATCTCCATGCCGTTGTCGATGTCCTCACGGCTCGCGGTGCCCGCCTCGTACATCCGGATCGCGGAGAGCAGGTACGGGATGAGCAGTGCGTTGACGACGAAGCCCGAGCGGTCCTGCGCCCGGATGGCGTGCTTGCCGAGCGCCTTGGACACCACGGCCTCGGCCCGTGCGACGGTCTCCTCCGATGTGGTGAGCGCGGGGATCAGCTCGACCAGTTGCTGCACGGGCGCGGGGTTGAAGAAGTGGATGCCGATGACCTGGTCGGGGCGGGAGGTCGCCACCGCCAGCTTCACCAGCGGGATGGAGGAGGTGTTCGAGGCCAGGATCGCGTCCGGCCGGCTGACCACCTGGTCGAGCACCTGGAAGATCTCCGTCTTGACCTGCTCGTTCTCCACCACTGCCTCGATGACCAGGTCGCGGTCGGCGAACTCGCCCAGGTCGGTGGTGAAGCTGAGCCGGTCCAGGGCCTCGTCCCGCTCGGCCTCGGTGATCTTGCCGCGCTCGGCGGCCTTGCCGAGGGAGTTCACCAGCCGGGTACGGCCGAGTTCCAGGGCCTCGCCGGTGGTCTCGGCGACCTTGACCTCCAGACCGGCCCGCGCGCACACCTCGGCGATGCCGGCGCCCATCTGGCCGCAGCCCACCACTCCCACGCGTTCGATGTCGGTCACATCGTGCCTTTCGCTGATCGTCCGGTCAGCGTGCGGTCACGGGGTGCCGGCCGCCACGCCTCGCCGACCGACGTTACCCGGGTCGGCCGCCCGGGTGATGCCCGGGTGCCGAACCCGGGCGGCCGGGCCCGGTACCCGTGTCTGTCCGCCGCGCGGCGGGCGGCGGCGGGCATGCTGTGGCCTGCGTCACCTTCGCAGTGGACCACAGCCTGAGGAAACAGGGGGCACGATGGCACGGATCACCCGCCGGATGTTCACCGCAGCGGCGGCCGGAGCGCTCTCCGGGCCGCTGGCGGTCGGCTCCGCCCTCGCCGACCCGCCGCCCCGCGAGGGCCACGCGCCACCCCCGGCCGGGGGCGGCGGGAGTACGGCGATGCGCGGCATGTGGGTGGCCTCGGTGGCCAACATCGACTGGCCCGCCCGGCCGGGCCTGGACAAGGCGGAGCAGCAGGCACAGCTGCTGGCGCACCTCGACACCGCGGTGCGCTGCCGTCTGAACACCGTCATCCTTCAGGTGCGACCCACCGCCGACGCGTTCTGGCCGTCGCCCCACGAGCCGTGGTCGGAGTGGCTGACGGGCCGGCAGGGCCGCCACCCGGGCTGGGACCCGCTGGGCTTCGCCGTCCGCGAGGCGCACGCCCGGGGCCTGGAGCTGCACGCCTGGTTCAACCCGTACCGCGTCGCCCAGCACACCGACCGCAGCAAGCTCGTTGACGGGCACCCCGCACGGCGGCACCCGGACTGGGTGGTTGCCTACGGCGGCAAGCTCTACTACAACCCCGGCCTGCCCGCGGTGCGGCGCTTCGTGCAGGACGCCATGCTCGACGCGGTGGAGCGCTACGACGTGGACGCGGTCCACTGGGACGACTACTTCTACCCCTACCCCGTGGCGGGCGCCCAGTTCGACGACAGCGAGGCCTTCCGCACCTACGGCGGCGGGTTCTCCTCACGGGCGGCCTGGCGCCGCCACAACATCGACCTGCTGGTGAAGGAGACCTCGCAGCGCCTGCGCCGGGACCACGCCGGGGTCCGGTTCGGGGTGAGCCCGTTCGCAGTGTGGCGCAACCGTTCCACCGACCCGCTGGGTTCGGACACCCGGGGAGGCGTGCAGACCTACGACGACCTCTACGCCGACACCCGCAAGTGGGTGAAGCAGGGGTGGGTCGACCACATCGTGCCGCAGGTCTACTGGCATCTGGGCTTCGCGCCCGCGGACTACGCGGAACTGGTCGCCTGGTGGAGCGAGGTGGTGCGGGGCACCGGCGTCGACCTGTACGTGGGGGAGGCCCTGTACAAGGTCGCCGCCGCGGGCCAGCCCGAGCCGTGGCACGACCCGGCCGAGCTCTCCCGGCACCTCCACCACTGCCGCCGCCACCCGGAGGTGAAGGGCAACGTGTTCTTCTCGGCGAAGGGCGTCAGCGCCGACCCGATCGGCGCGATGAGCCAGGTGGTGCGGGACCACTACCGCACCCGCGGATGAACCCCACCCGGTGGGAGGCAGCCTGCCTCCCACCGGGTGGGGTTCATCCCGACCGGCCGGAGCGCTGGGTGACGGCGATGCAGGCGAGCACGGCCACGGCGGCGACCGGCGCGAGCGGGCTGAGCGTCTCGCCGACCAGCAGCACCGCCCACACCAGCGTCAGCAGCGGCTGCGCCAGCTGGAGCTGGCTGGCCCGGCCGACGCCGATCAGCCCCATGCCGCGGTACCAGACGATCAGGCCCAGCCACTGCGAGCCGACCACCAGCCACGCCAGCC
The DNA here is from genome assembly GCF_030124175.1 of Streptomyces sp. 549. Classification (GTDB taxonomy): domain Bacteria; phylum Actinomycetota; class Actinomycetes; order Streptomycetales; family Streptomycetaceae; genus Streptomyces. The sequence goes on along the minus strand of NZ_JASKMT010000005.1, from coordinate 208,959 downwards.
CGGCCACCGCCCGTCCGGTCGGCGCCACCGGCTCCGCGGCCAGGGCGGCCACCGTCAGCACCGCGGCGACCGGCAGGCACAGCACCAGCGCCCAGCCGATGACCTGCCAGCCCGGCAGCTCCCGGGCCAGTCGGCCGCCCTCGCCGTAGCCGGCGGCGCACACCAGGAGCGCACCGAACAGCAACAGGTCCCCGGCGGTGAGGCCGCCCCCGCTCTCCCGGACGGCGAAGCCGACGACGACCGCCGCTCCGACTCCGGCCGCCGCCCAGAAGGTGCGCGAGTGCCGGACCCGGTGCCGCCACGCCCCGTATGCGGCTGTCGTCAGCGGCAGCAGCCCGACCACCACGGCCGCGTGCGCGGTGCTGGACGTGCGAAGCGCCATCGTGGTCAGCAGGGGGAAGCCCACCACGACGCCGCCCGCCACCACCAGCAGAGGGACGCGGTGGCGGCGCTCGGGCAGCCGGGCGCCCGCGGCGAGCAGCCAGCCGAGCGCCAGCAGTCCGGCCAGCAGCATGCGCAGCCCGGTCACCGACCAGGCGCCGAAGCCCTCCAGGGCCCAGGCCGTGCCGGGAAAGGTGAGGGAGAACGCGGTCACGCCGAGCACCGCCAGGACGGTGCCCCGGAGAACCGGCGGCACGGGCGGCTCGGTGTGCGGGGAGGCGGAGGGGACCGCTATCGGTCCACGAGCAGTAGCGCTATCTTTGACCTTCATGAAAGACAGTAGCAGTGTCGCGGAACTGGCGAAAACCCTGCGCGATGAGCTGGACCGCTACCCGGCCGGTGGCCGACTGCCGTCGAGCCGCGCCCTGGTCGAGCGGTTCCGCGTCAGCCCGGTCACCGTCTCCCGGGCCCTGGCCGCGCTGGTGGCCGAGGGGCGGGTGGTCACCCGGCCGGGAGCCGGCGCCTTCCGTGCCGCCGAACCCGCCGCGTTCGGCAAGTCGCCCGGCGACACCTCCTGGCAGGAGGTGGGCCTCAGCGCCGAGGCGGCACCCGACCAGGTGCCGCGCACCGTGGACGCCTCCGGCCTGCTCGCCACCCTCACCCCGGGACCGGCCGGCGCGATCCCGCTCAACGGCGGCTACCTGCCGGAGGAGTTGCGGCCCGAACGCGCGCTGGCCGCCGCCCTCGCCCGGGCCGGCCGCCGGCCCGGCGTCTGGGACCTGCCGCCCCTGGACGGCGTCACCGACCTGCGGGCCTGGTTCGCGCGCGAGATCGGCGGACCGGGCGGCACAGTCGGCGCCGGCCAGGTCCTGGTCACCGCCGGCGGCCAGAGCGCCATCACCACCGCGCTGCGCGCCCTGGCGCCGCCCGGCGCGCCGGTACTCGTGGAGTCGCCCACCTACCCCGGCATGCTGGCCGTCGCCCGCGCCTCGGGGCTGCGACCGGTCCCGGTGCCCATCGACGCCGACGGGGTGCGGCCCGACCTGCTCGCGGACGCGTTCCGGCGGACCGGCGCCCGGGTGTTCGTCAGCCAGCCGCTGTTCCAGAACCCCACCGGAGCCGTGCTGTCGGCCGCACGCCGACCCGAGGTGCTCGCGGTCGCCCGGGCGGCCGGGGCGTTCGTCGTCGAGGACGACTACGCCCGCTGGATGGCCCACGAGGACGCCGCGCCGCTCCCTCCAGCACTGGCCGCGGACGACCCCGACGGCGTGGTGGTGCACCTGCGGTCCCTGACCAAGATCACCTCGCCGAGCATGCGCGTCGGCGCGCTCGCGGCACGCGGGCCCGTCATGGAACGCCTGCGCGCGATCCAGGTGGTCGACAGCTTCTTCGTGCCCCGCCCGCTCCAGGAGGCCGCGCTGGAACTCGTGGGCGCCCCGGCCTGGCCGCGCCACCTGAGGGCGGTGGCCGCCGGACTGCGGTCCCGCCGCACCACCGCCGTCGCCGCCCTGCGCACGGAACTGCCCGCGCTCGCCCCCGCCCACGTGCCGCACGGCGGTTTCCACCTGTGGCTGCGGCTTCCGGGCGGCACCGACGAGTCGGCGCTCGCCGCGGCCGCCGCCCTCGCCGGGGTGGCCGTCACCGTCGGCCGGCCCTACTTCGCCGCCGAGCCGCCGGGCCCGTTCCTGCGGCTCAGCATCGCCTCGGCCGCGAGCGAGGCCGACCTGGTGGCGGGCGTGAGGCGACTGGCCGCCGCCTGCACCGCCACCGGAGTGCCGACCGGCACGACGTGACGGGTCGCCGACCACGCGCCCAGGCCGGTCGTGCCGGGCGCGCGACGGCCGGGCTACTCCGCCAGGGACACGGATGTCAGCTTGTCCGGGTTGCGCACCACGTCGACCGCGACGAACCGGCCCGCCGACACCGTGAACGCGATGACCGACAGCACCCCGTCGGCGTCGCGCACCAGCAGCCCGGGGGCCCCGTTGACCTCGGCCTCCCACACCCCGGTGGGCGGTCGCCTGGCGTAGGCCAGCAGCACCCGCGCCACCCGGTCCGCGCCGCGTTCGACACGGCGCAGCGCGTTGACCCGGCCGCCCCCGTCGCTGCGGTAGACCGCCTCCGGGTCGAGCAGCGCCAGCAGCCCGTCCAGGTCCCCTGTGCCGCAGGCGGTGGCGAACGCGCTCACCAGGGCCCGCTGCTCGGCCCGGGTCGGCGGCCGACGCGGCCGCTCCTGCTCCACGTGCCGACGCGCCCGGGAGGCGAGCTGCCTCACGGCGGCGGGGGAGCGGCCGACGATCCCGGCCACCTCCTCGAACGGCACTCCGAACACGTCGTGCAGCAGGAACGCGGTGCGCTCCGCGGGGGAGAGCCGCTCCAGCACGATGAGCAGCGCCATGCCGACCGTCTCGTCCAGGGTGACCCGGTCCGCCGGGTCGGCCACCGCGGCCGGCTCGACAAGCGGCTCGGGCAGCCACGTCCCCACATACGCCTCACGGCGGACCCGGGCGCTCCCCAGGACGTCGAGCGCCAGCCGGCCCACCGTCGTCGTCAGCCACGCCCGCAGGTCCCGCACCTGCGAGGGGTCCTGGAGAGAGCGCAGCCTCAGCCACGCCTCCTGCACGCAGTCCTCCGCCTCGGCCAGCGACCCGGTCGTGGTGTAGGCGACCCGCAGCAGGTGCGCCCGGTGCTCCTCGAAGGCACGGGCCCACTCCTCCTGCCCTCCACCGCCGCCGGTCCCGTCCCGGCCTCCGGCGCGGGGGCGCGCCGAACCGGTCACGGATGCCCTGCCGCGAGCCACTGGGCGAACGTCGTGGTGCCGCGCACGTCGGGCCGCGCGGTGGTGAGCCCTCCCTCGCGCAGCGCCCGCCCCAGCGCGCCGGGCACCGCGACCGGTACCACCAACGCCCGCCGCCCGGTCGCGGCGAGCCACTGCCGCACCAGGTCCCGGGCGTCCTCAACCAGCGGGCCCGCCACCTCGACGCGGTCCCGCGCCGCGGGCTTCTCCGCCACGTCGGCGACAGCGACCGCCACCTCCGCGGCGGCGACGGTCTGCAGCCGGGCTCCCGGTGCGGGCAGCACCCGCCACCGGGCACCGGCCGCGACGGCCCCGGCCGCCAGCTCGTGGAACTGGGTCGCCCGCAGCAGCGTCCACGGCAGCGGACCCCGCTCGACCACACGTTCCTGCTCGGCCTTGGTTCGGTAGTACCCCATCGGCACCCGCTCGCACCCCACGATCGACACGCACACGTGATGGCGCACCCCTGCCGCCTCACCTGCGGCGAGCAGCCGCCGGGAGCCGTCCACCAGGGTCCGCGCGGCACCCTTCGTGGACGCGTTGTTGCTGGCGTCCACCACGGCGTCCACGCCAAGCAGCGCCTCGTCCAGCCCGGCGCCCGTCGTCAGGTCGACCCGGTACTCGGGGGCGCTGCGGCTCAGCACCCGCACCTCGTGACCGCGTGCGCCCAGTTCTGCGGCGACCCGGCGGCCGAGGGTTCCTGTTCCTCCAGCGATGGCGATCCTCATGCCACCAGGACGACACAGCCCGCAGGAATGTGACACCGCAGGGAGATGTGGCGTCGCTGGGTAGGGGTGTCGCGCCGCTGGAGGGGGCGTGCCCGGCCCGGTGGAGCCCAGGCCGGCGCGGCAGCCCCTAGAGCTTGCTCATCTTGCTGTAGGGGGTGGTGATCCTCCTCTGCGTCGAACCGAAGTCGACCAGCACGGCGACCTCGTCCTCGATACCGATGACGCGGCCGAGGCCGTGCACGTCGTGGGTGACCCGGTTGCCCACCGCGTACTGCTCGAGCGGCGGCACAACGGGGACCTTGAAGGGGCTGGTGGGCAGGTGGCGCCGGGTTGCGGCAGTCTTTTTCATTACCCGTAGTATGCGCCTGTCGGGCGGGGGTCCGCTGCCGCCTGCGCTGACATCCTGCCAACACCCGCCGTTTCGGGGTGCGATGTCCCATTCGTCTGCCCAACGGATCCATAACGGTCGCTCCGGCGGGGGCGCGCTGCCGCGCGCACGCACGTGCGAGGGTAGGTCCGGTGTTCGACTCACGGGGCGTTCCGGGGCCCCGACATCACCGTTGCGGGGGGTTTGACCGCCGGACGCCGCCCCACGCCCCCACGGCAGGCATGCTGGCGCCAGTCCCGGCCCGGCCGGGCCGCCGCGACCCGGGCGCACCCGCGGAACGCCTCCCGCGCCGCGCCGCCGGAAGGGAGACCGCCGTGACCCGAGCACCCGCGCTGCTGCACCCGCCGGAGAACGCCCCGGCGGGCGACGCCTTCTACACCCCGCCCGCGCCCCTCCCCGGCGGCGCCTGCGGCGACCCGATCCACCAGCGCCGACTGGACAACCCGGCGGCCGCCCTCACCGACGGCGTCAACTGGCTGGTCCTCTACCGCTCGCAGGACCTGCACGGCCGCCCGCTGGCCACGTCCGGCATCGTCGCCCTGCCGCGCATGTCCCCGCCGCCCGGCGGGTTCCCGGTGGTCAGCTGGGCGCACGGCACGGTCGGCGTGGCCGACCTGTGCGCGCCCTCCCGGAACGACCTGCGCTCGCGGGCGCACGCGGCGAACGCCAGTCCGCACACCCTGCTCAACGCCTTCCTGAGGCAGGGGTGGGCGGTGGTGATGAGCGACTACGAGCACCTGGGCACCACCGGAGGCCGTCACCCGTACATGCTGGGCGCCTCCCACGCGGCGGCCGTGCTGGACATCGTCCGCACCGCCCGGCACCTCTTCCCGGAGCAGGTGTCGCACCGGTTCGCGCTCGTCGGCCACGCGCAGGGAGGACAGGGGGTGCTGTTCGCCGCACACCACGCTCCCGCCTGGCCCGACCTCGACCTGCGGGCGGTGGCCGCGGTGGCTCCGGCGAACCACCTGCTCGACCAGGTCCGCGCCACCGCCCGGCTGCCGGCGCGGGGCGCGGGCGGACCCGCCCTCACCCCGCTGCTGCTCAGCGGCGCCATGGGCGGCGACCCGGCGATCCGCCCGCACCGCGTGCTGTCGGCCGCCGCCTACGCCCTGTGGCCCCACGTCGACCGGCGCTGCCCGGCAGGGCTCGGCGAGCCTGACTCCTGGGGACGGCTGCGGGGCACCGATCAGTTCAAGGGCGACTACCCCGCCCAGCCCACAGAGGACCAGCAGCGCTTCGAGGCGCAGCTCGACGCGATGAACCCGAACGTCACCGTCTCCGTTCCCGCCCGCATCAGCCAGGCTGCCGACGACCTGCTGGTGCGCGCCGACCCGCCGGCCCCGCAACGGGGCACCGACACGCTGGTGGAGGAACTGAGGCTGACCAACAAGGACAGCGGCCACTCCGTCGAGTACCGCCGGTACGCCGCAGGCGAGGTGCCGCAGGACGAGCCGCTGGGCGTGCACTTCTCCACCCTGACCCACGACACGCCGCACCTGCTCGGCTGGCTCGGCCCGCACCTCGCCGCCCGGTGAAGCAGGCTCGCCGCGACCCGTCCGGTACTCACCGCACAGGCACGACAAGCGACCCGCCCGGTGAGTACCGGACGGGTCGCGGACGAACAGGTGGACCCCGCGTAGGCGGGGCCGCCGGTCAGGACTCCTCGCGGGCCTCGGCGGACTGCTTCTCCTTGATGCGGACCGCTTCCTTGCGCACCTCGGCCTGGGTGGCGCGCTCCTTCTGCAGCCACTCGGGCGACTCGCTCTTCAGCGCCTCGATCTGCTCGGTGGTGAGCGGCTCGGTCACGCCGCCGCGCGCCAGGCCGGAGATGGAGACGCCCAGCTTCGACGCGACCACCGGCCGCGGGTGCGGACCGTTGCGGCGCAGCTCCTGGAGCCACTCCGGCGGATCGGCCTGGAGGGCGTTGAGCTCGGCCCGCGAGACGACACCCTCCTGGAACTCGGCGGGGGTGGCCTCGAGGTACACACCCAGCTTCTTCGCCGCGGTGGCGGGCTTCATCGTCTGGGTGGTCTGGTGCGACGTCATGGGTCCAGGGTATCGAGCGTGCGCGCCGCCTCCGACCAGTGCCGGTAGCCTTGCGGCGTGACAGACCCGGCAGCACAGACCTCCTTCCGGCTCGCGTACGTCCCAGGGGTCACGCCCTCGAAGTGGGTGCGCGTCTGGGGCGAGCGGCACCCCGAGGTGCCGCTGCACCTCGTCGCCGCGTCCCCGGCAGAGGCCCAGGAGGTGCTGCGCGCGGGGGAGGCGGACGCCGGCCTGGTCCGCCTGCCGGTCGACCGCGACTACTTCAGCGCCATCCCGCTCTACACAGAGGCGACGGTTGTCGTGGTCCCCAAGGACCACCTGGTGGCGGCGGCCGACGAGGTGACCGTGGCGGACCTCGCCGACGACATCGTGCTGCACCCGCTGGACGACCTGCTGGAGTGGGAGCGTCTGCCGGGCCGTCCCGCGCTGGAGCGGCCGGCCACCACCGGAGACGCCGTGGAGCTGGTGGCCGCAGGCATCGGGGTACTGGTGGTGCCGCAGTCGCTGGCCCGGCTGCACCACCGCCGTGACCTGACCTACCGCCCGCTGCTGGACGCCCCCGAGTCGAAAGTGGCCCTCTCCTGGCCCGAGGAGCGCACCACCGAGCTGGTGGAGGACTTCATCGGCGTCGTCCGTGGGCGCACCGTCAACAGCACCCGGGGCCGCCGGCCGACCCCGCCGCAGCCCAAGGCGGAACGGACCGGGAAGGGCGGCAGGAAGGGCGGCAGCACAGGAGGCGCGCAGGGCGGCAAGCAGCGGGGCGGCTCCGCCACCAGGTCCGGCGCGAAGGGTGCCCGCGGCTCCGCAGGCGGCAAGGGCGGCAAGCCCGGCAGGACCGGAAAGCCGCGCCGCCGCTCGTGACGACCCGCGGAGCGGCTCGGGCGGGACCCCCGAGGGGGCCCGCCCGGAGCGGTCGGGGTCAGCCCAGGGCGTTGGCGAACCGCTTGAACGCGGCCTGGGTACCGGAGCCGGCGATGCCGTCGATCGCACCGGTGTAACCCCAGCCCGCCTTCAGTAGGCGCTGCAGGGCGGACACCGTGCCGCTTCCGACGACGCCGTCGATGGCGCCGGTGTATCCCCAGTGGGTCCTAAGGTTGCGCTGGAACGCCTTCCAGCTGTTGGTGCCGAGCTGTCCGTCGATTGCCCCGGTGTAGCCCCAGTGACGGGTCAGCCAGCGCTGCACGTTCCGGGCCTGGGCGGCGCTGAGGCCGAGGTTGACCACTGCCTGCGGGGCGACGGCCTCGGAGCTGACCGGCGGCTGTGCGGCCTTCTGGGGCGCCGCGAGAGCGGTGCCCGCCCCCGCGAGGCTGCCGGCGGTGAGTCCCACCACGGCGGTGACGCTGACGAGTGACTTTGCCAAGAGGTTCGATCGCATGCGGTTCTTCCCCCTTCGGGATGCCGGGCGGCACCCGACGCGGCACGCGCGTCGGGATCGTTCGCTCGGATGCCACCCTCTGCGTGGGCGCCGGTCCGGGCTCGGCGGCCGTGGTCCGTGGCCTGCCCGCGCCGACGCGGTACGGGCAGAACCTATCCAGGCGGCGCGTCGGTTGTCGTCCGTCGATGCGTGGGCATGCGACCGGTCTGTCCGCCGGGGGCGCCCCTCCGTCGTATGCACTAGCGCTGCTGGGCCACCCCCACTCCGAGCGGGGCGTTCCAGGGCGTCCCGCCGCGGCGATCGAGGGGACAGTCCGAAGGTTGAGCCCGGCCCCCGTCACGCCTTCTCGTAGACCGAGACGTGGCTGCGGCTGTCTGCGGTGAACGGGCTGCGGTCCCAGTCGGCGAAGCGCTCGCGCAGGCTCATCCCGGCGAGCCGGGCCATCAGGTCCAGCTCGCTCGGCCAGCAGTAGCGCAGCCGCAGCGGCCGAAGTGTCGTGCCGTGCGCGTCGAACGTCACCCGCTGGAAGGTGACCGCCTGAGTCACCGGGTCGTGGAGCAGGAACTCCATGTTCACCGAGTCCTCGGCCAGGGAACGGGTGGCGACCCGCTGGTGGCGGTCGAACTCGGTCAGGTCCTGGACGAAGCACTCGACCACGAACAACCCGCCGGGCGCGAGGACTTCGGCGACGTTGCGGAAGCAGTCGACCTGCCGGGCCTGGCTTGGCAGGTTGAACAGCGTGTTGAACACCAGGTAGGACATCTGGAAGGGGCCGTCCACGGACACCTCCGCCATGTCGCCGATCGTCACGGGGATCTCCGAGCCGCCGGGCTTCGCCCGGAGCTGCTCGACCATCGCGGGTGAGCCTTCGATGCCCTCCAGTGCGAATCCGCGAGCGGCCAGGGGGAGTGCCAGCCGGCCGGTGCCGATCGCGAGTTCCAGAACCCGCCCGCCCGGTGGCACCAGATCGGCGAGGAACCCGACGGCCGGCGCCGGGTCCTGGACGTGCCCCGAGTCGTACTCGTGGGCGTAGCGGTCGAAGAACGCGGGATCGTTGAGTCCGGTCACGCTGAGGAGTCAAACACACTGCCGCGGACCGCGACAGCCAATTACCGCGCCCCTGCGGCCGACGCCCCGCCGCGCACGAGCGGCGGCGCGGGGTTCTGCTCAGCGGGTCGGGAGGCGAGGGGGCGCGTCACGGAAGAGGGCGAGCAGGGCCCGGCCCGGCGGCGAGTCCGCGTCGAAGAACTGCTTGGCCAGTTCTGCCGGTACGGCTGTTCCGTGCGTGCGCACCTCGTGGCAGCTGAAGCAGAACGCCGCCTCCAGCAGCACCCGTTCCAGGGCGTCCTGGTAAGCCCGTATGCCCCAGCCCGGCCGGAAGCCGCAGCGGTGCTGTGCAACGGCGGGCAGGGTCTGGATCAGGGCGAGAGCACGGGTGACCGCATCCCCGGTCCAGTGCGCGACCACCTCGCCGGGATACGGGTCGCCCGGCTCGTCCGGGAGGGCGGAGATGCGGATGACCTCGATCAGCGCGGTGCTCGCGAGGGCATGAACGGGGAGTTGCATGGGCCCATGCTGCCCGCGAAGCCACGGGCTGTCCGTGAAATCCCGCGCGGGGCCCGGAGTCTCCCTGTCTCCGGTGTATACCTCGGTCCGCGGGGTGGGACGGACGAGGCGTTCGTCAAGCGGGTCCGGGTGGTAGAAGACCGGTGAGCACCCGGCGCATCGTGTGCTCGAACAGCGCCTCGGGGCTGTCCGCGGGCTCGGGTGCGGTGCGGTCGGCCATCGCGGCCGCCAGACGTGGGTGATCTCCCTGAGCGGCTACCTGGCTGAGGTAGGCGATCTGCGCGGTCCTTCGGTCGGAGTCCACGAGGCGGCTCTGGAGTTCCACCCTGGCGAACTGTGTGACCAGGGCGTTCATCAGGGCGACGATCTCCGTCTTGGTCCCACCCGGCAGCCGGACGGCGGCCATCGCCCGCAGCGCGTACTCCAGGTAGTCCAGGCTGCGGGGGCCGAGCCGCAGAGCGTCCGGTGGCATCTCGGACAGCCAGGGGTGCCGCAGGTGGACGGCCCTGGTCCTGGCTGCGAGGGCGGCCAGATCCGCCACGGGGTCTCCGTCGAGCGGGACGCCGAGGTCGACCTCACCGGTCGCCGCGTCGGCCATCAGGTCGAGCAGGTCCTCGCGGCCGGCGACATAGCGGTACAGGGACGCCTGGCCGGTGCCGAGGGCTTTGGCCACGTGGCGCATCGACACCGCTGACAGGCCGCCCCCATCGGCCAGCTCGACAGCGACGGCGGTCAACTCCCGGCGGCTGTGTACAGCCGCCGGACCGCGGGTGCCGCGCTCGGGCCGCGCCCAGACGACCGAAGGTTCCTGGCCCACTCGCCCACCTGCCCTTGTCTTCCCACGGTGCGTCCCCTAGCTTAGAACTGCGAACATCGGTCGCAGTTCTAAGGAGGTCTGGTGTCTACGTCGATTTCGGGTCATCCGGGGCTGTGGAGCCCGGTTCGCCGGGCCGAGAACGGGGCGGTGCGGCTGGCCTTCGACTCGCTGACCGAAGGGGCCGACGGCGAGCCGCTTCTGCTGGTCACCGGTCTGGGTGTCAACCGGTTGTGGGTCCCGGACGGGTTGTGCCTGACGCTGGCCGCCCGGGGCTTCGCGGTGGCCCGGTACGACCAGCGCGACGGTGGCGAGTCGACCCACCTGCCGCCCACCGGCACCCGCAGCCCCCTGTCCGCGCTGTTCGCCCAACGCGGCGAGGCGTACACGGCCGAGGACATGGCCGATGACGCCGTCGCGGTGATGAGCGCCCTGGAGTGGCGGTCGGCGCATCTGCTGGGTGTCTCACTCGGCGGTGCCGTGGTGCAGCGGGTGGCTCTCCGGCATCCATGCCGTGTCCGCTCGCTGACAACGATGGGCGCCGTGCCGGGAGATGTCTCGGGCCTGCGGGCCCTGCGGTACATCCGGCTGGGGACCTTGGCGAAGTTCGCCCGCCTGAAGCATCCGGACACCCCTGACGGGGCGGTCGCGGCCGGTGTCGCCGTCTCCCGTCTCCTCGCCTCGCCGAACCGCTCCTTCGACGAGGTGGCCGCGCGGGAAGCAGCCGAGCGCAACGCGGACAGCGGTCTCCAGGACAGGCAGGCCCAGAGCCGACAGATCGGCGCCCAGTGGCACGGTCCGCCGATCAACGCCGTCAACCGGCCCACGCTGGTGCTCCACGGAGCCGACGACCCCCTCATCAGGCCCAGTGCGGCGCAGTCGATCGCCTCCAGAATCCCCGGCTCACGGCTCGTCGTCCTGCCGAACGTCGGCCACGAGCTTCCCGCCCGTGCCTGGGACTCCGTCGCCACCGAGGTGCACGGACTGGCCAACGCCTGCAGCCGCCGGACCCCAGGGTCCGATGACTGACGGATCAGTGCGGCCGTACTCGACGCCTGTCCACCGACCGAACCGCTCAGGAGCCGCGGCGCGAGCGCGCCCGGTGCCCCACGCGTCGGGGCGCCGTCACGGCCCCGCCTCGGGACGCGGGGCGAGGACGCAGAACTCGTGGCCCTCCGGGTCCGCCAGGCACTTCCACGGGGCGTCACCCTGGCCGAGGTCGATGTCGGTGGCGCCGAGCGCCCGCAGCCGGGCCACCTCCGCCTCCTGGTCGTCACCCGGATACGGCAGCAGGTCGACGTGCACCCGGTCCGGCACGGTCTTCCCGCCGGGCGTGCGGAGGAACTCGAGGTACGGGCCGACAGCCTTGGCTGAACGCAGCACCGCATGGTCGTCGCTGACCTCGTGCAGGGTCCAGTCCGTGGCCTCGTCCCAGAACCGGGCCATGGCTCGCGGGTCCGCGCAGTCGACCACCACAGCGGCGATCGGCCCGGTGTCCCGGTAGGTGTCCCGGGGCTCCAGCACGCAGAACTCGTTGCCCTCCGGGTCCGCGAGAACCGTCCACGGCACGTCGCCCTGGCCCACATGGGCGGGCGTCGCACCGAGGGAGCGCAGACGTGCGACCAGCTCCGCCTGATGGGCCGCTGAGATGGTGGCGAGATCGAGGTGTACCCGGTTCTTGGTCGCCGTCTTGGGTTCCGGGACGGTGACCACGTCGACGCAGACGGCGACCGGGTCCGGCCAGACGAACCCGCCGCCCGGCTCGACGTTGGTCACGCCGGGCTCTTCGCTGGAGACACCCCAGCCGAGCGCCTCCGCCCAGAACCGGCCGACGGCTGAGTCGTCAACAGCCTTGATGTTCACATTGACCGGTCGCAGAGCCATGCCGGCGATCCTATTCACCGGCTCTCCGCCGACACCAGCGGGTTTCGTCGCCGGGCAGAGATCAACTCGCTCATCGGGTGAAGGTTCGAGTCACACACCGTGACTGAGCGCTCGGCATGGCGCGTGAGCGTCACGGTGGGCGGATGTGGGCGGGAACCTGAGCGTGCGTCGGCGTCCGCATGGCAAGGTCCAACTGGCGGCGCAGGGTCGCCACGCAACCTTGGAGTGGGCATGTCCAACCGGCAATCCGGCACGGTCAAGTGGTTCAACGACGAGAAGGGATTCGGCTTCATCACCCCGCACGGGGGCGGTGACGACCTCTTCGTACATTTCAAGGCCATCGAGTCCGATGGTTTCAAGTCCCTCAAGGAAGGCCAGAGCGTCTCGTTCATCGCTGAGCACGGGCAGAAGGGCATGCAGGCCGCGCAGGTCCGCTCGGAGTAGGCCGCTCGCGGACCGAGTGCCGCAGTGGGCAAGAGCCGCCAACTGCGGCACTCGGTCGCACCCGCTGCGACCGAGATCTCTGGGGCGGGCTGTGCGTTTCGACGATCAGGTCGCGGCAGCCCTGCCAGGTGAAGCTCTTCGCCTTGCCCTTCCGCTCCCGGTACACGTGCAACCGGTGGATCAGACGCGATCGTTCGCCGCTCTCGTACCAGAGCAGTTCCGCAACGGAGAGCCGTTCCCGGTTCGGGCCCTCACCCGCACCTGCGGTGTCCGTCTGCACGGTGCCCGCGCGAACCGCTCCGCGGCCTCCGATCTCACCCGTTCACGAGCCGTCTGCTTCCTCGGTGTCAGCCCGCCTCCCCGCGCGTACCTCATCCCTCCGGCAACCGCAATTGTCACGAGTAATCCGCCGGGCCCCTTGATGTCCCCTGCCCAACGGGCAGCTGTCCAGGTGCGGGCCCAGAGAACGGCAACGGCGGCTCCCGGCTCCGAGGAGAGTTCGGAGCCGGGAGCCGCCGGGCTGAACGTGGCGGGGCGACGCCCGCCTCAGGCGTTGTCGTCCCCGTCCGGTTGCCCGTCCTTGAAGTGCCGCGTCGGAGCCGCGGGCAGCGCCGTCATCCGCGGCAGCAGCTGCGCGGCGAGCAGCGTCGAGAGCGCCGAGGTGTCACCGCTGCCGCCATCGGTGCGTACGACCACCGGCTGCGGTGCCTTCGACGCCAGCTCCGCGCCCACTTCGAGGCGGCGGCGGGCAAGCTCGTACTGGAGCACCGCGCGGTTGTCGCGGTATGCCTTGGCGAGGGCGCGCTGGGCGCGGGCCTCGTTCTCGGCGGAGATCAGGCCGCTGCGACCGCGGGTCTCGATCTCGAAACGGACCCGCTGGGCGTTGGTCTCCTGCTCCTCCAGCAGCTGGGCAACCTGTTCGCGGGCGTTGTTGAGCGCGGCCTTCACCTCGACGATGCGCGCGTCGCGCACCTTCTTGGCCCGCTCGATGTCCATGCCGAGGCTGTCGATACGGCGCTTGCGGGTCAGCCCCCACTCCTGCTCGTACGCCGTGCGCTCCTTGGCGACCCGCTCCCTGGTCGCCAGATGCTGCTGGTACTGCGTCGGCAGCTGGACGTCCGGGATGTTGGAGCCGGTGATGCGCACGCCGTAGCGCTCGAGCTGCCGGTTGAGCAGCTCCTGCATGTCGGCCACGTCGGAGCCGCGCAGGTCGTACGCCCGCTCGGTGCGCATCTGGCGGGCGCGCTGGCGGATGGCGTCCTGGACGGCGCTGGACAGGACCAGGTCGAAGTTGCCCGCGCCGATCGTGCGGACGAACCGGACCGCGTCCGTGATGCGGAACTTCAGGAAGAACTCGATCGACCGCAGCGGGACGTTCTCCTGCGTCGGGCAGGCCATCACCGGGGCGGAGTACGGGATCTCGGTGGCCGTGTCGACCACGAAGTCCACCCTCGACCAGGGGTGCCAGAGGTAGTGGCGGCCGGCGTCCAGGGTGCGGGTGACCGCACCGTAGCGAGTGAGGACGCCGTTGGTGCCCTGCTCGATCTCGACGATCGAGGATCGCCACCACCACAGCGCGCCGATGATCAGGAGCAGGCCGCCGGTCGCGTAGGCGAGTCCGGCGAGTGCACCGTAGGCGAGGTCCGCCGCGCCGTCGGAGTCCGCCCCGCGCAGCGACAGCATCACGCCCGTGAGCAGCGCGAACAGGCCGAGCCACAGGGGCAGCATCCACCACAGCCGGCGCCGGTTGCGGGGGATGATGACCGGGATCAGCGTGCCGGCCTCGCCGCCGCGCAGCAGCTGGGCGATGTCGCTCCAGGGCGCGACCGCCTCGGAGATGACCGACCTGCGGTTCATGCGTGCGGTACTCACTGACCGGCCTCCTCGGAGAAGTCGGGAACCTCGGACGCCTTCGCCTGCTCGGCGGTCTCCTGACCGGCCGAAGCGCTCGTCGGCGCTCCGCCCTCGGCCGACGGCACGGTGGGCCGCTCGGCCTGGAGCAGCACCACGATCTCGTCCTCGCGTCCGGCGATGCGCTCGCCGATGGCGGCGAGTTGCCCGCGCATGGCGGTCATGTCCGCCTCGCTGAACAGCTCCTCGCCGCGCTCGCCGACCATCTCCCGGGCCAGCTGCAGGAAGTCGACCCCGGCGGCGCCGTCGCCGTCCGCCGAGCCGCCGATGCGGACGAGGCGCGGCAGATGGTCGGCGACCTGCTCGAGGGTGTCGAGGATCTGCTGCTGGTAGCGGTACTCGAGGATCTCGGGAGCCTCGGCCGCGGTGACCGCGCGGATGTCGAGGGCCTGCGCCTCCAGCAGCGCCGCGTTGGCCTTCGCCTCGGACTCGGCCTGTACATAGCGCTGGCGGGCGAGGGCCTGGGCGCGGTTGGTCTCACGCTCCACGGCGGTGTCCATCTGGGCCTGGTACTGGGCGATGTCGGCGTGGATCGCGGAGAGCGTCTCGTGGCTGGTTGCCAGCTCCTTGCTCAGGTCGCCCTCGTCCTGCTCCTTGCGGAGCATCAGCGCGTACTCGTGGGTGTACGCCTCCTTCGCCATCCGCACCATCTCCGGGGCGGCCAGGTCCATCCGGTAGTTGCGGTCGGAGGGCTCCGCATGCGTGATGTTGGCGTTGGTCAGCTCCACCGCGGGCCGGAACTGCTGGTTCAGCTGCTCGAGGAGCCGGCCGGTGTCCTCGCCGACCATGTCGTAGATCCCGGCGGCCTCCTGCTCGTAGATGAGGCTGCGGATCGTCTCGCTCACCGCGTTGCTCAGCTTCTCCTCGAAGCCGCGCACCGCACCCAGTGTGTAGACGAACTCGGTCGCGTCGCTGATCCGGAACTGGATGAACAGGTCGATCGAGGCCTTCACGCCGCCCTTGGTCGGAGCCTCGCGCACCGGCGCGTTGAACGGGTACTCGCGGGTGGTGTTGAGGATGTACGAGACCCGCTTCCACGGGCTGATCAGGATCACCCGGCCGGGGCCGACGACCTTCTCCAGCTTCCCGAAGCGCGTGATCAGCGCCTGGCAGCCGTCCGGGACCATCACCATGCCCTGCCGCCACCACACGAAGGCGACCGCGACCAGGGAGATGACCCAGTAGTGCAGCCCGAAGAGCGGGTTGGTCAGAGGGGAGTCGTCCACCGTCGACACGATCGCGGTGCCCACGGCGCCCAGGACGAGCAGCGACAGCACCGGGAGCATGCTCAGGAACGAGCGGCCCTTGGGGAGCACCATCGGGCAGATCGCATGGACCTGCTCGCCGCCTTCACGCTGCTGCTCGCTCTGGTTGAGCGCCTCGCCGGCCTCGTCGAGAGAGACGGTCTTCTGCGCCATCACCGTGGCGATGGAGCCGCCCTGTTCCCTCGCGGCCGGAAAGTCGGCCGGGTCCATGCCCTCTTCCTCCGGCGCGGACGACTCCTCGTCGGCGTCGTCCCGTCCCTGGCCGGCCTGTCCCCGGCTCTGCGGCCGAGCGACCGACCGCCCCGTGCGCCGCCGGACTTCCTCCTCGGCCGCCTGCCGGGGATCGGCACCGGAGGCCACCGCTGAGGCCACCGTCCGCAGGCTCTGCGCCTTCGTTCGTGCCATCGTTCCCCCTTTCCTTGCTCTTCTCGTGCTCGCATCACTGGTCTGGCCCGCACCTCGGGCCGGGCCCTTCACGCCTTGTGCGCTTCGTGGTCGAGTTCCTGGTTCCAGTCATCCCACACCACATGCGGCGGCGGGAACAGGAGCGACAGGACGGGTCCGCCGATCGTGACCATACTGATGAGTAGCGTGGTAGCGCTGATCAGGCCCGTCACCGGCGCCGGGCTCGTGCCTACGCACGGTAGCCCCGCCCGCCGAGAGGGGCCGGTCGTCGACGGGCGCTGCCGCCCAGGTGCGACTGCCCGCCGGATGACGCCTGACCGAGCTGAGTGCCGGTCAGGTGCCCCACAGCCAGGAGCCGCCGGCGGCCGATGCCACGAGTTCGCCCAGGCCGAAAGCGACCGGAACAGGCACCAGCAGGAACACGCCGGCGCGGACCAGGGACGGCGCGGCGATCGAGACCACATCGTGGGGAGAGGTCGTGGTGAGGAAGTCACGCCAGCGCAGGACCTCCCCGAAGCTGCAGGCCCAGAAGAACAGCCCGATCAACAGGAAGACCGTGCCGGTCAGTAGTCCCAGAAAGGAAGTCGCCTCCAGGAAGTCGACGCGGTCGTCGTGCTTCTGGAAGACGAACGCGGCGACGACCACGCAGAGTGCCGCCCCCGCTCCGGATGCCGCCCCGCGCGCCACGACCTCACCCAGGCGCAGGCGCGGTTCGAGCACCCCGTCCTCGCCTCTGTTCACCTTGCCCACGATCGCCCCCGCGTCACCGCCGAACCGTAGCAGCGAGGCCCGTGACATGCCGCCCAACCGGAGACGACGCTCAAGGGCCGGCTCGGCCGCTCGGTAACACATGGGGTACTCGGGCCCGACTCGGGCCCGACTGCATAACCGATTGCATAAACCTGCCTAGCTTCGTATAGTCATGCCATCGATGAGGAGGGACCGATGGCAGCGGTACGTGTGGCAGTGGCCGGGGCGAGCGGGTACGCGGGAGGGGAGCTCCTGCGTCTGCTGCTCCAGCACCCCGACGTCGAGATCGGGGCGCTGACCGGCAACAGCAACGCCGGGCAGCCGCTCGGCGTCCTGCAGCCGCACCTGGGCCCGCTGGCCGAGCGGGTGCTCCAGCCCACCGAGGCGTCCGTGCTGGTCGGGCACGACGTGGTCTTCCTGGCGCTGCCGCACGGCCAGTCCGCTGCGGTGGCGGAGCAGCTGGG
Organism: Streptomyces sp. 549; assembly: GCF_030124175.1. Lineage (GTDB taxonomy): Bacteria > Actinomycetota > Actinomycetes > Streptomycetales > Streptomycetaceae > Streptomyces. The sequence continues at coordinate 191,738 of NZ_JASKMT010000005.1, read as the reverse complement.
CGGCGAGGTGCTGGTGATCGACTGCGGGGCGGACTTCCGCCTGCGCGACGCCTCGGACTGGGTGCGCTACTACGACACCCCGCACGCCGGGACGTGGCCCTACGGGCTGCCCGAACTTCCCGGCGCCCGCGAGGCGTTGCGCGGCGCGCGGCGTATCGCCGTACCCGGCTGCTACCCGACGGCCGTCTCGCTCGCGCTGTTCCCGGCCTACGCCGCCGGGCTCGCCGAGCCGGAGGCGGTGATCGTCGCGGCTTCCGGGACATCGGGCGCGGGCAAGGCGCTCAAGCCGCACCTGCTGGGCAGCGAGGTGATGGGCTCGATGAGCCCGTACGGCGTGGGCGGCGTGCACCGGCACACGCCCGAGATGATTCAGAACCTGTCCGCGGTCGCGGGCGAGCCGGTCAGCGTCTCGTTCACCCCGACGCTGGCGCCGATGCCGCGCGGCATCCTCGCCACCTGCACCGCCCGGGCCAGGCCCGGTGTGACGGCCGGGGACGTGCGGGCGGCCTACGGAAAGGCGCTGGACGGTGAGCCGTTCGTGCGCCTGCTGCCGGAGGGCGCCTGGCCGTCGACGGGCGCGGTGTACGGCTCGAACGCGGTCCAGCTCCAGGTGGCGCTGGACGAGGCGGCCGGGCGCATCGTGGCCATCGCCGCCGTCGACAACCTGGCCAAGGGCACCGCGGGCGGTGCGGTGCAGAGCATGAACCTGGCGCTGGGCCTGCCCGAGGAGCGCGGCCTGCCCGCCACCGGCGTGGCGCCGTGATCAGGTCGTCGGCACCCGTGTCGGCGCACCGCACGGGAACGGTTCCGCACAGCCACCAGAGCACACCCGCCTCGCCGCGGCGCGGCGGCGGGGGAGAAGCAGACGAGGAGACGCAGTGAGCGTGACAGCGGCGAAGGGGTTCACGGCTGCGGGCATCGCAGCCGGGATCAAGGAGAGCGGCGACCCCGACCTGGCCCTGGTGGTCAACGAGGGGCCGCGTCTGGCGGCGGCGGGGGTCTTCACCTCCAACCGGGTCAAGGCCGCACCCGTGCTGTGGTCCGAGACGGTGCTGCGGGGCGGCAGGGTCTCCGCGGTCGTGCTCAACTCGGGCGGCGCCAACGCCTGCACCGGGCCACTCGGCTTCCAGGACACGCACGCCACCGCCGAGCACGTCGCCGCGGCCCTGGGCGGCAGCGCGGGTGAGGTGGCCGTCGCCTCCACGGGGCTGATCGGCATCCGGCTGCCGATGGACAAACTGCTGCCCGGCGTCGACGAGGCCGCGGGCCGGTTGTCGCACGACGGCGGTACCGACGCGGCCATCGCCATCAAGACCACCGACTCCGTGCACAAGACGGCCGCCGTCCGCAGCGACGGCTGGACGGTCGGCGGCATGGCCAAGGGCGCGGGCATGCTCGCGCCGGGGCTGGCCACCATGCTGGTGGTGCTCACCACCGACGCCGACGTGCCGGCCGCCGACCTCGACAAGGCGCTGCGGGACGCCACCCGCACCACCTTCGACCGGATCGACTCCGACGGCTGCATGTCCACCAACGACACCGTGCTGCTGCTCGCCTCCGGCGCCTCCGGCCTCACCCCGGCGCCCGGGGACTTCGCCGAGGCGGTGCGCGCGGTCTGCGACGACCTGGCCCAGCAGCTGATCCGCGACGCCGAGGGCGCCTCGAAGGACGTCCGCATCGAGGTGGTGGGCGCGGCCAGCGAGGACGACGCCGTCGAGGTCGGCCGGTCCATCGCCCGCAACAACCTGCTGAAGTGCGCGCTGCACGGAGAGGACCCCAACTGGGGCCGGGTGCTGTCCGCGATCGGCACGACCTCCGCCCGCTTCGAGCCCGACCGGCTGTCCGTCGCGATCAACGGCGTCTGGGTATGCCGGGACGGCAGCGTCGGTGAGGACCGGGACCTGGTCGACATGCGCTACCGCGAGGTGCGCATCACCGCCGACCTCGCCGCGGGGGAGGAGTCGGCCGTCATCTGGACGAACGACCTGACGGCCGACTACGTCCACGAGAACAGCGCGTACTCGTCATGAGCGCCCGCAAGCACACCGCGCTGCCCAAGGCCCGCACCCTCATCGAGGCGCTGCCCTGGCTGACCCGGCACCACGGCAAGACGGTCGTCATCAAGTTCGGCGGCAACGCGATGGTCGACGAGGAGCTGAAGGCGGCCTTCGCGCAGGACGTCGTCTTCCTGCGGCACGCCGGGCTGCGCCCGGTGGTCGTGCACGGAGGCGGCCCGCAGATCAACGCGCAGCTCGACCGGCTCGGCCTGGTCTCGGAGTTCAAGGCGGGGCTGCGCGTCACCACGCCGGAGACGATGGACGTGGTGCGCATGGTCCTCGCCGGGCAGGTGCAGCGCGACCTGGTCGGCCTGCTCAACCAGCACGGGCCGTGGGCGGTCGGCATGACCGGCGAGGACGCCCGCACCCTCACCGCCGTGCAGCGCTACGCCGACATCGACGGCGAGCGGGTCGACATCGGCCGGGTCGGCGACATCACCGCAGTCGACACCGGAGCCGTGCAGGCCCTGCTGGACGACGGCCGCATCCCGGTCGTGTCGTCCATCGCCCGCAGCGAGGACGGCACCCACGTCTACAACGTCAACGCCGACACGGCCGCCGCGGCACTCGCCGCGGCGCTGGACGCGGAGACGCTGATGGTGCTGACCGACGTGGAGGGCCTGTACGCGGACTGGCCGAACAGTGACGACGTGATCAGCCGGCTCACCGTCAGCCAGCTGGAGAAGCTGCTGCCGGACCTGGCCAGCGGCATGGTGCCGAAGATGGAGGGCTGCCTGCACGCCGTGCGCAACGGGGTGCACACCGCCCGCGTCATCGACGGCCGGGTGCAGCACTCGATCCTGCTGGAGATCTTCACCGACGAGGGAATCGGCACCATGGTCGTGCCGGACGAGGGGGAGCCCGTATGAGCAACGAGAGCCTGACGCGGCGCTGGCAGGGCGCGCTGATGGACAACTACGGCACGCCGCGTGTCCCACTCACCCACGGTGAGGGCGCCCGCCTGTGGGACGCCGACGGCAAGGAGTACCTGGACCTGCTGGGGGGCATCGCCGTCAACTCCCTCGGAACCGGCCACCCCGCCGTCGTGCGGGCCGTCTCCGACCAGGTCGCCACTCTCGGCCACGTGTCGAACCTGTTCGTCGCCGAGCCGCCCGTCGCGCTCGCCGAGCGGCTGCTCGCGCTGGCCGGCCGCGACGGCGCCGTCTACTTCTGCAACTCCGGCGCGGAGGCGGTCGAGGCGGCCCTGAAGATCGGCCGGCTGACCGGCCGCACCCACATGGTGGCGGCGGACGGCGGGTTCCACGGCCGGACCATGGGCGCACTCGCACTGACCGGGCAGCCCGCCAAGCGCGACCCGTTCCAGCCGCTGCCCGGCGACGTCACCCATGTGCCCTACGGCGACACCGACGCGCTGCGGGCCGCCGTCACCGACCGCACGGCACTGGTGGTGCTGGAGCCGGTGCAGGGTGAGAACGGCGTGGTCGTGCCGCCGCCCGGCTACCTGGCCGCCGCCCGGCAGATCACCTCGGCGACCGGCACCCTGCTCGTCTTCGACGAGGTGCAGACCGGCATCGGCCGGACCGGGCACTGGTTCGCCGGCCAGGCCGAGGGCGTCGAACCCGACCTCGTCACGCTCGCCAAGGGACTGGGCGGCGGGCTGCCGATCGGCGCGACCCTCGCCTTCGGCGAGGCGGCCGGCCTGCTGCACCCCGGCCACCACGGCTCGACCTTCGGCGGCAACCCGGTGGCCTGCGCCGCCGCGCTCGCCGTGCTGGACACGATCGCGGAGGACGGGCTGCTGGACCACGTCAAGCGGGTCGGAGGCCGGCTGCGGGACGCGGTGTGGGCGCTCGGCCATCCGCTGATCGACCAGGTACGGGGAGCCGGGCTGCTGCTGGGTATCGTGCTCACCGAGCCGGTCGCCGCGCAGGTGCAGCGGGCAGCCCAGGAAGCGGGCTTCCTGGTCAACGCCGCCGTGCCCGACGTCGTCCGGCTGGCGCCGCCGCTGATCATCAGCGAGAGCGAGGCGGACTCCTTCGTGCGGGCCCTGCCGGCCGTGCTCGACGCCGCCGACGGAACCCGACGAGCCGGAGAGTGACCATGATCGAGGAGCAGCACAGCGGCCAGGCCGTGCCGCAGACGAGGACGGCCCGGCACCGCCGGATCGTGGACATCCTCAACCGGCTGCCGGTGCGCTCCCAGAGCCAGCTGGCCAAACTCCTCGCCGACGACGGCCTGAGCGTCACCCAGGCCACGCTCTCGCGGGACCTCGACGAGCTGGGCGCGGTGAAGATCCGCAACTCCGGCGGAGAGCTGATCTACGCGGTGCCGGGGGAGGGCGGCGACCGCACCCCGCGGGCGCCGATGGGCGAGTCGGCCAGCGAGGCGCGCATGGCGCGACTCGCCGGGGAACTGCTCATCTCCGCGGAGGCGTCGGCCAACCTGGTGGTGCTGCGCACCCCGCCGGGGGCCGCCCAGTTCTTCGCCTCCGCCATCGACCAGGCCGAGGTCCACGAGATCATCGGCACCCTGGCGGGAGACGACACGCTGCTGCTGATCAGTCGTTCCCCGGACGGCGGCCAGACGCTCGCCGACCATCTCCTGCGCCTCGCCCAGAAGTCACGCTGAGCTGAAGGTCACGCTGAGTCGAACGTCAGGCTGAGTTGGAAGCCCTGCACGGTCGAACGTCGGGCCGAACGTCACACTGTGTCCGGTGTGTCTGGCGTGTCCCCTTCGCGGGGTGCGGCGGTGGCCCGCGAGCTGCGGGCGAAGAGGGCGGCGAGCAGCGAGCCCGAGATGTTGTGCCACACGGAGAACACCGCGGCGGGCAGGGCGGCGAGCGGACTGAACTGCGCTGCCGCGAGGGACGCGGCCAGCCCGGAGTTCTGCATGCCCACCTCGAAGGTCAGCGCCCGCCGGGCGGGCGCGTCGAGGCCGGCGAGCCGCCCGGCCGCGTAACCCAGGGCCAGGCCGAGGCCGTTGTGCAGCACGACGGCGACCATCACGGCGCCCGCGGCGGCGCGCAGGCTGCCCGCACTGGCGGCCACCACCACGGCGACGATGACCGCGATCGCCAGCGCCGAGAGCCAGGGCAGCACCGGTACCAGGGCGGCGATGCGGCGGGCGGCGAGTCGCCGTACGAGCAGCCCGCCCAGGACCGGGAGCAGCACCGTCCGCAGGATGTCCACCATCATCGAGCCGGCGTCCACGGGCAGGAACTCCCCGGCCAGCAGCAGCGCGAGCGGCGGGGTGACCAGTGGTGCCAGGCAGGTGGAGACGGTGGTGACGGACACCGACAGTGCCACGTCGCCGCGGGCCAGGTAGGTGACGACGTTGGACGCGGTCCCGCCGGGCGCGCAGCCCACCAGGACGACACCGGCGGCCAGTTCGGGCGGCAGTCCCAGTGCGTGGGCGACGAGCCAGCCCAGGCCCGGCATCACCGCGTACTGGGCCAGCAGTGCCACGCCGACCGCCCACGGGCGGCGCAGCACGCCGCGGAAGTCCGGCGGGGTGAGGGTCAGGCCCATGGTGAACATGACCGCGCCGAGCAGGTAGGGCACGGCGGAGGTCCAGCCGTCGAACGCCGCCGGTGTGGCGAATCCGAGCACGCCGGCGCCGAGCACCAGCAGGGGGAAGAGTGTCACGGCCCGGCGGGCCGAACGGTCTGCGGCGGTGCCGGTGGCGGCGTCGGGCGTCGGCGCGGGGGTGGGGGAGGGCATCGGCCGATGGAACGCCGGGCGGGGTCGTGCCCGCAACACCGTCTTGTCATGCGGGCGGCGGCTCGGGCCGCGGTCCCGGTGCGGAGGGGACCGTCCCCGCAACAGCCGACAACCGCGGCGGCACGGAGCTGAGCTGCGGAAACAGCGGCCTTTGACGAATCATACGGAGGAGTGCATACTTATACCTGTCACCGCATGGATCGTTAGGAGAACCCCGTGACCGAGCGCGTTGTACTTGCCTACTCCGGTGGCCTGGACACCTCCGTCTGCATCGGCTGGATCGCCGAGGAGACCGGAGCCGAGGTCATCGCCGTCGCCGTGGATGTCGGCCAGGGCGGCGAGGACCTCGACGTGATCCGCAAGCGCGCGCTCGACTGCGGCGCGGTCGAGGCGGAGGTCGCCGACGCCAAGGACGAGTTCGCCGAGGAGTACTGCCTCCCCGCGATCAAGGCCAACGCGCTCTACATGGACCGCTACCCGCTGGTCTCGGCGCTCTCCCGGCCGACCATCGTCAAGCACCTCGTCGCCGCCGCGAAGAAGCACGGCGCGACCACCGTCGCCCACGGCTGCACCGGCAAGGGCAACGACCAGGTGCGGTTCGAGGCCGGCATCTCCTCCCTCGCCCCCGACCTCACCTGCATCGCGCCGGTCCGGGACTACGCCATGACCCGCGACAAGGCCATCGCCTTCTGCGAGGAGAAGGGCCTGCCGATCGCCACCAGCAAGAAGTCGCCCTACTCCATCGACCAGAACGTCTTCGGTCGCGCCGTGGAGACCGGCTTCCTGGAGGACATCTGGAACGGGCCCATCGAGGACGTGTACGAGTACACCTCCGACCCGGCCCAGCCGCGGGAGGCCGACGAGGTCATCGTCACCTTCGAGCAGGGCGTACCGGTCGCCATCGACGGCCGCCCGGTCACGGTGCTCCAGGCCATCCAGCAGCTCAACGAGCGGGCGGGCGCCCAGGGCGTCGGCCGGATCGACATGGTCGAGGACCGGCTCGTGGGCATCAAGTCCCGTGAGGTGTACGAGTCGCCGGGCGGCATCGCCCTGATCACCGCGCACCAGGAGCTGGAGAACGTCACCGTCGAGCGGGAACTCGCCCGCTTCAAGCGGCAGGTGGAGCAGCGGTGGACCGAACTGGTCTACGACGGCCTGTGGTTCTCCCCGCTGAAGCGGGCCCTGGACGGCTTCATCAACGAGGCCAACCAGCACGTCAGCGGCGACATCCGGATGACCCTGCACGGCGGCCGGGCCACCGTGACCGGCCGGCGGTCCGAGCAGTCGCTGTACGACTTCAACCTGGCGACCTACGACACCGGTGACACCTTCGACCAGTCGCTCTCGAAGGGCTTCATCGAACTGTTCGGCATGTCCAGCAAGATCGCAGCCAAGCGTGACCTGGCACAGTAGTCTGCGCCCCGGCAGCACCGCCCGACGCCTCACCCGCCTCCTCGCCGCAGTAGTGGCGGGGAGGTGCACGCCACCCCGCCGACGAGGAGTACAGCAGCGATGACAAACGGACCGCGGAAGCCGGCCGAGGGCGGCGACGTTCGGCTGTGGGGCGGCCGCTTCGCGGACGGCCCGTCCGAGGCGCTGGCCCGGCTGAGCGCGTCGGTGCACTTCGACTGGCGGCTCGCGCCCTACGACATCGCCGGTTCCCGCGCGCACGCCCGGGCGCTGCACACCGCGGGCCTGCTGACCGCCGACGAACTGGAGCGCATGCTCGACGGTCTGGACCGCCTGGAGGCCGACGTCGCCGACGGCTCGTTCACCGGGGCCGTCGCGGACGAGGACGTGCACACGGCACTCGAACGCGGCCTGCTGGAGCGGCTCGGTCCGGACCTCGGCGGCAAGCTGCGCGCCGGCCGCTCGCGCAACGACCAGGTCGCCACCCTCTTCCGCATGTACCTGCGGGACCACGCACGGATCATCGGCGGACTCCTCACCGACCTGCAGGAGGCGCTGGTCGGGCTGGCCGAGGCCCACCCGGACGTGGCCATGCCGGGCCGCACCCACCTCCAGCACGCCCAGCCGGTGCTGTTCTCGCACCACGTGCTCGCCCACGTCCAGGCGCTCGGCCGCAACGCCGAGCGGCTGCGCCAGTGGGACGAGCGCACCGCCGTCTCGCCCTACGGCTCCGGGGCGCTGGCCGGCTCCTCGCTCGGCCTGGACCCGCGGGCGGTGGCCGCCGACCTCGGCTTCGGGCGCGGCTCCTCGGCGAACTCCATCGACGGCACGGCCTCCCGGGACTTCGTCGCCGAGTTCGCCTTCGTCACCGCCATGATCGGCGTCGACCTGTCCAGGATCGCCGAGGAGGTGATCATCTGGAACACCCGCGAGTTCTCCTTCGTCACGCTGCACGACGCGTTCTCCACCGGTTCGTCGATCATGCCGCAGAAGAAGAACCCGGACATCGCCGAGCTGGCCCGCGGCAAGTCCGGGCGTCTGATCGGCAACCTGACCGGGCTGCTGGCCACACTGAAGGCCCTGCCGCTGGCCTACAACCGCGACCTCCAGGAGGACAAGGAGCCGGTCTTCGACTCCTGCGACCAACTGGAGGTGCTGCTCCCGGCGTTCACCGGCATGATGGCGACGCTGACCGTGCACCGCGAGCGCATGGAGGAACTGGCTCCGGCCGGCTTCTCGCTGGCCACCGACGTCGCCGAGTGGCTGGTCAAGCAGGGCGTGCCGTTCCGGGTGGCGCACGAGGTCGCGGGTGAGTGCGTGCAGGTCTGCGAAGGCGCGGGCATCGAGCTCGACGAGCTGACGGACGAGCAGTTCGCCAAGATCTCCCCGCACCTCACCCCCGAGGTGCGCACGGTGCTCAACGTCCGGGGCGCGCTCGCCGCGCGGGACGGCCGCGGCGGCACCGCGCCCGCGGCCGTCGCCGTGCAGCTCGGCGAGGTGAAGGCCGACCTGGCCCTCCAGCGCCACTGGGCCGACGAGGCCAGGTAGCGCGCCGGCCCGGCTGCGGAACCGGCCGGGTGGCGGAACCGGCGGGCGCGCGACGGGTCGCCGGGCGGCCCGCCTGCGGCGTGGGTACGGTGGGCGGCACCGCCGTCCCCACGCCGCCCCCGGAGTGCCCCCTTGTCTCTTGACCGCCTCGCCGGCGCCCTGTCGACCACCGCCCGCATCGGGCTGGGCCTCGCCGCCGTCGGCCGGCCCGGTTACCTGAACCTCGGCCGCGACCGGGATCTCCCGGCCGACCGCACGGTCGACGTCCTGCGGGCCCGCACCCACGAGCTGCTGGACGCCGCGCACGCCGCGGGCGTGCGGTACGTCGACACGGCCCGCTCCTACGGGCTGGCCGAGGAGTTCCTCGCCGAGTGGCTGCGGGCCAGGCCCGAGGCCGCGGACACCGCGGTGGGCAGCAAGTGGGGCTACACGTACACCGCGGGCTGGGCGGTGGACGCCGAGGTCCACGAGGTGAAGGACCACACGCCAGGCACCTTCGACCGGCAGACGGCGGAGACCGGTCAGCTGCTCGGCGACCGCCTCGACCTCTACCAGATCCACTCCCTCACCCCGGAGAGCCCGGCACTCACCGACCGGGCGCTGCACGAGCGGCTGGCCGCGCTCGGTGAGCGCGGCATCGCGATCGGCTTCTCCACCAGCGGCCCCCGGCAGGCCGACACGATCCGGGCCGCGCTGGACGTCGAGGTCGAGGGCCGCCCGCTGTTCGCCGCCGTCCAGTCCACCTTCAACCTGCTGGAGACCTCCGCCGGGCCTGCCCTGTCCGAGGCGCACCGGGCAGGGCTCCTGGTCGTCGTGAAGGAGGCGCTCGCCAACGGCCGCCTGGCCGGCCCGGCCGCGCCGACCGCCCTGCGCCGCGTCGCCGAGCAGGCCGGGACGGGTTGCGACGCGGTGGCGCTCGCCGCGGTGCTGCGCGAGCCCTGGGTCTCGGTGGTGCTCTCCGGCGCGGCCACCACCGCGCAGCTCTCCTCCAACCTGCGCGCCGCGGAGCTGACCGGGAGCGCCGACGACGAGAAGCGCACGGCCTCACTCGGTGGACTGACCGAGCAGCCGTCCGCGTACTGGCGGCACCGCGCCACCCTGCCCTGGCACTGACCGGCCCCCCGCCGCCGGCTGAGCCCCGCCTCGCGGGTGCCCGCAGCGAGCGGGCAAACCGCGAGGCGGCGCGGACGGGAACCTACGGCAGGTCGAAGGAGATGCGGCGCTCGCCGATCTTCACGACCCGGTCGCTGTACTCGTCCGGGCCGCCGTCCCGCTTGATCAGGTACTGGCACTTGTAGCCGGAGTCCTGGTCGACCTCGACCAGTTCGGCCTTGGGCAGGTCATCGCAGCGCAGGTCGTCGCTGGTGGAGGACTGCTGGGTCCAGAACGCGGCCTTCACGCCCTCGCCGACCAGCAGCGCCTTCTTGGGCGCGACCCGGTAGCTGACGACGAACGAGCCCTCCTTGTAGTTGTCACCGATCGTGACGTCCCAGGGCACGTCGACACCGTCGTAGGTGACCTTGCACTCGGTCGTGGCGCCGGCCTTCATGGTCAGCTCACCGCCCGCGCAGGTGCCGGTGGTGTCCTTCAGCACGCCGGCCATCTGCACGGTGCGCTGCTGGAGTTCGTAGACCACCTTGTCGGTGATGGTGGCGCTGCGGTCCGGTGAGGGGCTGATGCTCGGAGCGCTGCGGACCGGCTCCTCGGCGGGGGACTCGACCGGGGACGGCAGCTGCTCGCCCTCGAAGGCGTCGTCGTCCTGCGCGGGCTCGTTCGCGGGTGCGCTCGAACCGGCCGCGGGGGACGCGTTCTTGTCGTCCTTGCCGTCGCCGCTGTCGGAACTGCCGCAGCCGACGGTGAGCAGACCGGCGGCCAGCACGGCTGTGAGGGTTCGTGTATATCGCATGGGCCGTGACTCTAACGGTCGCCAAGCACGGCCCAGGGCCTGCTGTCCAGTAGCCGGACGGTCGATTCGGGGCAAGTCTTCCCAAAGAAGGGCCGGAAGCGGTGTCATCCGTGACGCAACCGTTGAACGCCGTGACACGGCTGTCGAAAAGGCCGGCCAGGTGGCGGGCGGTCAGGCCGCCTTCGCCTTGGTGGCGTACATGTCCACGTACTCCTGGCCCGAGAGCCGCATGACCTCGCTCATCACCTCGTCGGTGACGGCGCGCAGCACGTAGCGGTCGCGGTCCATGCCCTCGTAGCGGGAGAAGTCCAGCGGCTCGCCGAAGCGCACCCGGATCCGTCCGCCGCGCAGCCGCGGCAGGCCGCTGCCGCCCGGCTGCACCCGGTCCGTGCCGATCATCGCGAACGGCACCACCGGCGCACCCGTCATCAGCGCCAGCCGGGCGATGCCCGTCCGCCCGCGGTACAGCCGGCCGTCGGGGGAGCGGGTGCCCTCCGGGTAGATGCCGAACACGCGGCCCTCGTCCAGCACACGGCGCCCGGTCATCAGCGCGGCCACACCACCCCTGGCGCCGTCCCGGTCGACCGGGATCATGCCGACGCCGGTGAAGAACCAGGCCATCAGCCGGCCCTTGAGACCGGTCCCGGTCACGTACTCGTCCTTGCCGATGAAGAACACCTGCCGCCGGCTCACCAGGGGCAGGATCATCGAGTCGATGAAGGTGAGGTGGTTTCCGGCCAGGATCACCGCGCCCGAACCGGGGATCCGCTCCGCGCCCTCCACCTGCGGACGGAACAGCACCCGCAGCAGCGAGCCGAGCAGCGCCTTGATCAGCAGGAAACGGGTCGTCACGGGTTCCGGCCTCCGGTAGTGGGTGGTGGGTGCGCGGTCGCACGGACAGGGACGATACTCGCGGGTCCGCTCGCGCCACGCGCCGGGCACGGGGCGCCACCCCGTGTGATCACCCTAGTCGGCGTGTGTTTCCGCCGTGTTCCGCCCGACGTCTCCCGCCGGCCAGGTCCGCGCCCCTACGCTTCAGCCCGTTGTCGTCGAGGCGGGCGCGCGCCCAACCGAGCAGCAGGGAGAACCAGATGGCGCAGGAGCAGGGACCGGGACGGCGGGCGGTACTGGGCGCGGCGGCGCTCGGGGCCGGCGCGGCGGCACTGGCGGCGGCACCCGCCGCACAGGCGGCCACCGCCGCCCGGGAAGCGTCCTCCACCGGCAGGCGCCGACTGCCGGTACCCGCGGTGGTCGCCCACCGGGGGGCCAGCGGCTACCGGCCCGAGCACACCCTCGGCGCCTACGACCTCGCCCTGGACATGGGCGCCGACATCATCGAGCAGGACCTGGTGCCCACCCGCGACGGCCACCTGGTGTGCCGCCATGAGAACGACATCACCTCGACCACCGACGTCGCCGACCACCCCGAGTTCGCCGGCCGCCGCACCACCCGCACGGTCGACGGACGCGCCTACACCGGATGGTTCACCGAGGACTTCACGCTCGCCGAACTGAAGACGCTGCGGGCGGTCGAGCGCATTCCGGAACTGCGGCAGCAGAACACGCTCTACGACGGCCGCTGGACGATTCCGTCCTTCCAGGAGGTGCTGGACTGGGCGCGCAAGGAGGGTCGCCGCCGCGGGCGGACGGTCTGGCTGCACGCCGAGACCAAGCACCCCACCTACTTCCGCGACCTGGGCCTCGGCCTTGAGGAGCCGCTCGCCCGGCTGCTGCGCCGCGCGGGCCTGGACCGCCGGACCAGCCCGGTCTTCGTGCAGTCCTTCGAGCCCAGCAGTATCCAGCGGCTGGCCCGGCTCGTCGACACCCCCGGCGTGGTGCTGCTGGGCGCGGCCTCGTCCCGGCCGTGGGACTTCACCCGATCCGGAGACCCGCGCACGGTCGCGGACCTGGTGACGCCCGCCGGACTCAGGTGGATCGCCTCGTTCGCCCGCGGCATCGGCCCCACCCTGGACCTCGTCATCCCGCGGGACGCCGCAGGACGGCTGGGCCGCCCCACCTCGCTGGTGCGCGACGCCCACGCCCGCGGCCTGGTGCTGCACCCCTACACGATGCGCAACGAGAACGCCTTCCTACCCGCCGACTTCCGGCGCGGTGACGACCCGCAAGGCTTCGGGGACGCGTTCGGCGCGTACCGCGCCTACTACCGCACGGGCATCGACGCCGTCTTCTCCGACCACCCCGACACCGCGCTGCTCGCCGCGGAGGACTTCCGTCGCTCGCGCGGGTGATCCGCCGCCACAGCCGAAACCGCCCGGCGGGACGTGCGCGTCCCGCCGGGCATGGACGTACCCGAACGGCTCAGGCCGCTGCTCACCGCCCGGTGCGCCACCGAGGCGGCGGAAGCCTGCGCGGACCCGGCCGACCTCGAACAGGCGGTGTGGCTGCGGTGGCTGGAGCACACCCGCACGGCCGGGGCGCCACCGGAACCCGAAGGCTGGCTGAGCGAGGCCGTGCGGACCGAGGCGCGGCACCTGGGCACCCGGGCCCACCGCGAGATCGCCCACGACCCGTCGGCCGCCGAACTGGCAGGCGAACCCGGGCCCAGCGCGGAACGGCGCTTCCTGGCGGCCGAGCGCAGTCGGGCCGTGCGCGAGGCCATCCCCCGGCTGCCGGGACGCTGCCCGCGGCTGCTCGCTGCGATGCTGTCACCCAGAGACCTCACCTACCGCGAAATCGCAGGTGAGTTGGGTATCTCACAGGGCAGTCTGGGGCCGTTGCGTTCCCGTTGCCTGGGATGTCTGCGCAGAATGCTCGTGGCGGAGGTTGGAATCCCCCCACCCGGGGGAAAGGTGCGATAGACAACCGGCGTCACCAGGGCAGACAGCCCGCTGCCGCGCGACCCTCGTACCCCGGCGCGGACGGGCGCAACAGAAAAAGGGAGAGGCGTGCGCACATGGGCATGAGTGTGACCATCTCTGCGGCGACCGAGAACGACGCCGAGCAGATCCTGAAGCTTCAGTACCTGTGCTACCAGTCCGAGGCCGAGCTGTACGGCGACTACCGGATCGAGCCGCTCACCCAGACCCTCGACGAGCTGCGCCGGGAACTGTCCGGCGGCCACGTACTGGTGGCCCGGCTGGGCGACGAGGTCGTGGGTTCGGTACGCGGGGTCGTCGACGCGGACGGCACCGGGCACATCGGCAAGCTGATCGTGCACCCCCGGATGCAGCGGCACGGCCTGGGCGGCCGGCTGCTCGCCTCGCTGGAGACCCGGCTCGCACGGGAGCAGGGCGCCGCCCGGTTCCGCCTCTTCACCGGCCACCGCAGCGACGGCAACCTGCGGCTCTACCGGCGCTGCGGCTACGTGCCCGCCACCACCGAGCGCGTGTCGCCGAAACTGAGCGTGATCACGCTGGAGAAGGAAGCCGTGGCGCACGCCTACGTGGCCAGCGCCTGAAGGCCCGCCCCGCCGGTCCCGGCGCCCGCCGTCAGGCGGACCGGGACCGGCGCAGCCAGTACAGCCCGGTGACGGGCAGCACGAGCGGCAGGAACAGGTAGCCGCGCCCGTAGTCGGACCACACGGTGGAGTCGGGGAACGCCGACGGGTCCAGCACCGTCCACGTACCGACCGCCAGCACCCCGGTCAGCTCGGCCACGCAGCAGGCGAACGCCGCCCGCCGGGCGCCCTCGCCGCCGCGGACCAGGGCGACGGTGATGAAGCCGTAGACCAGTGCCGCCGCCGCCGACAGCAGGTACGCCAGCGGCGCCTCGTGGAAGCGGGTGGACAGCTGGTACGCCGACCGGGACGCCGCGCCGATGGTGAACACCGCGTAGAGCACCACCAGCAGTCGGCCGGGACCGGTGCCGATACCGGTGCCGGACGCCGTTCCCGCGCGCAGGTCACGCACCGCCGCCTCCCCAGATGTCGTGCAGCCGCACCTGGAGCACCGCGAGGACCACGGCGCCCGCCGCGACCGTCGCGGAACCCCAGCGGGTGCGCTCGGCCAGCGACAGGAAGCCGACCGCCGGCACCGCCGCCGCCGCGCCGACCAGGTACGAGAAGAAGATCACCGAACCGTCCGCGGGCTCGGCCCCGGAGGCCACCCGCACGATGCCGACCACCAGCTGGGCCAGGGCCAGCACGGTGACCACGAGCATGCCGGCGAAGTGCCAGTCCTTGGTCGGCTGGTCCCGGTAGGCCGCATGGCCGCACCAGGCGGCCAGGGCGAGGGCGGCCACGGCCACCGCGATGGTCAGCGGGGTGAACATGCGGGTGACTTTACTGCGGCGGCACCCGCCCGCCCCTGGTGGCCCCCGGCCGGGAAGGCGCCCTGCCGGAACCCTCGCGGCGCCGCGTAGCCTGGACCGCCATGGGGATCACCGCTGACGCGCTGCTGTTCGACAACGACGGGACGCTGGTGTCCTCCATCGCTTCGGTGGAGCGCTGCTGGAACCGGTGGGCGGCCGAGTGCGGCGTGCCCGCGTCCGAGTTCGCCGCCGTGCCACGGCACGGCAGGACGGCGGCCGAGATCGTCGCCGACCTGCTCCCGCCGCCGCGTCGGGCGGCCGGGTTGGCGCGCATCCACCAACTGGAGTTCGACGACCTGCCCGGCGGGGTGGTCCCGCTGCCGGACACCGCCGGGCTACTCGCCCTGCTGCCGCGGCAGCGCTGGGCCGTCGTCACCTCGGCGACCCGCCGGCTCGGCGAGGCCCGCCTACGGGCGGCCGGCGTCGACGCGCCGCTGGTGGTCGCCGCGGACGACGTCACCCGCGGCAAGCCGGACCCGGAACCGTTCCTGCTGGCCGCAGCCCGACTCGGGGTCGCGCCGGAGCGGTGCGTGGTCCTGGAGGACGCGCCCGCCGGACTCGCGGCGGGCCGTGCCGCCGGTATGCGGACCGTGGCCTTGACCACAACACACCGGGCCGAGGAGCTGTCGGCTGACCTCGTCGTGCCGGACCTGTCGGCGCTGTCCGTGCAGGTCACAGCGGTCGGCATCACACTCGCGGCCCGGCCCGGCGAAGCCGTGTCCGGCCGGGGTGCCATCCAGCATGCGGACGAACGTCTCCCTTCGTGAGACGTCGGGGTTCCGCTCTGCTTTACTGATCGCATGACCGCATCGAGCAGCCGCATCCCAGCGACCGAGGCGCCCTTCGCGCCCGGTGCCGGCTGCCTGTGTCGAATGTGCGCCCGCTGAGGGCCCCTGCCTGAGCGGTCTCGCGCCCCGAAGCGAGCACCCGTGAGCCGCGCGTCCGCGCCCGCTCACCCCCGCAGCCACCGCCGACCCCGCGGTCCGGCCTGCCCCCGCTCCACGCCACGACATGCCCCGTGTCCGGTGCCCACCCGAGCACCGCGCACTCGACAGTGACGGAAAAGACCCCAGTGATCACCACCACGGACCTGACCAAGGTCTACCGCGCCCGTGGCAGCAACCGCCACGTCACCGCGCTGGACGGCGTCGACCTGCACGTCCGCGAGGGCGAGGTGTTCGGCGTCATCGGACAGAGCGGCGCCGGCAAGTCCTCCCTCATCCGCTGCGTGAACCTCCTCGAACAGCCCACCTCAGGCACCGTCACCGTCGACGGCCTCGACCTCACCGCGCTCGCCGGGCGGGGACGCCGCCCGAGCCGCGCGCTGCGCGAGGCGCGCAGCCGGATCGGCATGGTCTTCCAGCACTTCAACCTGCTGTCCTCACGCACCGTGCAGGGCAACGTCGAACTGCCGCTGGAGATCCTCGGCCTCACCCGCCGCGAACGCAGCCGCAAGGCACTGGAGCTGCTGGACCTGGTCGGCCTCGCCGAGAAGGCCCGCAGCCATCCCGCGCAGTTGTCCGGCGGCCAGAAGCAGCGCGTGGGCATCGCCCGCGCACTCGCCGGCGACCCCAAGGTGCTGCTGTCCGACGAGGCGACGTCCGCCCTCGACCCGGAGACCACCCGCTCGGTGCTGCAGCTCCTGCGCGATCTCAACCAGCACCTCGGCCTCACCGTGCTGCTCATCACGCACGAGATGGACGTGGTGAAGTCGGTCTGCGACTCCGCCGCGCTGATGCGCGCCGGACGCCTGGTGGAGTCCGGCACCGTCACCGACCTGCTCGCCACCCCTGGCTCGGAACTCGCCGCCGAACTGTTCCCGGTCGGCGGCACACCCTCCGCGCCCGGCCGGACCGTCCTGGACGTCACCTTCCACGGCGGCACCGCCGCACAGCCGGTCATCTCCCAGCTCGCCCGCTCCTACCAGGTGGACGTCTCGATCCTCGGCGCCGCCATGGACACCGTGGCGGGCCGGCAGATCGGCCGGATGCGCATCGAACTGCCCGGCAGCTTCGAGGACAACGTCGTGCCCATCGGCTACCTGCGCGAGCAGGGCCTGACCGTCGACATCCTCTCCCTCGCCACCACCGACGCGCCCGCCGCCGGCGCCCTGCTCAAGGAAGGTGCCGCATGACCTGGCAGGACATGCAGCCGCTGCTGGTCCAGGGCAGCATCGACACGCTGTACATGGTCGGCTGGTCCGCGCTCGTCGCCGCCCTCGGCGGCCTCCCGCTGGGGCTGCTGCTGGTCCTCACCGACCGCGGCGGCATGCTGCAGAACAGGGCCGTCAACAAGGTCGTCGGCGCCGTCGTGAACGTCGGACGCTCGCTGCCGTTCATCATCCTGCTGGTCGCTCTGATCCCCTTCACCCGGCTGGTGGTCGGCACGTTCATCGGGCCCACCGCGGCCATCGTGCCGCTGGCCATCGGCGCCATCCCGTTCTTCGCCCGCCTGGTGGAGACCGCGGTCCGCGAGGTCGACCATGGCCTGGTCGAAGCCGTCCAGGCCATGGGTGGCGGCACCGGCACGGTCGTCTTCAAGGCGCTGCTGCCGCAGTCCCTCCCCTCGCTCGTCGCCGGTCTCACCACCACCGTCATCGTGCTCGTCGGCTACTCCGCGATGGCCGGAGCCGTCGGCGGCGGCGGACTGGGCAACCTGGCCCTCACCTACGGCTACCAGCGCTTCGAGACCGGCCTGATGCTGGCCACCGTCGGCGTGCTCATCGTGGTCGTCACGGCCGTGCAGCTCCTCGGCGACGCCGCGGTCCGCCTGCTCAACCGGCGCGAGCGCGCCGGCGCCTGACGGCTGCCCCGGCGCCGCCCCAGAACCCACCCCCAGGAAAAAGACGCCCGAACCCTTCGTCGGGCAGCACCACCACACCGGAAAGAGGCACTCTTCGTGCGCACCACCCGCAAGCTCACCACCGCTGTCGCCGTCACCGCCGCACTCACCCTGGGCCTCACCGCCTGCGGCACCGACTCCGACCCCGCCGGCAGCACCTCGGGCGCCGGCAAGCCGCTGACCGTGGCGGCCTCACCCACCCCGCACGCCAAGATCCTGGAGTACGTCCGGGACAACCTGGCCGAGGACGAGGGACTGGACCTGGAGGTCAAGGTCTTCAACGACTACGTCCTTCCCAACACCGCCACCGAGAGCGGCGAGGTCGACGCCAACTACTTCCAGCACAAGCCCTACCTGGACGACTTCAACAAGAAGAACGGCACCCACGTGGTCCCCGTGGCCGACGTGCACCTGGAACCGCTCGGGCTGTACTCCAAGTCCGCCACGTCCCTCAAGGACATCCGCCGAGGCCAGACCGTCGCCCTGCCCAACGACACCACCAACGAGGGCCGCGCGCTCCAGCTGCTCGACGCCCACGGCCTGATCGAGCTCAAGGAGGGCACCGGCGACGGCGCCACCCTGTCCGACATCAAGGACCGCAAGGGGCTCGAGTTCAAGGAGCTGGAGGCCGCCACCGTGCCCCGCTCGCTGGACGACGTCGACGCCGCCGTGATCAACGGCAACTACGCCATCGAGGCCGGCCTCAAGCCCGCCGACGACGCCCTGGCGCTGGAGGAGGCCGACGGCAACCCCTACGCCAACTTCCTCGCGGTGAAGAAGGGCAACACCGACGACCCGCGCGTGCGCAAGCTCGCCGAACTCCTCACCTCCGACGAGGTCCGCGCCTTCATCAAGAAGGAGTACGACGGCTCCGTGGTGCCCGCCGCCGGTCCCGCCGCGTCCTGACCCGCCGTCAGCAGCGGCCGCGCCGGGCCCCGATCACGATCGGGGCCCGGCGCTGCTGTTCCGGCCTGCGATGCTGCATGCTGGGCTCTTGACCCCGTTGGCATGGAGCGGCACATGACTTCCACCTTCCCGAACATCTCGATCAGCACGGACCGCCTCGTGCTGCGCCCGTTCGAGGAAGCGGACGTCCCCGAGCTCGTCGAGATGATGAACGACGAGTACGTCAGCGCCTGGACGGCCGCGCCCGTCCCCTACACGGAGGCCGACGCCCGGCACTACGTCCTCCGTCAGGCACCGGCCGAGCGCGCCGGCGGCCGGGGTGTGGTCTTCGCCGTCGACGACTTCCTCACCCGCCAGCTCGTCGGCGTGGTCCAGCTCCGCGACACCGACTGGCGTTCGCGTACCACCGGCATCGCCTATGTCATCGCCCCCTGGGCCCGCGGCGAGGGCTACGCCACGGAGGCCGTACTCGCCGTGGCCCGCTGGCTGTTCGAGGACCGCCGGTTCGAGCGGTTGGAACTGCGCACCGCCGCCGGCAACAGCGCCGCCCAGCAGGTCGCACAGAAGGTGGGCGGCATCAGCGAAGGTGTGCTGCGCAACGCCTGGATAGCCCGAATCCGTACCGAGAGCGGCGAGTGGACGGACACCCGCACCGACCTCATCGTCTGGGGACTGCTCCCGGAGGACCTGGAGGGGTTCCAGGAGGAACCCGTCGACACCGCCTACGCCCAGTACGCCGGCCGCCCACACCGGCCCTGACCGGCCCGCCCGTTCCGGCCCGTCCGCCCCTCCCGGCCCGCCGGCCCCGGCCGTCCCCAACTCCGTTGCGGGCGGCGCCCGCAGCCGCAGCGGATGGCGCCGCCCACCCCGCAGCTCCGGTAGTCTCACTGCCGTCCCCACCTGCGACGCCCCCTGGAGAGTCCCGCCGATGGCCGACCGCGTCACCGTGATCGGATGGGACGGCTCCCCGGTGTCCGGCCCCGCCAGAGCAGCGCTCGGCGCCGCCACCCTCGTCGCCGGAGCCGCCCACCACCTGGCACTGCCCGAGGTGCCGCCCACCGCCGAACAGGTCCGGCTGGGCAGCCTCCCGCTCGCCGCCCGCCGCATCGCCCAGCACCGCGGCAGCGCCGTGGTCCTCGCGGACGGCGACCCCGGCTTCTTCGGGGTCGTCCGCACCCTGCGGGCGCCCGAGCACGGCCTCGAGGTCGAGGTCGTACCGGCCGTCTCCTCGGTCGCCGCCGCCTTCGCCCGCGCCGGCATGCCCTGGGACGACGCCCGCGTCGTCGTCGCCCACAGCCGCACCCTGCGCCGCGCGGTGAACGTCTGCCGGGCCCACACCAAGGTCGCCGTCCTCACCGCGCCGGGCGCCGGACCCACCGAACTGGCCCTGCTGCTGGAGGGGGTGCACCGCACCTTCGTCATCTGCGAGGCGCTGGGCACCGCCCAGGAGCGCACCACGGTGCTCACCTCGGACCGGGTCGCCGACCACAGGTGGCGCGACCCGAACGTGGTCATCGTGGTCGGCGGCCCCGGCTCCGGCACCCCGGCCGGTGAGGGGAGCGCCGGCGGTTGGCTCGCCGGCCGCTCCCCGGCCGAGGCCGAAGGCCCGCGGGGCTGGGCTCTGCCCGCGGCCGAGTACGGAACACGGCCGGCGGACGACACCGAGGGCGAGTCGACCACCCTGCGAGCGGCCCAGCTGGCCCGCCTCGGGCCGCGGGTGGGGGACCTGGTGTGGGACATCGGCTGCGGCAGCGGCGCCGCGGCGGCCGAAGCGGCCCGTTTCGGGGCCGCGGTCATCGCCGTGGACCGCACCGCCGACGCCTGCGCCCGCGCCACCGCGGCGGCCCGCCAGTTCGGCGTGCAACTGCACGTCGTGCACGGCGGCGCGCCGCAGGTGCTGGAGGACCTGCCCGAACCCGACGTCGTGCGGATCGGCGGGGGCGGCCTGCGCACCGTCGCGGCCTGCGCCGACCGGCGGCCCGAACGCATCGTCACCCACGCCGCCACCCGCGACGAGGCCGAGGAGATCGGCCGGGTGCTGTCCGCCGGCGGCTACGCCGTCGAGTGCGCGCTGCTCCAGTCCGTGGACCTCGACCCCGAGCAGTGGACCGAACGTGAGCGCGCCGTCGTTTTCCTGCTGTCGGGCAGTCGTATGTGATCTGCGGTGGAACGAACCATGACCAACCGGGGTCAGTCACGCACCCTGGGCCGGTGTCCAGAGGCGTGCCGGGTAGTCTGATGGATCGTTGTGCCGTCAGCCGGGATTGACGTTTTGTTCGTCAGTGTCCCGTCAACGTACGGATGACGCCGGCGGAGGCACGTGCCGCGCACCGCGCACGCTCGTTGTCCTCCTGCAGGGGGTGTGTGGATCCCGCCGGGTTGGAAGGAGCATCACCGATGGGCGAGGGGTACGCATGACTGACACCGGCCGGATCCCGGGCGAGGGACAGCCGGGGAACGCAGGCGGACAGCAGGAGCAGCCGGACGCTCCGGCTCCCGGCGAGTACCTCGCAGCGGACCCCGTCGCCACCGGACACGGAGGCGTCCAGGACGACCTGCTCCTGATGCCCGGTGCCCGGGGCGCCTGGACCGAGAGCTCCGCTCAGCCGGTTCCGCCCACCCCTCCGCAGACGCGGCTGCCCGAGGCGCACGAGACCGACGGCCGCGACTCCGGGTCGCTCGACTTCGGCGCCGTCCGCACTCCCTCCGCCGCGCCGGTGCAGCCCCCGGCCGCACCGCGGCGCCCCCTGCACCTGGGCCCGCCGGTGCCCGCGCAGTCCCAGGCGGTGCGCTCGCTCGCCGACCGCGGGCCGAGCAGCGCCGCCCCCGCCCGCGCCGCGATGCCGGCCCCCCACCCGCAGCAGGTCCCGCAGCCGGAGTACCTCGACGCGGCGCCCGAGCCCGCCGACCGCTCCCTGTCGGTGGCGTCCGCCGTGGCGACCGCGCACGCCGGGGAGCCACTGCCCGGCCCGCAGCTCGGTGAACTGCCCCCGCAGCCCGGCGGCTGGGACGCCCCGCAGCCCGCAGCGGACGCCGAGCCCGCGCCCGCCGGGCAACCGGCCGCGCCTGCCGAGCCGATGCCTGCCGAGTCCGGGCCCGTGGGGCCCGACTCCGGGACGGCCGAGGGGGGCGACCCGTCGGCTCCCGAGCAGCCGCCCGTCCCCGACGGAACGCAGCCCGAGCCGTTGGGCCCGGACGATTCCGTGCCGTCGCAGGAGCCCGCGGCTGGAGCCGAGCAGGGAGAGCCCGGGACTCCGGGCGAGGGCGACGAGGTGCCGCAGGACCAGCCCCCGCCCACAGCCGAGGCCCCGCAGCACGCGGTGTCGGCGACGGAACCCGCCGACGCCTACCTCCAGACCCCGCAGGATGCCGAGTCGGCCGTGGTGACCGAGTCGGCCGTGGTGACCGAGCCGTCCGGTGTGACGGAGCCGGCCGAGCCCGCCGAGCAGACGCAGCCGCCGGTCGCCGTGCCGCCTCCCGCCGACGCTGCGGCCGACGTGTCCGGCAGCGCCGAAACGGCTGACCCGGACGCGGCCGAACAGCCCGCTGCAGACCCGGCCCGCTCCGTCGACGCGCTCCCGTCGGACGCCCCGGAACCCCAGGCACCGGCGGAGCCCGTCGCCCCCGAGGCCGTTGTCCCGGAGGCACCCGCCCCCGAGACCGTCGGTCCGGATCTTGTGGACGCGCCGCACCCCGCCCAGGCGGACGCCCTCCCGGCCGACGACGCCCAGGCACAGCCCGACCACCCCGACCACCCCGAGCAGGAGGCGGCCGAGATGGCTGAGGTGGTTGATACGGCTGAGGTGGCCGCCGCCGTGGGAACCGCGCCGGTGGACACGCCTCCCACCGCTGCCCCGCTGGCCGAGGGTGATCCGAGCACCGAGGTTCCGACGTCTCCGGAGGGGTCCGTGCCGCCCGAACCCGCTCAAGCCGAGCCCGCTCAAGCCGAACCCGTTCCCGCCGCGCCCGAGCAGGTCGCCCCCGTGCAGGCCGAGCAGCCCCCGGCGGTTCCCGTCGCCGAGCAGCCCGCCCCGCAGGCGCCGCGCCCCGGCGGCACGTCCACGTCCGCGTTCCTGGACGAGCCCGCCCCGCAGGTGTGGCACGCTCCCGCCGACGCCCCGGCCTCCGCCGAGCAGGTGCCCGCCGCCGATCCGACCGGTTGGCCGGACGCCGGCCGGACACCGGCGCCCGCCGCTGAAGCGGTACCGATGCCGCGCGCGGAGCCCACCGGCCTGTACCCGGTCGGCGAGCCCGTCGCCGCGCACGCCGCCCCCGACCAGACGCACCCGGAGCCGGCGCCCGCGCCGGCCGCGGGTGTGCCGTCGGCCGCCCCCGACCACCCCGAGCAGGCCCAGCAGGCGGGTGCCGTCGCTCTCGCGGAGGGCGGCGCGGTCCCCGCACCGCACGCCGCGCCGGACAGCCGGCCCGCCCCCGGCGGGCAGAGCGTGCCGGCCCCGCGCGCCGGGGACGACCCCCGCCCGGCAGCCGGGCACGGGGACGGTCAGGCCGGCCCCGACCAGGCGGCCGGTCCCGACGAGGCGCCGTCCGCCCCCCGGCCCGTTCCCACGGGCCCGCCGGCCCCCGGCTACTCCGAGGCCGACCGCGAGGCCCTGCACCGGGTGATGCGTGAGCGGCGCGACATCCGCAACGGCTTCCGGCCGGACCCGATCCCGCACGAGGTGCTGCTGCGCGTACTCGAGGCGGCCCACACCGCTCCGAGCGTCGGCCACTCCCAGCCGTGGGACTTCGTCATCATCCGGTCCGAGGACACCCGGCGCGCGATGCACGAGCTGGCCACCCGCCAGCGGGAGGCGTACGCGAAGTCGCTGCCGAAGGCCCGGGCGAAGCAGTTCAGAGAACTCAAGATCGAGGCCATTCTCGACACCCCGGTCAACATCGTCGTCACCGCCGACCCCACCCGTGGCGGCCGGCACACACTCGGCCGCCACACCCAGCCGCAGATGGCGCCCTACTCGTCCGCGCTCGCCGTGGAGAACCTGTGGCTCGCCGCCCGCGCCGAAGGCCTCGGCGTGGGATGGGTCAGCTTCTTCGACGAGCGGGAGATGGTCCGCGAACTCGACCTGCCCGACCACCTCGAAGTGGTCGCCTACCTCTGCGTCGGTTATGTCGACGCCTTCCCCGACGAGCCCGAACTGGTCCAGTCGGGCTGGTCCAAGCGCCGCCCGCTGTCCTGGGTCGTGCACGAGGAGTCCTACGGCCGCCGCGTGCTGCCCGGCTCCGAACCCCACGACCTGCTGTCGGAGACGCTGGAGGGCATCCGCCCGCTCGACGCCAAGGCGCTCGGCGAGGCGTGGGAGCGGCAGAAGCGCATGACCAAGCCGTCCGGCGCGCTGGGCATGCTGGAGATCATCTCCGCGCAGCTGTGCGGCCTGTCCCGCAAGTGCCCGCCGCCGATCCCCGAGCCCGCCGCGGTGGCGATCTTCGCCGGGGACCACGGCGTGCACGCCCAGGGCGTCACCGCCTGGCCGCAGGAGGTCACCGCGCAGATGGTGGCCAACTTCCTCGGCGGCGGGGCCGTCTGCAACGCCTTCGCCAACCAGGTGGGCGCGGAGGTGTGCGTGGTGGACGTCGGTGTCGCCGGCGACCTGCCCAGCACCCCGGGTCTGCTGCCGCGCAAGGTGCGGGCGGGCACCGCCGACTTCACCGCCGGTCCCGCACTGACCCGCGAGGAGGCCCTGCGTGCCGTCGAGGTCGGCATCGAGACCGCCCGCGACCTGGTCACCGCCGGCAACAAGGTGCTCCTCACCGGAGAGATGGGGATCGCCAACACGACCGTCTCAGCCGCGCTGATCTCCGTCTTCACCGGCGTGGACGCAGCCGAGGTCACCGGCCGCGGCACCGGCGTCAACGACGAGATGCACGCCCGGAAGATCGAGGTGGTGCGCCGGGCGCTGGAGCTGCACCGCCCGGACCCGGCCGATCCGCTCGGCGTGCTCGCCGCCGTGGGCGGGCTGGAGCACGCGGCTCTCGTCGGGCTGATCCTGGGCGGTGCGTCCCTGCGCACTCCTGTCATCCTCGACGGGGTCAGCGCCGGTGCCGCCGCCCTGGTGGCGCGGGCCATCGCGCCGGAGGCGCTGGCCGCCTGCATCGCGGGCCACCGCAGCGCCGAACCCGGCCACATGGCGGCCCTGACGAAGCTGGGCCTGCGGCCCCTGGTCGACCTCGACCTGCGGCTCGGTGAGGGCACGGGCGCCCTGCTCGCGCTGCCCGTGGTGCAGAGCGCGGCCCGTGCCATGCACGAGGTGGCCACCTTCGATGCGGCGGGCGTCACAGAGAAGAACTGATCCACGCCCCTTACAGTGCTCGTATTCGCCGCTCCACCGCCGCAGCGGCCCAGCAACACCGCCCGAGGAGCCGCTGCACCATGCCGGACATGCCCGCATACCCCGTAGGACTGCGCCTGGAGGGCCGTCGTGTCGTGGTGCTCGGTGGCGGCAGCGTCGCCCAGCGCCGGCTGCCCGCCCTGGTGGCGGCGGGCGCGGACGTGCTGCTGATCTCACCGGAGGCCACCCCGTCGGTGGAGGTCATGGCCTCCACTGGCGAGATCCGCTGGGAGCGCCGTGGCTACCGCGACGGCGACCTCGCCGAGGCCTGGTACGCGCTGATCGCCACCAGTGACCCCGACGCCAACACCGCGGCCTCCGCCGAGGGCGAGGCCCGCCGGGTGTGGTGCGTGCGCAGCGACGACGCGGAGGCCGCCACCGCCTGGACCCCGGCCACCGGCCGCAGCGAGGGCGTGACCGTCGCGGTCATGACCGGAAGCGACCCGCGCCGCTCGGCGGCCGTGCGGGACGCGGTGATCGAGGGTCTGCGCGACGGCAGCCTGCCCGCCCGCCAGCACCGGTCCCGCACCGCGGGCGTCGCGCTGGTCGGCGGCGGCCCCGGTGACCCGGACCTGATCACCGTGCGCGGACGCCGCCTGCTCGCCGAGGCCGACGTGGTCATCGCCGACCGCCTCGGCCCGCGCGACCTGCTCGACGAACTGCCGCCGCACGTCGAGGTGATCGACGCGGCGAAGATCCCGTACGGGCGGGCCATGGCGCAGGAGGCCATCAACGACGCGCTGATGGAGCACGCCAAGGCCGGCAAGCTCGTCGTGCGCCTCAAGGGCGGCGACCCGTACGTCTTCGGCCGCGGTATGGAGGAGGTCGAGGCGCTCACCGAGGCCGGCATCCCGGTGACCGTCGTGCCCGGCATCTCCAGCTCCATCAGCGTGCCCGGCGCCGCCGGTATCCCCGTCACCCACCGCGGCGTAGCCCACGAGTTCACCGTGGTCAGCGGCCATGCCGCACCCGACGACCCGGCGTCGCTCGTCGACTGGCCCGCCCTGGCCAGGCTGCGCGGCACCCTGGTGATGCTGATGGCCGTCGAGCGCGCCGGGGCGATCGCGGCCACGCTGATCGAACACGGCAGGGACCCGCGGACCCCGGTCGCCGTCATCCAGGAGGGCACCACCAGCGCGCAGCGGCGCGTCGACGCCACCCTGGAGACCGTCGCCGAGACCGTCGCGGCGGAGGGCGTGCGCCCGCCCGCGGTCATCGTCGTCGGCGACGTCGTCCACGTCGGGCCGCCCGCCCGGCACTCCTGACCCCCTGGTGGCGGGGCGGCGCCCCCGCTCCGGACCGACCGACGACAACAAGGCAGTGGCACGCTGTGGCTGAACCCCGCACCGTCGAGGACCCCGCCGACCCCCGGCTGGCCGACTACACCGGGCTGACCGACGTACAGCTGCGGCGCCGCCGGGAACCCGCCGAGGGACTGTTCATCGCCGAGGGCGAGAAGGTCATCCGCCGTGCCCTGCAAGCCGGTTACCGGATGCGGTCGATGATGCTCACGGCCAAGTGGGCGGACGTGATGGACGACGTCATCGCCTCGGTGGACGCGCCCGTCCACCTGGTCGCCGCGGACCTCGCCGAGCAGGTCACCGGCTACCACGTGCACCGGGGCGCGCTGGCGTCCATGCAGCGGGCCCCGCTGCCGGAGGTCGCCGACCTGCTGGCGACCGCCCGCCGCGCCGACCCCTCGCGGACCGCCGCGCTCGCGGGGGCGTGCGACCCGGACGGGCTGCCCGCCCGGCGGATCGCCGTGTTCGAGGACCTGGTCGACCACGCCAACCTCGGCGCGGCGTTCCGCAACGCGGCGGCCCTGGGCGTCGACGCGGTGCTGCTCACCCCCCGCTGCGCCGACCCGCTCTACCGCCGGGCCGTCAAGGTCTCCATGGGCGCGGTCCTGCAACTGCCCTGGACCCGGCTGCGGTCCTGGCCGGGGGACGTCGGCATCCTGCGCGAGGCGGGTTTCACCACCGCCGCGTTCTGCCTCGGCGAGCAGTCGATCACCCTGGACGAGCTGGCCGCCCGGCGTCCTCCCCGGCTGGCCCTGATGTTCGGCACCGAGGGCGACGGCCTCACCCCGCAGGCCCTGGCCACCGCCGACGTACGGGTGCGCATCCCGATGGACGCCGGAGTGGACTCGCTCAACGTGGCCGCCACCTCCGCACTCGCCTTCTACGCGACGCGTAACTGAGGCGGCCGGACGCGGGTCGGCGCGACCGGCCGCGGCGATGCATGCCGCCCGGGCGCCGTCCCGGTGGCGGTCGTGAGCGGGCGGTTCAGCCGGCCGGTGCGGCGGATCTGGCGGGCGGGCCCGGCGCGGGCAGGGCCCGGTCCGGGCCGCCGCACCCCTGGGCCGCCGCGATGCCGAGGGCGACCAGCAGCGTCACCGTCACGAAGACCACCAGCCGCTGCCGCAGCAGCCGGCGGTCCGCGCCGGACGCCGGACGCCGGGCGCCGCGTCCCGTCCCGGTGCGGGACGGCCGGGACCCGGACCTGACCGGCGGCCGCGCCGGACGCCGACCTGACGCGGGGGCCGGGCGGGGCGTCGACGCCCGCGGCGACGAGGGCGACGGACCTGACGCCGGGGCCTGCCCGCGCTCGGTGCGCTCCGAGGCCGACGCCGCCCGCCGGGAGCCGTCCGGCCGTGACGCGGCGGCGCCGCCCTCGGGCAGCCCGCGCGCCTCCCGGGCGGCGATCTCCTTCAGCCGCAAGGACAGTTGCAGCGTGCTCGGGCGCTCCTCCGGGTTCTTCGCCAGGCAGGCCTGCACGATGGGGGCCAGCGGGGCCGGTACGGCGTGCAGCGACGCCTCCTCGTGCACCACGCGGTACAGCATGACCTCGGAACTGCCGTGTCCGAACGGGGAATCGGCGGTGGCCGCGTAGGCGAGCGTGGCGCCGAGGGAGAACACGTCGGTGGCCGGCGTCACCGCCGCGCCCCTGACCTGCTCCGGAGCGAGGAAGCCGGGGGAGCCGACCGCCGTGCCCACGTGCGTCAGGGTGCTCGCGCCGGTGGCCCAGGCGATGCCGAAGTCGATGATGCGGGGGCCCTTGGGGGAGAGCAGGATGTTCGACGGCTTGAGGTCGCGGTGGACGACACCCGCCTCGTGCACGGCCAGCAGCCCCTCGGCCAGCGCCGCTCCGACCGCCGCCACCTGGGCGGGCGGCAGCGGCCCGCCCTCGCTCACCTTGTCGTGCAGGGACGGGCCCGGCACGTACTGGGTGGCGAACCACGGGCGGTCCGCGTCGAGGTCGGCAGCCACCAGCCGGGCCGTGCAGCCGCCCCGGATGCGCCGGGCCGCCGACACCTCGCGGGCGAACCGGGAGCGGAACTCCTGGTCCTCCGCGAGGTCGGGCCGGATCACCTTCAGCGCCACCCGCTGGCCGCGCCGGTCCGAGCCGAGGTAGACGACCCCCATGCCGCCCGCGCCCAACCGGCGGTGCAGCTTGAACGAACCGACGACGCGCGGGTCCTCGCGCCGGAGCCGCATCATCGCCATGTCCTTCCCCTACCTCCGGTGGGGAGGCCCCACTTCGCTGACCGGAACCGACCGGCCGTCCGACGAGCACAGCTTACGGACTGCCGTCGCCGCGCGCCGAGAGGCCGCGCGTGCCGCACCCGACGGAATGTCAGTGCCGGGTGGGATCCTGTGAATGGACGCGGTTTCTGCCGTCCGTACCGGCGCAGAGCCGCACCTTCTTTCCCAACAGACCCTCAGGCAACGGGGAGTGACGCTGTGAAAGGTGACTGGGTGGAGATAGTGGTGGACGCCGGGGACACCACCAGGACATACGAGGTGAGGGCGACGAAGGCGGGCCGTCGGGTGGAGACGCAGGTCCGCAGGGGTGTGGTCGAAGTGAGCGAAGTCACCCGCAGCGGCACCGCCGTCCGTACGGCGCGCTTCATGGCGAACCGGGTGCTCGCGCTGGTCGAGCACCCGCTGCCGCGCCCGGACGGCCCCGTGGCGGAGGCGGGATGAGCGGGGCCGGGGGCGTGGGCCCGGCGGCCCCGCCCCGACCCCTCCGGGAGGACCCCGGTACCGGCGGGCCCCTTGTCCACCCTGGGGAGTACCTGCGGGCCCTCCTTGTCCTCCTGCGGGATGCCCCGCAGCCGGTACGCGGGCATGACGCCACAGGCCCCGGGCAGGCCTAACGTTGAGGTCAAGCGGCGGGCGCAGCACTCGTCCCCCGAGGTTCGACGCCCGCCGCCCCAGAACACGACAGGAGCATCACCATGGCGCACACGGCAGATCGCCCAGCGGTCCGGGCACAGGGAAGGCTGACCGGCTTGCTGGCGGGCCTCTCCGCCTCGGTGCCGGTGGGCCTGCGCCCCGCCGGCCGGCGGCATCCGCTGGTGGCGGTCATGATGGTGCTCCCGTTGGCAGTCCTCCTCGGCGTGGTCTTCGGCGGCGTGGAGGCCGTGCTCACCCAGGCGTCGTCCGTGGCGGGAATGCTGGGGCGCTGAACAGGCGCTTCCGGAACGGGAGAGCGGCCCGAACCGGGAACATTCAGCCATGAACCCCGTGGGGACGGGGGTACGGGACGGTGCGAGAGCCCGGGCGGTCCAGCGGACCGCCCGGGTTCCGCGCGTCTGCGGGCGGTACGCTCCCCGACGGCCCGTTCCGCGCGGCCGGTTGGTGCGCCGGCCCCGAGCCACGGGCGGCGGCACGGCGTTGGACCACGGGGGAGGGGCGCGATGTCGACGGACGCGGCGACGCTGGAGTCGCTGGCGGCCCTGGCCGGGGTACCGGGCGGGCGGGCGCCCGAGGTGCTCGCCGACCGTCCGGACGGCACCGTCGTACGCTGTGGCCCGGTCGCCGTCAAGGTCCACGACGGGCGGTCGGACCTCGTGCGGCTGGCGCAGCGCCTCCGCATCGCCGCCCACCCCCTGCTGCGCGGAGTCCTGCTCGCGCCCCTGCCGCTGCCGATGGCGGCTGCCGTGCCGGCGCAGCCGTCCCCCGGCCCGGCGTTCGGCGCGGGACAACCGCCCCGCGCCGGCGCGGGACTGCTCGGTGCCCTGCCGGACGGGCGGGCGGTCAGCCGCTGGCCGTACGGCGTGCCCGTCGCACCCGACGCACCCGAAGAGGCCCCGTGGGTACCCGCGGGGCGGCTGCTCGCACGGCTGCACGCCGTGCCCGTGCACCGGCTGCCCGGCCCGGTACCGGTGTCGCGCGGGCCGGCCAAGGCGGCCGGTGCCGTGCTGCGCATGCGCCGCAGCGCTGCCGCCTCGCGGTACCGGGAGCCGGTGGAGCGCGTCTGGGCCGGCCTGCCCGGTTGGGCCCGGGGCGCGCCGGAGGCCGCCCGCCCGGGGCCGGACGCCACGCTGAGTCACGGCGACCTGCACCTGGGCCAGCTGGTCCGGCTGCCCGCGACGCAGGACGGGTGGCGCCTGATCGACGTCGACGACCTGGGCCGTGGTGTGCCCGCCTGGGACCTGGCCCGCCCGGCCGCCTGGTTCGCCGCCGGCCTGCTCGACCCCGACGACTGGTCGGCTTTCACCGGGGCCTACCGCGCCGCGGGCGGCGCCGCGCTGCCGCCGGGGGACGACCCCTGGGCGGTGCTGGACGTGCCGGCCCGCGCGCTCACGGCACAGACCGCCGCCACCGGCCTGCTCCGGGCCCTGGCCGAGGACAGGCCGCCGGACGAGGTCGAACAGGCACTGCTGGACGCCTGCTTGCGCATTGCCCGGATTGCGCCGGCCGGTCCGCCGTAGTCTGGTCGCGGGCCGGAGGGGCCGGTCCGTTCCCGCGAGGAGAAGCCGACGATGCAGTGTCCCAAGTGCCGGGCGCCGATGCAGACGTACAACCGCGGCGGGGTGCAGATCGAGCAGTGCAGCGGCTGCCGGGGGATCTTCCTCGACTACGGTGAGCTGGAGGCGCTGACCAGCCTGGAGTCCCAGTGGAACCAGCAGGCGCCGCCCGCCCAGCCCGCCCCGCCGCCGGCGCAGCCGCACCCCGGCGCCCAGCCCTACCCGGCCCAGGCCCACCCCGTGGCGCAGCCCTACCCCGCCGCGCAGCCCTACCCGGCGGCGCCCGCCTGGGGAGCGCCGCACCACGGCCGCGGCGGCTACCGGCACAAGAAGGGCTTCGGCCGCATGCTGTTCTCCTCGTAGCCCGTAGCCGCACACACCGCAGGAGCCCCCGGCCGACCGGCCGGGGGCTCCTGCGTGAGGTGTGGACGATACTGGGATTGAACCAGTGACCTCTTCCGTGTCAGGGAAGCGCTCTCCCGCTGAGCTAATCGTCCGTTCGGTCACCATCGGTGACCGGGCGTGCGTGCGCGATACTGGGATTGAACCAGTGACCTCTTCCGTGTCAGGGAAGCGCTCTCCCGCTGAGCTAATCGCGCGGGCGGCCCTCGCGGGCCAGTGGACGATACTGGGATTGAACCAGTGACCTCTTCCGTGTCAGGGAAGCGCTCTCCCGCTGAGCTAATCGTCCATGGAGGTGGAGACGGGATTTGAACCCGTGTAGACGGCTTTGCAGGCCGTTGCCTCGCCTCTCGGCCACTCCACCAGGAGTGCGGGGGTCGGGAAGATCCCCTGTTCTCGAGCGGACGACGAGATTCGAACTCGCGACCCTCACCTTGGCAAGGTGATGCTCTACCAGCTGAGCCACGTCCGCAGGTGCCGTTTCCCGGGCCCGCTTGCACGGCCCGGCGACGTGTTGAACTTTAGCGGATTCCCGGGCCAGCTCAAATTCCGTTGTTGCGGGGCGCCCCCCATAGACTCGAAACCGTGCTCGATCAGGCTCCCCTCGCCCGCTTCGGCGGCCTCCTCGCCTCCGACCTGCGGGACGTCACCCGCGACCCCGCAGCCCTGGACTCCAAGGGCTGGTGGGCGGTGGTCGCCGACTTCGAAGGCGGCACGGTCTGCGCCCGGTTCGGCGACGTCAGGACCGTCGGGGAGCGGCGTTCACCCTCGGCGGGTGACCACTGGCGGGGCCCCGCCGCGCACGACTGGACCTCCTCGCTGGACCGGGCCGGGTACGAGGCGGGAGTGCGGCGGATCCGCGAGCACATCGCCGCCGGCGACGTCTACCAGGCCAATCTCTGCCGCGTCCTCAGCGCCCGCCTGCCGGAACCGGACACCGCCGACGTCGACGAACTCGCCGCCCTGCTGGCCGGCGGCAACCCCGCTCCCTACTCCGGCACCGTGCGGCTGCCCGGCCATGGAGTGGAGGTCGCCACCGCCTCACCCGAGCTGTACCTGCGGCGCGGCGGACGCACCGTGGAGTCCGGCCCCATCAAGGGCACCGGACGCACCGAGGCGGACCTGCTGCCGAAGGACCACGCCGAGAACGTGATGATCGTCGACCTGGTCCGCAACGACCTGGGCCGCGTGTGCACCCCCGGCAGCGTCACTGTCCCCCGGCTCTGCGAGGTCGAGCCGCACCCGGGGCTGGTCCACCTGGTGTCCTCCGTACGCGGCGAACTCGCGCCCGGCGCGGGCTGGGCCGAACTGTTCGCCGCGACGTTCCCGCCCGGATCGGTCACCGGCGCGCCCAAGTCCAGCGCGCTGCGCATCATCGACGCGCTGGAGACGGCGCCGCGCGGCCCGTACTGCGGGGGAGTGGGCTGGGTGGACGCCGACCGCGGCACCGGCCGGCTCGCCGTCGGCATCCGCACGTTCTGGATAGACCGGACGGCGCCGGGCGGCCCGCAACTGCGGTTCGGCACCGGGGCCGGCATCACCTGGGGCTCCGAGCCGCACCGCGAGTGGGCGGAGACGGAGCTCAAGGCCGAGCGGCTGCTGCGGGTAGCGTCGGGGGAGTACGCGCGGAGCACTACCGGGAGGCGGCACACGTGACGGTGATCTGGATGGACGGCCGACTGCACGATCCGGGCACCGCCCGCGTCTCGGTGCTCGACCACGGACTCACCGTGGGCGACGGTGTCTTCGAGACGGTCAAGGCCGTGCACGGCAGGCCGTTCGCGCTGACCCGCCACCTCGACCGGCTGGCCGCGTCCGCCCGCGGCCTGGGCCTGCCCGCGCCCGACATCGACGAGGTGCGCCGGGCCTGCGCCGCGGTCCTCGACGCCCACCCGGTGCCGCTCGGGCGGCTTCGCGTCACCTTCACCGGCGGCGTGTCGCCGCTCGGCTCGGACCGCGGTGACGCACCCCCGACCCTGGTCGTCGCGCTGGGCGCGGCGAGCCCTCGCCCCGACACCACGGCTGTCGTCACCGTGCCGTGGACCCGCAACGAGCGCGGCGCGCTCGTGGGGCTGAAGACCACCTCCTACGCGGAGAACGTCGTCGCCCTGGCCCGGGCGAGGGAGCAGGGTGCGAGCGAGGCCCTGCTCTCCAACACCTCCGGCCGGCTGTGCGAGGGCACCGGCTCCAACGTGTTCGTGGTGCTCGACGGCCGGCTGTGCACCCCGCCGGTGGCGTCCGGATGCCTGGCCGGTATCACCAGGGCGCTGGTCGCCGAGTGGACGGGGGCCGTGGAGACCGAGCTGCCCATGGACGTGCTCGACCGTGCCGAGGAGGTATTCCTGACCTCCAGCCTGCGCGACGTCCAGGCCGTCCACCGCGTCGACAGCCGGGAGCTACCGGAGGTGCCCGGCCCGGTCACTGCCAAGGCGATGCGGGTGTTCGCCGAGCGCGCCGCATCCGACCTCGACCCCTGACGGACGGCCGGAACGCGCACGATCCGGCCGGCGCCGCAGACGTGGCGCGGCGACTCCCGGGGTAGGGATGAGGCGATGACGACCACTCTGCGACCCGCAGGACCCGAGGCGAGCACGCCGGACGGTGCCCGGGCGCGCCGCTTCGACATCATGGTCAACAGCCGCCCCGTCGGCTCGGTGCGCCTTGCCGCGGGGTCGCCGCTCGGCCTGCGGCTGGGGCGCATCGAGGACCTGAGCGTCGAGCAGCCCGACCGGCGCCGGGGCCGCGCCACGGTGGCGGCACTGGCGGCGGAGGAGGTGCTGCGCGGCTGGGGCTGCCGGCAGATCGAGGTGGAGGTGCCCGACGCGGCCGACGCCGCGCTGGGCCTGGCGACCGCACTGGGCTACGTCGAGCGCAGCAGCACCATGGCCAAGGACCTTCTCCCGCCGCCACCGGACCTGCCGCCCGGCTACCGGGCGCGGTCGATGGACGACGCGGACTTCGCCCGCTGGCACGCCGCGGCCGTACCCGTGCACGCAAGAGTGTGGGCCGACCGCGGCCTGGCGCCCGGGGCCGCCACCGCCAAGGCGGAGGCCGACCACGCCACCCGCCTGCCGGACGGCGCGTCGACCCGCGGCACCGCCCTGCGGGTGCTCAGCCATGCCGGTGCCGACGTGGGCACCCTGTGGGTGGCGCTGCCGACGTCCGGCCGCTCGGGTGCGTACGTCTTCGACGTCGGTGTGCCCGAGCGCCACCGCCGGCAGGGTCACGGCCGGGTGCTGATGGGCCTGGCCGAGCGGGAGGCGCTGGCCGCCGGGGCCCGGCAGATCGGCCTCAACGTGTTCGCCGGCAACACTCCGGCGCTGCGCCTGTACACCTCGCTCGGCTACCGGACCCGGTCCCGGCACCTGTGCAAGTCGCTGTGAGGAGTGCGCCGCCGGGCCCGCTCAGCCGTCGGCCGGCAGCCGCGCCGCAACCGGTCAGCCGTCGGCCGGCAGCCGGTTGACGACCTGCTCGATCTTCTCCCGCAGCCCGTCCTGGCTGCGGGAGCCGTCGAGCACCTGCCCGTCGATCAGGTAGGTGGGTGTGCCGTGTACGCCCAGCGCCTGGCCCTCGGCCTGGTCTGCGTCCACCGCCAGCAGATGGCGGCCGTCGATCAGCGCGGTCTCCACCTCGTCGCTGTCCATCCCGACCCGCTTGGCCACCTCCACCAGCACCGCCTCGCCCCGCGCGCCCAGCTCCGCCGTCAGTTCCAGGAGCGCCGCGGTGTACTCCTCGCCCCGGCCCTGCGCCCACGCCTCCTCCGCGGCCTGCGCCGCCGCGTAGGCGTGCCGGTGCTTGGCCAGCGGGAAGTGGCGGATCCGGATCTCCAGCGAGTCCGGGTAGCGCTCCCGCAGCAGCCGCAGGTCCTCCTGGGCGGCGTGGCAGTCGGGGCACTGCAGGTCGAAGAAGACGTCGAGAACGGGACGGGGGGCGGGTGCGTCGCTCATGGCGACAGTCTGGCAGGGCCCCACCGCGCGTAGGCCGGACCTCCCGGCCGCTGCTCTTCCCGCACCCCCGGGCGGGGAACGACGGGGACGGAACGCCGGAGGCGCGGGCATTCACCCCGAGATGTCCCTGAACTTTCGTTCGGGCGTGGCATGGAAGGACGGCGAGGAGGCAGGATGGAGGCATGCTGACCGTGACTGTGTGCGCCGCACTCTCCGCAGCCGGTCTGGCTGTCTCGTTCCTGACGGCCTACCGGCGCCGCTACGTCGCCGCCACCCGCCTGGCCGCCTTCTCACTGCTGCCCATCGGGCTGGCGATGGCCGGCCTGGTGGGGCTGGGCGGGCGGATCATCCGCGCGATCGGGGCGTGGGCCGCCGACCTGGTGCTCAAACCGACGGTGTGGGCCGGCTTCGCCGTGCTCGCGCTGGCCGTCGTGCTCTACCTGATCGCCCGCTTCGCCCAGGCCCGCAGCACCGGCGGCGCCGGCACCGAGAGCCGGGCCGCCGCGCCCGCCGGGGTACGGCGGCCGGCCGCCGGATCGGCCCCCGCCACGCCCGCCGTCGCCTCCGGGCGGTCCGCCGGGAAGGGCTCGCCGCAGGCGGGTGCCGGCGGTGGAGCAGAAGACTTCTCCGACATCGAGGCGATTCTGAAAAAGCACGGGATCTGATGAACTCGGGGGTCGTTTTCCCCCATTGGGCCCCTGGGTGTTATCCCGGTACGCCATGATCGCGGCGAGATGCCGCACCAGCCAGGGGACCGCGCCCCGCACCCTCCGTACGATCCGCCGGCCACCGACCTGGGTGATGCCCGGGACGAGCCCCGCGGGTGCCTCTTCGCCCTGTCGCAGCCGCCGCTGATGCTCTTCCTGGCCTTCATCGGCACCCTGCTGCTGGTCGCCGCCGTCCACGACCTGTACCTGCTGTGACGGCGTGCGGTGCGTCAGCCCCGCGCGGCTTGGCGCCGGCGGGCCCGGTAGGCGGCGACGTGCAGCCGGTTGCCGCAGGTGCGGCTGTCGCAGTAGCGCCGGGAGCGGTTGCGGGAGAGGTCGACGAACGCCCTCCGGCAGTCCGGGGCCGCGCAGCGCCGCAGACGGTCCAGCTCCCCGGCGACGATGAGGAAGCCCACGGCCATGCCGCCGTCCGCCGCGAGGTGGTCGGCGAGCGAGGCGCCGGGTGCGAAGTAGTGGACGTGCCAGTCGTAGCCGTCGTGGTCGGTGAGCTGCGGCGTGGTGCCGGCCCGCGCCACCAGCGAGTTCACCAGCTCCGCCGCGGCGCGGGTGTCGTCGGCGGCGAACACCCGGGCGAACCGCCCGCGCAGCTCCCGTACCGCGCGCAGGTCGCGTTCGGTCAGCTCGCCGACGCCGCTCACGTTGTTGCGGGCGACGTAGGCGCGCAGCGCCGCCAGGTCGCTCAGCCCGTCCGGTGTGTCCTCCTCCGGCGAGGTGTTGAGCAGGTCGACCACGTTGTCGAGCGCGCACCGGGTGTCGTGGTTGATCAGCACGGTCGCTCCCTGGCCGGTGTGTCGGTCGGCTCCCCGGCGGATCACGTCGCGGATGCCGCTGGGGGAGAGACTCTAGCCGGTGCGGACACGGCGACGCCGCTGCCGTGGTGGCTCCGCGGCAGCGGCGTGCGTGTCCGGCCAGGCGGTCACCGGGCCCGAGCCGTCGCCCCGAGTCGGACGGCGCGGGTGGCCCCGGTGAGGTGTCAGCTCTCCGCGAGGATGTGGGAGAGCTCGGTGTCGAGGTCGAAGTGACGGTGTTCGGTGCCGGGGGGTACGGCGGCGTCGGTCCGCTTGAGGAACGACTCCAGAGCCCGCGCGGGGGCCTCCAGCAGCGCTTCGCCCTCCGGGGAGCTGAGGGCGATGCAGACGACGCCCTGCCCGTGACTTCGGGAGGGCCAGACGCGGACGTCACCGGTGCCGGTGGGGCGGTGCAGCCCTTCGGCGAGGAGATCGCGGGCGAAAACCCACTCGACCGTCTCCTCGGCACCGGTGTGGAAGGTGGCGTGCACGGCGTAGGGATCGGCCGTGTCATACCGCAGGCCCGCGGGAACAGGCAGTGAGGACTCGCTCGATACAACGAGGCGCAGGTGCAGCTCGCAGCTGACCGTGGTGTTCATAAGCGCCATGGCCTTTCGCTCAGTGTGCGCTCGGGGATTCGCACGTCGGCGAAATCGACATGCCACCTACCAGCCGGTTGTAAACCCCTCTGACGGATATGCGAGGCTCGATGTCGTTCGTACAGCCGATAGGTGAATGTCGGTATACGGCTGTTCCGGTGAACGGCGCTCGCGGCGGTCGGCGTGGCTCCGATGTCACCCTGTGTGACGGTGACGGGGGGCATCGGCCGGTCACGGCGGGCGTTCGGAATGCGGTAGTGTTCGTGTCGCACCGCGGGCGATTAGCTCAGTGGGAGAGCGCTTCGTTCACACCGAAGAGGTCACTGGTTCGAACCCAGTATCGCCCACCGCGGATCAGGGCCCGAGGAGCTTTCCTCGGGCCCTGCTCTCGTGTGCCGCCACCGGCCCGGGACGGAGTGACGGACATGCCGTGGAACCACTACCGCTTCCGCAGCGAGTGGCTGCTGTCCGCACCACCGGAGCAGGTCTTCGACGTGCTGTCCCGGCCGGAGGACTATCCGGCCTGGTGGCCGCAGGTCCGCGAGGCCCGTGCCGGCGACGACAGCAGCGGCACGGCGCTCTTCCGCTCCCTGCTGCCCTACGAGCTGCGTGTCCGGGCGCGAGCCACCCGGCAGGAGCCGTCGGCCGGTGTGCTGGAGATCGGCCTGGAGGGGGACCTGCACGGCTGGGCCCGGTGGACGGTCCGGCCCCACCCGTCCGGTACCGCGGCGCTCTTCGAGCAGCAGGTCGAGGTGCGGCGCCCGCTGCTGCGGGCCCTCGCCCTGCCCGTCCGCCCGCTGCTGGTCGCCAACCACGCGTGGATGATGCGCGGCGGGCGACGCGGCCTGCGGCGGTGGCTGGCAAGTGGTTTGAACGAACGCTGAGCCGCCCTGTATGGTTCTGTCCGTGCCCGAGGGCACCGCGGGCGATTAGCTCAGTGGGAGAGCGCTTCGTTCACACCGAAGAGGTCACTGGTTCGAACCCAGTATCGCCCACCTCCACGAAGGCCGGTCCGTCAACTGACGGGCCGGCCTTTCGCGTGGTGGCTTCGCGTGCGGTGCCCGCTGGGTCAGGCCCGCCCCCGCACCCCGTCAATCGTTTCGCGGAGACGGTGCCGCTCTCGGTACGATTCCCGCGGTACCCGGCGCTCGCCGGTGCCCCAGAACCTTCAGGCAGGAGCGATCCGGTGTCAGACGTCCGTGTGACCGTGCAACGCGATTCCGAGCGGGACGAGCGCGTGGTGGCCACGGGCACGACGGCCGCCGCCCTGTTCGAGGGGGAGCGCACCGTGGTCGCCGCCCGGATCGACGGTCGGCTGCGGGACCTCGCGCACCCGCTCGCCGACGGCGAGGAGGTCGAGCCGGTCCTGGTCTCCAGCCCCGACGGCCTCGACATCCTGCGGCACTCCACCGCCCACGTCATGGCCCAGGCCGTGCAGGAGCTGTTCCCCGAGGCGAAGCTGGGCATCGGCCCGCCCATCAAGGACGGCTTCTACTACGACTTCGACGTCGCCGAGCCCTTCCACCCGGAGGACCTCAAGCGCATCGAGAAGAAGATGCAGGAGATCATCAAGCGGGGCCAGCGCTTCTCCCGCCGGGTCACCAGCGACGACGACGCCCGCGAGGAACTGGCGGGCGAGCCGTACAAGCTCGAGCTGATCGGCCTCAAGGGCTCCGCCGCGGAAGCCGCGGAGGGCGCCTCGGCCGAGGTCGGCGCGGGCGAGCTGACCATCTACGACAACCTCGACGCCAAGACCGGCGAGCTGTGCTGGAAGGACCTGTGCCGCGGCCCGCACCTGCCCACCACCCGGGCGGTCCCGGCGTTCAAACTGATGCGCTCGGCCGCCGCCTACTGGCGCGGCAGTGAGAAGAACAAGCAGCTCCAGCGCATCTACGGCACCGCATGGCCCACCAAGGACGAGCTGAAGGCGCACCTGGAGTTCCTGGCCGAGGCCGAGAAGCGCGACCACCGCAAGCTCGGCTCGGAACTCGACCTGTTCTCCGTTCCCGAGGAGATCGGCTCCGGCTTGGCGGTGTTCCACCCCAAGGGCGGCATCGTGCGCCGCGTCATGGAGGACTACTCCCGGCGCCGGCACGAGGAGGCGGACTACGAGTTCGTCTACACCCCGCACGCCACCAAGGGCACCCTGTTCGAGAAGTCCGGCCACCTGGACTGGTACGCCGACGGCATGTACCCGCCCATGCAGCTCGACGAGGGCCAGGACTACTACCTGAAGCCCATGAACTGCCCCATGCACAACCTGATCTTCGACGCGCGGGGCCGCTCCTACCGCGAACTGCCGCTGCGACTGTTCGAGTTCGGCACCGTCTACCGCTACGAGAAGTCCGGCGTGGTGCACGGCCTGACCCGCGCCCGCGGCTTCACCCAGGACGACGCGCACATCTACTGCACCCGCGAGCAGATGGCCGACGAGCTGGACTCGCTGCTCACCTTCGTGCTGAACCTGCTGCGCGACTACGGGCTGGAGGACTTCTACCTGGAGCTGTCCACCCGCGACCCGCAGAAGTCCATCGGCACGGACGAGAACTGGGAGCAGGCCACCGAGGCACTGCGGCAGGCGGCCGGCAAGCAGGGACTGGAACTGGTCATGGACCCGGGCGGCGCCGCCTTCTACGGCCCGAAGATCTCCGTGCAGGCCAAGGACGCGATCGGCCGCACCTGGCAGATGTCCACCATCCAGGTCGACTTCAACCTGCCCGACCGGTTCGACCTGGAGTACACCGCCGCCGACGGGTCCCGCCAGCGGCCGGTGATGATCCACCGCGCGCTGTTCGGCTCCATCGAGCGCTTCTTTGCCGTCCTGCTGGAGCACTACGCGGGCGCCTTCCCCGCCTGGCTCGCCCCGGTCCAGGCGGTCGGCATCCCGATCGGTGACGACCACGTGCCGTACCTGCGGGAGTTCGCCGCCGCCGCCCGCGCCAAGGGACTGCGGGTCGAGGTGGACGCCTCCTCCGACCGGATGCAGAAGAAGATCCGCAACGCCCAGAAGTCCAAGGTGCCGTTCATGGTCATCGCGGGCGACGAGGACATCGCGGCCGGCGCGGTCAGCTTCCGCTACCGCGACGGCACCCAGAAGAACGGCATCCCCAAGGACGAGGCCCTGGCCGAGATCCTCCGCGTCGTCGAGCAGCGAACCGGGGTCTGACCGGCCGGTACGACGTGCGGTGTCCCGTGCCGAAGAGGCCTGGCGAGCTGATCGCCGGGCCCTTCGGCACGGGACGAGGGGGCGCCGTGGCCGGGTCGTATGCTGATCCGCATGAGCAGCGAGCCGGAGCAGCAGATCGGGGTGGGCACCGCGGACGCCTTCCAGCGCCTGTGGACGCCGCACCGGATGGCCTACATCCAGGGAGAGAACAAGCCGACCGGCCCGGGAGCGGCGGACGGTTGCCCGTTCTGCTCCCTGCCCGCCAAGAGCGACGAGGACGGCCTCATCATCGCGCGCGGCTCCGGCGTGTACGCCGTGCTCAACCTCTACCCGTACAACGGCGGTCACCTGATGGTGGTGCCCTTCCGCCACGTCGCGGACTACACCGAGCTGGACGAGGCGGAGACGTCGGAACTGGCGCTGTTCACCAAGCGCGCAATGGCGGCGCTGCGGGCCGCCTCCGGCGCGCACGGGTTCAACATCGGCATGAACCAGGGCTCGGTGGCGGGTGCGGGCATCGCCGCGCACCTGCACCAGCACGTGGTGCCCCGGTGGGGCGGCGACACCAACTTCATGCCCGTCGTCGGCCACACCAAGATCCTGCCGCAGCTGCTCGCCGACACCCGGCGCATGCTCGCCGAGGCGTGGCCCGCCGGCTGAAGCCGCCGGACGGGCCACCCCTCGTCCTGAGCGTGCGACCTCAGGCGCCGTAGTTGTCGACGTTGTCGGGGGCGGCTGCCTGTACTGCGCCGCTGAGGAACTGCGAGCGGGCGCCGAACTTCTCGGTGTCCACGCCGTTCTCCTCCAGCACGCGGAACGCCGCCGCGTGCACGACCCGCAGCACCGGGGTCGCCGCACGCAGCGCGTCGTCGGCCATGAAGCGGTGCCGCCACGGCTTGTCCGCCCAGGTGTGGCGCAGCCCGAACGGCTCGGGCAGGACCAGCTTGCCGCCGAGGAAGTCCAGCACCGGCGGGAACCAGGTCAGCGGCGCACGGACCGCCAGCCGGACCACCTCGGGCGTCTCTACCAGCGGCAGCGGCACCTTGCGGGTCTCCCAGAACTTGATGCTCTTGGAGACCTCCTTCTCCTTCGGCGAGGGCTTGGTGGTGAACAGCGGGTTGACCGGGCCCAGCGCGTGGCCCGTCACCTCGATGCGCAGCGTGTGGTGCAGCACGGTGACGGTGATCATCATGGTGAGGACCAGCTGGCCGTCCCACAGCACGAACTGCACACCCAGGTAGTGGCGGCTGCCGCTGCCGAACTGCTGCTCGTTGCAGATGCGCTGGATCTCGAAGTCGCGGACCTGGAAGGACTCCACCTCTTGGCCGTCCGGCCGGGAGACCTCCTTGGCGCCCTCGCCGACCGGCGAGACGATCCAGTGCCGGATGGACGGCTTGGGGAACCCGCCGGTGTGCAGCGGCCCGCGCTCCAGCATGCGCAACTGGTCGTGGATGGCCCGTATGACGTCCCAGCTGCGGAACGGGTTGATGTCCTCCGTGCCCTTGCGAGGCACGAGTTCCTCGGCGAGGTGCCAGCTTCCCCACCGGGTGCCCATGCCGAGTATGCCCTTGGGGCCGGCGTAGAAGACCACGTTGCTGCTCTGCTCGGCGGCCAGCTCGGTCAGTGCCTTCCGCAGCCGTTCCGCCTCCGCGTCCCCCGGGTTCTGCGGCACGGCCTCGGGGATGCGCGCGCCGACCGTGCCGCCGCCCAGCAGCCCCTGCCAGTTGGCCCGCAGGTCCTTCGCGCAGCGTTCGGCGATCTGCTTGGCCCACAGCCAGCCCACCACGGGCGCCACCAGCATGGCGCGCAGGTACAGCGCGAGCAGCCCGTCCACCGGAAGCTGCACCGCGGCGAACAGCACCAGGCCGGCCAGGCCGACCAGCGCCGCGACACCCACCGCGCCCGCCCGCTTGTCCTTGGACCCGGCCAGCGAGCGCCGCAGCTGGAATCCGCCCAGCCAGATCAGCACACCCGGCAGGAACAACACGCCGGACACCAGCATCACGATGGTCAGCCTGCGGTCGCGGGCCTTGCGGAACCGGTTGGCCGCCAGGCAGTGGTCGACGACCGTCTGCGGGTCCGTGCCGAAGGACTGCACCAGCGGCTTGCGGCCGCCGCCCAGCATGCGCACCTGCACGGCCCGGGAGAACGCCTCACCGAGATTGGGTTCGAACAGCGACAGCTTCGGCGGTTTGACGACCGCCTCGCCGTTCGCCTTCACCAGGCTCTCCACCGCCGTGTCGCGGTAGGCGGCCGACGCGAGCGCCTGGGTCGCCGCGGTCTGCCCGGAGCCGCCGGCCAGGGGGACCTGTGCCCCGGGGCTGAAGTCGACCTCCACACCCATCTTCTGGTCGTCGAAACCCGCCACGCCGCCCCCACCTTCCCTCAGCCCCGCTGCACTTGCCGTTCCCCGCCTCGACGGGCGGCACACCTCTGCCGACCCGTCAGCGTATCGGCCGTCAGCCCGTCGCCTCCGTCTGTTGCCGGATCCGGGCCGCCACCTGCGGCGGTACCGCCTCGTACCGCGCGTGCGCCCGCGTGAACTGCCCGCTGCCGTGCGCCAGCGCGCGCAGGTCCACCGCGTAGCGCCCGATCTCCGCCTCCGGGACCTCCGCCCGGACCACGGTGGTGCCCGCCGTCTGCTGCTCGGTGCCGACCACCCGGCCCCGCCTCGCCGACAGGTCCCCCAGCACGGCCCCCACATGCCCGTCGGCGACCGCCACCGTCACCTCCGCGACCGGCTCAAGCAGGTGCAGTGAGGCAGCCGCGGCGGCCTCGCGCAGTGCCAGCGCGCCCGCCGTCTGGAACGCGGCGTCCGAGGAGTCCACCGGGTGCGCACGGCCGTCGACGAGCGTCACCCGCACGTCCACCAGCGGGCAGCCGGGGGACACACCGCGGGCGGCCTGGGCCCGTACGCCCTTCTCCACCGAGGGCACGAACTGGCGCGGCACCGCGCCGCCGACCACCCGGTCCACGAACTCGATGCCCGACCCGCCCGGCAGCGGCTCCACCTCGATCGCGCACACCGCGAACTGGCCGTGCCCGCCCGACTGCTTGACGTGCCGTCCGCGCCCGGCGGCCGCGGCCGCGAACGTCTCCCGCAGCGCGACGCGGTGCGGCTCCTCGTCGACCCGGACG
This sequence comes from Streptomyces sp. 549, assembly GCF_030124175.1. Lineage (GTDB taxonomy): Bacteria > Actinomycetota > Actinomycetes > Streptomycetales > Streptomycetaceae > Streptomyces. The sequence goes on along the minus strand of NZ_JASKMT010000005.1, from coordinate 148,254 downwards.
CCGTACCGCGACCGGAGCCGTTCGAGCGCCACGTCACGGTGCGCCTCCCCGAGGCACCACAGCACGACCTGCCCGGTCTCGCGGTGCTGCTCCAGCCGCATCGTCGGGTCCTCCGCGACCAGCCGGGCGAGCCCGTGGGACAGCTTGTCCTCGTCCGCCCTGCCGTGCGCCCGCACCGCAACCGGCAGCAGCGGGTCGGGCATCGTCCACGGCCGCATCAGCAGCGGCTGCTCGCGGTCGGAGAGGGTGTCGCCGGTCTCCGCGCGGGCCAGCTTCGCCACGCACGCCAGGTCCCCGGCCACCGCCCGGCTCAGCGGGCGCTGACGGCGGCCGAAGGGCAGCGTCAGCGCGCCGATCCGCTCGTCCACGTCGTGGTCCTCGTGCCCGCGGTCGGCGAGGCCGTGCCCGGAGACGTGCACAGTCCGGTCCGGGCGCAGCGTCCCGGAGAACACCCGCACCAGCGAGAGACGGCCGGTGTACGGATCGGAGGACGTCTTCACCACCTCGGCGACCAGCGGTCCCTCGGGATCGCAGCGCAGCCCCGGCCGGGGCGCTCCCTGCGGGGACGTCACCGGCGGGATGTCCCGCTCCAGCGGGGTGGGGAAGCCGCCCGTCACCAGATCCAGCAACTCCACCGTGCCCACGCCCTGCCGGGCGCCCTCGGCGGCCGGGGCGGCGGCGAGCACCGGATGGAACGAGCCCCGGGCCACGGCCTTCTCCAGGTCCGCGACGAGCACGCCGGGGTCCAGCTCGTCCCCGCCGAGGTAGTGGTCCATCAGGGACTCGTCCTCGCTCTCGGCGATGATGCCCTCGATGAGCCGCCCGCGTGCCTCCCGCAGCTCCGCCGCCCGGTCGGGGCCGGGCTCGTGCTCCTCGCGCGCACCGGAGGAGTAGTCGAACACCCGCTGCGGCAGCAGCCCGACCAGGCCCGCCAGCGGGGCGTGTCCTTCCCGGTCCGGCGTGCCGCGCAGCGGCAGGTACAGCGGCAGTACGGCCTCCGGGGCGTCACCGCCCAGTTCACGCCGGCAGTCGGCCACCACCTCGTCGAAGTCGGCGCGCGGCGCGTCCAGATGGGTCAGCACGATCGCGCGCGGCATCCGCACGGCGGCGCACTCCTGCCACACCGCGCGGGTCCCGGCGTCCACGCCGTCCGCCGCCGAGACGACGAAGAGGGCCGCGTCCGCCGCCCGCAGACCGGCCCTCAGCTCGCCGACGAAGTCGGCACAGCCCGGTGTGTCCAGCACGTTGACCCGCACACCGCCCCAGTCCACCGGGACCAGGGACAGCTGCACCGAGCGGTGCTGGCGCTGCTCGATCTCGTCGTGGTCCGACACGCTGCCGCCGTCCTCGACCCGGCCCGCCCGGCTCACCGCCCCGCAGGCCAGCGCCAGCGCCTCCACCAGGGTCGTCTTGCCCGCCCCGCTGCTCCCCACCAGCACCACGTTCCGCAACGCGGAGGGGTGCTCGGCCGCCTCGACCCTGCCGGCGGCTCCCAGTACCGCACTCGCCCTGTCTCCCATGACGTCCCGCCTCACGTGGTCGGCACCCTGGTACGTATGTCGAGTATGCCGAGTATGTCGAGCTTGGCACCGGTACCGCGCGGCGTCCACACGCGGCACGACCGCCCGGGTCCGGTATCCGGCCGTCCGGTGCCCCGTGCCGTCCGTGCCCGGCTGCGGGGCGCTGGCTACGATGGGCCAGCCGGTGGCCGAACGCCACCCGGCTCGTATCGACCCCCGGGACGGCCATGCTGAACAAGTACGCGCGTGCTTTCTTCACGCGTGTCCTCTCCCCGTTCGCCGCTCTGCTGCTGCGACTGGGGGTCAGTCCCGACACGGTCACCCTGATCGGCACCGGCGGAGTCGTCGCCGGCGCGCTGGTGTTCTACCCGCAGGGCCACTTCTTCTGGGGCACCGTCGTCATCACCCTGTTCGTGTTCTCCGACCTCGTCGACGGCACGATGGCGCGGCAGTCCGGCAAGTCCACCCGCTGGGGTGCGTTCCTCGACTCCACCCTCGACCGGGTGGCCGACGCGGCCGTCTTCGGCGGCATCGCCCTGTGGTACGCGGGCCGTGGCGACGACGTGCTGCTCTGCGCGGTGACGCTGTTCTGCCTCGCCAGCGGGCAGATCGTCTCCTACACCAAGGCGCGCGGCGAGAGCATCGGGCTGCCGGTGCGGGTCAACGGCCTGGTGGAGCGGGCCGAGCGCCTGGTCATCACGCTGGTGTGCACCGGACTCGCCGGGTTCACCATCTTCGGCGTGCCCCATATCGAGGTGCTGCTACCGGTCGCCCTGTGGGTGGTCGCGGTCGGCAGTCTGGTGACGCTCGGGCAGCGGGTTGTCACGGTCCGCCGGGAGGCCGCCGAGGCCGACGCCGCGGCACCGACGGCACCGACGGCGCCCGCGACTCCCGCGGGACCCGCCGGCTCCGCGGAGTCCGGGACCGGGAGGTCCGGGTCCGGGAGGCAGAAACCGGGTGGGCCGGTGCGGGACCTGCCGGAGTCCGGCCCGGCGACCGACCCGCAGACCGGACAGGGGAGCGGACAGGCATGAGGGAACGACTCACGGGCAGCCTCTACGGACTCGGCTGGACCGCCGTGCGGCGGCTGCCGGAACGCAGCTCGGTCCGGCTGGGCCGGGCGATCGCCGACCGGGCGTGGAAGCGCCGCGGCGCGGGCGTGCGGCAACTGGAGGCGAACCTGGCACGGGTCGTGCCGGACGCCTCCGCGGCGCAGCTCGCCGAACTGTCGAAGGCCGGCATGCGCTCCTACCTGCGCTACTGGATGGAGTCCTTCCGGCTCCCAGCCTGGGACCCGCACCGGTTGTCCCGCAGTGTGGAGATCACCGACATCCACCGCATGACCGACAGCGTCGCAGCCGGCCGCGGAGTGGTCCTCGCCCTGCCGCACATGGCCAACTGGGACCTGGCCGGAGCCTGGCTCGCCGGCCACCTCAACATCCCCTTCACCACCGTCGCCGAACGGCTCAAGCCCGAGACGCTCTACGACCGCTTCGTCGCCTACCGCGAGGGGCTGGGTATGGAGGTGCTGCCGCACACCGGCGCCACCACCTTCGGCACGCTCGCCCGCCGGCTCAGGGCCGGCGGCGTCGTCGCCCTCGTCGCCGACCGCGACCTGTCCGCGTCCGGCGTGGAGGTGTCGTTCTTCGGCGAGCCCACCCGGATGCCCGGCGGACCCGCGCTGCTCGCCCAGCAGACCGGCGCCCTGCTACTGCCCGTCAACCTGTGGTTCGACGACACGCCCGTGATGAAGGGGCTGGTGCACCCGCCCGTGGAGGTGCCGCAGACCGGCACCCGCAAGGAGCGCACCGCCGCCATGACCCAGCGCATGGCGGACGGCTTCGCCGCCGGCATCGCCGCCCACCCGCAGGACTGGCACATGCTGCAGCGGCTGTGGCTCGCCGACCTGGAACCCGGCTCCGCCCGCGACCGCGCGCCGACCGACATCGGCGCCGCCCCACCGGACGGGCGGCTGCCCGAGGCGCAGCCGTCCGACGTACAGCCGACCCAGGGGCAGCCGCAGACGGCCCGTCCCGGTTCGGAGCAGCCGTGAGGATCGGCGTCGTCTGCCCCTACTCCTGGGACGTGCCCGGCGGCGTCCAGTTCCACATCCGTGACCTCGCCGAGCACCTGCTGCGCCTCGGCCACGAGGTCTCCGTGCTGGCCCCCGCCGAGGACGACACACCGCTGCCGCCGTATGTGGAGTCCGCCGGGCGGGCCATGGCCGTCCCCTACAACGGCTCGGTGGCGCGGCTGAACTTCGGGCCGCTGTCCGCCGCCCGGGTCCGTCGCTGGGTCAACGACGGCGACTTCGACGTGCTGCACGTCCACGAACCGGTCGCGCCCTCACTCGCCCTGCTCGCCTGCTGGACGACGAGCGGGCCGATCGTGGCGACCTTCCACACCTCCAACCCCCGCTCCCGCGCGATGATCGCCGCCTATCCCATCCTCCAGCCCGCCCTGGAGAAGATCAGCGCCCGCATCGCGGTGAGCGAGTACGCCAGGCGCACCCTCGTGGAGCACCTCGGCGGTGACGCTGTGGTCATCCCCAACGGCGTCGACGTGGCCTTCTTCGCCGACGCCGAGCCCCGCCCCGAGTGGCAGGGCGACACCATCGGCTTCATCGGCCGCATCGACGAGTCGCGCAAGGGCCTGCAGGTGCTGGTGCGGGCCTTGCCCAGGATCCTGGCCGAACGGCCGCAGACCCGGCTGCTCGTCGCGGGCCGCGGCGACGAGCGGGAGGCGGTCGCCGCCCTGCCCGCCGAGATGCGCGACCGGGTCGAGTTCCTCGGCATGGTCAGCGACGAGGACAAGGCACGGCTGCTGCGCAGCGTCGACGTGTACGTCGCACCGAACCTCGGCGGGGAGAGCTTCGGCATCATCCTGGTCGAGGCCATGTCGGCGGGCGCCCCGGTGCTCGCCAGCGACCTGGACGCCTTCGCCCAGGTGCTCGACGGCGGCAGGGCCGGCGAGCTGTTCCCCAACGAGGACGCGGACGCGCTCGCCGACGCGGCGCTGCGGCTGCTCGGCGACCCCAGGCGGCGCAAGGAACTGCGCGAACTGGCCGCCCGGCACGTACGCCGCTTCGACTGGTCGACGGTGGGCGCCGACATCCTGGCCGTGTACGAGACGGTCGCCGAGGGCGCGTCCACGGTGGCGGCCGACGACCGGGTCCGCCCGGTGAGCCGGCTCCGCCCGTGGGCCTGACCGCGATGCACACCCACGGGCGGCCGGTCGGCCGCGGAAGGCACGGTGACCGGGCGTGACCACGTTCTACTGGATCATCTGGATCACGCTGGCGGTGCTCCTCACCGGCGTCTACCTCAGCTGGACCGCGGGCCGCCTGGACCGGCTGCACGCCCGGATCGACGCTTCCCGGGCGGCGCTGGACGCGCAGCTGCTGCGGCGCGCCTCCGTCGCCCAGGAACTGGCCACCGCCAAGGTGCTCGACCCGGCCGCGTCGATGCTGCTGTACCAGGCGGCGCACGACGCCCGGCTCGCCGAGGAGGAGCAGCGCGAGGTCGCCGAGAGCGAACTCAGCCAGTCGCTGCGCGCGGTGCTCGCCGACCCCGAGCAGGTGGAGGCGGTCCGCGCGGTGCCCGGCGGCGCGGAGGCCGCGGCCGAACTGGCCGCGGCGGTACGGCGGGTGCCGATGGCCCGGCGGTTCCACAACGACTCGGTACGGGCCGCGCGGGCGCTGCGCGGCCACCGGGCGGCGCGTTGGTTCCGGCTCGCGGGGCGCGCCTCGACACCGCAGGCGTTCGAGATGGACGACGAGCCGCCGGCGGCGCTGGTGGACCGCGCCACCCTCGCAGACGGGGGCCACTGACCGCTGATTGGACCTTTCCGTCCTCGGTGGCCTGCTGGTTTTATCAGTGGTGCAGTACGGCCTGCCGCCATGTGGACGCGGTGGCTGGTCCGGGTGCCGAACCGAACGGGCCTACGATGGTCCCCGTCGCACGTTTCTTCGTCGAGTGAGGTCAAACCGTGTCCAGCACGTCCCCCAGCGCGGCCGACGCCGCCACCGCCCAGAGCCCCGAGACCGGCACCGCGCGTGTCAAGCGCGGTATGGCCGAGCAGCTCAAGGGCGGCGTGATCATGGACGTCGTCACGCCGGAGCAGGCGAAGATCGCCGAGGACGCCGGTGCGGTCGCCGTCATGGCCCTCGAGCGGGTCCCGGCCGACATCCGCAAGGACGGCGGCGTCGCCCGCATGTCCGACCCGGACATGATCGAAGGCATCATCGGTGCCGTCTCCATCCCCGTGATGGCCAAGTCCCGCATCGGCCACTTTGTCGAGGCCCAGGTCCTCCAGGCGCTCGGTGTGGACTACATCGACGAGTCCGAGGTGCTCACCCCGGCCGACGAGGTCAACCACAGCGACAAGTGGTCCTTCACCACTCCCTTCGTGTGCGGGGCCACCAACCTGGGCGAGGCGCTGCGCCGGATCACCGAGGGCGCGGCCATGATCCGCTCCAAGGGCGAGGCCGGTACCGGCAACGTCGTCGAGGCGGTCCGCCACATGCGCCAGATCAAGGGTGAGATCGCCCGCCTGCGCAGCTTCGACAACCACGAGCTGTACGCCGCGGCCAAGGAGCTGCGCGCGCCGTACGAGCTGGTCAAGGAGGTCGCCGAGCTGGGCAAGCTGCCCGTCGTGCTGTTCTCCGCCGGCGGCGTCGCGACCCCCGCGGACGCGGCCCTGATGCGGCAGCTCGGCGCCGAGGGCGTGTTCGTCGGCTCGGGCATCTTCAAGTCCGGCGACCCGGCCAAGCGCGCCGCGGCCATCGTGAAGGCCACCACCTTCTTCGACGACCCCAAGGTCGTCGCGGACGCCTCCCGCAACCTGGGCGAGGCCATGGTGGGCATCAACTGCGACACCCTCCCCGAGTCCGAGCGGTACGCCAGCCGCGGCTGGTGACATCCCGTTCCCCGGTGGGCGGTCCGCATCCGTGCGGGCCGCCCCCGAACGTTTCCCGAGAGGCAGAAGTACCGTGACCACACCCGTCATCGGCGTCCTCGCCCTCCAGGGCGACGTCCGCGAGCACCTGGCCGCCCTGGAGGGCGCCGGTGCGCAGGCCCGGCAGGTGCGCCGACCCGAGGAGTTGGCCGGGGTCGACGGCCTGGTCATACCCGGCGGCGAGTCCACCACCATCTCCAAGCTGGCCGTCGCCTTCGGCCTGATGGAGCCGCTGCGCGCCCGGGTCGCGGCCGGCCTGCCCGTCTACGGATCCTGCGCCGGCATGATCATGCTGGCCGACAAGATCCTCGACCCGCGCTCCGGCCAGGAGACGGTCGGCGGCATCGACATGATCGTGCGGCGCAACGCGTTCGGGCGGCAGAACGAGTCCTTCGAGGCGGCCGTGGAGATGATCGGCGTCGAGGGCGGCGCCGTCGAGGGCGTCTTCATCAGGGCGCCCTGGGTGGAGTCGACGGGGGCCCGCGTCGAGGTGCTCGCCGAGGTCGACGGGCACCCGGTGGCGGTGCGCCAGGACGGTCTGCTGGCCACCTCCTTCCACCCCGAGCTGACCGGCGACCACCGTGTGCACCGGCTGTTCACCGCGATGGTGCGTGACGCCCTGGTGGCCGGAACCGGGGCGTGATCCGGCGCGGGCTCAGCGCGCGGGGCCGCTGGCGGTAGGATCTGCGCGTTGGTTCATCGTTGGTGACATCGAAGGAGCGAGGCTGTGTCCGGCCACTCTAAGTGGGCAACCACCAAGCACAAGAAGGCCGTGATCGATGCCAAGCGCGGCAAGCTCTTCGCCAAACTGATCAAGAACGTCGAGGTCGCGGCCCGCACCGGTGGGGCCGACCCGGACGGCAACCCCACGCTCTACGACGCCATCCAGAAGGCGAAGAAGAGCTCGGTGCCGAACAAGAACATCGACAGCGCCGTCAAGCGCGGTGCCGGACTCGAAGCCGGCGGTGCCGACTACGAGACGATCATGTACGAGGGCTACGGCCCCAACGGCGTGGCCGTCCTCATCGAGTGCCTCACCGACAACCGCAACCGGGCCGCGTCCGACGTGCGGGTCGCCATGACCCGCAACGGCGGCTCGATGGCCGACCCGGGCTCGGTGTCCTACCTCTTCCACCGCAAGGGCGTCGTGATCGTGCCCAAGGGCGAGCTGTCCGAGGACGACGTGCTCGGTGCGGTGCTCGACGCGGGCGTCGAGGAGGTCAACGACCTCGGTGAGTCCTTCGAGGTGCTCAGCGAGGCGACCGACCTGGTCGCGGTCCGCACCGCGCTGCAGGAGGCGGGCATCGACTACGACTCGGCGGACGCCAACTTCGTTCCGACCATGCAGGTAGAGCTGGACGAGGACGGCGCGCGCAAGATCTTCAAGTTGATCGACGCGCTGGAGGACAGCGACGACGTGCAGAACGTCTTCGCCAACTTCGACGTGTCCGACGACGTCATGGCGAAGGTCGACGCCTGACGGCAGCACGGTGACACGGCTGCGCAGCCACCGGGCGGTTGCCCACCGAGCGGCGCCGCCACCGCGCGGCGGGCTCGGCGACGGCGGGCCGGCGGGGGACACACCCCGCCGGCCCGCCGCTGTTGTCGGTACCTGCCGATAACCTGCCGGAACAGGTGACCGAACACCGCGCGGCGGTCGGCCCCGGTTGCAACGCGGAGGCGGGCGGCACGGCGCGGTGTTCAGGAGGACAGCGTGCCAACGGCACAGAGGGAGGGGCACGTTGCGTGTGCTGGGCGTGGACCCGGGACTCACCCGATGCGGGATCGGCGTCGTCGAGGGCGAAGCCGGCCGCCCGCTGCGTCTGGTCGGCGTCGGTGTGGTCCGCACCCCCGCCGACTGCGATACCGCACTGCGCCTGGTGGAGATCGAACGCGGTCTGGAGCTGTGGCTCGACGAGCACCGCCCGCACGCGGTCGCGGTCGAGCGTGTCTTCAGCCAGCACAACGTGCGCACCGTGATGGGGACCGCCCAGGCCAGCGCCGTAGCCATGCTGTGCGCGGCGCGCCGCGGCCTGCCCGTCGCCCTGCACACGCCCAGCGAGGTCAAGGCAGCCGTCACCGGCTCGGGCCGCGCCGAGAAGGCGCAGGTCGGCGCGATGGTCACCCGGCTGCTGCGGCTCGACGCCCCGCCCCGCCCGGCCGACGCCGCCGACGCGCTGGCCCTGGCCATCTGCCACATCTGGCGGGCACCTGCCCAGAACCGCCTCCAGCAGGCGCAGGCCGCCGCCCGCCGTCCCGTGCCCGCGGCCTCCCCGGCCGCCCACCCGAAGAAAGGCCCGCTGGCATGATCGCCTTCGTCTCCGGCCCGGTCGCCGCACTCGCCCCGGACTCCGCGGTGGTGGAGGTGGGCGGTATCGGCATGTCCGTGCAGTGCACCCCCGGCACGCTGGCCGCACTGCGGCTCGGCGAGCCCGCCCGCCTGGCCACCGCGCTGGTCGTGCGGGAGGACTCCCTCACCCTCTACGGGTTCGCCGACGACGACGAGCGGCAGGTCTTCCAGCTCCTGCAGACCGCGAGCGGCGTCGGGCCGCGGCTGGCCCAGGCCATGCTCGCCGTGCACACCCCCGACGGGCTGCGGCAGGCGGTCGCGACCGGGGACGAGAAGGCGCTGACCGCTGTGCCCGGCATCGGCAAGAAGGGTGCCCAGAAGCTGCTGCTGGAGCTGAAGGACCGACTCGGCGCGCCCACCGGTACCGGCCGCCCCTCCACCGGGACCGCCGCGCTCGCGCCCGCCGGGTGGCGGGACCAGTTGCACACCGCGCTCATCGGCCTCGGCTACCAGCCCCGCGAGGCGGAGGAGGCGGTGGAGGCCGTCGCCCCGCAGGCGGAGGCCGCCGCCGCCGAAGGCGCCGCGCCGCCGGTGCCGCAGCTGCTGCGTTCCGCGCTGCAGACCCTCAACCGCACCCGCTGACGCCCGGGCGCCGCCGGCACCCGGCTGCGCCCGGCGCGGCGGCGCCCGCCACCACACGAGAGATCCGGCCATGACCTGGGACGACGAAGCAGCCGACGCCGAACGGCTGGTCGGCGCGCGTGCCGACAACGAGGACACCGCGGTGGAAGCCGCCCTGCGGCCGAAGGACCTCAGCGAGTTCGTCGGCCAGACGAAGGTGCGCGAGCAGCTCGACCTGGTGCTGCGGGCCGCCCGGCAGCGCGGCGCCACCGCCGACCACGTCCTGCTGTCCGGGGCCCCGGGCCTCGGCAAGACCACCCTGTCGATGATCATCGCCGCCGAGATGGGCGCGCCCATCCGCATCACCTCGGGACCGGCGATCCAGCACGCCGGGGACCTCGCCGCGATCCTGTCCTCGCTCCAGGAGGGCGAGGTGCTCTTCCTCGACGAGATCCACCGCATGTCCCGGCCCGCCGAGGAGATGCTCTACATGGCGATGGAGGACTTCCGGGTCGACGTCATCGTCGGCAAGGGTCCCGGCGCCACCGCCATCCCGCTGGAACTGCCGCCGTTCACCCTGGTCGGCGCCACCACCCGGGCCGGACTGCTGCCGCCGCCGCTGCGGGACCGCTTCGGCTTCACCGCGCACATGGAGTTCTACGAGCCGGCCGAGCTGGAACGGGTGCTCCACCGGTCGGCCGGCCTGCTGGACGTCTCCACCGACGTGGAAGGGGCGGCGGAGATCGCCGGCCGCTCCCGCGGCACGCCGCGCATCGCCAACCGGCTGCTGCGCCGGGTGCGCGACTACGCCCAGGTCAAGGCGGACGGCGCCATCACCCGGCAGATCGCACAGCAGGCGCTGGCGGTCTACGAGGTGGACGAGCGCGGCCTGGACCGGCTCGACCGGGGTGTGCTGGAGGCCCTGCTGAAGCTGTTCGGCGGCGGCCCGGTGGGCCTGTCCACGCTGGCCGTCGCGGTGGGGGAGGAGCGCGAGACGGTTGAGGAGGTGGCCGAGCCGTTCCTGGTCAGGGAGGGACTGCTGGCCCGCACCCCGCGCGGCCGGGTGGCGACCCCGGCGGCGTGGGCCCACCTCGGTCTCACCCCGCCCCCGCAGAGCGGCGGCGCACCGGGGCAGGCGGGGCTGTTCGGAGCGTGACCTACCGGTGCTCGCACCGACCGGAACCCCAGTGCCATGCTGGACGTTGTTCCACAGGTGCGGGTCGCTTAGACTCCGCCGACGCCGTGCGTCATGTTCGGCGAGCCCATCCCCCTACCCCAGGCCGCTCCCCGCGGTCATACGAAGGAAAATCCTCCGCCGTGGATATCGCAATTCTCCTCCCCTTCATCGTGCTCATCGGCGCCATGTTCCTGATGACCCGGTCGGCCAAGAAGAAGCAGCAGCAGGCCGTGCAGATGCGCGACCAGATGCAGCCCGGCACCGGCGTCCGGACGATCGGCGGCATGTACGCCCGCGTCAAGGAGGTGGGCGACGACACGGTCCTGCTGGAGGTCGCCCCCGGCCTGCACGCCCTCTACGCCAAGAACGCCGTGGGCGCCGTGCTGGAGGACGAGGAGTTCGAACGCATCATCAGCGGTGAGACGGCTGTCGAGGAGGCCCCGGTCGTTCCGGACGACGCCTCCTCGCTGACCGTCACCGGGGAGACCGAGGACGAGAAGAAGATCGACCTGGGCAAGGGCGGCGACTCCGCGGACACGGTCGCCGACGACGGGGAGCCCAAGGACACCAAGCGGGACGGCGAAGACGGCCCCAAGTAGCCGCATCCGCCGCCGGAACCCACAGGTGCCGGCGGCGTCGCACGTTCCGCACACCACTTCGCGTGCCGCGCGGTGACCACCGCGCGCGGGCGGCTGGACAGGGAGAAACGAGAAGGTGGCGACACCGAAGAAGCGCCGCAGGTCACCGGGGGCGCCAGGAAAGCCGTGGCGCGCGCTGACGGCCATGATCCTGCTGATCGTCGTTCTCACCGGCGGCATGCTGCTCACCGGCGCGAACACGCCGCGGCTGGGCATCGACCTCGCGGGCGGCACGAGCATCACGCTCACAGCCAAGAACGAGCCGGGCAAGAAGGACGCGGTCAACGAGGAGAACATGAAGACCGCCGTGTCGATCATCGACCGGCGTGTCAACGGCCTCGGCGTGTCCGAGGCCGAGGTCGCGACCCAGGGCGAACGCAACATCATCGTCAACATCCCGCGGGGGACGGACGAGGCGCAGGCCCGCGAGCAGGTCGGCACCACCGCCGAACTCGGCTTCCGCACGGTTCTGACGGTCGCCCCGGTCGGGCCACCGACGCCGGACGGCCCCACGCCCAGCCCCTCCGAGGAAGCCGGGGGCGACGACGCCGACGGCTCCGGTGACGCGGAGAACGGCGAGGAGGGCGAGAAGGCCGAGGAGGGCGACGCCTCACCGACCGCCTCTCCCTCGCCCGGCGCCACCACCCAGGGCAGGGCGCTCACCGACGCGCTGACGGCCGAGACCGAGTCGCCCGCGCCGCCCGCCGACGACGCGTCGCCGCCCGCCGAGCCGGAGGAGCCCGGCCTGCCCGAGCAGCAGGGTGTGCCCGCCGAGCTGGCGAAGGAGCTCCAGGCGCTGGACTGCAGCACCGAGGAGGCCCGCGCCAAGGCCAACCAGGACGTGGTCGCCGCCGGTGCTTCCGAGTCCGTCGTCGCCTGTGACCGGGACGGCGAGGTGAAGTACGCGCTCGGTAAGGTCGAGGTGCCCGGAACCGGTGTCGAAAGTGCCAGCTCGGTCTTCGACCAGCAGCGCACGATGTGGATCGTCCAGATGGAGTTCACCTCCGCCGGATCCAAGCAGTTCGCGGACGTCACCAGCCGAATCGCTCAGCTGCCCAGCCCGCAGAACCAGTTCGCCATCACCCTGGACGGCGAGGTCGTCTCCGCGCCCAGCGTCAGCACCCGCATCTCCGGCAGCGCCGAGATCACCGGCAGCTTCGACCAGGACTCCTCGGCCGAGCTGGCCAACATCCTGAAGTTCGGCGCGCTGCCGATCAGCTTCGAGGAGTCCAACGTCGTCACCATCTCGCCGTCGCTCGGCGGCGAGCAGCTGAAGGCCGGCCTCATCGCCGGCGCGATCGGCCTGGCGCTGGTGGTGGTGTACCTGTTCTTCTACTACCGGGCGCTCGCGCTCGTGGCCATCGCCAGTCTGCTGATCATGGGTGGCCTCACCTACGTCATCATGACGCTGCTCGGGCCGGGTATCGGCTTCGCGCTCAGCCTGCCGGCGGTGTGCGGTGCCATCGTGGCGATCGGTATCACCGCGGACTCCTTCATCGTGTACTTCGAGAGAATCCGCGACGAGGTCCGCGAGGGCCGCTCCATCCGGCCCGCCATCGAACGTGCCTGGCCGCGGGCCCGGCACACCATCATCATCTCGGACGTGGTGTCCTTCCTCGCCGCCGTGGTGCTGTTCTTCGCCGCGGTCGGCTCGGTCCAGGGCTTCGCCTTCGTGCTGGGCCTCACCACCCTGCTCGACGTGGTCGTGGTCTTCCTCATGACGAAGCCGCTCACCAGCCTGCTGGCCAGCCGGAAGTTCTTCTCCGAGGGCCACCCCTGGTCCGGTCTTGACCCCAAGCGGCTGGGAGCCCGGCCGCCGGTGCGGGGCCGCCGTTCGGCCGTCACCCCCGCCACCGCCGAACCGAAGGAGGCCTGAGATGTCACGCATCGGTGAACTCGGCGGCAAGCTGTTCCGCGGTGACGCCGCGTTCGACTTCATCAGCCGCCGCAAGATCTGGTACGCCGTCTCCGGCCTGCTGATCCTCATCTCGCTCGGCGGGCTCTTCGGCAAGGGCCTGTCCATGGGCGTCGAGTTCCAGGGCGGAGCGGTCTTCACCACGCCGCCCACCCAGCTGACCGTCGAGGAGGCCAGGGAGCAGGCCGAGTCGGCCTCCGGCGCGGACGCCCGGGTGCAGCGCCTGGGCAGTGACGCCCTGCGCATCACCGTCACCGGGCTGGACACCGAGACCTCCAACACCACCCGCGAGGCGCTGGCCCAGGAGCTGGGCATTCCCGCCGCCGACCTGGACGCGGAACTGGTCGGTCCGAGCTGGGGCGAGCAGATGACCGGCAAGGCCCTCACCGGCATGGTCATCTTCCTGGTGCTGGTGAGCGTGTACCTCGCCATCGCCTTCGAGTGGCGGATGGCGGTGGCCGCCCTGGTCGCGCTGCTGCACGACCTGGTGATCACCGTCGGCGTCTACGCGCTGGTCGGGTTCGAGGTGACGCCGGGAACGGTGGTCGGTGTGCTGACCATTCTCGGCTACTCGCTCTACGACACGGTGGTGGTGTTCGACAAGGTCAAGGAGAACACCGCGACCCTGGACAAGCAGAACCGCCGCACCTTCGCGGAGCTGGCCAACCTCGGCCTCAACGCCACCCTGGTGCGTTCGATCAACACCTCGATCGTGGCGCTGCTGCCCGTCGCGGGCCTGCTGTTCATCGGCGCCGGCCTGCTGGGCGGCGGCATGCTCAAGGACATCGCCCTGTCGCTGTTCGTGGGTCTTACTGCGGGAACCTACTCGTCGATCATGATCGCCACCCCGGTGGTCGTGGACCTCAAGAAGAGCGACGCCGACGTCAGGGCACACGACCGCCGGGTGCTCAAGCGGGTCAGGAGCGGTGCGGACGACGAGTCGGCCGACGAGGAGCCCTCGGCGGGTACCGGGCGGGCCGACGCGCCGCGCGACGAGGTCAAGGTCGAGGTCGCCGACGAGGAGATCGAGGACGCCACCCCTGCGGGCGCGGGCGCCCCGGCGCCGCGGCGGCAGAGCGGCAACCGCAGCCGTGGCCGCGGTACCCCCGGAAAGCGGAGGTGAGCCGGTGAGCACCACGGCACCCGGTTCCGACGCGCTCACCGACCTGCTGCTCAGCAGAATCCGGGACGTCGCCGACTACCCGAAGCCGGGCGTGATGTTCAAGGACATCACGCCGCTGCTGGCCGACCCGGAGGCGTTCGGCGCGCTCACCGACGCGCTGGTCGCCTCCTGTGCGGCCCACGGCGCCACCAAGGTCGTCGGGCTTGAGGCGCGCGGCTTCATCCTGGCCGCCCCCGTCGCGGTCCGCGCCGGGCTGGGCTTCGTGCCGGTCCGCAAGGCCGGCAAGCTGCCCGGGGCGACCCTGGCGCAGTCCTACGACCTGGAGTACGGCAGCGCCGAGATCGAGATCCACGCCGAGGACCTCAGCGCCGAGGACCGGGTACTGATCATCGACGACGTGCTCGCCACCGGCGGCACGGCGGAGGCGTCACTGGAACTCATACGGCGCTCCGGCGCCGAGGTCGCGGGCGTGGCGGTACTCCTGGAGCTGGGATTCCTCCAGGGCCGGGCGCGGCTGGCGAAAGCGCTCGACGGCGCCCCGCTGGAGGCCCTGATCACCGTCTGACCCTTGCGCACCACACCCGGGCGGGCCGGCGGAGAGGTTTCCGGCGGCCCGCCCGGCTGCGTGCCGTGGATCTCACCTGACGGCCGGAGCCGCCACCTGCGGCCCGGGTCGATACCATGGCACTCCGGCCTCTCCAGCGCCGGACCTGCTCGAGGAGTGCTCTTGCCAGACGAGGCCCAGCCGCTCACCGCCGCCCAGCCCCAGGACGACGCCGCGGCCACCGGCCGGAGCGGCGAGCGGCAGCCCGCCGCTCGGCCCTCCGCCGAGGGCGACGCCGCGCCGCAGCCAGGCGGCGAGACCGGTGCGCCCGACAGGAAGCAGCCGCCCCAGAGGGAGTCCGCGCCGGCCGCGCGGCCCGCCGGGAAGCAGGGCAAGCCCGGGAAGCAGGGCAAGCCCGCCAAGGACGGCGGCGCCGGCAAGTCCGGCGACGCCCAGCCCGCAGCCGGTCCCACCGCCCGCGCCGTGTCCGGGGTCTCGGGCCGCTCCGGTTCCTCCAACCGGGTCAGGGCCCGGCTCGCCCGCCTGGGTGTGCAGCGCTCCAGCCCGTACAACCCGGTCCTGGAGCCGCTGCTGCGGATAGTGCGCAGCCACGACCCGAAGGCCGACACCGCCACGCTGCGCCAGATCGAGCGGGCCTACCAGGTCGCCGAGCGCTGGCACCGGGGCCAGAAGCGCAAGAGCGGCGACCCGTACATCACGCACCCGCTCGCCGTCACCACGATCCTGGCCGAGCTGGGGATGGACCCGGCGACGCTGATGGCCGGGCTGCTGCACGACACCGTCGAGGACACCGAGTACGGCCTGGAGACGCTGCGCCGCGACTTCGGCGACCAGGTGGCGCTGCTGGTGGACGGCGTCACCAAGCTGGACAAGGTCAAGTTCGGTGAGGCGGCGCAGGCCGAGACGGTCCGCAAGATGGTCGTCGCCATGGCCAAGGACCCCCGGGTCCTGGTCATCAAGCTCGCCGACCGGCTGCACAACATGCGCACCATGCGCTTCCTGCGGCGGGAGAAGCAGGAGCAGAAGGCGCGCGAGACCCTGGAGATCTACGCGCCGCTCGCCCACCGGCTGGGCATGAACACCATCAAGTGGGAGCTGGAGGACCTCGCCTTCGCGATCCTCTACCCCAAGATGTACGACGAGATCGTGCGGCTGGTCGCCGAGCGCGCGCCCAAGCGGGACGAGTACCTGGCGATCGTCACCGACGAGGTCCAGTCGGACCTGCGCGGCGCCCGCATCAAGGCCACCGTCACCGGGCGGCCCAAGCACTACTACTCCGTGTACCAGAAGATGATCGTCCGCGGCCGGGACTTCGCGGAGATCTACGACCTGGTGGGCATCCGGGTCCTCGTCGACACCGTCCGCGACTGCTACGCCGCGCTGGGCACCGTGCACGCACGGTGGAACCCGGTGCCCGGGCGGTTCAAGGACTACATCGCGATGCCCAAGTTCAACATGTACCAGTCGCTGCACACGACGGTCATCGGCCCCGGCGGCAAGCCCGTCGAGCTGCAGATCCGCACCTTCGACATGCACCGCAGGGCCGAGTACGGCATCGCCGCGCACTGGAAGTACAAGCAGGAGGCCGTCGCCGGAGCTTCCAAGGTCCGCACCGACGTGCCCCGGCACACCGGCAAGGGCGCCGGCCAGGACACCGTCAACGACATGGCGTGGTTGCGGCAGCTGCTGGACTGGCAGAAGGAGACCGAGGACCCCAGCGAGTTCCTGGAGTCGCTGCGCTTCGACCTCTCCCGCAACGAGGTCTTCGTGTTCACCCCGAAGGGCGACGTCATCGCGCTTCCCGCCGGGGCGACGCCCGTCGACTTCGCCTTCGCGGTGCACACCGAGGTCGGCTACCGGACCATCGGCGCCCGGGTGAACGGCCGGCTGGTGCCACTGGAGTCCACGCTCGACAACGGCGACACGGTCGAGGTCTTCACCTCCAAGTCCGCCGGCGCCGGCCCGTCCCGCGACTGGCTGGGCTTCGTCAAGTCGCCCCGGGCCCGCAACAAGATCCGGGCGTGGTTCTCCAGAGAGCGCCGCGACGAGGCCATCGAGCAGGGCAAGGACGCCATCGTGCGGGCCATGCGCAAGCAGAACCTGCCGATCCAGCGCATCCTCACCGGCGACTCGCTGGTCACCCTCGCCCACGAGATGCGCTACCCCGACATCTCCTCGCTGTACGCCGCGATCGGCGAGGGCCACGTGGCCGCGCAGAACGTCGTGCAGAAGCTGGTGCAGGCGCTCGGCGGCGAAGAGGCCGCCAGCGAGGACATCGCGGAGACCGCGCCGCCGATGACGGGCCGCAGCAAGCGGCGCGCCGGCTCCGACCCCGGGGTCATCGTCAAGGGCGTCGAGGACGTCTGGGTGAAGCTCGCGCGCTGCTGCACGCCCGTCCCGGGCGACCCGATCATCGGGTTCGTCACCCGCGGCAGCGGCGTCTCGGTGCACCGGGCGGACTGCCTCAACATCGAGTCGCTCTCACGCGAGCCGGAGCGCATCCTCGACGTGGAGTGGGCACCCACCCAGTCGTCGGTGTTCCTGGTCGCCATCCAGGTGGAGGCACTGGACCGCTCGCGGCTGCTGTCGGACGTCACCCGGGTGCTGTCCGACCAGCACGTCAACATCCTCTCGGCGGCCGTGCAGACCTCGCGCGACCGGGTGGCGGTCTCCCGCTTCACCTTCGAGATGGGCGACCCCAAGCACCTGGGGCACGTCCTGAAGGCGGTGCGCAGCGTGGAGGGCGTCTACGACGTCTACCGCGTCACCTCCACCCGCCGCCCCTGACGCCGGACGGCCCCGGTACCTCGCGACTTCCGAGGTACCGGGGCCGTACGGCGCCGTGCCGGGCTCAGGCCGAAGCCGTCACGGTCAGCCGCCGAACTCCTGGAGGCCGCGCAGGGCCTGGTCCAGCAGGGCCTGCCGGCCGGCCAGCTCCTTCTCCAGCTTCTCCGCCTTGGCCGTGTTGCCCGAGGCACGGGCGCTCTCGGCCTGGCCGCGCAGCTTGTCGACCGCGTCCTGCAACTGGCCGGTCAGACCGGCGGCCCGGGCGCGCGCCTCAGGGTTGGTGCGGCGCCACTCGGCTTCCTCCGCCTCCTGCAGGGCGCGCTCCACGGCCTGCATCCGGCCCTCGATCTTCGGCCGGGCGTCGCGCGGCACATGGCCGACGGCGTCCCACCGCTCGTTCACCGAACGGAACGCCGCCCGCGCGGCCTTCAGGTCGGTGACGGGCAGCAGCTTCTCCGCCTCCTCGGCCAGCTGCTCCTTCGTGTGCAGGTTGTCCCGCTGCTCCGCGTCCCGCTCGGCGAACACCTCACCGCGGGCCTGGAAGAAGACGTCCTGGGCGCCCCTGAAGCGCTGCCACAGGCCGTCCTCGTGCTCGCGCTGGGCCCGCCCGACCGCCTTCCACTCCGTCATCAGGTCGCGGTACTTCGCCGCGGTGGGGCCCCAGTCGCGCGAGGCGGACAGCGCCTCGGCCTCCGCGACCAGCTTCTCCTTGCGCTTCCTGGCGTCCTCGCGCTGCGCGTCGAGCGCGGCGAAGTGCGCCTTGCGGCGCTTGGAGAACGCCGACCGGGCGTGCGAGAAGCGGTGCCACAGCTCGTCGTCGGTCTTGCGGTCCAGCCGCGGCAGACCCTTCCAGGTGTCGACGAGGGCGCGCAGGCGCTCACCGGCCGACCGCCACTGCTCGCTGCCGGCCAGCTCCTCGGCCTCCGCGACCAGCGCCACCTTGGCGCTCTTCGCCTCCTCGGACTGTTTGGCCTTCGCCGCCCTGCGCTCCTCGCGGCGGCTCTCCACCGTCTCCGCCAGCTTGTCCAGCCGCTCGCTCAGCGCCTGGAGGTCGCCGACCGCGTGGTGGGCGTCGACCTGCTCCCTCAGGTGCGCGATCGCGGCGTTGGCGTCCTTGGCCGACAGGTCCGTCGTGCGCACCCGGCGCTCCAGGAGGCCGATCTCCACGACCAGTCCCTCGTACTTGCGCTCGAAGTAGGCAAGGGCCTCGTCGGGCGAGCCCGCCTGCCAGGAGCCGACGACCTTCTCGCCCTCGGCGGTACGCACGTACACGGTGCCCGTCTCATCGACTCGGCCCCACGGGTCGCTGCTCACAGCGCCTCCTCCACATGACACCGACGGGGCGTCCCGCCCCCGGCGTCGTCCACAGTTGTCGTCCGGCAGTCAGTTCCACGCGGGTGCCGGTCGCCCGGCCGGAGCGGGCAGCTGTGCACACCGCCAACATAGGCGACCGGCGGCCGGGCTGTCCGCATCCCGCGCGAGGACATGTCCCGGGCCGCGTGGGCCCCGCAGCCGGCGTGCGCCTGCTCGCCGACCGCGGGGCGGGGGCTCCTCAGCCCTCGGTCACCTCGGCCTTGTTGATCACCACCGTCGCGTTCGGCACGGTCGCCTGGATCTGCGGGTCCTGGGACGAGCCGGCCTCGGCGATCCTCTCCAGCACGTCCATGCCCTCGGTGATCGTGCCGAAGGGCGTGTAGTCCGGCGGCAGCGGACTGTCCTGGTAGACGAGGAAGAACTGGCTGCCGCCGGTGTCCCTGCCCTCGTCCGCCTGGGCGTTGTAGGTGTTGGCCATGGCGACCGTGCCCGCCGGGTAGGTGCCGCCCGCGACGGTCTCCGCCTTGAGGTTCTCGTCCGGGATGCTGTAGCCGGGCCCGCCCTGGCCGGTGCCGGTCGGATCGCCGCACTGCAGGACGTAAATGCCCTCCTCGACCAGCCGGTGGCACCTGGTGTGGTCGAAGAAGCCCTCACCGGCCAGGAAGCTGAACGAGTTGACCGTGCGCGGCGCGTTCTCCGCGTCCAGCTCGATGCCGATGTCCCCGCAGGTCGTGGCGAGCTTCATCGTGTAGGAGGCCGAGGCGTCGATCGCCATCTTCGGCTCCTTCTTCCACTGCTTGCCGTTCGGCTTGCCGGCCGCCGGCTTCTCGCACGGGTCGGGTGCGGGCGTCGGCGAGGCCTCCGCGTTGTCGACCGTCCCCGCGCCGCCGTCGCCGCCGCTGAGACCCACCGCGGCGTAGACCGCCCCGCCGGCGAGTGCCAGCACCAGACCGCCGGCGATCACCGCGTTGCGGACCCGGTGCCGGCGGCGTGCCGCCGACCGCCGCTGCTGCTGGCGCAGATGTTTCTGCCGCGCGAGCTGCTTGCGCCGCTGCTCACTCGTCACCACGAGACTTCTCCTTAGGAGCCGTGCCCGCTCGGGCACATCCATGCGCGTTCTTCAGTGCCGGCCGGCTGCGGGCGCCCACCGGGCGGGGCGGCTCGTGGAACACACGTGCCACCCGCCGACTGACCCGTACGGTATACGGGTTCGCGGCGGGCACGTCGCCGCCGGTAGGCTCGCTCCCGTGGCGGCCCGCCCGCCGCAGCCCGCTGACGGACTGACTGAAGGACGATCGTGCTCATTGCCGGGTTCCCCGCCGGGGCCTGGGGGACCAATTGTTATCTGGTCGCCCCCGCCGCCGGCGAGGAGTGCGTGATCATCGACCCCGGCCACCAGGCCGCCGCAGGCGTCGAGGAGGCCGTCGCCAAGCACCGGCTCAAGCCGGTCGCGGTGGTCCTCACCCACGGGCACATCGACCACGTCGCCTCCGTGGTCCCGGTCTGCGGGGCCCACGACGTCCCCGCCTGGATCCACCCTGACGACCGGTACATGATGAGCGACCCCGAGAAGGGCCTGGGCCGGGTCATCGGGCAGCCGCTGATGGGGGAGCTGACCGTCGGGGAACCCGACGACGTCCACGAGCTCACCGACGGCGCCCGGCTGGACCTCGCCGGTATGGAGCTGCACGTCGCGCACGCCCCGGGCCATACCAGGGGGTCGGTGACCTTCCGGATGCCCGAGCAGGCCGACATCCCGCCGGTCCTGTTCTCGGGCGACCTGCTGTTCGCCGGCTCCATCGGCCGAACCGACCTGCCCGGAGGCGACCACCAGGAGATCCTGCGCTCGCTGGCACGCGTGTGCCTGCCGCTGGACGACTCCACCGTGGTGCTCTCCGGGCACGGCGCCCAGACGACCATCGGCCGTGAGCGCGCCGCCAACCCGTTCCTGCGGGAGGTGGCCGCCGGCGGCGGTGCCGACGGACTGTCGGCACCACGACGAGGAATGTGACGACACCACCGCGATGAGCAGCTTCTCCGCCCCCAAGGGCACGTACGACCTGATCCCGCCGGACTCGGCGGACTTCCTGGCGGTGCGCGAGGCGATCTCCGCGCCGCTGCGGCGGGCCGGCTACGGCTACGTCGAGACTCCCGGCTTCGAGCAGGTGGAGCTGTTCGCCCGCGGCGTGGGCGCCTCCACCGACATCGTGACCAAGGAGATGTACACCCTCACCACCAAGGGCGGTGACGAGCTGGCGCTGCGCCCTGAGGGCACCGCGTCGGTGCTGCGCGCCGCGCTCCAGGCCAACCTGCACCGCGGCGCGCTGCCGGTGAAGCTGTGGTACTCCGGTTCCTACTACCGGTACGAGCGCCCGCAGGCCGGCCGCTACCGGCACTTCTCACAGGTGGGCGCCGAGGCGCTCGGCGCGGAGGACCCGGCGCTGGACGCCGAGCTGGTCATCCTGGCCGCCGACGCCTACCGCACGCTGGGCCTGCGGCGCTTCCGGCTGCTGCTGAACTCCCTCGGCGACGCGGAGTGCCGCCCGGCGTACCGGAGTGCGCTGCAGGAGTTCCTGCGCGGCCTCGACCTCGACGAGGACACCCGGGCCCGCATCGACATCAACCCGCTGCGGGTGCTCGACGACAAGCGGGAGCACGTCCAGGCCCAGCTGGCCGACGCGCCGCTGATGCGCGACCACCTCTGCCAGGGCTGCAAGAGCTACCACGAGCAGGTGCGGGAGCTGCTGCTCGCCGCCGAGGTGCCGTTCGAGGACGACCCGCGCCTGGTCCGCGGCCTGGACTACTACACCCGGACCACCTTCGAGTTCGTGCACGACGGTCTCGGCGCGCAGTCCGCGGTGGGCGGCGGCGGCCGGTACGACGGCCTGTCCGAGATGATCGGCGGCCCGGCGCTGCCGTCGGTGGGCTGGGCGCTCGGCGTGGACCGCACGGTGCTCGCGCTGCGCGCAGAGGGTGTCGCGCTGGACGTGCCCTCGGGCACCGACGTGTTCGCCGTGCCGGTCGGGGAGGAGGCCCGCCGCACCCTGTTCGCCGCGGTCACCGAACTGCGCCGGCACGGGGTGGCCGCCGACTTCGCGTACGGCGGCAAGGGCATGAAGAACGCGATGAAGTCCGCCAACCGCTCCGGAGCCCGGTTCGCGCTGGTCGCGGGGGAGCGGGACCTCGCCGAGGGCGTCGTCCAGCTGAAGGATCTGGAGAGCGGGGAGCAGACCGCGGTGCCGGTGGCCGAGGCGGCCTCGGCGGTGCGGGCGAAACTCAACTGCCCCTCCGCTCGTTGAGGCAGAATGCCGGATGAGGCCACCCCCTGGACGATGAGGACATCAGACGCCATGACGACCACGGCTCCCAGCGACACGGCAGGCTCCGACACGGACGATCCGGCGTCCGGCGCGATCGGGGCCGGACGGCCGCTCGCCTGGATGCTCATCGTCAGCGCGCTGGCCGGCCTGGTGGCGGCGTGGGTGATCACCTACGACAAGTTCATGCTGCTCCAGGCCAAGGTCGACGGCGAGACCTACGAGCTGGGGTGCAGCTTCAACCCGGTCGTGGCGTGCGGCAACATCATGGAGAGCAAGCAGGCCTCGGTGTTCGGCTTCCCGAACCCGATGCTGGGCCTGGTCACCTACGGCATGGTCGTCGCCATCGGCGTGGGCCTGCTGGCGGGCGCGCGCTACCGGCCCTGGTTCTGGCTCGGCCTGCAGGGCGGCACGCTGTTCGGCGTGGTCTTCTGCACCTGGCTGATGTACCAGTCGCTGTACGTCATCGGCGCGCTGTGCCTGTGGTGCTGCCTGGCCTGGGTCGGCACGATCTTCATGTTCTGGTACACGCTCGTGCACAACCTGAAGCACCGGCTGCTGCCGGCGCCCGAAGGCCTGCGCCGCGGGCTGCTGGAGTTCCACTGGCTGCTGCCGACGATGCACGTCGCGATCATCGGCATGCTGATCCTGACCCGCTGGTGGGACTTCTGGACCAGCTGACCGACCGGTGAGCCGACCGGCCGACCGCCGGGACGCGCCCCCCGGAAGTGCCCGGCCGCCGACCGCGCGCCGGGCACTGTCGGTGCCGTGACCTAGGGTTGGGTCTCGTGGAGCCCGACCTGTTCACCGCCGCCGCCGAGGAACGCCAGGCGCAGGAGCCGTCCGCCAGCCCGCTGGCGGTGCGGATGCGTCCGCGCACCCTGGACGAGGTGGTCGGCCAGCAGCACCTGCTGCGTCCCGGCTCGCCGCTGCGGCGGCTGGTGGGCGAGAGCGGCGGCGGGCCGGCCGGTCCGTCCTCGGTGATCCTCTGGGGCCCGCCCGGCACGGGCAAGACCACGCTCGCCTACGTGGTCAGCCTCGCCACCGAGAAGCGCTTCGTGGAACTGTCGGCCATCACCGCCGGCGTCAAGGAGGTCCGCGCCGTCATCGAGGGCGCCCGGCGCTCCTCGGGCGCGTACGGCAAGGACACCGTGCTGTTCCTGGACGAGATCCACCGCTTCAGCAAGGCCCAGCAGGACTCGCTGCTGCCGGCGGTGGAGAACCGCTGGGTGACCCTGGTCGCCGCGACCACGGAGAACCCCTACTTCTCCGTCATCTCGCCGCTGCTGTCCCGGTCGCTGCTGCTCACCCTGGAACCGCTCACCGACGAGGACCTCAGCGGCCTGGTCCGCCGGGCCGTCGCCGATCCGCGCGGCCTGGACGGTTCCGTCGTGCTGGAGGCGGACGCCGAACGGCACCTGCTGCGGATCGCCGGGGGTGACGCCCGGCGGGCGCTCACCGCGCTGGAGGCGGGCGCGGGCGCGGCGCTGTCGAAGGGCGAGAGCGCGCTGACGCTGGAGACCCTGGAGCAGGCCGTCGACCGGGCGGCGGTGAAGTACGACCGGGACGGCGACCAGCACTACGACGTCTCCAGCGCCCTCATCAAGTCGATCCGCGGCTCGGACGTCGACGCGGCCCTGCACTACCTTGCCCGCATGATCGAGGCGGGCGAGGACCCGCGCTTCATCGCGCGGCGGCTGATGATCTCCGCGAGCGAGGACGTGGGCCTGGCCGACCCGGCGGCACTGCAGACCGCGGTCGCCGCGGCCCAGGCGGTGGCGCTGATCGGTTTCCCGGAGGCCCGCATCATCCTGGGTCAGGCGGTGGTGGCCCTGGCTCTCGCGCCCAAGTCCAACGCCGCGTACCTGGCGATCGACGCGGCGCTGGCCGACGTGCGGGCCGGCCTGGCCGGGCCGGTGCCCGGCCACCTGCGGGACAGCCACTACAAGGGCGCGCAGAAACTCGGCCACGGCCAGGGCTACCAGTACCCGCACGACCTGCCGGGCGGCATCGCCGCGCAGCAGTACGCGCCGGACGACGTGCGGGGGAAGCGCTACTACCGTCCCACCCGCTACGGCGCCGAGGCGCGGTACGCCGAGGTGGCCGAGCGGGTGCGCGCCCGGCTGCGCGGCGAGCAGCCCGACGAGCGCTGAGCGCCCGCCGGGCGTCCGCGCGGTGCCGGAGGCAGGGCGTGCGCGGTCAGCCCGCCGCCTGGAAGAGGCGGTGCATGGCCTGGCGCAGCCCGCAGACGTCCTCGACGGGGTCGGGGAACTCGAACCTGATGTCGAAGCCGTCGCGCTCGCCGCAGAAGCGCACCCGCAGGCCGTGCCGGTCGAGGGCGAGCGGAACGGCCCGTCGGCCGTCGGTGAGTCCCTCGTCGTCGGCGTCGAGCAGCGTGCCGAGGCCGTGCACCTGGTCGCTGTGGGCGGCGGAAAGGTGCTGGAGCAGTTCGGCCTCGTGCGCGGCGAGCGGGTCCGGGCGCGCGTCGGCGAAGTCGTCCGGCTCCACCGCCGCGGCGCCCCACAGGTCGTCGATCTCCGCGCCGCCGACCTCCAGGCGCAGCACGGTCCAGCCCGCCCCGTGGGCGGGCGGGGCGTCCGGGTCGGTGTTCGCGAGCAGCCGGGCGGCGCGTACCCTCGCCTCACCGCGCACGGGGGTGAGCCAGCCGCTGACGCGGGCCGTGCCGCGGACGCGGTGGGGCACGGCGACGGGCGCCACGTCGGTGATCCCGATCACGGCGGGCAGGTCGTCGTCCTGGGCGTGGGTGGCGGCTCTGGCAGCCGGGGAGTCGGCTGCGACCTGCAGCAACACGTCCCCGGCGGAATCCACGGCGCGGACCCGTGGGCCCGAGAAGGCCGTCTCCGCGACCTCGATTCCCGAAATCGACAGGGTTGCCGATAGGCTGGACTCCGCGAGGGTACGCACACGCTCGGCGGCGGTCGGCTGCCGAGGGCTTTCTTCCACGGGACGCGGCTGACCCGTCCCGGCATCGTGGTCGGTGCTGGGCAGGGGGATCCCCGGTCGAAGCATGCGTTTCTCCTCCGCTAAGGTAAGCCTAACCTAACCTACATGGAGGTCCGTTCCACGTGAACCAGTCGCGTCCCAAGGTCAAGAAGTCGCGTGCACTCGGCATCGCGCTGACCCCGAAGGCAGTCAAGTACTTCGAGCAGCGCCCCTACCCGCCGGGTGAGCACGGCCGGGGCCGCAAGCAGAACAGTGACTACAAGGTCCGTCTGCTGGAGAAGCAGCGCCTGCGCGCGCAGTACGACATCAGCGAGAAGCAGATGGCCCGTGCCTACGACCGCGCTCGGAAGGTCGACGGCAAGACGGGCGAAGCCCTCATCATCGAGCTTGAGCGCCGCCTGGACGCGCTCGTCCTGCGTTCGGGCATCGCCCGGACGATCTACCAGGCCCGCCAGATGGTGGTGCACGGCCACATCGAGGTCAACGGCCGCAAGGTCGACAAGCCCTCCTTCCGGGTCCGCCCGGACGACGTGGTGATGGTGCGCGAGCGCAGCCGCGCGAAGCACCCCTTCCAGGTCGCCCGCGAGGGTGGCTACGCCCTCGACGGTGAGACCCCGCGCTACCTTGAGGTCAACCTCCAGGCGCTGGCGTTCCGGCTCGACCGGGACCCCAACCGCAAGGAGATCCCGGTGATCTGCGACGAGCAGCTCGTCGTCGAGTACTACGCCCGCTGACGCTCAGCGGCTCTCCAGGCTCCCCCGTCACCCCGCCTCATCGCGGGGCGGCGGGGGAGTCCTGCATTCGGTTGCCGCACGTCTCCGCCTCCGGAGCCGCACCGGGAAGCACCCGGCGCACCACGGCCGGCAGGTCCAGGCCCTCGCCCTCCCGGCGCCGCAGCTCGTAGCCCGCGTCGCCCAGGGCTGCCCTGGCCAGTTCCTCGCACCGCAGGTGGGGGACGTGGAAGTAGCGCGAACCGAACAGCTTCGGGCCGACCGACGGCCACAGCCGCCCCGCCGCACCCTGGAGCAGCGCCGCCTCGCCCGGGTCGCCCAGCCCGGCCGTCACCAGTGCGAACAGCTCCAGGCTCAGTGCGAGCCCCAGCAGGTCGCCGAACGTGTGGTGGATGGCCAGGCACTCGGTCAGCAGGTCCGACGCCCGGCGGGCCTCGCCGTCCGCCCACGCCGCCCAGGCCAGCACGTGCAGCGCGTAGGCCAGCGCCCAGCGCTCCCCGAACCGGCCGCACACCTCCACCACGTCCTCGCAGAGGTCCACCGCGCCCGCCAGATCGCCCTGGTGGGCCAGCGTCATCGCCAGTTCCACCTGCCCCATCAGCACGTTGCTGTTGAGCTCGCCGGCCTCCCGGTACCTCTCCAGCGCCTCGCGGAACAGCCGCTCGGCCCGCGGCATGTCGTCGGACAGCAGCGCCATGCAGCCCGTCCGGTGCCCCGCGTACGCCGCGGCCAGGCTGTCACCGGCCGCCTCCGCGCCCTCCCGGCACTCCATGAGCGCCGCCACCGCTCCCGCCGTGTCGCCCTGCAGTACGGCGGCGTAACCCGTCACCCACAGCGTCTTGAGGCGGGAACCGGGACGTGCGGAGCTCACCTCCAGCGCCCGGTCGAGCCAGTGCCGGCCCTCGGTCAGCCGCCCGCAGCCGACCCAGTAGAACCACAGGGACGACGCCAGGTGCTGCCCGAGATGGGCCTCCTCCCCGCAGTCGAGGCTGAACTCCATCGCGGCCCGCAGGTTCGGCAGCTCCGCGTCGATCTGCTTCTTGATCGACAGCTGCCGGGGACCGAACCAGTCCAGCTCGCACCAGGTGGCCAGTCCCAGGTACCAGTCGCGGTGCCGGCGGCGCATCCGCTCGGTGCCGCCGAGGGCGTCCAGCCAGTCGGCGCCGTACTCCCGCACGGTGTCGAGCATCCGGTAGCGCACCTCGTCCGCGTGGCGCTCGCGGACCACCACGGACTGGGTGACCAGTTCGGCCAGCAGCTCGAAGACGTCCTCCTCCGCCAGGTCGGGTCCGACGCAGACGTACTCGGCCGCCTCCAGGCCGAAGTGCCCGGTGAAGACGGACAGCCGTGCCCACAGCAGCCGTTCCTGCGGCGTGCACAGCTCGTGGCTCCAGCCGACGGCCGTGCGCAGCGTCCGGTGCCGGGCCGGGACCCCGCGGCCGGACCCGGTCAGCACCTGGAACCGGTCGTCGAGGCGGTGCAGCAGCTGCGTCACCGACAGCGCCCGCATCCGGCCCGCTGCCAGCTCCAGGGCCAGCGGGATGCCGTCCAGGTGCCGGCAGACGCTGACCGCCGCGGCCTGTTCGCCCGCGTCGGCGGGGAACCCGGGAACCACCGCGGCCGCGCGACGGGTGAACAGTTCCACGGCGTCCTCGCCCGGAACGGGAAGCGGGTCGAGCGGCAGCACCTGCTCACCGGGTAGCTCCAGCGGACGCCGCCCGGTGGCGAGCACCCGCAGCTCGGGGGCCGCGCGCAGCAGGTGGTGGACCAGGGCCGCGCACTCCTCGACCAGGTGCTCGACCCCGTCCAGGAGCAGCAGCGCCCGCCGGCCCGCGAGGTGCTCGCCGAGCACGGTGAGCACCGGCCGGTCAGTGCCGTCGGTGAGTCCCAGGGTGTCGGCGACCGCCTGCGGGAGCAGGCCGGAGTCCAGCACGGTGGAGGCGTCCACCAGCCAGACGCCGTCGCAGAAGCGATCCTGCTGATCGCGAGCCGCTCGGACGGCCAGCCTGCTCTTGCCGACCCCGCCCGTCCCGGTGACGGTCACCAGCCGGCACTGCCGCAACCGGTCTGCGAGCGCTGCGAGCTCGGGGCCGCGGCCGACGAACTCGTTGAACTCGGCGGGGAGGTTGCCCCAGGCGTGACCGGGAAGCCGGGCCGGTGGGGGGTCGGCCGGGAAGTCCGGGAAGTCCGGGAAGTGGCGCATGGGACACGGAGCGTACTGAGAGTGGAGCGGAACGTACAACCGCGCCGGGCACCGCCCCGGCGACCGCGGCCGCGGCGCGGAACTAACCGTTACGGCGGCCGCCGCCCGGCGCGATAAGGTCGTGACTCGCCGTCGCAGTCGGTGAGCCGGCGTGCCGGCACCCGCGCGTGGCGTCGCGCATCAACGCAGGAAGACGACAACAACCGACGGAAGCGGTGCAGTGTGTCCGGTGGAGAGGTGGCCGGCCTCCTGGTGGCTGTCTTCTGGGCGATCCTGGTCTCGTTCCTCGCCGTGGTCCTGGTGAGGCTGGCCCAGACGCTCAAGGCCGCCACCAAACTGGTGACGGGAGTGACCGAGCAGGCGGTCCCCCTGCTGGGCGAGGCCTCGGCGACGGTGCGTTCCGCGCAGGACCAGCTGGCGCGCGTCGACTCCATCGCCTCCGACGTCCAGGAGGTCACCGCGAACGCGTCGGCGCTCTCCTCCACCGTCTCCACCGCCTTCGGCGGCCCGCTCGTCAAGGTCGCGGCCTTCGGGTACGGCGTCCGCCGGGCCCTGGGCCGCCGCAACACAACCCCGCGCCGCCCGGCCGTGGTCGTCAGCCGGACCGTGCCGCAGGCTCGTCGCGGCGGTTGGCGCAGCCGGGGAAAGGACTGATCAGCCCATGATCCGCCGTGCCTTCTGGTTCAGCGCCGGCGCCGCCGCAGGCGTCTGGGCCACCACCAAGGTCAACCGCAAGCTGCGCAGCCTCACCCCCGAGTCGCTCGCGGCCCGGGCCGCGGACAAGGCGGTCGACGCGGGCCACCGGCTCAAGGAGTTCGCCGCCGACGTACGCTCTGGCATGGTGCAGCGCGAGGACGAACTGAACGACGCGCTCGGACTCGCCGCCGACCCCGACGCCCCCGCGCTCGGCCGCCCCGCGCCGAGCCCCGCACTGCCCCGCACCACCTCCGCCCCGCCGCGGAACGCGCTGGGCCCGACCCACCGAACGACCCGAAATGAGGACCACTGATGGAGTCGGCTGAAATCCGCCGCCGCTGGCTGAGCTTCTTCGAGGAGCGCGGGCACACCGTCGTGCCGTCGGCGTCGCTGATCGCGGACGACCCGACGCTGCTGCTGGTGCCGGCCGGCATGGTCCCGTTCAAGCCGTACTTCCTCGGTGAGGTCAAGCCGCCCTACGCGCGGGCCACCAGCGTGCAGAAGTGCGTGCGCACGCCCGACATCGAGGAGGTCGGCCGCACCACCCGGCACGGCACCTTCTTCCAGATGTGCGGCAACTTCTCCTTCGGCGACTACTTCAAGGAGGGAGCCATCCGGTACGCCTGGGACCTGCTCACCTCCTCCGTCGCCGACGGCGGCTACGGCCTGGAGCCGTCCAAGCTGTGGATCACCGTCTACGAGCAGGACGACGAGGCCGAGCGCATCTGGCGCGACGTCATCGGAGTGCCCGCCGAGCGCATCCAGCGCCTGGGCATGGGCCCCAACTACTGGTCGATGGGGGTGCCCGGACCCTGCGGCCCCTGCTCGGAGATCAACTACGACCGGGGCCCGGAGTTCGGCGAGGAGGGCGGCCCGGCCGTCAACGACGAGCGCTACGTGGAGATCTGGAACCTGGTCTTCATGCAGTACGAGCGCGGCGCCGGCGGTGGCAAGGAGGACTTCCCGATCCTCGGTGAGCTGCCGAGCAAGAACATCGACACCGGCCTCGGCCTGGAACGCCTGGCGATGATCCTGCAGGGCGTGCACAACATGTACGAGACCGACACGCTGCGTGTCGTCATGGACAAGGCCACCGAGCTGACCGGGGTGCGCTACGGCGCCGCCGGGGAGTCGGACGTGTCGCTGCGCGTGGTCGCCGACCACCTGCGCACCTCCGTCATGCTGATCGGTGACGGCGTCACCCCGGGCAACGAGGGGCGCGGCTACGTGCTGCGCCGCATCATGCGCCGCGCCATCCGCAACATGCGCCTGCTGGGCGCCACCGAGCCCGTCGTCGGCGACCTGGTCGACACGGTGCTGAAGACGATGGGCCAGCAGTACCCGGAGCTGCTCACCGACCGCAAGCGGATCGAGACGGTCGCACTCGCCGAGGAGGCCGCCTTCCTCAAGACGCTGCGGGCCGGCACCAACATCCTCGACACGGCCGTCTCGGAGACCCGGTCCGCCGGCAGCGACCGGCTCTCCGGTGAGAAGGCCTTCCTGCTGCACGACACGTGGGGCTTCCCGATCGACCTCACCCTGGAGATGGCCGCCGAGCAGGGTCTGAGCGTCGACGAGGACGGCTTCCGGCGGCTGATGCGGGAGCAGCGCGAGCGGGCCAAGGCCGACGCCCAGGCGAAGAAGACCGGCCACGCCGACCTCTCCGCCTACCGCGAGGTCGCCGACACCGCCGGCGGCACCGAGTTCACCGGCTACGTGCACACCGACGGCGAGGCCACCGTCGTCGGCCTGCTGCGCAACGGCGTCACCTCGCCCGCCGCGCAGGAGGGCGACGAGGTCGAGATCGTGCTCGACCGCACCCCCTTCTACGCCGAGGGCGGCGGTCAGCTCGCCGACACCGGCCGCATCCGGCTCGACAGCGGCGCGGTGGTCGAGGTCAGGGACGTGCAGCAGCCCGTCGCCGGGGTGACGGTCCACAAGGGCGTCGTGCAGGTCGGCGAGGTCACGGTCGGTGCCCCCGCCTTCTGCTCCATCGACGTCTCCCGCCGCCGGGCCATCGCCCGCGCGCACAGCGCCACCCACCTCACCCACCAGGCGCTGCGGGACGCTCTCGGCCCCACCGCCGCCCAGGCCGGTTCGGAGAACTCACCGGGCAGGTTCCGTTTCGACTTCGGCTCGCCCGCCGCCGTTCCCGGCTCGGTGCTCGCCGACGTGGAGCAGCAGATCAACGAGGTGCTCGGGCGTGAGCTGGACGTGCACGCCGAGGTCATGAGCATGGACGAGGCCCGCAAGCAGGGCGCCATCGCCGAGTTCGGCGAGAAGTACGGCGAGCGCGTGCGGGTCGTCACCATCGGCGACTTCTCCAAGGAGCTGTGCGGCGGCACCCACGTGCACAACACCGCCCAGTTGGGACTGGTGAAGCTGCTCGGCGAGTCCTCCATCGGGTCCGGCGTGCGCCGGGTCGAGGCGCTGGTGGGCACGGACGCCTACCGGTTCCTGGCCAAGGAGCACACCGTGGTCGCGCAGCTCACCGACCTGGTGAAGGGCCGCCCGGAGGAACTGCCGGAGAAGATCTCCGGCATGCTCGCCAAGCTGAAGGACGCCGAGAAGGAGATCGAGCGCTTCCGCGCCGAGAAGGTGCTCCAGGCCGCCGGCGGCCTGGCCGCCGACGCCCGCGACGTGCACGGCGTCGCGCTCGTCGCGGCCCGGGTGCCGGACGGCACCGGCGCCGACGACCTGCGCAAGCTGGTGCTCGACGTGCGCGGCCGGATCCCCGGGGACCGCGCCTCGGTCGTGGCCCTGTTCAGCGTCGTCAAGGACCGCCCGGTGACGGTCATCGCCACCAACGAGGCCGCCCGCGAGCGCGGCCTGAAGGCCGGCGAGCTGGTGCGCGCCGCGGCGAAGGCGCTCGGCGGCGGTGGCGGCGGCAAGCCGGACGTCGCGCAGGGCGGCGGCCAGGACGCCGACGCCGTGGACGAGGCGCTGGCCGCCGTGGAGCGGCTGGTGGCGGCGTCCGCATGAGTCCCGCCTGCCGTGTCCCGCGGCCGCGGTCCGGCCGGGCCGCCTGATGCGGCGCGGCCGACGGCTCGCGGTGGACGTCGGTGACGCCCGGATCGGGGTCGCGTCCAGCGACCCCGACGGGCTGCTCGCCACGCCCGTCGAGACGGTTCGCGGCCGGGACGTGCCTGCCGCCCAGCGCCGGCTGGCCGAGCTCGTCGCCGAGTACGAGCCGTTGGAGGTCGTTGTCGGCCTGCCCCGCTCGCTCGACGGACGGGAGGGGCCGGCAGCCGCCAAGGTGCGCGCGTTCGCGCAGGTCACCGCCCGCCGCATCGCACCGGTGCCGGTCCGCCTGGTCGATGAGCGCATGAGTACGGTCAGCGCTGCGCGGTCGATGCGCGCGTCCGGAGTGAACGCGAAGAAGGGCCGCGCCCGTATCGACCAGGCAGCGGCTGTGGTGATTCTGCAGAGTGCCCTGGAGACCGAACGGGTGTCGGGAGAACCGCCGGGCCAGTGCGTCGAAGTGGTTGTCTGATCGCAGTACGGTAACGTCTCGCGCGAACGGCAGCCGTTCGAACGTTGTACGGGTAAGGGCAGGTTGCCGAAGCGCGGCTTAGGGGATCGATGAGCGAGTACGGCCGAGGTCACGGCTCCCAACCATGGCATCCCGAGGATCCGCTGTACGGCGACCGGGACTTCCAGGGAGCGCAGCAGGGCGACTGGGACGGAAGCGGCACCGCCCAGCCGGGTCGGTCCGACTGGTCGCAGCAGAACGGTTCCGGTACCCAGGACCCGTACGGCGCGCCCGGCGGCCAGAGTCCGTACGGTGCGCCCGCCGGGCAGGACCCCTACGCGGGCTACGCCCAGCAGCAGTACCAGTACCCCGGTCAGGGCCAGTACGAGGGCCAGGACCAGCCCCAGCAGTACGGTCAGCACCCCGACCCCTCCGCCGGCCAGCAGCAGTACCAGGGCGGACCCGCGCAGCGCTACCAGGACCCCCAGGCGCCGCAGCAGCCCTACGGCAACCAGCAGCAGGGCGCGCCGCCCTCCTACGGAGAGCAGCACTACGGCGGCCAGGACAGCGGGCAGTACCGGCAGCAGCCCTACGCGGACCCGACGGGCGGCCCCCCAGGCGTAGGGCAGCCGGAGCAGCCCTACGCCGCCGCGGGCGACCCCTACGGCGACCAGCTGCCGCCGGACGCGTACGGGCAGCAGCCGCCCGACTACTACGGCACGCCCGAGGCCTACCCGCCTCCGAAGCCGGAGCGGCCGCAGCGGCGGCCGGACCGCGACGACGAGCAGGGCGGCGCGGAGGCCGACACCGACTGGGATCCCGGCCCCGACCAGGGCGAGTCCGCCTTCTTCAGCGACGACCCCGAGGGCGCGGCCGGAGGCGGCAGGGGCGACGACGGAGGCGGCGGCAGGTCCCGGCGCGGCAGCGCCAAGCGGAAGAACGGTTTCGCCTGCCTGGTGGTCGCCGCGGTGCTGCTCGGCGGCGGCGGCGCCGTCACCTACTACGGCTACGGCTTCTACCAGAGCCGCTTCGCCGCTGCCCCGGACTTCGAGGGCCAGGGCAGCGGCGAGGTGCAGGTGGAGATCCCGCAGGGCTCGTCGGTGTCCGACATGGGCAACATCCTCAGGAAGGCCGGCGTGGTCAAGAGCCACGACGCCTTCGTGGCGGCGGCGGCCGGCAGCGACAGCAAGGCGCAGACCATCCAGGCCGGCAGCTACACGCTCCGCAAGGAGATGTCGGCGTCGTCGGCCATCGCGCTGCTGCTCGACCCCAAGAGCCAGTCCGGCCTGATCATTCCCGAGGGCCTGCGGGCGTCGAAGATCTTCGAGATGATCGACGAGCGCACCGAGTCCCCGAAGGGCACCACCGAGAAGGCCGCCGAGTCCGCCGACCTCGGTCTGCCTCCGTGGGCCGAGGGCAAGGTGGAGGGTTTCCTCTTCCCCTCCAAGTACAGCGTCACCAAGAACTCCGAGCCGGAGGCCGTTCTCAAGGAGATGGTCAAGCGGGCCAACGCCGAGTTCACCAAGGTGGACATGGAGTCCGACGCCGAGAAGGTCGGACGCACCCCGTACGAGGTCCTCACCATCGCCTCGCTGATCCAGGCCGAGGCGCAGGAGAAGGACGAGTTCGGCAAGGTCTCCCAGGTGATCTACAACCGCCTGAAGCCGGGCAACTCCGAGACCAACGGCCGGCTCGACTTCGACTCCACCATCAACTACGCGATGGGCCGCTCGACGCTGGACGTGTCGGTCGACGACACCCGGTTCGACTCGCCGTACAACACCTACGTCAACGCCGGACTGCCTCCCGGTCCCATCGACAACCCCGGGCACCAGGCGATCACCGCGGCTCTCAACCCGACCGAGGGCGACTGGCTGTACTTCGTCACGGTCAAGCCGGGCGACACCCGCTTCAGCACCACCTTCAAGGAGCACGAGCGGCACGTGGCGGACTTCAACGCCGAGCAGCGCAAGAAGCGCGAGGAGTCGCAGGGGAGCGGCGACTGATGCCCGCGCGCCACCGGGCCGCCGTGCTCGGCTCACCCATCGCCCACTCGCTCTCCCCGGCACTGCACCGGGCCGCCTACCGGGAGCTGGGCCTCGCCGACTGGACGTACGAGCGGTTCGAGGTGGACGAGTCCGGGATCGGGCCCTTCCTCGGCGGCCTGGACGGGACCTGGGCCGGCCTGTCGCTCACCATGCCGCTCAAGCGGGCCGTGCTGCCGCTGCTGGACGAGGTGAGCGCGACCGCGGCGTCCGTCGAGGCGGTGAACACCGTGGTGTTCACCGAGGACGGCCGCCGGGTCGGCGACAACACCGACGTGCCCGGCATCCTCGCCGCGCTGGGTGAACACGGCGTGGAGCGGGTGGACCGGGCGACGGTCCTCGGCGCCGGAGCCACCGCCTCGTCGGCGCTGGCCGCCCTCGCGCGGATCTGCGACGGGCCGGTCACCGCCTGCGTGCGCAGCGAGGCCCGCGCCCGGGAGATGCGCGGCTGGGGCGAGCGGCTGGGCGTGGAGGTGCGCATCGCGCCCTGGGAGGAGGCGCCCGCCGCCCTGGACACCCCCCTGGTCGTCGCCACCACGCCGGCGGGCACCACCGACGCGCTGGCCGGGGCCGTTCCCGCCGCGCCGGGCACCCTCTTCGACGTGCTGTACGACCCCTGGCCCACGGCTCTGGCCGAGGCCTGGGCGACCCGTGGCGGCCCGGTGGTCGGCGGCCTCGACCTGCTGGTCCACCAAGCCGTGCTGCAGGTCGAGCAGATGACGGGCCGCCACCCCGCGCCGCTCGCCGCGATGCGGGCCGCCGGCGAGGCGGCGCTGGCCGCCCGCGTGCGCTGAGACGCCGTTCCGACTGCTGGACCGGCGTCCGGGCACCGGCCCCGGGCATGGCAGGATCGGGGCAAGCACACCGCGCCCGAATTGAGGAGCACCGTTGAGCAGGTTGCGCTGGCTGACCGCGGGGGAGTCGCACGGCCCCGCACTGGTGGCGACGCTGGAGGGACTGCCCTCCGGAGTGCCGGTCACCACCGACATGGTGGCGGACGCGCTGGCCCGGCGGCGGCTCGGCTACGGGCGCGGCGCCCGGATGAAGTTCGAGCGGGACGAGGTGACCTTCCTCGGCGGTGTGCGGCACGGCCTCACCCTCGGCTCGCCGGTCGCGATCATGGTCGGCAACACCGAGTGGCCCAAGTGGGAGAAGGTGATGGCCGCCGACCCGGTCCCCGAGGAGGAGCTGGCCGCCCTGGCCCGCAACGCGCCGCTGACCCGTCCCCGGCCCGGTCACGCCGACCTGGCGGGCATGCAGAAGTACGGCTTCGACGAGGCCCGCCCGATCCTGGAGCGCGCCTCCGCGCGGGAGACCGCCGCCCGGGTCGCGCTGGGTACCGTCGCGCGTTCCTACCTGGAGCAGACCGCCGGGATCGAGATCGTCAGCCATGTGGTGGAGCTGGGCCGGGCCCGTGCCCCGCAGGGGCAGGTGCCGGTGCCGGCCGACGTGGAGCGCCTGGACGCCGACCCGGTGCGCTGCCTGGACGCCGACGCCAGCAAGGCGATGGTCGCCGAGATCGACCAGGCCCACACCGACGGCGACACGCTCGGCGGGGTGGTCGAGGTCGTCGCGCACGGTGTGCCGGTCGGGCTGGGCTCGCACGTGCACTGGGACCGCCGTCTGGACGCGCGGCTGGCCGCGGCGCTGATGGGCATCCAGGCGATCAAGGGCGTGGAGGTCGGTGACGGCTTCGACCTGGCCCGGGTGCCCGGCTCCAAGGCGCACGACGAGATCCACCGCACCGAGCAGGGCATCCG
The DNA here is from genome assembly GCF_030124175.1 of Streptomyces sp. 549. Taxonomy (GTDB): domain Bacteria; phylum Actinomycetota; class Actinomycetes; order Streptomycetales; family Streptomycetaceae; genus Streptomyces. The sequence continues at coordinate 112,160 of NZ_JASKMT010000005.1, read as the reverse complement.
CCGCTCCTCGGGCCGTTCCGGCGGCACCGAGGGCGGCCTGAGCACCGGCGAGCTGCTGCGGGTGCGGGCGGCGATGAAGCCCATCGCCACCGTGCCCAGGGCGCTGGCCACCGTCGACGTGCAGTCCGGTGAGGCGGCGAAGGCCCACCACCAGCGCTCCGACGTGTGCGCGGTCCCGGCGGCCGGCATCGTCGCGGAGGCCATGGTCGCCCTGGTCCTCGCGGACGCCGTCGCGGAGAAGTTCGGCGGCGACAGCGTGACCGAGACCCGCCGCAACGTGCGCGGCTACCTCGACAACCTGGCGATCCGTTGAGCGGCCCGGCGGTCATCCTGGTCGGGCCGATGGGTGTGGGCAAGACCACCGTGGGCCGGATCCTGGCCGAGCGGCTGGGCACCACCTGCCGCGACACCGACGACGACGTCGCGGAGCGGGCCGGCAAGCCCGTCGCGGAGATCTTCATCGACGAGGGCGAGGAGCACTTCCGGGCGCTGGAGCGCGAGGCGGTGCAGGCCGCCGTCACCGGCCACGACGGGGTGCTCTCCCTCGGCGGCGGCGCGGTCCTGGCCGCCGAGACCCGCCTCCTGCTGGCCGGGCGGCCGGTGGTGCTGCTGGAGATGGGCGTCGCCGAGGCCGTGCGCCGCACCGGCCTGGACGCGCCCCGTCCGCTGCTCACCGTCAACCCCCGCCAGCAGTGGCGGCAGCTGATGGAGGAGCGCCGCCCGCTGTACGCCGAGGTCGCCCGTGCCGTGGTCAGCACCGAAGACCGCACCCCCGACGAGGTCGCCGACGAGATCCTCGACGTCCTGGAGCTGAAGAAGTCATGACATCGCACCCGACCGGGTCGCCCACCCGCATCACCGTCGGCGGCAGTGCCGGCACCGAGCCCTACGACGTGCTGATCGGCCGGCAGCTGCTGGACGAGCTGCCGGGCCTGATCGGCACCGCCGCGAAGCGGGTCGCGGTACTGCACCCCGAGGCGCTCGCCGAGACCGGTGAGGTGCTGCGCGAGGACCTCGCCGCGCAGGGCTACGACGCGATCGCCGTGCAGCTGCCCAACGCCGAGGAGTCCAAGACCGCCGAGGTCGCCGCCTACTGCTGGAAGGCGCTGGGGCAGACCGGCTTCACCCGCACCGACGTCATCGTCGGCGTCGGCGGCGGCGCCACCACCGACCTCGCCGGGTTCGTCGCGGCCACCTGGCTGCGCGGCGTGCGCTGGATCGCCGTGCCCACCACCGTGCTCGGCATGGTCGACGCGGCCGTCGGAGGCAAGACCGGTATCAACACCGCCGAGGGCAAGAACCTCGTGGGTGCCTTCCACCCGCCAGCCGGGGTGCTCTGCGACCTGGCGGCGCTGGACTCGCTGCCCGTGCACGACTACGTCAGCGGTCTCGCCGAGGTCATCAAGGCCGGCTTCATCGCCGACCCCGCCATCCTCGACCTCATCGAGAGCGACCCCGCCGCGGCCCGCACCCCGCAGGGGCCGAACACGGCCGAGCTCATCGAGCGCTCCATCCGGGTCAAGGCCGACGTCGTCTCCGACGACCTCAAGGAGTCCGGCCGCCGCGAGATCCTCAACTACGGCCACACCCTCGCGCACGCCATCGAGAAGAACGAGCGCTACAACTGGCGGCACGGCGCGGCCGTCGCCGTCGGTATGGTCTTCGCCGCGGAACTCGGCCGCATCGCCGGCCGGCTGGACGACGCCACCGCCGACCGCCACCGCGCACTCCTCGAAGCGGTCGGACTGCCCGTCACCTACCGCGGCGACCAGTGGCCCAAGCTGCTGGAGACGATGAAGGTCGACAAGAAGACCCGCGGCGACCGGCTCCGCTTCATCGTGCTCGACGGCCTGGCCCGCCCCGTAGTCCTGGAAGGGCCCGACCCGGCGATGCTGCTCGCCGCCCACGCGGAGATCGCCGCGTGAGCGCCGGCGCCGACGGCGGCACGAGCCGCCGGGTGCTGGTGCTGAACGGGCCCAACCTGGGCCGGCTCGGCTCCCGTGAACCGGACGTGTACGGCACCACCTCCTACGCCGGCCTGGTGAAGGCCTGCGCCGAACTCGGCGCCGAACTCGGCTTCGACGTCGAGGTGCGGGAGACCAACGACGAGGGCGAGCTGATCAGCTGGCTGCACGAGGCCGCCGACGGCCGGCTGCCGGTCGTGCTCAACCCGGGCGCGTTCACCCACTACTCGTACGGCATGCGGGACGCCGCCGCGCAGCGCACCGCGCCGCTCATCGAGGTGCACCTGTCCAACCCGCACGCCCGCGAGGAGTTCCGGCACCTGTCCGTGGTGGCCGCGGTGGCCACCGGTACCGTCGCGGGCTTCGGTATCGGGTCCTACCGCCTGGCGCTGCGGGCCCTCGCCGACGAACTCGGCGGCTGACGGGTCAGGTCGGGCACTCGCCACCGGTCGGGCCCGTTCATACTGGGGGCGCCCCGGGCGGTACGGTTCGTCAGCGACGGACCGCCTCCCGGCGCCGCAACGAGCACCGAGCGAACGGAGTGGGGACGGATGCAGCACTACGGGGCGCACCCGCCCGTCCCGCCGGGGCACCCGCCGCACCCCGCGCAGCCGCCGGTGCACCCGGGATGGCACGCGGCCGGGCCGCCGCCGGCCGCGCAGGCCCCCGAGCCCACCGGGCAGCTGCGGTTGCCGCCCGGCGCCCCGGTGCAGATACCCGCGCCCGCCGCCGACCCGGCCACGCTGGACGCCGCGCACGCAGCGGTCGCGGTGCTGCTCATCGGGCCGGCCGGAGCGGGAAAGACCACCGTCGCCCGCCACTGGGCGGACCGCCGCCCCGTGCCCACCGCCCACATCAGCCTCGACGACGTGCGGGAGTGGGTGCGCGCCGGGTTCGCCGACCCGCAGACGGGCTGGAACGACCAGTCGGAGGCGCAGTACCGCCTGGCCCGCCGCACATGCGGCTTCGCCGCCCGCAACTTCCTCGCGAACCGCATCTCCTGCATCCTCGACGACGCGGTCTTCCCCGACCGGCCCGCCGTCGGCCTGGGCGGCTGGAAGCGGCACGTCGGCCCCGGACTGATCCCCGTGGTGCTGCTGCCCGGCCTGGAGATCGTCCTGGAGCGCAACGCCGCCCGCAGCGGCAACCGGCGGCTCAGCGACGAGGAGGTCGCCCGTATCCACGGGCGCATGGCCGGCTGGTACAGCTCGGGGCTGCCCATCCTGGACAACTCCCGGCACGACGTGGAGACCACGGCCCGGCTGCTGGACGAGATCGTCGCCCGCAGCCTCGCCAGCCCGCCGACCTGGTAGGCCCGCCCGCCTGGTAACCCCGCCGCCCGCGGGCGGCATCGGGCGGGTGACGCCCGTACGGCTGCGCTCGACCGGCCGGATCGGCGCCGCGAGCCTAGGCTCGCCCCATGTCCGAGGTGCACACGCTCCGCCGCTCCCGGCTCCGCGACCGCTGCGCGGCGTCGGCCGCGGACACCACGTCCGCACTGGTCACCAGTCCGGCCAACCTGCACTACCTCACCGGCTGCGACGCGCCCGGCGCGGTGCTGCTGCTGGGCGCCGACGGCCGCGACACGCTGTTCGCCCTGCCCGGCGAGGGCGGCCCGCCCCTGCCGGACCCGTCGGGTGAGCTGCGGGCCCGGCTGCTGCCGGGTCAGGGCGATCCGGCGGCTGCCGCCGCGGCCCTCGCCGACCGCTCCGGCAGCGCGGTACTCGCGGTGGAGGAGCGGCACCTGACGGTGGCCAGGCACCGGCTGGTCGCCTCCGCCGCCCCCCGGCTGCGCCTGGCCGACCTGGGCAGCGCCGTGGAGCAGCAGCGGCTCGTCAAGGACCGCGAGGAGATCGCAGCGCTGCGCATCGCCGCCGAGATCACCGACCAGGCGCTGGGCGAACTGCTGGAGTCGATCCTGGTGGGGCGCACCGAGCGGCACCTCGCGCTGGAACTGGAACGCCGACTGGTCGACCACGGTGCGGACGGCGCGGCGTTCCCCACCTCCGTCGCCACCGGCCGGCACTCCGGCCTGGCTGGGCACGTGCCGAGCGACCGGCGTGTGGAGGAGGGCGATTTCCTCACCGTCCGGCTCGGTGCCCGCTACCGCGGCTACCGCTGCCAGATCGGCCGCACCTTTGTCATCGGCAGCTCGCCCGCCGAGTGGCAGATCGACCTGTACGAGCTGGTCTTCGCTGCTCAGCGCGCCGGACGGGAGGCGCTGGCGCCCGGAGCCGAGTGCCGGTCGGTGGACCGGGCGACCCGCCAGGTGCTGGCCGCGGCCGGCTACGGAGAGGCGGTCGGCGACCGCACCGGGCACGGGGTGGGGCTGGAAATCGGTGAGGACCCTCGGCTGTCGCCAGGAGCCATGAGTAAACTGGACGCTTGCGTGCCGGTCACCGTCGAACCGGGGGTCCACCTCCCGGGGCGGGGCGGGGTCCGGATCGATGACACACTCGTCGTCCGCCCCTCCGCAGACGGCGGGCCGGAGCTACTCACCATCACGACCAAGGAACTGCTCGCTCTCTAGCGCCCCACCGGGCTGGTGAGCCCACGGGCACGCGGGCAGGGCTCCCTTGGTCTCCCAAGCAGTCTCAGGAGATTCCGCGACCGTGGCCACCACGAACGACCTCAAGAACGGCATGGTGCTCAAGCTCGACGCCGGACAGCTCTGGTCCGTTGTCGAGTTCCAGCACGTCAAGCCCGGCAAGGGCCCTGCCTTCGTGCGCACCAAGCTGAAGAACGTGCTCTCCGGCAAGACCGTCGACAAGACCTTCAACGCCGGCACGAAGGTCGAGACCGCCACCGTCGACCGGCGCAGCATGCAGTTCTCGTACATGGACGGCGAGTACTTCGTCTTCATGGACATGGGCACCTACGACCAGATCCACGTCTCCCGCGAGGTGGTCGGCACTGCGGCCAACTACCTCATCGAGGGCTTCGAGGCGACGGTGGCCATGTACGAGGGCAACCCGCTCTCCGTGGAGCTGCCGGCCGCCGTCGAGCTGGTCATCGAGCACACCGAGCCCGGCGTGCAGGGCGACCGCTCCACCGGTGGCTCCAAGCCCGCCAAGCTGGAGACCGGTCACGAGATCGGCGTCCCGCTGTTCATCACCACCGGCGAGAAGATCAAGGTCGACACCCGCACCGGAGATTACCTCGGCCGGGTGAACAGCTAACCGTGGCTGCCCGCAGCAAGTCCCGCAAGCGCGCCTTCCAGATCCTGTTCGAGGCCGACCAGCGCGACGCCTCCGTGACGGAGGTCCTCGCGGACTGGCTCCGGCACGCGCGGACCGATCCCCGGCAGCCGCCGGTCGGCGAGTACACCATGCAGCTCGTCGAGGGCTACGCCGCTCACGCGGCGCGGATCGACGAACTGATCGCCACCTACGCCGTGGACTGGGAGCTGGACCGCATGCCGGTGGTCGACCTCAGCATCCTGCGGCTGGGTGCGTACGAGCTGATCTGGGAGGACGAGACGCCCGACGCGGTGGTGCTCGACGAGTGCGTGCAGCTCGCCAAGGAGTTCTCCACCGACGACTCGCCGGGCTTCGTCAACGGCCTGCTGGGCCGCCTGAAGGAGCTCAAGCCGAGCCTGCGCCAGGCCTGACCGCCACCGCACCGCCCGACGGGGGCGGGTCCGGGACACCAGATGTCCCGGACCCGCCCCCGTCGGCCGTGCGCCCACCCGCCGCTTCCAGGCCCAGGCGCCGTCAGGCCCTGCGAGCCCCTGTGGAGCCACGGAAGCGCCAGTGCCCCGCAGTCGGCCTCGGCGGGCGACTGCGGGGCACTGCGGTGGGCGACGGGAACCCCGCGACCCGCGGGGGCGGTCGCCGCGGGCGGACCTGGAGGTGTCAGAGGTCGTCGTGGGCGACGGCACGCCGGGCGTCGGCGTCCAGTACGCCCCAGCTGATGAGCTGCTCGGTGAGCACCGAGGGCGACTGGTCGTAGATCACGGCCAGGGTGCGCAGGTCGTCCTGACGGATCGACAGCACCTTGCCGTTGTAGTCGCCGCGCTGGCTCTGGATGGTGGCCGCGTACCGCTGCAGCGGTCCTGCCTTGTCGGCGGGCACGTGGGCCAGCCGCTCCAGGTCGAGGACGAGCTTCGGCGGCGGCTCGGCGGCTCCGCCCGGCGTGGTGCCCGGCAGCAGCTCCTGCACCGGAACGCCGTAGAAGTCAGCCAGTTCGGCGAGGCGCTGCACGGTCACCGCGCGGTCGCCGCGCTCGTAGGAGCCCACCACGACCGCCTTCCAGCGGCCCTGGGACTTCTCCTCGACACCGTGCAGGGACAGGCCCTGCTGGGTGCGGATGGCGCGAAGCTTGGCGCCGAGCTGTTTGGCGTATTCGCTGGACATATGGCTCCCCGGATGAGGTTTTCGTAACTCACTGTGAGGTTACGCAGCGTAATGTCCGGCGTCAAGCCGGGAGCCGCCCACCCCCCGATGACCTGGGCGGATGCGGATCACCCCGCGCCTCCTGCTACGGTTGTGCTGTTCGATTCCGGCGTCCTTTAAGGCCCGTCCAGTGAGGCGGGGAAGGAGGTCCGTCACGTATGGACAGCAACAGCAGCAACTACGGCACATCCAGCTCCGACAGCACAGCCCGCGCTGACAGCGCTGACAGCGCAGGTTCGCCTCAGGCCCGGCCCGTTCTTGAGGCCCCCGACATCGCCCGGGTTCTGACCCGCATCGCCCACGAGGTCGTCGAACGCGCCAAGGGCGCCGACGACGTGGTGCTGCTCGGCATCCCCACCAGGGGAGTGCACCTCGCCCGGCGCCTCGCAGCCAAGCTCGAGGACATCACCGGCCGCCCGGTACCCGTGGGCTCGCTCGACATCACCATGTACCGCGACGACCTGCGGCTGGGCCCGGCCCGTACGCTGGCCCGCACCGAGATCCCCGCCGACGGCGTCGACGGCCGCCTGGTCGTGCTCGTCGACGACGTGCTCTTCTCCGGCCGCACCATCCGCGCCGCGCTCGACGCGCTCGGCGACATCGGACGGCCGCGTGCCGTGCAGCTCGCCGTACTGGTCGACCGCGGCCACCGCGAGCTGCCGATCCGCGCCGACTACGTCGGCAAGAACCTCCCCACGTCGCTGCGGGAGACGGTCAAGGTCCAGCTCACCGAGGAGGACGGCCGCGACGGCGTGCTGCTCGGCCTGCGCGAGACCGCTCCGGCCGGCGAGCTGTAGCGCACCCCCGCGCCCGCCTGCCCGCCGCAGCGCGGGTCCGTCGCTGCCGCCTGCCCGCCCGCACCCTTCATCCCACTCCACGGAGCCCGCATCCGATGAAGCGACACCTCATCTCGGCCGCCGACCTCACCCGCGACGACGCCGTCATGGTCCTCGACACCGCCGAGGAACTCGCCCGGCTCGCCGACCGGCCGATCAAGAAGCTGCCCACCCTGCGCGGACGCACGGTCGTCAACCTGTTCTTCGAGGACTCCACCCGCACCCGGATCTCCTTCGAACTGGCAGCCAAGCGCCTCTCGGCCGACGTCATCAACTTCTCCGCCAAGGGCTCGTCCGTCTCCAAGGGCGAGTCGCTGAAGGACACCGCGCTCACCCTGGAGGCGATGGGTGCCGACGCGGTCGTCATCCGCCACCACGACTCGGGCGCGCCGCACCGCCTCGCCACCTCCGGCTGGATCGGCGGCTCGGTCGTCAACGCCGGCGACGGCACCCACGAGCACCCCACCCAGGCCCTGCTGGACGCGTTCACCCTGCGGCGCAGGCTGGGCGGCGGTGCGGGCCGCGACCTCGACGGACGCCATGTCACGATCGTCGGCGACATCCTGCACAGCCGGGTCGCCCGCTCCGGGGTGCACCTGCTCAGCACGCTCGGGGCACGCGTCACCGTGGTGGCCCCGCCCACCCTGGTGCCCGTCGGCATCGCCAGCTGGCCGTGCGAGCTGTCCTACGACCTGGACCAGGTGCTGCCCAAGTCCGACGCGGTGATGATGCTCCGCGTCCAGCGGGAACGCATGAACGCCGCCTACTTCCCGACCGAACGCGAGTACGCCCGACGCTACGGCCTCGACGGCCAGCGCATGGCGCGCATGCCCGAGCACGCCGTCGTCCTGCACCCCGGGCCGATGAACCGCGGCATGGAGATCACCGCCGACGTCGCCGACTCCCCGCGGTGCACCGCGGTGGAGCAGGTCGCCAACGGCGTCAGCATCCGCATGGCCGTCCTGTACCTGCTGCTCGGCGGCGCCGAGCCCGCGGTCAGCGACCCGGCCCTCCAGACCGCCACGCCCACCCGCACCGAGGAGAGCAAGTGAGCACAGCCAAGACCCTGATCCGCGGCGCGCGCGTCCTGGGCGGCGACCCCGCCGACGTACTGATCGACGGCGAGACCGTCGCCGAGGTCGGCACCGGCCTGGACGCCGGCGGCGCCCAGGTCGTCGACGCCGACGGGCTGGTGCTGCTGCCCGGCCTCGTCGACCTCCACACCCACCTGCGGGAGCCCGGCCGTGAGGACTCCGAGACGGTCCTCACCGGCACCCGCGCCGCCGCCGCCGGCGGCTTCACCGCCGTGCACGCCATGGCCAACACCTTCCCCGTCGCCGACACCGCCGGCGTCGTCGAGCAGGTCTGGCGGCTCGGCCGGGAGTCCGGCTACTGCGACGTGCAGCCGGTCGGCGCCGTCACCGTCGGCCTGGCCGGCAGCAAGCTCGCCGAACTGGGCGCCATGCACGAGTCGGCCGCCGGCGTGCGGGTCTTCTCCGACGACGGCAAGTGCGTCGACGACGCGGTGATCATGCGCCGCGCCCTGGAGTACGTGAAGGCGTTCGACGGCGTCATCGCCCAGCACGCGCAGGAACCCCGCCTCACCGAGGGCGCCCAGATGAACGAGGGCGTCGTCTCCGGCGAGCTGGGCCTGGGCGGCTGGCCGGCCGTGGCCGAGGAGTCGATCATCTCCCGCGACGTGCTGCTCGCCGCGCACGTCGGCTCCCGCGTCCACATCTGCCACCTCTCCACCGCCGGCTCGGTGGAGATCGTGCGCTGGGCCAAGTCCAAGGGCTGGAACGTCACCGCCGAGGTCACCCCGCACCACCTCCTGCTCACCGACGAGCTGGTGCGCTCCTACGACCCGGTCTACAAGGTCAACCCGCCGCTGCGCACCGCGGCTGACGTGGAGGCGCTGCGCGAGGCCCTCGCCGACGGCACCATCGACTGCGTCGCCACCGACCACGCCCCGCACCCGCACGAGGACAAGGACTGCGAGTGGGGTGCCGCGGCCATGGGCATGGTCGGCCTGGAGACGGCCCTGTCGGTGGTGCAGCACACCATGGTCGACACCGGGCTGCTGGACTGGGCGCAGGTCGCCGACCGCATGTCCTTCCGGCCCGCGCACATCGGGCGTCTCGCCGGACACGGCCGCCCCGTCTCGGCAGGCGAGCCCGCCAACCTCACCCTGGTCGATCCGGCATACCGTGGACAGGTGGACCCCGCGGGCTTCGCCTCCCGCAGCCGCAACACCCCCTACCGGGGTCGCGAGCTGCCGGGACGGGTGACGCACACCTTCCTGCGGGGCCGGGCAACGGTCGTGGACGGGAAACTGGCGTGAACCCTCAACTGATGCACCTCCTCGCGGACGGCACCGTCGAGCGCAAGTCCCAGGAGGTGACGGACTGGGCGGCCCGCATCGGCTGGGTCGTGGGCCTGCTGCTGTTCATCGCGCTGCTGTACTGGCTGATGCGCGAGGGATGGAAGTGGCGCGGCACGCTCCAGGGCGGCCTGCCCGAACCCGCCGCCCCCGGCGACGGGACGGCCGAGCCGCTGCTCACCGGGGAGGGCCGCTACCACGGCTCCACCCGCGCCGGCCAGTGGCTCGACCGCATCGTCGCGCACGGCCTGGGCACCCGCAGCCGGGTGTCGCTGACGCTCACCGCAGACGGCCTGACCGTGCTGCGCCCCGGCGCCCGCGACTACTTCGTGCCCGTCGCAGACCTGTGCGGCGCCCGGCTCGACACCGGCATCGCCGGCAAGGTCCTCACCCAGGGCGGCCTGCTGGTCGTCGTCTGGCAGCTCGGCGACACCCGGATCGACTCCGGGTTCCGGCTCGACCGCTCCGCCGACCACGGCGCGTGGGTCGCAGCCGTCGAAGAACTCTCCGGTGGCTCCGCCGACGCAGCCGCCCCGCACGCCCCGCAGATCGAGGAAGGCGCACGATGACGACCGCCACCCGGGGAGCGAAGCGCGCTCCCGCCGTACTCGTCCTGGAGGACGGCCGCACCTTCCGCGGCCGTGCCTACGGAGCCGTGGGGGAGACCTTCGGCGAGGCGGTGTTCTCCACCGGCATGACCGGCTACCAGGAGACCATCACCGACCCCTCCTACCACCGCCAGGTGGTCGTGATGACCGCCCCGCACATCGGCAACACCGGCATGAACGACGAGGACGCCGAGTCGCGCCGGATCTGGGTGTCCGGCTTCGTCGTCCGCGACCCGGCCCGCGTCCCGTCCAACTGGCGCTCGGCGCGCACCCTCGACGACGAGCTCACCGCCCAGGGAGTCGTCGGCATCAGCGGCATCGACACCCGGGCCCTCACCCGGCACCTGCGCGAGCGCGGCGCCATGCGGGTCGGGGTGTTCTCCGGCGACGCGCTGGCCGACGACGCCACCCTGCTCGCCCGCGTGCAGGAGGCCCCGCAGATGAAGGGCGCCGACCTCAGCGCCGAGGTCACCACGCAGGAGGCCTACGTGGTGCCCGCGGTCGGTGAGAAGAAGTTCACCGTCGCCGCCGTCGACCTCGGCATCAAGGGCATGACGCCGCACCGGATGGCCGAACGCGGCATCGAGGTGCACGTGCTGCCCGCCACCGCCACCGCCGAGGAGGTGTACGCGGTCGCTCCCGACGGCGTCTTCTTCTCCAACGGCCCCGGCGACCCGGCCGCCGCCGAGCACGCTGTCGCGCTCATGCGCGAGGTGCTGGAACGCGGCACCCCGCTGTTCGGCATCTGCTTCGGCAACCAGATCCTCGGCCGCGCACTCGGCTTCGGCACCTTCAAGCTGAAGTACGGCCACCGGGGCATCAACCAGCCCGTGCAGGACCGCAGCACCGGCAAGGTCGAGATCACCGCGCAGAACCACGGCTTCGCCGTCGACGCGCCCCTGGACACCGTCTCCGACACGCCCTACGGCCGCGCCGAGGTCTCCCACGTGGGCCTCAACGACAACGTGGTGGAGGGGTTGCGGCTTCTCGACCGCCCCGCGTTCAGCGTCCAGTACCACCCCGAAGCCGCCGCCGGGCCGCACGACGCCGCCTACCTGTTCGACCGCTTCGTATCACTGATGGAGGGCCAGCGTGCCTAAGCGCACCGATATCCAGTCCGTCCTGGTCATCGGCTCCGGTCCGATCGTCATCGGCCAGGCCGCCGAGTTCGACTACTCCGGCACCCAGGCCTGCCGGGTGCTCAAGGCCGAGGGCCTGCGGGTCATCCTGGTCAACTCCAACCCGGCCACGATCATGACCGACCCGGAGATCGCCGACGCCACCTACGTCGAGCCGATCACGCCCGAGTTCGTCGAGAAGATCATCGCCAAGGAGCGCCCCGACGCGCTGCTGCCCACCCTGGGCGGCCAGACCGCGCTCAACGCCGCGATCTCCCTCTTCGAGTCCGGCGCCCTCGACAAGCACGGCGTCGAGCTGATCGGCGCCAACGTCGAGGCGATCAACAAGGGCGAGGACCGCGAACTGTTCAAGGGCGTCGTGCAGGCCGTGAAGGAGAAGATCGGCCACGGCGACTCGGCCCGCTCCTACATCTGCCACTCCATGGACGACGTGCTGGCCGGGGTCGACCAACTCGGCGGCTACCCGGTCGTCGTCCGGCCCTCCTTCACCATGGGCGGCGCCGGCTCCGGCTTCGCCCACGACGAGGACGAGCTGCGCCGCATCGCCGGGCAGGGCCTGTCCCTCTCGCCGACCACCGAGGTCCTCCTGGAGGAGTCCATCCTCGGCTGGAAGGAGTACGAGCTGGAGCTGATGCGCGACAAGAACGACAACGTCGTGGTCGTCTGCTCCATCGAGAACTTCGACCCCATGGGTGTGCACACCGGTGACTCGATCACCGTCGCCCCGGCGATGACGCTCACCGACCGCGAGTACCAGGTGATGCGCGACATCGGCATCGCGGTGATCCGCGAGGTCGGCGTCGACACCGGCGGCTGCAACATCCAGTTCGCGGTCGACCCGAAGGACGGCCGGATCATCGTCATCGAGATGAACCCGCGTGTCTCCCGCTCCTCCGCGCTCGCCTCCAAGGCAACCGGCTTCCCGATCGCGAAGATCGCTGCGAAGCTCGCCGTCGGCTACACCCTGGACGAGATCCCCAACGACATCACCGAGAAAACGCCGGCGTCCTTCGAGCCGACACTCGACTACGTGGTGGTCAAGGCTCCGCGCTTCGCGTTCGAGAAGTTCCCCGCCGCCGACAGCACACTCACCACCACCATGAAGTCGGTCGGTGAGGCCATGGCGATCGGCCGGAACTTCTCCGAGGCGCTGCAGAAGGCGCTGCGCTCCCTGGAGCGCAAGGGCAGCCAGTTCGACTTCACCTCGCCCACCGGCGACCTGGACACGCTGCTCGCCGAGGCCGGGCGGCCCACCGACGGCCGCATCAACACGGTGATGGCTGCGATCCGCGCCGGAGCCACCCCCGAGCAGGTCTTCGACGCGACCTGCATCGACCCCTGGTTCACCGACCAGCTGTTCCTGATCAAGGAGGTCGCCGACGACCTCGCCGCCGCCGAGCGGCTCGACCCCGAGCTGCTCGCCGAGGCCAAGCGGCACGGCTTCTCCGACGCGCAGATCGCCGGCATCCGCGGCCTGCGCGAGGACGTGGTGCGCGAGGTGCGGCACGCGCTGGGAGTGCGCCCGGTCTACAAGACGGTCGACACCTGCGCCGCCGAGTTCGCCGCCCGCACGCCGTACTTCTACTCCTCCTACGACGAGGAGAGTGAGGTCGCCCCGCGCGAGAAGCCCGCGGTGATCATCCTGGGATCCGGGCCCAACCGCATCGGCCAGGGCATCGAGTTCGACTACTCCTGCGTACACGCCTCGTTCGCCCTGCACGACGCGGGCTACGAGACGGTGATGGTCAACTGCAACCCGGAGACCGTCTCCACCGACTACGACACCTCCGACCGGCTCTACTTCGAGCCGCTCACGCTGGAGGACGTGCTGGAGATCGTGCACGCCGAGTCGCTGGCCGGACCGGTCGCCGGCGTCATCGTGCAGCTCGGCGGCCAGACCCCGCTGGGTCTGGCCCAGGGGCTGAAGGACAACGGCGTCACCGTCGTGGGCACCTCACCCGAGGCCATCCACGCCGCCGAGGACCGCGGCGTCTTCGGCCGGGTGCTCACCGACGCCGGGCTGCCCGCCCCCAAGTACGGCACCGCGTACTCCTTCGACGAGGCCAGCGCCATCGCCGCCGGCATCGGTTACCCGGTCATGGTCCGCCCCTCCTACGTGCTGGGCGGACGCGGCATGGAGATCGTCTACGACGAGCCCTCGCTCGCCGAGTACCTGCGCCGCCACGCCGGGCTCATCTCCGAGCACCCGGTGCTGATCGACCGCTTCCTCGACGACGCCATCGAGATCGACGTCGACGCGCTCTACGACGGCGAGGAGCTCTACCTCGGCGGCGTCATGGAGCACATCGAGGAAGCCGGCATCCACTCCGGCGACTCCGCGTGCGCGCTGCCGCCGATCACGCTCGGCGGGTACGACATCAAGCGGCTGCGGGCCTCCACCGAGGCCATCGCGCGCGGCGTCGGCGTGCGCGGACTGATCAACATCCAGTTCGCGCTGGCCGGCGACATCCTCTACGTGCTGGAGGCCAACCCGCGCGCCTCGCGGACGGTGCCCTTCACCTCCAAGGCCACCGCGGTCCCGCTGGCGAAGGCGGCGGCCCGCATCTCGCTCGGCGCCACCGTCGCCGAGCTGCGCACCGAGGGCATGCTGCCCGCCACCGGGGACGGCGGCACGCTGCCGCTGGACGCGCCGATCTCCGTCAAGGAGGCCGTCATGCCCTGGTCGCGCTTCCGCGACGTGCACGGACGCGGCGTGGACACCGTGCTCGGCCCGGAGATGCGCTCCACCGGCGAGGTCATGGGTATCGACTCCGTCTTCGGCAGCGCCTACGCCAAGTCGCAGGCCGGCGCCTACGGCGCACTGCCCACCAAGGGCCGCGCGTTCGTCTCCGTCGCCAACCGCGACAAGCGCTCGATGATCTTCCCCGCCCGGGAGCTCGTCGCCCTCGGCTTCGAGCTGATGGCCACCTCCGGCACCGCCGAGGTGCTGCGCCGCAACGGCATCAACGCCACCGTGGTCCGCAAGCACAGCGAGGGCGAGGGCCCCGCAGGCGAGAAGACCATCGTGCAGCTCATCCACGACGGCCAGGTCGACCTGATCGTCAACACCCCCTACGGCACCGGCGGACGCCTGGACGGCTACGACATCCGCACCGCCGCCGTAGCCCGGGCCGTGCCCTGCCTGACCACCGTGCAGGCGCTCGCCGCCGCGGTGCAGGGCATCGAGGCCCTCAGCCGGGGAGAGGTCGGCGTGTGCTCCCTCCAGGAGCACGCGGCCCGGCTGAACGCCGCCCGCGCGATGTGACCCGCCGGGTGGGGGACGCGCACACGTCCCCCACCCGGCGGGCCGCCGCTGTCCGCCGCTGTCCGCGTTCCCGCCGAACCCGTCTGCGAAGAGGCCCCGCATGTACCGCCCGTACCGCCTGCTGTTCCAGCTCGTCCTGCGGCGGCTGGACCCGGAGCAGGCCCACCACCTGGCCTTCGGCTGGATTCGCCGGGCCGTCCGCGTGCCCGTCCTGCGCACCCTGCTCGCCGCGCTGCTCGCCCCCCGCCACCGAGAACTGCGCACCGAGGCGCTCGGCCTGCGCATGCACGGCCCGTTCGGCATGGCGGCCGGCTTCGACAAGAACGCCGTCGGCATCGACGGCCTGGCGATGCTCGGCTTCGACCACGTCGAGATCGGCACCGTCACCGGCAGGCCGCAGTCCGGCAACCCCGCACCGCGCCTGTTCCGGCTCACCGCCGACCACGGCCTGATCAACCGCATGGGCTTCAACAACGAGGGCTCGGCTGCCGTCGCCGAGCGCCTGGCCCGCCGCCGCCCGCTGCAGCGCACCACCGTCGGCGTCAACATCGGCAAGACGAAGGCCGTGCCCGAGGAGGAGGCGATCGCCGACTACGTCACCTCCGCCGAACGGCTCGCCCCGCACGCCGACTACCTCGTCGTCAACGTCTCCTCTCCCAACACGCCCGGCCTGCGCGACCTGCAGGCCGCCGACCGGCTGCGCCCGCTGCTCTCCGCGGTGCGTGAGGCCGCCGACCGCGCCGTCACCGGCCGCCGGGTGCCGCTGCTGGTCAAGATCGCCCCCGACCTCGCCGACGAGGACGTGGACGCCGTCGCCGACCTCGCCGTCGACCTGGGCCTGGACGGCATCATCGCCACCAACACCACCATCGCCCGCGACGGCCTCGGCCTGGTCTCGCCCCCCGCCCTGACGGCCGAGACCGGTGGCCTGTCCGGTGCCCCGCTGCAGGAGCGCTCCCTGGAGGTGCTGCGCCGCCTGTACGCCCGGGTCGGCGACCGCATCACGCTCGTCGGCGTCGGCGGCGTCACCACCGCAGAGGACGCCTGGCGGCGCATCCTGGCCGGGGCCACCCTGGTGCAGGGCTACAGCGCCTTCGTCTACGAGGGGCCGTTCTGGTCCCGCCGCATCCACCGCGGGCTCGCCGAACTGCTCCGCGAGAGCCCCTACGCCACCCTCGCCGACGCGGTCGGCGCCGAGACCCGTGAGGCGGACACCGCAGCATGACCGCTCCCCAACGCCCCGACCACGCTGCCCCCGCTCACCCTGCCGCTGCGAAGGCCCCTGAGCCCGTGCCCTTCGGCACCCGGCTGCACCGGGCCATGGACACCCGCGGACCGCTGTGCGTGGGCATCGACCCGCACGCCTCGCTGCTCGCCTCGTGGGGCCTGACCGACGACGTCGCCGGTCTGGAGCGCTTCACCCGCACGGTGGTGGACGCGCTCGCCGACCGCGTCGCCGTGCTCAAGCCGCAGTCCGCGTTCTTCGAGCGCTTCGGCTCCCGGGGGATCGCGGTCCTGGAGCGGGCCGTCGCCGACGCCCGGGACGCCGGCGCGCTGGTCCTCATGGACGCCAAGCGCGGCGACATCGGCTCCACCATGGGCGCCTACGCGGCCGGCTACCTCCAGCCGGGGGCGCCCCTGTTCTCCGACGCCGTGACCGTCAGCCCCTTCCTGGGCTACGGCTCGCTGCGCCCGGCGCTCGACCTCGCGCGGCGACACGGCTGCGGGGTGTTCGTGCTGGCCCTCACCTCCAACCCGGAGGGCCCCGAGGTGCAGCGTGCGACGGCCGCGGACGGCCGCTCGGTGGCGCAGGTGATGCTCGACCACCTGGCCCGGGAGAACGCCGGCGCCGACCCGCTGGGCTCCTTCGGCGCGGTGGTCGGCGCGACGCTGGACCGGGCCGACGCCGACCTGGACGTCAACGGCCCGCTGCTGGCGCCCGGCCTGGGCGCGCAGGGGGCCACTCCGGCGGACCTGCCCCGGGTCTTCGGAGCCGCCGCGCGCGCGGTGCTGCCCAGCGTCAGCCGCGGAGTCCTGGGCGCCGGTCCCACCGCCGCCGGGCTGCGGGAGGCGGCGGACCGGTACGCGTCCGAGCTCGCCGCGAACCGCTGACCCGGCGCACGCCCGGCGGCCCCGAGGGGGGTCCGGTGTCGGCCACCGCCCGCGAATCCTCGAAGATTTGTCCGTAAAAGTCCTGGTCAGTTGAGTCTGACCAGGACTTTTCCGCTGTTCTCGCTGACTCTGCGGCGATCGACCGCTAGTCTCCGACGAGAGCGACGTGCACAGGTGCGTTGCTCGTTGCTCCGCAGGTGCGGGGCTACTAGGTTCCTCACCGATCCGTATCCGACAGTTCGACATCCGAGGTGACGAAGGCGTGGCTCTTCCGCCCCTTACCCCTGAACAGCGCGCAGCCGCGCTCGAGAAGGCCGCCGCGGCTCGCCGGGAGCGCGCCGAGGTCAAGAACAGGCTCAAGCACTCCGGTGCCTCCCTCCATGACGTCATCAAGCAGGGTCAGGAGAACGACGTCATCGGCAAGATGAAGGTCAGCGCTCTCCTGGAGAGCCTGCCCGGCGTCGGCAAGGTCCGTGCCAAGCAGATCATGGAGCGGCTCGGCATCTCCGAGAGCCGCCGCGTCCGCGGTCTGGGCTCCAACCAGATCGCCGCGCTGGAGCGCGAGTTCGGCGGCGCCAACTGACCTTGGCGAGTGCTGTGGGGCCCGCGGCAGCCGCTCAGCGGCTCCGCGGGCCCGAGCACTCCCAGGAACCGGGATAATCGCTGCATGAGTGAACGTCCTCGGCTGACCGTGCTCTCCGGCCCCTCCGGGGTGGGCAAGAGCACCGTCGTCGCCCATATGCGCAAGGTCCATCCCGAGGTCTGGCTCTCGGTGTCCGCCACCACACGGGCCCCGCGACCGGGCGAGCGAAACGGCGTGCACTACCACTTCACCAGCGACGACGAGTTCGACAAACTCATCGCCAACGGCGAACTGCTCGAATGGGCGGAGTTCGCCGGCAACCGCTACGGCACGCCGCGCAAGGCCGTGCTGGAGCGGCTGGAGGCAGGCGAGCCGGTGCTGCTGGAGATCGACCTGCAGGGCGCCCGCCTGGTCCGGCAGTCGATGCCCGACGCCCAGCTGGTCTTCCTCGCGCCTCCGAGCTGGGACGAACTGGTCCGCCGCCTCACCGGCCGCGGCACCGAGGCGCCCGAGGTGATCGAGCGGCGGCTGAGCGCCGCCCGCGTCGAACTGGCCGCCGAGACCGAGTTCGACACCACTCTGGTCAACACCTCCGTCGAGGACGTGGCAGCCGAGCTGCTAGCCTTGATGCGTATCACTTGATCTTTTCCCATCGGAAGGCAGAGCGTGTCCTCTTCCATCACCGCGCCCGAGGGCATCATCAACCCGCCGATTGATGAGCTGCTCGAGGCCACCGACTCCAAGTACAGCCTGGTGATCTACGCCGCCAAGCGCGCGCGTCAGATCAACGCGTACTACTCGCAGCTCGGTGAGGGCCTCCTGGAGTACGTCGGCCCGCTGGTCGACACGCACGTGCACGAGAAGCCGCTGTCGATCGCGCTCCGCGAGATCAACGCCGGCCTGCTGACATCCGAGGCCGTCGAGGCCCCGCCGCAGTAACACCTGATCCTTGACCCGTCATGGGCCCGGCAGCACCACTGCCGGGCCTGTGGTGTGTCATGGACACCTGAGGAGCCGGTGCCCCGACGGGGCGGGCACGAGCGTCACCGTGAACGGGAGAGGCGAGCGATGGACAAGCCGGAGATCGTTCTGGGCGTCAGCGGCGGCATCGCCGCGTACAAGGCGTGCGAGCTGCTGCGCAGGATGACCGAGTCCGGTCACTCCGTGCGTGTGGTGCCGACCGGGTCGGCGCTGCACTTCGTGGGCCAGGCCACCTGGGCGGCGCTGTCCGGCAACCCGGTCGCCACCGGCGTCTGGGACGAGGTGCACCAGGTCCCGCACGTGCGCATCGGCCAGCGCGCGGACCTCGTGGTGGTCGCCCCGGCCACCGCCGACCTGCTGGCGAAGGCCGCGCACGGCCTCGCCGACGACCTGCTGACGAACACCCTGCTCACCGCCCGCTGCCCGGTGGTGTTCGCCCCCGCCATGCACACCGAGATGTGGGAGCACCCCGCCACGCAGGAGAACGTCGCCACGCTGCGGCGCCGGGGCGCCGTGGTCGTCGAGCCGGCCGTGGGTCGGCTGACCGGCGCGGACACCGGCAAGGGGCGGCTGCCCGACCCGGCCGCGATCTGGGAGGTCTGCCGCCGGGTGCTCGCCCGGGGTGTGCGGGCCCCCGACCTCGCCGGCCGGCACGTGGTGGTCAGCGCCGGCGGCACCCGCGAGCCGCTCGACCCGGTCCGGTTCCTCGGCAACCGCTCGTCGGGCCGCCAGGGCTACGCGCTCGCCGGGGTCGCCGCCGCGCGCGGCGCCCGCGTGACGCTGGTCGCCGCCCACACCGAACTGCCCGACCCGGCAGGTGTGGACCTGGTACGCGTCGGCACCGCGGTGCAGCTGCGTGAGGCCGTGCTGAAGGCGGCGGCGGACGCCGACGCGGTCGTCATGGCGGCGGCCGTCGCCGACTTCCGACCGGCCCGTTACGCGGACGGCAAGATCAAGAAGCAGGACGGGCGGGACCCCGAGCCGGTGGCACTGGTCCGCAATCCCGACATCCTCGCCGAGCTGTCGGCCGACCGGCCGCGCCCCGGCCAGCTGGTCGTCGGGTTCGCGGCGGAGACCGACGACGTGCTGGCCAACGGGCGGGCGAAACTCGCCCGCAAGGGCTGCGACCTGCTGGTGGTCAACGAGGTCGGTGAGAACCGCACCTTCGGCGCCGAGACCAACGAGGCCGTGGTGCTCGGCGCCGACGGCAGCGAGACGCCCGTCCCGCTGGGCCCCAAGGAGACGCTGGCCGAGACGGTGTGGGACCTGGTCGCCGGCCGCTGGACGGACGGCGGCTGAGCCCGCCGGGCGCGGGCGCGTGAGCCCCCGCCGGGCGGTTCGCGCACCCGGCCATCTGCCCTCGGCGGCGTCCGGGTGGTAGAACTCTCGTGTCGCTGAGTGAGACGCCTTGACCGGCAGACAAGGCCCTACCGATAAACTGTGCGCGGATCGTCCCGGGCGCAGCCCCCGACCGGTCCGCCAAATTTTCAGCCAGCAGCCGCTGCAACCCCAGGGAGCGATGTGTCCCGCCGCCTGTTCACCTCGGAGTCCGTCACCGAGGGACACCCCGACAAGATCGCTGACCAGATCAGCGACACCATCCTCGACGCCCTCCTGAAGGACGACCCCGCCTCGCGGGTCGCCGTGGAGACCCTCATCACCACCGGCCAGGTCCACGTGGCAGGCGAGGTCACCACCAAGGCGTACGCCGACATTCCCACGCTGGTGCGGAACAAGGTCCTCGAGATCGGCTACGACTCGTCCAAGAAGGGCTTCGACGGCGCGTCCTGCGGCGTCGCGGTGTCCATCGGCGCGCAGTCCCCGGACATCGCGCAGGGCGTCGACACCGCCTACGAGAACCGGGTGGAGGGCGACGCCGACGAGCTGGACCGGCAGGGCGCCGGTGACCAGGGCCTGATGTTCGGCTACGCCTGCGACGAGACCCCCGAGCTGATGCCGCTCCCGGTCACCGTGGCGCACCGGCTCTCCCGCCGCCTGTCGGAGGTCCGCAAGAACGGGACCATCCCCTACCTGCGGCCCGACGGCAAGACCCAGGTCACCATCGAGTACGACGGTGACAAGGCCGTGCGCCTGGACACCGTGGTGGTCTCCTCGCAGCACGCCTCGGACATCGATCTGGACTCGCTGCTCGCTCCCGACGTCCGGGAGTTCGTCGTCGAGCACGTGCTGGCCCAGCTCGTCGAGGACGGCATCAAGCTGGACACCGAGGGCTACCGGCTGCTGGTCAACCCGACCGGCCGCTTCGAGATCGGCGGCCCGATGGGCGACGCCGGACTCACCGGCCGCAAGATCATCATCGACACCTACGGCGGCATGGCCCGCCACGGCGGCGGCGCCTTCTCCGGCAAGGACCCCTCCAAGGTGGACCGCTCGGCCGCCTACGCCATGCGCTGGGTCGCCAAGAACGTGGTCGCCGCCGGCCTCGCCGGCCGGTGCGAGGTGCAGGTCGCGTACGCCATCGGCAAGGCCGAGCCGGTCGGCCTGTTCGTGGAGACCTTCGGCACCGCCTCGGTGGAGGTCGGGAAGATCGAGAACGCCATCGCGGAGGTCTTCGACCTGCGCCCGGCCGCGATCATCCGCGACCTGGACCTGCTGCGCCCGATCTACGCCCAGACCGCCGCGTACGGCCACTTCGGCCGCGCGCTGCCGGACTTCACCTGGGAGCGCACCGACCGCGTCGACGCCCTGCGCAAGGCCGCCGGCCTCTGAGACCCGAGGGAGCGGGAGCCCCGCAGGCTCCCGCTCCGGCACGCCCCGCAGACGGGCCCCGGCACCGCACGGGACACTGTTGGCGAATCCGGGGCTGAGCGTGACGTCGGCCTTCATGACCCGTTGTGGTCGTGAAGGCTGACGTTGTGTTTGGGGAGGGTGTCGGTGTCGTTGCACGCGAGGAAGGTCGGCGGGGTTCCTGAGGAGACGGCCCGGGTGGCGAGGGCTGCGTTCCCGAAGGGCAGCCTGGCGATGCGGATCCGTGACGAGCTGGGCGAGCTGTTCTCGGACGCGGACTTCGCTGGGCTGTATCCGAGCAGGGGAAAGCCGGCATGGTCGCCGGGCCGGCTGGCGCTGGTGTCGGTCATGCAGTTCGCCGAGGGCCTCTCGGACCGGCAGGCCGCGGACGCGGTGCGTGGGCGGCTGGACTGGAAGTATCTGCTGGGGCTGGAGCTGGCCGATCCGGGGTTCGACCACTCGGTACTCACCGAGTTCAGGGACCGGCTGATCGCGGGAGACGCCGGGATTGGGCTCCTGGACCGGGTTCTTGAGGCCGCCGTGAAGGCCGGCCTACTCAAGGCCGGTGGCCGTGCTCGCACGGACTCCACGATCGTGCTGTCCGCTGCCCGGCAGATCAACGGGCTGGTGCGGCTCGGTGAAACGTTGCGGGCCGCGTTGAACAGCGTCGCCGCCCACGAGCCGGAATGGTTGGCCGGATGGGCGCCGCCGGAGTGGTTCGACCGGTACGCGATCCGGTTCGAGGACTCCCGGCTGCCCAAAGGGAAGGCCAAGCAGACCGAGCTGATCGAGCGGATCGGCGCCGACGGGCTGATGCTCCTGGAGGCCGTTCACCGGCCGGACGCCCCCGTGTCCCTGCGACTGCTCGACCGAGTGAGGACGCTGCGGCAGATGTGGATCCAGCAGTACCTCGTCGACGACGGGCAGGTCCGCCGCCGGGATCTCAAGGACCGCCCGCCGGGCGCGGAGCGGCTGGTCACCCCCTACGACACTGACGCGCGGGGAAGCGTGAAGCGCGGCATCTTCTGGGACGGCTACAAGGTTCACCTCACCGAGACCTGCGAGCCAGAGAGCCCGAACCTGATCACACACGTCGCCACGACCGACTCCACCGTCCAGGACGTGCGGCTGGTCGCCCCGATCCACGCTCACCTTGCCGAGCGCGACCTCCTGCCCGAACGCCACCTGGTCGACGCGGGCTACGCGACCGCCCGGGAAGTGGTCACCGCCCGCCGGGATCACAAGGTCGACCTGATGGGCCCGATCCTCGCCTCCACCAGCTGGCAGGCGAAAGACGGCGGCGGTTTCTCCCAAGCCGACTTCGCCATCGACTGGGACAACCGCCGGGTGACCTGTCCCAACGGGAGAAGCACCGATCAGTGGAGGGAAGACCGTTCCCAGCAGGGAGCAGCCGTGGTGAGAGTACGTTTCCCACTGGCCACCTGCCGCCCCTGCGAGGTCCGGGCACAGTGCACCCGGACCGACACCAAGGCGGACAGGGGCCGTCACATCACCCTCCGGCCGCGCTCCGAGCAGGAGGTGATCCAGCAGGCGCGCGCCCGGGAGGACGCCCGGGAGTGGAAGGAGCAATACGCGCATCGGGCCGGTGTCGAGGGCACGATCTCGCAAGGCGTCCGAGCCTTTGGCCTGCGACGATGCCGCTATCACGGCCTCGCCAAGGCCCGGTTGCAGCATCAGCTCACGGCCACCGCGATGAACTTCCACCGCCTCAACGCATGGTGGACCGAGGTCCCGCGAGCCCGCACGCGCACATCCCACCTGGCAGCCCTCCGGCCCGCCGAGTAGAACTCGACGGGCCGGATTCGCCAACAGTGTCCCGCACGGTGCCGGGGCCCGTCCTGTACCCGCGCCGCACCACCGGGCCGCCGCAGGCACTGCGGTGTCCGCGCCGTCTGCTAAGACTGGAGCTGTGAGCAGCGACGACGCCCGTACGGACGGCCCGGGGGCAGCCCCTCCCGAGCAGCTCGCGCTCATCCGCGACGCCGTCCGCAAGCGAGCCCCCGCCCCCCGGGCCAGGCCCCGGACCTGGCGCAACGCCGAACTCGCCGGGGAACTGCCGGTGGCCCGGGTGCTGGTCGACAAGGGACTGGTCCACCTGGACCGCTACTTCGACTACGCCGTCCCGGCGGCGATGGACGCCGAGGCCCAGCCGGGCGTCCGCGTCCGCGTCCGGTTCGGCGCGGGCGAACGCGACGGGCGGCGCGAGGGCGGGCGGCTCATCAACGGCTACGTGGTGGAACGCCGGGCGGACAGCGACTTCCCCGGCGTGCTCGCCCCGCTGGCCCAGGTGTTGTCGCCCGAGCCGGTGCTCACCCCGGACCTGCTGCACCTGTGCCGTGCCGTCGCCGACCGGTACGCGGGCGCGCTGGCCGACGTGGTGCAGCTCGCCGTGCCGCCCCGGATGGCACGCGCCGAACGCAGCCCCGACCCGGGGCCGCCGCAGGCCCCGCCGCCCGCGCCGGAGCCGGGCGGCTGGTCCCGCTACCCGCAGGGGCCGGGGTTCCTCCGCGCCCTGGCCGAGGGTGGCACGCCACGGGCGGTGTGGACGGCACTGCCCGGCCCGGGGTGGCCGCAGGAGGTGGCCGCGGCCCTGGCCGCGACCCTGGCGGGCGGCCGGGGCGCACTGGCGGTGCTGCCGGACGGCCGGGCCGCCGCCCGGGTCGACGCGGCCTTCACCGCACTCGCCGGCTCCGGGCGGCATGTGCTGCTGACGGCAGACTCGGGGCCCGAGGCCCGCTACCGCCGCTGGCTCGCGGTCAGCCGGGGCCGGGTGCGGGTGGTGATCGGTACCCGGGCCGCGATGTTCGCGCCTGTGCGCGACCTGGGCCTCGCGGTGATCTGGGACGACGCCGATGCCGCCCACGCGGACGACCACGCGCCGCAGCCGCACGCCCGGGAGGTCCTGCTGCTGCGGGCCGCCCACGAGGGCACCGCGTTCCTGCTCGGCGGGCACTCCCGCACGGTGGAGGCGGCGCAGCTCGTCGAGACCGGCTGGGCGCGTCCGCTGGCCGCTGACCGTGCGGAACTGCGCGTCCACGCACCGCTGGTGCGCACGGTCGGTGACCGGGACGAGGAACGCGACCCGGCGGCCCGCACCGCCCGGCTGCCCAGCCTCGCCTGGACCGTCGCCCGGGAGGCGCTGGCGGCCGGGCCGGTGCTGGTGCAGGTCCCACGACGGGGCTACGCCCCCCGGCTGAACTGCGAGGACTGCCGGGAGCCCGCCCGCTGCGGCGCGTGCCGGGGCCCGCTGGAGTCGGTTGGCGCGGGGGAGGTGCTGCGCTGCGGCTGGTGCGGCCGGGGCTCACCGGAGTGGTACTGCGCGGTGTGCGGCGGCCGTCGTCTGCGGGCCGCCGTGGTCGGTGCGCGCCGGACCGCGGAGGAACTGGGCCGGGCCTTTCCGGCCGTGCCGGTGCGCACCTCGGGCCGGGACCACGTGCTGGACACGGTGCCCGACCGCCCCGCACTTGTGGTCAGCACGCCCGGTGCGGAGCCGGTGGCGGAGGGCTCCGGCTACGCTGCCGCGCTGCTGCTGGACGGCTGGGCGCTGCTGGGCCGCCCGGACCTGCGGGCCGGGGAGGAGACGCTGCGCCGCTGGCTGAACGCGGCGGCGCTGGTGCGTCCGCAGGGGGAGGGCGGCACCGTCGTGGTGCTGGCCGAGCCGACTCTGCGGCCGGTGCAGGGCCTGGTGCGGTGGGACCCGGAAGGGCACGCCGCGCGGGAGCTGGCCGACCGGGCGGAGCTGCGGTACCCGCCGGTGTCCCGGATGGCGTCGGTCAGCGGCCCGCAGGATCAGGTGGGGACGTTCCTCGCCTCGGCCGGGTTGCCGGCCGAGGCGGAGGTGATGGGGCCGACGCCGCTTCCGACCGTCCCGTCGGGGCGCCCGCGCCGAGTCGGCGACCCACCGCCGGGGGAGGCGTGGGAACGGGCTCTGGTGCGGGTACCGCCGGGCAGCGGGGCCGCCCTGGCCGCGTCGCTGAAGTCCGCACAGGCGGCCCGGCTGACCCGCCGGGACGGGCCGCCCGTACGGGTGCGTGTCGATCCGGCGGAGATCGGCTGAGCGTGGCGGGGAGCGGCGGAGCGGGGGTCGGGCCGGGCGGCAGCTGGCCGGGCGGGTGGCGCAGCTCGGTTCGCGCGGCCCGGCTCGCGGCGGGCACCGGCGCCCGGGCGGCGACTCAGCCGCTGCTGCGCGGGCCGGGCAGCATGCCCGAGCGGTTCTCGCCGCCGCTTGCGGCCGGGCGGTTCTGGACGCTGCGGGCGGCCGGCACGGTGGGTGTGGCGGGCAGCGCGGGCGTCTCCTGCGCCGGTGCCGCCGCATCCGGGTTCCCGGGCGCGGCGAGCGCCGGGCCGGCGGCCCGCTCGGCGGCCCGGCGGGAGCCGTACCTGCGGTGCACGGCCTGCTTGGTGACGCCCAGCGCGGAACCGACCGCGTCCCAGGAGAAGCCCAGCGAGCGGTCGAACTCGACCGCCGAGGTGACCAGCGTCTCCACGCTGTCCCGCAGCTCCTGGGCGAGTCGCACCGTGGGGGCGGGCGCCCGCCCGTAGACGACAAAACCCGCCGAGGGGCCGGTACGGCGCGGTCGGTAGACGTTGCCCAGCTGTGCGGTGAGGGTGCGCAGCGCGTCCACCTGCCGGCGGACCCGCTCGATGTCCCGCACCAGCAGGTGCAGGCTGGCTCGTGCCTGGGCGTCGTGGGTGGCGTGGTCGGCCATGAACAAGCCTCTCGGACCGGCGTGGAGTGAACGGGCGGAAGCCGCGCGCGGCGGCCCCTTCGGTGGGTCGACTTCTCGGGGGCGGTCAAGTCCCCTTGACCAACGCGGCAACGGGCGCTCTGGTCACGGCCCGGGGGCGTGCGGCCGGTGCGAAGGGAGCGCGCAGAGCCCTGTACGCCCCCAAAGGCGCCGGGCGGTGACGGACCGTAGACTGCACCGTCAGCCCCGTGCAGCCCTGGAGAGGTAGTCCCACCCCGATGAAGCTCGTCTTCGCCGGCACCCCCGAGGTCGCCGTGCCCGCCCTGGACGCCCTGATCGCCTCCGAGCGCCACGAGGTCGCCGCCGTCGTCACCCGCCCCGACGCGCCCGCCGGACGCGGCAGGCGGCTGGTCGCCTCGCCCGTCGCGCAGCGCGCGGAGGAAGCGGGCATCGAGGTCCTCAAGCCGGCCAGGCCCCGCGACGAGGACTTCCTCACCCGGCTGCGGCAGATCGCCCCCGACTGCTGCCCGGTGGTCGCCTACGGCGCCCTGCTGCCGGCCGCCGCGCTCGCCGTACCCGCCCACGGCTGGGTCAACCTGCACTTCTCCCTGCTGCCCGCCTGGCGCGGCGCCGCCCCCGTGCAGCACGCCCTGCTCGCCGGGGACGAGCTGACCGGCGCCGCGACCTTCCAGATCGAGGAGGGCCTCGACACCGGGCCCGTCTACGGCGTGGTGACCGAGGAGGTCCGCCCCACCGACACCAGCGGCGACCTGCTCACCCGGCTGGCCTTCGCCGGCGCCGGCCTGCTCGCCGCCACCATGGACGGCATCGAGGACGGCTCGCTCACCCCGGTCCCGCAGGCGGCTGAGGGCGTCAGCCACGCCCCGAAGATCACCGTCGAGGACGCCCGCGTCGACTGGTCCGCCCCGGCCCTGCGCGTCGACCGGGTGGTGCGCGGCTGCGCCCCCAACCCCGGTGCGTGGACGCTCTTCCGCGGCGACCGGCTCAAGCTCGTCCAGGCCACCCCCGCCCCCGACCGCGCGGGGCTCGCCCCCGGCGAGATCGCCGCGGGCAAGAACTCCGTCCACGTCGGCACCGGTTCGCACGCGCTGGAGCTGGTCTGGGTGCAGCCGCAGGGCAAGAAGCCCATGAAGGCCGCCGACTGGGCCCGCGGGGTGCGGGTGACGGAGGGCGAACGGCTCGGCGCGTAGGCTGGAGCTTTGCCGTCCCATCTCCGGAGCACCTTCCCTGTGACCGACCAGGCCCGCCGCAAGCCCGGCAAGCGTCCCGCCAAGCCCTACCGCCGCCCCGTCCGCGACCCGGTACGCATCCTCGCCTTCGAGGCGCTGCGGGCGGTCGACGAACGCGACGCCTACGCCAACCTCGTGCTGCCCCCGCTGCTGCGCGCAGCCCGCGAGGCAGGGGACTTCGACACCAGGGACGCGGCGCTCGCCACCGAGCTGGTCTACGGCACCCTGCGGCGCCAGGGCACCTACGACGCGATCATCGCCCGCTGTGTGGACCGGCCGCTGCGCGAGGTGGACCCGCCGGTGCTCGACGTGCTCGCCCTCGGCGCGCACCAGCTGCTCGGCACCCGCATCCCGCAGCACGCCGCGGTGAGCGCCAGCGTCGAGCTGGCCCGCTGCGTGCTGGGCGACGGCCGTGCCCGGTTCGTCAACGCCGTGCTGCGCCGCCTCACCGCGCACGACCTGGACGGCTGGCTGGACATCGTCGCCCCGCCCTATGACGAAGACCCCGAGGAGCACCTCGCGGTGGTGCACTCGCACCCCCGCTGGGTGGTCTCCGCGCTGTGGGACGCGCTGGGCGGCGGGCGGGCCGGCATCGAGGCGCTGCTGGAGGCCGACAACGAGCGCCCGGCTGTGACGCTGGTGGCCCGCCCCGGCCGCTCGACCGCCGAGGAACTGCTGACCGGCGACGCGGTTCCCGGCCGCTGGTCGCCGTACGCGGTGCGGCTCGCCGAGGGCGGTGAGCCGGGCGCGGTGGAGGCCGTGCGCGAGGGCCGCGCGGGCGTGCAGGACGAGGGCAGCCAGCTGGTGGCCACCGCGTTGGCGCACGCCCCGCTGGACGGACCTGACGCGCGCTGGCTGGACGGCTGCGCCGGTCCCGGCGGCAAGGCCGCGCTGCTCGGCGCCTTCGCCGCCGGGCGCGGCGCCTCGCTGCTGGCTGCCGAGAAGCAGCCGCACCGGGCCCGTCTGGTGGCCAGGGCCCTCGCCGGCAACCCCGGCCCCTACCAGGTGGTGGCCGCCGACGGCACCCGGCCGCCGTGGCGCCCCGGCACCTTCGACCGGGTCCTGGTCGACGTGCCCTGCACCGGCCTGGGCGCGCTGCGCCGCCGCCCGGAGGCACGCTGGCGCCGCCGTCCCGCCGACCTGGACGGCTTCGCGCCGCTCCAGCGCGGACTGCTGGAGGAGGCGCTGCGCGCGGTCCGGGTCGGCGGTGTGGTCGGCTACGCGACCTGCTCCCCGCACCTCGCCGAGACCCGGGCGGTCGTCGACGACGTGCGCAAGCGGGTGGCGACCGAGTGGATCGACGCCCGCCCGCTGATGGCGGGCGTGCCCGAACTGGGCGAGGGCCCCGACGTCCAGCTCTGGCCGCACGTGCACGGCACCGACGCCATGTATCTGGCGCTGCTCCGCCGAACCGGCTGAGCCCGCCGCCGCGTCCCCGGCCCGCTGCGCGCGGCCAGCTGCCCGGGACGCGGCCATCCGGCCCGCCGCCCGCCGTGCCCGCCGCCCGCCGTGACAGCCACCCGCCCGCTGCCGACCCGCTGCCGACCGGTTTCCGCCGGGTGGGCAGGACCGGCTGCGGCGTGCGGTGTGGCGGGCGACATACTGGGGGCATGGTTCAGATCAGCCCGAGCATCCTGTCCGCCGATTTTGCCCGTCTGGCCGAGGAGGCCGAGCGCGTCGGAGGCGCGGACGGCGCCGACTGGCTCCACGTCGACGTGATGGACAACCACTTCGTGCCCAACCTGACGCTCGGGGTGCCCGTCGTCGAAGCGCTGAGCAAGGCCACCGGCACCCCGCTGGACTGCCACCTCATGATCGAGGAGCCGGACCGCTGGGCGCCGCAGTTCGTGGAGGCCGGGGCGGGTTCCGTCACCTTCCACGCCGAGGCCGCCGCCGCCCCCGTGCGGCTGGCCCGCGAGATCCGGGCCAAGGGCGCGCGCGCCTCGATGGCGCTCAAGCCCGCCACGCCGATCGAGCCGTACGAGGACCTGCTGCCCGAGCTGGACATGCTGCTGGTGATGACGGTCGAGCCGGGCTTCGGCGGGCAGGCGTTCCTGGACATCATGCTGCCGAAGATCCGCCGCACCCGGCAGCTGATCGACCGGCACGGGCTCCAGATGTGGCTCCAGGTGGACGGCGGCGTCTCCGCGGAGACCATCGAGCGCTGCGCCGAGGCCGGCGCCGACGTGTTCGTCGCCGGCTCCGCGGTGTACGGCACGGACGACCCCGCGGCGGCCGTGCGCGCCCTCCGCCACCAGGCGTCCGACGCCGCCGCCCGGGCGGGCACCCGCTGAGAGCGCTACCCGGATGGCCGCCCGGGAGTACCTGTGCCATGCAGGAAACGGATCAAGGTCGCGGAGGATCTGCGAGGATGAACCCCGGGCGTGGACGCGCCTGCGGGGCGGAAGGCTGAGGTGAGTTGCGGTGTCGACGGGTCGGGCAGCGACAAGGATGGGGCCCGCCGAACTGATGCAGGCCGCGGCCATGGCCCGCAGGTTCTACCTGGAGGGCAAGTCCAAGATCCAGATCGCGGACGAGTTCGGAGTCAGCCGCTTCAAGGTGGCCCGGGTGCTGGAGACGGCCCTGGAGCGGGACCTGGTGCGCATCGAGATCCGCGTGCCCGCCGAGCTGGACGCCGAACGCTCAGACGCGCTGCGCGCCCGCTACGGGCTGCGGCACGCCGTGGTGGTGGAGTCGCCCGCCGACGCGACGGAGGACGCCGCCGACCCGGAGAACCTGGGCGAGGTGGCGGCCGACCTGCTGGGTGAACTCGTCACCGAGGGGGACGTGCTGGGCCTGGCCTGGGGCCGCTCGACGATCCACATGGCGACCGCGTTGCGCCGTCTGCCGCCGTGCACGGTCGTGCAGCTCACCGGCGTGTACGACGCGGGCACGGCCGACCGCGGTTCGGTCGAGGCGGTCCGGCGGGCCGCGGAGGTCGCCGGGGGAGTGGCGCACCCCATCTACGCGCCGATGCTGCTGCCCGACCCGGCCACGGCCGCCGCGCTGCGCAGCCAGACCGGCATCGCCGCGGCCTTCGAGTACTTCGACAAGGTGACCGTCGCGGCCGTGTCCATCGGTTCCTGGGAGCCGGGCGTCTCCACGGTCCACGACATGCTCAGCGACTCCGAGCGGGCGCACTACGCCTCGCTCGGTGCCGCCGCCGAGATGTCAGCCCACCTGTTCGACGCCCACGGCCGCCGCATCGGCCGCGACCTGGGCGAACGCTGCATCACCGTGGAGGCCGACCGGCTCCGCCGCATCCCCGAGGTGGTCGCCATCGCCGGTGGCCGCCGCAAGGCCGACGCGATCGGTGCGGTGCTGCGCTCCGGGCTGGTGACCAGCCTGGTCACCGACACCGCGGCCGCCGACGACCTGCTGCGCGCCGGCCCGGTCCCGCGCCCCGCCCTGGACCGCGCCGACCCCGACGACGCCTGACGTCGCTTGCCGGCGCCCGAAGCCGCGTGACGCGGCCTGGGCGCGGTCGCCACCGCAAACGCCGTCCGCCCGTCCGACCCGGCGAACCGGGGCGGACGGGCGGACGGCGTCAGCCGGCGTACGGACGACTTCGGGGACGGCCGGGCTGGAGCGCTCCCGAGGGGTCAGACGAGCCGCCCGTCGACGCGGCGCGGCAGCCCGAGGGGGTTGTCCTCCCGCAGCTCCGGCGGCAGCAGGGCGTCCGGCACCGACTGGTAGCTCACCGGCCGCAGCCACCGCTCGACGGCGGTGATGCCGACGGAGGTCGACGTGGAGGTCGTGGCCGGGTAGGGCCCGCCGTGGTGCTGGGCGGGAGCCACCGCGACGCCGGTCGGCCAGCCGTCGACCAGGACGCGGCCTGCCAGCGGGACGAGCGCGTCGAGCAGTCCGGCCGCGTCCCCGTCCCGGTCGGCCTCGGCGGTGTGGAGCGTCGCGGTGAGGTTGCCGGGCAGGCGCGACAGCACGGCGGTCACCTCCTCCCGGGAGGTGTAGCGGGCCACCACGGTGACCGGCCCGAAGCACTCCTCCAGCAGTTGGTCGTGCGGGCCCTCGGCGGTGAGCCGGGCGGCCGGCACGGTGAGGTAGCCCGCCGAGACGGTGTGCTCGCCGCCCGCGCCCGCCGTCACCGGCGTCTCCACGTCGGGAAGCGCGGCCCGCTCCTGAACGCCTGCGACGAACGCCTCCCGCATCCGCAGGTCGAGCATGCTCGCCGCCTCCGTGTGGCTGGTGCCCTCGGTGAGCGCCTTCAGCAGCCGGTCCCCGTCGCCACCCGCCGGGACCAGGACGAAGCCCGGCTTGGTGCAGAACTGCCCCGCGCCGAGCGTCATCGAGCCGGCCAGGCCGGCGCCGATCTGCTCGGCCCGCTCGGCGGCTGCCGCCTCGGTGACCACCACCGGGTTCAGCGAGCCGAGTTCGCCGTGGAAGGGGATGGGGACGGGACGTGCGGCGGCGGCGTCGAACAGGGCACGGCCGCCGCGCACCGAGCCGGTGAAACCGGCGGCGGCGACCAGCGGGTGCCGGACCAGCTCGACACCGGCGTCGAAGCCGTGCACCAGCACCAGCACGTCCTCGGGCAGGCCGACCTGCGCCGCGGCCCGGCGCAGCACCGACGCGCACACCTCGGACGTCGCCGGGTGGGCGGGGTGGGCCTTCACCACGACCGGGCAGCCGGCGGCGAGCGCGCTGGCGGTGTCCCCGCCGGGTACGGAGAAGGCGAGCGGGAAGTTGCTCGCCGCGTAGACGGCCACCACGCCGAGAGGGATCTTGTAGCGCCGCAGGTCGGGCCAGGGCGGGGTCCGGCCGTCGTCCGCGTGGTCGATGCGGACGTCGAGGAACTCCCCGGCGTCCACCGCGTCCGCGAACGCCCGCAACTGGGCTGTGGTGCGGGCGAGTTCACCGGCGAGCCGGGTGGGGCCCAGGACTGTCTCGGCGTCCGCCGCCTCGACGACCCGCTCACCGGACTCGGTCAGCAGGTCGGCTGCCGCGCGCAGGTACGCGGCCCGCACCGTGCGGTCGGCGAGCGCGCCGCGGGCCGCGTGGGCGGCCCGTACCGCGCCGTCCACCTCCTCTGCGGTGGCCTCCACCGCCACCTGCTCGCGCTGCCTGCCCGTTCGCGGATCGACGCTCCAGACCGGTGCTGCTGCCACGGTGGGTCCTTTCTTGTGGCACACACGCACCACAGATCGTTCGAGATTACGAACATTGTTCAGTGAGGAGAACGACTCGACTCTATTTCCGGTCGGGCCGCCACAACAAGCCGTGGGTGCACCGCCGAACGCGCCACCGGGCGCACCGGGGGCCGCACGGCGGCGAACTGCACCAGCGGCGCGGGCACACATGCGGCGGACGCCTCCTGGGGGTCGAGCAGCCGCTGCAGCTCCGCGACGCCGCGGGAGGTCTGGCTCTTGACCGTGCCGACGGAGATGCCCAGCACCAGGGAGGTGTCCCGCTCGGACAGGTCGAAGGCGTGCCGCAGCACCACGCAGGCGCGTTTGCGGAACGGCAGCCTGCGCAGCGCGCCCTGTACGTCGACCACCGCGGGCACGTCCGGTCCGTCGTCGCAGACCCCGTCGCCGGAGTCGCACGGCGGCCAGAACAGTGCGATCCGGCGGCGCTCGCGAACGGTGCTGCGAACCCGGGAGCGGGCCAGGTTCGCCACCACGCCGCGCGCGTACGCCACCGGGCGGT
Source organism: Streptomyces sp. 549 (assembly GCF_030124175.1). Taxonomy (GTDB): domain Bacteria; phylum Actinomycetota; class Actinomycetes; order Streptomycetales; family Streptomycetaceae; genus Streptomyces. Next base: position 79,527 of record NZ_JASKMT010000005.1, on the reverse strand, counting down.
CGGCCCGTCTGGCCCGGTCCCAGCGGTGCCACAGCGCGAGCAGCGCCTCGGCAGCGAGGTCGTCCGCCGCGTCCGCCTCACCGGTGAGCAGCCGCGCGAACCGGGCCAGTTCGCGGTAGTGGAGCTCGAAGAACTCGTGGAACTCGGCGGCCTCGTCTACATGGCCTACGTGGTTGACGTCGTCGACGCGTCGGTCCACGGCGATCCCTCCCTGCTGGCAAGACCCCGCACCTGCCGCGCGGGCACTGCCCGGCACACTCCCTGCCCCGCCAGGGGGCGGGGCAGGGAGTGTGCCGGGCGTCGTGTGGCACACCCGGTCGCCGGGGTGCCGCTCGGAGGCGGTGTTCGGGTGCACGCCGGTGGCCTCAGTCGCTCCGGCCTGGCCGCCAGGCGCCCAGGTAGGCGTCCGGTGTGTGCAGGCGGGCCTGCGCCGCACTCAGCTGCGGACGGTTCTCCGGCACGCGGACCCGGGCACCGGGGCCGGTGTTGCGGTACTCGGCGAAGCGCTGCTTCTGCCAGGGGTGGCCGGCCGACATGGTGCCGTAGGGCGCGTCGGCGTCGATACCGGGACCCAGGTGGGTCTCCCGTACGACGAGGCCCGGCCACGCCGTCGGGTCCGAGGAGGGCACCCAGGGGCGGGCCAGCTTGTAGTGGCCGTCCGGGGCGGCGCTGGTGATCCGGCACCCGGTGGCCAGGTAGCCGTGGATGCGGGCCCGTGCGGTGCTGGGGGCGAAGACGAAGCCGTAGGGCGCGGCGGCCAGGTCGCCGCGGTCCAGGGTGTGGAAGTGGCAGCGGTCCCAGACGGCTGTGGCCCGCCCGAAGACGAAGTCGACGTCGCCCTCCACGTAGCAGTCGAGGAAGTACTGGCGGGCCTCGGCTGCGAGGGAGGACGAGTCGGCGTAGAGCGTGTCCTGGTGGCCGAGGAAGCGGCAGCGGTGGAACGCCGACCGGTCGCCCTGCACCTTCACGGCCACCGCCTGGGTGCCGGTGGTGCCGGGATGGTCCGCGCGCAGCCAGGTGTTGGCGAAGGTCACGTCGCGGGCGGTGAACCCGGCGGCGGCGAGTGTCACGGTCGCCGATCCGCTGGTGCCGTAGGTGCCGCCGTCCGGGCGGGGTGTGCCGGCGGCCCGTGCGTGCGAGATCACGGTGCGCCGGGGGTCGCCGCCCGCGCCGAGCAGGGTGAGGTCCGTGCGGTCGGCGGGGACGTGCACCGTGCCGTGGTGCACGCCCGGGGCCAGGACCAGGGTGTGGCCGGGGCCGGTGGCGGCGTCCACGGCGGCCTGGACCGTGGCGTGGTCGCCGCGGCCCAGCGGGTCGACGTACCGGGTCAGGGGCGTCAGCCGGCGGGCCGGCGAACCGTACCGCCCGAAGGGCGCGGTCGCCGGTGCCGAGGCACGGGCCGGGGTGGCGCCGAGCAGGGCGCCTCCCGCTGCGGCGAGGAGGGCCAGCGCGGTGCGCCGGCTGGGGGAGGAGGACATGGGGGACTCCTTGGGTCACGCGGCACCGGGCCGGGGGCCGCGGCCCCCTGAGGGGCCGCAGCGCGGGGTCCCGCGGCGGGCGCCGCTCCCTCCCGGGCCGGAGGGGCCCGGGAGGGTTCGTGTGCTGAGGGGGCGGTCAGCAGCCGGGGAGCCGGCCTGCTCCGGCGTGGCGCTTCACCAGGGCGGGGACGGCGCGCGGGTTGTCGACCCGGGTGCGCAGCACCGGCTTCCAGCCGGCGCCCTCGGTCAGCTGCTCCTCGGGTACACCGGCGTTGTGCACCGCGATCAGGTCGGTGGTACGGCCGTTGACGAGGTTGTTCCTGGCGGTCAGCGGGGCCTCGGACCACTTCTTCAGGATGCGGGCCGGGTCGAACTCCCGGGCCAGGGTGAAGGCGTTGTGCTCGGCGACCAGGCGGGACTCGAAACCGATGCCGTAGGTGTAGCCGTAGACGCTTCCGGCGGTGGCGACGAAGTGGTTGTTGTAGGAGTCGACCTGGCCGAAGCGGACGCGCGGCGCACGCTCGTTGAGGTCCTTGAAGACGTTGTGGTGCAGGGTGACGCGCAGCTTGCCGCGGTCGGTCGCCCCGGCGCCGTCGCTGTTGCCGATCAGCATCGTCTTGTCGTGGTCCTTGAACACGTTCCAGGACACCGTGACCAGGTCGGCGCCGCGCACGATGTCGAACAGGCCGTCGTGCTGCTGGAACAGCTCACCGAAGTAGCGCGGCTGGTCCGCGTCGAGCCGGTCGCCGTCGCTGAAGGTGTTGCGGTCCACCCACACGTGGCGGGAGCCGTACACGACGAGGTTGTCGTACTCGGAGTTCCACGCGCCGTTCGCACCGTCGGTGGGGTCCCACTGCGGGAAGCAGTCGTAGGTGTCCTCGAAGTTGAGGTTGCGGATGATGACGTTGGACACGCCGCGGACCTGGAGGCTGGCCCCGATGATGGTGGCGTCCTTGCCGACGCCGACGATCGTGGTGTTGGACGGGACGGCGACGTTGACGGCTGCCTTCTGCTTGGCGGCGGAGGCGACGCGGGCGTCCTCCATCGGCCCGGACGGGTCCTCGCGGCCCCAGGTGTCCGGGTCGTAGGCGGCGAGGTACTTCTCCAGCGTGTAGCCGTCGGTGTGGTAGTCCTCGCAGCTGAGCGGCCTGCCCTGGGCGTCGGCGTTGCCGTGCACGGTGCCCGCGACGCGCACGATCTTCGGTGCGTCCCCGGCCTCCTTGAACGCGGCGAGCAGTTCGGCGCGGTTGGTGACCGTGTACACGTGCTCGGGTGCGGCGGCCGAGCCTCCGGTGGTGGAGCCCTCGGCGGACGCCCAGCCGTCCCCGGCGGGCAGCACGGCCCGCTCCCACGTCTGGGCCGGGGACGCCGCCTGGGCGGGGCCTCCGGGGGTGAGCGCGAGGAGCGCGCCGCCCAACAGCATGCTCATGGCACGTACATGACACTTGCGAGTGTTCATTGACCGGTTCCTTCTCAGTCGAGGAGGGGAGGGGCGGAGGGGTTCGGCTACGGGGAGCAGGTCAGTCCGGCGGCCAGGTGATGCGTCCCGGATCCACCGGGTCGTCCAGCCGGCGCAGGTCACGCGCGGCCAGTACCCGGCTGTCCCGCAGCGCGCGGGCGGTCATCCGGGCCACCTCGACGGCTCCGCGCGGACTGAAGTGGGTGTTGTCCTGCACGCCGTCGGGATGGTTCGGCGACTGACCCGGGGCCAGGTGGAGGAAGCAGGCGATGCTGCCCTGCTCACCCAGCTCCTGCCACCGCTCCAGCGAGAGCGCCTGGAGGTCGAGCAGCGGCACGCCCTCGGCGCGGGCCAGCTCGCGCACGGCGGCCGGATAGTCGCCGTGGGTGGGCCGGGCCGCGCCGTCCGGCCCGAACCGGCGTCGCTCCACGGAGGTGAGGAGTACGGGTCGTGCCCGCCGGGCCCGCGTGCCGTCGAGGTACCGGCGGAGGTACTTCTGGTAGGTGGTGAACGGATCGGTGCCGCGGGTCGGGTCGTCGGTCTTCGCGTCGTTGTGCCCGAACTGGATCAGTACGAGGTCGTCGGGGCGCACCGCCTCCAGCAGGACGTCCAGCCGGCCCTCGTCGATGAAGCTCTTGGAACTGCGGCCGTTCACCGCGTGGTTGGCCACGGTGAGGCGGCGGCCGAGGAAGAACGGCAGCGCCATGCCCCAACCCGTCTCGGGCGCGGCGCGCGCGGTCTTGGTCGCGGCTGTGGAGTCGCCCGCGACGTGCAGCGTACGCGGAAGCGGGCGGGAGCCCTGCTCCTGCGCGGCGGCGGGACGGGCGGCCAGGACCGGCGCCAGCGCGGCGAGCGCGGCGGTCAGTCGTCGTCGGGTCAGGGACACGCGGACTGCCTCTCGGGTGGGTCGGCCTGGGGCCGACGACGGGTGGGGGAGGAGGGCGCGGGCCGGGCACCAGGGCCTGGTGCCCGGCGGTGGCGCCGGAGGGGTGCGTCAGCTGCCGTTCCGCTCCTTCCACTCGGCCTGGGCCTCGTTCAGCTCGCCGGCGACCTTGTCCAGGAACGCCTTCGCGGTGGTCTTGCCGAGCAGCAGCTTCTGGAACTCCGGCTCGTTGTCGGCCTTGCTGATGTTGTTCCAGTCGGCCAGGTAGTACGGCAGCTGCACGATCTCGGTCGAACCGTCGGTGAGGGACTTCGCGGCGAGCGCCGTCGGCTCGGACTCGTTGATCCAGGGGTCCTTCGCAGCCTCGGTGTTGGCCGGGATGGCGCCCGCGGACTCGTTCCACTTGCTGTTGGACCTGTGCGACGCGGCGAACTCGATGAACTTCCAGGCCGCCGTCTTGTTCTTGCTGGACTTGAACAGGCCCAGTCCGTCCACGGGGTTGGAGACCTGCACGCGGGTGCCGCCGTCGCCGATCGGAGCGGGGATACCGGCGAACTTGTCCTCACCCAGCGCCTTCAGGTGGTCCTGGTAGGAGCCGAGGTTGTGGCTCAGCATGCCGATGGTGCCCGAGTCCCACTGGGCGACCATCTTGGTGAAGTCGTTGTTGACGTCGGCGGCGGGTGTGGTCCGCTTGTACAGCCCGGCGTACTTCTCCAGCGCGGCGACGTTCTTGGGGTCGTTGAGCGTCGTCTTGTCACCGTCCCAGAACTCGGTGATGCCGGACTGGCCGTACACCGCGTCGATGGCCTGCGCGATCGAACCGGCGCCGCCGCGGATGGTGTAGCCGAACTTGTTGCTTCCGGCGTCGGTGAGCTTGCCGGCCGCCTCGTAGAACTGCGCCCAGGTCGTCGGGGCGTCCAGCTTCGCGGCCTTGAACAGGTCGGTGCGGTACCACAGCACGCCGTTGTTCGCGGAGGTGGGCACGGTGAACATCTCGCCGCCCCGGCCGCCCGCGTCCTTGACGCTGTCCACCATCGCCTCGACGAGCTTGCCGTCCAGCGAGGACTCCGCGATCCGGTCGCTGACCGGCTCCAGCGCGTCCTGGGCCACCATGTTCGACAGGTACGCGGTGCCGACCCCGCCCACGTCGGGCAGTCCGCCGCCCGCGATGGCCGTGTCGTACTTCGACTGCACGTCGGCGATCGGGATCGGGACGTACTTGACCTTGATGTCCGGGTTCTGCTTCTCGAAGTCCTGGATGATCTCCTTCCACACAGCGGTGCGGGGGCCGCCGTTGTTGTCCCAGAAGGTGATCTCGCCCTTGCCGCTGCCCTCGTCCCCGGCGCTGCCGCTGCCGTCGTCACCGCAGGCGGTGGCGGTCAGGGCGAGCACCGTCGCCAGGGACACCGCTGCTGCGGCCCGTCCCGGGAGTGTCCTGGAGATGTTCATCGTCGGCTCTTCTCTGTGGATGCGGTCGGTTCGTGTGCGCTGCGGGGGGTGCGGGCCGTGAGGGGCTCGTCGGTGCCGTGCCCGGTCGTCCTCGTGCTCCGGGCGGGCGGTCCGGTCCGCCGGCGGGTCAGCCGGTGGCGCGGAAGCGGGTGAAGTGGGCGGTTCCGGTGGGAAGGCCGCCGGGCGGTGCGGTGGCGAACAGGCCGAGCAGGGCGCCGACCCAGCGCCACGCGGTGGCGGCGAACACCTGGCCCGAGGGCACCGGGCCCGCCCCGTCGTGCGTGTCGGCCAGGAAGCGGCAGCGCACCCCAGGGGTGACCTCGATCCGCAGCCGGGCCTGCCCGGTTGGGGCGGCCCGGGAGTGCGCCGCGTCCCGCTCGTGCTCGGCGACAGCCTCCGCGTACCGGTGCACCAGGCGCACCGCGCCGTCCTCGTCCCGTTCCAGGCCGATCCAGCTGAAGGCGTCCCCGAGCACGGCCAGCCCCGCCTTGGCGCCCGGAGGTCCGCCGTCGAGGGCCAGGTCGACCTCGGCGGTGAAGGCCTCCGCCGGGAGCCGCTGGGACAGTACGTGCGGCAGGGCCCGCAGGTCGTGCGCGTAGGCCGTGGGCACGCAGGTCAGACGCAGGCCGTCGCCGGCGTGCCGGGTCGTCCAGCCGGGTTCGGGCACCGCCGTCCACTGCCACTGCGGGCCGAAGCCCCCGCCGGGGAAGGTGTCGTCGGTGGCGGGCGCGGTGACCGGCTGCCGGGGCACGGCGGGCTTGCGGTGCACGGCGACGGGCTCGCCCCCGTCGCCGATCACCGGCCAGCCGACGCCGTCGTTCCTGTCGCTGTCGCTGTCGCTGTCGCCGTCGCCCTCGCCGGTCCAGCGCATCGGCTGGAGGTGCACCACCCTGCCGTGCGGGCCGCGGGCCTGGAAGTGCACGAACCAGTCCTCGCCCGCGGCGGTGCGGACCCAGCCGCCCTGGTGCGGACCGTTGACGCCGGTCCGCCCCTGGGCGAGCACCACCCGCTCCTGGTACGGGCCGAAGAAGTCCCGCGAGCGGAAGGCGCCCTGCCAGCCGGTCTCCACACCCCCGGCGGGAGCGAGGATCCAGAACCAGCCGTCGTGCCGGTACAGCTTCGGGCCCTCCAGGGTGAACCAGCCGGGCAGCAGGTCGCCGTCGACGAGGGTCTTGCCCTCATCGAGCAGTTCACGGCCGTCGGGGCTCATCCGGTGGCCGGTGAGGCGGTTCTTCACTCCCGACCGGGACTTCGCCCAGGCGTGCACCAGGTACGCCTCGCCGGTCCGCTCGTCCCACAGCGGGCACGGGTCGATGAGCCCCCGGCCGGCCTTCACCAGGTGCGGCCCGCTCCAGGGGCCCTCCACCCGTTCGGCGTTGACCTGCTGGATGCCGCGGTCGGGATCACCCCAGAAGATCCACAGCCGTCCGTCGTGGTGCCGGATCGACGGCGCCCACACCCCGCGGTCGTGCTGCGGGACGACGAAGTCGCCGGCCGGTTCGGGGCGGTCCAGGGCGTGCCCGACCAGGGTCCAGTTGACCAGGTCGCGCGAGTGCAGCAGCGGCAGCCCAGGCACCCGCCCGAAGCTGGACGCGGTCAGGTAGAAGTCCTCGCCGACGCGGACCACGTCCGGGTCGGACCAGTCGGCGTTCAGCACCGGGTTGCGGTACGTGCCGTCGCCGAGGTCGGCGGTCCAGGGCCTGCTCACGCCGTCACCACCCTGCGCACGAGCGCCGCCGCGTCGGCCCGGTCCAGGCGGCCGTCGGCCACCACGGTGACCACCCGCCGCACCAGGGTCTGCCCGGCGGGCAGCAGCAGCCGTTCCCCGGCCGCGAGGGAGGAGCCGACGCCGGGGTACTCGGTGGTCCGCACGAACCACGGGTCGCGGCGCGTCTCCGCGGTCGCGCCGGCGAAGACCAGCGTCCACCCGTCCCCGGTCAGCGCCACCCAGTCCGCGGCCTCACCGTGCACCGCCTGTTCGCCCTCCAGCGTCGCGGTGAACACGGCGGGCGGTGCCGCCTCCTTCGGCGCGCGCCAGAAGAAGCCGCCGTAGGCGGCGCCGGGGCGGCCGTTGGTGGCGGGACTGCCGAAGGAGACGTCCGCGCCGCGGCGGCTGGTGAACGAGAACGACAGGTCCAGCACCCAGGCCGTGTCGGCCCACGCCGTGCCGGTGAGTGCGGTGGCGGCCACCGTGCGGTGCTCGCGAAGGAGTTCGGCGCCGTCGGCCTCCCAGCCCAGCTCCGCCACGAACCCGTCCGGGTCGCGGAGCTTCCAGCCCAGGTGGCGCTGCACGCCGTGGTTGTCCAGCACGGTCGGGCCCTGGCCGCGCACGAACGTGCGCCCACCCCAGAAGTTGTAGCCGTCCACGTCCGGGATGGCCACGCCGGCACCGAGGTGGTGCACGTGGTCGGCGGGCCGCTCCTCGGTGACGGCCCTCCCGCCGAGCGTGCTGACCGGGTGCAGGCAGGGGCGCCGGTCGGTGTCGGACCGGTATCCGTAGCGGGCCACCGGACGGCCCGCGCAGTGCAGCGCGGCGGAGGTCATGACGGCCTCATCCCGGTGGACTCGGCCCAGGGTGCGGCGAGTTCGGAGTAGAGCGACAACGAGTCGGCGCCTGCGGCGACCATTGCGTCGATGCCGTGCACGACCCGGCGCACGCCGCCGCCGTCGTCGGTCGGCGCGGAGTGCCAGGCGCCGGACGGCAGCGCGACCGGCTCGGGCGCGGTGCGCACGGCCTCGACGACCCGCATGAACGCGCCGGTGCTCTCCGCGGGCGCGAGCAGCGGCGTGCCGTCCCGCAGGTGCGCGGCCAGGTTCTCCAGCAGGTCGGTGCGGCCGTGCCGGCTCTCCTGCGGGGGGTGCCCGGAGCGGTGGAGGAGCATCCGGTCCTGCTTGTACCAGAAGGTGATCCGCCCCTGGTCGCCGTGCACGATGACGTACGGCTCGCCGGGCTGCTCGGCGCAGAGCGTCACCGCCGCGGTGACCGGCAGACCGCCCGTGGTGGTGATCCGCACCGCGGAGGTGTCGTCGGCCTCGATGTCGTGGGCGCGGAACAGCTCGGTCTCGACGTCCGCGACGTCGGCGGCGGTGGAGGCCCCGGCGAGCGCGAGCGCGGTGGCGACGGCATGCGCGAGCGGGTTGGTGAGCACCCCGTCGACCACGTCGGCGTCCCCGAGGCGGCGCCGCCCGGCCCAGGGCGCACGCCGGTAGTACGCCTCGTCGCGGACCCACGCGCCCGCCGCTCCGACCCCGCGCAGCGTGCCGACGGCACCTGTGCGGACGAGCTCCGCGATGGCGGGCAGGGCGTGCGAGCCCATGGACTGGAAGCCGATCTGGCAGGCGGTACCGGCGGCCCGTACGCCCTGGGTGAGCTGCTGGTACCCGGCCCAGTTCGCGGCGGGCGGCTTCTCCAGCAGCAGGTGCACACCCTGGGCCGCCGCTGTCAGCGCGAACGCGGTGTGGGTCTGGATCGGAGTGCAGACGATCGCCGCGCGGGCACCGGTGACCTCCAGCAGCGAGCCGAAGTCCGGGGACTGGGCGGGCGCGGGTCCGTCGAAGCCGGCCAGCTCGTCCGCGTCGAGCGGTGTCAGCTCGCAGATCCCGGCGAGCGTGACCACGCCCTCGCGCTGCAGGCGGCGGATGTTGGCCAGGTGCCAGCGGCCGTGGCCGCGCGCGCCCGTCAGGACCAGGGGCAGTGCGGCGGTGGTGCTCATGCGCGCCTCCTGCGGGGGGTGGGCCGCGCCGCGGCCGTGGCGGGCCGGCCGGGGCGTGGTGCTGGCCGGTGGCATGTCATGGGATGGGTCCTCCTCGGCCGGACCGGGCCTGTGGGCGTGGTGGGGAGTCGGTGCACGGCGGTCAGCCCTTCACAGCGCCGGCGCTGAAGCCGGTGATCAGCCACTTCTGGATGAAGGCGAAGACGATCACCACGGGGACGGCGGCGATCACACCGCCCGCGGCGAGCGCGCCCAGGTCGACGCTGTCGGCGCCGATGAGGGTGTTCAGCCCGACCGGGATGGTCTGCTTGTCGTGTTCGCTGAGGAACATCAGGGCGAACAGGAAGTGGTTCCAGCTGTGCACGAACGCGAACGAGCCGACGGCGATCAGCCCGGGCCGCAGCAGCGGCAGGACCACCATGCAGAAGGCGCGGAAGCGCGAGCAGCCGTCCACCCAGGCGGCCTCCTCCAGGGTGTTGGGCACGTTCTTGATGAACCCGCTGATCAGAATGATGGACAGCGGCAACTGGAAGACCGTCTCCGCGATGATCACGCTCCACAGGGAGTTGATCAGCTGGAGGTTCCGGAAGATCTCGAACAGCGGCACCAGCATCAGCGCGCCGGGAATGAACTGCGAGCACAGCAGCGCCAGCATGAACGCGTTCTTCAGCCGGAACCGGAAGCGGGCGAGCGCGTAGCCGCCGGCCAGCGCCACCAGCGTCGTGGTGAACAGCGTGGCGACGCCGACCATCATGCTGTTCTGGAAGAACAGCGCGAAACTGCGCTCGTTCCAGACCTTGGAGAAGTGCTCCCCGGTCATCGGCCACGGCAGCAGCGAGGTGGAGCCGGCCGGGCGGACGGCGAACAGCACCATCCAGTAGAAGGGGATGAGCGTGAACACCAGGTAGATGCCCAGCGGCAGGTAGATCTGCCAGCGCGGGGCCTCGTCGAAGGCCCGCTCCCGCCCCCGGCGGCGCGGCGCGGCGGGCGGAGGTGCGTCCTGCGGGGACGTCCCGGTGGAGCCGGCGGGGTGCTTCACGGCGAGTGCGGCAGTCACTTGTGGTCGCCTCCGAACTTGCTCAGGCGCAGATAGAGGATCGAGCAGAACAGGAGGATCACGAAGGCGACGGTGGTGAGCGCCGAGGCGTAGCCGAAGTCGTGCCCCTCGATCCCGGTGTTGGCGACATAGAGCGGCAGGGTCGTGGTGACGCCGGCCGGCCCGCCGCCGGTCAGGGTGTACAGCAGGTCGACGTTGTTGAACTCCCACACCGCGCGCAGCAGGGTGGACAGCACGATCGCGTCCCGCAGGTGCGGCAGGGTGATGTGGACGAACTGGCGGACGCGTCCGGCGCCGTCCACGGACGCCGCCTCGTACAGCTCCTTCGACACCGACTGCAGGTCGGCGAGGATGAGGATGGCGAAGAACGGCACCCCGCGCCACAGTTCGGCGACGACCGCGGCCCAGAAGACGGTGCCGGTGTCGGACAGCACGGACGTCCCGTACTCACCCAGGCCCGCGTCTGCGAGGTAGCGGCTGAAGCCGGTCGAGGAGTTGTACAGCAGGATCCAGATCGTGCTGGTCAGCACGCCGGAGACGGCCCAGGGGGAGAAGACCATGGCCCGGGCGATGCCGCGGCCGATGAACGTCTGGTTGACGATCAGGGCCAGTGCCAGGCCCAGGACCAGTTGCAGCGAGACCTGGACGACGACCCACTGCGCGCTGAAGACCAGCGAGGTCCAGAACATGTCGTCCGCGGTGAAGATCCGGACGAAGTTGTCGAAGCCGGCGAAGCCGTTCCGCCACGGCTTGGTGACGTTGTAGTCCTGCATGCTGTAGTAGAAGACACTGATCACCGGGTAGGCGATGAATCCCAGCATGAGGAGACCCGCGGGGGCGATCAGCAGATACGGCAGTCGGCGGGGTGTCGCCGAGCGGCGCTTGGGCGCCTTGGGCGGTGTGGCCACGGCTGCGCCTTGGGCCATGACACGTCTCCGTTCTCCTGTGGTGCTGGGGCGTGGTGCGGGTGCGCGGACCCGGGGGTGGCAAGCGCTTACTACTGGTCAGGCGGGGACAGGGGCCGGTGGTGCACGGGGGAATGCAGGCTCCGGTCAGCCCGCGTAGGGGTCGGGGACCTCACCTGGGCGGGACAGGAAGGCGAAGTCGCAGCCGGTGTCGGCCTGGGTGATCTGCTCCTCGTAGAGCGCGCCGTAACCGCGTCCGTAGCGGGCGGGCGGGGCCGTCCACCCGGCGCGCCGCCGGGCCAGCTCCGCCTCGTCCACGTGCAGGTGGAGCCGGCGGGCCGCGACGTCCAGCGTGATCAGGTCGTCGTCGTGGACCAGCGCGAGCGGGCCGCCGACGTACGACTCGGGCGCGATGTGCAGGACGCACGCCCCGTAACTGGTGCCGCTCATCCGGGCGTCGGACAACCGGACCATGTCCCGCACGCCCTGCTTGAGCAGGTAGTCCGGCAGCGGCAGCATGCCGTACTCGGGCATGCCGGGGCCGCCCTTCGGTCCGGAGTTGCGCAGCACCAGCACGTGGTCGGGGGTGAGCGCCAGCGCCGGGTCGTTGATGCGCCGCTGCATGTCGCGGTAGTCGTCGAACACCACGGCCGGGCCGGTGTGCCGCAGCAGGTGCGGCTCGGCCGCGATGTGCTTGATGACCGCGCCGTCCGGGCACAGGTTGCCGCGCAGCACCGCCACGCCGCCCTCCTCAGCCAGCGGCTTGTCGCGGTCCCGGATGACCTCCGGGTTGTGCACCCGCGCACCGGCCAGCTGCTCGCGCAGGCTGTCGTGGGCGACGGTCGGCCGGTCCAGGTGCAGCACGTCCGCCAGCCGGGACAGGAACGCGGGCAGCCCGCCGGCGAAGTGGAAGTCCTCCATCAGGTAGCGCCCGCCCGGGCGGAGGTCGGCCAGTACCGGCACCTCGCGGGCGGTCCGGTCGAAGTCGTCGAGGGTCAGGGTGACACCCGACCTCCCCGCCATGGCGATGAGGTGGATCACGGCGTTGGTCGAGCCGCCCAGCGCGAGCACCGTCGACACGGCGTCCTGGTACGCCTCGGCGGTCAGCAGCTGCGACAGCGTCAGGCGCCGCCACACCAGCTCGACGATCCGCCGCCCGGAGGCCGCGGCCATCCGGTCGTGCCCGGAGTCGACCGCCGGTATGGACGAGGCACCCGGCATGGTGACGCCCAGGACCTCGGCCGCGGCCGTCAGCGTCGAGGCGGTGCCCATCGTCATGCAGTGGCCCGGGGAGCGGGCCAGCCCGCTCTCCAGTTCGGCCATCTCGCAGTCACCGATGAGACCGGCCCGCTTGTCGTCCCAGTACTTCCACATGTCGGTGCCCGACCCCAGCACCTCGTTGCGCCAGTGCCCGGGAAGCATCGGCCCGGCCGGCACGAAGACCGCGGGCAGGTCCACGGACGCGGCGCCCATCAGCAGCGCCGGAGTCGACTTGTCGCAGCCGCCCATCAGCACCGCCCCGTCCACCGGGTAGGAGCGGAGCAGTTCCTCCGTCTCCATCGCCAGCATGTTGCGGTAGAGCATCGGCGTCGGCTTCTGGAACGTCTCCGACAGCGTGGAGACCGGGAACTCCAGCGGGAAACCGCCGGCCTGCCACACGCCCCGCTTCACCGCCTGGGCCCTCTCGCGCAGGTGGGAGTGGCACGGGTTGATGTCGGACCAGGTGTTGAGGATCGCGATGACGGGCTTGCCCAGGTGTTCCTCCGGCAGGTAGCCGAGCTGCCGGGTGCGGGCCCGGTGGCTGAACGAGCGCAGCCCGTCCGTGCCGTACCACTGGTGGCTGCGCAGGTCCTCCGGCGCCGCGCGGCCGGTCACACCGACCACCCGGCGACCTGGTCGGCGACATCCCGGCGCTGCGCCTGGGGCAGCACCCGGCTCGGTGGGCGCACGTCCCGGCTGCACAGCCCCAGCGAGGCCAGCGCCTCCTTGACCACGGTCACGTTGTCGGCCGACTGCCGGTCGGCGCGCAGCTCCTCGAACCTGCGTATCTGCTCCCACACCTTCATCGCCGCCGCGTAGTCGCCGTCGCGCAGCGCGGCGAGCATCGACAGCGAGACGCCCGGTGCGACGTTGACCAGCCCGGAGGTGAACCCGGTGGCCCCGGAGGCGAAGTAGGACGGCGCGTACAGCTCGGCCAGCCCGGCGATCCACACGAAGCGGTCCAGTCCCGCGTCCCGGGCGAAGGCGCCGAAGCGCGCCGCGTCGGGCACCGCGTACTTGACCCCGACGACGTTGGGGCAGTCGTCGGCCAGCGCGGCGAGCCGGTCGCCGGTGAGCAGCGGGTTGCGGATGTAGGGCACAACGCCGAGTTCCGGCACGGCCTCGGCGACGGCCCGGTGGTAGTCGATCCAGCCGTCCTGCGACACGTAGGGGTGCACCGGCTGGTGGACCATCACCATGTCGGCGCCGGAGTCCCTGGCGTGCTCGGCGGCAGCGACCGCCGTCGGCACGTCGTGCCCGACGCCCACCAGCACGGCGGCCCGGCCGCGTGCCTCGGCCACCGTCAGTTCGGTGACCGCGCGGCGCTCCTCGGGGGAGAGAGCGTAGAACTCGCCGGTGTTGCCGTTGGGGGTGAGCACGCGCACCCCGCCGTCGAGCAGCCTGCGCAGCAGGACGCGGTGCGCGGCGGTGTCGATGCTCCCGTTCGCGGCGAAGGGGGTCACCGGGATGGCGACGACGTCAGCGAGCGCCGTCTTCAGCGGTGAGAGGTCCATACGGACTGGCCTTTCGTCGGTGTACCGGCCGTTCACGCCGCGCCACCCCCGGCTTCGTCGTCGGGAAAGGCGCGGTGGACGAACGACGCGATGTGCTGGTGCAGGCTTGCGGCTGCCGCGTCGGCCTCCCCGGCCAGCGCGAGCCGCAGGATCTCGCGGTGCTCCGCGGCCTCCCGCTCCCACGTCGGCAGGTAGGCCCAGGCCACGGTCGACACCAGGGCGGCCTGGTCGCGGAGTTCGTCGAGCATCCGGGCCAGCAGCGGGTTGCCGCAGGGCAGGTACAGCGCCCGGTGGAACTCCCTGTTGGCCAGCGACCTGTCCGCCTTGTCGTCCGCCGCGTCGGCCCGCTCCAGGGCTTCGCGGGCCGCGTCGAGCGAGGCGCTGCGGGTGATGGAGCGGCGCAGCGCCTCGGGTTCGAGCATCAGGCGGACGTCGTAGACCTCCCTTGCCATGGTCGCGTCGACCAGACGGACGACGGCTCCCTTGTACTGGCTCATCACCACGAGCCCGGAGCCGGCGAGCGTCTTCAGCGCCTCCCGGACGGGGGTCTTCGACACCCCGTACCTGGCGGCGAGTTCGGTCTCGACGAGCGCCTGCCCCGGTCTCAGCTGCGCGGTGAGGATCGCGTGCTTGATCGCCTCCAGCACGTACTGCGTGCGGGACGGAATCGGGGTGGGCGCAAGGGTCATGGGTGAGGAGCTCTCAGATCTCGCGTATCGCGTCTCATATATGACGTACGAAGTACGACGCGATGAAGCTAGAGGTGGGCCGAATGTTTCGTCAACGCTTCTGACAGAAGAAGTTCCGGGGCCGTCCAGGCGTCGAGGCTTCGCCGCAGGTGGCAGGCCCGGCAAGGTAGAAAGCGGTTTCTGTCCGAAAGGGCGGGAGAGTGCGGGGAGCGCCCGTTACGGCTGCGCGGCCGTCAGTCCGCAGCTGCCCGGTCGAGCTTCGCGAGCGCCTCGGTGACGGCCCGCAGGTCCGGCCCTGAGGCCAGGCCGGCGTGGTACAGGCGGAGTTCGCCGGCTCCCAGGGAGGCGGCGTGTGCGGCGTCCCGCTCCAGCGTCCGGGGTGAACCGCCCATGCCCGTGACGATGTTGAGGTTGGCCGCGACCACCCCGGACCGGCCTGTGAACGGCCGCAGCACCGACTCCCGGGCGGCGTCGTCGCCGGTGCACGGCAGCACCACACCGTCCGCGACGGACAGGACCTGACGGGCGTCCACCCCGGGGTTGGCGCCGGTGCGGTACGGCTCCGGATCGGCGTGCAGCAGCACCTGGAAACCCGCCCCCGCGGCGGCCCGCACCGCGCCGACCACCGACTGCTGAAGCGTGCGGGCGACGTGGCCGCGCCAGCGCAGCGTCGCCTCGGCCGCCCGCGCGCCCAACAGGGCGCGCACCCCCGCCCAGCCCGCCTCCGGCGAGGGCGCGCCCGCCCACACCGGTTCCAGCGCCTCGCGTACCGAGGCCGCCAACCGGTCCGGATCCTCGCCGTGTTCGGCGTACCCGGCCTGGCAGGCGTCGCAGAAGCAGAGCGACATCAGGTACGAGGCGGCGTCCCCGAAGGCTACCCCGCCGACCTTGTCGTGGGCGTGCAGGTGCGCGTAGCCGTACCAGCCGCACGACTCCAGCTCGGTGCCGGCCGCCCCCGGCCGGACCGCCGCCTCCGCTGCCAGGCCCACCAGGTACGACCGCACCTCGGGCCGCGCCACGCAGGGCGCCCACGGGTAGCGGTCCCCGTGCGCGTTCACCACGCAGCTTCGCGGATGCTCCTCGCCCAGGCGGGAGTTGTGCGCGAGCACCACCCAGGAGTGCACTTCGAGGCCCGCGGCGGCCAGCGCTTCGGCCGCCTCCCCGAACGCGTCCGGCGAGGCCGTCCAGGTCTGCGGCCGGGGACGCAGCGCCGTCCCCGCCCACCGGCGCTCGTCCGGCGGGTACAGCACCGCGGCGTACTCGGCGGTGACCACGCGGTGGCCCGGATGGCGCGGCGTCACCGCCCGCGTGGAGTGGTACGCGGAGGCCAGCGTCACCTGCCGAACCCCCAGGTCCGCGACGCGCGCCGCGGCGTGCGGGTCTCCCACGACGTCCCACGGGTAGAGAAATGCGGAGGTCTTCACTCGGACTCCTCGGGTCTGAGGCCGCCGGTGTTCCCGGTCGGCAACGAGGTGCGGCGGACGCGCGGTTCGGCGACCGGGCGGGCAGGGAGGCGCGGCCCCCGGGACCGCCCGGCGAGCGGCGGCCCGGGGCGTGGCGGGCAGGGCCGGGGAGGTGTGGCGCGAGCGGGTTCCGTCGGCGTCCACGGGTTCGCCGGCCGCGCTCCCGCGGGGCGCGGTCACGTTAGGGCGGCGCGACGACGCAGGTCAAGGAGGTGCCCGTGGTGGTGGCGCTGTGCCGGTGCCGTGAGCATCGCCGGGTGGGACGGCACTTGACGCCGTCGTCCGCGCTTCCTAGCTTGTCCGTTGCATGGGAACGCCGACCGTCGGCGCACACCTCCCGTGCCGGTTCCCCGGTGCGCGCCCGCCCGCCGCACACACCGTGTGCGCACGCAACGCCCATCCGCCGCGCAGCTCAGCCGCACCGCCTTCGCGCCCCTCCCGCCGGGCCCGGTCGCACCACGGACGGCACCGCCGCCCCTGCACCGGGCCGACCCGTCCGTCCCGACTGAGGAGTCCCCGCATGCCCGCTCCGCGCACCGTCCTGCTCACCGGCGCCGCCGGCGGACTCGGCACCCTCATGCGGGAACTGCTCCCGGCCTACGGATACGAGCTGCGCCTGCTGGACGTGGCGCCCGTCACCGGGGCACCGGACGCGATCACCGCCGACCTGGCCGACATCGGCGCCCTGCGTGAGGCCGTGCGCGGCGTGGACGCGATCATCCATCTCGCGGGCATCTCCCTGGAAGCGCCCTTCGAGATGATTCTGCGTGCAAACATCGAGGGCACGTACCACCTGTACGAGGCCGCCCGGGAGGAAGGCGTGCCGCGCATCGTCTTCGCCTCGTCCAACCACGCCACCGGCCACACCCCCCGGCCGCTCCCGGGCGAACCGCTCATCCCCGTGGACACACCCCGCCGCCCGGACACCTACTACGGCCTGTCGAAGTCCTTCGGTGAGGACCTCGCGCAGTTGTACTGGGACCGGCACGGCATGGAGACCGTCTCCGTCCGCATCGGCTCCTGCTTTCCCGAGCCCACCTCGGTGCGCATGCTCTCCCTCTGGATGAGCCCGCAGGACGGGGCGCGGCTCTTCCACGCCGCCCTCACCGCCGAGGCGGTCGGCCACACCGTCGTGTACGGCTCGTCCGCCAACACCCGGCTGTGGTGGGACCTGACCTCCGCCCGTTCCCTGGGCTACGAACCGCAGGACGACTCCGAAGGCTTTGCCGCGCAACTCATCGCCGAGCAGGGCGAACTGGACCCCGGCAACCCGGAACACGCCTGCCTGGGCGGTCACTTCGTCACCAACCCGACCATGTGGCCACTCCCGCGCGACTGACGGGGACCGCCGGTACCGCCGCCCCGCCGGAACTCTTCGCATCCGGCGGCAACCTTCCGGGCGGGGGCGGCGACTTGGAGGTGCAGCACCACCCCCAAGCGCCCGGTGCACGGAGCCGACGGCCGCGGGCCGGTCACCGCGTACCGCTCCGCCGCTCCCAGCCGGGCGTCCGACCCACCTCCCACGAGGCCCCACCCCAAGGAGCCGACGCACATGACCCACTCCAAGAACCTCTCCCTCACCGGCAAACGGCGGGTGATCGCCGGCGGCATCGGCGCGTTCGCCCTCGCCGCCGGCGCCCTCGTCACCGGGCTGTCCCTGCCGTCCGCCTCCGCCGCCACCTGGCCCTCGGCCAACGGCAGCGAGCCCGTCAGCGCGACGAAGAACATCTCCGGTTCCGTCGACGGCGGCATGAAGCGCTACTACGGCACCGGCAACCTGGGTACCGGCGGCCAGGAGGAGAACCAGTCACCGCTGTTCAAGCTCGCCGACGGCGCGACGTTGAAGAACGTCATCCTCGGCGCGCCCGCCGCCGACGGCATCCACTGCTCCGGCAGCTGCACGCTGCAGAACGTGTGGTGGGAGGACGTCGGCGAGGACGCCGCCACCTTCCGGGGTACCGGCAAGACCTACACCGTGACCGGAGGCGGCGCCCGTAAGGCCTCCGACAAGATCTTCCAGTTCAACGGCGGCGGCACGCTCAACATCTCCAACTTCGCCGCCCAGGACTTCAAGACCTTCGTGCGCTCCTGCGGCAACTGCTCCACCCAGCACAAGCGCACCATCAACGTGAGCAACACCGAGATCACCGCACCCGGCGGCGTGATCGGCGGCATCAACACCAACTACGGCGACTCGCTGACCCTGCGCGGCATCACCATCATCGGGGACAGCAGCAGGAAGATCGTCCCCTGCCAGAAGTACCTGGGCAACAACACCGGGGCCGAGCCGACGAAGAACGGCAGCAACGCCGACGGCACCCACTGCAAGTACTCGGCCTCCGACCTGACCTACCGCTGACCGCAGGTGCGGCCGGGGACTGCCCGGCCGCACCGGAGCACTGCGGTCAGGCCGGGTGCCCGTCGTCGTCGGTGCGCTCGGCCTGGGTGGTGAACGCGGACAGGAAGGCGTCGTACCGCCCGTCCTCCCGACGGGTGAGGACGGCGCCGTCCTGCCAGACGCCGTTCTCGTCCCACCACTGGCTACCGGGCGGGTCGCCCTGGTTCTGGTGGATGTTGTGCATGCCCAGCCCGGTCCGGAACGGCTCCCCGAAGACGAGCACGTCCCGGCCGGGCACCAGCAGCGGTTCCAGCGCCGAGGCGGCGTCGAGGTGCGAGCCGAGCGACCACGGCGGCGCTGCGGCTGACCCGCCGAGCCGGCCCGGCGGCCGGCGGACGAAGACGCAACCCGGACGGCCGGTGAGCGCCGGATGGCGGACGAAGTCCAGGGCTCCGGAGTCCGGAGTGCGGGCCAGCTCGTGGTAGCCGGGGACCCACGCGGCCACCGGACCGAGCGACGACGCGTCCAGGATGAGGCACTTCCAGCGCACCCCGGTGGCGGACTGCTTGCTGTCGACGTCCACGGCGCACCGGTGGCGCCCGGCGGGAGCGTCCACGGTGAGGTTGACGTGGAACCAGCGTCCCTGCGCGTCGGGCGGGTCCCGGAAGTGGTGGTGCAGGGTCCCGGCGAGAACGCCGTAGCGGCGGAGCGGCATACCACCCAGTCAACCACCGTCCGGCAGCCCCGGCCATGTCACCGCCCGGCGTGCTCCAGGCCCTCTACAGGGCCGGCGTGAGCGTGCCCGACGAGGTGGCGCTGGTCGGCTACGACGACATCGAGTTCGCCTCCGCAGCGGCCGTGCCGCCGACCTCGGTGCGGCAGCCGGCCTTCCACACGGGCAGGCTGGCCGCCGACCTGCTGATTGAGGAGACCGGCGACCGGGCGGACAGCCACCAGCACCAGCGCATCGTGCTCCAGCCGGAGCTGGTGATGCGCGACTCCTCCCTGTCCCGCCGCCGCTGGCACCGTCCGGGCCGCCGCCCGCCGGGGAGGCGCGGTGGGGACGCGCGGCCGGAGGCGGCTCGGTCGTCGGCGGCGTGCACGCGAATGCCGGGCAGGACGCGTTCGGCTACGCTCGGAGCAGGGGTGAGGAGGACCGGAAACTTGTCCACCATCGCCGAACGCCACGTCGTGCTCCGCGGGAACGCGCCGCAGGAGCTGGTCATCCCGTATGCGGAGGCTGGCTACCCGGGTTCGCTGCCCATCGTCCTCGTCCACGGCTGGGCGGACTCCTGGCGCACCTTCGAACCGGTGCTGCGCCGCTTCCCCGCCAGCCTGCACGGCTACGCCCCGACCCAGCGCGGCCACGGGGACGCCGCGAAGCCACCCGACGGCTACACCCCCGAGGAGCTGGCCGCGGACCTGGTGTCCTTCATGGACGCGGTCGGCATCGAGCGGGCCGTGCTGGTGGGTGGCTCCAGCGGTGGCGTGCAGGCGCGGATCGTCGCCGGACGCTACCCGGACCGGGTGGCGGGCCTGGTCCTGCTGGGCACTCCCGCCGCGCTTGCCGACAAACCGGGCGCCATGGAGTTGTGGGAGGCCGTCCGCGAGCTGCCGGAGCCGGTGGACCGCGCGTTCGCCGAGGAGTTCTCCCGGGGAATGACAGCCGGGTCCATGTCACCGGCCTTCACGGACGCCGTGGTCACGGAGAGCCTGAAGGCTCCCGCCCGGGTGTGGCGTGACACCCTGCGCGGCCTGCTGGAGACCGACCTGCCGGCCACACTGTCCGGCATCCTCGTGCCGACACTCGTGCTCTGGGGCGACCGGGACGAACTGCTCACCCGCGAGGACCAGCAGACCGTGCTGGACGCGATCCCCGGCTCCCGGCTCGTCGTCTACGAGGGCGCCGGGCACTGCCTGTACTGGGAGCGCCCCGAGCACGTGGTCCGCGACCTCGCCGACTTCGTCGCCACCCTCGACCCCGGCACGCCCGGCGCCGGGCCCGGCCCCGCCGAACCCGGCCCCGACCCGGAACCGGACCCAGCCCCGGAACCGACGGGCGGCGGCCCAGCCCCGGAACCCGCGGGTGGCCCGGAACCGGACCGCGCTCCCGGGCCGGCGGCGGGCGGCCCCGAGCCGCACCGGCAGGACGACGGGCAGCAGGAGGACGAGCAGTCGGAGGCGGACACCGCAGCAGCCACGCCGTCGCGCCCCGCGCCGGACAGCCCCGGCGGTTCCGGCCGCCGGCCCGCCTGGCGCAGATGGCTCCGCGTCTGAACCGCAGAGGCGCGAGGCCGTGGTCATCGTCGCGGCCTTCAACGCACGGTCGTATCCCGTGATTCGTGCTCATGGCCGACGGGCAGCGGTCGACCGAGACAGACGGTGAGCGGATCGTCGGTGTAGTAGCCGAAGGCGGGGACATCGGCATAGCCGCACGAGCGGTACAGGCCGATCGCCGCCGGGTGGCGCCGGTTCGTCTCCAACACGATCCAAGGTGCACCTGCGGCTGCGGCAGACTCCTCCAGCCACGCCAGCATGGGACGGGAGAGCCCATGCCCGCGCTGTCCATCGACGACGAACATGCGCTTGAGTTCCGCGCGCCCGTCCGCGCGCATCCGCCAGCCTCCCATCACGACAGGCACGGCGGACTCGTATCCCACAGCAAACGCCCCATCGGGCGGCGAGAACTGCCCAGGCTCGGTGGGACTGTCGTCGGGAGCACCGTAGATCTGCACGTACTCGGCCTGTAGACCTGCGACCAGGGAAACGACGTGCGGGTGGTCGTAGGCCCGGCGAATGATCTCCATGGGCCCAACCTAACGGCCAGGGTTGAGCGTGTTGGCAACCGACGGAGTCACAACCTCCTACCCTCAAGCGAATGACTCACCGAGCCTCAGAACCCGAGCCGCATGCAGGGCGTGGGGTGCCAGGTCAACGCACCCGGCCGCGGGGCTTGAGGGGGACGGGTGGCAGCTCCGGGGCCCGCAGCGGGTCGCCGTCGTAGCCGGTGACCTGGCCGAAGCCGGACCCCGTCATCCAGTCGGTGCGCGCCCGGTCGATCTCCTCGTGTGTGCGGCCCACGAAGTTCCACCACATCACGATCTTCTCCTCGAACGGCTCGCCGCCCAGCAGCATCAGCTCGGCGTCGCTGTCCGCGCGGAGCGGCAGCTCCCGCCGCCCGCAGTCCAGGTACAGCATCGAGCCCGGTTCGACCCGCACGCCGTCCACGTCAGCGGCGCCCGCCATGGACAGCACCGCGTACTCGAAGTCCGGCTCCAGCGGCAGGCGGGCCGAGGCGCCGCCGACCAGCGACAGGTCGGCGCCGACCAGCGGGGAGTGGACGGTGCCGGGGGAGCGGGTGCCGTCCAGCCCACCCAGTACGACGGTGGCCCGCAGGCCCGGCGACGTGACCTGCGGCAGGTCGGTGTGGTGTTCGAAGGCGGGCTCGGTGTGCCGGTGCGCGTCGGGCAGCGCCACCCACAGCTGGGCGCCGTGCAGGATGGGGGAGTGGTCGCGCGGCGACTCCTCCGAATGGGAGATCGCCCGGCCCGCGGTCATCAGGCCCAGCTCGTAGGCGCGCACGGTCTGCAGGCTGCCGACGCTGTCGCGGTGCAGCACCTCGCCGCCGTGCAGCCAGCTGACGGTCTGCAGCCCGGTGTGCGGATGCGGCGGCACCTGCATGCCCGGCCGGTCCGCGATGTCGTCCGGACCGTACTGGTCGACGAAGCACCAGGCTCCGACCATGCGGCGCCCCAGCCCCGGCAGCAGCCGCCGGACCCGGGTGGACTCGCCCAGCGGCACGGTCCGCCCGGTCATCAGCTCGCGCACCGGTTCGGCCGCCACCTCGCCCAGACCACCGCAGGTGCGCGCGGTCGGCCGGAGGTCAAGATCACTCATGTCCCCACGCTACGCCCCGAGGCCGCGGTCGGGAACGAGGCGGGCCGGAAATACCATGGGCCTGCACCACGCTGTAGCGCAGACCAGTCCGCCTACTCTCCGGGGAGAGGGACATGACCACGCGACGCACACCGCTGCCGGGCGTCGGCACCCAGTACGACCTGCAGACCCGTGCGGGGCGGCACATCTCCGTGGTCGTCCACCAGGACGGGCGCCGCTTCATCGGCTTCTACGACCCGGACGACCCGGACACCTGCCAGGCCACCGTGCCGCTGGAGCCGGAGGAGGCCAGCGCGCTCGCCGAGCTGGTCAGGCCCGAGCCGACCGGTGTCGATGCGCTGCGCTGCGTGGAACTGGAACTGGACCTCGTCACCGAGCGCATCGGCATCGACCCCAAGTCGCCCTACCGCGGACGCCCCCTCGGGGACACCCGGGCCCGCACCAGGACGGGCGCGTCCATCGTCGCGGTGCTGCGCCGCACCGGGGCCGAACCGGCCCCGGGACCCGACTTCCGCCTGGAGACCGGCGACACGCTGGTCGTCGTGGGCACCCGCGAGGGCGTCTCCGACCTCGCCGACATCATCGCCGGAGGATGACCACGTGCATGACACCACGATTCTCCTGATCGAGCTGGGCGCGGTCATCCTCGGTCTGGGACTCGTAGGCCGCTTCGCCGGGCGCATCGGGATGTCCCCCATCCCGTTCTACCTGCTCGGCGGGCTCGCCTTCGGCAACGGGGGCATCATCCCGCTCAGCGCGAGTGAGGACTTCTTCGAGATCGGCGCCGAGATCGGCGTGATCCTGCTGCTGCTCATGCTGGGCCTGGAGTACAGCGCTTCCGAGCTGGTCACCAGCCTCAAGACGCAGTACCCCTCGGGCCTGGTCGACTTCCTGCTGAACGCCACGCCGGGCGCGGTCGCCGCGCTGGTCCTGGGCTGGGGGCCGGTGGGGGCGGTGGCGCTCGCCGGCATCACCTGGATCTCGTCCTCCGGGGTGATCGCCAAGGTCCTCACCGACCTGCGGCGGCTGGGCAACCGGGAGACACCGGTCGTGCTCGGCGTGCTGGTCATGGAGGACCTGGCGATGGCGGTGTACCTGCCGCTGCTGACCACCGTGGTCGCCGGCGTGGGCCTGGCCAGCGGCAGCATCACCCTCGCCGTCGCGCTCGGCACGGTCGGTGTGGTGCTGGTCCTCGCGCTGCGGCACGGCCGGCTGATCAGCCGGGCCGTCTCCTCCGACAACGCCGAGACGCTGCTGCTCGTCGTGCTGGGCCTGACACTGCTCGTCGCCGGGATCGCCGAACGCTTCCAGGTCTCCGCGGCGGTCGGCGCCTTCCTCGTCGGCATCGCGATCTCCGGTGAGGTGGCGCACAGCGCCCGGGCCATGCTCACCCCGCTGCGCGACCTGTTCGCCGCGGTCTTCTTCGTCTTCTTCGGACTGTCCACCGTGCCGGCCGACATCCTGCCGGTGCTCGTGCCCGCGCTCGTGCTGGCCGTCGTCACCAGCCTCACCAAGATGCTCACGGGCTGGTACGCGGCGGGCCGGGCCGGGGTCAGCCCGCGCGGACGGCTGCGCGCCGGCGGCGCGCTGGTGGCACGGGGCGAGTTCTCCATCGTCATCGCAGGGCTCGCGGCGGGCACCGAACCCCAGCTGGCGCCGCTGGCCACCGCCTACGTGCTGCTGATGGTGCTGCTGGGCCCGTTCGCCGCGCGCTGGACCGAACCCGTGGGGCTGCGGGTGCTGGCCTGGGCCGGCAAGGAGGTGCCGGCCTCGGGCAACAGGCCGCCCGTCACCCCCGGTCTGCAGGAGGAGGCGGCGCAGCAGCGGTGAGCCGACCCGGGCTGTAGCTTCCTACGGCGGATGGCCCCCCACCTGTGGCGAATCATCCGTGGACGGGCACGGGGGCCGCCGTGGGAGACTCAAGTACGTGCGTTTTCCTCCGGCTGCGACGCCGGGGGCCTCCTCCGAACGACTTGGATGTCCAGCACGTGCGATTCCTCAACGACCAGCGGCCCCCCTACGACCTGACCTACGACGACGTGTTCATGGTGCCGAACCGCTCCGCCGTCGGCTCCCGTCAGGCGGTGGACCTCTCGGCCCCCGACGGCACCGGCACCACCATCCCGCTCGTCGTGGCCAACATGACCGCCATCGCCGGCCGTCGTATGGCGGAGACCGTCGCCCGCCGGGGCGGGCTCGTCGTCATCCCGCAGGACATCCCGCTGGACGTGGTCGCCGAGGTCGTCTCCTGGGTCAAGCAGCGCCACCTGGTGCTCGACACGCCGATCGTGCTCGCGCCGACCGCCACCGTCGCCGACGCCCTGTCGCTGCTGCCCAAGCGTGCCCACGGCGCCGGCATCGTCGTGGACGGCGGCCGGCCGGTGGGCGTCGTCACCGACGCCGACCTCACCGGCGTCGACCGCTTCACCCAGCTCAGCGCCGTCATGTCCCGGGAACTGCTCCTGCTTCCCGCCGACATCGACCCCCGCGAGGCCTTCCATCGGCTGGACACCGCCCACCGGCGCATGGCCCCGGCCGTCGACGCCGAAGGCCGCCTGGTCGGGGTGCTCACCCGCAAGGCCGCGCTGCGCGCGACGCTCTACACCCCGGCGACCGACGCCGACGGGCGGCTGCGCGTCGCCGCCGCCGTCGGTATCAACGGGGACGTCGCCGGTCGAGCCGCCGCGCTGCTCGAAGCCGGCGCCGACACCCTCGTCGTCGACACCGCGCACGGCCACCAGCAGGGCATGATCGACGCCCTGCGGGCCGTCCGCGCCCTTGACCCGGCGGTGCCGGTGGTCGCGGGCAACGTCGTCTCCGCCGAAGGCGTGCGCGACCTGGTCGAGGCCGGTGCCGACATCGTCAAGGTAGGCGTCGGACCGGGCGCGATGTGCACCACCCGCATGATGACCGGCGTCGGCCGCCCCCAGTTCTCCGCCGTCCTGGAGTGCGCCGCCGAGGCCCGCCGCCTCGGCGCCCACGTCTGGGCCGACGGCGGGGTGCGCCACCCCCGGGACGTGGCCATGGCGCTGGCCGCCGGCGCGTCCAACGTGATGGTCGGCTCCTGGTTCGCCGGCACCCACGAGTCGCCCGGCGATCTCCAGCAGGCCCCCGACGGGCGCTTCTACAAGGAGTCCTTCGGCATGGCCTCCGCGCGCGCGGTGCGCAACCGCACCGCCGAGGAGTCCGCCTACGACCGGGCCCGCAAGGCCCTGTTCGAGGAGGGCATCTCCACCTCCCGCATGTTCCTCGACCCGGCCCGCCCCGGAGTGGAGGACCTGATCGACTCGATCATCGCCGGCGTGCGCTCCTCGTGCACCTACGCCGGGGCCGCCTCCCTCGCGGAGTTCGCGGAGAAGGCCGTCGTCGGCGTGCAGAGCGCCGCCGGCTACGCCGAGGGCAAGCCGCTGCACGCCAGCTGGAGCTGACCCGAGCACCGGACGGCCGCACTCCGGGAGCCCCGCGGGGGCGTCCGGAGTGCCGCCGTGCGGGCCCGCGCGGCGGCCGGTGACACGTTCCCCGCATGCGCCCGTCGGTGACGACGCACGGAACGCCGAATCGCGCAACGGATCGACACGCACACGCAAGGAATGCGCGTTACGCGTGCGCCCGCCGCGCTCGTAGAGTCGTGCGCTGTACCAGGAGTGGCGGAAACCGCCTGCTCAGCGGTCCGCCGCCCCAGCCCGAGCCGCACGTGGGCGTGGCGGTCGCTGGCGTGCGCGCGTGACCGCCGCGAGCCGCAGCAAGGGCTTAAGGAGCCACCCGTGCCGGACCACACCGCAGTGCAGAGCGCGCCGCATCCCCCGCCCGTCGGCGGACTCGCCCGGCTGATGCGGCGCAAGCCCGTGGAGCAGCTCGTCGCCGAGGCCGGCCACGGTAGCGGCGGCCAGCTGCGGCGGTCGCTCACGATGTGGCAGCTCACCATGATCAGCATCGGTGCCACGCTGGGCACCGGCATCTTCGTGGTACTCGGCGAGGCGGTGCCCGAAGCCGGCCCGGCCGTCACCGTGTCGTTCGTCATCGCCGGCCTCACCGCACTGTTCTCCGCGCTGTCCTACGCCGAACTCGCCGGCACGATCCCCGCGTCCGGCTCCTCCTACTCCTACTCCTACGCGACCATGGGCGAGCTGGTGGCCTGGATCTGCGGGCTCTGCCTGATCCTGGAGTACGGCGTCTCGGTGGCCGCGGTCGCCGTCGGCTGGGGCGAGTACCTCAACGAACTCCTCGACGGCACCATCGGCGTCACCCTCCCAGCGGCACTCTCCGCACCGCCCGGCGACGGCGGGTTCTTCAACCTGCCCGCGCTGCTGGTGGTGCTGTTCGCGATGGGCTTCCTGCTGGGCGGCGCCCGGGAGAGCGCACGGGTCAACACCATCATGGTCATGGTGAAGATCGGCGCGCTGCTGATGTTCTGCGCGGTCGCCTTCACCGGCATCAAGGCCGGCAACTACGCGCCCTTCATGCCGCTGGGCATGGCCGGTGTCAGCGCCGCCGGCGCGTCGCTGTTCTTCTCCTACATCGGCTTCGACGCCGCCTCCACCGCGGGCGAGGAGGCGAAGAACCCGCAGCGGGACCTGCCGCGGGCCATCATGCTGTCCCTGCTCATCGTCACTGTGCTCTACGTCCTGGTCGCCGCCGTCGCGGTCGGCGCCACCCCCTGGCAGTCCTTCGAGGGGTCCGAGGCCGCGCTCGCCGGGGTGCTGCGGGACGTCACCGGGCACAACTTCTGGCCCGTGCTGCTGGCCGCCGGCGCGGTCGTCGCCATCGCCAGCGTCGTGCTGGCCGTGCTCTACGGCCAGACCCGCATCCTGTTCGCCATGTCCCGGGACGGCCTGGTCCCCAAGGTGTTCTCCCGCGTCGACCCGCGCACCGGCACCCCGCGCGCCAACACCGTGCTGGTGGCGGCCTTCTGCGGCGTGCTCGCCGCCGCCGTGCCGCTGGGGCAGCTCGCCGACGCCACCAGCATCGGCACGCTGTTCGCGTTCGCCCTCGTCAACGTGGCCGTCATCGTGCTGCGCCGCACCCGGCCCGACATGCCCCGCGGCTTCCGGCTGCCGCTGTCGCCGCTGCTGCCCGCCCTGGGCTTCGCCTTCTGCCTGTGGATGATGACCAGCCTGCCGGTGGTCACCTGGGTCGTGTTCGGGTGCTGGATGGCCGCCGGGCTCGTGTTCTACTTCCTCTACGGCCGCAAGCACTCCCGCCTGACCACACAGACGGCCCTCACCCCGAACACCGACACCTCGACCACACAGAAGTGAACGGCACGCCGTGCGACTGAACGATCTCGACGAACGCATCGTCCACGCCCTCGCCGAGGACGCCCGACGCTCCTACGCCGACATCGGCGCCGAGGTGGGCCTGTCAGCCCCGGCCGTCAAACGCCGCGTCGACCGGCTGCGGGCCGAGGGCGCCATCACCGGCTTCACGGTGCGGGTCGACCCGGCGGCACTCGGCTGGGAGACGGAGGGCTACATCGAGATGTACTGCCGCCACAACACCTCCCCCGGCGACATCCGCCGCGGCCTGGCCCGCTACCCCGAGGTGGCGTCTGCGTCCACGGTGACCGGCGACGCCGACGCGATCGTGCAGATCTTCGCCTCCGACATGCGCCACTTCGAGCGGGTGCTGGAGCGCATCGCGGGCGAGCCGTTCGTCGAACGCACCAAGTCCGTCCTGGTGCTCTCGCCCCTCCTGCGCCGCTTCTCGGCCGGCTCGCCCACCTGAGCGACCCGTCCCCGCAGGCATCGACGGCCGCCCGACCCGCAGGGGGACGGGCGGCCGCCGTCGTGTGTCCGCGCAACGAATCGCCGCCACGGTCGTTCCGGACGCAACGAACCACCACCTGGTGCGCAAGGAATGCGGCTTGTGGGCCACCGGCCGCCGAACGTACCGTCGAAAGTATCCACCCACCCCGGAAAAGCCCAGGTCACGAGGTTCCATGACACCGCTGCGCACCGCGCTGCTGCAAGGCCCCGGCGGCGTGCCCGCGTCCCGCGCGGACAGCCTCGCCGCCCTGGACCAAGCCGCCGCCCGCGCCGCCGCCGCCGGCGCCCGGCTGCTGGTCACCCCAGAGCTGTCACTCACCGGCTACGCGCTGGGCGGCGCCGTCGCCGCCGTCGCCGAGCCCGCCGACGGGCCCGGCGCCGAGGCCGTCGGACGGATCGCCGCCGAGCACGGCGTCGCCGTCGTCTACGGCTACCCCGAGCGGGACGGTGACGCGGTGTACAACGCGGTGCAACTGATCGGCCCGACCGGCGAGCGGCTGGCCGGTTACCGCAAGACGCACCTGTACGGCTCCTTCGAAGGCGGCGCGTTCCGTCCCGGCACGCAGCCGGTCGTCCAGGCGGAGCTGGACGGCGTCACCGTCGGCCTGCTCGTCTGCTACGACGTGGAGTTCCCCGAGACCGTGCGGGCCCACGCGCTGGCGGGCACGGAGCTGCTGCTGGTGCCCACCGCGCTGATGCGGCCGTTCGAGATCGTGCCGAACACGCTGCTGCCGGCCCGCGCCTACGAGAGCCAGCTCTACATCGCCTACGCCAACCGGCACGGCACGGAAGGCGAGTTCAGCTTCGCCGGGCTGAGCTGCGTGGTCGCCCCGGACGGCAGCGTGCCGGTCCGCGCGGGCACCGGCGAGGACTTCCTCGTCGCCGACGTCGATCCGGCGGCGCTCGCCGCCTCGCGCGCCGCCAACCCCTACCTCACCGACCGCCGCCCCGAGCTGTACCCGTCCCTGTGTTCGCAAGGAGAACCGCGCCGATGACCGCCACCGTGCCCGCCGCCGTCCACGACGAGCTGCACGCCGAGGCCCAGTCCACGCCTCCCGTCACGATGTTCGGCCCCGACTTCCCCTTCGCCTACGACGACTTCCTCAGCCACCCGGCCGGTCTGGGCTCCGTCCCGGCAACCGAGCACGGCACCGAGGTCGCGGTGATCGGTGGCGGCCTGTCCGGCATCGTCGCGGCGTACGAGCTGATGAAGATGGGCCTCAAGCCCGTCGTCTACGAGGCCGACGCCATCGGCGGGCGGCTGCGCACCGCGACCTTCGAGGGCTGCGAGGGCTCGCTGACCGCCGAGATGGGTGCGATGCGCTTCCCGCCGTCGTCCACCGCCTTCCGGCACTACGTCGACCTGGCCGACCTGGAGATGGAGCCGTTCCCCAACCCGCTCTCCCCGGACACGCCCTCGACCGTCGTCGACCTCAAGGGCGAGTCGCACTACGCGCGCACCCTGGACGACCTGCCGGAGGTGTACCACCAGGTGATGGACGCCTGGAACACCTGCCTGGAGGAGGGCGCCGACTTCTCCGACATGCAGCACGCCATCCGCAACAGGGACGTCGCCCGCATCCGGGAGATCTGGGGGCGGCTCGTCGAGAAGCTCGACAACCAGACGTTCTACGGCTTCCTGTGCGACTCGCCCGCGTTCTCCTCGTTCCGGCACCGGGAGATCTTCGGCCAGGTCGGCTTCGGCACCGGCGGCTGGGACACCGACTTCCCCAACTCGATCCTGGAGATCCTGCGCGTCGTCTACACCGGCGCGGACGACGACCACCGCGGCATCGTCGGCGGCAGCCAGCAGCTGCCGCTGCGGCTGTGGGAGCGCGAGCCGGCGAAGCTGGTGCACTGGCCGCTGGGCACGTCGCTGAAGTCCCTGCACGAGGGCGCCCACCGGCCCGCCGTCACCCGGCTGCACCGCACGTCGGGCAACCGCATCACCGTCACCGACGCGGCCGGCGACATCCGCACCTACCGGGCGGCGATCTTCACCGCGCAGTCCTGGATGATGCTGTCCAAGATCGACTGTGATGACTCGCTGCTGCCCATCGACCACTGGACCGCTGTCGAGCGCACCCACTACATGGAGTCCTCGAAGCTGTTCGTCCCCGTGGACCGGCCCTTCTGGCTGGACCCGGAGCTGGACGAGAGGGGCGAGCCGACCGGTCGCGACACGATGAGCATGACGCTCACCGACCGCATGACACGCGGCACCTACCTGCTCGACGACGGCCCGGACCGGCCCGCGGTCATCTGCCTGTCGTACACCTGGTGCGACGACAGCCTCAAGTGGCTGCCGCTGGACGCGAACGAGCGTCTGGAGGTCATGCTGAAGTCGCTCGGTGAGATCTACCCCAAGGTGGACATCCGGCGGCACATCATCGGCAACCCGGTCACCGTCTCCTGGGAGAACGAGCCCTACTTCATGGGGGCGTTCAAGGCCAACCTGCCCGGCCACTACCGCTACCAGCGCCGTCTGTTCACCCACTTCATGCAGGACCGCCTGCCGCAGGACAAGCGCGGCCTGTTCCTGGCCGGCGACGACATCTCCTGGACGGCGGGCTGGGCCGAGGGCGCCGTGCAGACGGCACTCAACGCGGTCTGGGGCGTCATGCACCAGCTCGGCGGGTCCACCGACCCCGCCAACCCGGGCCCGGGAGACGTCTACGACGACATCGCCCCGGTGGAGCTGCCGGAGAACTGAGCCGGCATCCGTGGCGGGCGTTCCGCGTCCGCCACGGGCGTCAGCAGCAACCGGCAGGCCAGTCCGACACCGGCGGCGAGCGCCCGCGTGCAGCCGCGTCCGGCCGGTGACGCCGGACGCAGCTCCCACAGCGCCACCGCCGCGTCCCACGCCCCCTCACGCGCCCGTGCGGCGTCCCACGCGCCGGCCAGGTGGGCGAGAGGATCGCCCACATGCCACTGCTCGGCGACCGGCCGGGCCCGTTCGCAGACGCCCTCGACCAGGGCCGTCAGCTCGTCGGCGACCTCCTCGAAGGCGGCCCCGCAACTCTGCGGGCCCAGCCCGAGCGCGGAACCGGTGTCGAGCAGGGCCAGCGGCAGGTCGTGGCCCAGGTGGGCGTGCGCCGAGGCGAGCGCGAACTGCAGCGGCCGGATGGCCGGATGCCCGCGCAGCTGCCGCAACGGCTGCCAGCAGGCGGGCGGTTGCGGATGGGCGGTGTCCAGCGCGGCGAGGTAGCGCTCCGCCAGGCGGACGCGCAGCACCCGCCCCGGATCGCCCGCCGCCGGCCCCCACTCCGCCGGCGCGCCCGTGGCGCCGCCGCCGGAGCCGCTGCCCCCACCGCCGGAGTCCTCGTACCGCTGCCAGGCGGCCAGGTAGGCGTCGTGGAACGGACGCAGGCCGTCGCCGGGCGGCAGCCCGGCCCCGGCGGCGGCCAGCCGGCCGGTGATGCCCGCTCCGGTCGGCTGCTGCCGCGACTGGCGTACCCGCTGGGCTTCGGTCATGCCCGGCAGCGTGCCACCGCGGCCCGGCCGAAGGGCGTGCTGCCGCCGAGACCACCACCAACGGCGGAGCGCGCGGCGGGCGCGGCACGCGATCCGCACGCCCGGGCTTGCGCGGACGCGGAAGTCAGCGGCCGTCGGTCTCCGTGCCGTGGCCGAGGGCCCCGGGCGGCTGCGCACCGCCCGCTTGTTCCGCCGGTCCCGCCGCCGTGCCCGCGCCCGGTCCGGCCGCGGCGATGGAGCCGCCGGCGGTCGCCGGGCGGGGCCGCAGCAGGCCCGCGCCGGCGACCAGGCCTGCGGCGAGCGCCGTCACCACCGCGAACGACGCCGACAGCGTGGTCGCTTCCGCGATCCAGCCGACGAGCGCCGGTGCGGCCAGCCCCGAGGCGTAGGCGAGTGTCGCCACCCCGGCGATGGCCTGGCCCGGGGCTGCCGAGGTGCGGCCGGCCGCGGCGAAGCACAGCGGCACCACCACCGCGATGCCGAGGCCGACCAGGGCGAAGCCCGCGATGGCGGGTCCCGGGGTGCGGGCCGTCACGACGAGCACGCCGCCGGCCGTGGCGAGCACGCCGCCGACCCGTACCGTGCGCACCGCTCCGAAGCGCCGCACGGTGGCGTCGCCGGCCAACCGGGCCAGGGCCATCGTGCAGGCGAAGGCCGTGTAGGCAGCGGCGGCCACTCCGGGTGAGGAGCCCGCCACCTCCCTCAGGTACACACCCGACCAGTCCATCGAGGCGCCCTCGGCGAAGACGGCGCAGAAACCGACCACGCCGATCGCCAGCACTCCGCGGGAGGGCAGCGCGAAGTGCGGCGGCGCCGCCTCGGTGGCGGCGGCCCTGATGTCCAGGGCCAGCCCGGAGGCCAGCAGGGCCAGCAGCGCCAGCACGGGGGCGAGCGCGGCCAGATGGATCCTGGCGTCCAGGCCGAAGTGCGCGGCCAGCGCGCCTCCCGCGCCTCCCGCGAGGGCGCCGACGCTCCACAGGCCGTGCAGGCCGGACATCACCGAGCGGCCGATGCGCTCCTCGATCTGCACGCCCTGGGCGTTCATCGCCACGTCCAGCAGGCCGAGGCCGGCGCCGAAGACGAGCAGCGCCAGACACAGCAGGCCCAACTGCGGGGCGAGCGCGGGCAGTGCCAGTCCGGCGCAGCACAGCACCGCGAGTCCGCGCAGCGCGGCGCGCGGCCCGTACCGGTGAGTGAGGCGCGCCGCGAGCGGCATCGCGGCGGCGGCGCCCAGGGTGGCGCACGCCAGGGCCAGCCCGAGCGCGCCCGGTCCCAGGTCGAGGTGCTCGCGCACCCAGGGGATGCGGGTGGCCCAGCTCCCGCTGGCGGCGCCGTGCACGGCGAAGACGGCGCCGACCGCCCAGCGCGCGCGGCGTACCGCGTCCGTGTCGATCTCGCGCATGCCCGTGCCCCGTTCGCGCATCCCGCACCTCGTCGTCCGGCCGGCCGGTGCCTCCCCGTGCCGCTGTCCGTCCGGCAGCCTGCCACGACCGGCGACCGGAACGCCCGGTGGGGAGTCGTTCCGCGCCATGGGCGCGGGCGACTCCCCACCGTCCGCCCGTCGGCGGTTCTCACCTCCCGGTGTGTGCGTTCACGGCGGTACCGCCGTGAACGCACACCCGTGGCCGGTCAGCAGGCACCCAGGTCCTCCCACACCCCCCACTGGCCGGTGGTGCCGGGTTCGTCGCCCTTGGTCCACCACTTGGCCTTCCAGGAGCGGCCCTCCCAGGAGACGGTGTTCCCGCCGTTGTAGACGGCACCGCGGTCCCACGCGCCGGCGGTGCACCCGCCGCCGTTGCCGCCGTTGCTGCCGCCGCTGTCACCACCGCCGTTGCCGCCGGTGCTGCCCCCCGTGCCGCCGCTCCCGCCGGTGTCACCGCCGCCGGGGCTGCCCGGGGTGGTGCCCCTGGCGTGGTCACCGGTGATGCCGTACCGCTTACCGTCGAGGTGGACGGTCCAGTTGGACGGTGTGGACGTCGGCAGGTAGTAGACGAAGTCCAGGCTCACCGAGGCGCCGGGGGCGAGGGACTGCCAGGCGGGCAGTTTCAGCGACACCCGGTGGTAGTCGCCGCGCAGCCCGCCGACGTTGTTCGGCGCGGTGTGGTCGCTGCGCACGATCGTGGTGTTGAAGCCCGACTGGTCCTTGGCGTTGCCGGGCGCCGAGGTGGCGTAGTCGAACTGGAACTCGGTGCCGCCGGGCAGGGTGGCGGTGGAGTTGTTGGTGATCCTCAGCTTGGGGCTGATCGGGTAGTTGGAGTCGCCGAGCGGGAAGTCGGTGAACCGCACGTCCACGTCCAGGGTCTGCGAGGGCATGTCCGTGGTGGCGCGGGTGGCGCCGTAGGCGGGTGCCGACTTGAACGCGTCGTACATGGCGGTGGTGAGGGTGTCACCGGTCTCGTACTGGCCCTTGGCGGCGTTCCAGTCGTAGTCGCCGGCCAGTTCCCACACCATGGTGCCGCCGATGCCCTTGTCCACCACGTAGTCGGCCTTGGCCTTCACCGACTGCTCGTCCTCGGTGGACAGGAACACCTTCTTCTGGGCGTTCCACAGCCAGGGCGCGGTCAGCGTGCTGTCGTACCTGCGCACGTAGGTGCCGGTCAGGGCGGTGTTCGCCGGGAAGCCGTACTGGGTGACGTAGTCGCCGACGACGCCCTTCTCCAGGTTCTTGGCGTGCCACATCGGGTTGGACCCGGCGGGAGACTCCTTGCCCGCGGTGTCCAGGTCGTGCCAGAGGTTGTCGATGCCGGAGGCGCCGTCACCGCACTTGGTCAGGCCCGCGCCGGCGGGGCAGGTCGTCGCAGGGGCCTTGCCCCACAGCCCGTCGGTGCCGCCGGTCACGTTCTTCCAGCCGCGGGTGTAGTACGGCAGGCCGATGTTGATGCGCCCGGCCGGCATCGAGCCGCGGAAGTAGTGGTAGGCCCAGTCGGTGTTGAGGTACCCGGTCCCGCCGTACTGCGAGGTGGTGTACACGCCCGCGCCCGCCAGCTCGCTGTCCTTGCCGTCGTCGTACAGCGAGGCGTTCGGGCCGACGTGCTCGTTCCAGGCGCCGTGCAGGTCGTAGGACATGATGTTGACGTAGTCGAGGTACTTCGCCGTCTCGTACGTCTCCATGCCGCGCAGCAGGTAGCCCGAGGAGGGCGCGGCCACGGTCAGCAGGTAGTGCTTGCCGTCGGCTGCCCCGGCGCGGTCGAGCTTCTCGCGCAGCGTCTTCATCAGCGCCGCGTAGCCCGCGTTCAGCCCGGCCCGCCGCGGGTTGGCGACGCCCCAGTCCAGCGGGTTGCCGGCGTCCTTCATGGACGTGGCGTACTCGTAGTCGATGTCGACGCCGTTGAAGCCGTACGTGCGGACGAAGTCCACCGCCGAGTCGGCGAAGGTGTTGATGCCGGACTGGTTGACCGAGCCGTTGGCGTTGGTGGCCATGGAGTAGAAGCCGCCGGAGTCGACGCGCTCGCCGTCGGCCCCGAAGTAGCCGCCGGTCTCTGCCCAACCGCCCACCGAGACCAGTGTCTTGACGTCGGGGTGCTGCTTCTTGAACTTGGTCAGCTGGTTGAAGTGGCCCTTGTAGGGCAGCGCCGGGTCCATCTGGGCGCCGTCCACGCCGGGCCAGGTCATGCCGGTGGCCGGGTTGTCCGGGCTGTCGGCACCCACGGACAGCTTGTTGGCGCTGTCGACGTGCGCGAACGCGTAGTTGAGGTGGGTGACCTTCTCCCACGGGATGTCCGAGGCCAGGTAGGCGTCGCGGCCGTCCTTGCCGGTGCGCCAGCTGGTGAAGTAGCCGATGATGCGGCGCTGGTGGTCGGCGCCCATCTTCTCCCGGCCGGCGCTGTCGTAGACGGTGCAGTAGGGCACGTCCACGCCCGGTGTGGCGTAGAGGCCGTCGGGGCGGCAGGACTCGTGACCGCCGGCCTGGGCGGTCGGTGCGGAGAGCGAGCCGAGCAGCAGGGCGGCGACGGCGGTGCCGGCGGTCGCGAGCGCGGCTCTCGCACGGGTACGGGGGAACACGGTGGGACCTCCTGTAGACGGCAGGGGAAACAGGGGGTGGGGGGAGAGGTGCGGTACGGGTGGGGTGGGGGCCAGCGGGGAGGAGCGGGTGTGGGGGAGGGGCCGTGCTCCCGGAACCGCGGGTGGGGGATCCGGGTGTTCCTCCGCGAGGTTGAGGTGACATTAAGTGGACTAGACCAACCCGTCAATAGGTATGGACCAATGCGTGAAGTCCTGTCGTTCCGCCCGAGGTTCGTCCCCCACCCGCCCGAGGCGCCTGGGGCTGCTGTGAGTCACCGCACACGGACGGGGTGTCCGTGCCGCCGCCGTCCGTGGCAGACTGGACGCGTATCAGTGACGTCAGCGCACTCCGGGGTCGGTGAAAGTCCGAACCGGCGGTTACAGTCCGCGACCCGATCGCCTCCAGCGACCGGTTGACCAGGTGAAACTCCTGGACCGACGGTTAAAGTCCGGATGGGAGGCAGTGCGCGGCGGGCGTGTATCGGTGCATGACGTGCCGGCGCCGGCCGAGGTGTCCGCTTGGGCACCCCACCGGACCGGTGTGCCGTCTGCCGTGTTCGACGTCCGCTGATGTGCCGCAACGCCCCGGAGTCCGTGCCCGATGAGGCAGGAGGACCCGGTGGCCGATTCCGCCGCTGCGCAGCACGAGCGCGACGCCATGCGTCGCGCCGTCGCCCTGGCTTCCCGCGGTGCGGGACTCACCAGCCCCAACCCGGTCGTCGGCTGCGTTGTCCTCGACCGCACCGGACGCGCCGTCGGCGAGGGCTGGCACAAGCGGGCCGGCGGCCCGCACGCCGAGATCCACGCGCTCGCCGAAGCCGGCGACGACGCCCGCGGCGGCACCGCCGTCGTCACCCTGGAACCCTGCCACCACACCGGCCGCACCGGCCCCTGCACCCAGGCGCTGCTCGACGCCGGCATCGCCCGCGTCGTCTACGCCGTGGCCGACCCCCACCCGGTCGCCTCCGGCGGCGCGGCGGCACTGGCCGCCGCCGGCGTGGACGTGGCGGGCGGACTGCTCGCCGACGAGGCCGCCGCTGTCAACGCCGCCTGGCTCACCTCCGTGGCGCTGGACCGCCCGTACGTGCACTGGAAGTTCGCGGCGACCCTCGACGGCCGGGTCGCCGCCGCCGACGGCACCAGTCGCTGGATCACCTCCGCCGAGGCCCGCGCCGACGTGCACCGGCTGCGCGCCGAATGCGACGCCGTGCTTGTCGGCTCCGGCACCGCCCGCACCGACGACCCGCACCTGGCCGTCCGCGGCCTGCCCGGCGTGCGCCAGCCGCTGCGCGTCGTCGTCGACACCGACGCGAGCGCCGTCCGTCCCGGCGCCCGCGTCCTGGACGACGCCGCGCCCACCCTGCTCGCCGTCGCCGAGGACGCCCCCGAGCCGCCCGCCGGGCGGGCCGAGGTGCTGCGGCTGCCCCGGGCCGCCGACGGCACGGGCCTGGACCTCACCGCGCTGCTCAGCGCACTGCACGAGCGGGCCGTCCGCTCGGTGCTGCTGGAGGGCGGCCCCACCCTGGCCGGCGCCTTCGTCGCGGCCGGCGCCGTGGACCGGGTCACCGCCTACCTCGCGCCCGTACTGCTGGGGGCCGGGCCGCAGGTCCTCACCGGCGCCGGCATCACGACCCTCGCGCAGGCCCTGCGCCTCCACGTCACCGGCACCGCGCAGCTCGGCCCCGACCTGCGCGTCACCGCCGTCCCCACCCGCACTGAGGAGTCCTGAGTGTTCACCGGAATCGTCGAAGAGCTGGGCGAGGTCACCGCGGTCGAGGACCTCGGCGACTCCAGCCGCCTGCGCCTGCGCGGCCCGCTCGTCACCGAGGGGGCCCGGCACGGCGACTCCATCGCGGTCAACGGCGTCTGCCTGACCGTCGTCACCTGCGGGGACGGCGAGTTCACGGCCGACGTCATGGCGGAGACCCTCAAGCGCTCCAGCCTCGGCGCGCTCACCGAGGGCTCCCGGGTCAACCTGGAGCGGCCCATGGCGCTCGGCGGCCGGCTCGGCGGGCACCTCGTGCAGGGCCACGTGGACGGCACCGGCACCATCACCGCGCGCACCCCCGGTGAGCACTGGGAGATCGTCGAGGTGTCGCTGCCGCCGGAGCTGTCCCGCTACCTCGTCGCGAAGGGTTCCGTCACCATCGACGGCGTCAGCCTCACCGTCGTCGACGCGGGCCGGGACCGGTTCACGGTCAGCCTGATCCCGACCACGCTCGACCTCACCACCCTCGGCACCAAGCAGGTCGGCGACCCGGTGAACCTGGAGGTCGACGTGCTCGCCAAGTACGTGGAGCGGCTGCTCGACGCGGGCGTGCGCCCGGCCGGGACGGAGCAGCCGCGGTGAGCCTCTTCGACTGGCTGAACGGCGCCGCCTTCGAGGTGCTGGGCCAGCCCGTCATCTGGTCCGACATGACCGGCAACCTGCTGGGCCTGCTGGCACTGGCCCTGGGATGGCGGCGCTCGCTGTGGACCTGGCCCGCGCAGGTGCTGTCCGGCCTGGTCCTGGTCGCCGCCTACGCGTCCGCCGAGCTCGGCGGCGGCGTCGG
Organism: Streptomyces sp. 549; assembly: GCF_030124175.1. GTDB lineage: Bacteria > Actinomycetota > Actinomycetes > Streptomycetales > Streptomycetaceae > Streptomyces. The sequence continues at coordinate 41,629 of NZ_JASKMT010000005.1, read as the reverse complement.
CAAGCAGCTGCTGGTGATCACCGTGGCGCTGTGGGGCTGGCGGCAGTGGCAGAACGGGCGGCGGCAGGCCCAGGACGGCTCGATCGCCATCCGCTTCGCCACCTGGCGCGAACGCCTCTGGCTGGTCGCCGGCACGGCGGCCGGCACCGCCGCGGTGGGCGCGCTGTTCACCGCGGTGCCGCAGCTGTCGTGGAACCCGTGGCCGGACGCCTACATCTTCATCGGCACCCTCGCGGCCATGGTCGCGCAGGCCAAGGGACTCGTGGAGTTCTGGTTCGCCTGGCTGCTGGTGGACCTGGTCGGCGTCCCCCTCGCCTTCGCCAGCGGCCTCGCCTTCTCGGGTCTGGTCTACCTCGTCTACCTCGTGCTGGTGCTGTGGGGCATGCGGGCCTGGTGGCTCCGCTCCCGTGACACCGCCGCACCGCTTCCCGGGCAGCCCCGGCACATGGAAGGAGCCACCTCATGACCGCGCTGAGCAACTGGTACGGAGCGCCGCACACCGCCGGTGACCTCACCGACCTCACGCTCGACCCGATCGGGTACGCGCTGGCCGAGATCGCCGCCGGCCGCCCGGTGGTGGTCGTCGACGACGAGGACCGGGAGAACGAGGGCGACCTCGTGATCGCCGCCGAGAAGGTCACGCCCGAGATCGTGGCGTTCATGATGACCGAGTGCCGCGGCCTGGTGTGCGTCCCGATGGAGGGCGACGTCCTCGACCGGCTCGACCTCCCGCAGATGGTGGCCAGCAACACCGAGTCCATGGGCACCGCGTTCACGGTGTCGGTCGACGCGTCCGCCGAGCACGGCGTGACCACCGGCATCTCCGCCGCCGACCGTGCGACGACCATCCGCATGCTCGCCGACCCGCGGTACACCGCGGGCGACTTCGTGCGGCCCGGTCACGTCTTCCCGCTGCGGGCCCGCCCGGGCGGCGTGCTCGCCCGGCCCGGCCACACCGAGGCCGGTGTCGACCTGGCCCGCCTCGCCGGGCTGCGCCCCGCAGCGGCCATCGTGGAGATCGCCGCCGAGGACGGCACCATGATGCGGCTGCCCGAGCTGGTCCCGTTCGCCCGCAAGCACGGGCTGGCGATCATCTCCATCGAGGACCTCGCCGCGCACCGCCGGGCCACCGAGCAGCCCCAGGCCCCGGAGCAGCCCGAGGCCACCGGAGCCGGGCAGGCCGGCTCCCGGCATCCGGCCACCGCCGAGCCGCCGGCAGTGGTGGCGCCCGCCCACCGGCTGCCCACCGTGCACCGCGAGGCCGAGACGCGGCTGCCCACCGCCCACGGTGAGTTCCGGGCGTACGGCTACCGCTCCGAGACCGACGGTGTGGAGCACGTCGCGCTGGTCGCGGGTGACCTCTCCGACGGTGAGGACGTACTCGTTCGGGTGCATTCCGAATGCCTCACCGGTGACATCTTCGGCTCCCAGCGCTGCGACTGCGGCCCGCAGCTGCAGACCGCTCTCGCGCGCGTCCAGGCGGAGGGCCGCGGTGTTGTCGTCTACCTCCGCGGCCACGAGGGACGCGGCATCGGCCTGCTGTCGAAGCTGCGCGCCTACGAACTCCAGGAGCGCGGCCGGGACACCCTCGACGCCAACCTGGAGCTGGGTCTGCCCGCCGACGCGCGCGACTACGCCGCCGGCGCGCAGATGCTCGCCGACCTCGGCGTGCGCTCGCTGCGGCTGATGACCAACAACCCGGAGAAGACCGACGCCCTGCTGCTGCACGGGCTGCGCGTCAACGGCCGGGAGCCGATGCCGGTGCTGGCCGGCGAGCACAACCTGCGCTACCTGCGCACCAAGCGGGACCGCATGGGCCACGAACTGCCCTGGCTGGAGGACGCTCACGCCTCCGCCTGCGGCAGTCAGTGACCCGCCGCCCCACCGATCCCCCCGGGTATCACCGATCCACCCCGGCACATCCGATGAATGAGGAGCAACGTTGAGCGGCAAGGGCGCACCCGAACTGACCGTGAAGAACTGCGGAGACCTGCGGGTCGCGGTGATCGCCGCGCAGTGGCACCCCACCGTCATGGACGGCCTGGTGAACGGGGCCCTGCGGGCGCTGGGCGAACTGGGCATCGACGAGCCGACCGTGCTGCGCGTGCCCGGCAGCTTCGAACTGCCCGTGGTGGCGAAGGTGCTGGCCGACCGCGGCTACGACGCGGTCGTCGCGCTCGGCGTGGTCATCCGCGGCGGCACCCCGCACTTCGAGTACGTCTGCCAGGGCGTCACCGAGGGGCTGACCAGGGTCTCGGTGGACACCGGCGTGCCGATCGGCTTCGGTGTGCTCACCTGCGACACCGAGCAGCAGGCCCTGGACCGGGCCGGCCTGCCCGGCTCCAGCGAGGACAAGGGCCACGAGGCCGTCACCGCGGCCGTCGCCACCGCCACCGTGCTGCGGACCGTCGCCGAGCCCTGGCGCTGACCCGGCCCCGGCCGCTCCTCCGCACCCGCCGCCCGCACGCCGCGGCGGTGGGCGGCGTCCCCGCCCGTCCGAGTGCCGGGACGCCGTGCACCGCCGCGGCGAACACCCCGTAGGGTAAGAACCACCATGGCGAACAAGACATTCGACGAGCTCTTCGCCGAGCTCCAGCGCAAGGCAGCGACGGGCGACCCCGCCACCTCCCGCACCGCGGAACTGGTGTCGGCCGGGGTCCACAGCATCGGCAAGAAGGTCGTCGAGGAGGCAGCCGAGGTGTGGATGGCCGCCGAGCACGAAGGCGCCGACCGCACCGCGGAGGAGATCTCCCAGCTGCTGTACCACCTCCAGGTGATGATGGTCGCCCGCGGCATCTCCCTCGACGACGTATACGCTCACCTGTGATCCGCCGGGGCACCCGCCCCGGAACCCGTCCACCTCGTTACCGCCGTCCTCACGTGAAGGAAGCCCCACCCATGCTGCGCATCGCCGTCCCGAACAAGGGTTCACTCTCCGAGCCTGCGTCGGCGATGCTCCATGAGGCCGGCTACCGGCAGCGCAAGGACCGCCGTGAGCTGGTCCTGGTGGACAGCGTCAACGACGTGGAGTTCTTCTTCCTGCGTCCGCGTGACATCGCCGTCTACGTCGGCTCCGGCAAGCTCGACATCGGCATCACAGGCCGGGACCTGCTGCTGGACTCCGGCGCCGACGCGGAGGAGATCCTCCAGCTCGGCTTCGCCGCCTCCACCTTCCGCTACGCCACCCGGCCCGGAACGGCCACCCACGTCGGCGAGTTCGGCGGCATGACCGTCGCCACGTCCTTCTCCGGCCTGGTCGCCAAGCACCTCGCCGACCACGGCGTCGAGGCCTCCGTGGTCCGTCTGGACGGCGCGGTGGAGACGGCCATCCAGCTCGGTGTCGCCCAGGTCATCGCGGACGTCGTGGAGACCGGCACCACGCTGCGCAACGCCGGCCTGGAGATCATCAGCGAGCCGATCCTGGAGTCGGAGGCGGTCGTCGTGCGACGCAGCGGCGCCCCGGCCGACGACCCCAAGGTCCAGCAGTTCCTGCGCCGCATGCACGGCGTGCTGGTCGCCCGGCGCTACGTGATGATGGACTACGACATCCGCGCCGAGCACGTGGAGAAGGCCGTGCAGCTGACCCCCGGCCTGGAGTCACCGACCGTCTCGCCGCTGCACGACAAGGGCTGGGTGGCGGTGCGCTCGATGGTCCCCACCGCCGACGCGCAGGGCATCATGGACGACCTCTACGACATGGGTGCGCGCGCCATCCTCACCACCACGATCCACGCCTGCCGGATCTGACCCGCACCCGATCCAGGAGAAGCACCCGTGCCCCCCGCCGCGCCCCGCCCCAGCCTGCCCCTCACCTTCCGGCCGACCCGCACCCGTGTGGTCCTGCTCGCGGTGGGGGCCGCGATCTGGGCGGTGCTCGCCGTCATCGCGCTGCTGCTCGAAGGCATCGGCGTGGGGGAGCGGATCACGTTCATCTTCACCGGCGGGCTCTTCTTCGCGGTGCTCGCCCTCCTCGCCCGTCCGCACGTGACGGCCGAGGAGGGCGGCGTCACCGTCGTCAACCTCACCACCAGGCGGCGCCTGGACTGGCCGGAGATCCTCCAGGTCAACCTGCGCTCGGGTGACCCCTGGGTGCTGCTGGACCTGTCCGACGGCACCAGCCTGCCCGCGATGGGCATCCAGCCCGGCGTCAACAAGCGGCAGGCGATCGAGGACGCCGAGACGCTGCGGGCCCTCGCCGAGCACTACGGCGGCAGCCGCCCCACCTCCGTCTGACCCCGGCCGGCCCTGCCCGCGGGCCGCTGCCCCGGCTCAGCCCGGCGGGGGCTGCCGCCGGTTCGCGCCGCCGGGGGCCCGCCCCGACATCACCTCGCCGTACGCCTGCATCAGGTCGGGCAGCCGCAGCGTCGCCAGGTCGTCCCTGGACGGCGCTCCGGCGCAGCCCGACAACCGCAGGTCCCGGTAGGCGCAGCTCTTCTCGTACAGCGTGCGCAGGAACCGGCCGTTGCCCAGCTCGTCGATCCAGCCCTGGTCGACCACGTGGCCGCTGACGCTGCGCAGCTCGTCCAGCGCCTCCTCGTCCCAGCTGTCGCCGTTCTCCGCGGCCAGGACCTGCCCGATCGCGGTCAGCTCCAGCGGGCGGTAGCTGGGGAAGTCGATGCGGGTGGTGAACCGCGATCCCAGCCCCGGATTGGCGGCCAGCAGCCGGTCCATGCCCTCCGGGTAGCCGGCCAGGATCACCACCAGGCGGTCCCGGTTGTCCTCCGCCCGCTTCAGCAGCACCTGCAGAGCCTCGTCACCGTAGGCGTCGCCCTTCGCGTAACCGGAGTTGGAGAGGCTGTACGCCTCGTCCACGAACAGCACCCCGCCCAGCGCCGAGTCGATCAGCTCGTTGGCCTTGACGGCCGTCTGCCCCATGAACTCCCCGACCAGGTCGGCCCGCTGCGCCTCGACCAGATGCTCGCCGCCGAGCAGGCCCAGCGCGCAGAACACCCGGCCGAGGATGCGGGCCACGGTGGTCTTGCCTGTGCCGGACGGCCCGGAGAAGACGAAGTGCCGCTTCGGCGGCTGCACGGGCAGGCCCTGCTGGGCCCGCAGCCGAGCCATGTGCAGCTGGGCGGACAACGCCCGCACCTGCCGCTTCACCGGCTCCAGCCCGACCATGCGCTCCAGTTCGTCCAGGGCGCGGGTCAGCAGCGCGGAGTCCGAGGGCCCGGACGGCCAGGCGTCCGCCGCCGGCTGGCCCGGTCGCCGCCCGGACCGCTCGCGCACCCCGTCGGCGTCCACCGGCGCTGACTCCGCGCCCGCCTCCCCGCCGCCCAGCCGAAGGCCGTCGGCCGCCGGGTCCGGCACGTCCGAGCCGTCGGCGGCCAGCGGATCGGTGTCCAGCGACTGGTCGCGGACGGCATCCTGCCCGGCCAGCGTGACGGCCGCCGCGAGGCCCGGAACCTCCGCGGCGCCGTCCCCCTCGGCGATCGCGGTGAGGCGGGCCGCGGTGTCCATGAACGCCGGATCGACCCGGTGCACGGCCCGGTAGAGCGGCAGCGCCGCCGCGCTGCGCCCGGTGCCCTCCCGCGCCCGCGCCAGCCAGTACCGCAGCTCCTTGCGCTGCGGCTGCTCGCTGCGGCAGCGCATCAGCGCCGCGGACAGCAGCGGCTCGGCCTGCCCGTACATCTCCAGCCGCACCCGCGCCATGCCGGCGAACAGGCCCGCCTCGATGCCGAGCAGGTGGTCACCGACCAGCGGCTCGGTGTGGGCGACCAGCCCCTCCCAGTCCTTCGCCAGGTAGGCGCGACAGGCATGCAGGAACCGGACCTGCGGGTCGGACTCCGGCGGCGGGCAGCCCGCCAGCGCCCGGTCGAGTTCGGCGACATGGCGCCCGTCGAGCCAGTGCGAGGCGTGCGCCAGCAGCAGGTCGCGGCTGGTCTCCAGCACCGGCTGCACCCACCAGCCCAGCCAGTACCAGGAGTTGAGCGTCCTGCGGTGCCGGGACCGCTGCTCGCCGAAGCGGTCCCGGTACTCGAACATGCGCAGCAGGGCGGTGGTGGTGTCCGCGCGGAGCGCGTGCAGTCCCAGCCAGGCGTCCGCCATGCCCGGATCCAGTCCCGTGGCGTTGCGGAACTCGTCCTCGGCCTGGGCGTAGCTGCCCACGGTGTACGCGTCGACGCCCCGCAGCCACGCGAGGTCGGCGGGTGCGTGCGCGCGTGCGTCCAGGGGCTCCTGCGTGCTGAAGTCCATGGCATCCCCCCCACGAGTGGTCCCCCGCTTTGTGCGGCCGGAACGCCGCCCTGATGGCGCAACAGCCGTGCCTTCGGGGGGAATCGCCACCCCGCAACCGGGTCCGCCGGCGCCCCGCGATGAGTGGCATCGTACCCGGCGGCACCGCCTGACCGAAGAGCGCCCGGCCGTGTCCGTCTGCCCGGTGACGTGCGGGAACCCGCGTCAGGCCACCACTCGCCGACTACACAGAGTGAATGGTTGACCACCCCGTGGGGGCTGGTCCCCGGAGGGTGCGCAGGCAGAGCGAAGCCCCCGGTCACGGGGGAACGCCCGGGGGCTTCGCGTCTGGAGGGCGGTCTGCACGGACCGCGCAGGGAGAACGTAGAACCTGGCCGGGATCGGGTCAAGCACCTGCTCATGGTGGGGTGTTGGCCGCGCCGTGCTCGCCCGGGGGGACCGTCCGCTCACTCTCCGTCAAGTTCGGGGGCTTCGCTGCGTCGCCCGGCAGGCCCCAGCAGCACCTCGTACCCCGGCGATTTCTCCCGTACCAGTAGATGCGCATGGGGGCGCGTGGGGTCACTGGCGAAGTGCCGCTGTTCGGCGGGAACCCATTCGTCCCAGAATTCGGCAAGCTCCGGGCCGTCCCGGTGGCGCCCCCGCGTCCAGGACGCCGCCGCGTCCCGGTCCATCCACAGCACGCGGGCCAACCGGTCGCGCACCTCCCGTCTTCCGGCGCCGACCCCCTCCAGCAGCACCACCCCGGCCGGGTGGGCCACCCGCTCCCCGCTGAAGGCCCGCAGGTGCCAGTCGTACACCCGGTACCGGGCCGCCACGCCGCGGGACAGCGGGTCGAGCACCTGGGTGAGTAGGCGGTCCGTCCAGCCGAACAGCGCGTCGTGGCTGGCGAGGTCGTCCAGCCGCACCACCGGCGCACCGCCGAGCTTCGCCGCCAGTCGCCCCGCGAAGGTGCTCTTGCCCGATCCCGCGTGGCCGTCCACGGCCACGACCCGCACAGGGCCGCAGGACGGCTCCGCGGTCCGCAGCTCCGCGGCCAGCTCGGCCAGTCCGGCCGGCGCGGGCTGCCGGGGGCGGCGGTCGGCGTTGGGCTCGTGCATCCGGCCAGCCTAAGGGCCTGTCCCGCCCGGCCCCGGGGCCGTGGCGCCCTCGGACGTGCCGGGCCGGTCCGGCTGCGCCAGACCGCTGGTTCCCGGCGTGTCGGGCACCCGGTACCGCTGCGCGGCGCCCGCGCGAGGTGATAGTGGGATCTTCGCCTGTGCCGGGCGCCGACGCGAGCACATCGACGGACCGACCGAGGGATCAGGCCATGCCCAGCTTCGAGACCACCCGCCGCAGTATGCTGACCGCCGCTCTCGCCGGTGCGGTGACGCTCGCGGTTCCCCAGGTGGCGACCGCCGCCGGCGCGTACGTCCTGCCCCGGCGCACGCCGGGAGGCACCACGGTGACCCACCACTCGTGGCACACCGCCAAGGACTGGCAGCACGGCTCCGCCCAGGGCGTGCGGCCCGGCGGGGAGGAGCGTCCCGGCCTGCTGCTGGCCGAGCCCGCAGGAACCACCGAGTACCGCGACCCGCACCGGGACGGCGCCACGAGCACCTGGGAGTACGCGACCTGGACGTCCGCCTCCCGCGCCCTCCGCACCCCGGCGAGCGAGTTGATCACCTCGTGGAACGCGCGGACGCCGCCCGGCACCTGGATCCGGGTGGAACTGCGGGCCACCTACACCGACGGCACCACCACACCGTGGTTCACCATGGGCGTGTGGGCCTCCGGCGACGGCGACGACGTGCCCTGCCGGACCTCCGTCGACGGCCAGAGCGACGGGCGCAGCTCGGTCTCCACCGACACCCTGGTCACCGGTCCGGGCGCCGGGGAGCAGCGCTTCACCGCCGTCCGCCTGCGGGTCACGCTGCTCCGCGCGCCGGGCAGCGAGGAGTCGCCCCGGGTGTGCCGGCTCGACACCACCGGCTCCGACATCGAGGACCGCTTCGAGGTCCCCGCCTCCAGGCCGGGCCGGGGCGGCGCGATCGAACTGGACGTGCCGCGCTACTCGCAGAACGTCCACCTGGGCCGGTACCCGCGCTACGACAACGGCGGGGAGGCGTGGTGCAGCCCGACGTCCACCCAGATGATCGTCGAGTACTGGGACCGGCGGCCCGATCCGGCCGACCTGGCGTGGGTCAAGCCCGAGTACGACGACCCCCAGATCTGCCACGCGGCCCGCCAGACCTACGACCACACCTATGAGGGCTGCGGCAACTGGCCGTTCAGCACCGCCTACGCCGCCACCTACCCGGGGCTGCGCGCGACGGTCACCCGCCTGTCCTCACTGGCGGACGCCGAGCGGCTCGTGCGGGCCGGCATCCCGCTGGTCACCTCGCAGTCCTTCCTCGCCACCGAACTGACCGGCGCCGGCTACGGCACCACCGGGCACCTCATGACGCTCATCGGGTTCACCGCTGACGGAGACGTCATCGCCAACGACCCCAACTCCCCGGACAACGCGGCGGTGCGGCGCGTCTACCGGCGCGGTGAGTGGGAGAACACCTGGCTGCGCACCAAGCGCCGGGACGGCTCCGGCAGGATCAGGAGCGGGTCCGGCGGCGTCTGCTACGTCATCTGGCCGGCCCGCCCCACGGCGGCCCAGCGCCGGGCGTTGGACTCGCTCGGCATCGCGTGAACGCCGCGCCCGGCTGACGTGCGCACCCCGCGCGGCACCCACCCCGTGCGGCAGGGGTCCGGTGGCACGACCGCGGGCGCCACCGGGCGCCACGTGCTTGAACGCTGTACGGGTGGCGGCGATAGTGGGCTGCCGAGTCCGCCGGCCGCACCAGCCGCCGGGCACCCCCGCAGAGAGGAACTCCTCGCATGCCACAGGAAGTACGCGGCGTTGTCGCCCCGGGCAGGAACGAGCCGCTCAGGGTGGAGACGGTGCTGGTGCCCGACCCCGGGCCGGGTGAGGCGGTGGTCGCGGTGCAGGCCTGCGGGGTGTGCCACACCGACCTCCACTACAAGGAGGGCGGTATCAACGACGACTTCCCGTTCCTGCTGGGCCACGAGGCGGCGGGCGTGGTCGAGTCCGTCGGCGCGGGCGTGACGGAGGTCGCGCCCGGTGACTTCGTGGTGCTCAACTGGCGTGCGGTGTGCGGCCAGTGCCGGGCCTGCCGCCGCGGACGGCCCTGGTACTGCTTCGACACGCACAACGCGCGGCAGCCGATGACGCTGGCCGACGGCACGGCCCTCAGCCCCGCGCTGGGCATCGGCGCGTTCGCGGAGAAGACCCTGGTCGCGGCGGGGCAGTGCACAAGGGTCGACCCGCGGGTCACTCCGGCAGTGGCCGGGCTGCTGGGCTGCGGCGTGATGGCCGGCATCGGCGCCGCGGTCAACACCGGTCAGGTCGGCCGTGGTGACACGGTGGCCGTCATCGGCTGCGGGGGAGTGGGCGACGCGGCGGTGGCCGGGGCCCGCCTGGCCGGCGCGGCGAAGATCATCGCCGTGGACATCGACGACCGCAAGCTGGAGAAGGCACGCGCCATGGGCGCCACCCACACCGTCAACTCGCGTACGACGGACGCCGTCGAGGCGATCCGCGAGGCCACCGGCGGCTTCGGCGCCGACGTGGTGATCGAGGCGGTCGGCCGCCCCGAGACCTACGAACAGGCCTTCTACGCCAGGGACCTGGCGGGCACGGTGGTCCTGGTCGGGGTACCCACCCCGGAGATGAAGCTGGAACTGCCGATGCTGGACGTGTTCGGCCGGGGCGGCTCGCTGAAGTCGTCCTGGTACGGCGACTGCCTGCCGTCGCGGGACTTCCCCATGCTCGTCGACCTGCACCTCCAGGGCCGACTGGACCTGGAGGCGTTCGTCTCCGAGACCATCACCCTGGACCGGGTGGACGAGGCGCTGGACCGGATCTCCTCCGGCGACGTGCTGCGCTCGGTGGTGACGCTGCCGTGAGCGCCCGCATCGACCACCTCGTCACCTCCGGCGTGTTCACCCTCGACGGCGGGACGTGGGAGGTGGACAACAACGTGTGGCTCGTCGGCGACGACCGGGAGGTCGTGGTCATCGACGCCGCTCACGACGCGGACGCCATCTGCGCCGCGCTCGGCGACCGTGCGGTCCGGGCGATCGTGTGCACCCACGCACACAACGACCACGTCGACGCGGCGCCGGAGGTGGCTCGGCGCACCGGCGCCCCCGTGCTGCTGCACCCGGACGACCTGCCGCTGTGGCGCCAGACGCACCCGGACCTGGAACCGGACGGCGAACTCGCCGACGGCCAGGTCATCGAGGTCGCGGGTGTCGTCCTGACCGTGCTGCACACCCCCGGCCACGCGCCGGGAGCGGTCTGCCTGCACGCCCCAGACCTGACGGCCGTCTTCAGCGGGGACACGCTGTTCCAGGGCGGGCCCGGCGCCACCGGCCGGTCGTTCTCGGACTACCCGACCATCGTGCGCTCGATCAGCGACCGGCTGCTGACGCTGCCACCCGAGACGGTGGTGCACACCGGTCACGGCGACACCACCACCATCGGCGTCGAGGCCGCGGCGAAGGACGGCTGGCAGCAGCCCTGAGCCGGTCTCCCGGGACTGAGCCGGTCTCCCGGGACCTGAGCCGACGTCCCGGTACGGCACCGGGCGACGTACCGGTACGTTCCCGCCCCCGGCGCGGCACCGTCCGCAGCCGGGGGACGGGAGCCGTCAGAGCACGTCGAGCAGGGCGGCGGCGAACTCCTGCGTGGTGGCGGTGCCGCCCAGCTCGGGGGTGCGCACCGCTTGCTCGGCGAGCACCCTGGCCATGCGCCGGTGACGTCGCGGGCCGCCCCGGCGCAGCCGACCGCGTCCAGCCGGTCCACCTGGCGTCGGCGCGGGCGGCTCACTTGGCGTCGGCGTAACAGCCGACGACCGCGGTGCTGAACGGGAAGCGGACCGGGGTGGTGCCGAACGTCAGCTCCCCGGCGACCTGCCCCGCCTCGCGCACCGCGGCGGTCACCCGCTCGGCCTCCTCGGCCGGACAGTGCACGATCACCTCGTCGTGCTGGAAGAAGACCAACTCGGCCCGGAGACCCACCAGCGAGCGCCGCAGCGCGGCGAGCATCAGCAGCGCCCAGTCGGCCGCGCTGCCCTGCACCACGAAGTTGCGGGTGAAGCGCCCCCGGGCCCGGGCCGCCGCCGCACCCCGCTCCCCGGGGGACCGCTCATCGGCGCCGGCGTCCGCAGCGGCCTCCCCCTCGGCGTCGAACGTGTCCTCACCGCCGTGCGGATCGGCCCGGACGGCGGGCGGGCAGGTGCGGCCCAGCCAGGTGCGGACCAGCCGGCCCTGCTCGCCCTCCCGGGCGGCGTCGTCCACGTAGGCGACCGCGGCGGGGAACCGCCGCCGCAGCTCGGCGAGATGGCGGAGCCCGTCGCCCGAGGTCTGCCCGTACATGGCCCCCAGCAGGGCGAGCTTCGCCCGCTCCCGGTCGCCGGCGAAGGCGCGGTCCGACAGCACCGCGTACATGTCGCCGTCCCCCGCCGAGACCTGCTGCAACCCGGCGTCCCCCGACACGGCTGCCAGCACCCGCGGCTCCAGCTGGTCCGCGTCCGCCACCACCAGGCGCCAGCCGGGGTCGGCGACGACCGCCCGCCGCACCACCCGCGGGATCTGCAGCGCACCCCCGCCGTTGGTCGTCCATCTCCCCGAGGGCGCACCGGCGGGGAGGTAGGAGGACCGGAACCGGCCGTCGCGCACCCAGGCGCGCAGCCACGACCAGCCGTGCGCGGTGTGCAGCCGGTACAGCCTGCGGTACCGCAGCAGCGGTTCCACCGCCGGGTGGTCGATGCTCCGCAGCTCCCACGCCCGGCTCGAACGCAGCGGCACGCCCGCCCGCCCGAACGCCCGCACCACGTCCGCCGGCCGGTCGGGGCGTACCCGCTCGCCCGGCCCGAAGGCCCGGGAGACCTCCTCGGCCAGTTCCGCCAGCCGCTGCGGCTCCAGACCGCCGGGATAGCGCTCGCCGAGCAGTTCGGTGAGCAGCTCCCGGTGCACGTCCTCCCGCCACGGCATACCCGCCTCACCCATCTCGGCGGCGACCAGCCAGCCCGCGGACTCCGCCGCCAGCAGCAGTCGCATCCGGCCGGGATGCGGCAGCGCGGCGGTGCGGGCGAGTTGCGCGGCGTACACCTCCAGCAGCGCCGCCAGCGGATCGGTGCCGGCGGCCAGCGGCACCGGGCCGGAGCCGAACAGCGACGGTGGCGCGTCGGGAGTGTCCGGCGGCCGGTCGGCTGGCTCGGGCAGCCCGTGCAGCCGGGCCCAGGCGGCGGCCAGCGAACGCGGTGCGCCGAAGCGGCCCTCGTGCGCCAGCAGCAGGCCCTCGGCCACCTCGACGTCGTAGCAGCGCTCCACCCGCGCCCCTGCGCGCAGCAGCGGTGGATAGAACTCCGCGGTGGACCGCCACACCCAGCGGGTCCCGGCGGGCAGCCGCCCCACCGCCCGGGCGGCGTCCGGCTCGTGCCGCACCGGCCCGGCCTGGCGCCCGCGGTCGTCCAGCGGACACACCCGCACGCCCTGATCGGTGTCGGCGGCCAGGGCCCAGCGGGCGTGCTCAGCGGAGACCTGGCTCATGAGGCGCATTGTGGCAGGAGGGTCCGACAACGCCGCCCGGCGCGGCGGCAGGTCACGCGGGGCGGGCGCGCAGATGCGCGCGTTCACCCTGGGGGCCGAAGATCACGAGCAGTTCCACCGGCCGGTCTCCCTCCGCGTCGAGCCGGTGCGGGACGCGGGTGTCGAACTCGGCGGCCTCCCCCGGGGACAGGACCAGCGAGCGGTCGCCCAGCAGGAGCCGCAGGCGTCCGTCGAGCACGTACAGCCACTCGTACCCCTCGTGCGTCTGCTGCTCGGGCGCAGCCCGGACGGGCTCGATGACCAGCTTGAACGACTGGAGCCCGCCCGGGCGGCGGCTCAGCGGCACGTACGTGATGCCGCCGCGGCTGACCGGACGCAGGTGCACCCGTGGGTCCCCGGTGCGCGGGGCGCCGACCAGGTCCTCCAGGGCGACGCCGTGCGCGCGGGCGAGTGGCAGCAGCAGTTCCAGCTGGGGCTTGCGTCCGCCGCTCTCCAGCCGGGAGAGAGTGCTCTCCGAGACCCCGGTCAGCTCCGCCAGCGCGGCGAGCGTGAGCCCGCGCGAGTGCCGCAGGGCCCGCAGGCGGGGGCCGACCGCGGTCAGTACGTCCTCGAACTCGTCCATGTCCGATCATGTTGCCGAACCGGCATGGAAACTTCCAGTTTCAGCATCCGCGGGGCACTCTCGGCGGTACCCGAGCCGATCGCACCCCGAAGGGACCGAAGATGAGAGACAGCAGCACCGAGGACGGCATTGGCACCGACGAGGCGGGACGGTTCTGGGAGGCCCACTACGCCGATCGCGGCGACGTCTGGCGGGGTACCCCCAACCCGCTGCTCGCCGACACCGCCCGGCAGCTCACGCCCGGCCGCGCCCTGGACCTGGGCTGCGGCGAGGGAGGCGACTCCGTATGGCTGGCCCGCCAAGGCTGGCGGGTCACCGCCGTCGACATCGCCTCCACCGCGCTGGCCCGCACGGCCCGCCACGCGGAAGAGGCCGGGGTCGGCGGGCGTGTCACCACCGAACGGCACGACCTCGCCACCGGCTTCCCGGACGGCACCTTCGACCTCGTCTCGGCTCAGTACCTGCACACCCCGTTCGACCTGCCGCGCGAGCGTGTCCTGCACCGGGCCGCGCAGGCGCTCGCCCCCAGCGGCCTGCTGCTTGTCGTCGACCACGGCTCCACCCGCCCGTGGGCCTGGAACACCGACCCCGACCAGCACTACCCCACGCCCGCCGAGACCTACGCCACCTTCGCCCTCGACCCGTCCGTCTTCACCCCCGAGCGGCTGGAGCAGCCGCAGCGCACGGCCACCGGACCCGGCGGTCGGCAGGCACTCGTCACCGACACCGTGGTCGCCGTCCGCCGCGCCCGCTGAACACCCTGACGCCCCTGCGGGGTGCGGGGCGGGCGGCGACCCGGCACCCTGGAGGCATCGGCCCCGGCCCGCCGCCAGGCAGAGGCCGGACACGACAGGAGCACAATGCCCGGTCGGCAGTGACGGCACGCCGCCGATCGGGCATACTCCAATCGGCCCCAGCCGCTGGTCAGCCGCGCTCGAGACCCGGGACGGCACCCTCGCAGCGGGCCCGTACGTCCGGCGGCGTCGCCACACCCCGAGCGCTCGCCGCCGCAGCGCCCGAAAGGGAGGAGAGCGCCGCCATGTCCGATCACGGCCCCCAGCCGGTCGACCGCCAGCTGCCCACCGAGGAGGCCCGGGACCTGCTCGGCCTCGTCCGGGAACTCGTGCAGCGCGAGATCAAGCCCGCTGCGGCGGAGGAGGAGGAGTCCGGCCGCTTCCCCCGGGAGCTGTTCTCGCTGCTCTCCGAGTCGGGCCTGCTGGCCCTGCCCTACGACGAGGAGTTCGGCGGCGGCGAACAGCCCTACGAGGTGTACCTCCAGGTGCTGGAGGAACTGGCGGCGGCCCGGCTCACCGTGGGGCTGGGCGTCAGCGTCCACACCCTCGCCTGCCACGCCCTCGCGGAGTTCGGCAGCAAGGAGCAGCGCGCCGAGCACCTGCCCGGCATGCTCGGCGGCGGCATGCTCGGCGCCTACTGCCTCTCCGAGCCGTCCGCCGGGTCGGACGCCGCGGCGCTGCGCACCCGCGCCACCCGGCAGGGCGACGACTGGGTCATCGAGGGCACCAAGGCCTGGATCACCCACGGCGGCATCGCCGACTTCTACACCGTGCTGGCGAGGACCGGCGGGGAGGGGCCGCGCGGCATCACCGCCTTCCTCGTGCCCGGTGACGCCCCGGGGCTGACCGCCGCCGCGCCCGAGCGAAAGATGGGCATGAAGGGCTCACCCACCGCGCAGCTGCACTTCGACGGCGTGCGGGTGCCCGACGCGCGGCGCCTCGGGGACGAGGGCCAGGGCTTCGCTGTCGCCCTCGCCGCGCTGGACTCCGGCCGGCTGGGCATCGCGGCGTGCGCGGTCGGCCTTGCGCAGGCCGCGCTCGACGAGGCGCTGGCCTACGTCGCCGCGCGGGAGCAGTTCGGCCGCCCGCTGGCGGACTTCCAGGGCCTGCGGTTCATGCTGGCCGACATGGCCACCCAGATCGAGGCGGGACGCGCGCTCTACCTGTCCGCGGCCCGGCTCCGCGACCGGGGCCTGCCGTTCTCCCGCCAGGCGGCGATGGCGAAGCTGTTCTGCACCGACGCGGCCATGCAGGCCACCGTGGACTCCGTGCAACTGCTCGGCGGCTACGGCTACACGGCGGACTTCCCGGCGGAACGCTACATGCGGGAGGCGAAGATGCTGCAGATCGTCGAGGGCACCAACCAGATCCAGCGGGTGGTCATCGCCCGGCATCTGGCAGGCCCGGAAAGCAGGTGAGAGCCGGGCGCGGCCGGAACCGGTGACCGCCGGCCGCGCCCGCCCGGTCCGGCACGTCGACTGGGGCGGGCCCGCGGCACTTGATGCCGCGGGCCCGCCCCAACCGACGTGCTGTCGCTGTCCGCTCTGCGTACGGCCCTGCATCGGCCCTCCCGACGCCGGGTCAGGAACCCGACTTGGCCTTCTTGCCGTCGGGGGTGATGGCGTGCCACACGTTGCCCTTCAGGTGGCCCTCGGTGTCACCGGGACCGGCGTCACCGGTGAACCAGTAGACCGGCCAGCAGTCGATGGCCAGCTGCTCGGTGCCGTCGGAGCGCTTCACCGTGAAGATGTGCTCGGGGTCGATGCCCTCCAGCTTGTTCTTGTCGACCGGCTTGGCCGGCTTCCAGGTCTCCAGGCACTCGCCCTCGCAGTTGGACTTCATCGGCCAGGCGGTGTCCTTGTCGAAGCGGTACAGGATGCGTCCCTCCTCGTCCGCCACGAGCGTGCCCAGCTCCGGGTCCTGCACCGCCGACAGCTCGGCGTCGGAACCGCCGCCGGCCACGTCCTCGCCGCTGCCCGCGGCCTCGTCGCCGCCGCTGCTCGCCTGGCCGGCCTTGCCGCCGTTGGCGGCCAGCGCGTTCCAGGTGCCGCCGACGCCGTGGCCCTTGGTGTCACCGGGGGCGACGTCCTTGGCGTAGCGGTAGACCGGCCAACCGCCCAGCGTCAACTGCTCCTTGCCGTCGGTGCGGGTTACCTTGCCGAGCAGCTTGGCGTCGATGCCCTCGGCCGCGCTGGCGTCCTCCGCGGGCACCGGGGGCCAGGCGGTGGCGCAGTCGCCGTCGCAGTTGCTCTTCGCCGGGTCGGCCGTGTCCTCCTCGAACCGGTACAGGGTCCAGCCTGCACTGTCCGTCACCACGCCGCCCAGGTCGGCGTCCTGACGCAGCGTCAGGGTCTTGGCCGGGCCGCCCTTGTCGCCGCCGGCCGCCGGGGCGTTGCTGTCGGTGCCGAAGTCACTCGAGTCCGGCGCCAGCGACGAGCTGTCACCGGCCGGGGCCACGCGGTCCTGGCCCTGGTCGGAGGACCCGCCGCAGGCGGCCGTCATCACCATGACCGCCGCCACCGCCGCGCCTGCTGCCGCCGTCTGCCGCCGATTCCTCATGACCACTCCTCCGCGTCCGCTGCTGATTCGGCGACTTGCGCCGTTCAGCGGGGAATACGGAGTGCGACCGCCCCAGCGTTCAGAGCATCCGAAGAATTTTCCGGCGGCCTCCCGCGAGAGAGGCCGCGGCGGGCGCCGTGCGGCGTGTCACTCCTGGATGCGCAGGGCCAGCGCCGGGCATCGGCGGACCGCCCGCAGGGCGTCCTGCCGCAGGGCGCCGGGCACGGCGGACACCGCTCGGCCCGGGTAGCCGTCGGGCCCCAGCTGGATGACTCCGGGCACGATGTCCGCACACAGGCCGTGCCCCTGACAGAGCGTCCAGTCCACGATCAGGCGCTCGGCGCCCTCCTCGGCCTGGGGTGGCGCGGGCGGCAGCGCCTTGCGCTGCGGAGCGGGTGCCTCGTTGTCGAGCGGCAGCACGCCGAGTGTCGGCAGGCCGCAGTCACCGGACCTGGCGTGCAGGGCGAAGTGCTCGGTGAAGGCGTTCATCGCCGACGCCACGAAGCGCGACGTGCCGTCGGGATGGCTGCACGCGCCCCGGCCGGTGACCGCGTCCATGCGGTCGCGGATAGCGGTCAGCGCGGCCTCGCCGCCGCCCTTGGAAGCACGCTCCAGGTCGTCGGCGAGTCCGGGCAGGCCCATGAAGCACGGGCCGCACTGGCCCGCTGTCTCGTCGGCCATCCAGCGCGCGACCAGGATCGTCTCGCCCACCGGACAGGTCGTCTCGGGCAGCGGCATCACCGCGCCGGCGCCCAGCGATCCGCCGTTGGCCTTCATGGACTCGCGGGATATGACCGTGTTCCACGCGGCCTGCGGGCTGAGCCAGCCACCGTGGTAGCCGCCGACCAGCACGCCCTGACCTGGTGTGTCGCCGCAGACCTGCAGGATGTACGTCAGCGGCACGCCGCTGGGCGTCTCGACGACGCGGGGGCCCGACCCGCCGGAGACGGTGAGCATGATCGTGCCGGGTTCGGTGGGCAGGCCCACCGAACGGAACTCCAGCGCGCCCAGGCGGGCGGCGACGCCGAGTTGGGCCCAGGTCTCGGTGTTGGAGAGCAGTGTGGGCAGTCCGCCCAGGCCGCTGTCGCTGGAGCGGATGCGGCGGCCGTTGGGCAGCGCCGGGGCCTGGGCGATGCCGTTGATCAGGGCGCTGCCCTCGCCGGTGACGAAGCGTTCCGGCAGCCGGGCGACGTTGAGCCGCGGCATGGTCCGGCCGCGTTCGGCGATGGCGTCCCGGACCGACCGCTCCACGTCGTCACGGGTGACGCCGAGCCAGACGTCCTCCGCGCCGAGTGCCCTCGCGGCGAGCGCGGCGCCGTCCAGCACCAGGTGCGGGACGTGCAGCAGCAGCGCGGTGTCCTTGAGGCAGCTCGGCTCGCCCTCACTGGCGTTCACCACCACCGTGCAGCGCCCGTCGCGCTTTCCGGCCGACTTGATGACTGCCTGCATCTTGCGGGCGAACGGGAAACCCGCGCCGCCGCGACCGCGCAGGTCGATGTTCTCGGCGAGCTCGACGACCTCGTTCGCCCGCAGTTCGGGAAGCGAGCCGTGCACGGTCAGGTGCCGGACCCGGTCCATCCGGGAGACCTCGTCAAGGCCCGCCAGGAGTCTGGGCGGGCCGATCGACATGACCGACGGGGTCACTTCAGCCATGACTTACCACCTGTTGTTCGTAGTGCCGGCCGGCGTGTTGCGGCTCGGAAGGAGTCGCAACGACAGGGCCACCGCGACGCCGATGAGGCACAGGGCGTACATCACCGTCACCCATCCGCTCGCCGCCCGGCCGGCCTTCAGCCCGTGCACCAGCGCGGCGCCCCAGGCGGGGTACGCGCCCATGTGCAGCGCGCGCCACCAGCGGGACCGGCCGCCGGAGGCGAAGACCCTGCGGCCCGCACCGACCGCGGCCACGGCCACGAAGAGGTAGGCCGCCACGGTACCGAGTCCGATGAGCACCGGGCGCGCCCCATCGGCGAACGGCACTGTCGCGCCGGTCACGGTGACGCGACTTTCGGCCACTTTCACCCAGATGTGCAGGGCGAGGAATCCAAGGCCCGCCACGGCCGTTCCGCGGTGCACACCCTGGGCCAGCAGCCGGTGGTTGGACTTCAGGATGAGCCGGTCGGTGGCGGCCAGACCCCAGAGCACGGTAGCGGTGAGTGACACCAGGGCCAGTACGCCGGCACCGAAGTCCAGGAACTCCCGGGTGCGGTGGAACGCGCCGGCGCTGAACGCGACGACCAGGACCAGCACGGCGATCAAGGCCAGACCGGGCCGGAGCGCCTGACCGAGGGTCGGGATCTTCGCCGGTGCCTGGTCAGCGGCCTTCTTCTTGCTGAGCGCGGCCCGGATGGGCGCGCGCGAACGGGCCCTGCCGCGGGTGCGCAGGGGCGGGGGAGGGGTGAGCGGGGACAACAAGACCTCCCGAGCGTGCGGTTGCTGTGCACCGCAGTCGTGTTAAGCCGTCCTCGGCGTGATGGTGTGGAGGTCGGGTGTCGATGGGGACGACCGGTGCTGACCGGCGCCGATGCCTCCACCTGCGCCACCGAGGAACAGGGTTCGGGGGGCAGAAGCATCGTCGAACTTCGCGGAACCTTCATAAGATTTATCGTCCTGTGACAAATTCCTGTACTGGCGTCGCCGCTACAGTGCACCCCTGCGGATGATGCCCCTCCAGAAGGTCCAGGGCCTTACCCAATGTTTGGTCCGGACTAACCCGATCCGAGTAAAGGTTGCTTGAGTGTTCCAACTCCCTCACCAGATCCGGGAACTGGAGAGGGACACCACCTCCGCGGACCCGCCCCCTCCCCCCGCGTCGGGCGGGATCCGCACCCGGCAGGAACGAGGTAGAGATGTGTGAACTGCTGAATCGCATCTGGTCGCGACCCCGCGGTGAGTGGACCCGAGTTGTGAGAAAGGAACTCCCCACCATCGCTGACCAGGTGGTCGAGGTACTGCAGCGCAGCACACCGGAGTTTTCGGTACTTCCGTCCACTGTTGACCGAGAGGACATCAACTGGGCGGTTGAGCAGGCACTGTTGACCGTGCTCGGCTACCAGGACGAGCCAAGTGCGGCTCGTCCGGTCCGGGAGCCGGTGGCCACCCCCGTGCCCATCGACCGGGCCCGCCGCAACCTGTTCGCCGCGCTGACCGGTGACGCCTGTGCGCCGGAGGCGCCGCTCGCCGAACTCGCCCGGTCCGCGCGCTGGCCGCTGCCGGACACCGTCCGCGCGGTGGTCCTCACCTCGCCCGGTGAGGCCGCCCAACTCGCTGCCGTACTCGGCGACACCCTGCTCAGCCTGGCCGACGGCGAAACCTGCCTGCTGGTGCCGGACGAGGGCGCCGGAACCCGCGCCACCTTGGAGAACGTGCTGCGTGGACGCACCGCGGCGGTCGGCCATCCGGTACCGCTGGGCGACACGGCGTCCTCGCTGAACTGGGCCCGGCGGCTACTGGCCCTCTCACCCTCCCGCCCTGGTTCCGCACCGGACGTCGTGTTCGTCGACGACCACCTGACCCTGCTTCTCCTCCTCCAGGACGAGTCGCTGAGCCGGGCACTCACCGCGCGGTGGCTGACCCCGCTCGACGACCTGACCCCCCGGCAGAGCGAGCGGCTCGAAGTGACCTTGCTCGCATGGCTGGAGGGTGGCGGAGCACCCGAAGCCGCGCGCACGCTGCAAGTCCACCCGCAGACGGTGCGATACCGGCTCCGGCAGATAGAGAAGCTCTTCGGCGCGGCGCTGCGAGACCCCCGGACCCGGTTCGAACTGGAGATGACGCTGCGGAGTCGGCGGCTGATGGCCAACGTCAGACGGCGAAGTACCCGCGGCGGGCGCCGGGCCAGGGGCGTCACCACCGGCCTGCGCCCGCTGGGGGTGGCGCGGGAGGCGAGAGTCAACGGACTCTGACCCCGGTTCCGGCCAGCGGCGAAGCATGCCGGCCGGAACCGGGACAGGGAAACGGCCCCGGAGCGATGAACATCCGGGGCCGTTCGGCCGTACCTGTGAGTGGGAGCGGCGAAACCGCCGCCCCCGGGGTGCGTCAGCCGCAGTTGCGTCCGCTGTTGATGCACTTCACGGCCTTGCGCATCAACCGGTCGTCCATCACGTTGACGAAGTCGCCGTGATCGGTGACCGGCTTGTGCAACTGCTCGGGAAAGCTGTCCAGGGCGAACGCGGTGCCCGGCGGGATGTCGTAGACGATCCGCTGGACCAGCTGCGGGATCGCGGTGAATCCGGGCCCGCAGTTGCCGTCCGGCCCGGCGAAGGAGACATGCGTGCGATGGTTGGCGCTGTCGGTGTTCCGACCGTCCCAGCAGCTCTGGAAGGCGAAGGTGCGCACCACCTTGCTGCCCTGCGGGCAGATCGGGTAGCGGTCCGTCAGCTGGCGGTCCTCAAAACCGGTGCAGCTCCACGAGGCGTTGGCGTTGGCGGTGCCGTTGGTGAAGGCCTTCGCGTCGCCGGTGATGATGCGCAGGAAGCGCGGCATCGCTGTGACCTTGCTCACCGGGCTGCCCCGGAAGGTCAGCGAGACCTCGGCCGGCTGGAGGATGCGCCCCACGTTGCCGTCAGGGGCGTTGCCCGGCTCGTCGGCGCCGGGTCCGCGCGCCTGCGCACCGGCGTCGCCCTCGCTCAGCGACCGCAGCACCGGCCAGTAGTGGCTGGAGCGGTCCCCGTTGGTGCAGGTCGTCTCCGCCGCGGCCAGGCTCTCCTCGGTGGAGAAGGCGTCGGTGGACACGTTGCCCACGTAGTCGTGCACGTGGTGGGCGCCGTTGCTGACCCCGGGCGCGACGATGACGTTGTCCGAGTTGAAGTGACCGCGCTCGTTGGTGCCGCACCGCGACACGAAGGTGCCGGTGGACGCGTTCCCGCCCGGCGCCGGCCCGGCCGCGACGGGCTGGACCGAGGTGATGTCGACGAAGTCCTCGGGCACCGGCCCGCCCTGCGGGGGCGCACCGTCGGGCGGTGCGGGCAGCGTCGGCTGCGCGGCCGGCCGGGTGCTGTCCGGAAGCGGCCACTTCTTCTTCACCGTGCACACGCGCAGCGAACGCAGTTCGGGCGCCTGGCCGCCGGCCCGGGTGATGGCCCGGTTGATCCGGTCCAGCGAGTGGCTGCGGGACCTCTTCAGCTTCGCCAGTACCGCCCGCTCGGAGGAGCGGCCCTTGGCGAGCCGGTGGTAGGCGGCGGCGACCTGGGCGTCCAGCCGCGCCAGATGCGCCGCGACGGCGCGCTTCGACGCCTCCGGCACATCCCGCAGGCGTTCGCCCGCGTCCGGGCAGTTGATCGTTCGGGGGCCCTTCGCCGCCACCTGCGCGGGGCCGGTCGACGGCTGCGCCGCGGTGCGCGGCGCGGGGCTGTGGTTGCCCGCGGAGGCGTTCGCGGCGACGATCGCCGTGCCGCCTCCGCCTACGGCGAGGGCCGCGACCAGGGCGAGGGTTCTGACACCCTTGCGTGACCGCTTGTGCCCCTGGCCGCGTCTGTCGGAGAGCTTTCTGCTCATCAGTTGGCTCCGCTCGGTGCGCTCGTGTCGCCCTCGTCGCTCGGTTCACCCGGCGTGCTCGGCGGTCGGGAAGTGCTGAGAACACCCGGCGTCGCGGTGGAGGGCTGCACGGGCCGGGAAGCTCCCCCGTCCGAGCTGAGCGCCTCGAAGTCGACGAGCCCGGTCTCCTCGAGCACGGTGATGTGGTCCAGCACGACGGCGTTGGCCCGCGTGGCCAGCGAGCGGACCATGGAGTTGCGGGTCTCGGCCCGCACCTGTGCGACAAGGCCGAAGACCTTGCCGTGTGCGGCGCGCAGCAGGTTCGCGAAGACCCGGTCGAAGTCGTCGCCCTGGGCCGCGTTCATCTCGGCCAGCCAGCCCTGCTGCTGGGCGTTCGGCTGGTTGGCCAGCTCGATGCCCAGCGCGCGTCCGGCCTCGATGGACCTCTCGTCCAGTTCGGTGTGGCCCTCGATGAGGTGCTTGCCCGCCTCGATGACCGTCTCGCGTGAGCTGCGCTCCTGCGCCTGGCGTCCGGCGGGCAACTCCCACAGGCCGGCGAGCCGCACCTTGCGGACGAAGTCGCGGTCCAGCGGCGTCAGCGGCCCGTACTCGGTGGCCACCGTGCCGCGACCGTCGTCGTCGAAGTTCACCGACCCGGCCGCGACCGGGTTGGCGCCGGGAAAAAGATGCACGGGAAGCAGTAGTGCGGCCAGCGTTGCTGCCAGCGCGGTGACGACCAGCGCTGTCCCGACCGCGCGGCCAGAAGCCACCGCTTTGCCGTTGACCATGCGTAGTTGTCCTCCTCGGTGCACGAGCGCCCTGTATGAGAGCGGACGCTAACGCCCCAGGAGGAGGGTGTGTGGAAGCTTCATCACCAACGGACAAAGACCCGGCGGCCGGATGTGTGTACTGCTAGCGTCCCGCCGGGATCGCTGTGCCACGGCACACGGGACCGCTGTGCGCCACCCGCGGGCAGCCTGCGCCGGTGCCCCGGCGGCGCGGCTTCAGACCCGCTGCGGCCGGCGCACCACGCGCACCGGGCGCGAGCCCGGACCGCCCGCGTGCGAGAAGGGCTGCGTCCGCCAGTCCAAACCCTGGGGGAGTGTGCGGGCCGCAGCGTCCTCGTCCGCGCTCAGCAGGGACGTCCCAGCCGGCAGCGCGTCCGCGACCGGGCGGCCCGAGCCCTGGCACACCGTCAACCCGAACGGGTCCCACGGCGTCGGGCAGAGTGCGTGGCGCGGCAGCACCGGCTCGTGGGCGAACAGTGCGATGGGGCGTGCGCAGTCCGGGCAGCCCACCCGGTAGGCCTCCCACCCCTCGTAGGGCTCGCCCCCGGCGGCCCCCTCGTCGAACTCCGCGCCCGGTGCGCCGGTCCCGACGTGTTCCGCCGCCTTGGTGCCCATCGGCTTCACGGTCTGCATGTGATCCCCCTCGGGTGAGCCGGCCGGCGCACGGAGCTCGGCCACAGCAAGCACTTCCCGGCGTGCCAGGCGCATAATCGCGGTCAGCCGGTGGACACGGCAGCACGGGTGTGGCCTTCGTCACACCGGCGCGTCCACCGGGCCCTCGTGGGGCGTCCACTGTGCCGGAGCGCGCCGGGCACAGTAAGTTGCGTTCTGTGGAGGAGCTGGACAGACAGATCGCGGAACTGCTCGTCAAGGACGGGCGGATGAGCTACACCGACCTGGGCAAGGCCACCGGCCTGTCCACCTCGGCGGTGCACCAGCGGGTGCGCAGGCTGGAGCAGCGCGGGGTGATCCGGGGGTACACGGCGCTTGTCGACCCCGAGTCCGTCGGGCTGCCGCTGACCGCGTTCATCTCGGTGAAGCCCTTCGACCCCAGCGCGCCCGACGACATCGCCGAACGGCTGGCCGACGTGCCCGAGATCGAGGCCTGCCACAGCGTCGCGGGGGAGGAGAACTACATCCTGAAGGTCCGCGTCGCCTCGCCCATCGAGCTGGAGCACCTGCTGGCCCGCATCCGCTCGCTCGCCGGCGTCTCCACCCGCACGACCGTGGTGCTCTCCACGCCCTACGAGGCCCGCCCGCCGCGCATCTGAGCGTCACCGGGGGACGGGACCCCGGTCCACCGGCCGGCGCGCCGCGCGGGAGACTGGCCCCATGAGCGACAGCACCACCCCCCGCCGACCGCCCCGTACCGTCCTGCTGCGCGGCGGTGAGGTCCACAGCCCGGCCGACCCCTTCGCCACCGCCATGGTGGTGGAGGGCGACGCCGTCGCCTGGGTCGGTTCCGAGGGTGCCGCCGACTCCTTCGCCGACGGGGTCGACGAGACGGTCCACCTGGACGGGGCCCTGGTCACCCCCGCCTTCACCGACGCCCATGTGCACACCACCTCGACCGGGCTGGCCCTCACCGGCCTCGACCTGTCCGGCGCGCCCACTCCCGCCGCCGCGCTGGCCGGCGTCCGGCAGCACGCCGAGGCCCGCCGGGAGGAGCGCATCCTGCTGGGGCACGGATGGGACGCCACCGACTGGCCCGGCGGCCTGCCGCCCACCCGGGCCGAGCTGGACGCCGCCAGCGGCGGCCGTCCGCTCTACCTCAGCCGCGCCGACGTGCACTCGGCGCTGGCCACCACCGCGCTGCTCGACCTGGTGCCCGGAGTTCGCGAGCTACCCGGGTTCGCGACCGACGGCCCGCTGACCGGCGCCGCCCACCACGCGGTGCGCGCGGCGGCGCTCGGCTCGATCACCCCGGCGCAGCGCGCCGCCGCCCAGCGGGCCGCGCTGGTCCGCGCCGCCGAACTGGGCATCGGCTCGCTGCACGAGTGCGCGGGGCCGGACATCTCCAGCGAGGACGACTTCACCGCCCTGCTGGCTCTGGCGGCCGAGGGCGGTGGTCCCCGGGTGACCGGGTACTGGGCCGAACCCGTCACCTCCGCGAAAGGGGCCGCACGGATCCGCGAACTGGGCGCGGCAGGCGCAGCGGGCGACCTGTTCGCAGACGGCTCGCTCGGCTCGCACACCGCCCACCTGCACGCGCCCTACGCGGACGCCGACCACCGGGGCTCGGCGCTACTGGACGCCGACGCGGTGGCCGCCCATGTGGCGGCCTGCACCGAGGCGGGCCTGCAGGCCGGTTTCCACGCGATCGGGGACGCGGCGATCAGCGCCGTCACCGCCGGGGTGCGGGCCGCAGCCGACCGGGTCGGCCTCGCCCGGGTCCGGGCGATGCGGCACCGCGTGGAACACGCCGAGATGATGACCGCCACGACCGTCGCCGACTTCGCCGACCTCGCCCTGACCGCCTCCGTGCAGCCCGCGTTCGACGCCGCCTGGGGTGGCGAGGAGGGCATGTACGCCCGGCGCCTGGGCGTGGAGCGGGCCCGCACGCTCAACCCCTACGCGGCGCTGCTGCGGGCCGGGGTGCCGCTGGCGCTGGGGTCCGACAGCCCGGTGACCCCCCTGGACCCCTGGGGGACCGTCCGGGCGGCGGCCTTCCACCGCACGCCCGAGCACCGCGTCTCCGTCCGGGCGGCGTTCACCGCGCACACCCGGGGTGGCTGGCGCGCCCTGGGGCGTGACGACGCGGGTGTCCTCGTTCCGGGCGCCCCCGCCGACTACGCGCTGTGGCGCACCGGCGCGCTGGTGCTCCAGGCCCCGGACAACCGCGTCGCCAACTGGTCCACCGACCCGCGCTCCGGCACGCCCGGCCTGCCCGACCTCACCCCCGGCGGCCAACTCCCGGTCTGCCTGCGCACGGTGGTCGGCGGGCGCACGGTGTACAGGCGGCCGAACGAGTGATCCCGGGGCCCGCGTTCCGCCGAACGATGACCGACCGGGCTGTCCGCCGGGGTCCGGCCGGTCCGCACTGACCTGCGGATTCGTCAGGAAACCGCAGGTCGGGCGGGTGTTGACAGGCAGCCGCAGACGGCGGGTAGGTTCGGCGGAGTCCCACCACAGGACGTCCGACCGAACGATGCACCGCGCAGCCGTCGAACGCCGCTGGGCCACGGTGGTGCGCCGCACGGCACACCGCCACAGGCAGCCAGGTCCAGCGCCCGCGGCACGGGGGCGGAAGGTTTCAGCAGGTCGGCAGGTGCGACCCGGGTAGGGCCCGGCGCTCAGTAGA
The DNA here is from genome assembly GCF_030124175.1 of Streptomyces sp. 549. GTDB lineage: Bacteria > Actinomycetota > Actinomycetes > Streptomycetales > Streptomycetaceae > Streptomyces. Next base: position 15,289 of record NZ_JASKMT010000005.1, on the reverse strand, counting down.
CAACGGCTTTCGGTTGACCCGCAGCCAGCGGTTCCCGGGCCGGCCCGAAGAGCGCCGGGCCCGATCCGCGCTCCGGGCCCTGCACCCCGGGTGGCGCGCCCCACCGCCTCCGGCGAGATCCCGCCCACTCCCACGCGTCCCCGGGGCCCCGTTGGGCCATTCGCGTTGTACGGTCAGCTTCATCACCTCATGACCTGCAGGAAGGCAGCGACCGTGCCACCGGGCCCCGACACCACCGCCGACGCCGGAGCGAGGACGCCGGCCGAGGCCGCCCCGGCGCCCGCCGCCGCGCACCCGCCGCCCCCGGCGGACGCTCCGGGCAGCCCGGCGGAACCCGCGGGCACGCAGGCCCAGGGCGGGTCACCGGTCGCCGGCCGCCTCACCCGCTGGGTGGCGGCCCGCCGCCGGAGCCTCCCGCGCACGGCAGGTGCCGCGCTCGCCGGTCTCGGCCTCGCCGCGGCGTTCCCGCCCTACGACGTCTGGCCGCTGTCACTGCTCGCCGTCGCCGCGCTCGCCCTGCTCACCCGCGGCCGCACCGCCCGCCAAGGGGCCTGGACGGGCCTGGTGTTCGGCCTGGCCTTCTTCCTCGGCCTGCTGAAGTGGCTGCACGTCATCGGCTGGGACGCGGTGGTGGGCCTGTGCGTGCTGCAGGCCCTGTTCCTGTGCGCCCTCGGTGCCGCGCTGGCCACCGCCTCACGGTTGCCGCTCTGGCCGCTGTGGGGAGCCTGCCTGTGGGTCGCGGAGGAAGCCGCCCGCGACCGCATCCCGCTCGGCGGCTTCCCCTGGGGGCGCCTGGCCTTCGCCAACACCGGCTCCCCGTTCACGCCGCTCGCCGCCCTGGGCGGAGCGCCGCTGGTCACGTTCGCCGTCGCGCTGTCTGGTTCCCTGCTGGCCGCCGCCGCGCTGGCCGCGTACCGCCTCCGCCGACCTGGCGCGACGACCGACGCGGCCCACCCGGCGTCCGCGCCTGCGTCGGCCGGCCCCGCGCCCGCCCCGGCGGACCCCGCGCCCGCGCCCAGCGCGGGTGCCGCGCAGTTGCGCCGCGCGGCACCCGCGCTGGGCGCGCTCGCGCTCGCCGCCGCAGTCGCCGGCACCGGCTACGCCGTGCCGATCCCCACCGCCGCCGACGACACCGTCACCATCGCCGTGGTGCAGGGCAACGTGCAGCAGCCCGGCATGGACTTCCTGGGCCGTCCCATGATGATCCTGAACAACCACGTCGACCCGACCGTGGAACTGGCCGAGGACGTGGCCGCAGGCCGGGCCCGCCAGCCCGACCTGGTCATCTGGCCCGAGAACGCCTCCGACCTCGATCCCTACCGCTACCGCGAGGCAGGCGACGCCATCAACCGGGCGGTGCGCGCGATCGGCGTTCCCGTCCTGGTCGGAGCCCTTGTGGACCACCCCACCCGGGAGGGCTACGTGGAGAACCAGGGCATCGTCTGGGACCCCGAGACCGGGCCCGGAGCCTCCTACACGAAGCAGCACCCGGTCCCGTTCGGCGAGTACGTGCCCTTCCGCGAGCAGCTGAGCAAGGTCATCACCCGCCTGGACCGGGTCCCGCGCGACTTCTGGCCCGGCGACCGCACCGGCGTGCTCCAGGTCGGTCCGGCCAAGCTCGGCGACGTCATCTGCTTCGAGGTCGCCTACGACCCCATCGTGCGCGACACCGTGAAGTCCGGTGCGCGGGCCCTCGTCATCCAGACCAACAACGCCACCTACGGGCGCACCGGCCAGCCCGAGCAGCAGCTGGCCATGTCGCGGCTGCGGGCGATGGAGCACGGACGGGCGATCGTCACCGCCGCGCCGAGCGGCATCAGCGCCGTGGTGGCACCCGACGGCACGATCGAGCAGCGCACCGAGGAGTTCACTCAGGACGTGCTCACCGCGGAACTCCCGCTGCGGGACGACATCACCGTGGCCGACCGCGTCGGGGCCGCTCCGGAGTGGCTGCTCGCTATCGTGGGCGCCCTCTCCTGCGTCGCGGCGGTTGTGCTCGGCAGGCGGGAACGGACCTACCAGAAGGGGCAGCAGCCGTGAAAGACGAAGCACCGCGACGCCGTGGCCCCCTGGGCAGCGTGCTGGTGATCATCCCGACCTACAACGAGGTCGACAACATCCGGCCGATCGTGGAGCGGGTCCGCGCGGCCGTGCCGGAGGCGCACGTCCTGGTGGCGGACGACAACAGCCCGGACGGCACCGGCAAGGTCGCCGACGAGTTGGCCGCCGAGGACGACCACGTGCAGGTCCTGCACCGCCGGGGCAAGGAAGGGCTGGGCGCCGCGTACCTGGCCGGCTTCCGATGGGGCATCGAACAGGGCCACGGCGTGCTCGTCGAGATGGACGCCGACGGCTCCCACCAGCCCGAGGAGCTGCCCCGGCTGCTGACCGCGCTGAAGGGCGCCGACCTCGTCCTGGGGTCGCGCTGGGTGCCTGGCGGCAGGGTCGTCAACTGGCCGGCCTCGCGCAAGGCGCTCTCCCGCGGCGGCAGCACCTACTCGCGGGTGCTGCTGGACATCCCGATCCGGGACGTCACCGGCGGCTTCCGGGCGTTCCGCCGCGAGACCCTGGAGGGCCTGGACATGGCGGAGGTCGCCTCCCAGGGCTACTGCTTCCAGGTGGACCTCGCGCACCGGGCGGTCCGCGCCGGCTACCAGGTCGTGGAGGTCCCCATCACCTTCGTCGAGCGGGAGCGCGGCGACAGCAAGATGAGCCGGGACATCGTGGTCGAGGCCCTGTGGCGGGTCACCGCCTGGGGAGTGGGGTCCCGCTTCAGAAAACTCACCGGACGCAGGCACACTTGAGAACATGACGACCGGCGAGAACCGTCCCCAGCACTTTCCCAAGGAGCCAGGCCCGCACGGGCCCGGAGCCGGCCCCGGCAGCCCGGGTGCGCCGCACAGGCGCTCCCACTCGTTCGTGCCGCTGGCGGTCGCCGTCTGGGTGATCGCGGAGATCTGGCTGTTCCTGCTGCTGGCCGACCTCGCGGGCGGCCTGGGCGTGCTGGCCGTCGTCGCGGCCGGCTTCCTGCTCGGGGCGCTGGCGATCAAACGAGCCGGTCGCCGCGCGTGGCGCAACCTGACCGAGAGCCTTCAGGCGGGCGGACCTCCGCCGGGCACGTCCCCCAGTGGCGGCAACGGGCTGGCCATGCTGGGCGGCCTGCTGCTGATGCTGCCGGGTCTGCTCTCCGACCTGTTCGGGCTGCTGTGCCTCTTCCCGCCCACCGCGGGCCTGCTGCGCCGGGGTGTGGTCCGCTGGGCGGAACGAGGCGGCCTCGCGCCCGGCGGCCTGGGCGACGCCGTGCGCCAGGCGCGTACCGCCGGTGAGCAGGTGCGCATCCACCGCCCCGACGGCAAGGTCGTCCCCGGTGAGGTCATCCGTGAGGACCCGCCCCGAGAGGGCGGGCTGAGCTGACATGTGGTGAGGCCCCGGACTCCGCGGAGTCCGGGGCCTCACCACATGAGGCGGGCCGGGCGCACGCATGCGAGGGCGGGGAGCGGCACGCTTCCGCGTGCCGCTCCCCGCCCTCGCAGGTTGTCCCTGCCGCCGGCCGCCTAGGCGGACTTGCGGCTGTCGCGCGGGTGCACCGCGATGTTCATGGCGCCCGAGCGGAGTACCGCCAGCCTCTCGGCCAGCACTTCCTCAAGCTCCTCGCGGGTGCGCCGCTCCATGAGCATGTCCCAGTGCGTACGCGCGGGCTTGCCCTTCTTCTCTTCGGGACCCTCGCCGTCGACCAGGAGGGCCTGGGAGCCGCAGACCTTGCACTCCCACTCCGGCGGGATCTCCGCCTCTACCGAGAACGGCATCTCAAAGCGATGTCCGTTCTGGCATGCGTACTCCACCGCCTGGCGCGGGGCCAGGTCGATGCCGCGGTCGGTCTCGTAGCTGGTCACCACAAGTCGCGTGCCGCGTAGAGCTCGCTCACTCATGAATCGTGCCTCCCGGGCTGGTAGCCCACAGGACAGGTGTCGCTGTCGTCGTCATCCGTTCAACGTCCGGTCGGCGGTGAAGATTCCCGTAGTGGGACATGCGTCGCCCGTCGTGCCGCCTGTTGTTGTACCCGCCACTGCCCGCTTTGTCACATCTATCGGCAGATGTCACCCAACGTCATGCTGTTCGTGCCTGCAGTAACGGTCCCTCCGGCGAGCCAAAGGCGTACACTACCGGCCCTGCGGCCCGAGACCTAAATCCGACCCGGCACCACGTTGCCGACCGCTTCCGCCGCTCGCCGTACGGGTACCCGCAGCAGCAGCAGGAAACCCAGCACGAAGAACACCACGAGCGAGATGATCGCATCCCGGTAGCTGCCCGTCAGCTGGTACGTGACACCGAAGACGAGCGGCCCCAGCCAGCTGGTGCCCCGGTCGCTCACCTCGTACAGCGAGAAGTACTCCGCCTCCTTGCCCTTCGGTACGAGCTGGGCGAACAGTGAGCGCGACAGGGCCTGGGTGCCGCCGAGCACCAGCCCGATCGAGCCGGCCAGCGCGAAGAACCACAGCGCCTCCCCGGCGGGCAGGAAGTAGCCGCCGGTCACGGTGGCCGTCCACGCCACCAGGGAGCCCAGGATCGTGTGTTTGGCCCCGTAGGTCTGCGCCAGCCGGCCGAGCAGCAGGGCCCCGGCCATCGCCAGCACCTGCACCAGGAGGATGGCCCCGATGAGCGTCGTCTGGTCCACGCCCAGTTCCTCCGACCCGAACACCGACGCCTGCGAGATGACCGTCTGCACGCCGTCGTTGTAGAGCAGGTAGGCCAGCAGGAACATCAGCGTCAGCGGATACCTGCGCATCTCCTTGAAGGTGGTGATCAGCTGCCGCCACCCGCCGCCCAGTGAGGGTCGGGCCTGCGCGGCGGGCACCGCGCCGGGCCGCTCCCGCAGGCGCCGGAGCGGCACGAGGGTGAACACGCCCCACCACAGGCCCGCCGACGCCAGGCAGATCCGCACCGCGGTGCCCTCGGTCACGCCCAGCGCCTCGTGCCCGAGGAACAGAGCCAGGTTGGCGACCAGCACCAGCGCGCCCGCCGCGTAGCCGAACGCCCAGCCCTTGGACGACACCGCGTCGCGTTCCTCCGGCAGCGCGATCTGCGGCAGGAACGCGTTGTAGACCACCACCGACACCGCGTAGGCGACGTTGGCGAGGATCAGCAGCGCCCCGCCCAGCAGGTAGCGGTCGCCGTCGAGGAAGAACATGCACGCGGTGGCGCCCGCGCCCAGGTAGGCGGAGACCGCCAGGATGGGCTTCTTGCGGCCCGTCCGGTCGGCCACCGCGCCCGCCAGCGGCATCACCAGGACCGAGAGCAGCACCGAGGCGGAGACCACGTACGCGAAGTAGGAGCCGTCCCGCACGGGAATGCCCAGCGGGTACACGTAGCCGTCGGAGTCCGCAGCGGCCTTGGCGATCTCCGTGAGGTACGGCCCCAGGAAGACGGTGATCACACTCGTCGAGAAGACCGAGTTGGCCCAGTCGTAGTAGTACCAGCCGCGCTGCTCGCGTCTGCGCTCCGCGACGCCGTCCGCGGCCTCGCTCACGGCCTCCGTGCCCACCCGTGCCCCCTCGCTGGTCCGCGGCGTACCGGGGGGCGAACTCAGGTGGCCCAGGCCCCCCGCTCGACCAGCACCTGACGCAGCAGCTCGATGTGATCGGTCATGATGCCATCCACGCCGAGATCCAGCAGCTCCCGCATGGTCGCGGCGTCGTTCACCGTCCACACGTGTACCTGAAGGCCGCGCCGGTGGGCGGCCCGCAGCATGGCGGCGTCCACCACCGGCACCCCGGCCTGGCGGACCGGCACCTGCACGCACACCGCGTTGTCGCGGAACCGTCCCGGCAGCCGGTAGGAGCGCAGCCGCAGGCCGAGCACGCCCGCGGCGCCCAGCGACGTCGCCAGCCGGGGGCCGCCCAGGGCCCTGGCCCTGGCCACCCGTCGCTCGGCGAAGGCGCCGACGCACACCCGGTCCCAGGCGTCGGCCTCGTCCAGCACCTCCAGCAGCGGCGCCACGGCGGCGTCCGCCTTCACGTCGATGTTCCAGCGCGCCTGCGGGAACTCCCGCAGCAGGTCCGCGAAGAGCGGCACGGGTTCCCCCGCCACCCGCAGCCGCCGCAGCTCGTCGAAGGAGAGGGAGGCCAGCCGACCGCCGGCTCCGGCCATCCGGTCCAGAGTGGCGTCGTGGAAGGCGACCAGCCGGCCGTCGGCGGTCGTGTGCACGTCCGTCTCCAGGTACCGGTAGCCCAGTTCCACGGCCCGCCGGAAGGCGCCGACGGTGTTCTCCGCCGGGCCGGGACCCGTCCCGTCGCCGGCTCCGCCGCGGTGGGCGAACGCCAGGGGAGCCGGATGGTCGAGGAACGGGTGCGCGGCGTCGGTCACCGCCGCAGTATGACCCGGCGTGTCCTGGGGGCCGGCACCCGCCCCGTGATCACGCCGTCCTGCTCCCCACCGGCACCGGACCGCTCCCGGCGGGTGAAGACGCGCAGGAACACCTGCGCCAGGGGCCCGATGGCCAGCGCGTACGCCACAGTGCCCGCGCCGACCGCGCCGCCCAGCAGGAAGCCGGTGAGCAGCACGGTGAGTTCGATGCCGGTGCGCACCAGCCGGATCGAGCGTCCGGTCACCCGGTTCAGGCCGGTCATCAACCCGTCGCGGGGCCCGGGGCCGAACCGGGCGGCGATGTACAGGCCCGTCGCCAGGCCGTTGAGCACCACTCCGGCCACCATCAGCGGAACGCGCACCGCGAGCAGCTCCAGCGTCGGCAGCATCATCAGCGTCACGTCCATGGAGACGCCGACGAGGACCACATTGGACACCGTGCCAAGGCCGGGCCGCTGCCGCAGCGGGATCCAGGCCAGCAGCACCAGCGCGCCCACCAGCACCGAGACCGTGCCGATGGAGAGCCCCGTGCGCCCGGCGACACCCTGGTGGAAGACATCCCAGGGGCCGAGGCCCAGCTCCGCACGCACCAGGAACGCGCAGCTCGCCCCGTACAGCCACAGTCCGGCGTACAGCTGCGCCAGCCTGCGCACCGTCCTCCTTCTGCCACCCTCACCCGGCAACGTCCCCGCCCCTCTCGTGTACCGATCACCCTGCCCGTGTCACTCTGGACTCAGAACAAGGCCAATTCCACGGCCAATCAGCGAAAGGTGGACCGGGAATGCCCCAGTGGACCTCAGCGGTGGGTGCGCCGCAGCTCGCCCGGCTGCTCGGCTCGCAACGTGCCCTCGGCTCCGGCGAGGGCACGGCGGGCCGACGTGCCCCGGCTTACCGGGCCCTCGCGGACGGAGTGCGGCTGCTCGTGCTGGAGGGCCGGGTGCCGGTGGCGGCGCGGCTGCCCGCCGAGCGGGAACTGGCCGGTGCGCTGGCGGTGAGCCGCACCACCGTCGCCGCCGCGTACGAGGCGCTGCGCGCCGACGGGTTCCTGGAGTCGCGCCGCGGCGCCGGAAGCTGGACGGCGGTGCCGGCCGGCAACCCGCTGCCGGCGCGCGGCCTGGAGCCGCTGCCGCCGGAGGCCGCCGGGACCATGATCGACCTGGGCTGCGCGGCGCTGCCCGCGCCCGAGCCGTGGCTCAGTCGGGCCTTCGAGGGCGCGCTCGCCGAACTGCCGCCGTACGCACGCACGCACGGCGACTACCCGGCCGGCCTGCCCGTGCTGCGCCAGGCCATCGCCGACGGCTACACCGCACGCGGGGTGCCGACGATGCCCGAGCAGATCATGGTCACCACCGGTGCCATGGGGGCGGTGGCGGCGATCTGCCGGCTGCTGGCTCCCGCGGGGGAGCGGGTCGCGGTGGACCACCCCAGTTACGCCAACGTGCTCCAGCTCATGCGGGACGTCGGCGCCCGGCTGGTGCCGGTGGCGATGGCCGACGGCCTCGCCGGCTGGGACCTGCCTGCCTGGCAGCACACGCTGCGGGCCGCCGCGCCCCGCATGGCGTACGTGGTCCCCGACTTCCACAACCCCACCGGTGCGCTGGTGCCCGACGAGCAGCGGCGCGAGCTGGTGGCGGCGGCCCGGGCGGCGGGCACCTCGCTGGTGGTGGACGAGACGATGGCCGGACTGGTGCTGGAAGCCGGTGACCGGGAAGGGCTGCCGCGCCCGATGGCGGCCTTCGACCCGGGCGGTTCCGTGGTCGTCACGGTCGGATCGGCGAGCAAGGCGATCTGGGCGGGCCTGCGCATCGGCTGGGTGCGGGCGGCTCCGGACGTGGTGCGCAACCTGGTCGCGGCCCGGGCCTACGCCGACCTGGGCAGCCCGGTACTGGAACAGCTCGCGCTGGCCTGGCTGATGACCACCGACGGCTGGGACCAGGCGGTGGAGGTGCGCCGCCGCCGCGCCGCGGAGAACCGGGACGCGCTGGTCGCGGCGGTCCGCAGGGAGCTGCCGGACTGGGAGTTCACGGTGCCGCGCGGCGGCCTCACCCTGTGGGCGCGGGCCGGCGGGCTGTCCGGCTCGCGGATCGCCGAGGTGGGGGAGCGGCTGGGGGTGCGCGTCCCGTCCGGGCCGCGCTTCGGCGTGGACGGCGCTTTCGAGGGGTACGTGCGGCTGCCGTTCACGGTGGGCGGCGCGGTGGCGGCGGAGGCCGCGTCCCGGCTGGCCGCGGCGGCGGACCTGGTGGCCAGCGGAGCGGCCGGCGAGCGCGACATGCCGCGTACCTTCGTCGCCTGAGCCCGGCGCGGATCAGGGTGGGTCGAAGCGGCCCGCGGCTCAGGCGGGGTCCGCCGCCGGCTGCGGCGGGGCGGCAGCCGGGGGCGGAGGGAAGCCGGTGCTCTGCGGACGCTGCGGCAGCAGGGCCAGCACGGCCCGCCGGTGCGCCTCGGGCGCGCAGTCGTCCAGCGGGTCGGGGGTGTCGGGCACCTGGAGCCTCATCACGGGGCCGTTGCCCAACCGGGCGTACCCGCGGCCCGGCGGTACGTCGAAGGCCGGGGTGGTGGGCGGCGGTTCTCCGAGCACGGCCCGCACCTGCTCGGGGGTGGCCGGGCCCAGCACGGCCCGTGCCCGGGTGTAGGCGCGCACCGGCTGGCTCAGCCCGTCCGCGCCTTCGAACTGGTCGGCCAGGGCCACCGTGACCCGGGCCGCGCGGCCGTGCCGCAGCGCGCCCTCCAGGAGGTCCTGCGGGTCGGTCCGCCCCTCGCACCTGGCGACATGGCTGAGCACGGCCGGCCGGTCCACGATCAGCCACAGGGGGCGGCACACGTTCTCCGGGGTGACCTGGCCGTCGTGCCGGGCCCGTCCGGCGGCGAGCAGCCTGCGCTGCGTCTCGTGCGCGGCCCACTCCAGCGAGGCCAGCGCACCCACCAGGGTCGTCTCGACCCCGAGGACTCCCGGCCGTCCCAGCAGGCAGGAGTACTCGCCGGTCCCGGTGCCGTCCAGTACCAGGACGTCGCCGTGCTGCAGGGCCTGCACGGCCAGGGAGCGCAACAGCGTGGTGGTGCCCGAGCCCGGCTGGCCGAGGGCCAGCAGGTGCGACTCGCTGGAGCGCGGGCCGGTCCGCCACACCACCGGCGGCATGTCGCGGCGGTCCTCACCCTCGCCTACGGGCAGGGTGCGCTGCACGGAGTCCGGGTCGGTGAAGCCGAGCACGGCCTCGCCCTGCGTGACCACGAAGCGCTGGGCGCAGATGTCGGTGGGCAGCGGGTCGAGCGCCTTGATCCGGAGCTGGTTGCCCTCCTCGTCCCAGTCGAAGCGGTACTCGCGGCCCCGGCCCGCCTTGGCGCACAGCACCTGCTGCACCCGCAGCCGGGAGGCCGGTTCGCCGTCGGGGAAGTAGGGCGGGTAGCGCAGCGTCAGGTCGGCCAGTCGGCCGTCGGGGCCGAAGGCGGGCTCGGTGAAGGACTTCTCCCAGGTGCCGTCGTGGGTGAACAGCGGCTCGGGATGGCCCTCCTCGGCCGGGTGGAAGTACGGGACCAGCGCCTCGTAGAGGGTCTGCAACCGGGCGGCCTGCTCCTCGTCGGGACCTTCCGGCTCCTCGGGCCCCGGTTCGGGGCGGTCCCGGCCGAGCCAGGCGGCGGCCCCCAGCAGTGCGACCGTGCCGGCCAGCGCCCCGTAGGGGGCCAGGTACAGCACGAGCAGGCACGCGCCGCCGAGGAAGAGTCCGGGGCCGCGCCGGTCCTTGGGCGTCTGCGCCCACCACTGCCGGGCCGCCGCGGCCAGCCTGCCCAGCCCGCGGGCGAGGACGTACAGCGGTCGGCAGACGTCCGCCGTGTGGTCGGCGGCGGTGCGGGCGTAGCCGCAGGCGCGGGTGAACGGGCCGGTGGCGGGCAGGGCGCGCAGCAGGGGCCGCAGCATCGACGTGTGCCTCCTCGTCCGGCGGTCAGAGGCTGAGGCCGCCGAGCAGGTTGGCGATGCTGTCGCCGCCCGCCTTGATGCCCGGTGCGATGGCGGAGCCGGCGAGGTAGAAGCCGAACAGGGCGCAGACCACCGCGTGCGAGAGCTTGAGTCCGTCCTTGCGGAAGAAGAGGAAGGCGATCACTCCGAGCAGGAGGACGCCGGAGACCGAAAGGATCATGAGGGCTCCTGCGTGGGCGACAAAGGTGACTTACCGTTCCTCCACCCTCACAGAAAGCACATAATCATGCGAAGTGACAGGCACGCTGGGCCCTCACATCCACCCGTTCGGCCGCACGACCCGCCCCGGCGCCCTCAGGGATGCACGGTGTAGCCGTTCAGGCTGTCCACCGCGGCAGCCGCGTCCCCCAGCTCGTAGCGGTCCACCGCGACGAAGTTGGGCTTCTTGCGCGCGGCGGGCGCACAGAAGTTCTCCGCCCGGTTGAGCAGCTTGGCGTTGTCGGAGGAGATGGTCGCCGCGATCGGCACGTCCCGGAAGTGGTTCATCACGAACAGCGGCCGGAACCCGGGTTCCTCGCGGGTCAGCGGCACGTTCACCCCGGCGCCGTACCACCGGCTGTAGCAGGACCAGTCGCTGCCGCCCAGACCCGGCCCCATCGACCAGTGGTTCTCCACCGTCCACTCGCGCTGGTACATCACCCCGAAGGAGTCCCGGGTGAGTCCCGCCGAGGCGTCCTGGCCCCGGGTGCGGTCGGTGAACACCAGCAGCTGGCGGCCGGGACCGCCGAGGTCGGCCATCCTGGGCCAGCCCCGGGTGCGTACCCCCTCCCGGTCCGGGCGGTACAGCACGTCCGCCAGTCCGTCGACCCGGGCCAGTTCGCTGCGCAGCAGGGTGGCCGGCACGTAGTCCTCCAGGAACACCGTGGCGAACTGGCCCGGGTGGGCACGCAGGTGGTCCACGATGCGCTGGACGCCCACCCACAGGGCCACGGGGCGGCTCACCAGGGTGCAGCTGCCGTGGCACATGACGGCGCCGTCCGGGGTCTGGTGCACGTCGAGCATGAATCCGCGCACCCCGTCGTCCAGCTGCTGCCGCAAGCCGCGCGACTGGTTGGGGAAGGCGTTGGCGAACGGCGGCGCGAAGCCGCCGTCCACGCCGTTGGCGTAGGCGTTGTGGGTGGTGAGGAAGGTGACCTGGTCCAGGGTGCGTTCACCGGCCGGCGGCATCGGGCGGACGGGGAGCGGCACCGGTGTCAGGTACCAGCGGGTGCCGGCCCCCGTTCCGGTGGTCAGCTGCGGCCGGGTCGGGTGCACCTGCCCGCTGGGGGCGTCCGCCAGCACCAGGCGCCGCTCGCCGCCGGGCACATCCAGCGTGTACGTTCCACCGCCGGAGGGGACGAGCAGCCAGGCGGCGTCGTCGTGGTCGCAGGCGACTACGGCCACTGCCTGGCCGGATGACCGGCCCAGGCAGCGCGCCGGGGCGTCGGTGCTGCGCAGTTCGGAGGTCCCGCCGCTGCGCTCCGCGATCCGCCAGCGCTGTCTGCCCTCGTCGCCGCGCGGCCGGTGCAGGTGCACCTCGCCACCGGTGTCGGCGGCGTTGAGGCCGTTGACGGCGCTCTGCACGTGCACAGGGCCGTCGGGCAGCGCGGGCTCGCTGCCGGACGCCTCGGGCAGCGGCAGCACGAGGGTGAGGACGAGCGCCGCCACCGTGCCGACCGTCCGCTTTGTTCCGGGCACGGGCCACCGTCCGTCCGCATGTCAGGTTCAGATCATGACCCGCTCATGATGGCCCGGCGAACGGCGTCGGACAGCGCGGCTTTCGGCCAGGCCCGAGACGCCCGGAACGCCTCCTACCGTTCCGCCCGGGGCCCGGAAGACCCCTGCGGGTCCCGGCGGCCGGACATCATCCCCGACCGCTCGCGGGCCCGGAGGCGAGCTGTCAGATCCGGCCAAAGCAGGCCGCCGGCTGAGCAGAACTCGTCCCCGCCACCGTTCTCACCAGCAACACACGAGTAAAGACGCGCTTCGTGGCCCCAGTTGTCGAGGAACGGAAGTGGCACGTGTCCCGGAAGAGAACGGTCAGCCGCCGCAAGAAGATCGTGATGCTGGTGACGGCGGTCGCCCTGGTCGGCGGCGGAGCGGCGGTGATGGCCGGAACCAGCCAGGCGTCGGTGGCCTGTGACGGGCTGGCGGGCGCCCTGGCCAACAACGAGAAGTTCATCGCCGACCAGCGGGCGGCTCCCGACGCTCTCTCCGACGCGAGAATCGCCAACCGGGAAGCGGTCGTCGAGGAGATCAAGCGCAAGCAGGCGGCGTCCGGTTGCGAGGTCGGCCAGGGTTCCGCGCAGCCCCCCGCCCAGGACGCCCCGGCCGACCCGCCCGCGTCGCAGGCACCCGCAGAGCCGCCGGCCCGGGCGGCGCCGCCCGCGCAGGGCGCGGACGGGGAGCAGGTGTGCGCGGGCTCGACGGTCACGCTCTCCGGGGAGGCCGGGCCGCCCGCCGCCTCCAGCAACGAGTTCCCCGCGGGGACCACGCTGCGGGTGACGAACCTGGACAACAACCGGTCCGTCACCGTCGAGGTCACCTCGACCTCGGGAAGCTGCGTGCTGCTCAACGACGCCGCTTTCGAGGAGGTGCGCGAACCGGGCAAGTTCCTCATCCGCCGGGCCCTCGTCGAGCGAACCGGCTGACCGGACGCGGTCGGGAACATGAGCCCGAAGTGAGGCGACGGCAGCGGCCGGCGCGCACGGCACCCGCCGCGCGCGCCGCCCGTTCCGGCGTCCGCGGACGCCCGCGTCGGGTGCCGGACCTCGCGCGTTCGTGCGCTCCGGCGCGGCCGTGCCCGATCCCGCGCCGCACGCTGCCAGAGTGGAGGAGGGGGCCTGGCGGAAAGGAGCGACGGCTTGCGCGGCATCGGAGGTCCCAGCGGCAGCCTGACGTCACCCCGGCCACGTCCGGCGCACTCCCGGACGGCACTGCTGCGGACGGGTGCGGCACTCGCGGCGGCCGGCGCGGCACTGCTGCTGCTCGTCGCCCTGGGCTGGCAGCCGCTGCTGGCAGCCGACCGGGCGGTCTCCGACGGGGCCCACCGGATCGCCGTCGACCAACCCGGACTCACGCACCTCTCCCGCATCCTGAGCGACTGGGTCTGGGACCCGCTCACCATGCGGTGCGCCGTGCTGGCCGCGGTGCTCCTCCTGCTGCGGGCCGGCGCCACGCAGCCGGCTGCCTGGGCCGCCGGCGTGACGCTCACCGCCTGGGCGCTCCAGTACCTGCTGAAGGCGGTGGTCGGCCGGGAGCGGCCGTCGTTCGCCGACCCGGTCGACTCGGCGCCGTTCTGGTCGTTCCCCTCGGGGCACGCCATGGCCGCCACGGTGAGTTGCGGAGTCCTGCTGGTGCTCGGGTACCGGCTGCTCCCGCCCGGCGGGTGGCGGACCGCGGCCCTGACCGCGGCCGTCACCAGTGCGGTCGGCGTCGGGCTCACCCGCGTCCACCTCGGCGTGCACTGGCCCAGCGACGTGCTCGCCGGGTGGCTGTTCGGTGCCGCGGTCGTCACCGCGGCGGCGGCGCTCCCGGTGTGGCGCGGCGTCCCGCCGCGCGACCCCGCGCCCGGCGCCGCCCTGCCGGGGCGTCCCGACGGCGGCTGACCGGCCCGGGACGCACCGCGGCCCCCGGGTCTCCCCGAGGGCCGCGGTGCTGAGGACCGGTCAGGCCTGCCAAGCGCCCGTGCCGAGGGTCAGCGCCCCACCTGGTCGCTGAACTCCCGCTGGCAGTCCTCCTGCTCCTGGGTGGTCTCCGCCTGCTCCAGGCACTCCGTCAGGTTGCCGAACTCCTCGCTGTTGAGGAACGACACGCCGACGGCCAGGATCACCACGGAGGCGATGATGCCCAACAGGCCCAGCACGGCTCCCACGATGGCCATCGTGCCGTTCGTCGCGACGCCCTGCTTCTGCCGGCGGAAGCCGATGATGCCCAGCACCAGCGCGACCAGGCCCAGCACGATGCCGCCGAGCACCGTCCAGAAGGTGAGCAGCGCGATGATGCCCAGCACCAGCGCCGCAACCCCGAGGCCGTTGCGCGGGCTGCCCTGGTGCGGCGGGCCGGGGTTGGCGGACGGATAACTCATGGAGCTCCTCTTTCTGCTGTCTCCGCACTGGGGCGGTCTCCCGGTGGGATGCCGCCCGGGACTGCGGCGTGTTGGCGCACCACACCTACCCGGTTCGATGCCGGGGAAGATAACGGATCAGTGCCATTCGGGCGACGGCTGGAAAACACCTGGCCGGCGGCCCTTTCCGGCCAGGGGTGCAAGCCCGGAAGCAGCCGGACGTACTACTCGGCGCACGGGTGAACGAATCTGACCGGTTGTGCGTACCTGCCTGTGGACGCCTGCGGCACGCGGCGCCCGCGCACCGAGCATCGAAGGGTCCGCCGATGACTGATCGCAGCAGCCTTCCCCTGCACGCTCTCCCCGATGGCGAGGCCGAACTCACCGTGGTCCTGCGGCTGAGGTGGGACGACGTGGCCGCACTCGGCCACGAGGCGGCCCGGCTCGCGGCCCGCCACCAGCGGCCGGTGTCGCTGGACGAGGCGGCGAGCTACCGGCTGCGTACCCGGCCGGCCCACGCGGCGCCGGCACCGGAACGGGCCACTGCCGCCGCCACGCCGCCGGCCCCGGTCGCCCTGGCCGGACGTTCCCCTTCCGACCAGGCCCGGCAGGCCATCGAGAAGATCAACGGCAGTGCCGAGGCGCCGGCCGCCTCGGCGGAGACCTCGTTGCGGGCTGCCAACGGCGCTGAACGCCCCGGTGCCAACGGGACGGAACGCTCCGGTGCCAACGGAACCGAACGCCCGGCGGCCAACGGCGCCGAGCGGCCCGGCCGCCACCCGTCGGCGATGATCAGCGCGGGCGGGGGCTCCCCCAGAACCGGGGACTGAATCCCCCCCCCCCCCCCCCCCCCCCCCCCCCCCCCCCCCCCCCCCCCCCCCCGCCCCCCCCCCCCCCCCCCCCCCCCC
>NZ_JASKMT010000049.1 GCF_030124175.1 Streptomyces sp. 549 | reverse complement strand
CACGGCCGGGCCGTTGTCCGGGATCGCCAGGTCGTCGGTGTTCTCGTACTCACCACCGCCGGGTTCGCCCGGGTCGCCGGGCCGGGCGCCGACGTTGACGGCGGCCCATGCGCTGGCGACCGCGCGGTGCTCGGTGCTGTTCTCGCCGTGCAGCGCGGCGGCGGCGATCAGCGTGGTGCGGCGGGCGTCCGCGTAGTCGCTGCGGGACGTCATCTGCTCGGTGAGCGCCTTGAACCAGATCCGCTCGGCCTTGTTGATGCCGATGCCGGTCACCGGAAGGTTGTCGGAGGTGGGGCTGTCGTAGGCGACACCGTTGATCGTCTTCTGGCCGCTGCCCTCCGACAGGAGGTAGAAGAAGTGGTTGGCCGGGCCCGACGAGTAGTGCACGTCGATGCTGCCGATGCCGGAGTACCAGGCGTCCTTGGACTTGCCGTCCCGCGAGGGCCGGTCCATGTACCGCAGCGGGGTGCCGTCGCCGCGGATGTCGATCTTCTCGCCGACGAGGTAGTCCGCCGGGTCCGCGGGGTTGTTCGCGTGGAACTCCACGGCGGCGGCGAAGATGTCGGAGGTGGCCTCGTTGAGGCCGCCGGACTCGCCGGCGTACACGAGTTTGGCGGTGTTGGAGGTGAGGCCGTGTGTCATCTCGTGTGCGGCGACGTCCATGGAGGTCAGTGGCTTCTGGTTGTTGGCGCCGTCGCCGTAGGTCATGCAGAAGCACGAGTCGGACCAGAAGGCGTTGACGTAGTTGTTGCCGTAGTGCACCCGGCTGTAGGGCGCGACGCCGTCACCGCGCACGCCGTTGCGGCCGTGCACTTCCTTGAAGTAGTCCCAGGTGACCCCGGCGCCGTAGTGCGCGTCCACGCCGGCGGTCTGGGCGTTGGCGGGTGTGCCGTCGCCCCAGACGTCGTCGGCGTCGGAGAACAGCGTGCCGGTGCCGGAGGTGCCGCGGTTGAGGTTGTACGTGCGGTGGTTGCCGCGGGCGGCGTCGGTCAGCGTGAAGCTGCTGCCGGAGCCGCTGGTGCCCAGCTGGACCCGGCCGCTGTACTGGCTGTGGCCGGTGCCGTTGTGCACGGCCTGGTACTCGTACAGCTTCGCACCCGTGGCCGCGTCGAAGACCTGGTGCAACTCACTGGGCGTACCGTCCTCCTGCGTACCGCCCACCACCCGCTCCCACGCCAGCACCGCACCACCGTCACCGGCCCACACCACCTTGCGCGGCGCCACACTCCCCGAACCCGACACAGACTTCGGCTTCTTCCCCACCGGCGCCTCCAACGACGCCACCTCCACCACCGCCTCCGACGACCGCGACACCCGCTTCACCACACCCGACGACGACCGGTGCACCACCAGATCACCACCCAGCACCGGCAACCCCGCAAACGTCCGCTCATACCGCGTGTGGGTGCTGCCGTCGGCGTTGGCGACCACGTCGCGGACGACGAGTTTCTCCTTGCTTCCGAGGTCCAGCTCCCTGGCGGCCTCGGCGGCCTGCGCCTGGGCGCCGCGCAGCAGCGCGGTCCGTTCGGCGGGGGCGAGGTCGACGGCGAGCGCGCCGGGGCGGGCGACGTCGGCAGACGGCGTCCGGTCGCCGCGCGGGTCGGCGCTGGCGGACGCCTGGACACCGACGGCGAGCATGGTCACGGCGGCGGCGAGCGCCACGAGTGAGCGGGCGGGGGTGCGGGGGGTTCTGGGTTTCACTGCTGGGACTCCTTCTGCGGCGACGGCGCTGCGGAGGTGCCGCCGGGACAACCGGTCGGCCGGATCGGGCCACCGGGCAGAACAAGAGCGGGGGAAGCCACCGGGCAGCGTGGGGTAGTGGGGGGTGGCTGCACCGTGCTGAGCGAAAGAGTGGCAGAACAGACGCGTACATGTCAGGAGTCGCGGACCAGGTTGGCCGAAAGCCGTCCGATGACCAGGTCACGATGTCCGCTCATCGGACGCCGGTGGGCAGCGATCCGCGCTGGCCGGGGGCGGCAGCCGCCCGCCCTGTCAGTGCGAGCGCCTAGGCTCTGCAGACATGAGCACCACCGATGTCCGGGAACTGCAGACCGCCCTGCACACCGCCTCCGATGTCGCCTTCTCCTGGGACGGCAAGCCGTCCGCCGAGCAGCTGGCGGACGTGTCGGACGCCCTGCTGCGCGCACTGGGCGCCGTGCGCGCACTGGAGGCCGAGCACGGCGGCGGCACGGGCTGCCGCGAGCATCCGCGCGGCGCCGTCGATCCGCTGCACAAGGATGCGGACGACCCCCTGCCGCCCGGCTGGGGCCGCTGCCTGCTGTGCAACGACCGCCGCCGCAGGGCGATGACCCACCGCCGCAGCGCTCGCTGAGGCAGAGCTACCGGGTCGGCTCCCTCAGAAGACCGACCAGTCGGAGCGGTGCGTGAAGTCCTCCAGCGCGGCCATCGCGCCCACCGAGTTGCCGACCGGGTCCAGGCCCGGGCTCCAGGCGCAGACCGCGCCGCGACCCGGCACGATGGCCAGGATGCCGCCGCCGACGCCGCTCTTGCCGGGCAGCCCCACCCGGTAGGCGAACTCGCCGGCCGCGTCGTAGGTGCCGCAGGTGAGCAGGACGGCGTTGATGCGCTTGGCGTCGCCGCGGCCGAGCAGCCGGGTGCCGTCCCCGCGTACGCCGTGCCGGGCCAGGATGCAGCCGGCCATGGCGAGGTCACGGCAGTCGGCGGCCACCGAGCACTGCTCGAAGTAGTGCTTCAGCACGTCGTCCACCGGGTTGTGCAGGTTGCCGAAGGAAGCCATGAAGTGGGCCAGTGCGGCGTTCCGGTGGCCGTGCGCCGCCTCCGACTCGGCGACCGCGAGGTCGGTGTCGATCCCCTCGCTGCCCGACTCCTGTCGCAGCAGGTCCACCACCGCGCCCCGGGCGTCGCCGGTGAGCGTGAGCAGCGCGTCGGTGACGACAAGCGCACCGGCGTTGATGAACGGGTTGCGCGGCACGCCCTGTTCGGACTCCAGCTGGATCAGCGAGTTGAACGGGTTGCCGGAGGGTTCCCGGCCGACGCGCTGCCACAGCGGTGAACCGCCGTGCGCGAGGGCCAGGGCAAGCGTGAACAGCTTGGAGATGCTCTGGATGGAGAACGGGGTGCGCCACTCCCCCACGCCGTGCACCTCACCGTCGACGGTGGCCAGCGCCATACCGAAGGCGTACGGGTCGGCACAGGCCAGGGCGGGGATGTAGTCGGCCGGGGTGCCGCGGCCCAGCACCGGCTTCGCGGTGTCCATCGACTTGTTCAGCAGCTCCAGGTAGTCCACCCGCCCATTGTCCCCGCCGGCCCCGGCGCGGCCACGGCGGCCCGCTCCGGCACTCCGGGCCTCGCAGAGCTGCACGCTGAGTGAGCGGCGGCGCGGCGGACGGGCGAGAGGCGCGCGGGCGGGGCTGCGGGCTCAGGAATCGGTGAACCGCATCTCGAACCAGGTGGTCTTGCCGCGTGGCAGCAGGTCCACACCCCAGCGGTCGGAGAGCTTCTCCACCAGCCACAGTCCGCGCCCGCTGGTGTCCATCTCCTGCACCGGAAGCAGGCAGGGCAGGCCCCGCGACGGGTCACGCACCTCCACCCGGATCGAGGTCGGGCGACGGAACATGCGTAAGCCGAACGAGTGCGCCCCGGTGTGCCGCACCGCGTTGCCGACCAGCTCGGAGACCAGCAGCACGCCGTGCTCGACGAGCTGGGCGGGCAGCCGCCACTCCCCCTGCAGCACGCTCTCGGTGAGCCTGCGGGCCGTCGCGGCCGACTCGGGGCGATTGGGAAGTCGGACCTCGTCCACTGTCGGATCGCCGACCAGTTCGAGGGGGCCGCCCACCGGAGCGCCCCCGAGCGCCGGCAAGCGCTGTGCCGTTTCTCCCAGACCCGCCATGCCCCCATCATGACCCGAGTCGGCGCGCCATGTGGGCCGTACTGCCGGATTCCACCCTTACGGAGAGCGACGGGCGGCCACCGCTCGCGCATATGCCGAGGGCAGTCCTCGGCCGCGAGGTACCGAGCGACCTGCGATGACACCGCGTACACAGGTGATCACCACAGGTCGCCGCCCTGGCGGGGCTTAGGACTCGTTTAAGGTCCCGCTAAGCTTCCGCCACCCCGTTTTCGGCCATCCGGTCGCGGATGGGCGCGGTCGTCGCGCGCGGCGCCCCGCGCCGCTCAGCGGAAGGTGGCCTTGCCGGGGCCGTCCTCGACGAAGCTGCGCATGCCCGTCTCCCGGTCCTCAGTGGCGAACAGCCCCGCGAACCAGTTGCGTTCGATGGCCAGACCGGTGTCGATGTCGGCCTCAAGACCGAAGTCGACGGACTCCTTCGCGGCGCGCAGGGCGATCGCCGGCCCGGCCGCGAGCCGGGACGCCCAGCGGTGCGCCTCCTGGTACACCTCGGCGGCGGGCACCACCCGGTCGACCAGGCCGAGCGTGAGCGCCTCGTCGGCCTTGACCTGGCGGCCGGTGAAGATGAGGTCCTTGGCCTTCGACGGCCCGATCAGCCGGGCCAGCCGCTGGGTGCCGCCCGCACCGGGGATCAGGCCGAGCAGGATCTCGGGCTGGCCGAGCTTGGCGTTCTCGCCGGCGACGCGGAAGTCGGCGCAGAGCGCCAACTCGCAGCCCCCGCCCAGCGCGTAGCCGGTGACGGCGGCCACCACCGGCTTGGGGATGCGGGCGATCGCGGTGAACGACTCCTGGAGGTCTCGGGACCGGGCGATCATGGCCGCGTGGTCCATGTCGCGCATCTCCTTGATGTCCGCACCCGCAGCGAACACCTTCTCGCCGCCGTACAGCACCACGGCCCGCACGTCGTCGCGGCGGGTCGCCTCGACCGCCAGCTCACGCAGCCGGTCCTGGGTGGCGACGTCCAGCGCGTTCATCGGCGGACGGTTCAGCAGGATGGTGCCGACGCCGTCGGCCACCTCGAGGTTCACAGTCATGGCGGCAGGGTAACGCCCGTTAACCGGACGTGTCCCGCGCCCGCCGCTGTGATGCTGCGCTCCTCCCGGCGCGCGCGGAGGAGCCGCCCGGGGGCGCGTCGGCACGAACGCCGGGGAGCGGCGCCGACTGCGCGGCGCCTCTCCCCGGTCGCAGCGGGGTCAGCCCTCGGCGCCCCACTCGCTCCAGTCCATGTTCCAGCCGTTGAGGCCGTTGTCCGGCGCGATCGTCTTGTCCTGCGAGTTCCGCACCTCGACGACGTCCCCGATCATCGAGTTGTCGAAGAACCAGGCGGCCGGGGTCGACTTGTCGTTGCCGCCGCGCTGGTCGAAGAGGCCGACGCAGCCGTGGCTGACGTTGGTCGAGCCGAAGGTGGCCTTGCCCGCCCAGTAGTTTCCGTGCACGAAGGTGCCCGAGTTGCTGAGCCGCATCGCGTGCGGCACGTCCTCGATGTCGTACTCGCCGCCGAAGCCCACGGTGTCGCCGTTCATCCGGGTCACCTTGTGCTTCTCGCTGACCACCATCTTGCCGTTCCAGGTGGTGGTCTCCGGCGCGCCCGCCGTGATCGGCAGCGTCTTCACCGTCTTGCCGTCGCGCTTGACGACCATCGTCTTCTTCTTCGCGTCGGCCACACTCACCATGGACCGGCCCACCGTGAAGGAGACGTCCTTGGACTGGGTGCCGTACACGCCGTCGGCCGCCTCGACGCCGTTGAGCTTCAGGCTCAGGGTGACCTTCGTGCCCGGCTTCCAGTAGTTCTCCGGCCGGAAGTCCAGCCGGCGGTCGCCGAACCAGTGGCCCTTGACCTCCACCTTCGGCTTCGCCGTCACCTCGATGCCGCCCGCGACGGCCTCGCGGTCGGCGATGGCCCGGTTGAAGTTGATCGACACCGGCATGCCGACCCCCACGGTCGAACCGTCCTCGGGGGTGAAGTAGCCGATGAAGGTGTCCGCGGCGACCACGGTGGTGAACGTCGAGTTCTCCGCCGACTCCCGCCCCTCGCCGTCCTCGGCGACGGCGTCCACCGTGTACTTGGTCGCGGTGGCCAGCTGCCGCTCGGGCTGCCAGGAGGCCCCGCCGTCGACGATCTTGCCCGCGACCTCGTTGCCCTCGGAGTCCTTGACCTCGACCGAGGTCAGCTTGCCCTTCTCCGCAAGGATCTTGAGCACGCCCGAGGTGGCCACCCCGTCCGCGCCGTCCTTCGGGGTGATGCGGACCGTCGCCTCGGATGCCTTCGCCTTCTGCCCACTCGCCGCGCCCGGCTTCTGCCCCTCCTCGGACGTGCCCCCGCCCCCGCCACCACAGGCCGTGACCAGCAGAGACAGCCCCAACACCATGGCTATCAGGCCGCCGCGCCTGTCCCGTACAGCCCGCACCTTCACGCTGGTCTTCTCCCCTCGCATGGGTCCGCATCCCCGTGCGGCACCCGACGCATCCCCCGTGCGGCACCCGCCCGCGCGACGCTTCCTGGATCGTTAGACAACCACACGGCCATACGGCGGAACTTCTCTGGAATGTCACCGTTCAGTCCCAGATTGAGCGAGGCCCCGGCCACCCGCCCGTGTCCGGCCCCCACGCGTCCCGCCAGCCACGACGCACCGCCGCGCCACGGGCGCCCGACCCGTCACCCACCCGAACGGCCCCGCCGCCCCGGGTCGCAGACGCGCGCCGCACGCACCCCCGCGACCGCCGTCCGCACGCCCCGGCCCCCGTCGCACCGCCCGTAGGCGGCGCCCCCGCCGTGCCCCGGCTGAGCCCGCCGGGACTCCGCCCGTCGTTCACCCGTGTGACAGCGCGTGTGAGGCCGTCGGCCACGCGGGAAGAATCGCGGGGAGGAGCAGGACCACAGGCGCACGGCACGGGACGCCGCGCGCCGTACACCCGATGCCGCGACGCGGCACGGGCGGCACCGGTCCGGTCCGCCACGAGCCGCAGGAGGCTGCCACGTGCCACGCCCAGCCGAGCCGCTCGTCCCCTGCCGCCGCGCCCGCCGCAGGAGGGTCCCGCGATGACCGCGGCCTCCGGCACCCCGGGCCACCTCACCGGCCTCGGCCGCGATCCCGCCGCGCAACCCGGCCCCGGCGCCGTCGTGCTGCCGCTGACGGCCCACCCGGCGACGCGGCCCCCGGACCCGTCGGCGGTGTGGCCCGGCACGCCGACGCCACTCGGCGCCCGCTACCGGGCCGGGCCCGACGGGGTCGCCGGCACCAACTTCGCGTTGTGGGCCGGCGGCGCCGAAGCCGTCGAGCTGTGCCTCTTCGACGACGACGGCACCGAGACCCGCCACCTCCTCACCGAGCTGACCCACGAGATCTGGCACGGCTTCGTGCCCGGGGTGCACCCGGGACGCCGCTACGGCTACCGCGTGCACGGCCGATGGGACCCCTGGTCCGGCGCGCGGTGGAACCCCTCCAAGCTGCTGCTCGACCCCTACGCCCGGGCCGTCGACGGTGACTTCACCCTCCCGCCGGAGGTCTACGGCCACGTACGCGACTGGCCGCAGCAGGACCTCGCCGACACCGTCCGCGACAACCGGGACTCCGCACCGCACGTGCCCAAGGGCGTCGTCGTGCACGACGGCACCCCCGCCGGCCTGCCCGACGCGCCACCCGACGACGACTGGAGCGACGACCGCCGCCCCAAGACGCCCTGGGCCGACACCGTGCTCTACGAACTGCACGTGCGCGGCTTCACCCGCCTCCACCCCGGCGTGCCCGAGCACCTGCGCGGCACCTACGCCGGCCTGGGCCACCCCGCCGCCGTCGAGCACCTCACCCGCCTCGGCGTCACCGCCGTCGAACTGCTGCCCGTGCACCAGTTCGCCCACGAGGACCACCTGCTGCGCCGCGGCCTGCGCAACTACTGGGGCTACAACTCCGTCGGCTACTTCGCCCCGCACGCCGCCTACGCCGCGCACGGCAGCCGCGGTCAGCAGGTCGGCGAGTTCAAGCAGATGGTCCGCGCCCTGCACGCCGCCGGGATCGAGGTCATCCTCGACGTCGTCTACAACCACACCGCCGAGGCCGGCGAGCGCGGCCCCACGCTGTCGCTGCGCGGCATCGACAACCGCGGCTACTACCGGCTCGCCCACGACCCGCGCGGCTACGCCGACTACACCGGCTGCGGCAACACACTGCACGTCGTGCAGCCGCAGGTGCTGCGGCTCATCACCGACTCCCTGCGCTACTGGGTGCAGGAGATGGGCGTCGACGGGTTCCGCTTCGACCTCGCCGCCGCGCTCGCGCGGTCCATGCACGACGTCGACATGCTCTCCCCCTTCCTCGCCGTCATCGCCCAGGACCCCGTGCTGCGGCGGGTCAAGCTCATCGCCGAACCCTGGGACGTCGGCTCCGGCGGCTACCAGGTCGGCGCCTTCCCGCCGCTGTGGACCGAGTGGAACGACCGCTACCGCGACGCCGTCCGCGACTTCTGGCGCGACGCGCTGCCCGACGTCCGCGACCTCGGCTACCGCCTGTCCGGCTCCAGCGACCTCTACGCCTGGGGAGGCCGGCGGCCCTACGCCTCGGTCAACTTCGTCACCGCCCACGACGGCTTCACGCTGCGCGACCTCGTCAGCTACCAGCACAAGCACAACGAGGCCAACGGCGAGGACAACCGCGACGGCACCGACGACAACCGCGCCTGGAACTCCGGCGCCGAGGGCGAGACCGACGACGAGGAAGTCAACGCGCTGCGCCGGCGCCGCCTGCGCGGCCTGCTCACCACCCTGCTGCTGTCCACCGGCGTGCCGATGCTCGTCGCGGGAGACGAGTTCGGCCGCACCCAGCACGGCAACAACAACGCCTACTGCCAGGACAACCCCACCGGCTGGGTCGACTGGTCGCTGCTCGACGATCCCGGCTGGCACCAGCTGTTCACCCTCACCGCGCGCCTGCTGCGACTCCGCCGCGCCCACCCGGTGCTGCGCCGCCGCGCCTTCTTCTCCGGCCGCCCGCACGGCGAGCACGGCCTGCGCGACCTCGCCTGGTTCAACGCCCGCGGCGAGGAGATGACCGAGGCCGACTGGTACGCGCCGGGCTCCACGCTCGGCATGTACCTCTCCGGCCGCGACATCCCGCAGCGCGACGCCCGCGGCCGTCCCGTCACCGACGACAGCTTCCTCGCCGTCCTGCACGCCGGCCACGAACCGCTCAGCTTCCCCCTGCCGGGCGCCCCCTGGGCCGGCAGCTACGAACTCCTCGTCGACACCTCCCGCGAGGACCAGTCCCGATCGCCGTCCACCCTCCACCCGGCCGGCACCGCCACACCCCTGCCCGCCCGTTCCGTGCTGCTGTGGCGGGTGGCGGCGTAGGGATGCCTCGGCCCGTCACGGCAGGGCCGTACACCGCAGGTCCCAGGCCGAAAAACCCGGTGAAGTCTGTCAGTGGCGAACCGTAGTCTCGGTGCTGATGGACACGCTCTCCGAACCCCCCACCCAGACCGTGAGCGCGACCGGCGGTGAGCAGGAACGGCCGCGCTCGGCGGTGCGGTCCCTGCTGCGGCTGTGGCCGTACGTACGCCCGGTGCGGGTGCGGCTGTCGACGGCCGCGGCGGTGGCGGTGGTCGCCTCCTGCCTGGGCCTGGTGGTGCCGCTGATCCTGAAGTGGATCGTGGACGGCCCGGTCGCCGCCCGGGACACCGGCGGGGTCTGGCTGGGCGGGGCGCTGCTGCTCGCAGTCGGCCTGCTGGAGGCCGCACTGTTCGGTCTCCGGCGGTGGTTGGTGGCCCGGCCCCTGGCCGGGGTGGAGGCGGCCATGCGGGCCGACCTCTACCGGCACCTGCAGCGGCTGCCGGTGGCGTTCCACGACCGGTGGGCGAGCGGCCAACTGCTGTCCCGCGCCACCACCGACCTGCAGCTGCTGCGCATGTTCCTGGCCTTCCCTCTGACCTTCCTGCTGGTCAACGGGGTCACCATCGTGGTGGGCTGCGCGATCCTGCTGGCGCAGGAGTGGACGCTGGGACTGGTGCTGCTGGCTCCCGTGGTGCCGCTGGTGGTGCTCTGCTCGGCCTTCGAGAAGCGCTACGCGCTGGCCGCCCGGACGGCACAGGACCAGGTCGGCGACCTGACGACGGTGGTCGAGGAGGCCGTGCTCGGCGTCCGCATCACCAAGGGCTTCGGCCGCCACCGCAGCCAGGCCCAGGCCTTCCGCGCGCTGTCGCAGAAGCTGCTCGGCACCGAGCTGCGCAAGGCCCGGCTGCTCGCCGGGATCTGGGCGCTCATCATGACGCTGCCCGAACTGGCCCTCGGCGCGGCCCTGGTGGTGGGCACCGTCCAGGTCGCGGACGGCGACCTGTCGGCGGGCACGCTGGTGGCGTTCCTGTCGACCGCGCTCGCCCTGCGGTGGCCGGTGGAGTCCATCGGCTTCCTGCTCGCGCTGAGCAACGAGGCGGCCACCGCCACCGACCGCTACTTCGAGGTGCTGGACGCCGAGGTTCAGCACGACACCGCAGCGCCGGCAGCGTCCGCGTCGGTGAAGGACCGCCCCCGGCCGCCTGCCCGCCCCGAAGCACCCCCCGCCCCCGGTGACGGACTGCGGTTGACGGGAGTCCGGTTCCGGTTCCCCGGGTCGCCGCCGGGTGAGGCGCCGGTGCTGGACGGCGTCGACCTGCACGTGCCGTCCGGCGAGTCGCTGGCCCTGGTCGGGGCCACCGGGAGCGGCAAGACGACGCTGACGGCGCTGATCCCCCGCCTGCACGAGCTGAGCGGCGGACGCATCACGCTGGACGGCGCCGATATCGGCACGCTGCCCCGGGCGGAACTGCGGCGGCGGGTGGCGGTGGCGTTCGAGGAGCCGACGCTGTTCTCGGCGACGGTCCGCGAGAACGTGCTGATGGGCGCGGACCACGCTCCTGACGGCGGCCCCGGCACCACCGAGGACGCCGAGGACGCCGAGGACGCCGGAAACGCCGAGGCCGCCGAGAACGCAGCCCTGTGGCGGGCGTTGCGCATCGCGCAGGCCGAGGAGTTCGTGGCCGCACTGCCCATGGGCGTGCACACCCAGGTGGGTGAGCAGGGGCTGAGCCTTTCCGGCGGGCAGCGTCAGCGGCTGGCGCTGGCCCGGGCCGTGGTGGGCAGGCCCAGGTTCCTGGTTCTGGACGACCCGCTGTCGGCGCTGGACGTGCACACCGAAGCCCGGGTGGAGGCGGCCCTGCGGGAGGTGCTCGCCACCACCACCGCACTGGTGGTGGCCCACCGCCCGTCCACGGTGCTGCTCGCGGACCGGGTCGCGCTCCTCTCCGAAGGGCGCGTCACCGCCGTCGGCACCCACCAGGAGCTGCTGCGCGGCAGCCGCGAGTACCGGCATCTCATGTCGGGTGAGACGGACTTGACGGAGAGGAAGCGATGACCACCACGGCCGACCGGGGCAGTCCGCCCGCGCCACCCGGCCCCCCGACGCCGGGAGCACCGGCAGCACCGGGAGCACCGGGAGACGTTGACGCGGCGGCGGACCCGTTCGACCGGGACGTGCTGCCGGCACCCGAGGGTGCGGCCCGGCGGCTGCTGGGGTCGCTGCTGCGACCGCACCGCACGCGGGTGGTGCTGGCCGCGGTGGTACTGCTGACGCAGCAGGCCGCGGTGCAGGCCGGTCCGCTGCTGGTGGCGGTGGCCATCGACCGGGCGGTGCCGGCGCTGCGCGAGGGCGGATACGGTCCGCTGCTGGCGGTGGCCGCGGCGTACCTGGTGTGCGCGCTGGCGTCCGGCGGGCTGCAGTACGTGTTCGTCAGGGCGGCGGCCCGCATCAGCCAGCACGTGCTGCTGGAACTGCGGGGCCGCATCTACCGGCACGCCCAGGTCCTCAGCGTGGACTTCCACGACCGGTACACCTCCGGCCGGTTGATCTCACGGGCGACGACGGACGTGGAGTCGCTGCGGGAGCTGCTGGACGAGGGGCTGCAGGAGCTGCTGACGGTCCTGCTGTCGCTGGTCTACATCTCGGCGATGCTGATGTACCTCGACATCGGGCTGGGCGCGGCGGCTGCTCTGTCGTTCGTGCCGCTGTTCCTGCTGGTGCGGAACTTCCAGCGGCGGTCGATGCGGGTGTACCGGAAGCGGTCCACGGCCGTGGCGGGCGTCATCGTGAAGTTCGCCGAGACGATGAACGGCATCCGGCCCGTGCAGTCCTTCCGCCGCGAGCGGGCGAACGACGCCGTGTTCGGCAGGCTCAACGACCACCACCTGCGGTTGAACGGCGACTCCATCCTGGAGATGGCCCGGTACGTGGTGCTGTCCCGACTGACGGCGAACACGGCGGTCGCCGCGATGGTCGTGTGGGGCGCCTACCGGGTGGCGGACGGCACTCTGGGCCTGGGCGTACTGGCCGCCGCCGCGCTGTACCTGAGGCGGCTCTACGACCCGATCGACCGGCTGGGCATGTTCCTCAACTCCTACCAGTCGGCGTCGGCGTCGCTGGAGAAGATCGCCGGGCTGCTGGCGCAGGAGCCGGGCGTGCCGGAGCCGAAGCGGCCCGTTCCGCTGCCGGAGCGCGGGCCGGGGCAGCCGGGCCGCCCGGTGGTGTTCGAGGGGGTGGCGTTCGGCTACCGCACGGGCGGCGAGGTGCTGCCGCGGTTCGACCTGACGGTTCCGGCCGGGCAGACGGTGGCCGTGGTCGGCTCAACCGGCGCGGGCAAGTCGACACTGGCCAAGCTGCTGGCCCGCTTCTACGACCCGACGTGCGGCCGGGTACTGCTGGACGGCACGGACCTGCGGGAGCTGTCGGCGACCGAACTGCGGCGCGGTGTGGTCATGGTGACGCAGGAGGCTTTCCTGTTCTCCGGCACGGTGGCGGAGAACATCACGCTGGGCCGCCCGGGTGCCACCCGCGAGCAGGTGGAGCAGGCCGCGAAGGCGATCGGCGCGCACGACTTCATCACCGCGCTCCCGGACGGCTACGACACGGACGTGCGCAAGCGCGGCGGCCGGATCTCCGCCGGGCAGCGGCAACTGGTCTCGTTCGCCCGCGCGTTGCTCGCCGACCCGGCGGTGCTGATCCTCGACGAGGCGACGTCCTCGCTCGACGTGCCCGGGGAACGGGCGGTGCAGCACGCCATGGACACCGTGCTGCACGGGCGGACGGCGCTGGTGATCGCGCACCGGCTGTCGACGGTGGCCGTCGCCGACCGGGTGCTGGTGATGGCCGACGGCCGCATCGTGGAGGACGGCCCGCCGGCCGAACTCATCGCCGGCACAGGCCGTTTCGCCGACCTGCACCGCGCCTGGCGGGAAAGCCTGAGCTGACCGGGGGTGGTGTGGGTTCCGCAGATTCGCGAGCATTTCCGCCCGACCCCACCCCCGGCCGGTCACACCATGCGAACCAACGAACCATGAAGTCCGGGTCCAGGTGCACCGACCCGGGAGGTTGTGGACGCGTGCGCCGGTGATGACGGTCTCCCCGTACGCGGGGCTGGTGCTGGTCATGATCAGGCATGCGGACGCGCGCGGGTGCGGGCCGTGACGGATGGCTG
This sequence comes from Streptomyces sp. 549, assembly GCF_030124175.1. Taxonomy (GTDB): domain Bacteria; phylum Actinomycetota; class Actinomycetes; order Streptomycetales; family Streptomycetaceae; genus Streptomyces. Next base: position 984 of record NZ_JASKMT010000049.1, on the reverse strand, counting down.
CCGGCTGATGGCATCGATCCGGGCCACGTCATCGGGTGCGAGGCGCAGCCCGGCGGCGTGCCGGTTGCTGGTGATGCGATCGGGATGGGCAGATCTGGGGATCACCACGACCTTGTGGCAGCGTTGTTGCGGCCGGTCCGGTGTGAGGACGGTCTTCCCCGATGCCGGGGATCCCGGTGGTGGCGGCGGTGCGCAGGCTGAGCGCGATGACGCCGGCTTCGTCGTCGTCCAGGAGCAGCGGCGGCATCGCGGTGCCGGCGACCAGCCGATTTCCGCCGCGTGGCCCTGGGTGACCTGGACGGATCAGTACAGCGCGCGCAAGTGGCCGATGTCGCGTCTGATGGATCGGGTGCTGACCTCCAGACGTGCGGCCAGTTCGGTGCCGGCCCAGTCGGGCGGTGCCTGCAAGCAGCGACACCACCTGCGGGCGGCGGGCGGCACGATCACTCATGCCCACCAGTGCCCCCGCGCCTGAGAATTTAGGACATTCTGTGTCCTAATGACCTCCTAGCCTCGGGGAGGTCGTCTCGTGTGCGAACTGGGCCGACGAGGGCAACAAGCCGGCCGCCGCCCCGGGCCGCGAGCTCGGCCAGGCACCCGGACGAGGTTCTGCATCAGCGCCGCCACCTGAGCCCGCAAGCCAGCGGGCCCGACGACCGCTACACCCGCACGACTCGAAAGCACCCGGAGGAAATCATGCCGTTCGCCCTCTGCCTCGGCGTCAAGGACACCGTCACTGACCACAACGGCCAGCGCGAGTTCTACTTCCGGGACCCGGACGGGTACGTCATCGGTGTCAACGACAACGCCGCCCTCCAGGCCAGCGACCTCGCCGAATACGCCTGACGGGACGCCGGCTCGTTGCGGGCACAGACGCCGGGGTGACGGACGGTGAGGCCCCCGCGTGACGGCGCCGGCCCCGGGTCAGACATCCCTGGACGTTGGATGTCAAGCGGTGAGGTCGTAGTGGTGGTGTGACCATGC
>NZ_JASKMT010000048.1 GCF_030124175.1 Streptomyces sp. 549 | reverse complement strand
GGCCCAGCCGAAATTCCGGAATTCGCGGAGCGAATCCGAATTCCCACCCAGAATGCCGCAAGCGGCATTCCTAAAGCCGCTTCGCGACTTTTTCCGTGGCTTATCGCCTCTCTTATCTACGCTTTCCAACCCGCTTACTCGCGCTTCGCGCTTCGCTGAATTCAATTCAAACTCCCGACCATCAGAGCCCTTTATAGACTTCCGCGAGGATTGTTTTTCGACTCATTCCAACGCCTATTCCAACACTCTCTGAAACTGTTCTCCAGCGACACGCGGGAAGGCTATTGACTGAATTCCGCGCCCCTATTCTCTCTCTATTTGAAGTGCATCAGCTCTTGAATCCCCCATGTAATGTTGGCGGTTTTGCGGGACACCCCCCGGCGCTTTGGGCACAGAAAAGCCCCCTCCGGAGAGGGGGCCGTTTCTGTGTTTCCGCAGGTCAGACAGCGTCTCCCTGCTCTGCCTCCGTCTCGCTTTCTTCGCGCTTTTTGATGCCGCGCTGTTCGTAGTAGGTGATGAGCTGTTCCAGCGTGAACTTCTCGTCGCGGCCCTCACCGATACCGGTGGGGAATCCGTTGTTCACGCCCTTGTCGCGGCGGGACTTGTGGGTGCGGATCAGGCCCGCTTCGATGTCGTAGCCGCGGGCCTGCATCTCGCGGGCGATGTCGGCCACGCTGAGGAGCACGGGGGCCGCCAGAGGGTCCTGGAAGCCCTGTCCGCCGGCCTGCCCGGGGATGAGCCGCAGCCTGTCACGCTGGGGTGTCACGCCGGGTGTCACGTCGTTGGGGTGCGTGACACCGTGACCTGCGGTTTCGTCCCTCAGACCCCCCTCTGAGGCCCCGTTCGGGGTGTTGGGGCCAGCGTCACGTGACAGGCCCTCTACGCGGCCCTGGAGGAGCTTCGGGATGCCCTCGGGGCTGTGCTCGGGCGGCTCGCTGTAGAGGCCGTGGTCGTTCCACGCGTGGGTGCTGCGGAGCTGCTGGTAGAGCTTGTTGTAGAGGTCCTTGGCCTCCTCCTCGGTCGCGGGCCGCCTTTCCCCGTCCTCTCCGTCAAGGAATAGGTAGGGCGTCTGATAGGAGAAAGGCACGCCGTTCGTGACGGTGACCATCAGCCCGGCCTTCCGCACATTCGGCGGCGCTGTGTTCTTCGGCATTCCGGTAATCCGCTCCCACTGGTGAGGGTCGTAACTACCGAGCACCTTGAACGGGAAAAGAGGCCGGAGGGACTGGCCGCTAAATTCGTTGTCCTTGAAGTCCTGGAACACCGCGAGAATGTGCACGTTCGCCGCGCGCCCGAACCGGAGGATCTTTCCAACCGCCTCTTCCCAAATGGGATCGGCGGCGGGGTCCTTGTCATCGCCTTTCTTTACCCGAATCTTGTTCCACACGTTCCGGAGAATCCCGGCAAGCTCGTTGCTCTCTTCCAGGAACATGTAGAGCGGCGGGAACCCCTTTTGCGTACCCTGCTTGATTTCGTAGAAGCGGGCCATAACCACTTCGGCTACCCAGTAAATAGCCTCGCGCATGTCCTGGCCGTTCTGCGGGTCCTGGTAGAGGTAGACGCCGGGAATTCCTTCGAGCGGGGCGAGGCTGATGAGCTTCGGGTCAACGCCGACGATGATGCCGCCCTTCATGAGCATCTGGACGGCGAGCCACTGGAGGGTGGTGGACTTTCCACCACCGGAGCCGACCGAGTAGGCCCAGTGCGCATTGTTGCCGGTCATCTCGCGGATAACCAGCTTGTTGTGCTCGTCCACTCCGAGGAGGAACTCGTCCGGCGCCAGGTTGGCCAGGGCCTCCTGGATGCGCGGCTCCTCGATGTCGACGGCCTTCGGGGGCGCGGGCGCGGGGGCCGGCGGCTTGGGCGGCGGCTTGTGGGTGTAGACGGCGGTGGCGTGCTCGCCCCGGAACGAGTACCGACCGACCCACTCGCCCGGCAGGCGGGAGTTGATGAGGGAGGAGACGGCCTCCTTCTCCAGGTCCGAGCCGCGGAACGTCCAGGGCAGGCGCAGGACGATGCGGGCGCCCGGGTCGGCCAGGCGCGCGGGGAGCTGGAGCCACCGTTCGCGCGGCTCGTCGTCGGGGAGGTTCAGGTCGTCGCGCAGGATCGTCCAGATCTTCGGGCCGTACACGACGTCGTCGCCGGGCGGGACCGGCACCAGCTTGGGCAGGAGCGGGCCCAGCGCCACGGTGGAGGCCAGGGCGACGAGGAGGGCCCAGCCCGTCCAGGCCGGGACGAGGAGGGCCACCAGGGCGGCGGTGAGGAGGACGCGGACCAGGCCGCGGGCGGCGTAGGGCCAGCAGTGCCACGCTCCGAGAGTGCGGGCCAGGAGGCGGACGCGGGGCGCCACGGCGGCGTAGACGGTCGTCGCGACCCGCCAGGCCGTGCGCGCCGAGCGGGCGGTCCAGAGGGCGGCACGGACCGCCTGGTCCAGTGCAGCGGCCCCCCGGCCCCGGTAGGTCGTCAGCCAGGCAGCGGCCTGGCGTGCCCAAGGGTTGGGCTGCCGGCGGCGCTTCTTGACCAGGCTCACCCGGGGCGGCGCCAGGGCGACCGACGCCATCGAGGCGGCCGGGGCCTCCAGGGTGGTCAGCCGGGTGCCGGCGGACCAGGTCGTGGCCGTGCTGCGGGGGGCGCCTCGCAGCTCCCGGCCGCCGTAGAACCGCAGCACGGCCCAGACAGCGCGGACCAGGGAGCGCACGGCGCCGTAGGCGGCCAGGAACGGCCGCTTCCAGCTCCCGGGGGTCCGGGTCTTGACCGGGCCGCCGGCTGTCTTCTTGCGCTTGCTCGCGGCGTCGGCGTACACGCCCAGGAGAAGCAGCAGGCCGAACATGGTCAGGTTGCCGCCCGGGAGGATGCCCGCAAGGCCGTCCCAGACGGTGACGAACCAGCCGCCCTCCTGGGCGTCCGGCTCGGGTGGTTGGGCCGCGAGTGCGGCGGTCATGCTGTGCACGGAGTTCCCCTCGCGTACGTGGGGGACCCGGCCGCCCAGCAGGTGGTTGATCTCTGGCAGGAGAACCTGCTGGGCGGTGCGTCCCCTCCGGCGGGTCGGACACCCGTGACGTGGGGTGCCCTCACTTTGTAGAGGTGTGGAAATCGGCGGCCGTGTGACAGTCCGGCCGGAACTGCTTGCGGTCCAGTGCTACTCAGCCGGGCTTGCCCGATGGCTTGCCCTGGCCACGAACGGGGGGCTTGCCCAGGGGGTATCCGGGCTTGCCCACCGTTCGGCGGACGGGTCAGATGTACTGGCCGACCTGCGCGGGCTCGGCCTGCTGGGAGTCCGCCTTGGCTTCGCGGATGTACTTGCTGACGGTGGCCTGGAACGCCTTGTCGTCGGCGTCGCGGCCGTGGCGGGTGGCTACGGCGTCGACCACGTGGCGGACGTCCTGGACGCCGCTGGCGACCATCTCGCGGACGTCGGCGCGCATGGACTTGCCCTTGGCCTTGGCGTTGCGGACGACCTGGAGGGCCGGGCGGACAGTTGTGGTGTTTTCTGCCTGGTCAGAGGTGGTGTCGGTCGGATATCCGCTGGTGTCCGTGCGGACGGTGGCGTCGTGGGCTCGTGAGGCCGTGACGTCACCAGCGGATGCGGCGGGGAGAGCCGGGGTGGTGTCGGCGGACGCCAGGGCCGGGGCGGCGGGTGCGGCGCCGCCGAACATCCGGTGAAGGGCCGCGTCCGCGCCGCCCGAGATCCGCTGGCGCTGGATGTCCATCAGGTCCACTCCGAGGCGGACGTCGCCGCTGCCGACCTGCCGGGCGAGCCGCCACGACTTCCTGACGGACGCCTTGCGGGCCCGCTTGGAGGGGTGCGACTCCGCGCGGGCCTGGTGGTAGGCCAGGTCCCGGACGATCGCGGCGGCGCGGGTCTCCGCTTCGACGTCGCGGCCCTCCTGGTAGATGACGACCCGGCGGGACAGGAACGCGATGCCCTCGGCCGCAGCGGTGATGGCCATCGGGGTCAGGGCGTAGACGATGGCCTCACCCAGGCCGTTGGCTGCGGTCGCGCCCATCACTGCTGCGGCGGCCGGCAGCGCCCACAGGCCGATGCGGACCGGGGTCGGGGCCGACTGCCCGAGCAACGTGGTGACGAGCAGGACCAGGGCCAGGACGGCGGTCGCGCCCTCACCGGCGGCGAGCGCGCCGACCGCCGTTCCCTCGCCGTACTTGCCACTGATGTTGGTGTAGGTGCCGATGCCACCGGCGACGCCGACCGCGATCATCGGGACGACCGCCGCGACCAGGACGGCCTTCTGCATCTTGCTGAGCTTCTTCTTCACGGGGATTCCTTCCAGGTGTGACGTCACGGCGTCGTGGCGGCGTGACGTCACAACGTCACGAGGGCGGGTCACTTCTTCTTCGCGGGGCGGGGCGTCTCGCGCAGGCTCTTGATGGCGGCGGCCACGCCGATCACGCCGATGCCGACGCCGATCCCGCTGTACGCCAGGCCCTGGCCCATCGCGACGACGGCCGGGGCGGCGACGACCAGGAGGACCGTGGCCGGGGTGCACAGGATCAGCAGACCGACCGCCGCGATCAGGCCGTTGCGGAGCCAGGCCGGGACCGGCTGGGACGGCATCTGCACGACGACGGACGGCTGCTGGGTCTGCGGGATGTAGACCGGCTGGCCCTGCGCGGTGTACGCGACGGTCATCCCGGGCGGGACGACGGGCAGCGGCTGGGGGCTGTAGTGCTGGATCTCGTTGTCCATGGCGGTTCTCTCCTTCACGCCGCGAGGGCGGCCGGGTGGCCGGCGCACGCCGGGCAGCAGCCCAGGGACGTCGGGATGACGTAGGGGTAGGTGACCAGGCAGTCCGGACAGGTCCGGCGGGCGCGCATCATGGCGGCCACCGCGCGGGCCCGGCCCGGCGTCATCGGCCGGACGGGGGCGGCCAGGTCGATGCGGTAGAGGTAGGCGGCGCGGACCGGACGCACCCGGGTAAGCGGGTCGCGGCGGCCGTGCCAGAGGATCTGTGCGGCGACGTCCTGGCCACCGGGCCGCAGCCCGAGGGCGCGGAGCTGGCGGCGCGTGGCCAACCCTTCGGGGGCGAGTCGGCGCGGGTAGGTCGGGATGCCGTACGTCTCGCCGTTCGGGTCGTAGAACTTCACGTCGGTCACCTCCTTGGCTGGCTGGCGGGGTGTGGTGGCCTCATGGACTCGTGAGCCCACGAGGCCACCACGAGGGGCGGGCAGGTCACGGGCGCGGCGGCCCGGAACTGCGGGCCGCGGGGCCCGGCAGGTAGGGCAGGGCGACGGCCAGGCCGACCGCCATCACCCCGAGCGCGGCGATGGCCAGGACCAGGAGGCCGGAGGCGAGCGGCATCCCGCTGCGGCCGACGAGTCCGGCCAGGCCACCGACCACCAGGAGGCCGCCGATCTGCCGGGCGCGGGCCAGGACGTACAGCACGGGGAAGAAGATCGCGGCAGTCATGGCGGTCACCGCACGATCAGGTGGTCGGGGTGGCCGTTGCGCATGTGGTCCACGCACGCCGGGCAGTCCTCACGCGGACCGAGGTCCGCGTGGGCCTCACCGCTGGCGTAGGCGTGGAACCAGCACTGCCGGCACTCGTTCGCGGGCGGGTTCAGGGCCGTCTGGCTCGCCATCACCACCACCCCTTGGCCTTGCGCTGGGCCTTGGCCTGGGCCTCCTGGTACAGGGCCTCGGCCTTGACCTGCTGGGCGGCGGCGACGTCGGCACGGCACCGCGCGTCGGCGTCCTCCCAGATCCGGGCGGCGGCGGCCTCGGCGCGCGGCGACGTCTTCAGGCGCGTCCCCTTGGCGAGCACGAGGGCCGTGGCAGCGGCCAGCCGGGCCTGCTCCCCCGGGGTGAGCACCCAGGTCTCCCGACGCTGGACGGCCTCCAGGCGCTGGACGGCTGCGGTGATGGCACGGTCGAGGGGGCGGTAGTTCGTCATGTCGTCAGCCCTTCCGGGGGTAGGTGTGGCCAGCGGGCGGGTAGGTGTCGCCGATCAGGGGTGCGGCCCCCTCCATGACGACCTCCTCGAACTGGGTCAGCGGCATGCCGGAGGCGGCGCCGCCGGTGCGCTCGGCGTAGGCGGCGTCCAGGCCGTCGAGCAGGCGGTTGGTGCGGTCGTCGTCGTCGTTCTGGGACTCGCGGCGGAACATCTCAGTGACCTCCGAGTCGGGTCTGTGCGGCGGCGGCACGCTGGAGAGCGGCGGCGGCCTCAGCGGCGCGGCGGGCGGCATCTGCGGCGGCTTCAGCGGCCTGGCGGGCGGCCTCGGCCTGGGTGCTGGCGTCCACCGCGATCACCCGGCCAGCGCGACGGACGCGCGGGAGTGCGGGCGGGCGGGCTGCGGGGCGGGCTGGCGGCCGTCGCGCTCGTGCGGCGTGGGCCGCATCGGCAGCGGCGGGCGGCCCTCCAGCTCCGGGCGCAGGGTGCGCAGCGCAGTGTGGAAGCGGCTGGACGACGCCGCGCGACGGCCGATGTAGTCGTTGATCGCGGAGTGCGGCACACCTTCGCAGCGCAGACGGACGACGGTCCGGTACTGCTCGGGCAGGCGGTCAACCAGCGTCGCCAAGTGCGGCGGGAGCTCCGGCATCGGCTCTGCCAGGGCTACGTCCTCAGCGGCCGGAGTCGTCGGCAGGGCGAAGGAAGACAGGGTGTCCGACCAGTCGTACGCCAGCTCGCGGTTGCGGCGGGGCTTGTAGAAGTCGCGCACCGCGTGTCGAGTCAGGGTGGCGAGCCAGCCCATGGCCTGGTCGTCGTCCGCCTGGAGGGTGTTCACCCAGCGGGCGGCCACGAACCAGGTGTCGGAAGCGATGTCGTCGGCGTCGTCGGCGTGGTTGGCCAGGGTCCTGGCCAGCGCCACGACGCGGCGGTTGTAGAGGCGGAACAACCGGTCGAGCCGGTCCGCCGTGGCCGCGTCCAGCGGCTGAGTGTCGATACGATCCGTCACAGGATCGGTCCCTTCTGGCAGGTCAGAACGGGTCTCGGTCTCAGGCCCTGGGCGCGGTGGTAGGACACCGGCCCGGGGCCGTCTGCGTTCGGCATCACAATGACACGGGATTGTGTAACAATGCAAGCGATGGCTACAACATAGACCCGGAAGCGTTGAGATACGGATCTAGGTGCTACGTTGTTTGGGATCCCAATCGCATCAGGAGAGAAGACATGACCAGCGAGAAAGCGAGCCTGCCCGCGACGATCAAGGCCCTGCGCGTGTTCGTTGCGGGCCTGGAAACGGGTGCCGCCCTGCCCTCCGAAGCCGACCTGGCGGACACGCTGGGAAGCAGCCGGGCACTCGTGAACAAGGCCATCGCTCACCTGATGGCCGAGGGCGTACTGATCCGACGAGGAAAGAAGGCAGTTGTGCAGCCCATCCCGACGATCCTTCGGCAGGTGCCGACCCGCTACACGACCCGCTTCCGGGAGGCGCACGGCGCCCGGGGTGCGTTCGATGCGGAGATCCGCCAGCACGGACTTCAGCCGCGGTGGACGACTCAGCCGGGCGAGCAGGAAGCGCCGGCCCACGTCGCCACGGTGCTCGATGTGGAGCCAGGCACCATCGTGGTCACGCGTGCCCGAGAGATGTTCGCGGACGACGTCCCGGTGCAGATCGCGGTGACGTACCTGCCTCGCGACGTCGCCTCATCTGCTGGCGCAAGCGACGTGGACAGCGGTCCGGGCGGCATCATCAGCCGCCTCAGCGAGACCAGCAACCAGCAGACATCCGTGACCGAGACCATCAAGGTCCGCACCCCTGATGAGCACGAGCAGGAGGTGTTGAGGCTCCCGGCCGACTCCAGGGTCTATGAGCTGACACACGCTGCGCGAACCGCACAGGGCCGCTGCGTGGAGGTCACCGTGCACGTCATGCCGGTCCACCTGTGGGACCTGTCCTACACCTGGGACCTCAGCTAATAACACCGGCACCTGGTGTCCGGATTGCCACGTAAGCTCTCCGCACCAACTCAAGATCAATGGCCGGTCAGCACGAAACCCGCTCCTGGACCCTCTTCTGGTGTCGTAACCAGTTGAGGGGTCGTAATCCAGGAAGCGGGTTCGCGTTGGCCTTGGATGTAGCCCACCTGCGAGTGTAAGGCAGGGGTGGGGAGATTTCTCCTCCCCACTCGTGTTCTAGGACACGCACGCTCAACGGTGGGCCCAGAAGGGCACACGTGAATCAGCAGCACCCGCAGACATCGGCGTCTGTGGATGAAGTCCCCAAGCAGCGAGGCCCAAGCGGGACCGTCTCGAAACTCGAACGGGGCGGGCACCCTGCCGGGTGCCGTCCCATCGCTGGCATGAAGCGCGGTTGGTACTACCGCTCGGCTGACCGGATGATCCTGCACCGACAGGACAAGGACGGCCCCGTTCTCACCATCGGCCAGGTGCCGAGGATCACCGCGCAGATCACGCACCTCACCGACGAGGGCGAAGACATCAAGACCGAGTACCTGGCCCTCGGGAAGCGGCAGCGCCGCCCTCGCATCCTCAACGAGGACGAGCTGGACCGTGGCACCTGGGCCTCGAAGCTCGGAGCGCCCCGGCCGACCGGGAACGATGAGCGGCACGCGTTCGCGCGGCTGATCCGCGAGGAGGGCGACGCCGCACCGATCAGCCCGGCCCGGACCTACTACAACGAGGCCGGAGACCTGATCTTTCCCGATGCGGACGCTCAGATCCTGGGCTACCGGGTACTGCGGGGCGAGGAGAAGGAAGCCCGGGAAGCCTGGGACGAGATCGGCTACTGGTCGACGGAGTGCGGGAAGTCCGCGCTGTGCATCGGGTTCATGTTCGTCGGGCCCGTGATCGACGCCCTGGACGTGCTGCCGCACATGCTCAACGCCTACGGGCCCGGCCAGCAGGGCAAGTCGACGGTCCTCACCGTGGCGTGCGCGGCGTTCGGGGACGTCAAGCCACGGCGGCAGAAGATCCTGATGACCTGGGACGCGAGCAAGCAGGGCATCACCCAGTCGCTCCGCACCCGTGGGTTCATGCCGTTGGGACTGGACGAGCACAGCAGCTCGGGACGCAGCATCAAGGAGTCGTCGCGGGAGATCAGCCAGTACGTGGCGGGTGCCCAGCGCTCGGTGGGCACGGCGGACGGCTCCCCTCGCGAGTCGGACGGCTTCTGGAACTCGACGGCGTTCTCGACCAGCAACGAGCCGTTGAAGTTCGAGGGTCAGACCGAGGACCTGGCGTCGCGCCTTCACGAGGTGAGCGCCCCGTTCTTCCCTGACAAGTTCCTCGACTTCGAGGGTGCGCCGGCCCTGCCCGACCAGGCCGGGGCGGAGCACGTCTCGAAGCGGCTCAAGCGGCTGGCGAAGGCGTTCGGCGGTTGGCCTCTGGAGTGGGCGATCCGCAAGGGCATGTTCCGTGCGGAGAACCTGGCTCAGCTCAAGAAGTTCCACCTGCAGCTGTGCGCGAAGCACCGCCCGGCCGAGGGCGGCGTCGCGGGGACCATCGCTGAGATGCACATGGCGTGGGTGGTCGGCGCCCACATGTTCGGCCAGGCCATCGGCGTCCCGGAACTGGGGACGATTGCCGAGAAGGAGGCCGCCGCGCGCCTCCAGGCCGCCATCCTCGTGGCGGCCGAGGCGAACGTGCCGGACGGCGAGCGGCTGTGGAACGCGTTGGACGCGCTCCGCATCGAGACCAGCGCGTTCCCCTCCATGGACAGGCTGCCGTCCGTCGCTGAAGACGGCTTCCGGCGGCTGCGGGGGTTCATCAACCCGGAGACCGGCGAGTGGTGGGTGGTCAATCCCGTCGTGCAGGAAGTCGGTGCTCAGGCCGGGATCGACAACGTGTCCGCCGCTCTGCGGTACCTGGACGACCTGGGAGTGCACATCCGGGGCACCGGAAAGCACGCTCAGCGGCAGCTCCCGAAGTCGATCCGGTACGCGGGTCTGGGTGAGCGGATGCACTGCTTCAACACCCGGCGTGCTGCCGAGCTGTTCTCCCCCGAAGAGAACGAGCCGGAGGGTGGCTCCGACGACGAGTTCCCGAGCGGAGCCACCCCCCGGAGCCACCCCGGAGCCACCGGGGTGGCTCCGGAAAATGAGGCCCTGACCAGCAGCGGAGCCACCGGAGCCACCGGAGCCACCCTTCAGCTCTTCGATCTCACACACGGGGAGGAAGAGAGCACCGGAGCCACCCTCGAAATGGCGGCTCCGCCGATGCCGACCGAGGCGCCGGCGGTGGTGTTCCCTCCGGCTCGGGCGTATCAGGCCGGAGACGAGCGGCTGGACAAGCCGTGGTTGCGGCTGGAGATGAAGGCCAAGGGCCGCACCCGGGGCGCGCTGGACTTCGGCGTCCTCGGGGACCGGTACTTGTACCTGCCGAACCACGAGCCGGTCTCGGTGCCGCTGCCCGGCAACGTCGACCAGGTCCCGGACCTGATGGCCGCCTACGGGCTGCGGACGCTGTGGGTGCACGAGTCGGCGGCGCTGGCCATGGGCCTGCCGACGTACGACGAGCGGGTGCCGGAGGACCTGGAGGAGTACGTGGGCGCGCAGGGTCCGACGCCGCACGAGTGGGCCACTCCGCGGCCCGGGTCGGACCTGGTCGTGCAGAACGAGGGGATCTCGTGCTGGATGACGCTCAAGACCCGGGGCGGCGAGGGTGACCGGCTGTCGGTGGCGCTGCCGCTGTACGACGACCGGTTCGACCGTGCCGACGAGCCCGGCCGGGGTGGGTTCGGCGCCGCACCGACGCCCGAAGCGCTGCTGGACGCCTACATGGTCTACCTGCTGTCCACGGTCCATGGATCGCCGGAGAACCCGCAGGTGATCCCGTACTACCTCTCCCCGAACGTCACTGCGGCTGACTTCGCTGGCAGCGCGAAGAACAGCGTGATGTCCCCGATGGTCCGGGGCCGGGAGGTCCCGCCGGTAGAGGCGAAGATCAAGCCTCTGGTGAACATGCAGTGGACCCGGCCGGTTGAGGAGATCACCGAGGCTGAGCGGGCGTGCGGGTGGATTCACCAGTACGACAAGAACGCGGCCTGGCTGGCGGCGTTCGGCTCGGTGTGGCTCGGTGTCGGTGACCCGACGCACTACCCCCAGGGCCGGGCGTTCCTGACGAACAAGGCCGGGTACTGGCGGGTGCGCGAGCTGCCGGACCTGGCCCTTGAGGGCCTGCCGAAGCTGAACATCCAACCGGCCCCGGAGGGCGGGTTCTGGCTGCGGACGCCGGGTGTCGACCTGCTGATCGAGAAGTTCGAGGGCTGGACCCCCGACGTCCTGGAGGCGTGGGTGTGGGAGACCAGCAAGCGGGCGCTGTACGGGATGTACGACAAGCTGCGGGTCTCCCGTGAGCGCATCCTGGCCAGTGCCCAGGAGGGCCGCCCCGGGGCCCGGTACGCCAAGCAGGTGTCCGGGATGCTCTACCAAAGTTTCCGTGGCTACCTCAGCCGCCGGGAGCCCAAGACCGACCACAAGACCGGCCTGCCCTACGAGAAGGACATCTGGTGGCGGCCCGACTGGGCACAGATGATCCTCGACCTGGCCCTGGCGAACACGTACCGCAACCTGGCGGCGTTCGCGGCCAGTGGGCACCACCCGCTGAGTCTGCGGGTCGACGCGGTCACCTACGCCTCCGACGTCGCTGACCCGGTCGCGGCGAAGCCCGACGCGATGCAGCTCGGGACCGGCGGCAAGGAGTGGAAGGCCGAGTACAGCGTCCCGGCCGGGGAGCTCCTGCCCGTCCTGGATGAGGTCAAGAAGATGGCCAAGGCCATGCACCTGTACCACTCGAAGCAGAAGGGTCAGAGCTGATGGGATTGTTCGGACGCCTCTTCGGGCGGGGCAAGAAGGAGCAGCCCGAGGGCCAGCCGGAGGAGGCCGGGCAGGCTCCGGCGCCGCAGCCGGCACCCGAGCCTGCGGCGCCGGCCGCCCAGCCGGAGCGCAAGCGCGGGTTCCTGGGCAAGGTCAAGGACCGGCTGCGGGGCAAGGCCAAGAAGGAGGAGGCGCCGCCGGGCGAGGAGGCGCCGCCCGCGGCTCCTCCCGCTCCTCCTGGTCCTCCGAGTGGACCGCCGACCGGCGGGGGCGAGGAAGGCGAGGAGCCCGGCGAGGAGGAGGAAGAGGACCCGTACGCGGACGCTCCCTCCTCGCTGCACGTCGCCATCCCCGGGACCTGGAAGACGAGCAAGCGCAAGTGGCTGGGCGTCGTGGAAGGCACGCTGCGCGGGCCCGACGTCGTGAAGTTCCTCAAGGCCATGGACAAGGGCACCAAGGCCGAAGTCGCCGACGCGATCCAGCTGGTGTGCGACGACTTCGGCGACGGCTCGTTCGGGGCAGCCGTAGAACTGGACGGCTCCTCTTGGAGCACCCCGAGCTACTGACTCGCAGGGCCGGGCCGCCCCCATCTTCGGGGCGGCCCGGCCCTGTCCACAGGCCGTTCATGGCGTCATGAGTTCACGAGCCCACGGGGTCATCACTCGTTCGAGGAAAGGCCCCTCGATCCAGCCCTGCCAAGCGGCAGGATGTTTCCGACCACTCCCGAAAGAGGACTCCTATGTTCTTGCCCGTCGCCCCGATCGAAGAAGTCTCCCCCTCCTCACAAGTCGGCCCCGACGAATGCGAACAGCTCCTCGACCGCCTCATCCTGCATAGCTGGCTCGCACCCCGCCCAACAAAGGCCGGCACCTGGCTGGGCAGCCTCACCATCAGCAGCTCGGACGTGGACCGGTGACCGGACAGCCACTGCCGCTGCGTGTGGCCATGCAGATCCCAGAGGTCATCAACGAGATGACCGAGACCCTGGCGAAGTACGGCGGAACCGTCGAACGCTCCGCACTCGATGACGGCCTGCGTCGCTGCTGGGCGGAAGCCGAGCCCGAGACGCGCGCCTGCGTCCTGCTCACGCTCGCCTGGTCGGCCCAAGGCGACGACATCCCGCTCAGCGACGACACCGCAGGCGTCTACGCTGACGACTTCGGGAAGTACGTCGAAGCCTTCGAGGGCGACTCCGAGGCATGGCACGGCAAGTCGTTCCCGATGATGCCGTTGCCCGGAACGGCCGGCACTCTGGCCTCTTCGCTCGGGTTCGACCGCGAGGAGACCGACCTCACCCTCAAGACCGCGTTGCTGCTCAAGACCTCCATCTATCGCGATCCCACCAGGATGCCCAGCCCCAACAGGTGATCCCTGGAACGCTGCCCAGCAGGGCCCGCACCGGCCGACCGGTGCGGGCCCTGCTGCTGTCGTGTGGGTTGTCGCGCCAAGGGTGCTGTCGTCTGGTGTGACCTGGGCTGATACCCCGAAACCCCCGCCCCTCCAGAAGACGCGACAGGGGGCGCGACAGGCCCTTTCGTGGGTTCCCGGCCCCGTGAGGCCGTGACGTCACCAAGAAGGCGTCTACGCTGCCGCCCATGGACATCTACGCCATGACGAACCAGAAGGGTGGTGTCGGCAAAACCGCCAACACCATCAACCTGGGTGCGGCGATTGCCGAGCACGGCCGCCGCGTACTGCTGGTCGACTGGGACCCCCAGGGCCACATGACCGAAGCCCTAGGGGTGAGCGAGAGCCCGGACGGCCGGACCATGAAGGGGTGGGTCCTCGGGGAGTGGACCGGCGACCCCCACGAACTGGTCGTCGACTACCGCGAGCGGCTCCACGTGCTGCCCACCAACATGGACATGTTCATGTTGGACAAGGGGTTGTACTCGGCAACCGCCCGCGAGATGCGGCTCTCCAAGCTCCTCGCCCGGTTCGAGGACGACTACGACGCCTGCGTGATCGACGCACCGCCCTCCCTCGGGATCGGCACCGAGTGCGCACTGATGGCCGCACGGCGCAGGCCCGGCAAGCGCGGCGGCCTCCTGGTTCCCGTGGAAGCTGAAGACTCCAGCATCCGGGCCCTGCGCCTCCTGCTGCGACAGGTGGCGATCCTGTCCGACGACATGGACGTCGAGATCCCCATCCTGGGACTGATCCCCACCCGGTTCGACACCCGGGACGGCGAGATCGTCTCCTCCATGCTCGAAGCGTTCCGCGGACTGGGAGAGCCCCCGGTCATCGCTGAGATCAAGAAGCGGACCGACATCCGCAAGGCATGGCGGGCCCGGGTCCCGGTCCTGGAGTACGACTCCAAGTGCGAGGCATCCGGCTGGTTTCGCGACCTGGCAAAGGTGGTGCTGGCATGAACGCAGCACGGTCGCACACTCCCGCACCCGACCTGGGCGGACTCGGGGAGGACTGGGAACGGCTCAAGAAGCTGCGGCGCGGCGAACCTCAAGAGGCCGGCAGCCCAGACCAGGAACAGCAGCACGACGACGACCAGGCCGCCGCGCCGCGCCGACGTCGCCAGTCCGTACCGGGGCGAAGCCGCGGGGGCCGACGCCCACCGCCCGCCGCCGCCGACGCAGTCCCCACGACCGTGCGGTTCGACCCCGAAGAGTCCTCCCGAATCGACCGGTTCATTCTGGAGCTCCGCGACGACGCCGGACGCCGCGCCCTGGACAAAGCAGAAGTGGTCCGGGAATTGATCCGAATGGGAATGGAACACGAGCCGACCAGGAAAGCCCTACTGCGGCGACTGCGATAAACGCCCCAATAGGCATCGGCCCGATATCCACTGACCAGGTAGCAAACCACAGCAACAGGCCCGCAACGCTGCATGCGTTGCGGGCCTGACCTGCATAAACGCCGGTCTAGTGACGTCATGAAGTCACGAACTCACGACGTCACCAAGACCCTTGAATAACCACTCCCTCCCAATTGCTACTTTCCTCGCCCATCGGTTCGAAAATACCTGTAAGCCTTATGGACGGAAACTGAACAACTGGCAAGAATGCCGACCAATTTAACTGCCATAATCGCTAATGAAACTGGCTCCATTTCGCCTTCTCCTATACTTGAATTCGGAACACATAACGCCCTCCTATTTAGCGCATAAACTTTAGCGCATACCTTCATTATACGCCATAACTTGCATTTGGGTGGCCGCGATAAAGCGACTCAAAGACGCTCCGCGCCTTTTACATTTCCCCTGCGGGGAAATTTCCACGCTCTACGCTGCGCTCCAAACGTGGAATACAATTCAGCTCTCCTGTTTCGCTGCGCTCCACAGGTAGGCAATTGCATTCGCTCCGCGAATACAATTCCGGTCCATCCATGGCGCTTCGCGCCATGGAAAGCCCGGCTGGGCCAAGTCGG
>NZ_JASKMT010000047.1 GCF_030124175.1 Streptomyces sp. 549 | reverse complement strand
GGAGGGCTTGCCGCCCCTGCCCGCGCGGGAGGACGGTGCCGGACGGGCGGCCGGGCCGGGCGGGCCGGGCGGGCCGGGCGGGCCGGGCGGGCCGGGCGACAGGAGGCACGCCCGCGGCGGGACGGCATCATTATTGTGTGATCCGTCGCAAAAAGGACGAGAGCGGTTTGCCCAGGCAGCCACGGCGCACACATGGCTTGTAGCCTCTCTAGTCGGCGGAGGCATCACCGCGTGCCGGCAGCCGGGCACCAGGGCCACGGACGCCGGCACCGCCGACGGTCCGGCGCTTCGGAAACCGAGGCAGACCTGCGGCGCGCCTGCGACAGCGGTCGGAGACGGGACGAGGCGGCCGACGGAGCCGCCGCCGAGGAGCGCACGGACCGGCAGGAGTGAACGTCGCGGTCGCCGCCGAAGCTGGCGGCCACCGCCTTGATCGTGGAGGAGGGCACCGAGTGGGCGACGGCAGCACGGCAACCGAGCTCGCGGTGCCGACCGGCGACACCGCCGCCTTTGTCCACCCCGCGCTCTTCTACCGCACCCTGGATGCCTACGTGGCGGGGGTGGGGGGCTTCGTGCGCGGCGCCCTGGAAGCGGAGGAGCCGGTGTTCGTCGCCGTCCCCGGCGACCATCTGGCCGCGCTGCGCGACAGCCTCGGCGACACCGCCGGCGGCGTCGACTTCGCGGACATGACGCAGCTGGGCGTCAACCCCGGCCGGATCCTCTCCGCCCTGCAGGGCTTCGCGGACCAGCACGAGGGACGGCCGGCCCGCATCGTGGGCGAGCCGATCTGGCCGGCGCGCACGCACACCGAGATCCTCGAAGCCACCCGGCACGAAGCCCTGATCAACACGGCCTTCGCCGGCCGAGCGGCGACCATCCTGTGCCCCTACGACGTCATCGGCCTCCCCGAGGCCGTCGTCCGCGACGCCCGGCGCACCCACCCCACCCTCATCGTGGACGGCCGCGACCTGCCCAGCCCGGCGTACACCGACCCGGCGATCGTCTGCGCGGACTGCGACGAGCCGCTGCCCGAACCCGCCGACGCCAGCTCCCTGTCCTACGCCCAGGGGCAGCTCGGCCTGGTCCGGGAGCACGTCGAGCAGTGGTCGACGGGCACCAGGCTCGACCGGGCCCGCCGCAACGACCTCGTGCTCGCCATCAGCGAAGCCACCGCCAACTCCATCGCCCACGGCGGC
The DNA here is from genome assembly GCF_030124175.1 of Streptomyces sp. 549. Lineage (GTDB taxonomy): Bacteria > Actinomycetota > Actinomycetes > Streptomycetales > Streptomycetaceae > Streptomyces. The sequence goes on along the minus strand of NZ_JASKMT010000047.1, from coordinate 17,511 downwards.
GGCAGTGGCACCCTGCGCCTGTGGACGACCCAGACCGGCACCGCCATAGCCGAGGTCAGCGACAACGGGCACCTCCGCAACCCCCTGGCAGGCCGCCGCCGCCCGTCGATCACCTCGGCCGACGGGGGCCGCGGGCTGTGGATGATCCACCACCTGTGCGACCTCGTCGAGATCCGGGCCACCGAGACCGGACTGACCCTCCGCCTCCACATCACCCCCTGAGCGACCCCCACCCGGTCGCCGGTCTCCGGCTCACCAGCTCCCCGGCTCTCCGGCTCTCCGGCTCTCCGGCTCTCCGATCAGGCACCCCCGTTTCGTAATGGAATCCATTTTCAGGTAGCGTCTGGCTGCGTTCGTTTGATCCGTCCCGTTCGTCACGTCCTTCGGAGGACAGCCATGGCCGTGCCCAAGCGCAAGATGTCCCGCAGCAACACCCGCCACCGGCGGGCCCAGTGGAAGGCCACCACCACGCAGCTCGTGCCCGTCACCATCGACGGCACGGTCCACCAGGTGCCGCAGCGGCTGGTGAAGGCCTACGAGCGCGGCCTGCTGCACCCGGAGGGCTGAGCACATGGCAGCCGACCGCCTGCCCGTGACCGTGCTCTCCGGATTCCTCGGCGCGGGCAAGACCACTCTCCTCAACCACGTCCTGCAGAACCGCGAGGGACTGCGGGTCGCGGTGATCGTCAACGACATGAGTGAGGTCAACATCGACGCCGCCCTCGTCCGCGGCGGTCAGGCTGCCCTGTCGCGGACCGAGGAACGCCTCGTCGAGATGACCAACGGGTGCATCTGCTGCACCCTGCGCGACGACCTGCTGGAGGAGGTCGACCGGCTCGCCCGCGAGGGACGCTTCGACTACCTGCTCATCGAGTCCAGCGGCATCTCCGAGCCCATGCCCGTCGCCGCCACGTTCGCCTTCCCCCGGGACGACGGCGCCACCCTCGGCGACCTGGCCCGCCTCGACACCATGGTCACCGTCGTGGACGCCGCGAACTTCCTCCCCGAACTCGCCGGCGGCGACGGCCTCGCCGAACGCGGCCTCGACCAGTACGAGGACGACGAACGCACCGTCAGCGACCTGCTCATGGACCAGATCGAGTTCGCCGACGTCATCGTGCTCAACAAGCTCGACCTGGTCGACGCGGCGAGCGCCGACCGCCTCAAGGCCGCCCTCACCCGCCTCAACCCCGCCGCCCGCATCGTTCCCGCCACCCGTGGCGCGGTCCGGGCGAGCGACGTGCTCGGCACGAGCCTGTTCGACCTCGAACGCGCCCAGCAGGCCCCGGGCTGGGTCATGGAACTCAACGGCGATCACACCCCGGAGACGGAGGAGTACGGCATCTCCAGCACCGTCTTCCGATCCGACCGCCCCTTCCACCCCGGCCGCCTGTGGCAGTTCGTCACCGAACAGCTCGACAGCGGCGCCTTCGGGCACGTGCTGCGCTCCAAGGGCTTCTTCTGGCTGTCCAGCCGCCCCGGGGTGACCGGGCTGTGGTCCCAGGCCGGAGCCGTCGCCCGCTTCGAGCCCTCCGGCGCCCGCGACCCGGGCAGCGCCGACGAACAGGGCCGGGAGACCGACGAGCAGGGCCAGGAACTCGTCTTCATCGGCACCGACCTGCGCCCCGATGCCCTGCACGCCGCCCTCACCGCCTGCCTCACCACCGACGCCGACACGGGCGCCTGCGGCGGCACGGGCCCCGCCCCCGGCCCCGGCCTCCCAGCGGACGAGGACCCGTTCCCCGCCTGGGACACCTACGGCATCGACGACACCTGCGACCACGAGCACGAGCAGCCCGAACCCGTGCCGCAGCCCTGAAGCTCCGGGGCGGACGGTGGTCGCAGCCACGGCACCGCCCGCCCCGGTAGGTCGACGACACTGGCCCGTCCTCGCCCTGCCGCCCCTTCCCCGCCAGGGCACCTGCACCGGAACGCTAGCCCTCCGGCGGCTCCCCGTCCCCGTGGCTCGTTCCTGTCTCCCACACCCAGGCGGCGATCCCCACCCGGTTCCGCACCTTCAACTTCTGCGCCAGATGCGCCAGATGCGTCTTCACGGTCCCTGGCGAGATGAACAGTTCGGCCGCGATCTCCAGATTGCTCAGGCCGTCAGCGACAAGACGCGCGACCTCCACCTCGCGTGGTGTGAGCCGCACGCCGGCGCTCGTCGTCCGCCGCGGCGCCCGCAGGGTACGCAGCAGCCGCGTCGTGATCTGCGGGCTGATCAGCGAGTCGCCCTCAACTGCGGCGCGTACCGCCTCGACCAGCAGGGACGCGCCCGACCTCTTCAGCAGGAAGCCGCAGGCACCGGCGCGCAGCGCCGAGTGCACGTACTCGTCCAGGTCGAAGGTCGTGACCACCACGACCCGGACGCCGGGCAGTTCGCCGGCCAGACTGCGGGTGAGCTCGAGGCCGTCCATACGTGGCATCCGGATGTCCGCGAGCAGGACGTCCGGGCGCACCGTACGTGCCAGCGCGAGGGCCTCCTCGCCGTCGCCCGCCTCCCCCGCGACCTCCATGTCCGGCTGGAGGTCAAGAACGTGGCGGAACCCCTCCCGCACGCTTCTCTGGTCGTCCGCTATCAGGACTCTCGTCACCATGCGGTGATCCTCGCACGCAGTATCATCCGGCCGTGTGGGGAAGCAACTCAGCTTACGCAGCTGGCCCGTTCGCGCGTCGGTCCGCCCGGCCGGAGCCGCACTGCTCGCAGTCGCGACCCTGACCGTCGCCTTGCCGGGCCACCCCACGGTGGCCCCTCTCATCCGGACCTCCACCGCCGTGGCCCTGCTCGCCGCTGTGTCGCTCGCCCTCTGGGGGCCGGGGCACAGGTCGACCCGCATCCTGGTGTCGGTTCCGGTCGCGTGCGTCGTCTCCCTCCTGGTCACCTACTGCTATCAGGGACCTGCCAGCAACGTCGCGGCCCAGTGGATCCTGGTGGAGTCGCTGGCACTTCTCGTGCTCGCCATCCCCGCCGTCCGCCACTCAAAGCCGGTCGGAGCGGGCATCATCGCCGTGGCGCTGTCCGCGACGATCGCGCTGCTGCCCCTGCGGATCGCGCTGACCATCGAGCCACCCGCGGGGAAGCAGGAGACGGTCGGGCTCTGCGTGCTGTGGGGTGCGGCTGCGGCCGTCGCGGTCGGAGCCGCGTGCTACCTGCGTTCCCTGGACAGCCGCCGCCGGATCGCCGTCGCGGCCGAGCGCCGCGCGCAGCGTCTCCGTGCCGCCCGGGACCTGCACGACTTCGCGGCGCACGACGTCACCGGGGTGATGGTGCTCGCGCAAGCCGCCCAGGCACTCGCCAAGGACTCACCCGAGCGGGCCCTCGCACTGCTGCCACGGATCGAGATCGCCGGCCTGCACGCGCTGGAGTCCATGGACCGGACCATCCGGATGTTCAGCGACCTGGACAGCGAGCGCGTCGCGGAGACCGCGGACGAGGGGCAGAGGAACAGTGCCAAGCCGCCTCTCGGCCTGGCAGACGTCCCAGGGCTCATCGACCGGTTCAACGCCACAGGGACGATCTCCGCACGCCTCCAGCTCACCGCCCGTGCCCTCGACGGCCTGCCATCGGCCGTCAGCGGTCTCGGATACCGGGTGGTGCTGGAGGGCGTCACCAACGTCCGCCGGCATGCCGCATCGGCGTCCGAAGTGGTCGTCGACGTGCGATGCGCGGACTTCGGTAGCCCTTCGAGTGAAACGCCGGACGTGCTGCTCCCCGCGCTGCGGATCACCGTCACCGACAACGGCACCGGGCAGGTCCCCGGCGTGGCGCCCGTCGATCGCGAAGGCGGTGGCACCGGCCTCGCAGACCTCGGCCGACGCGTCGAGGCCCGGGGAGGCACACTCACAGCCGAACCCCGCACCCCTGCCGGCTGGCAACTGGCCGCCGTCCTGCCACTCAGGCGGCCTCAGCGGCAAGGATCCCCCGGGGCACGGTGACGCCCCGACATGCCGATGCCCTCACAGCGCGGCCCGGATATCTGCCGAACGGCGGATAGCGGCGCGAATCCGATCCGTCCACGCTTGTCGGTATGCACTCACTCACCCGTTGGAGCGCAGGTGTGACGACGCTTGCTGCCGTGCTCAGTCTCAGCAGTTGCGGCGCGGTAGGCGACCTCGACGCCGAACCGCGCAGTGACAGCCGCAGGTTCGACTTCTCCGGCGAGCGCCTGATCGTGGACTCCGGCAGCAACGTCCGCCTCGTGGCAGGGGACGGACCGGGCCTGGCCGTGTCCCGCAAGCTCACCGGCCAGGCCGCCGAAAAGGGCAACGCCGCCTGGAAGCTGGCCGGCGACACGCTTCGGCTCACGGCCAGGTGCACTGGCATGGTCCTCAACTGCAGCAGCGAGTACACCGTCCACGTGCCCGCGGGCGTCACCTTGACCGTGCGCACCCAAGGTGCCGACGTGACCGCCGAAAGCCTGCCCCACCGACTGACCGTCCGCACGGAGTCCGGCAGGATCAAGCTGAGCGAGGGATCCGGCGACCTGCGACTTCGCACCCGGACCGGACGCGTCGACGTGATCGGCTCGCGCTCCGCCGACGTCAGGGTACGCAGTCACAACGCCGACCACTCCCTCACCTTCAGCAAGCCACCACGCCGACTGTCGGCCCACACCGGCATCGGGGACATCGCCGTGACGCTGCCGAAGGGCGGCACCCGCTACCGGATCGACGGCAGGGCCCAGGACCCGCAGACATACCGCGTCGACTTCCCCAGCCACGGTGACGCGTCCCACCGCATCGCCGTCGAGAGCCCCGAGGGCCGGGTACGGGTCAGAGCCGAGGACCCGGGCGCTCACCGCTGACCGCAGACCGCAGACCGCAGACCGCAGACCGCAGACCGCAGACCAGACTGACGCCACCCGCGCGGCCTGCCGCGCGTGGCAGAGGGCGTCGGCGCACCGCGCCTGCCTCGCGCCGTACGTCGCTGCATCACGCTCACACGAGAGACCGTCGTTCGGCGCGCACGTCCGGACGGGGAGCACCGCTCGCCCAAGGATGAGTGGCGACCAGCCCACTCCCATCAGCTACGCTGTCCGTGGTCAGCGGCGCTGCACCTGCCAAAATCCATGCCAGGCATCGTGCTGCGACCCCGACCACCAGGCTTGCACTGCGATCGGCAACACTTCTTCGCCGGTTTTCGGCAGGCCCCGCCTCCGTAGCTCAGGGGATAGAGCACCGCTCTCCTAAAGCGGGTGTCGCAGGTTCGAATCCTGCCGGGGGCACCAGCGCAAAGGCCCCGGACCGATCATGGTCCGGGGCCTTTGACATCCACATCTGACATCAACGAGGGCGGTCACTGACGACCAGGGCGCCTCTTCCTCAGCAGCCGGTCGATGTGGCTCATGGCCTCTCGCTGTGTGTCCTGCACGACGTGCGTGTACACGTCCATGGTGATGCTGATCTGCGAGTGCCCAAGAATCTCCATCACGACGCGGGGTGCGACCCCAGCCGCCGTCAGGAGGGTGGCGGTGCCGTGCCGGGCGTCGTGCAGCCGGATCACGCGGAGGCCGGCGGACTCGGCGACGCGGGTGAAGGACCGGTAGACGTTCCGCGGCTCAACCTGGCGGCCGGTGCGGGTGGTGAAGACGTAGCCCGACTCCTGCCACTGCTCCCCTGCTCTCGCGCGAGCCGCAGCCTGCCGCATCCGGTGCCAGCGCAAGGGCGCGACGCACAGCACAGGCAGCGGCACTGCCCGATTGCGGCGGCTCTTGGGATCGTCGTCGTACAGGACACCTCGACGGCGTTGCGTCTGCTGGCGGACATACAGGACGCGGTTTTCAAGGTCCAGGTCGGACCAGCGGAGGCCGATGATCTCACCCCGACGAAGCCCCATCGCGATGGCGAGCATGAACGCGGCGTAGAGCGGATCTCTGCGGGCTGCCGAGAGGAAGTCCAAGGTCTCATCCAGGCTCCAGGGCTTCGTCTCTCGGCTGTCCGAGCGGGGCGGTTCGACGAGTTTGGCGACGTTACGAGTGATCAGCTCCTCGCGGCACGCCGAGGAGAGAGCGGACCGCAGGACTCGGTGCGATTCCTTGGCGGTCGCCGCCGTGGCCGACTTCTCCAGCCGGACGAGGAAGCGGCGCACGTCCGCGACGCCGAGGGATTCGAGTCGCTTCGCACCGAGGATCGGCACCAGGTAGAGCCGGACGTGCGCTTCGTACTTGTCGTACGTGCTCAGCTTCCGCCGGGGCTTGATCACGTTGTCCAGCCAGTACGGCAGCCACTCGGAGAGCTTGGCCGAGCGGGTGGGCACGGGCACGCCTTGATCCACCTTCGCCAGCAGCTCCCGGCGCTTGGTGTCGCACTCCTGCCAGGTCTTGCCGTAGGCGAACTTGCGTGCCCGGCTGCCATCGGGCTGGAGCACGTAGACGGCGGCCTGGTAGCGGCTGTCCTTGCGTTTGGTGATGGTGCCCGCGCCGTTGGGATTGCGCTTGCGCTGCTGGGCCATCAAGCCGCCTCCGCAATCTGATGGGTGATGAACTCGCGGAGCGCCGAAGCCGGGATGCGGCGGGCACGCCCGATGGTGATGGAGGTCAAGCGGCCGGAGCGGATCAGGTCGTAGACCGTCGACCGCCCGAGTCGCAGACGGACCATGACTTCTGGAACGGTCAGCAGCTCATCAGTCATGTGCTGTGTCTCCTTCCGCGCGGTCGGTGTGCAGTACGTCGGTGAGCCAACGTTCGCCCTTGGTGAGTCCGGTTCCGGCGTAGACCCAGTGGGCGAGGACGAGAGTGGCGGGTGCGGGGGCGTGGGCGTCGTCGCCTCGGGCGATGGCGGCTTGGAGGCGGCGCCATTCGGCGCGTGCCTGGCGGAGGGTGCCGAGGGTGGTGGAGTAGCGGCGGGTCTTGGTGGAGAAGTGGCCGCGGAAGCCGAGCATGTGGGCCCAGGCGCGCAGGCGGAGGTGTTCGAGGTCGCGGCGGGCGCCCAGTTCCCAGCAGGTGCGGATCATGCGGCGTGCGTGGTCGGTCAGGTCGGTGTGGGCGATCTCGGCGAGTAAGCGGATGCGGTGGTCCAGGGCCCCGGTGGCGGTCTCGGCGCCCTTGGTGGCGTACTTGGCGATGTAGCCGGCCACGGCGCGGTCGGTGAGTTCGGCGCCGCCGGTGAAGTCGGCGGAGCGGATGACGCGGATGTCGAGTTGGGTGCCGAAGGTGAAGGTGTGCTCGCGGCCGTTGAGGATCGGGCCGGTGACGCGGGCGGAGTGTGCGGCGGCTCGGATGGCGTCCGTCAGCAGTTCGGCGGTGGCCCAGGCTGGGGGTGGTGTGGTGCCGCCGTCGGGGCCGTCGAGGCGGATGACGGCGTGGAAGTGGACGGCGCCCCGCCGCTGGTATTCGGCGACTTTGGCGAAGGAGACGCGGGCGTGGTGGCGGAGGGTGCGTTGGCTGAGTCCGGCGCGCTTGGCGACCTCCCGGCGCAGGTAGATGGAGAAGCGCCGCCACAGCGCTCCGGCGTGCGCGTTCCAGAGGACTGCGGCTTCGTAGTCGTAGGTGTCGGGGTTGAGGGGTGTGCCGAGGGCGGGGTCGTCGTCGTGGTGGGTGGTGCCGCAGCGGCAGGCCGGGCGGCCGGTGGGCCGGTTGTGGACGGGGCCGAAGCCGGGTGCGGTGAAGGTGGCGAAGACGCGGGGGTGTGCGGCGACGTGTTCGGGGGTGCCCTTGCCGCCGCGCAGGCCGGCGGTGATCAGGTGGTAGGTGTCGCGGCGGTAGGTCTCGGCGCAGGTGGCACAGCGGGTGGCGCGGCGGTTGTTGCAGCGCACGAGGAGTTGCCCGGCGGGGAGGGCGGTGGATTCGAGGTGGTGCAGGACGGGGCCGATCTCGCCGGTGGTGGTGTCGAGTGCGTGTTCCGTGCGGTGTCCGGCGAGGCGGATGGGCCGTGAGCAGCCGCCGAGGGTGGAGAGCTGCCGCAGGAGGCCGGGCAGTTGTCCGTGGGCGGCGAGTCGGCGCAGTTCGGTGCGTGGAGGTGCCAGGTCGCGGGTGATGATGGTGCTTCTCCTTGTCCGGCTTGGTTGTCGGGTGAGGGGTTGGGCCTGCCGGGGCGGTGGATGCTTGGCGGTATCGAGGCCGCCCCGGTGGGCCGCTCAGCTGTGGTGCCGCTGGGAGGTGAGCAGCGAGCGCAGGACGACGGCGGCGACGGCCACGGAGATCGCCGTGACGGCGACGGCGGCGAGCAGCGCGGTGAGGACGACGCCGCCCAGAAGCACGGCGGCGACTGCCTGAGTGCTGGGGGTGGGGAGTGCGCGCCGGGCGGCCGGTTGCGGGTGCTGGCAGGCGCAGGGCCGCGCGGCCGGGTGAGTGACGGGGCTTGAACCCGTAACCGCGGTGGGGTGGTGTGTGGTCATCGTGGTGGGCGGGAGCTGGGGGCGGAGCAGCATGGCGGGGTGTCCTTTCAGTCAGGGTCGGTGCCGTTGACGATGTCGACGCCGGTGCGGGTGCCGGAGTCGATGGCGGGGGCCAGGAAGGTCTGGTTGAGGTAGAAGCCGAAGAGGGCGATGACGGCGACGACCCACAGGCGGACGCCGAGGAACTTGATCGCGGCCCAGGCGATGACGCCCAGGACGAGGACGAGCGGCAGGGAGACGGTCACGGTCGGGATCTCCTGTCAGCGGACGGGGCAGCGGTGGGTTCGGGCGGCGAGTTCGGCGGCGGCGCGTGAGTCGTAGTCGGCGGAGAAGCCGCAGCGGGGTGCGGTGCAGGCGGCGGTGTGCTTCTCGCGGCCCCGGTGGTCGTAGGCGGTACCGACCTGGACGGGCCCGATGCGGGTCACGCGGCGGAAGCGGCGGTTCGCGGACATGCGGTGTGCCTCCTTGGGGTGTCAGGTGAGGTGGGTGGCGATCTGCCGGGCGAGTTCCGGTGGCACGCCGAGTCGGGCGCGCAGGGTGTCGGTGTCGATGGGCTGGCCGGTCCGGTCGCGGTGTGCGGTGGCGACCTTCCGGGCGTGCTCGACCAGCGCAGAGGGCACGGGTGCGCTCGCGGTCGCGGGGGTCGCTTCGAGCGCGGGAGGTGTGGCTGTCTCCGGTGTGGTCGGCGGCGGTGCGGCAGCCGCGTGGTTGGATATCTGCGGTGCTTGGTCGGGGGCCGGTGTCTTGTCGGGGGGCGGGGTGTGGGCGAGCAGGGTTCCGCCGAGGAAGGCGATGGCGGGCCAGCCGGCGACGAGGATGCGGAGCCAGGCGGGCACATCGTCGAGGTCGAGCAGTCCGGCGGTGGCGATGTTGGCGCCGAGCGAGGCGATCAGTGCGGTGAGGAACCAGCACCAGCCCGAGGCGGTGGCGTGGCCGGAGCGCAGGCGCCGCCAGGCAGCGACGAGCAGCAGGTCAACGGAGACGGGGTAGGCCCAGGCTTTCCAGCCGTGTTGTCCGGCGGCTTCGGCCAGGTCGTGCAGGTGGGCGAAGGACAGGGCACCGGCGATCACCGCTTGGATCAGCACGGCGTCGATCCGGGCGAGGTGGCGGCGCATCGCGGGACCTCCTTTCGGTTTGTGGCATGGCGGGGGTAGGGACTCGGCGCGTGGCGCCGGGACTGCTGGGGATGGAGGTCAGCCGGTGACGGGGCGCGGCTTGGTCAGGGGCACGGCCGGTCGGGCCGGGTGCGCGGGTACGTCGGGCCGGAAGGGGGCCAGCGCGGGGACGTGGGGCACCAGGTTGGCGGTGCCCTGGCAGATGGCGGCGGCGTCAGTAAGGGAGAGGTAGGGGGTGCGGATGCGGGTCCAGCCGCCGGAGGTGTCACCGGCGACGGCGAGGCCGGGGCGTTCGGGGGCGAGGGAGCAGGCGGCGTCGACGGCTTCCGGGGCGATGTCGCCGAGTGCCATCTTGGCCGAGGCTTCGTCGTTGACCCGGTGGCAGACCCGGCCGGAGAGCTGGGCGCGCAGCATGGTGGCGCCTTTGCCGAGTTCCGCGCCGAAGCGCTGGCCGCAGACCTCCAGGTAGATGCCGGCGGCCCGGCCGAGCTGGGCGAGGCGGATCAGTTGGGTGACCATCTCGTCCCGTCGTTCCTCGTCCTTCCTGGTGGCGGTGAGGAACAGTTCCGCCACCTCGTCGACGAACAGCACGATCGGAACCGGGCGTTGGCTCTCCGGGAGCCCCCATATGTCGGAGGTGATGTCTTCGTCCGGGGTGCTGGGCGCGATGCCCTGCCGCTGCTTGATCAGGTCGTAGCGGTTCTCCATCTCGGTGACGAGCACAGGCAGCAGCTCGGCTGCCTCGTCGGGGTCGGTGGCCAGGGCGGACAGGCGTGGTGCGAAGGGGGCGAGTTCGACGCCGCGCTTGCAGTCGATACCGACCAGCGCGACCGGCTGCCGAGCGAGGCCGGTTATGAGGTTGCGCAGGTACATGGACTTGCCCGACAGGGTTGCGCCGAGGGTGAGTTGGTGCGGGATCGTCAGGTAGTCGCGGACGAAGGGCAGCGCGTCTTCCCGGAGCGCGACCGGCACGCGCAGGGAGTCGGGCGCGGTCGGCTTGGGCATCCGGACCCGGGCCAGTACGTCGTAGCCGACCAGGCGCAGTTCCACCACGCCCGGCTTGACCGGCGTGACGTGCACGGCGTGGACGCCCCAGGCGTGGCGCAGTCGCTCGGCGGAGGCGGCGACGTCGGCCGGTTCCTGCCCCGGGGCGAGCCGAAGCCGTAACCGCAGGCCGGTGGTGGTCGGCCGGATCAGTCCCCGGCGGGGTGGAACGGGGCGTATCTCGCGGCGGGTGGTGGCGTAGGTGGCCAGGACGCGGAGGCGGGAGGGGGTGACGGTGAGGCCGCAGGAGTCCATGACCGAGCCGTAGGAGGTCAGCAGCCGGAGCACCGACAACGGCAGGCCGAGGGTGTTCCAGTACAGGGCCGGGTGTCGGGCGCGGGCCCAGGCGGCCCCGCCGCCGAGTGCGACGAGGGGGCCACCCAGTTCCAGCAGTGTCAGCAGGTCGGACACGTCAGGCTCCCGCGTCGACCATGGCGGGGACGGCACCGGCGGTGACGGCGGCAGCCCGGAACGCGATGCCGTGACGCTGCTGCCCGTTGAACACCGACTCCCACGGCCGGGCGACCAGGCCCGGCAGCGAGACCGGCGCCCCGAGCGCCAAGCCGTCAGTGACGCCGCTTTCCGGGACGGTGACGTGGATCAGCGAGGACTCTCCTTCGTCGATGAAGACGACGCCGACCTTCATCAGCGCCTCACCGCTCACGGCGTCCTTGGCGATCTCGCCGGTCTGCCGGTCGCGCACCTTCGGCTCGGGGGCTTCGGTCAGCAGGATCGTTGCGGTGGACGTCTCAACTCGGATGGAACGCACGGGATGTGTCTCCTCAGGCATAAGCACCCCCACTGCATCTAGTCGTCTAGACAAGTTACAGCGGAGAAGCGAGGTCGAATGGAACGCGAACCACTGTGCCATACGTCTTGCCCACTCGTCTATACGAGTATGCCTGTCGGTGTGTACGAGTTGAGCGAAGCAGCACGCCCCCCGACGATCCGTCAGCATCCCGCCTACCCTGGCCTGTCAGGTGGCGGGGAGGTGGTAGTTCAGGACGTAGGCGTCAGCGGCCATCACCGTGTCGCAGACCTCGACCGCGCGACCCTTGGTGTCGAACGCGGTGCGGATGAGGTGGATGACGGGCACGCCGGAGGCCAGGCGGAGCGTCTTGATCTCCAGCGGCGAGGGCATGCGCGCCCGGATCTCCTCGTCGAAGTGGTCGAGCTTGTGGCCCAGTTCTTCCAGTCGGGCGTAGATGCCGCCGGGGCCCGGGTTGGGCTGGGCGATCGGGGTGTCCCGGGCCAGGTCCAGCGGGAGGTAGGAGGTGGCGAACTCGACCGGGCGGCCGTCCAGCAGGTAGCGGCGGCGACGGGCCAGTACGCGCCGCGGGGCGCCGAGCCGGGCGGAGATGTCCGGGGTCGGTCGCTCTTCCTTGACCTCCAGGTTGTCGACCTCGGGGCGACTGCCGGCGGCTTCCGCCTCCACAGTGAAGGCCGACTTGCCCTGCTCGCGGTGACGCCGCGCGAACCGGTCCGAAGCCAGACGCCGCACAGGCGGACGCGGCCGGACAAAGACACCCTTGCCGTGTTCGGAGGAGACCAGGCCCTCACTCTGGAGCATCGACAGCGCATTGCGCACGGTCATGCGGGAGACGCCGAAGTGCTCGACCAACTCCGATTCCGAGGGCAGCTTGGCCCCTTCGGCGAAGCGCCCCTTGTCGATGGCCTCTCGCAGTTGGTCGGCGATCTGCCGGAACACGGCCCGGTCACTGGTCGGGTCCAGCGAGCCGAGCGTGCCCGAGGGGAGAGCGGCCATGGGTACTCCTTTAGATATCTAGACGAGAGGCTATGTGTGGTTGCTACGGTGGAGAGCCTAGCCAGCCGAACGGATCAAGGAAGCCCAGACGTGACGACAGCCGAGCGCCCGCACTCCGTGAGCGTCGCCGGGGTGATCGTGGACGACCACGGTCGCGCCCTGCTGATCAAGCGACGCGACAATGGGCACTGGGAGCCGCCCGGTGGTGTGGTCGAGCCTGGCGAGACTCTTCCCGACGCCCTCCAGCGCGAAGTCCTGGAGGAGACCGGAATCAAGATCGCCCTTCCGGCGACCCTGACCGGCGCCTACAAGAACATGACGGGCCTGATCGTCTCCCTCGTCTTCCGCTGCCAGGCCATCGACGGCCAGCCCACCACCGGCGACGAGACCAAGGCCCTGCGCTGGGTCACCCGCGACCAGGTCGGTGAGCTGGCGAACGAGGCGTACGCGATCCGGGTACTCGACGCCCTGGACGCGGTGTCGCCGCCGGCCATCCGCGCGCACGACGGCGTGAAACTCGTCTAGCACCAACCCACTGTCCATTGCGGCCACCAGCACGGGAGAGCTTGTATGGATGAGTATACGAGCAGGGTCCGGGTCTGGGAACTCCTCTGCCCAGGAATCCCCGAAGAGGTGACCCGCGCCCGCCGCTGGACCCGCGACATCCTCACCGACTGCCCCCGCGCCGACGACGCCGCGTTGATCGTCACCGAGCTGGGCGCCAACGCCGTCACCCACACCACAAGCCCCGACTTCCGCGTCACCATCCACCGCACCGACCACGGCGTCACCCTCACCGTCACCGACCGAGGCACCAGCACCAGCGGCCCCCACCTCACCCAGCCGGCGCCCGACGACACCCACGGCCGCGGACTGGCCATCGTCGCGATGCTCACCACCGAGCTGGCCGTCACCCGCCACGCTCACGGCCACACCGTCACCGCCCACCTCCCCGAGCACCAGCCACAGCGGGTGAACAACAAGGCCACCGCATGCTGACCGCGCCACCGCTGCGAGCCGCGCCGAGTTGCTGGGCCGAAGCCTTGGCCTACCTCCCCGCGGAACACCGCACCATCCCCCTCGGAGCACGGCAGGCCACCACACCTCGTTTTGCCCTGCGCTGGTTACGCCATCGCGCGGCACACATCGCTGACCAGCTCGACCCGTGGGAGGCCGGGCCCGCCCGGCACTGGCTCCACGACCACGCAGAGCACGAGCACGCGTTGGCCGTCCTCACCCGGGGCGGCAGCTACACGTTCACCGCGTTCGACGACACCACCCGCTACCTCCTCACCGCCGGCCCCGCACACCCCCAAGGACACCGACCATGACCCAGCCCACCGAACCGGCCGACGAGAACGAGATCCTGTACCGGTACGAAATCACGACCGCCATGAACAGCGTCATCCGCGCCTGCCAAGAAGTCGTCCACCGCCACAGCAGCCTCAACAACTGGGCACCCGCAGGCACCAGCGACCCCATGGCACCCACACACCGCGACCTCATCGACAAAGCCCGCAAAGACGTCCTCAACCGCCTCCACCTCGTCGTCCAGGCAGCAGAGACCGTCGCCTACGAGATCGAACGCCACCGCCAACGCGTAGCCCACAACCGCAACCGGGCCAGCAGCAGCGACAGCGACCAGAGTGAGTAACAACTTTCTCTACGTCTTCAAGGCGGCTCGCTCCGCTCACCGCGCGCGGCCCGGCCCCCGGCCGGGCCTGCGCTCCTGTCTCCGCCCCGCTCCAGCCCGACCGGGGGCCGGCGCCGCGCTTACAGCAATCAGCTGCCTGAAGCCAGCGAGGGGGGACCGCCGTGGCTGGGGCGGTCAGGCCCAAAGCCTGCCCGAGTTGCCACCCAGCGTACGACCCCCTGATCATGCACGACCCCAAACCGGGCAGGCTACCGGCCAAACCCGCTCCGCCGCCCTGGGCGAACTGGCAACTGGTTGCACAGCGATCAATCGACCTCGATAGCGCCTTTTCGGAACCATCCGCTGGAAGCAGCCAGCGTGATCAGGCGAATCAGATCTTTCATGAATTGTTCGCATTTTTGTCGGTGTGCGTCAAACATTCCAGATGAGATTCGTTCGCGTCGACTACCGTGCGCAATATCATTCCGTGCATTTTTGACAAACTCGATAGAACTATATTGCGGATTAGAGACCTGGCTAGTTGGAATGGCAAGCATATACAGGCAGCGCCTCAGAACGTCACGCCCTAGGTTCATCTCCATTGATGCGACTACCTCAGAAAGGAGAGTCACAGGAGAATCCGCTATGGAATGCATTTTTTCAACAAAAGCAACCTGATTCTTAGCCCGTCGGGTTAGCCTGCCATCCTCGTCCTTATCTGCATCCGAACTAACATTTTTGCGAACAGCTTCAAATTCTTCCGTCAAGGCGGCCGCCATAAGCTGAGGCTGTAGGTCCCTGACCATCAGCGACTCGCCATTAATTGCGTCTACGTACACCGCGAAGGCGTTTCGGGTAAATCCTTCAAGATGCGCATACTGCATTACCAGGATTGTGCGCATTGACGCCGCAGACCACTGATCGCGAGGCTCATCCCCTAACAGTCTGTTCTTTAGATGACGAAGCTCATCTAGTCGCCAAACAAGGTCTTCTTCCAGCTCGGCTTTAAGCTCTGCAATATTCAATCGAGAGACCTCTCAAAACGCTTCGAGAAATACTCGATGCGAGCGCGCAGGGCGTTGCGCTCGTTTTTTCCGCCGCCAGTCGCCTTGAGGAATTCCCTATCAGCCTTGCCGACACGAACTACTTCGGCTAGCGCGCTGATACTTTCAGAGTTCTCTGGATCAACTGCGTCAACAACTGACTGGAGTCCGAGGACGATTCCTTCATAGTGGTAAACCGAGAACTGGGCTTTCGGTTGACCTCCTACGGTCATAGTGCCGAAGATCTTCGACCCATAATCCAGGGACTCTGCGATCTTCTTAATCACCAAGAACGTCTTCTCGAAGACTCGCTTTTCACTTTCGTAATCGAAATGCGTATCGATGACAGGGTCGGATACGTCTTCCAAGTAGTCCGTGAGGAAATCGGCAATATCATGCTTGTACAGGTGTCGCACATTTTTGAACGCGAAGAACCTGAGCACTAGCTCTTGGTCAAATTTGCGCTTCTTCGCATTCTCAGTGATAGCATCCACCGAGTACGCAAAATTGGCGTCTTTGCTCAAATCAACAATGAAGTGATTGAAATCATTTGCCAGGAGTCGGATCGTTGCATTTCTGACCTCTTGCTCGGCAAGCCTCTCCCCGCCAGTATTCAATCTCTTGAACATGTAGTAGCGGAGTCGCGGGTCGCTTTCCTTTCTGAGGATTTCGGCCCTGATGTAACTCCTCTTTAGCTTGATTTCGAGGGCTCGCGGCAGATCCGAATACGTCTTACCATTGAGCTCTTCGACGATATCGCAGTCTGAAAGAACCAGGGGGTCGAGAAGCTCACCATCGATCTCCAACTGGCCCCTGAAATGAAGGAAGGAAGAAATCCGCTGCAAGCCATCGATTAGCTCATAAATTCTGTCCTCCCTCTCGATCAGAAAAATTGGGGGGATAGGGAGCTCGAGAAGTAGGGATTCGATGAAGCGAGCTTGTCCACCTTCAGACCAGCGGAACATCCTCTGGAAATCTGGGTCGATGATCAGCTCTCCGTCGGCATGCATGTCGGCTAGTTCGTTAAAGGAGAAGTCTAGGCTCTGTGTACGAACTGCCGAAATCTTCTTATCGACGGCCTGAATAAGCTCATCGGGTGTGGCGAACGTTTCTTCCCTCGTCACTACTTTTTCCTCCTTAGCGTGACGACACTCTCCGCCACATCACCTTTGGCATAAGTGCGTGCCGACGTATTCAGCGAGGTAAGTAGCCTTCGCACGGGAAATTCTTCCCTGTCTTCAAGTACCCACCCTCGAAGCTCTGCTTCATCGATGCAGATATCCGCCAACGGAACTGGAATATCCTTATAATAGGAATCCTGAATCACTAGATGCATAACGGTGCCAACCTTGGCGACCCTCGTGATTTCGCTAAGCCCTTGACTCAGGTCCCTTAGGTATTGTTGTGTTTGTTTTAGGTAGTAGCCAGTAGATGCTTTGCTTCGATGAGACTTAACATCTTCCAGCAGTCTCTTCCCAACAGTGCCGAAACGCTCAGAATCGGCCTCTTCTTTGCGAATCAATGTCGTACCCATCAGAGATGAGCGGATTGATCGGTCCTCGAATACATTGGTCCCTAGAACTGCCAGTTCCCTCGAATAGGCAACCGCGTAATCGATGCGAGTTAGGTAGGGAGGCGACGTCAATACGAAGTCAACGGATGCGTCGGCAATTGGAAGCCGATTGGCGTCCGCTGTAAGTAGAGCAACTTCTGAGTTTGTTCGCGTCGAGCCAAGCAACTTTCGTTGCAGGAATTTCTGCTCTGTGACCACAAGCCGATCGACTTCGCTTGGCGAAATGCAGACCAAGTCTGAGTCACCCTTGGCTCGCTTAACCCAAGTCGGGTTACTTCCCCCAAACTTCTTTGTAAGCACTCTCACTGCCCTAAAAAGGGCCACCATGCCCAGGGCGCGGCTCCCAGGAGAACTTTCAGAGAAACTATCCGTCCAGTCACGAATTCTCGCAACCGTCTCAACGCTAAACCAATTTCCCAGCGGGTCATTGGTTCGATCGGCGTGCATCGATGAAGCCGGCGCGACCTCGATCGGGTTCGTGCTTAGTGGTGTCAGGCAACGAAGATACGCCACCAAATTAGCGATAGGGTTGCGATCTGTTCCGATAGACTTATGACCGTTAAAGTTCGCCGCTAGGGTGGTAGTCCCGCTCCCATTCCATGGATCCAGAATGGTGAATTCATCCCGACATTCGACTTCGCGGATCTTGCTACATGCCCACTCAAATGAGAAACCTGCATAGTATGGAAAAGCGTCAGCCATTCCAACAGATTCCGTAGCGGGTCTTTTAGGGGACAGTGAACCTCTTACGATTTGGCCAGGGGGATTTTGCCCAGAGGAAAGAATCAAGCCCTCCTGAGCGCGATTATTATGAGTGTAATCAGCCTGGCCTGCCACAAGCCTTCTTTCTTGATTTGCATGATATCGACCACTCTATTCTATCTCACGGAATGGAGTCATTTGTCAACTACATGCTGCGCTTCTCAAGACGCCAGGCAAGCAGGGCGGTTTCAAAGTCTTGTCGATCAACGATCCGTGCTGGTCACGGCATCGTGACGATGGG
>NZ_JASKMT010000046.1 GCF_030124175.1 Streptomyces sp. 549 | reverse complement strand
CACGGGGACGCGCCGGCGAGCAGGGCGGGGCCCGGGGGGGGCGGCCCGCACGCCCGCACGCGGCCGTGCCGGGCGGCGCACGGGCGGGCCGCCCGCGTGTGCACCACCGGCGTGTGCACCACCCGCGTGGGTGCCGCTACCACGGCAGGGTGCGGATCTGCTCGGTGCACAGCACCACGAAGAGCAGCGCGGCAAGACCGAGCATCAGGTTGCTCAGCCAGCCGTTGCGCCAGCGCTGCGGCACCGGCGACCGGTTGAGCAGCCACAGCAGGGTGCCGGCCAGGAACGGCAGGAACAGCGATCCGAGCACGCCGTAGGCGATGACCAGGCCGAACGGCCGGTCCAGGAAGAGCAGCCCGATCGGAGGCACGCTCAGCCACAGCAGGTAGGCGCGGAACGGCAGCGAGCGCTCCCGCACCCCGGCGGCCACCGCCGCCGCACCGCCCTCGCCTGCGGCGTCCGTCCCCGTGGTCCCGGTGCCGGCGGCGTCCGCTTCGGCACCGATCCTCCCGGCGGTGGACGTTTCGGGCGTGTGCGCTGCCCGGGTCCCCTCGGCGGTGCCGTCCGCTCCCGCGCGCAGGTGGGCCACGTAGTCGGCGAACAGCAGGCTCACGCCGTGCCAGACGCCGATCAGCGAGGAGAAGGAGGTGGCGAAGAAGCCGATGAGGAACAGCTTGGCGGTGACCACGTCGAAGCGCCGCTCCAGCTCCTCGCCGACGTCCAGCAGCCCCCGGTTGCCCTCGGCGAGCGTGATGCTGGTGGCGTGCAGCAGCTCCGCACCCACGATGATCATGGCGATGGTGAAGATGCCGGTGGCCACGTAGGCCATCGAGTTGTCCAGCCGCATCATCCGCATCCAGCCGGGCGTGTGCCAGCCCTTGGCGTTCACCCAGTAGCCGTAGGCGGCCATGGTGATGGTGCCGCCCACGCCGCCGATCACCCCGAGCGTGTACAGCAGCGATCCCTCCGGCAGGCTCGGCACCAGGCCGCCGACCGTGTCACCGAGGTTCGGGCCCACCCGGACGGCGAGCACCACCACGATGAGGAACATCAGCCCGACGAGTACCGTCATGACCCGCTCGATCACGGCGTACCGGTTGAACCAGACGAACACCAGCCCCACCATGGCCACCGCCACACCCCACACCTTGAGGTCGACGAAGCCGGGGAAGAGCGCGGTGAGCGGCAGCGCGCTCGCCGACATGGCCGTCGCCCCGTAGACGAAGCCCCAGATGACGCTGTAGAAGCCGAAGTAGTAGAGCGTCCACCGGCCGATGGTGCGCCAGCCGTCGAAGAGGGTGCGGCCGGTAGCCAGGTGCCAGCGGGCCGCGCCCTCGGCGAAGGCGATGCGGATGACGCAGCCGATGACCACCGCCCACAGCAGGCTGTAGCCGAACCGGCTGCCCGCCACCAGCGTGGCCACCAGGTCGCCGGCGCCGATGCCGGTGGCGGCGACCACCAGGCCCGGCCCGATCGAGCGCAGGCGCACTCGCTGCTCGGGTTCCAGTGTCACGTCCGTGCTGTTCCTGGTGCCGTCGGTCATGCCGCACCCTCCGCACTCGTCCCCGGTGACCGGTGTGATCCGTGGCACGCATTGCACCGCGTGACGCGACGGTGACACAAGAGGACCAACCCGGACGGGTGAGGCGGTAGTTGCGTTCGAGGCCAGGTGTTGCGCACCCGATCGCGGGTGCCGCGGGATCTCGTTGAACGCTGCACCAGTGTTCCACGTATCCGTCACCGAACGCAGGCGCCGCGTCGTGAACCAGGAGCAGGCCGTCCGGCAGTGCCGGACGGCTCTCCCACCCCTGACCGAGTGAGGATTCCGCATGTCCAGGGCTCTTCAGAAGTACAACAAGCGCCGCGTACTCATCGCCGGCGGCGCGGCTGCCGCAGTGCTCTCCGGAGCGGTGATCGCAGGCTCCGCCCTGGCCGGGGAGGGCAGTGGTGCGACGAACCGGACCGCGTCGTCACCCGGCACGGTCAACTGCCCGGCGGTGGCGCCCAGCCTGCCCGCCGTCCCGGCATCGGCCCGGGCGGAGGTCGACCGCAACCTCGCCCTGCTCAACACCCAGATCAACGAGGCCAACCAGCGCCTCGTCAACACCGTCGGCCAGGGCGGACCCAACTTCGTCCAGAACGCCATCCTCGGCCCCCTCGCCGACAAACGCGTCGCCACCATCAACCGCATGGCCACCGCCATCGGCCGCACCGCCGAACGCCCCCAGGGCCTCGACCGCCTCGCCACCTGCACCCTCAACGCCGGACGGGCCAACGCCCCCGCGGCCAAGCCGCCCGCCCAGCCCGCCAACCCCGCGCCCGCCAACGGCCAGGCCGGGAACGGTCAGGCCGGGAACGCGGGCGGCAACGCCGGCAACACCAGAGCGGCCGGCACGGTCAACTGTCCGGCGGTGGCGCCGAGCCTGCCGGCCGTCCCGGCCTCGGCCCGGGCGGAGGTCGACCGCAACCTCGCCCTGCTCAACACCCAGATCGCCGAAGCCAACAAGCGCCTCGTCGACACCGTCGGCCAAGGCGGACCCAACTTCGTCCAGAACGCCATCCTCGGCCCCCTCGCCGACAAGCGCGTCGCCACCATCAACCGCATGGCCACCGCCATCGGCCGCACCGCCGAACGCCCCCAGGGCCTCGACCGCCTCGCCACCTGCACCCTCAACAACTGAGGTTTGCGGGGTGGGCAACGGGCCGGGGCCCGTCGCGCTGCGGCGGGCCCCTCCCCCCTCGGTCCGCATCGGCCCGGGCGCAGTCCGCTCCGGGCCGTGCTCACGCCCACCCCGGTTCCACCCGAGGTGGCGTACCGGTGGAACGTAACGTGATACCCCCGTGAGCGCAGGGGCGCACGGGGGTATCACCGGGTGCTCAGCCGGTCACACGGGGAGGCGCGGAGCGGCGCTTCCCCGGTGGCCCGGCCCCTCTCACGGCCGGGCGAGCCCGCAGCCGGGCAGGTCCAGGTCGATCTTGTTGCCGACGGTGGTACACCGGGTCAACTCATGCGTTTGCTGGCCGTAGTTGATGCCCGGACGTGCGGTCACCCCACCGTTCTCGTCCACCTCGCAGGGGTTGTTGAGGATGCAGGGCCGACCACCGTTGTTGCCGGTGTTGTTGACCCCGACGACCTTGCCGGTGGCAGTGTCCACGACCGGGGAACCCGAGGTGCCGCCGATGGTGTCGCAGGCGGCCGTGTAGCGCAGCGAGTCCTTCATCACCCAGCCGCCCTCGTGCAGTTCGTGCACGAAGCCGTCCAGCTCGCAGGTGTAGACGCGCTTCCAGTAGCCGGAGACGACGTTGATCGGGGTGCCCTCGGTGGACCGGGCCGAGTCCACCTCCAGCGGCTCGATGCCCCAGCGGTCGTCGATGTCCTCGTAGGTCCGGGTCAGTTCGTACAGCGCCACGTCGGTGCCGGTCATGGTGGCGTAGGCGATCCGGGTGGCGCGCAGCGTGGCGAGGTTTCCGCCGACCGCGTCCAGCAGGGTGAAGGTGCGGTTCGAGGGCTCGTCGACGACGACCACGCCCGGCTCGGGCATGCCGGCCTCCAGGCAGTGGCCGTTGGTGAGCACCAGGGCCGGGTCCTGCGGGGTGGAGTGCGGCATGCGGACGACGGCCCCGGAGCAGTTGCTGAGCGCCACGATCCCCTCGAAGTCGGGGGCGTCGACAGCGGGCGCGGGGGCTGCCGTGCCGGGCGCGGCAGGTGCGGCGGCCGAGGCGGGGGTCGCGCCGCCGAGCGCGGCGGTGGCCCCGAGCAGCAGCGCTGCGAGGGTGCCGACGAGAGGGCGTCGGACGTGTGCGGGACGCACCATGTGGGGGGCTTCCTCTCCCGTACTGCGAAACGTGCGATGACGTGAGCATTATCAGTACGGCTGATTGTGCTGAGAAGACGTCAATTACGGCCCCGGGGACGGTTGTCGGCCATCTCGGCCACGTTGACCGCGTCGGATGCCGTCGGCCCGTCGGCCGGCACTGGATCCAACGAGCGGTGCTGCGGGAGGGCACGGACACGCCGCCGGCCGCCCTCCGGCGCACCTGCGGCGAGCGGGTGTGCGGAAGGCGGCCGGTGTGCGGAAGGCGGCCGGCGTGCCGGGTGGCGGCCGGTGTGCCCGGTGGCGCCGGCGGGCGCCCGGCGGGTCAGCCCAGGACGGCCAGTGCGTCGATCTCGACCAGCAGCCCGGCCGGCAGCCCGACGTACACGGTGGTGCGGGCCGAGGGGGCCTCGGTGAGATCGGCGAAGTAGGCGTTGTAGATCTCGTTGAACTCGGCGAAGTGCGCGGTGTCGGTGAGGTAGACCCGGACCATCAGCACGTCGTCCCAGCTCGCACCGCCCTCTTCGAGGATGGCGGCCACGTTGGCGAAGGTCTGCAGGGTCTGCTCGCGCAGGGTGGGGCCGGCCGGGGTCGGCGGGCGGCCCTCCTCGGCGGGCAGGAAGCCGACCTGCCCGGCGACCTGCAGCACGTTGCCCTTCCTGACCCCGTGCGAGAACCTCGCCGGCGGAGTGGTGTGGGTCGGCGGCGTGAGAGCGGTCTTGGTCAGCTTCTCGGTCATGGTGTTCCTCGGGTCGGGGCGGGACTTGCGGAGCGCGGCCCGGGGCCGGGGCCCGGAGCCGGGGTTCAGGGCCGGGAGTCGGGGTCGGGGGTCCGTCCGGAGTACTCGGCGCTGATGGCGTCGGCGGTGCGCCGGACCAGCGGCAGCAGTTCCAGCAGTTCCTCGCGCGTCACCACCACGTTGGGCGCGGAGATCGACATGGCGGCGACCACCCGTCCGTCCGTTCCGCGCACGGGCGCCGCGACGCAGTTGATGGACTCCTCGTGCCCGCCGAGGTCGGTGGCCCAGCCCTGTTCGCGGACAGCCGCCAGTTCGGTGAGGAACGCCGCGGCGTTGGGTGTCGACCGGGACGTGTAGCGCGGGTAGTCCAGCCGCTCGGCGATCGCCCGGCGCTCGGCGGGCGGCAGGTCGGCCAGCAGCAGCTTGGCGACGGCCGCCACGGTGATCGCGACGGGCTTGCCGATGCGGGAGTACATGCGGACCGGGTAGCGGCTCTCCACCTTGTCGATGTAGGTGACCTCGTTGTCCTGGTGGACGGCGAGATGCACGGTGTGGCCGCACTCCTGGTTGAGCCGGACGAGGTGCGGATGGGCGACCTCGCGCACGTCCAGGTTCTCCACCGCCTGCTGGGCGAGTGCGAACAGCCGGGCGCCCAGGCGGTAGCGCTGGTCGGCCTGGCGGTAGACGATGCCGTGCTCGTTGAGCGTGCGCAGCAGGCGCAGCGCGGTGGACTTGTGCACGCCCAGCCGCTGCGCCACCTGCTCCAGGTTGGCCGGGCCCTCCGCCAGCAGCGGCAGGATGCTCAAGGCCCGGTCGACGGTCTGACTCATGCGGTCGCCTCCTCCGTGGTCCAGCGCGGACCGAGTCGCAGTCTGCCCCACGCCTCGTCGTCGAGCGCGGCCAGCCGGTCCGCGCGGTCGCGGCCGGGCGGCGCGGCGGTGTCGCCGGCGGCGGTGAGGGCGGCTGCGGCGGTGAGGTGGCCGTGGCGCAGGCGGGTGCGCAGCGGCAGCCCGCGCAGGGTCGCGGAGAGGTAGCCGGCGGCGAAGGCGTCGCCGGCGCCGACCGCGGCGACCACGTCCACGGCGGGGGCGGGCACCGGCACGGTGGCCTGCCCGGCGAAGGCGGTGGCGCCCCGGCCGCCCTGCTTGACGACGACCACCGGCGGTTCGGGCAGGGCGGCGCGGACGGCGGCGGGCCCGCCGGTGATGCCCCAGATGTCGGTGGCCTCGTCCTCGCCGACGAACACCACGTCGGCGGCGCGGGCCAGGCCGAGCAGCGTGGTCCTGGCCTGGGCGGCACGGCCGGTCCACAGGGCGGGCCGGTGGTTGACGTCGAAGGAGACCAGCGGGCGGCCGGGCCGGGCGGCCGTGAGGTCGTGCAGCAGCGCCAGGCAGCCGTCGGAGAGCGCGGCGGTGATGCCGGTGAGGTGCAGGACGCGCCCGGTGTCGGCGGCGGCCCGGTCGACGGTGTCCGGGCACATCGCGGAGGCGGCGGACCCGGCCCGGTAGTAGGCGACCTCCAGGTCCGCGCCGCGTTCGCCGTGGGTGCGGAAGTACACGCCGGTGGGGCGGCGCGGGTCCCGCACGACGTGCGCGGTGTCGACGCCGCACGCGGCGACGGCTCGCAGCAGGTGGTCACCGAACGCGTCGGCGCCGACCCGGCTGATCCAGCGCGCCGAGTGGCCGGCACGGGCGAGTGTGCACGCCACGTTGGACTCGGCGCCGCCGACGCCGCGGTCGAAGCTGTCGGCTTCGGCGAGCCCGCCGGGCCGGCTGGGCCGGAACGCGACCATGGACTCGCCGAGGCAGACGACGTCCACCTCCGTCCCGCGGTGCGCCGGGCTGCGGGCGTCGGCGGGCGCCTGCTGCGTGCCGTCGCCGCCTGCGTCGAC
The DNA here is from genome assembly GCF_030124175.1 of Streptomyces sp. 549. GTDB lineage: Bacteria > Actinomycetota > Actinomycetes > Streptomycetales > Streptomycetaceae > Streptomyces. The sequence continues at coordinate 12,531 of NZ_JASKMT010000046.1, read as the reverse complement.
GGTGCCGGGGGCGTGGTCGGTCACGATGGCGTGGGCTCCTGATTCATTGACCGGGTACTCGGCGGGATGCTAGACAGCTGTCGTCGGTATGCGCAATGACTGTTGCAGCATTCGCAATCGGACGCGTCCGGTATCCGATCCGGCGCGCGTCCCGGCGGGCGCCACGGGCCCCGGCTGCCGCCCCGGCAGTGCGCCCGGCTTTGCTGTACCGACGCGCCACATGCTGTACCCACGCGCCGACGCTGTACCGACGCTGTACCGACGCGCCCGACGCGCCACCCGACGCACGCACCACCGCGCCCCACCTCCCGGCGCCGGAACGGACGGAGAACGCCCGATGCTCGACGACGTGCCCGACGATGTCGTGGACCACCGCTTCAAGGGCCTGCCGCCGGACGCGGCCGGACTGACCTGCGCGGCGCTCGCCGCCGAGCGCCGAAACCTGTTCACCGGCGGCTTCACCACCCCGGTCCTGGCGCTGTCGGCGGAGGCGCTGGACCACAACCTGGCCGCGCTCACGGAGTTCACGGCCCGTCACGGCCTGGCCTTCGCGCCGCACGGCAAGACGTCCATGGCGCCGAAGCTGCTGGCCCGGCAGCTCGCCGCGGGCGCCTGGGGCATCACCGCCGCCACCCCCGCGCAACTGCGGGTGTACCGGGCGTTCGGCGTGCCGCGGGTCTTCCTCGCCAACGAACTCGTCGACGCCGCCGCGCTGCGCTGGCTCGCCACAGAGCTGGACGGCGACCCGGACTTCAGGTGTGTGGTGTACGTCGACTCGGTGCGCGGCGTGCAGCTGATGGACGCGGCGCTGCGCGCCGCGGGCGCGCGGCGCCCGCTGGAGGTGGTGGTGGAGCTGGGCGCGGGTGACGGCGCCCGGACGGGCGCGCGCACCGAGGCCGCGTGCGCGGCCGTCGCCGGCGCGGTCGCCGCCACCGGCACGCTGCGGCTGGTGGGCGTCGCCGGGTACGAGGGCGAGGTCCCGCAGGCGACCCCGGACCGGGTGGCGGACTGGCTGCGCCGCCTGGTGGCGCTGGCCGTCGACCTGGACCGGGCCGGGCGGTTCGCCGACGCCGGGCAGATCGTGGTCAGCGCCGGTGGCAGCGCCTGGTTCGACACCGTCGCCGAGGTCTTCGCGACCCTGCCCGAGCTGTCCGCGCCGGTGCTGCCGCTGCTGCGGTCGGGCGCGTACGTCTCGCACGACGAGGGCCACTACCAGGAGCTGACGCCCTTCAACCGGGTGCCGCAGGAGGGCGCACTGCGGCCGGCGTTCACGCTGTGGGCGCAGGTGGTGTCGAAGCCCGAGCCGGACCAGGCGTTCGTCAACGCGGGCAAGCGGGACGCGGCGTACGACCTGCGGCTGCCCGCGCCGAAGGTGGTCCGGGACCCGGTCACCGGCCGGGAGCGCCCGGCGGACGGCATCACGCTCACCGCGCTGTCCGACCAGCACGGCTGGCTGGCGCTGGAGCCCGGCGCGGAGCTGGAGGTCGGGGACTGGGTGGGCCTGGGCATGTCGCATCCGTGCACGATCTTCGACAAGTGGCAGCTGATCCCGCTGGTGCAGGACGACGGCACGGTCGTCGACTACGTACGCACCTACTTCTGAGCGCGTCCGGCCCCGACTCCCCCGCCCGCGGCACCCCGCCCCAACCCCGTCCGGAGCAGCCCGTGAACGTCCCCGGCACCGCCGCGACCCCGCCGGACACCACCGACACCGTCTTCCGGGGCGCGCGCGTGGTGGACGGCTCCGGAGGCCCGTCGCGGCGGGGGGACGTGGTGGTGCGGGACGGGCGGATCACCACCGTGCACCACGAGGGCGACGCCGGGCCGCGGCCGGGCGGCGGGCGAACCGTGGACGCCGACGGCCTGGCACTGGCCCCGGGTTTCGTCGACATGCACGCGCACAGCGACCTGGCGCTGCTGCGCGACCCCGAGCACGTCGCGAAGCTCGCCCAGGGCGTGACACTGGAGGTCGTCGGGCAGGACGGCCTGTCCTACGCCCCCGTCGACGACCGCACCCTCGGCGAGGTGCGGCGGGCCATCACCGGCTGGAACGGCGACGGCGGCGACATCGACTTCGACTGGCGGACCGTCGGCGGGTACCTGGACCGCCTCGATCGCGGCATCGCGCTGAACGCGGCCTACCTGGTGCCGCAGGGCACGGTCCGCATGCTCGCCGTGGGCTGGGAGGACCGCCCGGCCACCGCGGCCGAGCTGGACCGCATGCGGCAGCTGGTCTCCGAGGGGCTGGAGCAGGGCGCGGTCGGCATGTCGTCAGGGCTGACCTACACACCCGGCATGTACTCCCCCACCGCGGAACTGACCGAGCTGTGCCGCGTGGTGGCCCGCCACGGCGGCTACTACTGCCCGCACCACCGCTCCTACGGCGCCGGGGCGCTGGAGGCGTACCGGGAGATGGTGACGCTGAGCCGGGACGCGGGCTGCGCCCTGCACCTGGCCCACGCCACGATGAACTTCCAGGTCAACGAGGGTCGGGCGCCGGAGCTGCTGGCACTGCTGGACGAGGCGCTGGACGCGGGCGCCGACATCTCGCTGGACACCTACCCCTACCTGCCGGGCTGCACCACGCTCGCCGCGCTGCTGCCGAGCTGGGCCACCGAGGGCGGCCCGGAGGCGACGCTGGCCCGGCTGCGCGACCCGGCCGAGTGCGCGCGCATCCGGCACGTGATGGAGGTCGAGGGCGCGGACGGCTGCCACGGCGTGCCGGCCGACTGGGGATCCGTGGAGGTGTCGGGTGTGACCCGCCCGGAGCTGGCCGGCTTCGTGGGGCGGCGGCTGGCGGGCTTCGAGGAGGCGTGGCGGCTGCTCACCGAGGACCGGCTGGGCACCACGATCCTCCAGCACGTCGGCCACGAGGACAACGTGCGGGCGATCATGCGGCACCGGGCCCACACCGGCGGCAGCGACGGCATTCTCCAGGGGGCCAAGCCGCATCCGCGGGCGTACGGCACGTTCCCCCGCTATCTGGGCCACTACGTGCGGGAGCTGGGCGTGCTGTCGCTGGAGGAGTGCGTGGCGCACCTGACGTCCCGTCCGGCGGCGCGGCTGCGGCTGCCCGACCGCGGCCTGGTACGGGCCGGGTACCGGGCCGACCTGGTGCTGTTCGACCCCGCCACCGTCGCCGCCGGTGCCACCTACGACGCGCCGCGCACGCCGCCAGTCGGCATTCCGCACGTACTGGTCGACGGCCGGTTCGCGATCCGCGACGGCCGCCGCACTGACGTCGTCGCGGGCCGCTCGATGCGCCGCACCCCGCCGACCCGGTGATGGGCGGACAGGCGGAGGGGCGTGCGAACGGGTCGGTGAGCCGGTCGTCAGACCTGGCGGTAGGCGGCGAGGGAGATGCCGACGTAGTGCACGACGAACGCGGCCAGCGTCAGCGAGTGGAACACCTCGTGGAAACCGAACCAGCGCGGTGACGGGTTCGGGCGCTTGATGCCGTAGACGACCCCGCCGGCGCTGTAGAGCAGCCCGCCGACGACCACGCAGATGAGCACCGCGAGGCCGCCCGCCTGGAGGAAGTCCGGCAGGAAGAACACGGCCGCCCAGCCCATCGCGATGTAGCAGGGCGTGTAAAGCCAGCGCGGCGCGCCGACCCAGAAGACCCGGAAGGCGATGCCCGCGGCGGCTGCCAGCCAGATGCCCCACAGCAGCGCCTGCCCGCGGGCCCCGTCGACCAGCAGGATCGTCAGCGGCGTGTAGCTGCCGGCGATGATCAGGAAGATGTTGGCGTGGTCCAGCCGGCGCAGCACGCGGTCGGCGCGCGGCCCCCAGTCGCCCCGGTGGTAGAGCGCGCTGACGCCGAACAGCAGGCAGGCCGTGAGCGTGTAGATCGCGCAGGCCACCCGGGCCTCGGGCGTCGCGGCGAGTGCTGTCAGGAAGATGCCCGAGGCCAGGACCGCGGGGAACATGCCCGCGTGCAGCCAGCCCCGCAGCCGGGGCTTGCTGGGCAGCGCTGCGTTGATCTTCTGCATGGCGGCGGCCGGGGCGCTGGGCGCGTTCGCGTCGGCCGGGGAGTTGGGCGCGGCGGCAGTCATGGACCAAAGGTTACCTACGCCGCCGTAGGTAAACGGTGGTGTGGCCTCCTCGACCCTCAGGTGTAACGCATCCGACGTCGAGCGGGGCGCGAGCCACTGAGAGAGGTGGCGGGAAGGCGGCGAGGAGGCGGCGGGAAGCCGTCGAGAAGCTAGAGAGAAGTGGCGATGCTCACCTGTGGGCCCCCTGGACACATACGAGCGAGCGAGTCATGATCAGATGAGCGTAGTCGACACCGGATGAGCATCGCCGCAGCGTCCGGGTCGCAGCCCCCAAGGGGCCGAGCTAGGGAACAGAGAACGTCCGGGCTGCCGGAAGTGGGTAGACCTCACATAGGCAGCAAGGACGACAGATCTACACACAACCCTCAAACCCTCTGGAGCGATTGTGGCGCGCAGTACTGCGGCTCCCACCACCCCGGCCCCTACCAAGCACCAGGAACTGACCGCCTGGGTCGACGAGATCGCCGCCCTGACGCAGCCGGACCGCGTCGTGTGGTGCGACGGTTCGGAGGCCGAGTACGAGCGCCTGTGCGGGGAGCTCGTGGCCAACGGCACGTTCCGGAAGCTGGACCCGGCCAAACGCCCGAACTCCTACTACGCCGCCTCCGACCCGTCCGACGTGGCACGCGTGGAGACCCGGACGTTCATCTGCTCCGAGAAGGAGGAGGACGCCGGCCCGACCAACCACTGGATGGCGCCCGCTGAGATGCGGGAGACCTTCACCGGCGAGAAGGGCGTGTTCCGCGGCTCCATGCGCGGCCGCACGATGTACGTCGTGCCGTTCTGCATGGGTCCGCTGGGCTCGCCGCTGTCCGCGATCGGCGTGGAGATCACCGACTCCGCCTACGTCGCGGTGTCGATGCGCACCATGACCCGCATGGGCCGCCCGGTCCTGGACGAGCTGGGCGAGGACGGCTTCTTCGTCAAGGCCGTGCACAGCGTCGGCGCCCCCCTGGAGCCCGGCCAGAGCGACGTGCCGTGGCCGTGCAACGAGACGAAGTACATCTCGCACTTCCCCGAGGACCGCGAGATCTGGTCCTACGGGTCGGGCTACGGCGGCAACGCCCTGCTGGGCAAGAAGTGCTACGCGCTGCGCATCGCCTCGGTGATGGCCCGCGACGAGGGCTGGCTGGCCGAGCACATGCTCATCCTCAAGCTGACCCCGCCGCGCGGCGAGTCCCGCTACGTGGCCGCCGCCTTCCCCTCGGCCTGCGGCAAGACCAACCTGGCCATGCTGGAGCCGACGATCCCCGGCTGGACCGTGGAGACCATCGGCGACGACATCGCCTGGATGCGCTTCGGTGAGGACGGCCGCCTCTACGCCATCAACCCCGAGGCCGGCTTCTTCGGTGTCGCACCCGGCACCGGCGAGGACACCAACGCCAACGCGATGAAGACGCTGTGGGGCAACACCGTCTTCACCAACGTGGCGCTCACCGACGACGGCGACGTCTGGTGGGAGGGCATGACGGAGGAGGCCCCGGCCCACCTCACCGACTGGAAGGGCAACGACTGGACGCCGGAGTCCGGTACTCCGGCCGCCCACCCCAACGCCCGCTTCGCGGTGCCCGCCTCGCAGTGCCCGACCATCGCGCCCGAGTGGGAGGACCCGAAGGGCGTGCCGATCTCGGCCATCCTCTTCGGTGGCCGCCGCGCCTCGGCGGTCCCGCTGGTGACCGAGTCCTTCGACTGGCAGCACGGCGTGTTCCTGGGCGCCAACGTCGCCTCGGAGAAGACCGCAGCCGCCGAGGGCAAGGTCGGCGAGCTGCGCCGGGACCCGTTCGCCATGCTGCCGTTCTGCGGCTACAACATGGGCGACTACATGGCCCACTGGGTCAAGGTCGGCAAGGACGCGGTCGCCCGGGGCGACGAGGCGAAGCTGCCGAAGATCTACTACGTCAACTGGTTCCGCAAGGACGAGCAGGGCTCGTTCGTGTGGCCGGGCTTCGGTGAGAACAGCCGGGTGCTGAAGTGGATCGTCGGCCGCCTCAACGGCGAGGCGGAGGGTGTCGAGTCGCCCATCGGCGTGCTGCCCGCCAAGGGCGCGCTCGACACCGAGGGCCTGGACCTGGACGAGAAGCAGCTCGACTTCCTGCTGACGGTCGACCGGGACGTGTGGCGCGAGGAGGCCGCGCTCGTGCCCGAGCACCTGAACACCTTCGGCGACCACACGCCGAAGGAGCTGTGGGAGGAGCACCGCAAGCTCGTCGAGCGCCTGGGCTGACCCCCTCGGAGGGCGGCCCGCCTGCGGGCGGGCCTTCGAACCGGTGGCAGCACGACGGCCGGGGGCCGGCGGACCGTTACGGTCCGCCGGCCCCCGGCCGTTCGCCTACCGCGCCCCGGTGCCGCGGCGGGACTCCGCGGCACCGAGGTGCGGCGTCACAGGCCGAGCGCGGCGGCGTGCGCCGCCATGCGCGCGGCGGCCAGCGCCTCACCGGGGATGTCGCCGCGCGCGGTGGCCACCACCAGCGCGTTGCCGGCGAGGGTGTGGGCGCGGCGGTGCAGCGCCTCGACGTGCCCGGGCCCGGCACCGGGGAAGCTGGGCTCGGCCCGCAGCGGCGCCCGGCCGTCCCGCAGGCGGGCGACCTGGGTGGCGAGCCGGTTCGCGGCGGCGTCCAGTTCCACGGAGGGGGTGAGGGCCCGGAGCTCGTCGGTGACGGTGAGCAGCGCGGTGAGGTGCCCGGCCAGCCGGATGTCCAGCTCCGCCTCGCGCGAGCGGTGCGGGAAGCGGCCGTGGGACGCGTACAGCCCGGACTGCCCAGACTGCACGGTCATGGTGTGGACCGACTTGTTGCGGATCGGCTCGTACATGGATGACCTCCTGGCGTTCTCAGGAAGCCATCCTAACTTGGATCGTGTCTAAAGTTGTAGTCGATGACGAACAAGCGCTCACGAAGTTCCCCGGCGGCCCGTCGGGGTTCCCCCGGCCGACCGTGCGCTGCCGATTCCGGCACACGCGAGGAGCCGGTCGACACAGGGCCGCCGACTCCATGGGCGAGGGGAACCGCTCGGGATCAGTGCTGGCTGTAGCCGTCGAGGAAGCGGCCGATGCGGTCCACCGCGTCGGTGAGGTCCTTCGCGGCCGGCAATGTGACGATCCGGAAGTGGTCCGGCTCGGGCCAGTTGAAGCCGGTGCCGTGCACGATCATGATCTTCTCGGCCCGCAGCAGGTCCAGCACCATCTGCCGGTCGTCCTTGACCTTGTAGACCTTCGGGTCCAGGCGCGGGAAGGCGTAGAGCGCGCCCTTGGGCTTGACGCAGGTCACACCGGGGATGCGGGTCAGCGCCTCGTAGACGGCGTCGCGCTGCTCCAGCAGCCGGCCGCCGGGCAGTAGCAGGTCGTTGATCGACTGGTGGCCGCCGAGCGCGGTGGCCACGGCGTGCTGGGCCGGCATGTTGGCGCACAGCCGCATGTTGGCCAGGATCGTCAGGCCCTCGATGTAGCTGCTCGCGTGCGCCTTCGGACCGCACACCGCCAGCCACCCGCTGCGGTAGCCGGCCACCCGGTAGGCCTTGGAGAGGCCGTTGAAGGTGAGCGTCAGCAGGTCGGGGGCGAGCGCGGCGGTCGGGGTGTGCGTGGCGCCGTCGTAGAGGATCTTGTCGTAGATCTCGTCCGAGCAGACGATCAGGTTGTGCCGCCGGGCGATCTCGGTGAGCGCCAGCAGCATCTCCTCGCTGTACACCGCACCGGTCGGGTTGTTCGGGTTGATGATCACCAGCGCCTTGGTGCGGTCGGTGATCTTGCGCTCGATGTCGGCGAGGTCCGGCATCCAGTCGGCCTGCTCGTCGCACCGGTAGTGCACCGCCGTGCCGCCGGACAGCGAGACGGCCGCGGTCCACAGCGGGTAGTCCGGCGCCGGTACCAGCACCTCGTCGCCGTCGTCCAGCAGTGCCTGCATGGACATCTGGATCAGCTCGGAGACGCCGTTGCCCAGGTAGATGTCCTCGACCGACAGCGGGACGCCCTGCGTCTGGTAGTGCTGCATCACCGCGCGCCGCGCGGACAGCAGGCCCTTCGCGTCGCCGTAGCCGTGGGCGTCGCCCACGTTGCGCAGCATGTCCTCGAGGATCTCGGGCGGGCACTCGAAGCCGAAGGCCGCCGGGTTGCCGGTGTTGAGCTTGAGGATGCGGTGCCCTGCCGCCTCCAGCCGCATCGCCTCCTCCAGCACCGGGCCACGGATCTCATAACAGACGTTGGAGAGCTTCGTCGACTGGATCACCTGCATGCGGTCACGATACGGCCGCCCGGCCAGGAGCGCCCGGTGTTTTTCGCCACGTGGCGTAACCGGGGCACCCGCGTCAGGCGGGTCAGCGGGTCAGGACCGCAGGCGCTCCGTCAGGGCCTCGGGATCGGTGGTGGGCGCGTCGCAGGTGAAGTGGCGACACACGTACGCGGCGGGACGGCCGTCGATCAGCGGGCGTCCGGCGAGCAGCGGCACGCCCGGCTCGTCCGGCGCCCCGACCGCGACGGCCGCGCCGGGCGCGCCCGCCGCCAGCGCGGCCCGGTGCAGTGCGGCGGTCGCCGGGGCGCCGTCCGGGCCCACCACCGCGACCTCGCGCGGCCCGTCCAGCGCCGCCTCCGCGACCGCCAGTCCCCAGCCGATGAACCGCGGCGCCCGGCCGCCGAGCGCCTTGACGATGCCGAGCGCCCGTTCGGCGGCCTCCCGATGCCGACTGCTGCCGGTGTACGCGGCGTACGTCAGCAGCGCGCCCGACGCGGCCGTCCACCCGGACGGCGTCGCGCCGTCGGTCGGGTCCTGCGGGCGCCGGATCAGCTGCTCGGCGTCGTCGGCGGTGTCGAAGAAGGCGCCGTTCTCGCCGGTGAAGTGGGTGAGCACCGAGTCGAGCAGCACGCCGCTCATCTGCAGCCAGGCGCTCTCCCCCGTCACCGCGTACAGGGCGAGCAGTCCTTCCGCCGTGTTCGCGTAGTCCTCCAGCACTCCGGCGCTGCTGCCGACCACACCGCCGAGCGAGGTGCGGGCGAGCCGTCCCCGGTCGTCGGTGTGCAGCCCCAGCAGCAGGTCGGCGGCGGCCGTCGCGGCGTCGACCAGGTCGGGCCGCTCGAAGAGCGCGCCGGTCTCGGCGAGCGCGGCGATCGCCAGCCCGTTCCACGCGGCGACGACCTTGTCGTCCCGTCCCGGACGCGGACGACGCTCGCGGGCGTCCCGCAGCCGACTGCGCACCGAGTCGGCCCGGTCGGCGTCCACCGGGCCGCCGATGTCGGGCAGTTGCAGCACGGACGCGCCGCGCTCGAAGGTGCCCTCGGCGGTGACGCCGAACAGCCGCGCGGCGAACTCCGCGTCGTCCTCACCGAGCGCCTCCCGCAGCTGCCACGGCGTCCAGTCGTAGAACGCGCCCTCCCGGTGCGGGCCGTCGGGGTTCTCCGGGTCGGCGCTGTCGGCGTCCAGCGCGGAGGCGAACCCGCCCTGCTGGGTGCGCAGTTCGGACACCATGAAGTCGGCGGTCTCCAGCGCGACGCGGCGGGCGGACACCGAGCCGGTGGACCGCCACAGGTGGGTGTAGACCCGGCACAGCAGGGCGTTGTCGTACAGCATCTTCTCGAAGTGCGGCACCACCCAGCCGGCGTCCACGGAGTAGCGCGCGAAGCCGCCCGCAAGCTGGTCGTAGATGCCGCCGCGGGCCATCGCCTCGCAGGTGGCCTCCACCATCTGCAGCGCGCCCTCGGCGCCGGTGCGGGCGTGGTGCCGCAGCAGGAACTCCAGCACCATCGGCGGCGGGAACTTCGGCGCCCCGCCGAACCCGCCGTGCCGGGCGTCGAACTCCCGGGTCAGCCCCAGCAGCGCGTCCGCCTGGTCGCCCGCCCCCGGCGGCTGCGGACTGTCCCCGACGGACCCGGCCAGCGTGCGCCCGGCCAGGTCGGCGACGATCTGCCCGGCGACCTCGTCCACCTCACCGCGCCGCTGCGTCCACGCACCGCTGACACCCTCCAGCACCTGGCGGAAGGACGGCATGCCGTGCTTGGGTGTGGGCGGGAAGTAGGTGCCGAAGTAGAAGGGCCGGTGCTCGGGGGTGAGGAACACCGTCATCGGCCAGCCGCCCTGCCCGGTGGCCGCCTGCACGGCCTCCATGTAGACGGCGTCGATGTCGGGGCGCTCCTCCCGGTCCACCTTGACGCTGACGAAGTGCTCGTTGAGATACCGGGCCGTCGCCTCGTCCTCGAACGACTCGTGCGCCATCACATGGCACCAGTGGCAGGAGCTGTAGCCGACCGACAGCAGGACGGGGACGTCGCGGCGCTTCGCTTCCTCGAAGGCCTCGTCCTCCCACGGCCGCCAGTCGACCGGATTGTCAGCATGCTGAAGCAGGTAGGGCGACTGGGAGTCAGCCAGGCGATTCATGTCGGATCCTTACTCGGTGGGAGTCGTCTACCCACTGGGCACAGGACATGCCCACGCGTGACTCACCCACGATAGGCACGAGACCCCGGTCTTCCCGAACCATCGGGGTATGACGCTGTGTCCCCTCACCGAGCGCCGCCCAACCGACGTACCCGGCCACCGACGGCGGGCGTAGGAACAACTGCGGGGCACACGCGCCTCGGGATGGACAGTGCCCAACCGGTCGCTTCCTTAGCCTCGCGCATTCACGAGGCGGGGTGTCCGAGGCCTGATCAAATAGACGGAGAGTGCTCCTGACCTGCAACGATTGGACTTGACTAGGGTCCTGTTGCTGCACGGTAAGAAGCGCTCTCCAGGTGAAGAAGCGTGTCGGGACCTACCCGCGTGTCCGCATCGAGGGCGGCGGGGCAGTGGTCTCTCAGGCCGGGGCCGTGCTGCTGGTCGAGACCGTCCGCAAGGCCGGCTTGAACACCGCGATATCCGTGGCGCTGACACCGTGGCAGAAGCCGCGGGCCGTCCACGCTCTGGGCAAGACCCTGCTGGGCATCGCGTTGGCGGTGGCGCTGGGCGGGGACTGCCTCGCCGATGTCAGCATACTGCGGGCCGAGCCGGCCGTGTTCGGGCCGGTCGCCTCCGACCCGATGGTCTCCCGCCTGATCGACACTCTTGCCTCTTCCGGCGACTGAGCTTTGCAGGCCATCCGGGCCGCGCGGGCCGAAGCACGTGAACCCGTCTGGCGGTTGGCCGACTGGGAAGGGCCCGATGCCGACCGAACGGTGACCGTTGACCTCGACGGGGTGCTGGTGATCGTGCTCTCGGACAAGAAAGACGCAGCGCCGACCTGGACATCTCCACCGCCCCACTCGTCTTGGCCCAACTGCCGAAGAAGTACCGTCGCGGACGTCAGACCCTGATCCGCACCGACTCCGCGGGCGCACTCACGACTTCGTCGCCTGGCTGGCCCGGCGGGGCAGGTGGCTCCTACTCGGTCGGCATGGTGATCACCGACGCGATCCACCAGCACGTGCTGCAGGTTCCGCCTCGGCCTGTACGCCGGCCGCCGAGACCGGCGGCGAGATCCGCGACGGCACCTGGGTAGCCGAACTCACCGGCGACGTCCTGGACGGCTGGCCCAAGGGCATGCGGCTGATCGTCCGCAAGGAATGACCGCACCTCGGGGCCCAGCTGCGACTCACGGACACGGTCAGCATGCGTCTGACGTGCTTCGCCACCAATACCTCGGGCCGACCGATCGCCGAACTCGACCTCCGTCACCGCCTGCGGGCGAGGGCGAGGACCGCATCCGGGCCGCCCGGGCCACCGGCCTGCGCAACCTCCCCTGCACCGCACCGCCCAGAACCGGATCTGGCTGGAGATCGTGCAGATCGCGCTCGACCTGCTGGCCTGGATGCCGATGCTCGCGCTGACCGGCTTCGCCCGACTCTGGAAACCCCGTCGACTACGGCTCCGGCTGTTCAGCGCGGCCGGAGAATTCGTCACCACCGGCCGCTAGGGAATCCTCCGCCTGGCCCCGCACTGGCACTGGGCCAGCCACATCCCCGCCAACCAGCTCGCACTCCTGCCGAACCCCGGCTGACCAGCGGATCCACCCGTCCCGACGACAGAACCCTCCAGCCGGAGCAGTGGAACCCGGCGTCCACCCAAGGCGACACTCGGGCCCTCAACCTGCCCCACCTCTGTCCACGTCACGAAGACGAGCCGCGACTTGGGTCTGTACGCTCACCGTCGCCTCCGAGGAATTCACCGGATACCAGTCCATCGGCTGACACCCCACAGCCCCAGAGATACACGACGGCTCCGGCCCGCCCTGTGCCGGAGCCGTCGCCGTTTTGAGCTTGACGCTTGGCCGCTCACTCTTGCGCGCATACACCATCACTCTCCGGAAACACACCAGGTCAGAGCTATCGGATTGTGTTCATCTACTGGCACCAGTGGAAGGAGCTGTAGCCGACGCTGAGCGGGACGGGCACGTCGCGGCGCTTCGCTTCCTCGAAGGCCTCGGGTGTCCAGGGCCACCAGTCGACAGGGTTGTCCTGGGCTTGATCCGCTTTGACGGACATTCGAGATCAGGGGTTCGTCCCCGGGAGGATGTCCAT
>NZ_JASKMT010000045.1 GCF_030124175.1 Streptomyces sp. 549 | reverse complement strand
AAGGAACGGACGCTTCCTTCGGATTCCCTTCCGGGCCTCCTCCGGGCGCTTCCCTTCGGTGTTTCCAACCTTACCAGACTCTCACCGGCCGTTTCACCGACCAGATCCGAACCCGAGGGAGACTGGAATCCCTTTCGCCTTTCGAGATCTGCCTTATCGGCTTCAGTCTTTCGGCGCTTTCCGAACTTTATCAGAGTGACTTGTTCGGAATTCCCATCCGCCTGGAACCCGACCGGGTGCACAACCGTGCTCCCGAGAGGCCCTGCGGTGGAGAGGTAAACGTACTGGAGCGAGCGGCTCCGATGCAAATCGGGGCCGCCCGCTCCGGTAGGAGGAGTGACGGAGTGTCAGACCTCGACCACGACGGGCAGGATCATCGGACGGCGCCGGTAGTTGTCCGACACCCACTTGCCCATGGTGCGCCGGATCAGCTGCTGGAGCTGGCGCACCTCGGCCACGCCGTCCTGGGCGGCCTTGGCCAGCGCCTCGTCGATCTTGGGCACCACGGTGCTGAAGTCCGCGTCGTCGATGCCGGAGCCCCGCGCCTGGATGTGCGGACCACCGGTGATCTTGCCGGTTCCGCTGTCCACCACCACGAACACCGAGATGATGCCCTCGTCGCCGAGGATGCGGCGGTCCTTGAGCACGGAGTCGGTGATGTCGCCGACGGACAGGCCGTCGACGTAGACGTACCCGGCCTGGACCTTGCCGACGATGTCGGCCTTGCCCTCGACCAGGTCCACCACCACACCGTCCTCGGCGATGACCACCCGGTCGTGCGGCACCCCCGTGAGCGCGCCCAGTTCCGCGTTGGCCCGCAGGTGCCGCCACTCCCCGTGCACCGGCATGAGGTTGCGCGGCCGGCAGATGTTGTAGAAGTACAGCAGCTCACCCGCCGAGGCGTGTCCGGAGACGTGCACCTTGGCGTTGCCCTTGTGCACCACGTTGGCGCCCCAGCGCGTCAGCCCGTTGATCACCCGGTAGACGGCGTTCTCGTTGCCCGGGATCAGGGACGACGCGAGGATCACCGTGTCACCGGGCACGATGCGGATCTGGTGGTCCCGGTTCGCCATGCGGGACAACGCCGCCATCGGCTCGCCCTGGGATCCGGTGCAGACCAGGACGGTCTGGCTGTCCGGCAGGTCGTCCAGCACCTTCACGTCCACCACCAGGCCGCCGGGCACCTTGAGGTAGCCCAGCTCGCGGGCGATGCCCATGTTGCGGACCATCGACCGGCCCACGAACGCGACTCGCCGGCCGTTCTCGTGTGCCGCGTCCAGAATCTGCTGGATGCGATGCACGTGGCTGGCGAAGCTGGCCACGATGACGCGCTTCTGGGCGCCGGCGAAGACCTGGCGCAGCGCCTGGGAGATGTCGCGCTCGGGTGCGACGAAGCCGGGGACCTCGGCGTTGGTGGAGTCGGACAGCATCAGGTCGATGCCCTCCTCGCCGAGCCGGGCGAACGCCCGCAGGTCGGTGAGGCGGCCGTCGAGCGGCAGCTGGTCCATCTTGAAGTCGCCGGTGTGCACCACGAGGCCGGCCGGAGTGCGGATGGCGACGGCCAGCGCGTCGGGGATCGAGTGGTTCACCGAGACGAACTCGCACTCGAAGGGGCCGATGCGTTCGCGGTGGCCCTCCTTCACCTCCAGCGTGTAGGGCCGGATGCGGTGCTCCTGGAGTTTGGCCTCGATGAGGGCCAGCGTCAGCTTGGAGCCGATCAGCGGGATGTCGGCCTTCTCGCGGAGCAGGAAGGGCACACCGCCGATGTGGTCCTCGTGGCCGTGGGTGAGCACGATGCCGTCGATGTCGTCGAGGCGGTCCCTGATGGACGTGAAGTCCGGCAGGATCAGGTCGATGCCCGGCTGCTCCTCCTCGGGGAAGAGCACTCCGCAGTCGACGATCAGCAGACGGCCGTCGTACTCGAAGACGGTCATGTTGCGGCCGATCTCACCGAGGCCGCCGAGCGGGGTGACCCGAAGGCCCCCCTGGGGGAGCTTCGGCGGTGCGCCGAGCTCGGGGTGTGGATGACTCAAAAGACTCTCCTCACCACAGGCGCCACGCACCCCGGGAGGCACGTGGCGCTTGCGATCTTGTGCACTTGCAGTTGTTGGTCGGTGTTCAGTTGTGAAGTCTGTTGCTCCAGGAGGGGCGGCGGCTCACAGGTGCACTCCGCCTGCGGCGAGGTCGCGCCGGAGCTGCTCGATCTCCTCGTCGGTGAGCTCCACCAGGGGCAGCCGGAGCGGTCCGGCGGGCAGGCCCTGCCGGGTCAGCGCCGCCTTGCTGGTGATCACGCCCTGGGTGCGGAACATGCCGGTGAAGACCGGCAGCAGCTTCTGGTGCACCTCGGTGGCCTTGGCGACGTCGCCCTGGAGGTACGCGTCGAGCATCGCACGCAGCTCCGGGCTGACGACGTGGCCGACCACGGAGACGAAGCCGACAGCGCCCACGGACAGCAGCGGCAGGTTCAGCATGTCGTCGCCGGAGTACCAGGCGAGGCCGGTGGCCGCGATGGCCCAGCTGGCGCGGCCCAGGTCGCCCTTGGCGTCCTTGTTGGCGACGATGCGCGGGTGCTCGGCCAACCGGACCATCGTCTCGGTGTTGATCGGCACACCGGAGCGGCCGGGGATGTCGTAGAGCATCACCGGGAGGTCCGTGGCGTCGGCGATGGCCGTGAAGTGCCGGAACAGGCCCTCCTGCGGGGGCTTGTTGTAGTACGGCGTGACCGCGAGCAGGCCGTGCGCGCCGGCCTGCTCGGCGGCGCGGGCCAGCTCCAGGCTGTGCCGGGTGTCGTTGGTGCCGGCTCCGGCGACGACGTGGGCGCGGTCCCCCACGGCCTCCACGACCACCCGCACCAGCTGGGCTTTCTCCTCGTCGCTGGTGGTCGGGGACTCGCCGGTGGTGCCGTTGACGACGATGCCGTCGTTGCCGGAGTCCACCAGGTGGGCAGCAAGGCGCTGCGCGCCGTCGAGGTCGAGAACGCCGTCCGCGGTGAACGGCGTGACCATCGCGGTCAGGACCCGCCCGAAGGGCGTCTGCGGTGAGGAGGTCGGAGCCATGGGTCCCACGCTACTCGCAGCTCCCTCCCGGATGCGCCCTCGGGTCCGGTCAGATGTGGACCCGGCACTGCATGCTCGGGGGTTCACGCAGTGCCGGGTCCTTGTCCTCAGCGTAGAGGAGATGAGCGAATGCCCGCAATCTGGACACAACGGACACTTACGGGGCGACGCGCCCGTTGGTGTTGAAGGCGGCGTGCGTCAGCGGCATCAGGCGGGCCCACTCGGCCTCCATCAGTTCGGCGACCATCTCGATCTCCCGTTGCGGGAAGGACGGCACCGACGCCATCTCGTGCTGCGTCCGCAGGCCCAGGAAGTGCATCAGGGAACGGGCGTTGCAGGTGGCGTACATCGACGAGTACAGGCCGACCGGCAGGGTCGCGCGGGCGACCTCGCGGGCCACACCGGCCTCCAGCATCTCCTGGTACGCGCGGTAGGACTGCTCGTAGGAGGCCCGCATGCTCTCCTCGACGGTCTTCAGCTGTTCGGGCGTGCCCTCGACGAACTCGTACTTGCCCGGACGGCCCTGCTGGACGAGGCGACGCGAGGCGTCGGGCACGTAGAAGACCGGTTCGAGCTGGCGGTAGCGCCCGCTCTCCTCGTTGTAGGACCAGCCCACCCGGTGCCGGTGGAACTCACGGAAGACGAACAGCGGCGCGCTGATGAAGAAGGTCATCGAGTTGTGCTCGAACGGGCTGCCGTGCCGGTCCCGCATCAGGTAGTTGATGAGGCCCTTGGACCGCTCGGGGTCCTTCTCCAGCTCCTCGAGCGACTGCTCGCCTGCCGTGGACACCCGGGCCGCCCAGAGCACGTCGGTGTCGGCGGCGCTGTGTTTGACCAGCTCCACGGTCATGTCGCTGCGGAAGCGAGGCGTGTCGGTCACCGGGGGGTCCTCACGGGTATGCGGGTCTGGGACGGGCGGCAACAACCCTAGCGCCGCCGTCGACCCCTCCTCGCCCGGCGTCACCCTTTCTCCCGAACATCGGGGGCGGGCGGGACGGATGCATCGGCTGCCGTCGGGTACAGACCCCGGTGGGCGGCATTATGAGGAAGTCCCCCGAACACGCAACTTCTGAAGCGGTTCGTCCGTCTGACTTCACAGAAGCACCTGCCGCCCGCACACGCACGACGCACCGTCTGATTGGGGATGAGAACACCATGTTCCGCCGCGGAGAGCCCGTCCCGTTCGCCTTTGTCGCCGAGGCCGAGCGGTTCCGCAGCAACGTCACCCCGCCGCCGCCGGAACGTCCCTCGTTCGGTCAGCTGGCCGGACGGGCCCTCATCGGTCTGGTCGTGGTCGGCGGTCTGGCCGGCTCCCTCCTGCTGGGCATGCCGGCTCTCGACGTCGACCAGCAGGGCGACCAGGTGCAGCGGCAGAACGCCTCCGAGCGCCGCTGAAGCGCACCGGGCACGCCGGGCGGGCCCCTGATGTGGTTCTCACCGCACGGCCCCGATAACCTCACCGCTCACAGGATGCGGAACTTCCGGTCCTGACGCATGACCCGGATCGCGAGCGAGGACCCGTCGTGCCCCTGCCCTTCCTTCTTGACGAACACGAACTCAGCGCGCCCACCGACCCGTCGGACCAGCCGCTGCCCCATGCCGATCCCGGCCGCTGGCGGCGCCCCTACCGGCCCGGCCCATGGCGGGTGGCCGGTGCCGCGGTGCTGCTGCTGCTCTCCGCCTACCTGCTGATCTCCGCAGTGGTCATCGCACTGGCCGGCACCCTCGCCGGTGCCGGGGCGTGCGTCGGCCTGGCCGCCGCGGTCGTGGCGTTCGCCCTGCGGCTGCTGCGGGTGGGCATCTGGGTGAGTTCGCACGGCCTGCGCCAGGTGAATTTCCTGCGCACGATGACGCTGCCCTGGTCGCAGGTGGCCGCGGTGCGCACCGTGCAGCAGCCGGTCCGCTGGCTGGGCCTGCCGCGCACCGTGCAGGGCCAGGCGCTGGAGGTGCGGCGCGCCGAGGGCGGCACGCTGCGCACCCTGCTCACCGACCACAACGCCGACTTCCTGGCCAAGCCCGAGGCGTTCGACCGGGCCGCCGACGTGCTGGAGGCATGGGCGGCGGACCACCGCCCCTGAGCGGGCGGCGCGGGACCGGTCGGGCGCAGCCCGCGGGTCAGGCGATGCCGGCAGTGGGGCCCGGGGTGCTGTCTCCGCCGGCCGAGCGCTGCTCCTGGCGGTGCAGGGTGATGGCGCGCTGCATCGCCTTGCGGGCACGCGGGGTGTCACGGGCGTCGTGGTAGGCGACGGCCAGCCGGAACCAGCTGCGCCAGTCCTGCGGACGGGCCTCGGTCTCCGCCCGGCGCTCCGCGAAGACGGCGTCGGCGGAGTCCCGCAGCACCCGGCCGCTCGGTGAGCGTTCGAGCGTGTCGACGGGCAGCCCGCCCTCCTTCTCCAGCTGGTCGGCGAGGCGCCCGGCCAGGACGGCGAAGCGTGTGCTGTGCCAGAGGAACCACGCGCCGATCAGCGGCAGCACCAGGACCGCGATGCCGAACGGCACCGTCACCGCCGTGCCCTGCCGGATGAGCACCACGCCCCGGCCGCCGGCCAGCACGAAGTAGACCAGCAGGACGGCGGCCAGGACGAAGTACGTGAGTTTCGCGCGCATGGTGCCGTTCTCAGCCGTCCAGGTCGAGGAAGTGCTCCAGGCCGAACGTCAGCCCCGGCGTGTCGGCGACACGCCGCACGCCGAGCAGCACACCCGGCATGAACGACGAGCGGTGCAGCGAGTCGTGCCGGATGGTGAGCATCTCGCCCTCCCCGCCCAGCAGCACCTCCTGGTGGGCCACCAGGCCGCGCAGCCGCACCGCGTGCACCGGCACGCCGTCGACGTCGGCGCCCCGGGCGCCGTCCAGGGCACTGCTGGTGGCGTCCGGCTGCGGCGGGCAGCCGGCCTCGGCACGGGCCGCGGCGATCATCTGGGCGGTGCGCACGGCGGTGCCGCTCGGCGCGTCGGCCTTGCCCGGGTGGTGCAGCTCGACGACCTCGGCGGACTCGAACCAGCGGGCGGCCTGCTGCGCGAAGCGCATCGCGAGCACGGCGCCGATGCCGAAGTTGGGGGCGATGAGCACACCGGTGCCGGAGGACTCCGCCAGCCAGCCGCGCAGCTCGGCCAGCCGCTCGTCGGTCCACCCGGTGGTGCCGACGACGGTGTGGATGCCGTGGCGGACGCAGAACTCGACGTTCTCCATCACCGCGCCGGGGTGGGTCAGCTCGACCGCCACGTCCGTCTCGGAGGCGGTGAGCTTGTCCAGTGTGTCGCCGCGGCCGATCGCGGCGACCAGGTCCAGGTCCTCGGCGGCGGTCACGGCCCGGACCGCTTCCGCGCCCATCCGGCCGGCGGCGCCGATCACGGCCACCCGCAGCTTGCGCACCTCGGTCATCGTCCCTCTTTCCTTACGCGTTCGGAACACGGTCGCACGGACCGGTTGCGGAGTGGCGGCCGGGTCAGGCCAGCGCGTCGTGCAGTCGGTCGGACTGCTTGCCGGTCAGCGGGCCGATGACCGCCAGCGACGGTTGCCGGCCGAGCACGTCGGCGGCGACCTCGCGGATGTCGCCGGGTGTGACGGCTGCGATCCGGCCCAGCATGTCGTCGACCGACATCTGCGTGCCCCAGCACAGCTCGCTCTTGCCCAGACGGTGCATCAGGGCCCCGGTGTCCTCCAGGCCCAGGACCGTCGAGCCGGACAACTGGCCCACCGCACGGGCAAGTTCCTCGTCGGTCAGGCCGTGCTCGGCGACCTGGGCGAGTTCGTCGCGGCAGATCTTCAGCACGTCGTGCACCTGCGCGGGACGGCAGCCGGCGTAGACGCCGAACAGGCCGCAGTCGGCGAAGCCGGAGGTGTGGGAGTACACCGAGTAGGCCAGGCCGCGCTTCTCGCGGATCTCCTGGAACAGCCGGGAGCTCATGCCGCCGCCGAGCGCCGCGTTGAGCACGCCCAGGGCCCAGCGCCGCTCGTCGGTGCGGGCCAGGCCCGGCATGCCGAGCACCACGTGGGCCTGCTCTGTTCGGCGGTCCAGCAGTTCGATCCGGCTGCCGCCGCGTATCCGGCGGGTGCCGGTGCGCGGCGGCAGCGGCTCCGCCTCGGTACGGCTGAGCGCGCCGGCCGCCTCGAATGCGGCCCGCACCTGCTCCACGACCGTGTCGTGGTCGATGTTGCCCGCGGCGGCCACCACCAGGTGTGTGGGGTCGTAGTGCCTGCGGTAGAAGCGGGCGACCCGGTCGCGGGTGAGCGCGTTGACGGTGTCGACGGTGCCCAGCACCGGCCGGCCCAGCGGGGTGTCGCCGAACAGGGTGTGCGCGAAGAGGTCGTGCACGCAGTCGCCGGGGTCGTCCTCGGTCATGGCGATCTCCTCGAGGATGACACCGCGCTCCGCGTCGATGTCCTCCTGCCGGATGACCGAGCCGGTGAGCATGTCGCAGACCACGTCGATGGCCAGCGGCAGGTCGGTGTCGAGGACCCGCGCGTAGTAGCAGGTGTACTCCTTGGCGGTGAACGCGTTCATCTCGCCGCCGACCGCGTCCAGCGCCGCGGAGATGTCGAGCGCGCTGCGCCGCCGGGTGCCCTTGAAGAGCAGGTGCTCCAGGTAGTGGGTGGCGCCGCCGAGGGCGGGGGTCTCGTCGCGGGAGCCGACGTGGGCCCAGATGCCGAAGGTCGCCGAGCGCACGGTGGGCAGCGTCTCGGTGACCACGCGCAGTCCGCCCGGCAGCACGGTCCTGCGTACGGTGCCGGCGCCGTTCTCGCCCTCGATGAGCGTTTGTGTGCCGACCGGGGTACGGGCGACGGCCCGCCCCTCCGAGGAGGGGCGGGCCGTCGTACGAGGCGTACGCGTCACTGGTCGGCGTCGTCCTTCTTGTCGTCCGACTCACCCTCGGCCTCGTCCAGGACGGGGATCAGGGAGAGCTTGCCGCGCTGGTCGATCTCGGCGATCTCGACCTGGACCTTGTGGCCCACGCCGACGACGTCCTCGACGTTCTCCACGCGCTTGCCGCCAGCGAGCTTGCGGATCTGCGAGATGTGCAGCAGTCCGTCCTTGCCGGGGAGCAGCGAGACGAAGGCGCCGAAGGTGGTCGTCTTCACGACCGTGCCCAGGTAGCGCTCGCCGACCTCGGGCATCGTCGGGTTGGCGATGCCGTTGATGGTCGCGCGGGCGGCCTCGGCGGCCGGGCCGTCGGCGGCACCGATGTAGATGGTGCCGTCGTCCTCGATGGTGATGTCGGCGCCGGTGTCCTCCTGGATCTGGTTGATCATCTTGCCCTTGGGGCCGATGACCTCACCGATCTTGTCCACGGGGATCTTCACGGTGATGATCCGCGGGGCGAAGGGGGACATCTCGTCCGGCACGTCGATGGCCTCGGCCATGACGTCGAGGATGTGCAGCCGGGCGTCGCGGGCCTGCTTGAGGGCAGCGGCCAGCACGGAGGCCGGGATGCCGTCCAGCTTGGTGTCGAGCTGGAGAGCGGTCACGAACTCCTTGGTGCCGGCGACCTTGAAGTCCATGTCGCCGAAGGCGTCCTCCGCACCGAGGATGTCGGTGAGGGTGACGTAGTGCGTCTCGCCGTCGATCTCCTGCGAGATGAGGCCCATGGCGATACCGGCGACGGCGGCCTTCAGCGGCACACCGGCGTTGAGCAGCGACATCGTCGCGGCGCACACCGAGCCCATGGAGGTGGACCCGTTGGAGCCGAGCGCCTCGGAGACCTGGCGGATCGCGTAGGGGAACTCCTCACGCGTGGGCAGCACGGGCGCCAGGGCCCGCTCGGCCAGGGCGCCGTGGCCGATCTCGCGACGCTTGGGCGAACCCACGCGGCCGGTCTCGCCGACCGAGTAGGGCGGGAAGTTGTAGTTGTGCATGTAGCGCTTGCGCGACACCGGGGAGAGCGTGTCGAGCATCTGCTCCATGCGGAGCATGTTCAGCGTGGTGACGCCCAGGATCTGGGTCTCGCCGCGCTCGAACAGTGCGGAGCCGTGCACCCGCGGGATGGCCTCGACCTCGGCGGCGAGGGTGCGGATGTCGGTGAGCCCGCGCCCGTCGATGCGGGTCTTCTCCTTGATCACGCGCTCGCGTACCAGGTTCTTGGTGAGCGTGCGGTAGGCGGCGGAGATCTCCTTCTCGCGGCCCTCGAACTGCGGGAGCAGCTTCTCGGCGGCGATCGCCTTGACGCGGTCCAGCTCGGCCTCGCGGTCCTGCTTGGCGGCGATGGTCAGCGCCTGCGCCAGCTCGTCGCGCACCGCGTTGTCCAGCGCCTCCAGCACGTCGTCCTGGTGGTCCAGGAAGACGGGGAACTCGCCGACCGGCTTGGCGGCCTTCGCGGCCAGCTCGGACTGGGCCTGGCAGAGCGCCTTGATGAAGGGCTTGGCGGCTTCCAGGCCGGCGGCGACGATCTCCTCGGTCGGCGCCTCGGCGCCGCCCTTGACGAGCTCGACGGTCTTCTCGGTGGCCTCGGCCTCGACCATCATGATCGCGACGTCGCCGTCAGCCAGCACACGGCCGGCGACGACCATGTCGAAGACGGCGTCCTCCAGCTCGGTGTGCGTCGGGAAGGCGACCCACTGGCCCTTGATGAGCGCCACGCGGGTGCCGCCGATCGGGCCCGAGAAGGGCAGGCCGGCCAGCTGCGTGGAGCAGGAGGCGGCGTTGATGGCGACCACGTCGTAGAGGTGGTCGGGGTTGAGGGCCATGATCGTCTCGACGATCTGGATCTCGTTGCGCAGGCCCTTCGCGAAGGAGGGGCGCAGCGGCCGGTCGATGAGCCGGCAGGTGAGGATCGCGTCCTCGGAGGGACGGCCCTCGCGGCGGAAGAACGAGCCGGGGATCTTGCCGGCGGCGTACATCCGCTCCTCGACGTCCACCGTGAGGGGGAAGAAGTCGAGCTGGTCCTTGGGGCGCTTCGAGGCGGACGTGGCCGACAGCACCATGGTGTCGTCGTCCAGGTAGGCCACGACCGATCCGGCGGCCATCTTGGCGAGCCGGCCGGCCTCGAAGCGGATGGTGCGGGTGCCGAAGGTGCCGTTGTCGATGACGGCCTCGGCGTAGTGGGTCTCGTTCTCCACCAGGGATATCTCCTCGTCTGCGTCCGCCGCCCGTGTGGCGGCGGACCGTCTGCAGGCGGGCGCTCCCGTTGCGGGCCGGTCTTCGATCGAAGCTCCCGGAACGTTGGAACTGTCCGGGGGCCACTACCGAGGACCGGCGTCGGGTGAGGCGCCCTGCCTCGTGCTGTGTCGTTGTTGCGGAACCCACACTACAAAGGATCCGGGTTCCGCGAGACACGACGAAGGGAGCGGCTCCCGTCAGGGGAACCGCTCCCTCCGCCTGGTGTCAGCGGGCGCCGGCCGCGCCGCGGCGGATGCCGAGGCGCTCGACCAGGACGCGGAAGCGCTGGATGTCCTTCTTCGCCAGGTACTGCAGCAGGCGGCGGCGCTGGCCGACCAGGAGCAGCAGACCACGGCGGGAGTGGTGGTCGTGCTTGTGCGTCTTGAGGTGCTCGGTCAGGTCCGTGATGCGCCGGGACAGCAGGGCCACCTGGACCTCGGGGGAGCCGGTGTCGCCCTCCTTGGTGGCGAACTCGGACATGATCGACTTCTTCGTCGCAGCGTCGAGAGAAGACACGCGTACTCCTTCAGGGTTCTCTGACCTTCGCAGGCGAGCCTTCCGAGTGCCACTGGTCTCGAACACAGCGGGGCTTTGGTGACTCGGGAGGCGGGTGCGCCGAGCGCTTCCCGGGCGGATGACCCACCGGGTGCGTACACAAACGACCACCCAGAAGAATACA
This sequence comes from Streptomyces sp. 549, assembly GCF_030124175.1. Taxonomy (GTDB): domain Bacteria; phylum Actinomycetota; class Actinomycetes; order Streptomycetales; family Streptomycetaceae; genus Streptomyces. The sequence continues at coordinate 8,785 of NZ_JASKMT010000045.1, read as the reverse complement.
CCAGCTCAGCAGCCGGGCCGGACCGGGGGCGGGACCCGGTCATGGAACGGTGGTCAGGAACCGGTCATGGACCGGGCCGCCGTGTAGACGTCGAGCACGGCCAGGGCCAACGGAGTGAGGGACAGCAGGACCAGGCCCTCCCCCAGGTCGAGCAGCCGCCCCCAGAACGGGGTGAGGCCCGCGCGGGGCACGATCAGCCCGATCGCCGTGACGGCAGCCGCGCCGGCGGCGAGCCCGGCGGCCAGCCACAGCGTGCGCAGGTCGAGGGCGCCGTCGGTGGCGGCCGGGGTGTTGAGGGCGAGGCCGAGCACGAGCAGGGCGACGGCGGCCATGCCGGCGGTCAGCGCACACACGACCTGGGAGGTGTAGCGGAACAGCCGGGCCCGCATCAGGGTCGCCAGGCCCGCGGCGAGGGCCAGGCACTGAGCCCAGACGTTGCCGGAGAAACCGAGCACCGCGGCGGCGCCCACCACGACGACCGAGCAGCCGCCGACCAGGCCGAGCAGTACCTCGTGGCCGCGGCGTGCCTGGCCCGCGATGCGGTCGGCGTCGACCGGCCCGGGGTCGGCCGGCGCGAACGGGTCCGCGTCGCCGTGCAGGGCGGTGTCCTGCCCGGGGCGGGGCGGGGCGTAGCCGATGGGCAGCCGCGCGAACCGGGCGGACAGGCCCGGCAGGAAGGCGATGGCCCCGATGGCGATCGGCACGCACAGCGCCGCGGCGGACAGCGGGCGGCCGTCGCTGAGCACGGCACCGAAGGTGGCGAGCGTGCCGGTCGCGGCGGCGACCGCGGCGGCGATGAACGGCCCGTCGCCACCGGGCAGCGCCGCGATGAGGACGACGGCCGCCAGCAGGACGGCGACACAGCCCAGCAGGAACTGCAGACGCCCCACGCCGTGCCCGTCCTGGAGCGGCAGCAGACCGGACCCGGCGATCATGGCGTGCGGCAGCGCGGCGAGTCCCAGCGCGGTCGCGGCGGCCCGGTCGTCGTAGATCCGGGCGCGCACCGGAGCGAGGGACAGCAGCAGCACGGCCGTCACCGCGGCGACGATGCCGGGCAGCCCGTGCATGTCGCGGCCGGCGTCGGCGAACCACAGCACGAACGCCATCAGCGCCAGCACCGCTGCGCCGCCGACCAGCCCCGCGGTGCGCATCAGCCGGTCGTTCCACAGCGTGCGGTCGCGGGTGACGGCGGTGGCGACGGCGTCGGACACGTCGTCGAAGACGGCCGGAGGCAGCGAGTCGGCGAACGGGCGCAGGCTCAACACCTCGCCGTCCATGACACGTTGCGACAGCAGTGAGCGGGCGGTGTCCAGCACGGCACCGTCCCTGCGGACCAAGTGGTAACCCACCGGGGCCCCTTCGCCCGGAGCCTGGGCGCTGAGCCGCAGCACCTCGGGCAGCAGGTCGGCGACGGCCACGTCCTCGGGGAGCGCCACGTCGATCCGGCTGTCGGGGGCGACGATGGTGACGCGGCAGAAGCCGGTGTCGGAGCCGGTGGCGGCAGCGGCCGGCGTGTAGGCCGGCGCGGTTGCTGACGTACTCACGGCTTTGTTGTCCCCCTCGTTCGCTGGTGCGCACGGTCCCTCGTCCACGGCTGCGCACGGTCCGCCGGTCACCCTATAGGGAGGGCCTGCCCGGGCGGGCAAGTAGGATCGCCCACCGCGGGAGGGGGCTGGCCGCCACGGGGGCGCCGGCTGGGGACCTTTCCGCTTCGTATTGAGGGATTGGTGCGCTCGTGAGCCAGATCGTCGTCAAGCGCCCACCGCGGGCACTTCCGCCCGAAGTGCCCGACGAGGAGCTGCGCCTGGAGTCCCCGCCGGAACTGCCGCGGGGGCAGCAGGAGGGCGTGCTCATGCAGATCGTGCCCATGCTGGGCATGGGCGGCTCAGTGGTCTTCTTCTTCATGCCGCAGATGCCTCCGTTCATGCGCATCATGGGCGCGATGATGCTGCTGTCGACGGTCGGCATGATCGTCGCGATGGTGGTGCGCTTTCGCAGGGGCACACAGGGGCAGATGGCGCAGTCCCGCCGCGACTACCTGAAGTACCTGGCCCAGACCCGGCGGACGATCCGCCGCACCGCCCGCAGGCAGCGCGACGCCCAGTACTACCTGCACCCCTCCCCCGACCAGTTGTGGTCGCTGGTGGCCGAGGGAAGTCGGGTGTGGGAACGCCGAGTCGGCGACAAGGACTTCGCACAGATCAGGGTCGGCCTCGGGGTGCAGCAGCTCAACACGCCCCTGGTGGCGCCCGACACGGCACCCGTGGACGAACTGGAGCCGCTGACGGCCGGTGCGATGCAGCGTTTCATCGCCGCGCACAGCACGCTCGACGGCCTGCCCATGGCGGTCTCGCTGCGTGCCTTCTACCACCTGACGGTGTCCGGCCGGCCGGAGTGCGCACACGGCTCGGCGCGCGCCATGGTCGCCCAACTCGCCGCACTGCACTCGCCCGAGGACCTGGTGATCGCGGTCGCCGCGGGCGGTGAGCAGGCCGCCGCCCGCTGGGAGTGGGCGAAGTGGCTGCCGCACTGCCAGGTCCCGGGCAGCGTCGACGGCGCGGGCACCCGGCGGCTCCTCAGCGAGGACCCGGCGGACCTGGAGGACCTGCTGCGGGGCCGCCTGGAGGGCCGTCCCCGCTTCAGCCCCGACGGCCAGCCCCTACTGGACCAGCCGCACGTGGTCGTGGTGCTGGACAACGCGGTCGTCACCCCGGCGTCCGCCCTCGCCGCCCCCGAGGGCATGCAGGGCGTCACCGTCATCGAGGTGGTCTCCGGTGAACTGCCCGAGCCGCGTGGCGGCCTGTCCGTCGTCGTGCGGCCGGGTGAACTGCGGCTGGAGTCGGGCCGCGGTGTCGCCTACGAGGGCGAGCCGGACCTGCTCGCCGCCGAGGCGGCCGAGGCGCTGGCCCGCCAGCTCGCCCCGCTGCGCGTCGGCAGCGGTGGGGACGACGACGAACCGCTGCTGGCCAACCTTGAGTTCACGGACCTGCTGAACCTCGGCGACGCCGGGTCGGTGGACGTCTCCCGCACCTGGCGGCCACGCTCGATGGCGGACCGGCTGCGGGTGCCCATCGGCGTGGGCGAGGAGGGCCAGCCGGTGATGCTGGACCTCAAGGAGGCCGCGCAGGACGGCATGGGGCCGCACGGCCTGTGCGTCGGCGCGACCGGCTCCGGTAAGTCCGAGCTGCTGCGCACACTCGTCCTGGGACTCGCCGTCACCCACTCGTCGGAGACGCTCAACTTCGTGCTCGCCGACTTCAAGGGCGGCGCCACGTTCACCGGCATGTCGCAGATGCCGCACGTCTCCGCGGTCATCACCAACCTCGCCGACGACCTGACGCTCGTCGACCGCATGGGCGACTCGATCCGCGGCGAACTCAACCGCCGCCAGGAGATGCTGCGCGACGCGGGCAACTACGCCAACATCCACGACTACGAGAAGGCCAGGGCGGCCGGCGCACCCCTGGACCCCATCGCCTCGCTGGTGATCGTCATCGACGAGTTCAGCGAACTGCTCACCGCCAAGCCCGACTTCATCGAGATGTTCATCCAGATCGGCCGCATCGGGCGGTCGTTGGGCGTGCACCTGCTGCTCGCCTCGCAGCGGCTGGAGGAGGGCCGGCTGCGCGGCCTGGAGACGTACCTGTCGTACCGGGTGGGCCTGCGCACGTTCTCCGCCGCCGAGTCCCGCACCGCGCTCGGCGTGCCGGACGCCTACCACCTGCCGTCGGTGCCCGGTTCCGGTTACCTCAAGCACGGCACCGAGGAGATGGACCGCTTCAAGGCGGCGTACGTCTCCGGCGTCTACCGCCAGGGACCGGCCCGAGCCGCGGGACCGGCCCCCGTCCGGCGCCGCCCGGTGCGCTTCACCGCCGCGCCCGTCCCCGTGCGCTACGCCGAGCCCGAGGCCCGCCCGCAGCAGGCCGGGCCCGCGGAGGACGACGCGCTGGCCGACACCGTGCTCGACGTGATCGTGCGGCGCCTGGAGGGGCAGGGCCCGCCCGCCCACCAGGTGTGGCTTCCGCCGCTGGACTCCGCCTCCCCGCTGGACGAGCTGCTGCCGGGGCTCACCCCCGTGGAGGGCCGCGGACTGTCCTCACCAGGCCACCGGGGCAACGGACGGCTCGTCGTCCCGCTGGGCCTGGTCGACAAGCCGTTCGAACAGCGCCGCGAGGTGCTGCTCAGCGACTTCTCCGGTGCGGCCGGCCACATGCTTGTCATCGGCGGCCCGCAGTCCGGCAAGTCCACGCTGCTGCGCACGCTCATCACCTCCTTCGCCCTCACCCACACCCCGGCCGAGGTGCAGTTCTACGGGGTCGACTTCGGCGGCGGCGGCATGTCGTCGATCGCCGGTCTGCCCCACGTGGGCGGTGTCGCCTCCCGGCTCGACCCTGAGAAGGTCCGCCGGACCGTGGCCGAGGTGGCGGGCATCCTGGCCCGCCGCGAGCAGTACTTCCGCGCCCAGGGCATCGACTCCATCGGCACGTACCGCAGGCGTCGTGCGCGCGGCGAGATCACCGACCAGCCCTTCGGTGACGTCTTCCTCGTCATCGACGGCTGGGGCAGCTTCAAGCAGGAGTACGAGGTGCTCCAGGAGGTCGTCACCGACATCGCCGCGCGGGGCCTCGGCTACGGCATCCACATCGTCACCGCGGTCTCCCGCAGCATGGAGATGCGACCCGCGCTGAAGGACCAGCTGATGAACCGGCTGGAGCTGCGCCTGGGTGACACCCTGGACTCGGAGTTCGACCGCAAGGTCGCGGCGAACGTCCCGGCGGGCATGCCCGGCCGGGGCCAGACGCCGGACAAGCTGCACTTCATGGCGGCGCTGCCGCGCATCGACGGCAGCAGCGAGTCCGAGGACCTCTCCGACGGCACGGAGGCACTCGTGGCCCGGGTCAACGAGGCCTGGGCGGGCGCGAAGGCGCCGGCGGTGCGACTGCTGCCCCGTGAACTGCCCGCGGAGAACCTGCCGAAGGGCAACGCCCATCCGGAGCGCGGAGTGGCCTTCGCGATCGACGAGGCGAACCTGGAGCCGGTCTTCGTCGACTTCGAGACCGACCCGTTCTTCCTGGTCTTCGGCGAAAGCGAGTCCGGGAAGACCGGGCTGCTCCGGCTGCTGGCCAAGCAGATCACGGAACGCTACACACCGGACGAGGCCAGAATCGTCGTGGCCGACTACCGTCGTTCGCTTCTCAGCAGCATTCCCGACTCGCATCTGATCGTGTACGCGGCGATGGCCAACTCCATGGACACGCACATCGCGGCGCTGGCCGACCTCATGGAGAAGCGCACCCCGCCGGACGACGTCACGCCGCAGCAGCTCCGCGACCGGAGCTGGTGGTCGGGGCCGCAGATCTTCATCATCGTCGACGACTACGAGCTGGTGGCCAACTCCAACGGCAACCCGCTGGCGGTGCTCACCGAACACCTGCCGTTCGCACGGGACATCGGCGTGCGGTTCATCATCGCCCGCAACTCCTCCGGTGCTTCGCGCTCGTTCTACGAGGCGTTCATGCAGCGCATCAAGGAACTCGGCGCGCAGGGCGTGGTCCTGGCGGGCGACCCCACCGAGGGCGACCTGATCGGCAGCGTCCGGGCCCGGCCGATGCCCACCGGCCGGGGCTTCTTCGCCTCACGCAAGCGCGGCACGCCGCTGGTACAACTCGGCTGGCTGCCCGACGAGACGTGACGAACGCGGACAGGGGTGGTTCCCGCATTGCGGGAACCACCCCTGTCCGTGGTCTCTGCGAAGTGGTGTCTGCGAAAGCCGCTCAGAAGTCGAAGCGGGCGGCGGCCCGCTTGTCGGTGCCCTGGTAACCGGCGGTCGCGTTGTCCAGTGCGGCGGCGATGGCCGTGAGCGTGGTCCTGAGACCGCGCACGTCCTCCTCCCAGCCGCGCTGCTTGATGTTGAACGCCTCCTGGGCCTGTCCGTCCCACTGCGCCACGACGGCCTTGACCTTGCCGTTGAGCGTTTCGAGCTGCGTGCCGATGTCGTTGCTCGCCTGGCGGATGTCGCCGGCGGCGGCAGTGACCGTTCCGTACGTGATCTGAATAGTCATGACCCTGTCCCCCTACTGGTTACTTGACGCTCGGCGACGGCGCGACGAAGTCGCTGATGGGGCTCTGGCCCGCGGTCTTCTTGAAGTTCTCCATCTGCTCGATCTCGTTCGCGTTGAAGCCGTCCTTCGACATCTCCAGGGCTTCCTTGATGAAGCGGAGACGGTTCTGGAGCTTCCGCGCGTACTCGTTGGCGTTGCGCTGCAGATGGTCGTAAGCCCCGTGTGCGGAGCCCTTCCAGCCGCCCTCGATCGCATCGACGGCGGCGTTGAGCTTGCCGATCCGCCCCTGCAGGGTGGTCTGCATCTCCTCTACCTCGCGGATCAGATCCCTGAGATTCTGTTCCTCTGACTTGAAACTCGCACCCGAGTTGCCTTCGGCCATGTTGCTACTCCTCCTTCAGAGCTGGTGAACTGGTGAACTGGTGAACACGTCAGTGGGACTGACGGCAAGAAATGGCCTGCACGCGAAGCCGCTACTGTCTTCCGCGCCGCAGACGAACGAAGGCGAAGACCGCCGCGGCCAGCAGGACCGCGGCCGCGCCGCCGCCCGCCAGCAGCACCGTCTGACCTGGGCTGTCGTCAGCGGCCTTCCCGGCAGCCTGCGGCTCAGCAGCGCCGGGGCCCGGGTCCGGCTCCTCGGAAGGCTGCGGCTTCGGGGAGGGCGAGGGGTGAATGCTGCTCGGGTCGATCAGCGGGTGCACATCCGGGTCGCCCGGATCGCCCTTGCCCTCCAGCAGGACCTTCCTGGGCCGGACAGCGCCGTAACCGACGTACTCGCTGGGCACCTTCTGCCCCTTCGGGACCCCGGCCGTCTGCAGCATGACCCGCAGAACCTGGTTGGCCGTCCACTCGGGATGCTTCGCCCAGATCAGAGCCGCCGACGCGGAGGCGATGGCCGTCGAGTTGCTGGTGCCCTGAGTCCGGCAGTACCTGGTCAGCGACTTGTCGCACCAGCCGGGGATGTTGGTTCCGGGAGCGGTGAGCGCGACACGGCCCTTCTGCGAGTATTCTGCGGTCTCGCCTCCGTTGTCAGCCCCGGCGACAGCTACGACGCTGTCGTAGCTGGCGGGGGCCTCGATCCATCCCTCGTCGTAACTCTCGTCGTTGCCGCTGTTGCCGGTAGAGGCGAACATCAGCTTTCCCTTGGCTGCGGCATAATCCACTGCGCGCTCAAGGTCGGGACTTCTGACACCGCCCAGCGACAGGTTGATGATCTGTGCCTCGCTGTCCGCAGCAGCTCGAAGTGCTCCGGCAATGGTGTCGTGCTTCTTGTGCCCGGGGTCTGACGGCGAGAGCGTACGGACGGGAAGGATCTGCGCCTCCGGAGCGAGCCCCAGGATGCCTCCTCCGCTCCCCGTCCCGGCAATCAACTCCGCCATTGTGGTGCCGTGACCGGCGACGTCGTCGTGAGGGCCGCCTGGCGTCCCGCTCACGTCCGTTCCCGGCAGGACCCGGCCACGCAGAGTTGAGGACGAGGGACTGACCCCGCTGTCGACAACCGCCACGGTGATGCCCTTCCCTTTGCTGACCTTCCACATCTGCTCGGCCTGCATCGGTTCGAGGTACCACTGATCGTCCTGAACTCCCGCTGCACGTGCAGGTGTGGTCAGCCCGGAAAGACCCACCGTCGCGGCAAGGAGGACCACAATCGCCCTGGCCACTCGCCGCCTAGGCCAGCGAAGCGCAGTGCGGTCCTGCGCAGATCGTTCGACGTGTGCTCGCATCGGGGCGGTCACTCCGTCACCGGCGGAACACTTTGATGGCGTCCCGTCCAAGTTTCCTCGTCCTCGGTCAGGTAGTCGGGACGCCGCGCATCTGTACGTGAACGGCTGGCGTCCGCCCCTCCACTCGTGCTTGCGGCACTGCGCACCAACCCGGCGCCTCCTGGCGTGAACGACCCGGAGGCACCGACGGGCGCCAGAGAGACCGCCCGTGGTGCACCCACCACACCACCGCGTTCAGCGGCGAACCGCCTGCCCGGCTGCGGACCGCCTGCTCCAGCGGAACCAATCCCCGAAGCCCCTGCGGCTGGCCCACGTCCTCCGGTGGCCGACTCCGCACCGACAACGTTCCCCCGAGGCAGGCCCGCGGAAGTGGCAGGACCAGTGCGGCTGGGTACACCGCCCAGGACGCCGTCCGGCCGTCCGCCCCTGACGGGGGGTGCTGAGGAAGGCGCCCTGCCGGCCGAAGCGGCAGAACCTGCGCCGGACACACCCCGCACCGTACTTCTTCCCGAGCCGACCACCGGCGCCGAGGCTGACGCCCTGCCGCCGACCGTTCCCGAAGCACTCCCACGAAGGCCGCTCGGTGTTCCTGCCCTTCGGGGCACAGCAACCGGCGGAAGCCCGCCCACAGCACCCGCAGTTCCTACGCCCGTAGGCGAAGCAGCAGCCGGCCCTGCCGCCGGTGCTCGCGAGGCCTGCTCGGCAGCCGGGGACGGGGAAGTGACACTGTTCAGGTCAGTGCCCACTCCCGGCTCGGTGCGGGAATCGTTGAATCGGTCCGCGATCGCGACCGCATGCTGACCGCTCATGCCGGCCGAGCCCCGTGCATTCCCCAACTGCTCGGCGCGCGACGATCCCGCGGCACCACCCGCTGACCCCGAACCATCAGAAGCGGACCACGCACCTCCGGGAGGCACTTCCCCCCGCCTCTCCTCAGGCTCCGGCACTCCCACGTCGGGCATGGGGCCGAAGGTGGGTTGTTGCTGGGCGGCCATGATG
>NZ_JASKMT010000044.1 GCF_030124175.1 Streptomyces sp. 549 | reverse complement strand
GCCAGCGATCAGTCACACGATCGAGCGATCACGAACCGAGGAAGATCGGACTTAACGTCCACTCAAGACTCCTCGTACGCGGATTGAGGGACTCCGGGTGTCCGGGGCTGCAGTTCGTGGACGGACCGCTAGCGGGAGAAAAATCTTGGGTGGACTGCCTCAGATGGCAGGGTCCGGTCAGTGCGCAGCGAGCGCGGCGTCCATGATCCGCTCATCCAGGCCGGGTCGTGGTGACGGCCGCTGCTGTAGCGGATGGCGATGGTTTGTGTCAGCCGTATGCCGCTTCCGGTCAGTTGGGTGCCGAAGGACTGGGATACCTGGACCAGGACGGCAAGGCCGTGCTGTCCAGTACTCGGCGGAGGAGCCGCACATGCCGGGAAGCCGTGCCGAGGATGGGCAAGACAGTCCGATGGCCGTGTTCCCGCTGGCGTCGGGGCGGGCGGCGGCGATGCCCCGGCTTCTGGACCTCGACAGACGTGGTGAGCTGACGGCCGCGCATGTACGCCTGGTTGCTCAGGCATTGGGGAAGTCGGAGCGGACTGTGTGGCGGTGGTTGGCCGCTGCCCGGGAGGATCACCGTCTCGCCCGGGTGGAGTCGTCCCGTTTCAAAGTCACCACGGAGGTCCGGCGGCTGCTGGCGCTGTGGGGCGGAAACGCGTCCCGGGTCCACGCCGAGCTGGTGCAGCGGGCGGCCAAGGATCCAGACGCGCCCCCGGCGCCGTCGCTTTCCACGTTGCACCGGGCGATCCGCCGGGACCTGACCCGTGGGGAACGGGCCGGCCTCAAGAGCGGGGAAGCGGCGCGGCGCGCGCATGACGTCTTCGGGCAGCGTCCGGCGACGCACCGCAACGCCGTGTGGGAGGGCGATCACAAGCACGTGCCCGTCGAGGTCGATGTGGAGGGTGAGCTGGCCACGCCGTGGGTGACCTGGTTCATCGACTGCGCCACCAAGGCGATCACCGGGGCCGCGGTCACCGCTCACGCACCGAGCCGGGACGCGGTGCTGGCGTCCTTGCGGATCGCGATCACCCGCAGCGAGCCGTTCGGTCCGGTGGGCGGGCTGCCCGGTCAGATCCGGGTCGACCGCGGCAAGGAGTTCCTGTGCCGGGCGGTCACCGTGGCGATGGGCGCGTTCGCCGTTCCCGTGACCGATCTCCCCGCCTACACCCCACATCTGAAGGGAACGATCGAGGCGCTGAACGACGCGGTCGAGGAGATGTTCCTCGTCTCGCTCCCCCGCTACACCGGCCGCCAGAAACTTGCCGGCGGCGCTCTCGCCGACCCTGATGCCCCGCCCCTGACGTATGGACGCGGTCGGGCGAGTTCGACGGCAGGGGCTCGTTCGGATCTCCCGCCCCCAGCCGCAGGCACAACGGTGAGGCGGTGACGGCCAGCGTGCGGAACCTTACGGCGACCGGGGGGCCTCCGTCCGCGGGTCGGGCTCGGGGTAGGCGCCGGCGCGGCCCGCCGCTGCGGCGGCGCGCGCCGCGCGGCGGGGCAGGGACGGGTCGGCAGGGGCGCGAAGCAGGAGCAGTTCGTGGTAGACGGGGGCGGTGGCCGCGACGAGCAGGGCGCGGCTGTCGGTCCGACCGGGCAGCTCACCCCGAGCGACTGCCCGGGTGACGATCACTGCGCATCGGGCGTAGCGGGCCTCCCAGAAGCGTGACAGCGCCGCCGCGGCTTCCGCCGACCGGAAGGCCGCGGCGATCAGGGCGGTGGTCAGGGTGGGCCCGCCGCCCGCGACGGCCGCGTACACCTCCTCGTTGAGGGCGGTCAGGTCGTCCTCCAGTGAGCCGGTGTCGGGCGGGGTCCATGTGTCGTCGGATGCGGCGTCGAGTACGTCGGCCAGCAGTGGTCCGATGTCTCCCCAGCGCCGGTAGACGGTCGTGCGGTGCACTCCCGCGCGTTCCGCGACCGCGTCGATCGTCAACGCGTCGTAGCCGGTTTCCAGGAGCAGCGCGCCCGTGGCTTCCAGCACCTGGGCCCGGACCCGGGCACTGCGGCCGCCGGTCCGGCGCCGCACGGTGGCCGGTTCCTGTCGGCCCGAACTCTCGCTTGCCTGATCGTGGGTCTCCATGCCAACATCTTAACGCAACTTTCGTCGCTTTAAGGAGGGCTCCTGTGCTCACCCACCGCATCACCGCCACCCCCCGCCCCGCCGCCACGACGGCGCACCACGCCCCCGGACCCCTGGAGCCGCTCCATGACCCCGCACCTCACCGCCCGTGACCTCACCAAGTCCTACGACGGCCGGCTCGTCCTCGACTGCGTCGGCTGCTCGGTCCGCACCGGCGAGCGCCTCGGCATCGTCGGCGAGAACGGCTCGGGCAAGTCCACCCTCCTGCGGCTGCTGGCCGGAGCCGAGCGCCCCGACAGCGGCGAGGTCGTCCTGCGTTCCGAGGGCGGCGTGGGCTACCTCCCGCAAGAGGAGGACCTGCCGCCGCACCTGACCGTCCAGCAGGTGATCGACCGCGCGCTCACCGACCTGCGCACCCTCCAGCGACAACTGCGGAGGTACGAGGCCCGCATGGCCGACGGCGACGCCACCGCCGGGACCCTCACCGCGTACGCCGACGCTCTCACCGCCTTCGAACTACGCGGCGGCTACGACGCCGACGCCCGCGTCGAACGCGCCCTGCACGGCCTCGGCCTGCCGGACCTGCCCCGCGGACGCCCCGTCGCCGGGCTGTCCGGCGGCGAGACCGTGCGCCTGCGCCTCGCCGTGCTCCTCGCCGCCGACCCCGAGGTACTGCTCCTCGACGAGCCCACCAACCACCTCGACGGCACGGCCCTGACCTGGCTGGAAGCCCACCTGCGGGCACGACGCGGCATCACCGTCGCAGTCTCCCACGACCGGACCTTCCTCGAGCACGTCGCCACCTGCCTGCTGGAGGTCGACGGCGACCTGCACCAGGCCGTCCGGTACGGGAACGGTTACGCCGGCTACCTCGCGCAGCGCGCCGCCGACCGCCGCCGCCGGGCCGAGGCCCACAACGCGTGGAAGTCCGAACTGGACCGGCTACGCGAAAGCACCGCGGTCACCGCCCGCCGCGTGGCGCCCGGCCGGGCCATCAAGGACGGCAACAAGATGGCGTACGACCGCGCCGCCGGCCGTGTCCAGCAATCCCTGGCAAGCCGGGTCCGCAACGCCGAGGAACGCATCACCCGCCTGCTCGCCCGGCCCGTGCCTGCCCCCGCCGACCCGTTGCGCTTCACCGGCGCACCGCGCACCGCCGCAGCGTCCGGGCACGCAGGCCCCCGCCAAGCCCTGCTGGCCGCGTCAGGGGTCGCCGTCGAGGGGCGTCTCGCCCCGGTGGACGTGACCGTGCCGACCGGCGGCCGACTGCTCGTCACAGGCTCCAACGGCGCAGGCAAGAGCACCCTGCTGCACGTGCTGGCCGGTGCCCTCACCCCCGACCGCGGCCAGGTCCACCGGCGCGGCCACGCAACACTGCTGACCCAGCAGACCTCAGCCGACGCCGACCGCCGGATCCTGCTCGCCGCCTACGCCGAAGGCCGCCCCGGCACGCGCGAGGAGCACACCGAACAACTCCTCAGCCTCGGCCTGTTCACCCGCGAGCGGCTCATCGCTCCCGTGGCCTCCCTGTCCGTGGGACAGCGCCGGCGACTGGCTCTGGCCCGGATCCTCACCGAACCGGCCGACGTCCTGCTCCTGGACGAGCCCACCAACCACCTCTCCCCCGCGCTGGCGGAGGAACTGCAGCAGGCCCTCCTCCAGTTCCCCGGCGCAGTGGTCCTCGTCAGCCACGACCGGCGCCTGTGCGACAGCTGGCAGGGCGACCGGCACGACCTGACCGCCCCTGCGGACGCGGAGGCCACCGCGAAAGCCACGGTCACCACCGGCACCGGCGCACCCGCCTGACAACCCCGGCACCGCCAACGGCACGCCCCCGCCCCACCAACCTCCCTCCGCCGAAAGGAAACCCGCTTGACCACCTCCGTCACCCCGCTCGGCACCCTCACTCCGCCCACCCCCGACGCCGGCCCCTACGCGCTCACCGTCGGGCCGGACGGCCACCTGTGGTGCACCCTCGTCCGCGCCGGACGCATCGCCCGCCTGTCCGCGTCCACCGGCCACTTCCAGGAGTTCCCGCTCGACGCCCCTGACTGCCAGCCCACCCTGCTCGCCAGCGGACCGGACGGCGCCCTGTGGTTCACCCGCTACGGCGACCAGCGGATCGGCCGCATCACCGTGACCGGTGAAAGTCGCTCCCACGCACTGCCCGCCCAGGCCCCAGGCAGTCCCTACGGCATCACGACCGGACCGGACGACGCCTTGTGGTTCACCCTGACCGACACCAACCGCATCGGCCGGATCTCCACCGACGGCAAGATCAACACCTTCGACCTGCCGTGCAAAGAGGGGTTCCCCTCCTTCCTCACGGCCGGACCCGACGGGGCTGTGTGGTTCACCCTCAACCGGGCCAACGCCCTCGGCCGCATCTCCGCCTCCGGACAGGTCCGCCTCCACCCCCTGCCCACCCCCGACGCCGCCCCGGTGGGCCTCGCCACCGGCCCGGACGGCACCCTGTGGTTCACGGAGATCGGCGCCGGCCGGATCGGGCGACTGACCATCGGCAGCACAGGCATCCACATCACCGAATTCGCACTGCCCGACGCCGACTGCCGACCCCACGCCGTCGCCGTCGCCCCCGACGGAACCTGCTGGTTCACCGAATGGGCCACCAGCCGCATCGGGTCCGTCACCCCGGACGGAACCGTCACCGAGCACGCCCTCGCCGCCCCCGACCGCGAGCCCCACGGCCTGGCCTTCGGCCCCGACGGAACCCTCTACATCGCCGAAGAGAACGGCGGAATCTCCCGCTGGACGGTCCGCACCGCCACCTGAGAGCCGGGGCCGCCGAAGCACGGGGCCCTACAACACCCGCCCACCAGCGCCGAACCAGCCCAACCCGGCCGGGAACACGACACCGTCGGCGACCTGCGCCATCGGCCAGCCCGGCAGGATGATCTCGTTCACCATGAGGGAGAGTGCGGCGCCCACCAGCGCCAGCCCTCGAAGATGTGGTGCAGCGATCCACTCGGTCCTTCATGCCCTGGGCGGCCGAGGGAACCGGGGGTCACCGGTTCTTGTCTCCCTCCGCATGACAGCGAACCGACGGCCGCGACCGACCCCGAACGACCGGGAGCTGCGTCTGTGGAGGGTCGGTTGGGCGCTGGCCGTCACCTTCGCCGCGGCGGTGCTGGTCGCCGGTGGTGTCTTCCATGGGTTGGTGGTGTTGCTGGACTTCCGCGAGATCGACCGTACGGCGAAGCTCGACGCCAACACGCTGTTCGACTTGGTGAAGCTGGCCTTCGGGGTGGTGGCCGGGGCCGGCGCGCTCGTCGCCCTGGTCGTCGCCTACCGCCGCCAGCGCGTGGATGAGGCCGGCGCCCACCGTGAAGCCACCCGCCTGCACACCGAGCGCTTCTCCCAGGCCGTCGACAAACTCGGCTCCGACTCCCCCGCCGTGCGGCTCGGTGGCGTCCACGCCCTGGCCGGCCTCGCCGACGACGCCCCCAACGACCAGCTGCGCCAGACCTGCATCGACGTCCTCTGCGCCTACCTCCTTGCCCTACACCCCCGACCCCGGCACCGCCCCCACCCACCAAGAGGAACACCACCACTACCTGGCCTTACGCAAAGTTCGGCACACCATCCTGCGCCTCATCGGCGACCACTACTCACTCCCCCGAGGAACCCACGGCTCCTGGCAGGGCTGCGACCTCGACCTCACCGACGTCACCATCGACTGCAACATCAACTTCAACGGCGCGGTGTTCTCCGACAGCAGGGTGTCCTTCACCGGCGCTACGTTCACCGACGGCATCGTGTTCTTCAACGAAGCGACGTTCACCGGCAGCAGAGTGTCCTTCGACCGTGCGACGGGGCCGGTCCCCCGTGGGCTTCTTGCTGCTCTCGGAACTCCCGTGCCCCCGTCGGTCACCCTTCCCGCTGCGTGGCTGCCCTCGAACCCGTAACCCCGAGAAGGGCTCCGCAGCCCGCACACGTGACCACCCGGCGCGACCCGCAGAGGGCTCCAAGCAGCCGCCCGGTTCGCCGCGTAGCCGCGCGGACGTGCGCGGGGCGGTGGGCCCCGCGCACGTCGCCGGCCCGCCTCACCAACCCGCAGTACGTGCCGAAGCTGGCGCGGCGCTGGCCGACCTCTGCGCGCGGGCCCCTGGCCTATGTCCGCAGTCGGCTCCACACCGTGGCCGCCCGGTGGGCGTCACCGGGATGGCCGGGGCGTCGTTGAGCGGGTGGGCGGCAGTCCGGTAGGTAGCTTCAGCCGCCCGCGCGGCGTCCGGCCCTCCCCGTTCGGGACGCCGCCCCCTACCATCGAACACATGAACGATTCAGGGCAGCGGCAGCACACCGGCCCTGACCGGCTACCGCCCGACCTGGACCGGCTCCGAGTCCTGGAGACCTGGCTGCGCCTGGAACTCACGGCCGTCCAAGATCGCATCAGCCACCTCACCGCGGAGAGCCAGACCCTCTACCGGATCAGACGCGACAGCCACGGCATCTCCCGCACCGCCGTCCTCCACCACGCCGGGTGCTTCATCACCGGCGGGCACATCCTCACCCCCAGCGAAGCGCGCACCGCACTGACGGACCCGACGCTGACGGACGTCCTGGAGCAGTGCGCCCAGTGCCGGCCCGGCGAACGCCTCGCCCAGACCCCGCCCACCTGAACACCGACACCTCTACCCCCCGACTGCTGCGCGGGATAGAGGTGTCGGCGCGGGGAATCGGCTTGCCCACCGGGGGTGACCTGCAGAAACGAGCGGTGTCCGTTTTCGGGGGTTCACACCTGCGGTCACACCTCCGGTCCCCCGCTGGGAGCACCGGTGCAGGCGTCTCTCCAGCCGCCCCTGGGTGCAACCCTCGCGGCCCGACGTCGGCCGCCTGCCTTCCGACCCCGGCTCGAGGTGGCACGGTTGCTCAGGCACCTGACGTCATCTCACGTGGGCGACCTCGACGTCTCCAGCGGCCTCGACTCGCTACTCCGGGCCAGTGACCGACGGCAGCGCCTCGACGACGAAGAACAGGAAGCAGGGCTTGGTCGAAAGGTCGTCGAAGCCGTCGGGGAACAGTGCCCGGGCCGCTGGGTCAGGATGCGGCTCGCTGATGACGGACAGACCAAAGCCCGCGGTGGTGAATGCGTCGATCATTGCGTGCAACGGCTTTCGCCAGAGGTGCATCGGGGTGGACTTCCCGCCGAGCATCCAGTCGAAGGTGTAGCTCGTGGTCGCGAAGTAGTCGGGCCTCGGGTCCCGGAACGTGTACGCCGTGACCGGGTGATCCACGGACACGATCAGCCGGCCGCCGGGCCTGAGTACTCGCCGAAACTCGGCCAGCGTCGGCCCCCAGTTCTGCAGGTAGTGCAGGACCAGCGACGCGACCACGTCGTCGAACGCACCGTCCTTGAACGGCAGGCGGTCACCCAGGTCGGCCACGTGCAGGGCTACGTCATCACCGAGCCTCTGCCTGGCCAGTGCGAGCATCCCGGCGCTGGCGTCGATCCCGGTGGCGACCGCGCCGCGGTCGCGCAGTGCGGCGGTCAGTGGGCCCGAGCCGCAGCCGGCGTCCAGAACTCGGTGGCCAGCCACGTCTCCGGCGAGGGCTAACATCGCGGGCCGTTCGTAGTACGCGTTCACGAGGTTGTTCTCGTTCTCCGCCGCGTACGCCTCGGCGAAAATGTCGTAGTCGTTCACCCGGGCCGGTTCCGCAGAATCGGCGAAGCTCTCGGGTATGCCGGTTGCGCGTTCCATCGTCGCAGCCTAGATCCAGGCGGGCCCGCCGCACCGAATAGTGCAAGGTTGGAACACTGCCTCTTCACCAGTACTGCTCACCCACGACCAAGTGCGCGAGCACGAGCTGCCCGCAGCAGCGGGGAAGGCTGGCGACCCGCGTTGGCCAGGGTTCGCCAGGAGGTACGGCCTCGGCCCCCGCCAGCCGGTGCAGTGGGAAGTCGAGGCACTCGACCCGACTGAGCTTCAGCGCCTGGTCCTCGCCGCGATCGCCCCCTACATCGACGACGCCGTACTCGCAGACCGCATCACCGAAGAGGAACGGCAGCGGCGACAACTCAGGGCCTTCACCGAAGAATGGGCCGGGCGCAGCCGTAGCAGCCCCCCGTAGCGCACCCGCCAGAACGTGGCCCTGCGTGTCTTCGACGGGTTGTTCTGGCTCCGCCAGGTGTTCGACCAGCGAGTCAGGGAGTGTCGCCGGACCAGTCGAAGCGGGCCGGATCGCCGGGTCGCGGATCGTAGAGCGCCCGCCCGCCGGCACCGTACTGGCCCAGCGGTGATAAGGGCTACACCGGTGCTGATCTCGTCGGCCGTCCAGCCGGTGACGTCGAGCAGCAGCGCGTCCAGCGGCCCGCCCACCAGCTCGACGTAGGTCCGGTCCGGCCGTGGGGCCGGGTCGTCGTCGCGGTCGGTTCCGTAGACCCGGCCGCGCAGCAGCTGCTCATCCTCGCTGTCCATGGCGCCCACACTCCCAGCCACCACCGACACCGCGAACCGCCCTGGGCAAGCCTCCGCAGGGCTTGCCCAGGAGGCCGGCAGGCTTGCCCGCACCGTCGGCGCCGGCTTGCCCACGGCCAGCCGGCGCCGCGCGGTCAGCAGCTCCCGCAGCTCACAGGTTCACGTCGAGGTAGTCGATGTCTTGGAGTTCGACCTCCAGGTCGTGCGCGCGTCGGCCGCCATCGCGGAAGTAGGCGTGCCCGAGGCCCTGCTCGACCGCCTGGCGCAGCGCGGTCTCCCCGGCGCCGGTGGCGTAGGCGTTGATCAGGGGGGCGGTGTGGTCGGGGTGGATGTGCTGGGTGATCTGCCGGATGCGGGCGTCGTCCGTCGTGCCCGGCGCGGCGGTGAACCCGAACCGGGCCCGGGTCGCGACCGTCACGCCGCCCGGCGCAGCGCCCGGGCCCGCACCCGCGGCTGCCACCGCTCACGCACGGCGGCCTCCAGGCGCTGCGCGACGTCGGCGCGCGGGTGCTTGATCTGGCCGGTGGCATAGCGCTGCACGGTGCGCGGGCTGACGCCCAGGCGCTGCGCGAGGGCGCGGGTGCCTTCCGACTTCAGCAGGAACCGGGTCCGGGCGCCGGTCGACACCGGGATGGGCCGCTGCTCAGCACGGACCGCCCGGTCGAGCGCGTCAGTGATGTGGTCCACGGTGTTCCCTTCCGGCGGTCATCGGCGCCCCTGCTGCTGGGCGTCGCGTCGGCGCTGCCATTCGCGGGTCGCACGGTGCGCGGTGCGGTCGCAATCGACCAGTTCCTCACGTTGGTCAGGGGTGAGGTCGGTGAACGGTGCGTTGTTGATGTGGACGAAGGCGATGGTGCCGCGATAGCGGCCGTATCCGCCTTCGGGGTCGAGGGCTTGGACGAGGGTGCGGGGGTGGTCTGGAGTGGTGGCGGATCGTGGGGCGGGACGCGGTCGTCTTCCCCGAGGTGGTGGCGGTAGCCGACGCGCTGCTGGATCCGGCCATGGCGGAGCTGGTGTGGGCCGACAGCGGTGCGGGGCGGCCGCGGGTGCTGCCCGCCGACGGGATGGGGGGTCAGCTCGGCGCTCCCGGTGGCGCGCAACGCCTCTCCGGTACGGCTGAAGGGTTCGGTGACACCACTGCGCTTGATCACCATCAGCGAGGCGGTCTCCACGGCGGGAGCAGTCGGGGGCACTGACGGTCGGCGTGACTCAGCCGAGGTAGCCGAGGTCCCGGTCGGGCTTGCTCACCGGGCACGGGGTGATGCCGTCGGCGAGCGCGCACCTGCGTGCGGTCGATGGCGAGACTGCGTCCGCCGGCGAGGCCGCAGCCCCCGACGTATACCGCCTGGGCGGCTGGCCCTCGCCGATACCGAGCTGGATTACCCAGTCGGGAGGAGGCGAAGGAGGCGCCGAGGCGAAGCGGGCCCCTGGTCTCGGACGCCCGGTTCTGCGGCGGAGCCCTGTGCCCCCTGGCCGCCGTCGAACCTTGAGCGCGTGCAGCCACCAGAGTTTGACTGGCGCTGGTCGAGGCTGAGGGCCTCGACCAGCGCGCTCCCGAGCCGCGGGGCGAAGGAGCCTATCCCTCGTAGTCGTGGCCGATCAGGCCGGTGACCGCGCAGGCGCGCCGTGACCGCGGTTCGTGCGTTGGCTGGGCTGACCGGCTATGGGCCGGGGGTGCCGATGCGTACGGCCTGGGGGTCGTGGGTGCTTTTGCGGTTGCCGGTTCGCGGGTCGATGCGGAAGATTCCGCTGGCTCCTTCGATGACGTTGGTGGTGTCGAAGAGGTAGAGCTGGGCCGCCACCGCGCGCAGGCTGGGCGGGGTTCGGGGCGGGTCGGTGGCGTAGCGGATGGCCAGGCTCGCGGTGAGGAACGCGTCGTGCGCCATGACTGCCCATCCGCTGGCGAGGTGGTCTGCGTCGAATTTCTGGCCGTGGTGGGTTCGGCTGAATTCGTCGGCGAAGGTCTGGAAGAGGGAGCGGTCGGGGTTGGTCTTGTCGGTGAGTTGGCTGGGGTCGGCGAGGGGAACGTACAGCACCGAGATGGGGGCGCTGGGGTCGTTCAGGGCGGGCAGTTTACGGTCCACGGTGGCGGCGTCCGAGCCGGTGACCACGGTGATGGGGGTGGTGCGGCACTGGCGCTTGTGCAGTGCCTCGAGGAAGGTCGGCAGGTAGGTGGCACGGCCGGCGAAGAACACGAGGTCGGGGGTGACCTTGCCGCAGAGGTTTTTGCTGATCGTTGACAGGCTGGTCTTTGCGGCGCCGTCCCTGACGTCGAACTCGAAGCTGATGCTGGCCTTGTCCAGGTGGGGCCGGAGGCCGGCCTTTTCGCTTTGGAAGGCCTTTGCCAGGGACTGGGTGTAGAGGTCGGGGGTTCCGTTGGGCGTGAAGGGGGTGCTGATGAGGGCCGCGGTGGTCAGCTCGGGGCGCTGGCGGAGGTTTTTGCTGATCATCTTGAGCTGGGCACTGACGTTGGGCGCGACCCGTACCAGCCCGGCGATCTTGTCGCCCTGGTCTATGGCACCGGTGAGGTCGAAGCCATCGGCCGTGATGACGTCACCGACCATCGGGATCGCGGCCTTCGACAGCGACCTGGCGGCGTCGATGGACTCCTGCTGGCTCAGTCCCATCCCGGTCACCGCGCGGAGCCGGTCGTGGGGGCCGGTCATCGTCTTGAGCCGGTCGACGACGGCGGCCCAGTTCTTCTCGTCACTGCCCATGTTGGCCAGCACAAGCCGGATTTTGGGGGAGACGTCGCCTTCGTTGGCCTTGTGGAGGGCGGTGAAGACACCTTCGACCTGGTGCACGGCGCGCCCGCCGGTCAGGTCCTTGGGGCCGGTGGTCAGCGGAGCCAGCAGCGCCACCGTAACGTAGCCAGGGGTCCGGGTCACCGCCCGGTTCTCCGCGTCGAGTGCGGCAAGGGCCGGCTGGAGGCCCTTGCCGAAGATCGCATGGCCGTCGCGACCGTCCGTGATGCCGGCGCAGTCACCGTTCGCCGTGGTGAGCAGCGCCGGGTTCGGGGTGCCGCATTGCCGTTCATGTTGCTGCTCGATCAGGTCCTGCTTCTTGTTCGCTGCGTCTGCGGCTGCCTGGTGGTCTTGCTCTCGCTGCCGCCACAGGAGCCCTGCCGTCGCGGTCACCACTACTGCTGTGGCGAGCGCGATCAGCCAGCGCCCGCGGGCCGACCGGGGCAGACGGGGAAGCGGCATCCCCGTCTTCCCGGGGCGGTGGAGCGGGGCGCGGCCTTGCTCCACCGCACGCCAGGCTGCTTCCCAGTGCGCGCACTGACTCTCGTTGAGGCCGCAGGCCTGCACGTACTGGGTCACGAACTTGAGGGCAGGGAGCTTGTCGCGGCCCAAGGTCGTCGAGACGGTGGCAGCCGGGAGCGGTTCACCCGCTTTGGTGGCTGCCTCGTTCAGCCGCTCAAGCGAGAGCTGTTTGTAGGCCCTCAGGCTCACCAGCGCGTCGCGGAACTCCTTGCCATTGCCGATCTTGAGGGGATCGGGCGCGGTGGGCACCGCGTCCTTGGGGCCGGGCCGGCCCGAGGATGCCCGCTTCCACAGGGTCATCACGCCGCCCCTGCGGGGGAAGCGGACGGCTGTCCGAGATACGAGCTGATCTGCATGGCGGCGCCCGCCGCGACCGCGACGAGCCCGAGCGCGTCGAGGAGGGTCTGGCCCGTCTTCAGGAGCGTGACCACCACGACCACGATGACCACGAACACCGACACACGAAGGGCCGGGGAGAGCGTGCCCGTCCCGCAGGACGCGGCGGCGGGCGGAGCGGGGCGGCGGGAGCGGGGCCGCACAGATCGACGGTTGCGCATGACAGGCCTCCTGGGCACGTGGCGTGGATACGCCGGGAAACAACCCGAGTGACGCTTACCGGACGCCACCACGGGCTGTGACGAGACATAACCCTGCTGTCGCCACCCTGCGGCTGGCAAGCCTTCCGCCCAGCGGAAAACCGTCCGGCCAAATACAGGCCCCGCACCAACCGTTCCACGCTCGAACACCGCACCTTCCCGACCCCGCCGCACCCGGCAGAACAGCACTGCGACGTGTGCGGCAGCCTTCCGAACGCCCCCCGTCCCGCACCCCGGAAACCCCGTGACCTGCGCCTTCAACCTTCCGAATACAGCGGAAAACCCATGCGATCTTGCTATTACCCGCCGGCCCTGGCGAGACTGAACGCAAGGCAGCCGCCCACATCAGGCGGCCGCCACCGTGACCCCTCGTCAAGTCCTCCTGGGCACGACGCGGACAGGACACGGACAACAAGAGGGCCCCTGTTACCGGCGGGGGCCCTCTTCCACACAACCCTCCGCGAACGCCGCCGGCATTCCGAAACCAGCCCCGCAGATCCCGACGATCGTACCGGCAGCACCCATCCCCACACGGAAAGTCGCCACGACTGACGTCCCCCAAGCGAAACAGGCGTCGCCGATGTGGGGTCGGCCGGTGGCGGGGTGGCGTAGGGCGGTGAGGAATTAGTCGAGTAGTTCCGGAGTGAAGCGGGTGCCGCGGTGGTCGATGTCGTCGCCGGGTGACAGTACCGCGAGGTACGCGCCACGGCCGGTCGGGCTCAGGTGGGCCAGGCAGGCGCGGTGGCCACCGCAGTGAATGCCCCGGCAGCCGACCGGATCAGCCCCTGTGGCGCCGTGGCCGCAGTGCGGCCACGGCGGCGTGCTGGACGGTGTTCCGCGCGCAGCGGTAGTCACACCTGAGGGACGTACCCCTGCCGCCCGGCAGTTACGTGGAAACAGCCAGCCACAGGTTGGCGCGCCAGCGGGGCGAACTGATCAGTCGAGCAGTAGTGCTGGTGACGGGCATCGGCTACCCGCAGGACTTCTTAGCCGAACTCCACGGGCGGAAGAGTCCGCCGGCTCCCCCGGCCCTCGGGGGTGACCAACCAGGGGCAGAGGCAGGGGTCTCGGCTGGTGCCGGTTCAGCGTCCGAACGGTGAGCGGCGTGATGGCCCGTTGGGGGCGAGGAAGCGGGCGCCCATGTTGTCCAACGGGTTGAGGTAGACCATCGCCGTGAACCAGGGGGCGGCCTGCTCCGGGTGCTTCAGGCGCAGCAGTGTCGCGTAGGCGTAGAGGGCGCGATGGGCGGGCCGGTTGGCGACGTCGCCGTAGAGCAGGACATCGCGGAAGGGGTAGGGCAGGGACTGCTGCAGGACGCAGACTGCGGCGGCGGCCCAGGGCAGAGCGGCTTCCAGGTCGCCGCCGACGAGGTCGGCTTCGCTGTCCAGGTCGGTGGGGTCGAAGGCGTCGCCCTGGTCGGCGAAGCCGGCGAGTTCGTAGGCGGTGGTGGTGTAGGCGTCGAGGTCGCGGGGGTGGAGCCGGCGGCCTGCGAGGGTCACGCACGCCTTCTCGTACGCGGCGTCCTGCGCTGCGCTGGTCTCCTCGTCCGGGGGCCAGATTCGTTCCAGCGTCCACTGCGGGCGCGGCGGCAGCTCCGCGATCCTCTCCTCGAGCCGGGACAGGCCGCCGGGCTCGTCTTCGTATTCGGCGTAGAAGGCCGCCGAGTCGAACAGGGGAAGCCGGGGGTCTTGTTGCCGGGCGAGCAGCGGCCGGTCCAGCCCGGCGAGCGCCTGGGCGGCGAGGCCGGTCGGCGCCAGCCACGGCATCACCCCCTCCAGGGCCGCCTCCTCCGTCGTGGGGTCCAGGCCCGCGCTCGTCGTCATAGCGGCGAGTATCCGCCGCGGGCAGCTTTCGTATCCGGCGTTCTTGCCGAATGGCCTCCCAAGGGGTGGGGGCAGGGCTGTTTCAAACTCTGTTGATCTTGGATCGCTGTTGGTCAGGCGAGGCCGAGGAGGTCCAGTGGGCGGCGGAAGGGCTCGTAGGACATCTCGCGGAGCCCGGCTGCGATGTTGGTGTGGCCTTCCGCTCGCAGCTGGTTGATCGCGAAGCTGCGCAGGGTGGCCATGTTGTCGGGCCCGTGGCCGGTGCGGATCTTGGAGGCGTCCTCAGTGAAGGTGGTGTCGCGGACGAAGTGGAGCCGGTTCTCGATCACCCACTGGGAGCGGGCCAGCTGTCCGAGCCGCTGGGGCGAGGCCTGGCGGGCCGTCAGGTCGGTGAGCGCGTAGACGGTCTGCCGGGTCACCTTTCCCGTGCGTAGGTCGGTGCGGTGGCGCAGGATCCTCGCGGTCTGCACCGCGTGGGGGAAGTCCAGACCGAGCTCGGTGACCGTCAAGGTCCTGGTCACCCGGGTCTCCTTGCGGCCGTGGCCCGTCTCGCGGTCGTAGCGCCGGGCGGTGGCCTGCTTCCACGGAAGCGATCTCAACTGCCGGAAGAGTCCGGGCTGGTTGGCCTTGACCACCAGCAGGTAGTGGGCCCGCTTGTCCTCCACCAGAAACCGGGCGTGCTCGCGCTGGGTGTGCAGAGCGTCGGCGGTCACCGTCACGCCGGCCAGGTCGAACGGCTCCAGCAGGGCGGCGAAGCAGGTGATCTCGTTAGTCTTGTCCGGAACCCGCAGCTGTGTGACCGTCTGCCCGGTCCCGGTCATCGCGGCCAGCAGATGGGCCGCCGGACTGGTGGCGGTGCGCGAGCCACGGGCGCTCTTGCCGTCCACCGCGAGGGTGTCGGCCCCGGAAGGATCAGCTCCGAGCAGGTCCGCGAGGCCGCCCGGACAGACGGCGTTCAAGATCCGGCGGATGGTCGCCGCGCTGGGAGCAACGCGCACGTGGAACGCGGTGGCCACGCGGGCACCGAGGCGGGCGAGGGTGTCCTGCGGGGCGCTACGGGCCCACTGGCCGATCGCGGCAAACGAACGCGCTCCGGTCAGTACGGCCGAGCAGGCGATCAGCAGCACACTCACGAACGGGTGACGCTTGCCGCGCCGGTGCCGGGCATCGGCCAGCGTGGCCAGCCGCTGTGGCAGATGCGCCAGTACGCGGTGCTGACGCGAGGGCGACTTGATCAGGCAGACGCTGGCAAGACTGACGGCACATCGAAGCTCCGGTTCGGCAGGGCGACTTGAGAGGTCACCCACTCCAACCGGAGCTTCGTTGCATACGAGACGGGGCCGCCAACACACGTCACATCACCGTGACCTGCACCTTCACGCCACCACCGAGACTTTGAAACAGCCCTGGGCTCCGGCCACGCTGCTGTCCTTCGATGTCACCACCGGCTCGATCAATCAGATGACCTGGTGGCACCTGGAGGACCGGGTCCCGTTCGCCGGCTCCAGCGGCAGCAGTTGCAGGCCATGTCGTTGTGGAGGACGTAGAGAATGCCCTGCAGGCACAGCCGGTCCGCCACTGGCTGCGGCCCCGGCGCCTTCTCCGGCCAAGGCGGCAGCAGCGGCTCGATCAGCGCCCACAAGTAGTCGCCCTCGATCCACTGCCGAGTACTCACATCCTCGCGAACGGCCGAATCACCACACTGGTCACGCCCGACCAGGCCACTTCAACAAGATCGTGTTACGAGCTCTCAAGGTTGAATGCCCACCTGGACCTGCCCCAGACGGGCGGCAACCACCGGCGGGTGCTGGCAGATGCTGAGATTCCCGGAAGGCAACGGCTGACCACAGGCGCTCGCCGAAGGCCCGTCCGACGCCGTGGCGGCGAAGAGGCTGGTGTGCGGGGCCGTCGGAACCGGGTAAGGTCTTTGTCATGTTCTTCCAGGCGCCGATTTACGAGTGAGAGCGTGACGGGCCCCTGCTGACGTCCTTAGACGTCGCCGCCCGTCCCCCACCGATGAATCCGTAGATCACTTCACACCATTACCGGGAGAACCCGTGACCGTGAGCAAGAACATCAACAACCCCGTGGGCATGGGCGGCGGCCAGCGCAAGAAGCTGTCTCGCGCCGAACGGCAGAACAACGGTCCGCACCGCAACCTCGACCGCCAGGGTGCAGCCGACCAGAAGGCGGAGCTGGTGCGCAAGATGCGCGAGAAGACAGGCGCAGCTGAGGGTGCCGGCCAGGCGGGCGACGAGACCGCACAGAGCTGACACGCCGCCGCCACAGGGCGGCACCGCACGGGGCAGGGCCCGGACCGCGACGCGCGGCCCGGGCTCTGCTGCCGTATTGGGGCTCTGCTGTGGTACCGGGCGCGGCCGGTCCGTGGGAGGAGCACGGGACGTGGTTGTGCCCGCCGATCTTGATCGACGAAGGTTGCTCGACCCGTCGGAGAGTGCTCTGGTCTGCGGGTGTTAGAAGCAGACCCGCGTCGGAGTGCTGAAAGGCTGCCGCAAAGAGGCGTCTGTCGCAAGGCAGCATCGTGCCTGGGCCGGGCGTCCCTCCGGACTGGACGCGCGCGCCCGCGCAGAGTCCAGATCGTCAGTCAGGCCTCATAGGTGCAAGTGCAGCCCTGCTGGTGCGGTCAGCTGCGTGGCGGGTGGTGGGGTCGATGCGGCTGAGTACCCAGCGGATGAGGTCCTTGCTGAGGGTGATGTCGGGGTTCTCCTCAAGGGCGTCGTGGAGGTGGAGCGTGATTCTTGCCCAGTTCCGGAATGATCCGTGGCCTGCCATGTCATCCGTGTACAGGATCAGTCCGGGCTGTGCGCCGTTCCAGATCGGCTGGTAGGCGGGGACGATGGCCTGGACTTCGGTCGGTGTGAGGGGGCTGAACTGGTACCAGTCGAGGATCCGGGAGTGCAGGGCCTGGTTGTTGAGGATCTTCTGCCGGGTGTTGCCGCTGCCGACGAGGATGATGGCGGCTCGGCGGGCGTCGTCGCCCCACAGCGTGCGGAAGTATTCCAGTGCTTTTGCCCCGAGTCCTTGCACTTCATCGATGAGGAGGACGTGTGGCTCTGCTCCGAGTGCGTCATGGATCTGCTGGTCGCTGGGGCCGACGGCTTGTGGCGGTTCTCCGGGCAGGTTGAGGCGGCGGCTGAGCTGGGTTCGGATTTCGTTCATGTTGGCGCCGTTGTTGTACCGCAGGCGGACGGTGGTTTCGGGGGCGCGGCGACGTAGGACGGTCATGCCCCTTGTCGTGGTGTAGGTGATCAGCTGTCTGACGTGGCGGGTGGGGCGATGGTGTCCTCGGGGTGGAGGGCGTCCATGCTCTCGTTGGAGAGGTAGCGGCGGGGGAAGGCGATCCATTCGTCGTGGAGTTCGGCGAGGACCGCGGTGGCCAGGCGGAGGACGGCGGGTGGGTTCGGAATGACCTGGACGACGTCGGTGCGGCGTTTGATCTCCCGGTTCAGCCGCTCGAGCGGGTTCGTGGACTGGATCTTCTTCCAGTGCTGGTGGGGGAAGTCCGCGAACGCGGTCAGGTCTTCCTTGGCCTCCAGCAGCATCGCTCTGGCCTCGGGAAACTGCCGGCCGAGCATGTCGGCGACGGTGTCGAGCTGGGTGCGGACCGCGTCCGCGGTGGGCTGAGCGAAGATTGTGCGGATCGTCGCAGCGACCATCTCCGCAGACCCCTTCGGGATGACGGCGAGGACGTTGCGGAATGTGCTCCAGCGGACGCGTCCGGAAAGCTTCCAGCTGTTCGTCCAGCTCCGCGCAGATCCGGGAGACCTCGCTCTTGGAGATCCCGGTGTCCGAGCCCAGGGCCTTGACCAGGTCATCGACGGACCGAGTGGAGACGCCGTGGACGCAGGCCTCCATGACAACCGCGTAGAGAGTCTGGTCGATGCGCCGCCGGCGTTCCAGAAGGCTTGGGAAGAAGCTCCCGGCCCGCAGCTTCGGGATCGCGAGTTCGCGGGTCGCCGGCCTGTGTGGTCACCGTCTTTCCCGGTGACCGTTGCGCCAGGTGGTGCGGGTGTCGGTGTGCTCGCCCCGCTCGGCGCCGATCTTTGTGGTGGCCTCGGCCTCGATCAGTTCCTGCAGCAACCGCTCGGCCACCTCCCGGACGAGTTCAAGACCGTCTGCCGAACGTAGTGGCTAAAGCAGGCGAAGTAGGTCATGCTGGGACAAGGCCACCGTTTACCTCCCGAGGTTGAACTGCCCGTTCACGAAGGACAGTTGCACGGTGGCCTGCCAGTAGAGCAGGGAGTATGCACCGGCAGACGGTGCAATCCGGGGAGCGGAACCCGCGCACTCAACTACGGAGATCCCCTACACCACACAGCGGGACGCCATCCATTAGCTTGTCATCTACCAGTCGGCGGGGCTTGGTGCCCTTCTTGTGGTGGGCGGGTCTGGTGTACGCCTCGCCGGTTGCGAGGACCCGTCCCACATCGTGACGGGTTGCCGAACGGCTGTTTCTTGAACCGAGTGGGCGGCCGGGGTCAGGTCGGGAGGGTTCGGGCGCACGCGCTGGCGTCGGGGTCTGAGCGTGGAGGTTTCTGAACCCGGTTCAGGCGGGGGTCGTGGTCACCCGCGCATTGTGCAGCCCGGCCTCGGCAGTCCGGGCCGGTTCACCGGCGGTAGCAGTGGCTTAACCGCTCTGTTCTGGTGAGCTGAAACAACCAGCCTGGCCCTGCTGGCCAGGGCCAGAGCACTATCACCGCTGATAGCGGCCTGGCCCTACCCGCAGGGCCGGACCTGGGAGACTAGGGATCATGACCGACCGTCGACCGCTCTCACTGCCCGCCTTCTCCGAGCCCGTTTCCGACGCTCCCGTACCCGCCCAGGCGGGTGGGCGCCGGCTGATGCCGGTCGAGCAGGGCGCCGACTTCCGCCAGCCGCCCGCCGAGCCCGCACCCGCCCCGGCCCGACGTCCGCTCGCCCCCGGCGGCCTCACCTTCTCAGACCCGGACCGCCATATCTGAGCGCTACCACGGGTTGGGCTACGTCCAGGACCAGCTCACCACCTAGCCCCCACCGCCCGGTGTGCCAGCGCCTCCACCTGGACAGTGGTCGTAGCCGGCCCGACTCCCGCCTCGGATACCGTGTTCCTCTACGGGGTGCCATAACGGATGTGACGCCCCCCACCGGAGGTAGTCAGCGTATGAGTTCAAAGCGCAGCAAGAATCCAGCCCTGCCCGTACTTGACGACGCATTCCGACTCGAGTCGGTCAAGAACGCCGAAGAATCCGCCCGTGACTTGGCCGCGCGGCTGGCCACCACCGAGCTGCGCCGCGTTTCCCACCCGGGCCGGGTCACCTGGGAGCCCACCGATCAGGCCGAGCCCGTACCGGTCCCGCCGACTGTGGTCGACGGTGACGGGGACCTGTGGCTGCGGGACCGGGGTACTGGCACCTGGACCATGCCCGAGTTCAACCCGAAGGAGTTCCCGGCCCGCTGTGGCGAGGTTCTGACGTGGAACCAGCTTGCCCGCGAGTTCGGCCCGCTTACCGCACTGGCCGACGACCGCCGCATCGGCGGCGGCCGGCGTCGCTGACCGCGCAGCCTTCTGGGATGACCCCGCCCCTGAAGCGCCCGTTACGGGTAGCTGGGAGCTCCAGCTCACCGCCGAGCTCGACGATGGCGGCGAGCAGGTGAGCGTGGTGGTCGGTCACGATGTCTCCATGTTGCAGCCGGATACGTCGTCGCTGTCCGTGGGGTCGGAGTGGAAGAAGCGGGTGTAGCGGAGTCCGGTCTCCGGAGTGATGTTGAACACCGCGCGTAGGTGCTGCGGGTCAGCGCCGGTGACGGAGGCCGCTTCGAGGATTCGGTCCTCGCGAAGTTGCTGGGCGGTGACCGGGAGGCCGCGCAGCAGAGGCTGCATCCAACCGGTTGTGACCGGGGCCCGGGTGTGCGCGGTCTGCGAGCTGATGAACACGTGAGGGTTGCGGGTACAGCGGGGAAGTGGGCGGGGCGGTGGACCGCGCGCATACTGCTGGCACCGCCTCACCGACCCGCACCCGGTACGCGAACTGGGTGCGGTCCTGGCCGACCTACGCGAACGCGTCCCCGGCCCGGCCGGAGCCCTCACCGACGTCCGCAAACGGCTGCACACCACCACCCCGCCCAGAGCCGGGCAGCGCTGAACCGCACCCGTCCGGGAGTGAGAGCAGCGGTTCGACGCGCTGGGCGCCACCGCAGCGGCGCGGGGTCGTTGTGCCGGGTGAGGGCGGTGGCCAGTAGGTAGCTTCAGCCGCCCGCGCGGCGCCCCGTCCTCCCCGGTCGGGGCGCCGCCCCCTCCTATCGACTACATGAACGACCCTGGGCGGCGGTAGCACGTCGGCTCCGACCTGCTGCCGCCGGACCTGGACCGGCTCCGGGTACTGGAGACGTGGCTACGCCTGGAACTCACGGCCCTCCAGGACCGAATTCGCCAGGTCACTGCCGAGTGAACCGTTCCGGGTTCGGTAGGGAGTCGATCATTTGAGTGGACGTTAAGTCCGTTTCTGATAGCGGCCTCGTCCGGGTTGGGTGAGGAAGCCTTGGCGG
>NZ_JASKMT010000043.1 GCF_030124175.1 Streptomyces sp. 549 | reverse complement strand
AACCCGGAAGCTAAGCCTTTCAGCGCCGATGGTACTGCATGCGGGAGCGTGTGGGAGAGTAGGACGCCGCCGAACGATTATTGCGAGGAAAGCCCTGCTGGGAAACCAGCGGGGCTTTCCTGCGTTCACGGCCGGGCCCCGGGAATTCGTTCCGGGGCCCGGCCTTTTTGCGTTCCGTACGGGGGCTGCGGGGAAGCTGTTGCCGGATGGGTGGCATTCTGGGGCGATGTGTGAGGGGAACAGTTCCACCGAGGAAGATCTGCGGCGTCTGCTCAACGAGTGGGATCCGATCGGCGTCTCCGACCTCGTGCAGGACGAGTACGACTGCCTGCTCGCCCCTCTGCTGCGTCGGCTTGGTGCCGGCAGCAGCAAGGAGAAGATCGGTGACTTCCTGAGGCACGAGCTGGAGGAGCACTTCGGTCTTGACCCCCGCGGCCTCGAGCCCGAGGCGATGGCTGCCCGGTTGATCGCCTGGTGGGCGCCCGCAGCTCCGGACGACAGGTCCTGCCCCGGATAGCCACGTTCTGCCGCCAACGGGGCCGTAGGGTCCCCGTCGGCAGCGTCAGAGCCGGCCTGCTGCCTTCAGCGCCAGGTAGGTGTCGGCGAGGGCCGGTGCCAGCGCGTCCGGGAGGGCGTCGACCACCGTCACGCCGTGGCGGCGCAGGCGGTCCGCCGTGTTCCGGCGTTCGGTCAGGGTGCGCGCCGCGGCAGCGGCCTCGTAGACCGCCTCCGCACTGCCCCGGGCGGTGGCCATCTCGTTGATGCGGGGATCGGCGACGGAGGCCACCAGGACGGAGTGGCGGCGGGTCAGCAGCGGAAGAACCGGCAGTAGCCCCTCCTCCACAGGAGAGGCGTCCAGGGCCGTCAGCAGTACCACCAGCGAGCGCTGTGAGGCGCGTTGCAGCACCGCCGACGCCATGCCCCGGGTGTCGGACTCCACCAGCTCCGCTTCCAGCGGAGCCATGGCGTCGACCAGCGCGGGCAGCACGTCGCCCGCCGTGCGCCGCTGCACCGACGCCCGCACCCGGCGGTCGAAGGCGAGCAGGTCCAACCGGTCGCCGGCCCGAGTGGCCAACGTCGCCAGCAGCAGGGCGGCGTCCATCGCCGCGTCCAGGCGGGGCACGTCGCCGACCCGGCCGGCGGCGGTGCGCCCGGTGTCCAGGACCACCAGGATGTGGCGGTCGCGCTCCGGCCGCCAGGTACGGACGGCGAGGGAGTCGCGGCGGGCTGTCGCCCGCCAGTCGATGGACCGGGAGTCGTCCCCCGTCACGTAGTCGCGCAGGCTGTCGAACTCGGTGCCCTCGCCCCGGGTGAGGAGGCTGGTGCGGCCGTCCATCTCCCGCAGCCTGGCCAGCCTGGCCGGCAGGTGCTTGCGGCTGGTGAACGGCGGCAGAACCCGGAGCGACCATGGAACGGCGTGGCTGCCCTGGCGCGCGGCCAGGCCGAGCGGTCCGTGGGAGCGCACGGTGACCCGCTCGGCCCGCCGGTCGCCGCGCCGGGACGGCCGAAGCCGGGTCGTGACCCGGCGGCGCTCGCCTGACGGGACGGTGACGACGTGCCGGGACGAGGCGGTGTCCGCGTCCGGCTGCCAGCTGCTCGGCGGCCAGGCGTCCCGCAGCGCCGCCCGCAGCGGGCGGCCGGACGGGTTCGTCACCGTCAGGTGGACCTCGGCGGCGTCATCGAGTCGAACTGATGTGTCACCGGAACGGGTGAACTGCAGCGTTCGCACTGGCGCGGCTCGCCACAGGTCGTACAGGATTGCGAGCAGAAGGGGGAGTTGGACTGCCAGCAGGCCGGACCAGCTGGGCAGCACGAAGCCGACCAGCAGCGTGCCGAGAGCGGCGACGAGGGCTGTGCGACCGGTGAGTGCCATGGCAGGTGAGCCGTCTCAGCGGGGGACGGGGACGTGGGCGAGGATCGAGTTGATCACGCTGTCGGCGGTGACGCCTTCCATCTCCGCTTCCGGACGGAGGCGGATGCGGTGCCGCAGGGTCGGCAGCGCGAGGGCTTTGACGTCGTCGGGGATGACGAAGTCGCGGCCGGTGAGCCAGGCCCAGGCGCGAGCGGTCGACAGCAGGGCGGTGGCTCCACGGGGGGACGCACCAAGAGTGAGTGAGGGGGAGTCTCGAGTGGCACGGCAGATATCGACGATGTAGCCGGTGATTTCTGTGGACACGGCGGTCTTGGCCACGGCTGCGCGCGCGGCCTCCAGTTCGGCGGGGCCGGCGACCCGGCGGACTCCCGCTGACTCCAGGTCACCGGGGTTGAAACCGCCTGCATGCCGGGTGAGCACGTCCACCTCGTCGGCGCGGGAGGGCAACGGGATGTTCAGCTTCAGCAGGAAGCGGTCCAGCTGGGCCTCCGGCAAAGGGTAGGTGCCCTCGTACTCCACGGGGTTCTGGGTGGCTGCGACAAGGAAGGGCTCCGGGAGGCGCCGGGCGGTGCCGTCCACCGTGACCTGCTTCTCCTCCATGGCTTCCAGAAGAGACGCCTGTGTCTTGGGCGGAGTCCGGTTGATCTCGTCGGCGAGCAGCAGGTTGGTGAAGACGGGGCCGGCCTGGAAGGAGAACTCCGAGGTGCGGGTGTCGTAGACGAGCGATCCGGTGACGTCGCTGGGCATCAGGTCGGGGGTGAACTGCACGCGCTTGGTGTCCAGGTCCAACGTGGCCGCCAGGGTGCGGACGAGCAGGGTCTTCGCCACTCCGGGCACTCCTTCGAGGAGTACGTGGCCCCGGCAGAGCAGAGCGACCACCAGGCCGGTCACGGCGGAGTCCTGGCCCACGACGGCCTTGGAGATCTCGCTCCGCAACGACTCCAGGGCGGCGCGGGACGTGTCGGCGGAAGGGGCGCTCACGAGGGGCGGTCCTTGTCTCTAGGGGCGGGGGACGGGGAAACGCGGTTGCGGAGTCGGTCGAGTTCGTCGGCCAGGTTGACGAGGGCGTCGTCGTCGGCGGGCGGCGGACCGAACAGCAGATGGTGCACCTCGCCGCCGGTGCCGCCCGAGTGGGAGGCGACGGCGGCGGTGAGCACCTCGGCGTTGTCCGCCTGGGCGGCAGGTACGCCGCAGAGCGCGGCCAGCCGGGCGCGACCGTCGCTGCGGAGGGCCTGAGCGGCGCTGCCGCGGGCGCGGGCCTGCTGGTAGAGCCGTGCCCGGCCCTCGGTCGCCTCGGAGGCGTACACGGTGACAGGAAGGCGTTCGGGCACCAGCGGGCCCAGGCGCCGGGCTCGCCACAGAGCGGTCAGCACGGCCGCGACGGCGAGCTGCAGGGCGGCCCAGCGCCAGCCCGGCGGCACGAGTTCGGCGACGCTGAGGTCGCCGGCCTCGTCGGACGACTGATCGGCGAGTGACGGGAGGTACCAGACCAGATGCGGACGGGAGCCGAGGAGTTGCAGAGCGAGCGAGGCGTTGCCGTGCTGGTCCAGGCGGTGGTTCTGGAGCAGGTCGCCGGAGCCGAGTACGACGGTGTCCCCGTCGCCTGTCGCGTCCGGCAGGCGCAGCAGGCTGGGCAGGTCCTCGGCCGGGTAGCAGGAGTCGACCTCGTCGGCCGACGAGGTGTAGGTGTAGCCGCCGAGTTCCGCATCGCCCGCCCGGGAGGCGAAGGGCGCCGCGCAGTCCGCGGCGCGGACGGCGACCTCGTGGCTGCCGACCGCGCGGGCCCGCGGGGCGAGCCGCTCCACGGAGCCGGGGCCGGGTGCCAGGAGCAAGGTCCGGCCGCCGCTGCCGGAGAAGGCGGCCCGCAGCGTGTTCAGTTGGCGGTCGCCCAGCAGGTCGGGCGCGGCCACGAGCACGGTGGTGTCCGGCCCGGCGGCGTCGGCAGCCTCGGCGGTGGTGGTGACGACGGTGGTGTCGACTCCGCGCTGGGCGAGCAGTTCGGCGGTGGCGAGGCTGCCGGAGCGTTCGGGGGAGCGCGGGTCGAGCAGGCCGTACTGCTCGCCGGAGCGCAGGACGGCGAGCACGATGCCGGCGACGAGCAGCACCGCCACCGCGGCGAGCAGTCCGCGCGAACGCATCCACAGCGCCTTGGCGTCGGGCGACAGGGAGCTGCCGTCGGACGGCACGGTTGCCGGTGTGCGGGTGCCCGTCACCTGCCGCCTCCCGAGGAAGTGGAACCGGCCAGGTCGGGACGGGCCTTGCCCACGGCGGTGTCCAGCGTCCGCAGGGCGCTGTACGCCTGCGCGTCAGCCGGCCGGCCGGCGTACGTCACCTCGTCGAACACCAGGGCGGCGGAACGCAGTTCGGCGGCGTGGCCGGGCAGCACACGGCCGGCCTCGGCGGCGGCCTCGTCCGCCGTGCGCCCCGGCCGGGGATCGAGCAGCGCCCGTTCCTCCAGGGCGCGCACCAGCGCCCGCATGCGTTCCTGCACGGCCCGGCTCCAGTCGCCCGCGGCTGCGTGGCGCTCCGCCGCGGTCCGGTGCTCGGCCGCCGTCCTGGGCCGGTCGCCGAACACCCCGCGTCCGCCGGAGGGCAGCGCGGCCCGCACGGACCCCATGCGCAGTCGCAGCGCCACCACGAGCACCAGCACGAGCAGTCCGACGGCGAGCAGCCCCACCCAGCCGCCCGGCGTGACACCAGCGGCGGAGGAGAGCAGCCTGCCGATGGTGTCCCACACCCACTCAAGGGCGCGTTGCAGCAGGCCGGGGTCGTTCTGGTGGTACTTGGGGTCGCTGAGCTCGCGGCGTGCGGCCTCGCGGGCCGCTTCCCCTCCGATGGTGACCGGTACGTCCTCATCGGCGTTCTGGGCGTTCTGGGCGTTCTGGACGCGGACCAGGGCCGCCGCCAGGCTGCTTGCCACCGTCGTGACCGACATCAAGGGCATCGACGCCTCATTGCCCGGGGTCCGGGCGGTCCGGAGTGCCGGTGGTGCCGTCCGCCACGCCTGCGGCCCGGGCGAGGTCGATGTCCAGGGCCTCCCGCCGGATGCGCCGGTCCATGTACAGCAGCGCGGAGACGCCCGCGCTGAACGGGAGGGTCAGCGCCGAGGTGACGACGCTGCCGACTCCCATCACGATCAGGTAGGTCCAGGAGCGGTCCGTCGGGCCGCCGGTGAGCAGGCTGGCCGCGCCGTCGCCGTCCATCAGGGCGGCGATCAGCACGGTCGGGATCGACACGATGAAGCTGAGGACCATGACCAGCAGCAGGGCCAGCATCTGGATGCCGAAGATGCGCCACCACGAGCCGCGCACCAGCTTCGCGGAGCGCCGCAGTGCGGTGACCGGTCCCTGCCGTTCGAGCATCAGGGCGGGCGCGGCAAGGCAGTAGCGCACCCACAGCCAGATCGCCAACACGACGCCGCCGAGGCCGCCGAAGAAGAACAGCAGCAGGCCTGCGGCCGGCGAGGACGCCGCGACCAGGATGCCGGGGACGAAGCCCACCGCCATCGCGCCGATGACGATGAGCATCACGAGCAGGGAGAGCCCGAGCAGCCGCAGCAGCAGCGGTCTGGAGTCCTGCCAGGCCTCGCCGATGGATACCGGCCGGCCCAGTACCGCGCGGCTGACCACGATGGTGAGCATCGCCGTGGCGATGACGGTGCCGACCATGGTGGTGAGCATCGGGATGCTCTGGCTGGCGAGGGTGCCGTTGAAGGCGTCCATCACCTCCGACAGCGTCGGCTCGGGGTTGTTCTCCAGGGCCTCCAGGCTGGTGAGGTTGCGGAACCAGAGGCCGGTGACCACGGTCGACACCAGCTGGATCAGCACCGCGACGCCGATCGAGATGCCCAGGACGGGCCGCCAGTGGGCGCGCATCGTCGACACCGCGCCGTCGAGGATCTCCGTCATGCCGAGCGGGCGGAGCGGGATCACGCCGGGCTTGGCGGCGGGCGCCTGCTGCCAGTTCTGCTGCCAGCCGCCGGGGCCACCGGGCGGCGGGGGCGGTGCTCCCCAACCGGTCGGCCCGGCGCTGGGCGGCTGCTGTGCGGACCAGCCCGTCGGCTGCGCGGGCGGCGGGACGGCGCTGCCCGGATGCGGCGGAACCGCGTCACCGGGCGGGGTCCGCTCCCGATCCTGGTCGCCAGAGGGCTCGGAGGGGGAAGACCCGGGCGAGGCCCAGCCCGGAGACTCGTTCACTGCGGTTCACCTCGGTCTGGGGAGCACTGGTTGGCAGCCATCGTGCCACGCTGCGCTTTCGGATGTACGCGGCCCTGCCCGAGCGGTGGCCGAGCGGGCAGACTGGCCCAATGGCTGATCACGAGGCGAGGGTTGTTCCGGTGCTGCGATGGGAGGAACTGCCAGAGGGACCGGTGGTGGTCCTTCTCGACCAGACGCGGCTTCCGCACGAGGAAATCGAGTTCATCTGCACAGACGTACCCGCTCTGGTGGGAGCGATCCGCTCGCTCACCGTCCGTGGTGCCCCGCTGCTGGGTATCGCCGGCGCCTACGGTGTGGCGCTGGCCGCGACGCGCGGCTTCGACGTGGAGGAGGCGGCAGGTCAGCTGGCCGGTGCCCGGCCCACCGCGGTCAACCTGGCGCACGGTGTGCAGCGGGTCCTTGACGCCTACCGCCGGGCGACGGCTGCCGACGGTGACATGCAGCGGGCCGCCGCGGCGGCGCTGGCCGAGGCACGGGCCCTGCATCGTGAGGACGCCGACGCCAGCGGGCGCATGGCGGCTGCCGGGGCGGGACTCCTGCGCGAACTGCTGCCCGGGGGCGGCTACCGCATCCTCACGCACTGCAACACCGGGCGGCTGGTCTCCGGCGGTGAGGGCACCGCCTTCGCCGTGGTGCATGCGGTGCACCGGGCCGGGGAGCTGCGGCGCCTGTGGGTCGACGAGACGAGGCCGCTGCTCCAGGGAGCCCGGCTCACCGCCTACGAGGCGGCCCGGGCCGGCATGGCCTACACACTGCTCACAGACGGTGCGGCGGGGTCGCTGTTCGCCGCGGGGGAGGTCGACGCGGTACTGATAGGGGCCGACCGCATCACCGCCGACGGCTCGGTGGCGAACAAGGTCGGCAGTTATCCACTGGCCGTACTGGCCCGGTACCACCATGTGCCGTTCATCGTGGTCGCACCGCTCACCACGGTCGACCAGGCGACCGAGGAGGGCTCCGCCATCGAGGTGGAACAACGATCAGGACACGAAGTCACGGAGGTGGCACCGGGAATGTCCGTCGCCCCGTTGGGAGCTCAGGCGTACAACCCGGCCTTCGACGTGACGCCTCCGGAGCTGGTCACGGCTCTGGTCACGGAGGCCGGCGTGGTCTCTCCGGTGACCGCGGCCGGGCTGGCCGAACTCTGCTCCGTCTCACCGGCAGGAACATCACGAACAGGTAATGGGATGATGAACGCATGAAAGGACGCGTCCTCGTCGTCGACGACGACACCGCACTGGCAGAGATGCTCGGCATCGTGCTGCGCGGCGAAGGCTTTGAACCGTCGTTCGTCTCGGACGGAGACAAGGCGCTGGCCGCCTTCCGGGAGACCAAACCCGACCTGGTGCTGCTCGACCTGATGCTGCCCGGACGGGACGGCATCGAGGTGTGCCGCCTGATCCGGGCGGAGTCCGGTGTCCCGGTGGTGATGCTCACCGCGAAGAGCGACACCGTGGACGTGGTCGTCGGCCTGGAGTCGGGCGCCGACGACTACATGGTCAAGCCCTTCAAGCCGAAGGAGCTGGTGGCCAGGATCAGGGCGCGGCTGCGCCGCTCGGAGGAACCCGCGCCGGAGCAGCTCGCCATCGGGGACCTCGTCATCGACGTGGCGGGCCACTCGGTGAAGCGGGACGGCCAGTCGATAGCACTGACGCCGCTGGAGTTCGACCTGCTCGTCGCCCTGGCGCGCAAGCCCTGGCAGGTGTTCACCCGGGAGGTGCTGCTGGAGCAGGTCTGGGGCTACCGGCACGCCGCGGACACCCGCCTGGTCAACGTGCACGTGCAGCGACTCCGCTCCAAGGTCGAGAAGGACCCGGAGCGGCCGGAGATCGTGGTCACCGTCCGCGGCGTCGGTTACAAGGCCGGACCAGGCTGACATGTCCGAGCACGGTTCCGTTCCGCCGAAGAAGGAGGCGGAACGGAACACCTCCTCCCGCTCGGCACGGTCCCGCTCCGCACGGTCCGTCATCCAGCAGGTGCGGCGCGGCGGCCACCTCCTCTCCGACGGCCTGCTGCCGGAAGGGGCGACCGGTAGCCGGGCCCACCCGGTGGTGCGCATGTTCGTGCGCTGGGTGCGGCGTCCGCTGCTGCCCGCGGCACGCCTGTGGCGCCGCAACATCCAGCTGCGGGTCGTCGCGGCCACGCTGCTGATGTCGCTCGCCGTGGTGCTGCTGCTCGGCCTGGTGGTGATCGGGCAGGTCCGCAACGGTCTGCTCGACGCCAAGCAGCAGGCCGCGCAGAGCCAGGCGGCGGGCGGCTTCGCGGTCGCCACCGAACTCGCCGACAGCGCCGCCAGCGGGGAGGGCGACGGCGAGACCGGGGGCGGCCGCAACGTGCTGGACTCCGGCGCGTGGCTGACCCAGCTGGTGCAGCAGCTGGCCAGTGGCGGTCAGGGCGTCTACTCCGTGGTGGCGCTCAGTTCGGACGAGGAGGTGACGCCCTTCATCGGGGACGAGACCACCAACACCCGCGGGCCGCGCGCCTCGGGCGACGTCCGCCCCGAGGAGAGCGTGTCGCCGACGCTGCGGCGCACGCTGGACCAGCAGGCGGTGGCGCACCAGCAGTACGGGCGCATCGTGCGCACCGGCGGCGGCAGCGAGCCGGCACTGATCATCGGCAAGCGGCTGAACGACGCCAACGGCAACCCGTACCAGCTGTACTACCTCTTCCCCTTCAGCCAGGAGGAGAAGTCGCTGTCCCTGGTCAAGGGCACGCTCGCCACCGCCGGGCTGTTCGTGGTGGTGCTGCTCGGCGCCATCGCCTGGCTGGTGGTGCGCCAGGTCGTCACTCCGGTGCGGATGGCCGCCGCGATCTCCGAACGGCTTGCCGCCGGCAAGCTCCAGCAGCGCATGAAGGTCACCGGCGAGGACGACATCGCCCGCCTCGGTGAGGCGTTCAACAAGATGGCGCAGAACCTCCAGACCAAGATCGGCCAGCTGGAGGAGCTGTCCCGCCTGCAGCGCCGCTTCGTCTCCGACGTCTCCCACGAGCTGCGCACCCCGCTGACCACCGTCCGGATGGCGGCCGACGTCATCCATGAGGCACGCGGCGACTTCGACCCGGTGACGGCCCGCTCCGCCGAGCTGCTGCTCGGCCAGCTCGACCGGTTCGAGGCGCTGCTCGCGGAACTGCTGGAGATCAGCCGGTTCGACGCCGGCGCCGCCGCGCTGGAGGCCGCGCCGACCGACTTGCGGGAGGTCGTGCACCGGGTCGTGGAGGCGGCCGAGCCGCTGGCCGACGCCAAGGGCACCACGGTCGTCGTGCGCGGCGCCGAACGCCCGGTGATGGCCGAGGCCGACGCCCGGCGGATCGAGCGGGTGATGCGGAACCTGGTGGTCAACGCCATCGAGCACGGCGAGGGCCGCGACGTGGTGGTCCGGCTTGCGGCCGGCCCCGGCGCCGTCGCCATCGCGGTCCGCGACTACGGCGTGGGGCTGAAACCGGGCGAGGCGCAGCGGGTCTTCAACCGGTTCTGGCGGGCCGATCCGGCGCGGGCCCGCACCACGGGCGGTACGGGCCTCGGCCTGTCCATCGCCATTGAGGACGCCCGTCTGCACGGCGGCTGGCTCCAGGCGTGGGGCGAGCCGGGCGGCGGATCGCAGTTCCGCCTGACCCTGCCCAGCACGGCGGGCGAGGTGCTCGGAGGCTCGCCCATCCCGCTGGAGCCGCACGACTCGACGCGCCGCCTGGAGGCGCGGCGCAACCGGTCGGCCCCCTCCGCCCGGCGGACCGGGCCGGTCCCGGACGTTCCCGAGACCGCCCGGCAGGCGGCGGAGCGAGGCTCCGCCCAGCATTCCGGGCGACACCCCGGGCAGCACTCGGCTCAGGACGACCGCGAGCGGGACGGCTCCGAGCGGACCGACCGAGAGCGGACCCACCGAGCCCACCGCGAGGAGAACCACCGCGAGGAGAACCACCATGAGGGCTGAACGGCGCGGAGGCGTCGCCGTGCTTACGGCGTGCGCGCTGCTGCTGTCCGGGTGCGCGTCGATCCCCTCCGACGGCGAGGTCAAGCGCATCGAGTCCCCGCAGCGCGCGGAGGCCGACTCGCAGGTGCGGGTGTTCGGGGTGAGCCCGCAGAAGGGGCAGCAGCCACCGCAGATCGTCCGCGGTTTCCTGGAGGCCACGACCAGCGACGAGGCCAACTTCGACACCGCCCGCAAGTACCTCACCGAGGAGGAGTCCCGACGCTGGGACCCGTTCGCGAGCACCACCGTGGTGGCCGGCGGGCCCGACGTGCCGTCCGACGGCGTGCGCGCGGACCGCGACGGGCAGGGCTTCAGCATCGAGGTGACGGGCACGCAGGTCGCCGCGGTGGACGTCAAGAACGCCTACACGCCGGCGGAGGGCACCTACCGGCAGGTCTTCCACCTGACGCGGGCGAAGAACGAGTGGCGGATCGACCGGCTGCCGGACGGTCTGGTGATGGGCGAGGCAGACTTCCAGCGCATCTACCGGTCGGTCAACACCTACTACTTCGCCAATCTCGGACCGGAGGCCGCGGCGGTGCCCTCCGGCCGCAACGTGCTGGTGGCCGACCCGGTGTACCTGCGCCGGCGCATCGACCCGGTGACGGAGACGGTCAGCTCGCTGCTGGACGGGCCCACCGACTGGCTGAGCCCAGTCGTCAGCACCTCGTTCCCCGCCGGGGTGCGGCTGGCTCCCGGGCAGCGTCTGGCACTGGACGAGTCCGGTGGCCTGGAGGTGCGGCTGACGGCCGGGCGCGGGGGCGGCCGGGTCAACGTCGACGAGCGGCAGTGCGTGCGGATGGCCGCCCAGCTGCTGCACACGGTCGACCAGCAGTCCTCCTCGCGGGTGCAGCGGGTCGCCCTGGCCGACCGGCAGGGCCGCACGCTGTGCGAGCAGAGCGACGAGGAGGCGCAGGTCTACTCGCCGGGGCTGCTGAACGGTCAGGCCACCCACCAGTACTTCGTCGACGCCGCGCACCGCCTGGTGGCGCTGCAGGAGCAGCAGGACACCGCGGTGCCGGTCCGCGGGCCCTTCGGGCAGGGCGAGGTCCCCTTCCGGTCGGTCGCCGTCAGCCGGGACGAGGGCATGGGCGCGGGCGTCTCGCTGGACGGCCGTTCGCTCTACGTCGATCCGCTCTCGGCCGACGTCCAGTTCGACGCGCCGGTGCTGACCAGCGCCGGGGCCAAGGAGCGCGACCGGCTGACGGCCCCCAGCTGGGACGGTCTGGGTGATCTGTGGGTCGCCGACCGGAACCCGGGGCAGTCCCGGCTGCTGCGTCTGCGGGGCGGACGCGGCGACGCGGAGGAGGTCGAGGTGCCAGGGCTGGGTTCCGGCCGGATCGAGTCGCTGCACATGTCGGCCGACGGCACCCGCATCGCGCTGCTGGTGACGGCAGACGACCTCACCACGCTCCAGCTGGGCCGGGTGGAGCGGGAGAACGACGCCGGCGGGGAGCCCGTGGTGAAGGTGACCGGGCTGCGGCCGGTGGCGCCGCTGTTGGAGAACGTCGTCGCGGCCTCGTGGGCGGGCGGCAGCCGCATGGTCGTCGTCGGCAAGGAGTCCGGCGGCGTCCAGCAGCTCCGGGTGATCTCCACCGACGGTTCTGCGGGAACGCCGCCGAAGCTGCCCGGCGTCAACAACGTCAAGGGCATAGCCGCCTCGGAGGACGAGGAGAAGCCCCTGCTGGCGGACTCGGAGGAGGGCATCGTGCGCCTGCCCCGGGACGCCGACTGGCAGGAGGTCACGAAGAAGGGCTCGGCACCGGTGTACCCGGGCTGATCGGCGGGCGCACGGGAGGGGGAGCGGTGCGGGAGTGGTGGCAGGAACTGGCCGACCTGGTGCTGCCTGCGGACTGCGCGGGCTGCGGTGCGCCCCGGGCGGGTCTGTGCGCGGAGTGCACGTCCGCGCTGCACGGCCCGGTACGGCGGGTCCGTCCCGACCCCCCGGGAGGTGACCCGGGGCGGCTGCCCGCGGTGTACGCGGCGGGGGAGTACGGCGACGAGCTGCGGGCGGTCCTGCTCGCCCACAAGGAGCGCGGCGCGCTGCGCCTGACCAGACCGCTGGCAGCGGCTCTGGAAAGGGCCGTGCGGGCTGCTGCACGGTCCTGTGCCGAGCCGGGAGCCGGTCCGCTGCTCCTGGTGCCGGTGCCGTCCGCCCGGCGCGCTGTGGCGGCGCGAGGCCACGACCCGGTCCTGCGCATGGCGCGCGCCGCGGCGGGCCGCCTGCGGGGCTCCGGCCGGCAGGTGCGGGTGCTGGCCGCGCTGCGCGCCCGCCGCCGGGTGGCCGACCAGGCGGGGCTGGGCGCCGCCGCCCGCGCCCGGAACCTCAGCGGCGCCCTTGAGGTGCCGGGCGCCGCGGTGCCGCTGCTGGCGGCGGGCCCGGTGGTGCTGGTGGACGACCTGATGACCACGGGGTGCTCCCTCGCCGAGGCGTGCCGCGCGGTGGGGGCCGCCGGAGGGCGGGTGGCGGGTGCCGCCGTCGTCGCCGCGGTCCCCGCTCTGCCGGACCGCGGCGGTGTGCCGGGCGCGGGGCGGGGCATGCGGAGGGGAACGGACCTGCGGCGGCGGCCGTTGTCCGGGTGGGCGCCGAAAGGCGTTCGATGACCTGTACGCACCGGTAGGGGGTGCCGACCATCCCCCAGTCGGGGTACGTTCGGTTATGAGGAAATGCGTCGAGGTGGACGGATCTCCTCGGAGCGGAACGTGCGCACTTCGCTGCGTTTGCCCGACTCCGCTGGTCGCCTCTCTTTTCGAGTGGGTGGCGATCTTCCCGACTGGGGAGAAGGAGGTGGAAGTCGCAACCCGACGTAGTGCCGGAACGTGACCGGTGGTGACCGGTACCCGGCATCAGTGCACCAAGGACGCTCCGCCCGTCAGCGGAGTGGTCCGGGAACGGAGTTCTGCGTGGACATCGTCGTCAAGGGCCGTAAGACAGAGGTTCCGGAGCGGTTCCGTAAGCATGTGGCCGAGAAGCTCAAGCTGGACAAGATCCAGAAGCTCGACGCCAAGGTGATCCGCTTGGACGTTGAGGTGTCCAAGGAGCTGAATCCGCGCCAGGCCGACCGATCCGACAGGGTGGAGATCACCCTGCGGCACCGCGGTCCGGTCATCAGGGCCGAGGCGGCGGCCCCCGACCCGTACGCCGCGCTCGACCTCGCAGCCGAGAAGCTCGAGTCCCGCCTGCGGAGGCGGCACGACAAGCGCACGTCCCGGCGCGGCAACGGCCGCATCCCGGCGAGTGACGTGGCGGTGACCGTGCCCGACGCCGCCGTACTGGACGGCAACGGCGCGCTCGCGACCAGCGCCCCCGAGGACGACGGCGCATCGGACGTCACCAGGGTCGGACCGCTGGAGGTGCAGGGCGAGGGCCCGCTGATCTGCCGGGAGAAGACCCACAAGGCCGCGCCCATGACCCTGGACCAGGCCCTCTACGAGATGGAACTGGTCGGGCACGACTTCTACCTGTTCGTCGACTTTGACACCAAGCACCCGAGCGTCGTGTACCGGCGGCACGCCTACGACTACGGCGTCATCCACCTTGAGCCCGACCCGTTCGTCGACGAGCCGCCGCACGGCGCGGGCGGCGCACTCGGCGGCTGAAAAGCGCCCCTGACCGCGGCCCCCGGCGGGAGTCTGAACTCCGCCGGGGGCCTCTACGTTGTGTGTAGACAGGGGCACGTCGCCGCAGCGAGCTGCACCGCTTCGGCCGCCGACCCCGATAGCATGGACGTCACGACCAACCGGCCTCCTGATCAGCCCGGTTGGCGCCTACGCGGCATGGCCTGCAGGGGGAGGAACGATGGCGGACAGCTTCGGTCCCACGATGCCCGGCGCCTTCGGGGGCGGCGGGACCGCGCCGGCCGACGAGCGCGAGCGCGGTCTGCGGGACGAGCCCATCCGGGTGCTGGTCGTCGACGACCACGCCCTGTTCCGCCGGGGCCTGGAGATCGTGCTCGCCCAGGAGGAGGACATCCAGGTCGTCGGGGAGGCAGGGGACGGCTCCGAGGCGGTCGACAAGGCCGCCGACCTGCTTCCGGACATCGTGC
This sequence comes from Streptomyces sp. 549, assembly GCF_030124175.1. Classification (GTDB taxonomy): domain Bacteria; phylum Actinomycetota; class Actinomycetes; order Streptomycetales; family Streptomycetaceae; genus Streptomyces. The sequence continues at coordinate 7,074 of NZ_JASKMT010000043.1, read as the reverse complement.
TGATGGACGTGCGCATGCCCCGTCGCGGCGGCATCGAGGCGTGCACCGCCATCAAGGAGGTCGCACCCAGCGCGAAGATCATCATGCTGACGATCAGCGACGAGGAGGCCGACCTCTACGACGCGATCAAGGCCGGGGCGACGGGCTACCTGCTGAAGGAGATCTCCACCGACGAGGTGTCCACCGCGATCCGGGCCGTCGCTGACGGGCAGTCGCAGATCAGCCCCTCCATGGCGGCCAAGCTGCTGACCGAGTTCAAGTCCATGATCCAGCGCACCGACGAGAGCAAACTGGTGCCCGCCCCGCGGCTGACCGACCGCGAGCTGGAGGTGCTGAAGCTGGTGGCGACCGGGATGAACAACCGGGACATCGCCAAGGAGTTGTTCATCAGCGAGAACACAGTGAAGAACCACGTGCGCAACATCCTGGAGAAGCTCCAGCTGCACTCGCGCATGGAAGCGGTGGTCTACGCGATGCGCGAGAAGATCCTGGAGATCCGCTGAGGCCTGCCCGCTGAGGCCCGTCCACCGTGTGAGGCCTGCGCGCTGAGGGCTGAGGCGTGAGCACTGGCGGCGGGGCCGGACGGCCCGCGGGGTCAGGCCAGGGCCTTGCCCAGCATGGCCGCCAGCTGCGGGTCGTCGCAGCGCTCCACGCGGACCTGGTCGCAGCCCACCCAGTCGGCCGCCTCGTGCAGCGCCTTCGCCATCGCCGCCACCGCGTCAGGTCCGGCCAGGGAGACCTGACGGGCCACCAGGGTGCTCCCCTCCCGGGCCGGGTCGACCCGGCCGACCAGCCGGCCGCCGGCCAGCAGCGGCATCGCGAAGTAGCCGTGGATCCGCTTGGGCCTGGGCACGTAGGCCTCCAGCCGGTGCGTGAACCCGAAGAGGCGCTCCGTGCGGGGGCGGTCCCAGACCAGCGAGTCGAACGGCGACAGCAGCGTCGTGCGGTGCCGGCCGCGCGCCTGCTCTGCGAGCGCCTCCGGAGCGGCCCAGGCCGGCTTGCCCCAGCCGACGACCTCGACCGGGACCAGCGCGGTGTCGGGCAGTACCGACTCCACCTGGCCGGCCTTGAGGCGGTGGTAATCGGCCAGATCGGCGCGGGTGGCCACGCCCATGGCGGACCCGGCCTGCTCGACCAGGCGGCGCAGGCAGCTGCTGTCGTCCTCGTCGTCGTGGAACAGGTCCGCCGGCACGGCCCGTTCGGCCAGGTCGTAGACCCGCTTCCAGCCGCGGCGCCGGGTGCAGACGACCTCGCCGGTGTCGAGCAGCCACTCGACGGCGATCTTCGTCTCGGACCAGTCCCACCACACCCCGCCGTTCTTCGCACCGCCCAGTTCGGAGGCGGTGAGCGGCCCGTCGGCCGCCAGGCGGTCCCGCACCGCGGCCAGCGACCTGTCCCGGTCCGCGAGGTCGTGCCAGCGGCGCCCGCTGGACCGGCGCGCACGGCGGCGGAAGGCGAAGTGCGGCCACTCCTCGATCGGCAGTACGCAGGCGGCGTGCGACCAGTACTCGAACGAGGTGTCACCCGACCAGTACGCCGACTCCACCGCCGTCCGCCCGACCGCGCCCAGCCGGGCGTAGGGCACCAGCTCGTGCGAGCGGGCCAGCACCGAGATGGTGTCGAGCTGGACGGCACCCAGCCCGCGGAGCACACCGGGCACCCCGGCGGCGCGGTCGGGGGCGCCGAGCAGGCCCTGGGCGCGCAGGGCCATCCGGCGTGCCTCGTCGGCGGTCAGGGTCACCTGGGCGTGGGTCATGCCGGCCACCCTAGGACCCGTCACTGACAACGGGACCGGGAGGCGGACGGCAACCGGCCCGTGAACGGCAACCGGCCCGGAACGGCGGCCGGGGCGGGTGCCTCCGGGGCCCGGCGGCCGGGGTGCGGCGCCCGAGGTGCGTGGCGGCCAGGGTGCGGCGTCCGGGGTGCGTGGCGGTCAGGGTGTGCGGTGCTCGGGGGCGGGCAGGTAGGGCGTGACGGTGCTCCGGCCGAGGTCGGAGGGGAGCAGCGCCGCCGCCCACGCGTCGCGCCGGGTGCCGCGGTGGGTGATCTTGGACCGCTGCACGCCCTCCAGGACGAACCCGATCCGGCGGGCCACCGCGCGCGAGCCCTCGTTGCCGACCTCGGCGCACCACTCCAGCCGCTCCACGCCCAGCGCGGTGAAGGCCCAGTCGGCCACCGCGCGGCCCGCCTCCGCGGTGTACCCGCGCCTGCGCTGGTCGGGCGCCGTCCAGTAGCCCAGTTCCGCCTGGCGCTCGGCGGAGCGCAGCAGGCCGATGCGGACCAGGCCCATCGAGCCGGCCAGTACGCCCTCCCGGGTGAACACCCCGAAGTTGTACATGGTGTCGTCCCGCCAGCCCGCCGGGCTGGTCCGCAGCACGAACTCCTCCGCGTGCTCCAGGTGGTAAGGGGTGGGCACCGGGGTCCAGCGTGCGATGTCGGGGTCCTGGCAGGCGGCGAGCACCGCGTCGGTGTCGCGCGGCTCCAACGGGCGCAGCAGGAGGCGCTCGGTGCGCAGGGTCACGGGTTCCATGCCCCGCATTGTGTCCCGCCCGGTCCGGCGCGCGCGGGCGCGCACGGTGCGGGGACCGTGAGAACCCGAGGCACCATACGGGCCCGCCGCTCGTTGGGGGGTTCAGGGCTTGTCGCCCCTCGCATACGATGGCCGGTGCGGCATGCCCCTCCCGGCCGTGTCCGTCAGGGGCGCAGACCGCAACCACCGTGACCACCGCAACGACCGTGCCAGGCCCGACCGGCAAGGAGACCAGCCTCAGTGTCCGTCTTCAACAAGCTCATGCGTGCAGGCGAAGGCAAGATCCTGCGCAAGCTGCACCGCATCGCGGACCAGGTGAATTCCATCGAAGAGGACTTCCTTGACCTCTCCGACGCCGAGTTGCGGGAGCTCACCGACGAGTACAAGGAGCGGTACGCGGGCGGTGAGAGCCTGGACGACCTGCTCCCGGAGGCGTTCGCCACCGTGCGGGAGGCGGCCAAGCGCGCGCTCGGCCAGCGACACTACGACGTGCAGCTGATGGGCGGCGCCGCCCTGCACCTCGGTCACGTCGCCGAGATGAAGACCGGTGAGGGCAAGACCCTCGTCGGCACGCTCCCCGCCTACCTCAACGCGCTGTCCGGCAAGGGCGTGCACCTGATCACGGTGAACGACTACCTCGCCCAGCGCGACTCCGAGATGATGGGCCGCGTCCACAAGTTCCTGGGCCTGGACGTCGGCTGCATCGTGGCGAACATGACGCCCGCGCAGCGCCGTGCGCAGTACGCCTGCGACATCACGTACGGCACCAACAACGAGTTCGGCTTCGACTACCTGCGCGACAACATGGCGTGGTCGCAGGACGAGCTGGTGCAGCGCGGCCACAACTTCGCCATCGTCGACGAGGTCGACTCCATCCTGGTGGACGAGGCCCGTACCCCGCTGATCATCTCCGGTCCCGCCGACTCCGCCACCAAGTGGTACGGCGACTTCGCGAAGCTGGTCAAGCGCCTGGAGAAGGGCGAGCCCGCCGACGTCCGGCTGCAGAAGCCGGAGACGGGCGACTACGACGTCGACGAGAAGAAGCGCACCGTGGGCATCCACGAGGCGGGCGTCGCGAAGGTCGAGGACTGGCTGGGCATCGACAACCTCTACGAGTCGGTCAACACGCCGCTGGTGGGCTACCTCAACAACGCGATCAAGGCCAAGGAGCTCTACAAGAACGACAAGGACTACGTCGTCATCGACGGCGAGGTCATGATCGTCGACGAGCACACCGGCCGCATCCTCGCGGGCCGCCGCTACAACGAGGGCATGCACCAGGCGATCGAGGCGAAGGAAGGGGTGGACATCAAGGACGAGAACCAGACGCTCGCCACGATCACCCTGCAGAACTTCTTCCGCCTCTACGACAAGCTCTCCGGCATGACCGGTACGGCCATGACCGAGGCCGCGGAGTTCCACCAGATCTACAAGCTCGGCGTGGTGCCGATCCCCACGCACCGCCCGATGGTCCGGGCGGACCAGGCCGACCTGATCTACCGCACCGAGGTCGCCAAGTTCGACGCGGTCGTGGAGGACATCGCCGAGAAGCACGAGAAGGGCCAGCCGATCCTGGTCGGCACCACCTCGGTGGAGAAGTCGGAGTACCTCTCGCAGCAGCTGAAGAAGCGCGGCGTCGTGCACGAGGTGCTGAACGCGAAGAACCACGAGCGCGAGGCGCAGATCGTCGCGGAGGCCGGCCGCAAGGGCGCGGTCACGGTCGCCACCAACATGGCCGGTCGAGGCACCGACATCAAGCTGGGCGGCAACCCCGAGGCGATCGCCGAGGCCGAGCTGCGTGGCAAGGGCCTGGACCCGGAGGAGCACATCGAGGAGTGGGCGGCTGCGCTGCCGGCCGCTCTGGAGCGGGCCGAGCAGGCGGTTGCGTCGGAGTTCGAGGAGGTCAAGAGCCTCGGCGGCCTCTACGTGCTGGGCACCGAGCGGCACGAGTCGCGCCGCATCGACAACCAGCTCCGCGGCCGTTCCGGACGTCAGGGCGACCCGGGCGAGTCCCGCTTCTACCTCTCCCTCGGCGACGACCTGATGCGCCTGTTCAAGGCGCAGATGGTGGAGCGCGTCATGGCCATGGCCAACGTGCCCGACGACGTGCCGATCGAGAACAAGATGGTGACGCGGGCCATCGCCTCGGCGCAGTCTCAGGTGGAGCAGCAGAACTTCGAGATCCGCAAGAACGTCCTCAAGTACGACGAGGTGCTGAACCGGCAGCGCGAGGTCATCTACGGCGAGCGCCGCCGGGTCCTGGAGGGCGAGAACCTGCACGAGCAGATCCGCCACTTCATGGACGACACCATCGACGCCTACGTCCAGGCCGAGACGGTCGAGGGCTTCGCCGAGGACTGGGACCTGGAGCGCCTGTGGGGCGCCTTCAAGCAGCTCTACCCGGTCTCCGTCACGGTGGAGGACCTGGAGGAGGAGGCCGGTGACCGCGAGGGCATCACCGCGGACTTCCTCACCGAGGCCGTCAAGGAGGACATCTACAAGCAGTACGAGGGCCGCGAGGAGCAGCTCGGCTCGGAGATCATGCGCGAGCTGGAGCGCCGTGTCGTGCTGTCGGTGCTGGACCGCAAGTGGCGCGAGCACCTGTACGAGATGGACTACCTGCAGGAGGGCATCGGCCTGCGGGCGATGGCCCAGAAGGACCCGCTGGTCGAGTACCAGCGGGAGGGCTTCGACATGTTCCAGGCCATGATGGAGGGCATCAAGGAGGAGTCCGTCGGCTACCTGTTCAACCTGGAGGTCCAGGTCGAGCAGCAGGTCGAGGAGGTGCCGGTTGAGGACGCGCGGCCGTCGCTGGCGAAGGACACCCGCGACGCGGTGCCGGCCGGCGGGCGCCCCGCCATCCGGGCCAAGGGTCTGGACGCGCCGCAGCGGCCCGACCGGCTGCACTTCTCGGCGCCCACCGTTGACGGTGAGGGCGGCGTCGTCGAGGGCGACTTCACCAACGAGGACGGCTCGACCACCGGTCCGTCGGACGGTATGACCCGCGCCGAGCGCCGCAAGGCCCAGAAGGGCGGCCGTCGCCGCAAGAAGTGAGGGCCGGTCGCGTCGCCCGCTGCGGGCGACGCGACCTGGTCCGACGGCTCACCGGGCCGGGCACCGCGTCACGCGGGGCCCGGCCCGTCCGTCTTCCCGTCGCTGTGGCCGTGCTCGCCCTCGCCCTCGGCGTCGCCGTCGCCGTCGCCGTGCGGTGGGGCGAAGGGGCCGCCGGGGCCGAAGGCCGCTTCCGCGAAGCGGGTGCCGATGCGGCGGTGCGCGGTGGCGTCCGGGTGCAGCAGGTCCGGCAGCGGCAGCTCGGCGTGGTCCGCCTCGCCGTAGAGGTCGCAGCCGTCGAGGTGGTGCAGGTGCGGGTCGTCGGCCGCGCGCTGCCGCACGATGCGGGCCAGCTCGGCGCGGATGACCTGGAGCGTCAGCTTCCCGGCGGCGGTCTCCGACGGATCGCCCATGGCCCGGAACCGCAACTGCCCGGCCCGGAGTTCTTCGAGGTCGAAGGCGCCGGGACCCGGGGTGCGCTCGTGCATCGGGCAGTACAGCGGCGAGACGACGAGCAGCGGCGTGGTGGGGCGGCCCTCGCGGATCGTGTCGAGGAAGCCGTGTACGGCCGGGGTGAAGGCGCGCAGGCGCATCAGGTCCAGGTTGACCAGGTTGATGCCGATCTTGACGCTGATCAGGTCGGAAGGGGTGTCGCGCAGGACGCGGGCGGTGAACGGGTCGAGCAGCGCGCTGCCGCCGAAGCCGAGGTTGACCAGTTCCACGCCGCCGAGCCGGGCGGCCAGCGCCGGCCAGGTCGTGGCGGGGCTCTCGGCGTTCGAACCGTGGCTGATCGAGCTGCCGTGGTGCACCCACACCCGCCGGCCGTCCGGCGGGGCGGCCTCGACGGGGGCGTCGGTGCGCAGGGCGACCAGGTGCGTGGTCTCGTTGTGCGGCAGCCAGATCTCGACGCGCTTGAGCCGGTCGGGGAGCCCGGTGAACCGGACGGTGCCGACCGGGCCCGGCCGGGTCTCCACCGCGCCGGTGGCCAGGTCCACCGTGGTCAGGTTGCCGCCGTCGACGGTCGCCCGGCCGGCCGGGCGACCGTCGACGAGCAGGTCGTACACGCCGTCCGGGCGGGGCGGCGTGCCCGCGTAGGCCGTCTTCGTGCGGAGTGTGTCCAGCTCCACGGCGGTCGCCCGGGTGCGCAGGACCAGCCGTACGCCGGAGGGCTGGGACTCGGCCATGGCGAGTTGTCCGTCGGTGAACTGGGCGCGGGCCCGGGCGGGCAGCCGGTGCGGCAGCAGGCCGTGTTCGGTGTGCTCCAGGTCCAGCGCGCCGCGCAGCAGGTCCGGAGTGAGCGGTGTGGTGATCGGGACGGCCGTGCCGGGCGGCTCGGCGGGTTCGGGGGCGGGGGCGGGTTCGTGCCGGTGGTCCATGGGCCTCAGCCTGTCAACGGACCGCCGCGGGCGCACTGAGGTTTTCCTCAGGGCCGTCCCCGCTGCCGCTGTCTTTCCCCGCCCCCGCTGTCTTTCCCCGCCCCCGCCCCCGCCTCC
>NZ_JASKMT010000042.1 GCF_030124175.1 Streptomyces sp. 549 | reverse complement strand
CGCCATCCTCGCGGTCATGCAGAAACGATCTTCACTCCCCAGAGCGTAGATCGGAAACGCTCAGTGGCTGGTGAACGGAAGCAGCTGGCGCAGCTGTGGTTCGGCATGCGCAAGCTCGGCAACCTTCAGCGTCCGATGGGCGAGCTCCCGGCGGTCCGAATCTCGGCGCAGGCATTCAAGGAGCAAGCGCCACTTCACCGCGACCGCCTCGGCCGGACCCTTTTCATGGGCTTCGGCCAGCTCGGTGACCTTGACGAATGGGCTCACCTCGCGGATCTCTTTGAGCCTCAGGCCGTTCCGCCATGCCTCCAGGGCCCGCGCCATCTCGCCCAAGTCCTGAGTCGCGCCCGAGACCAACTGCACCCCCATGGACCAACCGCTGAAGATGAACCACCGCTCCACAGACCCCAGGCTGATCCAGCACGCCTCACGGTCAGCCACCGTGCTCTCGACGCCTGCCGTCCGGAGCGGGTTCGAATCATCCACAAGAACCCTGCCTAGGGAGAGACCGAGCTCAGCAGCCACGGCTTCCAGCGCTCCGGCGAAGCTGCCGGCGGACGCCAGGTCTGGATACAAGGAAGCGTCGGCCGGGAGTGGCTCGTGCCGGGCAGGGGGGGCGCGTTCGAGGTCACCGAGGCAGTCTCCCTCGTGCTGAGGAATCTGCCACGTCCGTGAGATTGATCAAGCTCGTCACGCTGTGAGACTCAAAGAGAAGCTGCAGGTCAACGCGATGCTCTATGACACGAACCGCGGGATCCTACAGGCTGCCTGTGGGGCCGCATTCCCCGTGTCGGAGTCTCACAGCCGATGCCTCCTGCCCTCCCGCCGCAAGCGACCACGGCACGGCGACCACCGCTGGGCAGTCACGGCTCACGGCAGACGGCGGAGAGCGCGGGCGAGCAGGCTGACGCCCAGCTCGATCCGGTCGGGTGCGGTGGCCGCGTAGCCGAGGACGAGGCCCGGCGGCTGCGGCGCCAGGCTGTGCCAGGAAAGCGGCTGGGTCTTGACGCCCTCGGCGAGAGCCGCCGCCGCGAGGTCGCTGTCCGCGCGTGAGGTGGGGAAGGTGACCATCAGGTGCAGCCCGGCGGCGGCGCCGTGCACCCGGGCCGAGGGAAGGTGGGTACGCAGCGACGCGATCATCGCGTCGCGCCGGCGCCGGTGGTGCCGACGCAGGTGCCGCAGCAGCCGGTCCAGCTCACCGGACTCCATGAGGTGGGCGAGCACGAGTTGCGGCAGTACGGCGCTGCCCAGGTCGGCGCTGCGCTTGGCCTCCGTCAGCGCTTCACGGTAGTGCGGCGGCGGCAGCGCCCAGCCGATCCGCAGCGCCGGGGCGAGGATCTTGGAGATGCTTCCGGCATAGCAGACCTGGCGGGGCAGCAGGGAGCGGAGCGCGGCGACGGGAGCCCGGTCGTAGCGGTGCTCCGCGTCGTAGTCGTCCTCGACGACCAGCCCGCCGCTGTCGTCGGCCCAGCTCGCCAGTTCACGGCGGCGCTGCCCGCCGAGCACCACGCCGGTGGGGAACTGGTGGGCCGGGGTGAGCAGGACGGCGGGTGCGCCGCAGTCCCGCAGGACGTCGACCCTGACGCCCTGGGCGTCCACGGGTACCGGCAGGATGCGCAGGCCCTGCCGGCTCAGGTGCTGGCGGGTGCCCAGCGAGCCGGGATCCTCCGCGGCGATCTCGGTGACGCCGTCCTCGTGCAACACCTGGCCGACCAGGGTCAGGGTCTGGGCCGTCCCGGAGACGACCAGCACCTCGTCGGGGTCCGCGCGGATGCCGCGGTTGCGTCCGAGCCAGTGGGCGACGGCTCTGCGCAGGGCGGGGGCGCCCCTGGGGTCGCCGTAGCCGAGTTCGGACGCGGACAGGGTGCCGAGCAGGGCACGTTCGGCACGCAGCCAGGCCGCGCGGGGGAACGCCGAGAGGTCGGGGAGACCGGGCGAGAGGTCGATGCGGGCGGGTGCCTCGCGATACCGCTCGAAGATGTCCGCGCCGGGGGTGATGCCGAACAGGTCCTGCGCGGCCGGCACCGTCACCTGCGAGGTCGGCAGCTGTGAGGTCGCCACCCGTGAGTTCGCCGCTCGGGTGGGGGCGGGGAGGCCGATCGCGGCCGGGGGGCCGGTGGGTGCCGCGACGACCACGGTGCCCCGGCGTCCGCGGCCTACGACGTGGCCGTCCTCGGTGAGCCGCCGGTAGGCCTCGGTGACCACCCCGCGGGAGATGCCCAGTTCCGCCGCGAGCACCCGGCTGGGCGGCAGTCGGCTGCCCGCGGGCAGCCGGCCGTCCGCGACGGCACCGCGCAGCCGGTCGGTCAGCCAGTCCGCCCGTCCCCCGGTCGGGGCGTCGGCGAGGTGCAGTTGGAGGAAGTCCGCACCGGTTGTGGACCCCTCATCCAAGCCGTCTTTGGACCTGTTCACGGGTCCATGCTCCCAGCCAGGGTGATGTCATGACGACTTCGCACACCTCCACTTCGCCCACCCGCTCGACGCTCGCACCCGATGCGCCACCCCCGGCCCCCAGGCCGCTCACGACCACCGTCTCCCCGGCCGCCTACGTGCACGGTTACTCCGTCCGGGAGAGCCGGCGGCTGGCGGACCAGGCGGACACCCTGGCCGGGCTGCTTCACGCGGACACCTTCTTCCCGGCCGGCAGCAGCGTGCTGGAGGTGGGGTGCGGGGTGGGCGCGCAGACGGTTCACCTGGTGAAGGCCGGGCCGGGGGCCCGTTTCGTCGCGGTGGACCGTTCCGCGGACTCCCTGGCGCGCGCCCGGTCACATGTGGCCGCGCACGTACCGGAGGCCGACGTCGAGTGGTACCGGGCCGACCTGTTCGAGCTGCCGTTCCCCGACGACGCGTTCGACCATCTCTTCGTCTGCTTCGTCCTGGAGCACCTGCTCGATCCGGCAGGCGCCCTGGTGGCACTGCGGCGCGTCCTGCGGCCCGGCGGAACCCTCACCGTGATCGAGGGGGACCACGGGTCGGCGTTCTTCCACCCCGACAGCCACCGGGCGCGTGCGGTGGTCGACTGCCAGGTGCGGTTGCAGTCCGCCGCCGGCGGTGACGCCCTGATCGGGCGGCGACTCGAACCGCTGCTGACCGCTGCCGGATACACGGACGTCGAGGTCCGCCCCCGCACGGTGTACGCCGACGACGCGCACCCGGCTCTGGTGGAGGGGTTCACCCGGAACACGTTCCTGCCGGTCTTCGACGCGGTGCGGGAGCAGGCCCTCGCGCAAGGACTGGCCGCGCCCGAGGAGTGGGACGCGGGGATGGCCGACCTGCGCCGGATCGGCGACCGGGGCGGCGTACTGCACTACGCCTTCCTCAAGGCGCGCGCCGTCGCTCCGGGTGGCTGACGCGCGGCCCGCCCTGTTCCGGTGAGCCACTGGGCGGCCCTCCCTCGCACAGCAGGGGCCGTAGGGCAGGATGAGCACCATGACCAGCGTGCGTGACGACCACCCCGTCCGGCCCACCCAGCAGGACGAGGTCGCCGCGGCCGGAAGTGCGTTCCTCGGGGGGCCGGTGGGCAGGCGGGCCCGGCTGGGGGAGAACTGGTGGACGCCGGTCCGGATCACGGCGCTCGTCGCCCTGGGCATGTTCGCGCTCGGCATGGTCCAGAAACTGCCCTGCTACAACGGGGGTTGGTTCTTCGGACAGGGCAGCCAGTACGTGCACGCCTGCTACTCCGACATCCCGCACCTGTACACCGGCCGCGGCTTCGCCGACGGGATGATCCCGTACTTCGACCGGATCAGCGAGCAGTCCGGAGGTATGGAGTTCCTGGAGTACCCGGTGCTCACGGGACTGTTCATGCAGGTCGCCGCCTGGCTCACGCCGGGCTCGGCCGAGATGGTGCAGGAACAGCAGTTCTACTGGATGGTCAACGCCGGCATGCTGATGGTGTGCACCGCGGTGATCGCGGTGTGCGTCTCCCGTACCCACCGGCGGCGGCCGTGGGACGGGCTGTTGGTCGCTCTGGCGCCTGCCTTCGCGCTCACCGCCACCATCAACTGGGACCTGCTCGCCGTGGCACTGACCGCGGCGGCCATGCTGATGTGGTCACGCAGCCGCCCGCTGGCCTTCGGTGTGCTGCTGGGCCTGGCCACCGCCGCCAAGCTCTACCCGGTACTACTGCTGGGCCCCCTGCTGGTGCTGTGCTGGCGCGCCGGACGCTGGCGCGCCTTCCACTCCGCTCTGGGTGGCACCATCGCCGCCTGGCTCGCGGTGAACCTGCCGGTGATGTACTTCGCACCGGAGGGCTGGGCGAAGTTCTACACCTTCAGCCAGGAACGCCCAGTCGACTTCGGCTCGATCTGGCTGATCATCTCCCAGCGCACCGGCAACCCACTGGACGACGCCAACACCTACGGCACGCTCCTGATGCTGCTCGGGTGCGCCGGGATCGGCGCTCTGGCGCTGTGCGCCCGGCACCGTCCGCGCTTCGCACAGTTGGCCTTCCTGGTGGTGGCGCTGTTCATCCTCACCAACAAGGTCTACTCGCCGCAGTACGTGCTGTGGCTGATCCCGCTGGCCGCGCTGGCACGACCCCGGTGGCGGGACTTCCTCATCTGGCAGGCCTGCGAGGTGGTGTACTTCCTCGGCATCTGGCTCTACCTGGCCCACACCAGTGGCGGTGACAACAGCCAGGGCCTGCCGCAGGAGGGTTACCAACTGACCATCGCCGCCCACCTGATCGGCACCCTGTACCTCTGCGGTCTGGTGGTGCGGGATGTACTGCGACCCCGGCACGACCCGGTCCGCCAGGACGGCTCGGACGATCCGAGCGGCGGCGTACTGGACGGGCACCGGGACGCCTTTGTCGTCGGGCATACCGTTCACGGTGGCCGGACCGCCAGCGACTCGAAGGAGACGGAACCCGTGCGCTGGGGGAGCAGCTCAGCGGACTGACCGCCGGTGCGGACGGGCGGCCGGTGCGGACTGACTGCCGATGTTTCACGTGAAACACGACTCGAGGGGCGGGATTCCGCAACATGACGCCGGGACGCACGGGTCTGGTCCAGGACGCACGCGTGCTCCTGCGGTTCACCGACTTCAGGCGCCTGCTCGCCGTTCGACTCCTGTCCCAACTCGCTGACGGCGTCTACCAGGTCGCACTGGCCTCCTACGTGGTCTTCTCACCTGAGCGAGAGACGTCGCCGGGTGCCATTGCCGCCGCCATGGCGGTGCTGCTGCTGCCCTACTCGGTCCTGGGGCCGTTCGCCGGCGTACTGCTGGACCGCTGGCGGCGCCGGCAGGTGCTGTTCTTCGGCAACCTGTTGCGCGCGGTGTTCGCACTGGGTACCGCGGTGCTCATCCTTGCTTCGGTGCCGACCTGGCTGTTCTACCTCTCCGCACTGTCGGTCACCGCTGTCAACCGCTTCATCCTGGCCGGCCTCTCCGCCTCACTGCCGCGGGTTGTCGACGCCGATCGGCTGGTGATGGCCAACTCCCTTTCACCCACTGCGGGAACTCTGGCGGCCACCGCAGGCGGTGCCATGGCTCTGGGCACACGACTGCTGATGCCCGAGGGGGTCGGAGCGGACGCCGTGGTGGTGGTGATCGCGGCAGCCGTATACCTGTTGGGCGGACTTGCGGCGCTGCGCATGGCGAAGGAGCTGCTGGGCCCGGAGGCGGACCAGGTGCAGCCACGGGTACTGGCAGCGGTGGCCGGGACGCTGAAGGGACTGGTGGCCGGCCTGCGGCACCTCGGGGAGCGCCGTCTGGCCGCCGAGGCGCTGGCTGCCATGGCAGCGATGCGCTTCTGCTACGGCGCGCTCACCGTGATGGTGCTGATGTTGTGCCGCCATGCCTGGGCCGAGGACGTGTCGCAGGGCATGGCCCTGCTCGGTCTGGCCCTGGGCATATCGGGGCTTGGCTTCTTCGCCGCCGCCGTGATCACGCCGTGGGCGGCCAAACGCTTCGGCCGACTCGGCTGGATGGCCCTGTGTGCGGCGTCGGCTGCCGTACTGGTCCCGGTGCTCGGCCTGACCTTCGAACCGGGCCCGGTGATCGCTGCGGCCTTCGTACTGGGCCTGGTGACCCAGAGCGGGAAGATCTGCACCGACACCGTGGTGCAGTCCACCGTGGACGACGGCTACCGGGGACGGGTCTTCGCGCTCTACGACATGTTGTTCAACGTGGCGTTCGTCGGTGCTGCGGCGGTCGCCGCGGTGATGCTGCCCCCGGACGGCCGGTCTGCGGCACTGGTGCTCTCCGTCGCCGGGCTCTATGCCGTCATTGCCGTAGCTGTCGCGACATTTCGCCGCGGCTGACTGTCACACCCTCGCCACATCCGTGCCACAGCTCCGCTCTGGCCACTGTGTTGTCAGCCTTTATGGATAACTTACGGGGGCCGCCTCGAACACGGCGACGATTCAGCCATCCACCTAGGGGGACCCCTTCATGTCCACGCCGCCCACCCCGCCCCAGGATCCCAACACCGAGCAGCCGCAGGGCCAGAACCCTTTCGCCCAGCAGCCGCAGGGCCAGGGCCAGAACCCCTACGGCCAGCCGGGCCAGCAACACGGGCAGCCGCAGCACGGGCAGCCGGACTCGTCCGGCCTGGGTGGCTTCCCGGGCGGCGGCGCCCAGCCGCAGTCCAACGGCGGCAAGGCCAAGAAGCTGCTGCGGTTCGGCATCCCGCTGGTGGTGCTGTCGATCGCCGTGGGCACGTACTTCTTCAACAAGACCGACGCGGAGAAGGTCAGCACCGGCGACTGCATCTCGGTCAAGGGCTTCACCGAGGTGGACGTCAAGCAGGTCGGCTGTGACAGCGACGACGCCACCCACAAGGTGCTGAAGAAGGTGGAGGGCGACACCTCCCGCGCCGCCTGCGAGGGTGTCGACGGTGTCTCCCAGCAGATCTACACCAAGGAGAGCAGCAAGGACTTCTCCCTCTGCCTCGGCCGTGCCTGACGGTCGGCCGCAGAGTCATGGGCTTAGGCGCGCCGACCGGGCGCACTGAGGCAGCCGCTGCTGCCGAAAGGGCGGTGTTTCACGTGAAACACCGCCCTTTGCGCACCTGCCGCCGGCCCACCGCACTCCGGCCACCGCTCAGCGGCACGTGGGGCGCCAGCGGTACCGGGAGCGCGACCCTGCCGACCGCCGCCGGCTCAGCCCTACTGGGCGGCCCACCACTGCTTCAGTGCCGTCTCGGCGTCCTCACGGGCCATCGGTCCGTGCTCCAGCCGCAGTTCCAGCAGGTACTGGTAGGCCTGGCCGATCTGCGGACCGGGACCGACGTCCAGGATGCGCATGATCTCGTTGCCGTTCAGGTCGGGCCGGATGGCGTCCAGCTCCTCCTGCTCCGCGAGCCGTGCGATGCGCTCCTCCAGGCCGTCGTAGGCCCGCGACAGCGCGGTTGCCTTGCGCTTGTTGCGGGTGGTGCAGTCCGATCGGGTCAGCTGGTGCAGCCGGGACAGCAGCGGACCCGCGTCGCGCACGTAGCGGCGGACCGCGGAGTCCGTCCACTCGCCCGTGCCGTAGCCGTGGAAGCGCAGGTGCAGCTCCACCAGCCGGGACACGTCCTTCACCAGCTCGTTGGAGTACTTGAGCGCGGTCATGCGCTTCTTGGTCATCTTCGCGCCCACCACCTCGTGGTGGTGGAACGAGACCCGGCCGTCCTTCTCGAAGCGCCGAGTCCGGGGCTTGCCGATGTCGTGCAGCAGCGCCGCCAGCCGCAGAGTCAGGTCGGGACCGTCCGTCTCCAGGGCGATGGCCTGCTCCAGCACGGTCAGCGAGTGCTCGTAGACGTCCTTGTGCCGGTGGTGCTCGTCCCGTTCCAGCCGCAGCGCCGGGATCTCCGGCATCACCCGCTCCGCGAGGCCGGTGTCCACCAGGATGCTGAGCCCCTTGCGCGGGTTGTCCGAGAGCACCAGCTTGTTGAACTCGTCCCGGACACGCTCCGCCGAGACGATGTCGATGCGCTCGGCCATCGACTCCATGGCGGCGAGCACCTCCGCGTCGACGTCGAAGTCGAGCTGCGCGGCGAACCGGGCGGCACGCATCATGCGCAGCGGGTCGTCGGAGAAGGACTCCTGGGGGGTACCCGGGGTGCGCAGCACCCGGTCGGCAAGATCGCGCAGCCCGTCGTGCGGGTCGACGAAGATCTTGTCCGGCAGCGCGACGGCCATCGCGTTGACCGTGAAGTCGCGGCGGACGAGGTCCTGCTCGATGGAGTCGCCGTAGGACACCTCGGGCTTGCGGGAGGTCCGGTCGTACGCCTCGGAGCGGTACGTGGTGATCTCGATCTGGTAGTCCTGCACCTCGCCGTCGGCGCCGCCGGCCTTGCGGCAGCCCACCGTGCCGAACGCGATCCCGACGTCCCAGACCGCGTCGGCCCACGGCCGCACGATCGCCAGGACCTGCTCCGGGCGGGCGTCGGTGGTGAAGTCGAGATCGTTGCCCAGCCGCCCCAGCAGCGCGTCCCGTACCGAACCGCCGACCAGCGCGAGCGAGAAACCCTCCGCACGGAAGAGTCTGGCAAGGTCGTCGGCTACCGGCGACACCCGGAGCAACTCGCTCACCGCCCGGCGCTGCACCGCGCTGAGCTCGGAGGACGACTGCGGGACGTGGCTGTCTGTGTTGGCGTTCGGCACAACAAGAGAGGGTACGTGCCGCCGCACCGGGCGGCGTACGGATATCCGCCGCCGCGGCCCCGCCCGGCATGGCGCGCAGGGTCCACGGCGCCCACCGCGGCACCTCGGGCCTGCGGCAATCGTTAGCATCGTCGTGGGTGCGGTACGACCACCAGTGGCGGGCGGAAGATGAGGACGGGCGAGCGCGTGGCCGAAGCGGCAGAGAAGCAGGGCAATCCCGGCACGCCTGCCCCCCGGCGGTGGCTGCACCGCCTCACCGCCGCCCTCGTGGCGGTGCCGCTCCTCACCGGCCTGAGCCAGGCTGCCCCCGCCGCACAGGCGGCAAACCTCGCCCAGCCCGCCAACACCGGCTCCCGGACCGCTGAGGTCTCGCTCAGCGGCCTCAGTCCGGCGGCCCCCGACGAGGACGACACGCTCACCGTCTCGGGCACGGTCACCAACAGGGGCCGCGCGGCCATCACCGACGCCGAGGTGGGCCTGCACGCCGGCCCCCGGCTGAGCACCCGCAGCTCCATCGAGCAGGCCTCCACCCGTGACGGGTACGCGCCCGGGCTCGACGGCACGCAGCTCACCGGCAAGAACACCTCGGTGGAGCTCGCCGACATCGCCGCAGGGGCGACCCGCTCCTTCACCCTCGACGTCCCGGTGAAGCGCCTCAAGCTCGGCGCGGACGGCGTCTACCAGCTGGGCGTCAGCGTCACCGGGCAGACGCAGAGCGAGGCGTACCCGCACGTCCTGGGCATCGAGCGCACCTTCCTCCCCTGGCAGACCGAGCCGGCCGACACACGGACCCGGCTGACGTTCCTGTGGCCGCTGATCTCCTCGTCGCACCTGACCGCGCGCACCGAGTCCAACGAGCAGCGCACCCCGGTGTTCCGACACGACCGCCTGGCCGACGAGATCGCCCCCGGCGGCCGGCTCCAGCGCATGGTGTCGCTCGGCCGTGACCTGCCGGTCAGCTGGGTGGTCGACCCCGACCTGCTGGCGTCCGTCGACGCGATGACCAAGCCCTACAAGGTGTCCTCGCCCGGCGGCGAACCGGTCGCCGGCAAGGGCCAGGCGGACGCCGCGCAATGGCTGAACGACCTGCAGCAGGCCACCGCCGACAAGGAGGTCATCGCGCTGCCCTTCGGTGATCCCGACCTGGCCTCGCTGGCCCACCGCGGCCGGAACGTGTCCGGCACGCTCAGCCATCTGGGCCCGGCCACCGAGACCGCCCGCACGACCGTCAAGACCGTGCTGCACGTCACGCCGCTCACCGACTTCGCCTGGCCCGTCGAAGGCGCCGTCGACCCCTCGGTGGTGTCCGTCGCCACCTCGGCCGGCGCCCGCAAGGTCATCACCCGCAGCGACAGCCTGCGGGAGACCGGGTCCCTGCCCTACACGCCCAACGCGGCCCGGCCCATCGGCGGCGGCGTCACCGCGGTGAACGCCGACGCCCGGCTCTCCACCCTGTTCCAGGGCGATCTCAGCCGCGCCGGGAACTCGGCGCTCGCCGTGCAGCAGTTCCTCGCCCAGACCCTCTCCGTCACCGAGCAGGACCCCAACCGGCAGCGCAGCCTGCTGGTCGCCCCGCAGCGGCTGCCGTCCAGCAGCCAGGCGACCACCATGGCCCAGGCGGTGCGCGCCCTGCGCGACAACGGCCGCTGGACGGAGTTCACGGACCTCGCCGAGACCGCCAGGGCCAAACCCGACCCGGGGGCCAACCGCAAGGTGCCCGGAGCGGGCTCCTACCCCGACCGGCTGCGCAAGCAGGAACTCAGCACCGGCGCGTTCGAGCAGATCCAGGAGACTCAGCGCTCGCTGAACGCCTTCTCGGTCATTCTCAGCAGCGACGACCGGGTCGTCACGACCTTCGGCAACGCGGTGCGCCGCAGCCTCTCGACCTCCTGGCGGGGCCGGACCGGTGAGGCCGGCCAGTACCGCGCCGACGTGCAGAACTACCTCACCAGCCTCACCGGCGAGGTGCGCCTGGTCCAGAAGTCCCGCATGACGCTCTCCGGGCGCAGCGCGACCATCCCCGTCACCGTGCAGAACAACCTCATCCAGCCGGTCAACGGCCTGGAGCTCCGGCTGACCTCCGGCCGCCGGTTCGGCCTGGAGATCAGCGAGGACACCAAGCCGGTGGTCATCGACGGCGGCCACAGCCAGTCGATCAAGTTCGACACCACCGCCAAGGCCAACGGCCGCACCTTCGTCGAGGCGCAGCTGTACACCAAGGACGGGGCGCCCTACGGCAAGGCGATGACCTTCCAGGTCGACGTCACCGAGATCACCTCCACGGTGCTGCTGGTGATCGCGGGCGGCGTGCTGCTGGTCGTCCTGGCCGGGGCGCGGATGTACACCCAGCGCAAGCGCAGGGGCCCCCAGCCGGACCCCGACGCGCCGCTGGAGCAGGAGAACCCCGCGGACGGCGGCCCCACGGGGGACAACTCCCGTGACACCGGCCCCGAAAGCAAGGACTCCCCCGGCCCGGGTGAGAAAGTGGACTGTTGAGCGAGGTGCCGGGCCGAAGGCCGGCCGGGGACGATGATGTGGGGTACTCAGTGAATGCGCCGTACGACCGCGAACGCCAGGGACCTGATCCCTATGTGCAGGACGCGTACGCGAGCGACCCCTACCGGGATCGCGACCTGGCCGCCCAGGACCCGGTGAAGGAGGCTCTGCGCGATCGTGCCGAGCACCCGCCGCCACCGCCGCCTGCGGCCCCCGAGCCGCTCTACCGGCAGCCTCCGCCGCCCCGGCACGCCCCCGACCCGCAGCGCTGGGCGCCGCCGCCGGCGCCCGAGCCGGACGGCCCCTCACGTCACCTGCCCTACGGCGACGAGCCGTCCACGGTGCAGTTCACCGGCATCGACGAGCTGATCACGCGCGCCCCGGACGACGACGACCGGGACGGGCCCGTGCCCCGCAAGCGCCCCGACGACGCCTTCGCGCACCTCTACCGGGACCAGCAGCTCAGCCCCCAGCCGCCACCCCAGTCCCAGCAGCCCCAGTCCCAGCAGCCCCAGCAACCCGCTCAGCCGCCCGCTGCGCCGCCTCCACCGCCCAGCATGCAGCCGGAGCAGACCGTCGCCCCGCAGGCCCCCAGGACGGCCCCTGAGGCCGCGCCGCCGGGCAAGTCCGGCGGCGGGGGCGGGGGCGGCATCCTCAAGTCCAGCGCCATCATGGCCGCGGGCACCCTGGTGTCCCGGCTCACCGGCTTCCTGCGCACCCTGGTCATCACCGCGGCGCTCGGTGCCGCGCTGCTCGGCGACTCCTACACCGTCGCCTACACGCTGCCCACGATGATCTACATGCTGTCCATCGGCGGCGGCCTCAACTCGGTCTTCGTACCGCAGCTCGTCCGGGCCATGAAGAACGACGCGGACGGCGGCGTCGCCTACGCCAACCGCCTGCTCACCCTGGTGATGGTCATCCTGGGCGCCCTGGTGGCGCTGAGCGTCCTGGTCGCCCCGCTGCTCATCAAGATGCTTTCGGTGCCGATCGCCAACAACCCCGACGCCAACAACGTCGCGGTCACCTTCGCGCGCTACTGCCTGCCCACGATCTTCTTCATGGGCGTGCACGTGGTGATGGGTCAGATCCTCAACGCGCGCGGCCGGTTCGGCGCCATGATGTGGACGCCCGTCCTCAACAACGTCGTCATCATCTGCACCTTCGGCGCGTTCCTGTGGGTCTACGGCGCCCACCGCAGCTCCCAGCTCGGCGTGGACACCATCACTCCTGAGGGCGTGCGGCTGCTCGGCATCGGCACCCTGCTCGGCCTGGTCGTCCAGTCCCTGGCGATGATCCCCTACCTGAAGGCCGCCGGGTTCAGCTTCCGGCCGCGCTTCGACTGGAAGGGCCACGGCCTCGGCAAGGCCGCCAAGCTCGCCAAGTGGACCATCCTGTTCGTGCTCGCCAACCAGGCCGGCCTGATCGTGGTCACCCAGCTCGCCACCGCCGCCGGAGCCTCGGCAGCCGAAGCCGGCAACGAGGGCGCCGGCATCCTCGGTTACAACAACGCCCTGCTCATCTGGCAGATGCCGCAGGCCATCATCACCGTCTCGGTGATGGCGGCCCTGCTGCCCAGGCTGTCCCGGTCCGCCCACGACGGCGACCTCGCCGCCGTCCGCGACGACCTCTCGCACGGGCTGCGCACCTCGGCCGTCGCCATCGTGCCCATCGCCTTCGCGTTCCTCGCCCTCGGCGTGCCGATGTGCCTGGTGCTGTACGCAGCCACCGGCCCCATTCCGGCCAGCTCCATGGGCTTCATCCTGATGGCCTTCGGCCTCGGGCTGATCCCCTACTCCGTCCAGTACGTGGTGCTGCGCGCCTTCTACGCCTACGAGGACACCCGCACGCCGTTCTACAACACCGTCCTGGTCGCCGCGGGCAACGCGGCCGGCGCCGGACTGTGCTACCTGCTGCTGCCCAGCCGCTGGGCCGTCGCTGGAATGGCCGCCTGCTACGGACTCGCCTACGCGTTCGGTGTGATCGTCGCCTGGAAGCGCCTGAGCGCCAAGCTGGAAGGCGACTTGGACGGCGGCCGGATCGCCCGCACCTACGCCAGGCTCACGCTCGCCAGCCTGCCCGCCGCAGCGCTTGCGGGCGGCGCGGCATACGCTTCCGTACAGACGCTGGGCAACGGCCTCATCGGCGGAGCCGTCGGCGTCATCGCCGGTTCGCTCGTGATGGGAGTGGTGTTCGTGCTCACCGCCAAGCGGCTGCGTATCCAGGAACTCACCGCCATGGTGGGCATGGTCCGGGCCAAACTGGGCCGCTGATACAACCCTCGGCCGCCGCCGTGTGTCGTGCACAGTGGCGGCCAACGGGCACAATTGTCCTTGGTCGTTGCCGGCGGAGTCCAAACCCGCGGAGCGGCCACGACGGATTGGGGAGGCAGGAGCGACGGTGGCGGAACGAAGCACGGCTGCCGTCGATGTGGCGCACACGGGCGGCGCGGACGACGGCGACACCAAGCCGCTGGCCGCCCGTACGGACGAGGCCACGTCCGACGGTGCGGGAACCCAGCACGACAGCACCGCGCCCGAACTCCACAGCGGCCACAGACTTGCCCGCCGCTACCGTCTCGAAGAGTGCGTCACCCGACTGGACGGCTTCAGTAGTTGGCGCGCCATGGACGAGAAGCTGCAGCGTGCCGTCGGTGTGCACCTGCTGCCCGCCGACCACGCCCGGGCCCGATCCGTGCTGGCCGCCGCCCGGTCGGCCGCGCTGCTCGGTGATCCGCGCTTCGTCCAGGTGCTCGACGCGGTCGAGGAGAACGACCTCGTCTACGTGGTGCACGAGTGGCTGCCCGACGCCACCCCGCTGACCCGGCTGTTCGCCGCCGGACCGCTGGAACCCCACGAGGCGTACCACCTCGTCAACCAGCTCGCCCAGGCCATGGCCGCCGCCCACCGCGAGGGCCTGGCCCACCTGCGCCTCACTCCCGGTTCGGTGCTGCGCACCGGCTCCGGCCAGTACCGCATCCGCGGTCTCGCCGTGAACGCCGCGCTGCGCGGCATCAGCTCCGACACACCCCAGCGCACCGACACCGAAGCCGTCGGCGCCCTGCTCTACGCCGCGCTCACCCAGCGCTGGCCGTACGAGGAGGACGCCTACGGCCTCACCGGCGTCGCCCGGCTGTCCGGCGGCATCCTGATGCCACCGGACCAGGTACGGGCCGGCGTGCACCGCGGCCTGTCCGAACTGGCGATGCGGGCCCTCGTAAACGACGGCGCCACCGCCTCCAGCGAGGACCAGCCCTGCGCCACTCCGGAGGAGCTGGTCAAGGCCGTCGCCGCGATGCCCCGCATCAAGCCGCCGGAACCCACCTTCACTCAGCCGCCCCCCTACCGCCGCACCACCTACCAGCAGGGCAGCTACGGGCCGCAGACGGCGCACGCCCCCACCGGGCCGCCCCCACCGGTCGCCGCCGACGTGCCGCCCGCTCTGCCCGGCAAGACGGGCAAGGCACTGAAGTGGGGGGTGTCCGCACTGCTGATCGCCGCGCTCGGTCTCGGCAGCTGGCAGATCGCCGACGCCCTCATGAACGGCGGCCGGGAGAACCAGCCCGTCGCCCCCACCGGCTCGGACGACACCTCCAAGACCAAGACCGAGCCCAAACCGCTGAAGATCAGCGACGCCCAGGAGTACTACCCCGACGGCCGCCCCCAGAACGCCGGGCAGGCGGCTGCCACCCACGACGGCGACCCGGAGACGTTCTGGCGGACCAAGAGCTTCCAGGACGGCCCCACCCTCGCCCCCTACAAGGCGGGCGTGGGCGTCATCTACGACCTGGGTGAGATCAGAAGCGTCTCCACGGCCTCCATAAAACTGCGGAACGGCGGCGACCACACCAGCGTCTCCCTCTACGCGGCCCGGTCGTTCTCACCTTCCGCGTCCCTGGACTCACTGCGTAAGGTCGACTCGGTGAAGACCAGTACCACCGAGGCGGAGATGACGTTGGACAAGCCGATCAGGACCCGGTACCTCGTGGTCTGGTTCACGGCGGTGCCCTACTCCTCCGCGGACGGCTTCAGCGGAGCGGGGTACCGGCAGGCGCTGTCCGACGTGTCGTTCACCGGCTGAGCAAGGTCGAGCCGGCCGAGGGGGAGGGGCAGGGAACATGACCGGCGACAGTTCGCCGCGCCGCCGCGCCGCCTCCGGCGACCAGGCCGCCAGGCCCACGCCCGCCACGCCCGCCACGCCCGCCACGCCCGCCACGCCCGCGGTGAACAGCCGTCCCGGCCCCGACGACACCCCGCTGAGCGACGCCGAACTGCTGGCCCGGCACGTGGCCGGCGACCCGGACGCCTTCGCCGAGATCGTCCGCCGCCACCGCGACCGGCTGTGGGCCGTCGCCCTGCGCACCCTCGCCGACCGCGAGGAAGCCGCCGACGCCGTGCAGGACGCCCTGGTCTCCGCCTTCCGGGCGGCACACACCTTCCGCGGCCAGTCCGCCGTCACCACCTGGCTGCACCGCATCACGGTCAACGCCTGCCTGGACCGCGCCCGCAAGACGGCGTCCCGCCGTACCTCGCTCACCGACGACCCAGTGCGCCTGGAGCAGCTGCTCGAACCGGAGGAGTCCGCCGCCGCACCCGCCGAACGGCAGGACGTGTACCGGCAGCTCATCGAAGCCCTCTCCGAGCTGCCCGCCGAACAGCGCGCCGCGCTGGTGCTGGTGGACATGCAGGGCTATCCGGTCGCCGAGGCCGCCGACATCCTGGAGGTGCCCACCGGCACCGTCAAGAGCCGCTGCTCCCGCGGCAGAGCCCGGCTCCTGCCGCTGCTGAGCCATCTTCGCCCAGAGGGTAGCGCGCCCAAGGAGAGGGGAAGGAACCGGACGCAGGGGGCGCCCGTCCCACCCCCGCAAGGTGTTGAAGGAACCGGAGCCGTGAAGGGCGGAGGTGGATCCACATGACCGCGTCTTCCGCGACGTACGGCACCGACGACCACCCGGAGGTCGCCGAGATCTCCGCACTCTCCGAGGGGCTGCTGCCCCCCGAGCGGTCGGCCACGGTCCGCACCCACCTGACCGACTGCCCGCTGTGTGCCGACGTACGTACCTCCCTGGAGGAGATCCGCGACGCCCTCGGCACGCTGCCCGGCCCGGTGCGCATGCCCGAGGACATCGCCGGCCGCATCGACGCCGCACTCGCCGCCGAGGCACTGCTGGAGGCGACAGCACCCGAATCCGTGGAACCCCCCGAAACCCCCTCCGCAGCGGCGCGTGTTTCACGTGAAACACGACGCCCGGCCGGCACGCCGCAGCGAGGCTCCGCAGGACCGGGACGTCCGCACCGACGGCCGGCCCGCCGCAGGCGCACCACGCTGCTCGCCGTCACCGGCACGCTTGCGGCCCTCTCCCTGGGAGCGGTCCTCGTCCCCGTCCTGTTGTCCGGAGCCGGCCAGGAGACCACCGAGCAGGCGTCCGAGCCCGGTCGTTCGGTCGCGGAAAGCCCCACCGGACTCTCTGTGCAGGCTCTGGAAGAGAAGGTGCACACCCTGCTCGCCCAGACTCCGGAGAACGAGCCACCCGGCGCGCTGCCGCAACCGGAGACCGCTCCCGAGGTGGGAGCCCAGACCAACCCGACCGCCCCCCTGCGCGGCGGCTCCGGCGCCACGGGCGTGCCCTACTGCGTGCGGGAAGGCGTCAACCGCAGCGAGACATATCTCGCAGCCGCCCCGGAGATGTACGAGGGCACCGCGGCGTACCTGGTGGTCCTGCCGCACCCCGGCGACAGCAACCGGGTGGACGTCTACGTGGTGGACGCGACGTGCGTCTCCGAGGCCCCCAGCGAGCCCGGACGGCTGATCAGCTCCCGCACCTTCGACCGCCGCTGACCGACGTACCGCCGCCTCCGCGCTGTTCTCCCCTGCCCTGAGGGCCACGCCCGGGCGAAGCGCCCCGGGCGGGACGGGAATGCTGTCCCCTTAGGATCCGTTAGGTGGGGTGAAGGCAGCTCCAGACCCGCCAACGTCGGCAGACAAGGAAGAATCCGTGAGCGATGTCCGTAACGTGATCATTATCGGTTCGGGGCCCGCGGGATACACCGCGGCTCTGTACACCGCGCGGGCTTCGTTGGCACCGCTGGTGTTCGAGGGCTCCGTGACCGCCGGTGGCGCGCTGATGAACACGACCGAGGTGGAGAACTTCCCCGGGTTCCAGGACGGCATCATGGGTCCGGAGCTGATGGACCAGATGCGCGCCCAGGCGGAGCGCTTCGGAGCCGAGCTGCTCCCGGACGACGTCATCGCGGTGGACCTCACCGGCGAGATCAAGACCGTCACCGACACGGCGGGAACCGTGCACCGGGCCCGGACCGTGATCGTGGCCACCGGCTCCCAGCACCGCAAGCTCGGGCTGCCCGAGGAGGACGCGCTCTCCGGTCGCGGCGTCTCGTACTGCGCCACCTGTGACGGCTTCTTCTTCCGTGAGCACGACATCGCCGTCATCGGTGGCGGTGACACCGCCATGGAGGAGGCCACCTTCCTCTCCCGGTTCGCCCGCTCGGTCACCGTGGTCCACCGCCGCGACACCCTGCGCGCCTCCAAGACGATGCAGGACCGCGCCTTCGCCGATCCCAAGATCAAGTTCGCCTGGAACAGTGAGGTCGCCGCCCTGCACCAGAGTGAGGGCAAGCTGTCCGGCCTCACCCTGCGGGACACCACGACGGGCGACACCTCGGAGCTGCCCGTCACCGGCCTGTTCGTGGCCATCGGCCACGACCCTCGGACCGAGCTGTTCACGGACGTGCTCGCCCTCGACGACGAGGGGTACCTGAAGGTGGAGGCGCCCTCCACCCGGACCAGCCTGCCCGGTGTCTTCGCGGCCGGCGACGTCGTGGACCACACCTACCGCCAGGCGATCACCGCCGCGGGTACCGGTTGCGCCGCGGCACTGGACGCCGAGCGCTACCTGGCGGCTCAGAGCGCGGTCTCCCCGGAGGAGACCCCCGAGCCCGAGAAGACCGAGGCTGCGGCCACCGTCTGATCCACCACCCCTGCCACGCAAGACAACAGAGGAGACAACATGGCCACCGTGACCGCGACCGACGCGGACTTCGCCGAGGTCGTTCTGAAGAGCGACAAGCCCGTCCTTGTCGACTTCTGGGCGGCCTGGTGCGGCCCCTGCCGTCAGATCGCGCCCTCGCTCGAGGCGATCTCCGAGGAGCAGGCCGACAAGCTCACCATCGTCAAGCTCAACATCGACGAGAACCCCGCGACCGCGGCCAAGTACGGCATCATGTCGATCCCGACCATGAACGTCTACTCCGGCGGCGAGGTCGTCAAGACCATCGTGGGTGCCAAGCCGAAGGCCGCCATCGAGAAGGACCTCGCCGAGTTCATCGGCTGAGCAAGCTCCCCGCCCAGCGAGGCAGTTTCACGTGAAACGGGAGCGCGTCTCGGCAGGGCAGCAGCGGAGGACCCGTCAGAGCGGCCGCAGCACGGGGTCCTTGTGCACAGCGCCGAGCAACTGGTCGAGGGCCCGCTCGACGTCCATCTTCCAGGAGAGGGTGGATCGCAGTTCCAGGCGCAGTCGCGGATAGCGCGGATGCGTGCGCACGGTCTTGAAGCCCACGCTCAGAAGATAGTCGGCTGGCAACAGGCAGGATGGTTCCTCGATGCGGGCGTCGGCGAACGCCTCGATGGCCTTGCACCCACGTCGCAGCAGATCCTTCGCCACTGTCTGCACCAGGACACGCCCCAACCCCTCCCCCTGGAAGGGCGGAAGCAGCTGGGCCGTCATCAGCTGCACGGCGTCGGGGGAGACCGGGCTGGTGGGAAAGGCAGTGGAGCGCGGCACATAGTCCGGGGGCGCGTAGAGCACGAACCCAGCCGGAACCTCGTCGACGTAGAGAAGGCGCCCGCAGGACCCCCATTCCAGCAGCACCGCGGAGAGCCAGGCCTCCTTCTCCCACTCAGGGCGGCCCGTCCGCACCGCGGCTTCGCCGCTGACCGGGTCCATTTCCCAGAACACGCAGCCGCGGCACTTGCCAGGCAAGTCCGAGAGGTTGTCCAGCGTGAGCGGGACAAGCTGACGCCCCATGGATCCATCGTATCCATGGGGCGTCAGCTCTGCCGGGAAGCGCGAGCCTATTCGCCTGAGCCTTCCGTGTTCTTGTCGCCGGCCGCATCAAGCACCCTGCCCTCGCCGGGGGCGAGCTGGCCAAGGATGCGCTCAAGATCCTCTATCGAGGCGAACTCGACGACGATCTTGCCCTTCTTCTGGCCGAGGTCGACCTTCACCCGCGTCTCGAACCGGTCGGACAGCCGGCCGGCCAGCTCGTCCAGCGCGGGCGCGACGCGCTTGCCCGCCCTGGGACCCTTGGCCTTGGCCTTGCTCTGCGGGGAGGACCCCAGCAGAGTCACGATCTCCTCGACCGCGCGTACCGACAGCCCCTCCGCCACGATGCGGTGGGCCAGGCGGTCCTGCTCCTCGGAGTCATCCACCGACAGCAGCGCACGTGCATGGCCAGCCGACAGCACACCGGCGGCAACCCGACGCTGCACCGGTGGGGAAAGCCGCAGCAACCGCAGGGTGTTGGAGACCTGAGGACGGGACCGGCCGATGCGGTCGGCCAACTGGTCGTGTGTGCAGTCGAAGTCCTTCAGAAGCTGGTCGTAGGCGGCGGCCTCCTCCAGCGGGTTCAGCTGGGCACGGTGCAGGTTCTCCAGCAGTGCGTCCAGCAGCAGCTTGTCGTCGTCGGTGGCCCGGATGATCGCGGGAATGCTGGTCAGGCCCGCCTCCCGACAGGCCCGCCAGCGCCGCTCGCCCATGATCAGCTCGTAGCTGCGGGAACCGCTCTGCCGCACCACCACCGGCTGCAGCAGACCGACCTCCTTGATGGAGGTCACCAGTTCCGCGAGTGCGTCTTCGTCGAATACCTCGCGCGGCTGCCGGGAGTTGGGCGTGATCGCGTCGATGGGGATCTCGGCGAAGTGCGCTCCTGCCGCCTCACCGGACACCGCGGCATCGGCCTTGCTGCCGCCCTCGCCAGCCGACCGCCTTCCGGCGTCAGGCAGTGCCGTCACCTTCGCGGCGGCGACCCCGCGGTCCGGCGGCAGAACCGGCACGGCGGTCGGGGACGTCACCCCGTTGGCTCCCACCACCGGCATCACCTCGTCCTCCGAAGCTGTCGGTGCGGCAGGGATCAGCGCACCCAGCCCACGGCCGAGTCCTCTACGTCGTTCACTCACTGCGTACCCTCCACCATGCTGTGCTGATCCTGTTGTACGCCGGCCCCGCGCAGGGCGATCTCGCGCGCTGCCTCGAGGTAGGAGAGGGCTCCGCTCGACCCCGGGTCGTAGGTGAGAACGGTCTGGCCGTAGCTCGGCGCTTCGGAGATGCGGACCGACCGCGGGATGTTGGTCCGCAGCACCTCCTTCCCGAAGTGGGTGCGCACCTCCTCCGCAACCTGGGAGGCGAGCCGCGTCCTGCCGTCGTACATGGTCAGCAGGATCGTCGAGACGTGCAGCTCCGGGTTCAGATGCCCCTTGACCAGGTCGACGTTGCGCAGCAGCTGGCCCAGGCCCTCCAGCGCGTAGTACTCGCACTGGATCGGGATGACCACCTCCGCACCGGCGACCAGCGCGTTGACGGTGAGCAGGCCAAGCGAAGGCGGGCAGTCGATGAGGACGTAGTCGAGAGGCTGCTCGTACGCCTTCAGCGCCCGGTCGAGGCGGGACTCACGGGCCACCAGCGAGACCAGCTCGATCTCCGCACCGGCGAGATCGATGGTGGCCGGCGCACAGAACATGCCCTCGACGTCGGGTACCGGCTGCACCACGTCGGACAGTGGCCTGCTCTCCACCAGCACGTCGTAGATGGAAGGGATGTCGGAGTGATGGTCGATACCGAGCGCTGTGGACGCGTTGCCCTGGGGGTCCAGGTCGATCACCAGGACCCGGGCACCGTGCAGAGCCAAGGAGGCCGCCAGGTTGACGGTGGTCGTGGTCTTGCCCACGCCGCCTTTCTGGTTCGCGACGACCATGACGCGTGTCTGAGGTGGCCGTGGCAGGCCTTCACCGGCTCGGTTCATCGCCTCAACCGCCTGCTGGGCGGCACGACCGATCGGGGTGTCGTCCATCGGCGGCGGGGTCTCACGCGTTTCACGTGAAACATCCCCCGCCTCTGTACGGGGACCGGGGACCGGATCGGCCATCGGTCCTGCGATGTTGGCATCGGACCGCAACGGTTCACTCTCCTCGAAAGGCACCTGCGCAGACTCAAAGCCTGCCATGCTTTCGCGGGCATGAACCACTGAGCCCTGTCTCCCTGTGGACAAACCCTCTGTTGTGGATACGTCCGGGCTGCGGGGCGGCCGGTTCTTCAGGGGTGGAAAGCCCGCATGAGGATGGTTCTCCGGGCGAGGCGGCGCCTCCTCGCGGGGCTTGCGGTCGCGCGGCGCGGCAGCCGCACGACCGCGGCTGATGATTCCCTGCAGCAAGTTGCGACGTTTCACGTGAAACACGATGCACCCGAGCCCGGCAGCCACTGCGGGCGACACTCCGGAATGCCCGGTTCTGACGTGTATGGAGTAAGGGCACCTCACTCCGGGACAGACCCGCCATGAATGCCCGGGCGAGCCCAGCTGGCGCGGCCAGAACTGCCAACGGGCAGGTGCCGGGCCGCTGGGCCCGGGCACCTGCCCGTTCAAGCCGTGCTAGCGGCGGCGCCGGGCCGAGCGGCCCGCGCGTGCGGCCTTCGCCCGCTTGGCCGCGAACCGCACACCTCCGGGACTCTCTCCGACCTCGGCACGCACGACAGTGGAGGGCGGATCCACCAGGCCGACGCCGGCCTGGACCACCGAGGTCTCCAGCACGCCGAGCTTCTGCAGGGCGGAGCGGGACGCCTGTAGCTCCTCAGCCGCCGTGTCGCCCTTGAGGGCGAGCATCTGGCCGTAGGGCCGCAGCAGAGGCACACCCCAGCCGGCCAGCCGGTCCAGCGGCGCCACCGCACGGGCGGTGACCACGTGGACGGGCGTGAGCGTGCCCAGCACCTCTTCGGCCCGGCCGCGCACGACGGTGACATGGTCGAGGCCGAGTAGCTCCACGGCCTCCTGGAGAAAGGTGGTGCGCCGCAGCAGCGGTTCCAACAGGGTGATCTTGAGGTCTGGCCGGACAAGGGCCAGCGGAATACCGGGAAGCCCGGCGCCGGAACCCACATCGCAGACGGTGACGTCGGCCGGCACCACCTCGGAGAGCACCGCGCAGTTCAGC
Source organism: Streptomyces sp. 549 (assembly GCF_030124175.1). Taxonomy (GTDB): domain Bacteria; phylum Actinomycetota; class Actinomycetes; order Streptomycetales; family Streptomycetaceae; genus Streptomyces. The sequence continues at coordinate 4,919 of NZ_JASKMT010000042.1, read as the reverse complement.
AGGTGCCGCCCCCAGAGGCGGGGAACCTCACGGGGCCCGATGAGGCCGCGCTTCACCCCGGCATCCGCCAGCAGTTCCGCGTAGCGCACCGCGTCCGGCAGCCGGTCCCCGAAGACCGCCCCCGCCGCCTCGGGCGGCGGGGAGAGTTCCTGGGGATCGGGAGCGCCGCTGTCCCCGGTCACGGAAGGACAACCACGCAGCGCTGCGGTTCCTCGCCCTCCGACTCACTGCGCAGGCCGGCCGCGGCGACGGCGTCGTGCACCACCTTGCGCTCGAACGGCGTCATCGGCCGCAGCTTGACCCGCTCGCCGCTCGACTTGGCGTCCTCGGTGGCCTGCGTGCCCAGCATGGTCAGCTCCTCGCGCTTCTTGGCGCGGAAGCCGGCGATGTCCAGCATGAGGCGGCTGCGGTCACCCGTCTCGCGGTGCACTGCCAGGCGGGTCAGCTCCTGGAGGGCTTCGAGCACCTCGCCGTCCCGGCCGACCAGCTTCTGGAGGTCGCGTCCGCTGGAGTCGCTGATGATCGACACCGCGGCGCGGTCCGCCTCGACATCCATGTCGATGTCGCCGTCGAGGTCCGCGATGTCGAGCAGGCCCTCGAGGTAGTCGGCCGCGATCTCGCCTTCCTGCTCCAGGTGGCTCAGCGTGTCGGTGCCCTCAGCGGTTTCGGTCGTGTCCGTCACTGAAAGGACTCCTTCTACTTCTTGGTCTTCGCGGACTGCGGCTTCTTCTTGCCCTGCGGGGTCTTGCTCATGTTGGGCTTGTTCTGCTGCGGCTTGGACGACGTCGGCGGTGCCTTCTTCTCCCCGGCGGGCGTCGCGGCAGCCGACTGGCGCTTGGACTTCGTCTGGCGCTTGGGCTGGGCGCGCTTGGCGCGGGCTTCCTCGACGGCCTTCTGCGCCTCGACCTCGGCCGGGTCCTCCTTGAGCTTGCCCTTGGCACGCAGCTTCTCCTGCCGGTGCTTGTAGGCAAGCGAGCCCGGCGTCGGGTTGCGCTTGATGATGTACATCTGCTGGCCGAGCGTCCACACGTTGGTGGTGAGCCAGTAGACGAGCACACCGACGGGGAAGTTGATGCCGAACACGGCGAACATGACCGGGAAGACGTACATCAGCAGCTTCTGCTGCTGCATGAACGGGGTCTTCACCGTGAGGTCGACGTTCTTCGTCATGAGCTGGCGCTGCGTGTAGAACTGCGACAGCGACATCATCACGATCATGATGACTGTGACGATGCGGACGTCCGTGAGGTCGGCGTTGAGGTCCGCGACCTTCTGCGCGCCGTCCATGAACTTGGCCGCGATGGGGGCGCCGAAGATGGAGGCGTTACGGGCGCTCTCCACCATGTCGGCGTCGAGCACACCCACCGGCTTGTTCTGGGCGATCTTGTTGAGCACCTGGAAGAGCGCGATGAAGAAGGGCGACTGCGCCAGGATCGGCAGGCAGCTGGAGAGCGGGTTGGTACCCGTCTCCTTGTACAGCTTCATCATCTCTTCGGACTGGCGCTGCTTGTCGCTCTTGTAGCGCTCCTGGATCGCCTTCATCCGCGGCTGGAGCGCCTGCATGTTCCGGGTCGCCTTGATCTGCTTCACGAACAGCGGGATCAGGCAGATCCGGATCAGGATCACCAGGAAGACGATGGACAGACCCCAGGCCCAGCCGCTGTCCTCGTCGAAGACGAGGCTGAGCAGCGAGTGGAACTGGACGATGATCCAGGAAACAGCGGTATAGAGAGGACCGAGGATCGTGTCCACGAATCAGGCTCCTTGGGCGTTGGACTGGGTCCGATGCTGCCAGCGGCTGCGCAGCCGCTGATGCCAGACCGGGTGCTTCCGGGCAGGAACGTGGTCGACGCCACCGGGCGACCACGGGTTGCAGCGCAGGATGCGCCACGCAGTAAGCGCCGTCCCCTTCACCGCTCCGTGCCGGTTGACCGCTTCGTAGCCGTAGTGCGAGCACGACGGGTAGTACCGGCACACCGGGCCCAGCAGCGGGCTGATGGTCCACTGGTACAGCTTGATCAACCACAGCAACGGGTACTTCACGACGGCGGCCCTCCAAGAAGCCGCTGCAGTGCGGCGTCCAGATCGCGGGCCAGCTCGTTGTGGTCCGCCTCTGCCGCACCGGGCAGCGCTCGTACGACCACCAGGCTACCGGCGTGCAGCAGCATCAGTCGGTCCCGTATCAGATGGCGCAGACGCCGCTTCACCCTGTTACGGACAACAGCGTTTCCGACAGCCTTGCTCACGACGAAACCCGCACGCGGCGGGGGAGCGGTTCCCCCCGCCGGATGCGGGTCCGTGCGGTGACTCAGGTGTACGACGAGGAGCGGGCGACCAGCGCGACGCCCTCGGCGTACTGCGACCGCGAAGTCCTCGCGCCGCCTCAGCCGGTGCTCGGTAGGCAGCACGTCATGGACCTGCGGCTCGTTCTCAGGCCGACAGGCGGGTGCGACCCTTGCTGCGGCGGGTCGCGAGGATCGCGCGACCGGCGCGGGTCCGCATACGCAGCCGGAAGCCGTGGGTCTTCGCACGACGACGGTTGTTCGGCTGGAAGGTGCGCTTGCTCACTCGGGGGCTCCAGAGAAATCTGTGTCTCGCTGAGACAGGTGTGGGGCGCCGACTGGCTGTCACCGTGCGCCCGCGAGAAGCTCGCAACGCCCGATTACACCGCGTCTCGATCCTCAGGATCTTGCCCATCGGAGGCAGGCGGCAGCAGCCATCGACAACTCGACCTGGTTACGGTACGCGCGGCTGTGTCGTCCGGTCAAACCGGAGCGATCCGGCTGCGCAGTGGCCGATCCGGTGCCGGGTACCGCTGATCGAGTGGGGCCGGACGAAGCCAGCCAACCCGATCAACTCACCATGACACATTTGTACACACCCTGTGGACAACAACTTGAGGTGCCTGGCTCGCGACGACTACCGTGAGCGAACTTCGATTCCTTCCCGGGCATCCCGAGAACCACACTTTCGTGAAAAGTGTCCCCCCAGCGAGTGAGAGAGCGTGCCCTGTGGCTGACGTACCTGCCGATCTTGCCGCAGTGTGGCCGCACGTGCTGGAGCAGCTGCTCACCGACGGTCAGGGGATCGAGGCCAAGGACCAGCGCTGGCTCCGGGACTGCCAGCCCCTGGTACTGGTGTCGGGCACCGCGCTGCTCGGCGTGCCCAACGAGTACGCCAAGGGCGTGCTGGAGGGTCGCCTTGCCCCTCTCATCAGCGACGCGCTCAGCCGGGAGTGCCAGCAGCCGATCCGGCTGGCCGTCACCGTCACCGGTCCGGCGCCCGACCAGCAGCCGCCCGCCGCCCAGGGGCCCGGCTCCGAGCCGCAGCAGCAACAGCAGCACCCGCCGCCCCGGCCGCAGGCGCACCGCTACGACGAGCCGCCGCGGTACGAGGAGCCCCGCTACGAGGACCCCCGGTACGACGAGCCCAGGTACGACGAGCAGTTCAAGGACCAGCGGGAGCTGCCGTCGGTCCGCCCGGCCTACCCGGACTACGGCCACCCGCCCCAGCCGCACCGTCCGCCGCGGCAGCACCAGCCCGGTGGCTGGCAGCGGCCGGACAACGACGGCTGGCAGTCCCAGCGGGACCCCTACCCTCCGCAGTCGGGCGGGTACGAGGGCTACGACAAGTACGAGGCGTACGAGCAGCGGCCGCAGCCCGGCTACGACCAGCACCAGCAGAAGCCGCCGTCCCGCTTCGAGGAGCCGATGTCCCTGCCGGCGCCCAGCGGCGCCCCGGGGCCGCTGGCCGCGCAGCCCGCGCCGGCCACCGGCCCGGGTGAGCCGACGGCCCGGCTGAACCCGAAGTACCTCTTCGACACCTTCGTCATCGGCGCCTCCAACCGCTTCGCGCACGCCGCGGCGGTGGCGGTCGCCGAGGCCCCGGCGAAGGCGTACAACCCGCTGTTCATCTACGGCGAGTCCGGCCTGGGCAAGACCCACCTGCTGCACGCGATCGGCCACTACGCGCGCAGCCTCTACCCGGGCACCCGGGTGCGGTACGTGAGCTCGGAGGAGTTCACCAACGAGTTCATCAACTCCATCCGCGACGGCAAGGCGGACGCGTTCCGCAGGCGCTACCGCGACATGGACATCCTCCTGGTGGACGACATCCAGTTCCTGGCGAGCAAGGAGTCGACGCAGGAGGAGTTCTTCCACACCTTCAACACCCTGCACAACGCCAACAAGCAGATCGTGCTTTCCAGCGACCGACCGCCCAAGCAGCTGGTGACCCTGGAGGACCGGCTGCGCAACCGGTTCGAGTGGGGCCTGATCACGGACGTGCAGCCCCCCGAGCTGGAGACGAGGATCGCGATCCTCCGCAAGAAGGCCGTACAGGAGCAGCTGAACGCGCCGCCCGAGGTGCTGGAGTTCATCGCGTCCCGCATCTCGCGGAACATCCGCGAGCTGGAGGGCGCGCTGATCCGCGTCACCGCCTTCGCCAGCCTGAACCGGCAGCCGGTCGACCTAGGCCTGACCGAGATTGTGCTGAAGGACCTCATCCCCGGCGGGGAGGACGCCACTCCGGAGATCACCGCGCCCGCGATCATGGCCGCCACCGCGGACTACTTCGGTCTGACCGTCGAGGACCTGTGCGGCTCCTCGCGGAGCCGGGTGCTGGTCACCGCCCGGCAGATCGCCATGTACCTGTGCCGCGAGCTGACGGACCTGTCGCTGCCGAAGATCGGCGGCCAGTTCGGCGGACGCGACCACACCACGGTCATGCACGCGGACCGCAAGATCCGGGCCCTGATGGCCGAGCGCCGGTCCATCTACAACCAGGTCACCGAACTGACCAACCGCATCAAGAACGGCTGAGCCGCCCCGCTCCTAGTAGTGCTTCGTTAGGTTCTGCGTCTGGTTCGGTTGCGGGGCAGGGGTCGGTTGCAGGTGGTGCAGGTGCCGGTCCAGCCCTTC
>NZ_JASKMT010000041.1 GCF_030124175.1 Streptomyces sp. 549 | reverse complement strand
ACTCACCGGCGGCTACCAGGCACCGAGTCTGCCAGCGCGGCTCACCCGGTAGCTCCCATTAGGCGGACAGCTCACGTTCCAGTGGAGTGCGGAAGGCGGGTCGGGTGCGGACGTCCCCGAACCAGTCGGCCAGTGCGGCAGCCTCCCGTTCGACCGCCGCGGTGGTCTCCCGGCCCGTATCCACCAGCAGCCGCCACACGATCTGCCCGCTGGGGCGCTGCGCCCATCCTCCGACAACACGGCCGTCACTCCACACGGTGGGGCCGATGTTCCCGTTGCGGTCGAAGAGAGCCGCGCGGTGGGCAGGGTCGGTGTACCAGTCCCGGTGCCGCCATCCCATGGCCGTCGGGTCGAGGGCGGGCAGCAGCACCACCCACGGTTCCGCCTCCCCGGGGTGCCGTTCCGCCCCCTCCGGCAGGTCGAAGCCGACACCTTCGTCCAGTTCGACCTCCTCCGCACCGGTCGCCGGGAGTGCCCGGCGCGTGGCCGTCATGGTCCAGCCTGTCCACCACTTGACGTCCTCGGCGGTGGCCGGTCCGAAGGAGGCCAGATACGAGTGGACCAGCCGGACCTTCGCCCGCTCCTCCGCCGAGCCTTCCTCGGCCGCGCCATGTCCCGCCGCCCCGTCTCCCGCCGGGCGGCCTCCGGACAGGCCGCCGCCCGCAGGTCCGGCTTCGACCGGCCCGCCATCGGGTGCGGGCGTGGAGGCGGGCAGGGCCCACCGGAACTGGCTGGACGTCCAGGAGCCCAGCGGACGGCCCCGCCGGATCCTGCCCTCGGCAGCCAGCACCCGCACCAGGCGGGCGGAGGCCGCCTGCCGGGCCTCGTAGGGCTTGCCCGGGGCCACCACGATCTGCTCGCGCAGTGCCGGGACGGCGGCACCCAGTTGCGCGGCGGTGGCCTCGCCGCGTTCCGCAAGCACGGCCAGCACCGCGTCTTCCGCCGCCCTGACCTTGGCTTCGTCCCACCCGGCGCCCTCGGCCAGGAACTTCAGGCAGCCGGCTCTCTCCTTCTCCGCGATGGCCCGTGCGGTGGAGGCGACCACGGTGGGTGCGAGGGTCGTGGGCACCACGAACATCGTGCGCCGCATGCAGAGCAGACGGGTCAGCGTGAGGTCCTCGTAGAGGGCCCGTTCCACCGCGGCCACCTCCGGCAGCCGCATCCGCGCCCTTGCGGCGAGGAAGACGGTGGCCGGGTCGGTGGCGTGCAGCCCCACCAGGCTCTCGGCGACCTGCTCCACCCGGTCGGCCCGCGCACCCGCCGCCAGGCGGTGCCGCTCCCCCAGCCGGGACCGGCGCTGGTCCGCGGTGATCCTGCGACGAGCGCTGCCCACGATGCCCCTCCTGCGGATCTCCGTGGCCTGCCCGTGTGCCGACCCGGTCCTTCGCATCGTAGGCGGCACCCCTGACACCGGCCCTGCTGCGGACATCGCCCCCAGGCACCGGCCCGCCCACACCCACCGGTCCGCAGGACCGGCTCGGGGCTCGGCCCATCCGTCGCAGGTGCAAAGATACCGTCGGCCGATACGGACGAGGGGACCCGAGTACGGTGCCGCCATGGAGACGGGTGACTGGCGGACGGATCGCATCGGCAGTGCGTTGCGAGGAGAGAACCCGTGCGTGCTGCGGCGCTTGGCCGCGGGTTTCGCCGTGATCGGGGACGTGCAGTTCCTGCCGGGCTATTCGGTACTGCTGGCGGATGATCCGCAGGTCAGCAGGTTGTCCGAGCTGCGTCGCGGCCGGCGGCTCGCCTTCCTGGCCGACATGGACCGTCTCGGTGAGGCGGTGGAACGGGCCTGCGCCGGCGCCGATCCGGCGTTCGCCCGGGTGAACCTGGAGATCCTCGGAAACACCGACGGTTTTCTGCACGCCCACGTGTGGCCACGGTACGCGTGGGAGCCGGCGGACCTGCGGCGCATGCCGGTGTGGCTTTACCCGCGCGACAGGTGGACCGACGCCCGCCACGCCCTCGCCCCGCAGCACGACGGGCTGCGCGCGGCGATCGGCGCCGCACTGGACGAGGACACCAGCAGACCGGCAACCACGGACGGCTGCTGACGTCGGCGGTTGCCTGCGCTGCCGCCCGGCCCCCGGAGTCACCCGGGCAGCGCTCGCAGCCTCAGTTCCGGCGCCCGGAAGTCCACCAGCCAGCGCATCCGGCGGTCCCGTGCCGCGAGACCGGCACGGGCGGCGTCGGCCCAGTCCTCCCGGTCCAGCAGGGACACGTATGCCGCCCGAAGGGCTCGCCTCTGCTCCGCCGTGCACCCGGCGGCTTCGGGAGAGGCGGTTGTCAGGAACTGGGCGAGCATCGCGAGGGTGACGAAGCCCTCCACGCTCGGGCTGAGCAGGCGCACCTGGCCGGAGTGGGCTTCCCAGACCATTGCCGAGTGAGGGTAGTGGGCGAGCGTGGCGCCCGTGCCTTCGCAGTCGCTCATCATGAGGAGCAGCCGACCGGTGTGCTCGATGAACTCGTGATCACTAGCGAGGTCCCGCACGGCCTCGTGCAGTCCTGCCGCGACGGCGACCGTGCCGGCGAAGTAGCGGTTCAGGTAGTCGTCGTCGCAGGCCCGGCGGAGCAGCCATGGCCGGGCAGCGGGGTCGTCGAGTCGGCAGAGGGCTTCCACGACGTGGACCCTGCCCCATCCGGTGACACGATCGGCGAGCCAGAGCAGGGCCTCGGTCCTGCCTGGCAGCCGTTCCAAAGCGTGTGCCGCCAGCGGGCCGAACCGGCGGGACAGCAGTCCGATCGTCTGGATCAGGGGGATGTCATCGGTCGTCGCCACGGCCGCGACCAGTGCGAGTCCGACAGTGACCGAGCACCGATCGACCCCGTTCCGAACCAGCCACCTGCCCGCTCGGCGCACTTCGTCCCTGTCCGCCCGCTCAGCGGCGGCGGCGATGTGCCGGTTGTGGTGGATCGGGACGTGGAGGCCGTGGAAGGCATCCGCCAGCTCGCCGGGCGGCGCGGAGGCCCGACGGAAGTGCGCGTCCAGGACGAGCGCCGCTTCCACACCCGCCATGTGCTGTCCCCCGACCGCCCCGGAGCGGGAGCGACGACGGTGCGCCCTGTCGTCGGGATACGGTTCGCCGGCGCGGGGCAGCGGCTCGCACGGTGCCAGCCGGTGCAGTCGCAGGGCGTGGCCGAACAGTGTCGACGTCGATCCGGGCAGTCCTGTCCCGGTCGTACCGCTCAACGGCGGACGGCGGACTCGCTTCTCTTGATCATGTCCGGAGCATGCCACGACGGCAACCACTGCGGCAAGCCTCTTCACGGCGACCCACCGAGCCGAACGGCTCGTCGCGTCGGCACGACCCCGCTCCCTCCGGACGCCACCCCCGCGCCTCACGCACAGGCGGCAGGGGCCGGTGGAACCGGTCACCCGGTCCCACCGGCCCCTGCTGCTCGGTCACGCCTCAGCGGCGCCGGCCGTCAGCTGCAGCCGCTGGTGGAGCCGCAGCCCTCGCAGAGGTAGCAGCTGCCCGCGCGGCGCATCTTGGTGCCGCAGGAGAAGCACAGCGGGGCGTCGGCGTTCAGGCCCAGCTGCATCTCGGCCAGTTCGGTCGAGTTGTGCGCCTTCGTCGGGGCCGGCAGCTCGGTGGCGGCGACCTCCGGCTCGTGCTGCGGGCCCGGCTGCCGGGTCGCGGCGGGCTGGCGCGGAGCGGACTGGGAGAGGCCCTCGACGTCCATCTCGTCCTCGGACGGCTCGTAGGAACCGGTCTCCAGGTGCCGCTGGCGTTCGGCGGCGGAGTGGATGCCCAGCGCCGAGCGCGTCTCGAACGGGAGGAAGTCCAGCGCCAGGCGACGGAAGATGTAGTCGACGATCGACTGCGCCATCCGCACGTCCGGGTCGTCCGTCATGCCGGCCGGCTCGAAGCGCATGTTGGTGAACTTCGAGACGTAGGTCTCCAGCGGCACGCCGTACTGGAGGCCGACGGAGACGGCGATGGAGAAGGCGTCCATCATGCCCGCGAGGGTCGAGCCCTGCTTGGACATCTTCAGGAAGACCTCGCCGAGGCCGTCGTCCGGGTAGGAGTTCGCCGTCATGTAGCCCTCGGCGCCACCGACGGTGAAGCTGGTGGTGATGCCGGGACGGCCCTTGGGCAGCCGCTTGCGCACCGGGCGGTACTCGACGACCTTCGCCGGCTCCGGCTCGGCGACGGGCTCGGCCGCCTTCTCCTTGGTCTTCGCGGAGAGAGGCTGGCCCACCTTGCTGTTCTCGACGTAGACGGCAAGCGCCTTGGTGCCGAGCTTCCAGCCCTGGAGGTAGATCTCCTCGACGTCCTCCACTGTGCTGGAGGCCGGCATGTTGACCGTCTTGCTGATCGCACCGCTCAGGAAGGGCTGCGCGGCGGCCATCATACGCACGTGGCCCATCGGGGAGATGGAACGTTCCCCCATGGCGCAGTCGAAGACCTCGTAGTGCTCGGGCTTGAGGCCCGGGGCGTCGATCACGTTGCCGTGCTCGGCGATGTGCGCGACGACCGCCTCGACCTGCTCGGGCTGGTAGCCCATCCGCTTGAGCGCCTTGGGGACCGTGTTGTTCACGATCTGCATGGACCCGCCGCCGACCAGCTTCTTGAACTTCACCAGTGCGAGGTCGGGCTCGACGCCGGTGGTGTCGCAGTCCATCATCAGGCCGATGGTGCCGGTGGGCGCCAGCACGCTCGCCTGCGCGTTGCGGAAGCCGTTCTTCTTGCCGAGCCGCAGCACGTCCTGCCACGCCTCGGTGGCCGCCGCCCACACCGGGTTGTCCAGGTCGTCCATGCGCTTCGCCGCGGTGTTGGCGTCGGCGTGCTGCTGCATGACGCGCCGGTGCGCCTCGGCGTTGCGGGCGAAGCCGTCGTACGGGCCGACGACCGCGGCCAGCTCGGCGGACCGGCGGTAGGAGGTGCCGGTCATCAGGGAGGTGATGGCGCCGGCAAGGGCCCGGCCGCCGTCGGAGTCGTAGGCGTGGCCGGTCGCCATGAGCAGGGCGCCCAGGTTGGCGTAGCCGATGCCGAGCTGGCGGAAGGCGCGGGTGGTGTCGCCGATCTTCTCCGTGGGGAAGTCGGCGAAGCAGATGGAGATGTCCATCGCGGTGATGACCAGCTCGACCACCTTGGCGAAGGTCTCGGCGTCGAACGACTGGTTGCCCTGGTCGTCGTCGCGCAGGAACTTCATCAGGTTGAGCGAGGCCAGGTTGCAGGACGAGTTGTCCAGGTGCATGTACTCGCTGCACGGGTTGGACGCGGTGATCCGGCCCGACTCCGGCGAGGTGTGCCACCGGTTGATGATGTCGTCGTACTGGATGCCCGGGTCGGCGCAGACGTGGGCGGCCTCGGCCATCTTGCGGAAGAGCGCCTTCGCCTCGACCTCCTCGATGACCTCGCCGGTCATGCGGGAGCGCAGACCGAACTTCGAACCGGCCTCGACGGCCTTCATGAACTCGTCGTTCACGCGGACGGAGTTGTTGGCGTTCTGGTACTGGACGGACGTGATGTCGTCGCCGCCCAGGTCCATGTCGAATCCCGCGTCGCGCAGCGCGCGGATCTTCTCCTCCTCCTTGACCTTCGTCTCGATGAAGGCCTCCACGTCGGGGTGGTCGACGTCCAGCACGACCATCTTCGCCGCGCGGCGGGTGGCGCCACCGGACTTGATGGTTCCGGCGGAGGCGTCGGCGCCGCGCATGAAGGAGACCGGGCCCGAGGCGTTGCCGCCGGAGGAGAGCAGTTCCTTGGAGGAGCGGATGCGGGAGAGGTTGAGGCCGGCGCCGGAGCCGCCCTTGAAGATCATCCCCTCTTCCTTGTACCAGTCGAGGATGGACTCCATGGAGTCGTCGACGGACAGGATGAAGCACGCCGAGACCTGCTGCGGCTGCGCGGTGCCGACGTTGAACCACACTGGGGAGTTGAACGCGAAGACCTGGTGCAGGACGGCGTAGGCCAGTTCGTGCTCGAAGATCTCGGCGTCGGCCGGGGAGGCGAAGTAGCCGTGCTCCTCGCCCGCGGCGCTGTAGGTCTTCACCACGCGGTCGATGAGCTGCTTCAGGCTGGTCTCCCGCTGGGGCGTGCCGACCGCGCCGCGGAAGTACTTGCTGGTGACGATGTTGGCCGCGTTGACCGACCAGAACTCGGGGAACTCGACGCCGCGCTGCTCGAAGTTGACCGAGCCGTCGCGCCAGTTCGTCATGACGACGTCGCGACGCTCCCAGACGACCTCGTCGTACGGGTGCACACCGGGAGTGGTGTGGATGCGCTCCACGCGCATGCCCTTGCTCGCCTTGCTGCCCTTCGCACGTGCGCTCCGTGCCGGGCCGCTCGCCGTCTCTGTCACTTCCGCCTCCCTGTTCGGGCGTAACGCCCTGATATGCCCCGATTGTTCCGGGCCACGATGTCTGCCTGCCGACCGGTCCGCGTGGGGCGGCCGGTCACGTCTGTGGTGGTGGGGCCGCTCAGTCGGCGGCCGGGGCCGGGACGGGCACGGGAGTGCCGCCGTCCGGCGCGTCGGAGGTTCCGAGCTGTGCCGCCCGGAGCTCCGCGATCGCTGCTTCGAAGTCCTCCAACGAGTCGAACGCCCGGTACACCGAGGCGAACCGGAGGTACGCGACGACGTCCAGCTCGCGCAGCGGGCCGAGTATCGCCAGTCCGACGTCGTGGGTGGACAGCTCCGCGCTGCCGGTGGCGCGCACCGCCTCCTCGACCTGCTGGCCGAGCTGGGCGAGCGCGTCCGCGGTGACGGGGCGACCCTGGCACGCCTTGCGCACTCCGGCGATCACCTTGTCCCGGCTGAACGGCTCGGTCACGCCACTGCGCTTGATCACGGTGAGTGACGCGTTCTCCAGCGTGGTGAAGCGCCGGGAGCAGTGCGGGCACTGCCGGCGCCGCCGGATCGCGGTGCCGTCGTCGGCGGTCCTGCTGTCGACGACGCGGCTGTCGGGGTGTCTGCAGAAGGGGCAGTGCATGTCTTTCCACCTTCCTTCCACCCTCGTCGTGCACGGTACGCGCAGGCGGACCGCACAGCTGCACGGCGTCCTGCGTCAACACCGCAAGGTCCTGGTTCACACCCGCGGCGGCTGGCCTCCAGCATAGGCGATCCCTCCGCCAAGAACGACGGGGGACCACAACTTGTGGGTGCCGACGCCTATACAACCACTACATCTGGTGCCTGGCCGCCAATACGAGCAACTCGCACCCTCGCGCGTGTCGCGCTTCGCAGGGGCCCTGCGACAGGGGAGGCTGAGGGGCGGCACAGGGGAGGCTACTGCAGTCAGGGCGCTCGTGGAGAATCGCGCAGGCAGCCCGGCTCATACACCGCGACCCCTTCAGCGTCAGCCGAACCCGGATATTTCACTCGAACGTGTGTTTGGCGCAACCTTTCGAAAGCAACTACCGTTGTCCCATTAGGGAGAACCGCTGGAGAACCGCTCAGAGGGGCCGACGTGACCACCACCGCAGACAGCGCCATCATCACTCCGCAGGACCGTTCACAGGAGCACGTCGACCCGATGCGCCCGACGAACGACGGTGCGGGGGTGCCGGGAAGCGCGGCCGGCGCGTCGGAGACCAAGCCCGGACGCGCACTGCCCGGACGACCTCCCGGTATCCGCGCCGACAGCAGCGGGCTCACCGACCGCCAGCGCCGGGTGATCGAGGTCATCCGCGATTCGGTGCAGCGACGCGGCTACCCGCCGTCGATGCGGGAGATCGGCCAGGCCGTCGGCCTGTCCAGCACCTCCTCCGTCGCCCACCAGCTCATGGCGCTGGAGCGCAAGGGCTTCCTGCGGCGCGACCCGCACCGCCCGCGCGCCTACGAGGTACGCGGCTCGGACACCCCGAGCACGCAGGCCGCCGACACCGCCGGCAAGCCCGCTGCGTCCTATGTGCCGCTGGTCGGCCGGATCGCCGCCGGCGGCCCGATCCTCGCCGAGGAGTCCGTCGAGGACGTCTTCCCGCTTCCGCGCCAACTGGTCGGCGACGGTGAGCTGTTCGTGCTGAAGGTGGTCGGCGACTCGATGATCGAGGCTGCCATCTGCGACGGGGACTGGGTCACGGTCCGCCGCCAGCCGGTCGCCGAGAACGGCGACATCGTCGCCGCCATGCTGGACGGCGAGGCCACCGTCAAGCGCTTCAAGCGCGAGGACGGTCACGTGTGGCTGCTGCCGCACAATGCTTCCTACCAGCCGATCCCGGGCGACGAGGCCACCATCCTCGGCAAGGTGGTCGCGGTGATGCGCCGCGTGTGAGCGGCAGCCGATCAAGGACCAGGCCCCGGGGCGACTGCGCCTGTCCCGGGGCCTGACGCACGCCCGCTCGGCAGCGAGCAGCACGGGCGGAACCGGCAGGTCAGTCGGCAGCTGGTGTGTTGATGGCGGCGAGGGAACGGCGGACCTGGTTGCGGTCCGTGGTGTACCAGAAGTCCGGCATCGACGACCGCAGGAAGCCGCCGTACCGGGCGCGTGCCAGCCGCGGGTCGAGCACGGCGACCACGCCCCGGTCGCCGGTGGCGCGCACCAGCCGCCCGGCACCCTGCGCCATCAGGAGCGCGGCGTGCGTCGCGGCGACCGCCATGAAGCCGTTGCCGCCCGCCTCCTCGACGGCCTTCTGCCGCGCGCTCATCAGCGGGTCGTCCGGCCGGGGGAAGGGGACCCGGTCCATCACCACCAGCTGGCAGTGCGGGCCGGGGACGTCCACGCCCTGCCAGAGGCTGAGCGTGCCGAACAGGCAGGTCGGCGCGTCCTCCGCGAACCGGCGGATCAGTTCGCCGAGCGTCTCCTCGCCCTGGAGCAGGATCGGGTGGTCCAGCCGCCCGCGCAGTTCCTCGGCGGCGTTCTGCGCGGCCCGCATCGACGAGAACAGGCCGAGAGTGCGTCCCCCTGCGGCCTCGACGAGTTCGGTCAGCTCGTCCAGCATGTCGCTGCGCCCGCCCTCCCGGCCGGGCGGCGCGAGGTGCTGGGCCACGTAGAGAATGCCCTGCTTGCGGTAGTCGAAGGGCGAGCCCACGTCGAGGCCCTTCCAGCGGGGCATCTCGTCGAGCTGCTGTCCTTCCGGAGCGAGGCCGAGGGAGGCGCCGACGCCGTTGAAGTCGCCGCCCAGCCGCAGGGTGGCGGAGGTCAGCACCACCGACCGATCCGCGAACAGCTTCTCGCGCAGCAGACCGGACACCGACAGCGGCGCCACCCGCAGCGAGGCACCGAAGCGGTCGTGCCGCTCGTACCAGACGACGTCGTACTCGGAGCCCTCCAGCAGCCGTTCCGCCACCGTGTGCACACCCTCGATCGAGGCGACGGCCTGCTTGCGCACGGCGTCCTCGTCCTGCACGGACTTGTCCCGGGTGTTGCCGAGCGCGGTGAGGCAGGTGCGGGCGGCGTCGCGCAGCGCGGCCAGGGCGTAGCCGAGCTCTTCGGGGATCTGCTCCAGGCGGCCCGGCAGGGCGAGCTCCATCAGCCGCTCGAAGGTCTCCGACGCGGTCTGGAGCTGATCGGCGGCCTTCTCGTCGACGAGCTTCGCGGCCCGTCGCACCGCGCGCCGCACCCCGCCGGGGGTCAGCTCTCCGGTGGCGACCCCGGTGACGCGGGAGACCAGCTCGTGGGCCTCGTCCACGATCAGCACCTCGTGGCCGGGCAGGATCGGCGCACCCTCGATGGCGTCGATGGCCAGCAGCGCGTGGTTGGTGACGATGACGTCGGCCAGCTTGGCCCGCTCGCGGGCCGCCTCGGCGAAGCAGTCAGCCCCGTAGGCGCACTTGCTGGCGCCCAGGCACTCGCGTGAGGAGACCGACACCTGGGCCCAGGCGCGGTCGGAGACACCCGGGGTGAGGTCGTCGCGATCACCCGTCTCAGTGTCGTCGGACCAGTCGCGCAGCCGCAGCAGGTCCTTGCCGAGCCTGCTCGTCGCGCCGCTGCCGGAGTACGACGACGCCTGGGCCGCCTCGAACTGGTCGAACAGGCCCTCCTCCTCGTCCTGCGGCATGCCCTCGTGCAGGCGGTGCAGGCACAGGTAGTTGGAGCGCCCCTTGAGCATCGCGTACTCGGGGCGGCGCCGCAGCAGCGGCTGCAGCGCCTCGACCGTGCGGGGCAGGTCCCGCTCGACGAGCTGGCGCTGCAGCGCCAGGGTGGCGGTGGCGACGACCACACGCTCACCCTGCGCGAGGGCGGGCACGAGATATCCCAGCGACTTGCCGGTGCCGGTGCCGGCCTGGATCAACAGATGACTGCCGTCCTCGACGGCCTCGGCGACGGCCTCGGCCATCGCCGTCTGACCGGGCCGCTCGGTGCCGCCGACAGCGGTCACAGCAGCGTGCAGAAGTTCGGAGAGGGCAGGCCTGCCGGATGTCGCGCTCATAGGGCAGCCACCCTACGGGGTGGCACCGACAGCCCGTCGACGGTCACCTGGGAACCCCGCGGACGAGGTACCCCGCGGCGGCGCGCAGCCGCGGTGCGCCCGTCACCCGCCCGCCGAAAGCCCTGCCGCCACCTGCCACCTGCCGCCACCCAGCGTCACCCGCCGCCACCTCAGGTCGTCACCGCGCCGTCGGCGGGCGGCGCGGGTGCTCATCCCGCGTGCAGCGGGTTGGCCACGGTGCCGTGCACGACGGCGTGCGGGCGTTCGGCACGGTCCCGGTACCCGTCGGCGTGCAGCCGGTTGCGGTTGAGGCAGAGCCGGTCGATGCGCGGGGTCAGCAGGTCGAAGAGCGTGAAGCGGTCGCCGAGTTCGGGGAACCGCCGCTGGTGGCCGAGGATGGTCCCCCGGACCATGGCCCAGAACTCCGCCTCCGGAATGCCGAGTTGCTGCTCGCAGAGCGGCGCCAGGTAGCGGAACACGCCGACGAAGAGCCCGGCGTGCAGGAACTGGGTGAGGAACGCGGGCGGTTCGGTGAGCAGCACCTCCCGCACGTCGGCGGGCACGTCGGCGAGTTCCGGCAGGGGTGCCGCGCTGAGGTTGACGTCGTCGACGAAGTCCTTGACCGCGAGCCGGACCGGCACGTCACGGGCGTCGTAGACGACCACGGCGTTCTCGCCGTGCGGGGAGAACACCGTGCCGTAGCGGTAGAGGAAGTGCAGCAGCGGCGGCAGCAGGGCGGACAGCAGGTGCTGGAGCCAGTCGCGCGGGTCGAGCCCGGAACGCGCGACCAGTTCGGTGGTGACCGCCCGGCCGTCGGCCCCGGTGTGCAGCAGCGCGGCCAGGGTGCGGGCCCGCTCACCGGGCGCGAGGTACCCGGTGACGGGCTCCCTCCAGATGCATCCGAGCAGTTCGCGGTACTGGTAGGGCACCTCGGGCAGCCGGTCGTACAGCGGGTGCTCGACCGTCACCGAGGCGACCTCGCCGAGCAGGACCACCCGGCTCTCCTTGAGGAACTGGTCGCTGTCGCGCAGGGAGTGGATCCAGCGGGTGACGGCCGGTGCTGCGAGCGTGCGTTCGGTCGGAAGCCCACGCCAGACCAAGGTGTTCAGCACCGACAGCGGCAGTTTCACACTGAGGTTCCCGGGCCGGCTCATGTTGAGGAAGGTGCGCACGGACTGCTGCGGAAGCCGCTGGTCCTCGTCGGGCGGCAGCGCGATGATCCCGGCGTCACTCAGCTGGGCGGCGAAGAGCGTCGCGATGGTCGTGTCCCACTACCAGGGGTGCACGGGAAGCCACAGATAGTCGGCGGGGTCGTGCCCCTGCTCGGCGACGGTCCGGGCGAAGCGGTCGCGGGTCGCCTGGCTGAGTTCACGCGCGTAGAGCGTCTCGGGCGTGGCCAGTGAGGGCACCCCGCGGTACCTGGCCAGTCGGCGGTGCACCGCTGTCCAGGGCAACCGGACGGGGTTGCGGGCCTCGGGTGCCCAGCGGTCGGTGTCGGCGGCCGAGAATCCGATGCGGCCCTTGTTGGCGACCAGCCACGGGTGCCCGCGCATATGGCCTTCCAGCTCGGCGTAGCCGAGGTCGGCGAGCTCGGCGGCGCTCAGCGCGCCTGCGGCGAGGCGGGTGTCGGCCCGCAGGGTGGCGGTCAGCTCGCGCAGCAGGTGCCCGGTGGTGTCGCCGCTCAGCCGGAGCAGCGACGTGTGGGCACGGGCGAGGAACTCCAGCGGGTCGCCGGAGGGGGCGAGTGAGTCGGGATCGATCCGCCAGTGGCCGTACGCGCCGCGGTCGGCCCGGAAGCGGTAGACCGGGCCGCCGGGCACCTCGATCCGGTACGTCCCCTCGCGCCGGCCCGGGGGCCGGTCGCCGGCTGCGGCCGCCGGGCGGCCGTCGGGGGCGGCGCCGGGGGCGCTGTCAGGGACGGGTGTCAGGATGCCCTCGTAGGCGAACTCGGCGAACATCTTGGCCAGCAGCTGGCGGGCGGCGTGCCGCCACCCGCTCGGTGAAGGGTGCAAGCGCGGTCTCCTGGGGTCGAGGGCGGGGCGGAACGTGCCGCGTGGGCGACCGACGTCACAGCACGTGGCGCAGCAGGCGGTCCCGTACGAGCAGCGCGGCGCGCTTGTCGGGCAGGTCCACCTCGGCGCTGAGGCGGAAACCCGCCCCGAGGAACGCGGCGACGGAGGGCGTGTTGTGCAGGTCGGGCTCGGCCACCACCCGGGTGCAGTCGGGGCGGCTGTCGAGGATCAGGTCGGCGACCGCCCGCAGCAGCGCCGTGCCGGTGCCGCTCCCCCGCTGTGCTGCGGGCCCGATGAGGACGTGCACGCCGGTGTCGTGCGGGCGGGCCGGGTAGTGGCGGGCGAGCGGGTCGAGGTCGGCGCGGTAGATCTCCCAGTAGCTCATCGGGGTGCCGTCGAGCACGCCGAGGCAGGGCACGCTGCGGCCGTCGCCCGTGAGCTGGGGCCGCAGATGGGCCGCGGTGACCGCGGCGTCACCGGCCAGCGCCCAGTAGCGGTGCACGGCGGGGTCGTTCATCCAGCCGGTCAGCAGGGCGAGATCGCGTTGCTGGCGGACGGGCACGAGTTGCAGCAGTCCGACGCGGGTGGCGGCCGGTGGCCAGTGCGGCACGTCGTCGAGCAGGTCGGCGGACGGCGGCCCGGCGGTGGTGTGCTCCGGCAGTTCCCGGGGCGGCCGGTACCCGGGTTGCCCGTCGGGAAGTTGCCGGCCGGCGAGGGCGACGACCTCCGGCGGCAGGTCCAGCTCCAGCGTCTCGTCGTTACTGCCGGCATCCGTCGCCGGGTCGGTGGACGGCATGGCGTCGCCTCCTTGGGTGGGGAGCGCGCGGCGGTCAGCCGGCTGCCAGCGGGTTGGGCACGTCGACGTAGACGGACTGGGTGTCCACCGGCCCGACCAGTTCGTCCAGGCCGTGGAGCCGGGTCAGGAGGTTGGCCTTGCAGCGCAACGTCGGCGTGTGCAGCAGCAGTTCGGGCAACGGCGAGCGGGGTGTCCCGCTCGCCGCGGGGACCTGGGTGTGCAGGAAGCGGCGGAAGGCGGCGAGCAGCAGCCGCTCGTCGGCGAGTTGCTGGGAGCCGAACGCGCCGATCAGGCCGAACACGTTGTTGATCCCGAGGTAGTAGGCGAAGCGCTCGTCGGTGACGGGGTCGCTGACGAAGCTGTCGCTGGCCTCACCGGCGCCGGGCAGCAGCTTCTGCAGGGCATCGCGGTGCGACTCGCGGAAGTAGAAGCCCTGGTTGTCCCGGTACCGGCCGCCGTCGGGCCAGCCGTCGGCGTCAAGCGACACCAGGGTGTTCTGCTGGTGCGCCTCCAGCGCGATGCCCGCCTCGGCGTCCAGCCACAGCACGGGTCGCACGACGGTGTCGAGGTAGCGCAGGAACCACTCGGCGGCGACCGCGCCGACGCCGCGTCCGGTGCGCGCGGCGAGCAGGTGCACGAGGTCGGCGAGCCGGGACCGCAGCCGGTGGTCCGGCTGGCCCGGCCAGGGGCGCGGCGAGGTGAGAGCGGCGACGCACAGCACGTCGCTGTCGGCCGTGAACGGGTTGTGCCGGATGACGGTGTCGAGCCCGGGCAGGGGTTCGCCGTCCGCGGTGTCCACACCGATCCAGGCCGGGTCGCGGACCACGTCGAAGCCGGCCCGGCCGGAGGACGCCGCCCGCCAGCGGTCGCTGAGGCCGGTACGCAGCAACCGGTGGACCTCGACTCCCCGGTGTGCCTCCTTTCGCAGGTTCTCGCGCCGCGAGTTGGTGATGCGCAGCCCTAGGGAGAGCTTCAGCATCGCCGGGGCGTCGGGGCGGTGCACGGTGCGGATGGAGGACGTGGGATGCCAGGGCTCGCCATGCGGGCCGAGGTCGTGCAGCAGCCCGGCGTCGAGCAGCGCGGCGACGGCCGGGCGGTGCCGGGCGTCGCGGGCCTGCCATGGGTGCAGCGGCAGCGGCACGCTCCCCTCGGGCAGGTGCAGGCCGGGTCCGGCGAGACGGTGCGCCAACTGCTCGGCAGTGACGCCGCGTCCGCGTTCGGTCCAGGCGGAGTCGGCGGCGAGCGCGGTGCGGTCGACGGCGAACCAGTGCAGGGGGAAGGCGCCGTACGACTCGGGTGACCAGCATTGGGCCTCGGCGTCGGTCAGTCCCTCGCGGCTCTTGGGGGTGGGGTGCAGGGGGTGGCCGAGCAGGAGCGACTGCTCCCCGGCGAGGTAGGGGTCGGCGCCGGGCGGCGGCCCGGGCTCGGCCCGGCGCTCGACGAGAAAGACGGCGGTGCGCCGTACGGAGTCGGCGACGCGGGCGACGAGGTCGGTGCCGTCCGCCCCGGGCGTCGACGCCGTCGTCGTCCCGCTGCCGTCCGGGGTGTCGACGCTGGGCGGCGGTACGTCGGCGGCCGGGATCTGCGGGGCGGCGGCCTCCCGGGCGAGCAGCGCGGCGAGGGTCACGGCGTCGACGCCGGGGGCGTCCAGGGGCACGCCCTCCAGCTGCGGCGTGCCGAAGCGGTGCAGACCGGTGGCGGACCAGTGGCGGACCGGGACGCGCAGCGCGGTACCGCTCGCCTCCAGGGGCAGGAGCAGTACCCCCGTTCCGCCCGGATCGGGGGTACCCGTCTCTCTGATCCAGCAGCGCAGCAGCGCTTCGGTACCCGCGGCGTCGGCAGCCCGTGCCGGGTCGGGGTGCTCCAGCGGGTCGGGGTGCACCAACGGATCGGTGTGCTCCGGCGCTTCGGACGGGGCCGAGGCGGCCGGCTGCTCGGCGGCCGGGGAGTCCGGGCGGGTGCGGCGCTGGCGGGGCACGGCGGGTTCGAGCAGCCGGGCGAGGCGTTTGCGCACCGGGAGCCGATCGCCTGCCGGGCCCTCCTCGAACTCGGGTCCTGCGTTCACTGAGCTGCCTCCCTGGACGTGCCGGGGGGCCGCCGCCGGACAGCCCGTTCGGAGTAACGAGCGTGCCGCCCGAAGAACACGGCCCCCGGCAAGATCCTTCGCCCCGGCGCACCGCGTGGCGCGGAGCGGGGTGCGGGGTCCCTGCCGGGGGCGTGTTCCCTTCGTGGCTGCCTCACGGTCACCTGATGACCAGGTCCACCTGGCCGCCAGGAGCGCCGCTGGGGTCAGCGGGTGGAGAAGCGGTGGATCGTGGTGGAGCGGTAGGTGCCGCCCGGCCGCAGGACCGTGGACGGGAAGTCGGGCTGGTTCGGCGAGTCGGGGAAGTGCTGGGTCTCCAGGCAGAGGCCGTCGCCCTGCCGGTAGGTCCGCCCGGAGGTGCCGGCCACGGTGCCGTCGAGGAAGTTGCCGGAGTAGAACTGCAGACCGGGCTCGGTGGTGGCGATCTCCATCGTGCGGCCCGAAGCGGGGTCGCGCAGGGTGGCGACCGGCTCGGGTGTCGTGGTGACGCCCTTGTCGAGCACCCAGTTGTGGTCGTAGCCCTTGGCCGTGAGCAGTTGCGGGTGGGCGGTGCGGATGTCACGGCCGATCGTGTGCTGCCGCCGGAAGTCGAAGGGGGTGCCGGCCACCGGGGCCAGCTCCCCGGTGGGGATCAGGCCGGTGTCGGTGGGTGCGAAGCGGCTTGCGGCGAGGCGCAGTTCGTGGTCCAGCACGGTACCGCTGCCCTCTCCGGCGAGGTTGTAGTAGGCGTGGTTGGTGAGGTTGACGACGGTCGCCCGGTCGGTGGTGGCGCGGTAGTCGATCCGCCAGTCACCGTCGTGGGTGAGGGTGTAGACGACCTTCACCCGCAGCGTGCCCGGGTAGCCCATCTCGCCGTCCGGGCTCACGTACCGCAGCACGAGTCCGGAACCGGCCGGGCCGGCGAAGGACTCGACGTCCCACACCCGCTTGTCGAAGCCGCCGGTGCCGCCGTGCAGGCTGTTGTCGCCGTCGTTGACGGAGAGTTGGTGGGTGGTGCCGTCGAGGGTGAAGCGGCCGTTCGCGATGCGGTTGCCGTAGCGACCGATCAGTGCGCCGAAGTAGGCGCCGGCGTCCAGGTAGCCCTGGACGCTGTCGCAGCCCAGGGACACGTTGGCGTATCTGCCCCGGCGGTCCGGCAGCTCCAGGGAGTGCACGATTCCGCCGTAGGACAGCACGCTGATCCGGGTACCGCCGCGCTGCCACCTCCAGCGGTGGACCCTGGTGCCGTCGGGCAGCCTGCCGAACGGGTCCCGCACCGGTTTCCCGCCGTACGCGTCCGCGTCGGCGCCTGGCGTGCCGGCGGCGTGCGATCTGCCGGCGGCGGCAGCGGTGATCCCTGCGGCGGCGGCAGCGGCCAGCACGGTGCGCCGTGCCGTCCCGGTGCTCGGTTTTCCCTGCTCGGTCATGTGCGGCTCCAGGTGGATGGCTTCGGAAAAGGCCCTCAGCGTTGCGGAGTGTGCGATCCGTGCTGCGCGGGCCTCCCGGCCGACCCGGCGCTTGTTCCAGATTTCGAACCCGGCGGCGTCGAGCAGCGCGACGCCCCGGGTGGCATGGCCTTCGGGTCGTCTCGGTGCCTGTGCGGACTTGCCGGGCGGTGCGACCGGTGGCCGGGCGTGCGGTGGCGACCATCCGGCATGTTCGATATTTCGTCATGCGTTCGAAATGGTGGCGTGACCGTACGGCAGCGACCCCCGGGGGTGTCAATGGGTGTGACAGCAGTTGCCACCGCACAGCCTGGTCCCGCCGAGCCGGACACCGGTCGGATCAGCGATCGGCGTACCGGCCACCAGCGGGGATGCCGACCCGTCGCCCTGCCGTGGGGAATGCGGGACGGAGTGGCCGACCGAGCCCTCCCCCGAACGCCTCCGGCGCCCACAACTCCCTTGCCAAACGGTCTAGTTGTTCGACCCAGCGAACGTGACGGCCACCGCTGCGGGGACCGTTGACTGGCGACCTGATCCTTCCTATGGTGCGTTCGACTCGCCGTGCGTAGTCCGACATATCGAACACATCGAGGAGCGTACATGGCACGCAGACGATGGAGACTCGGACTCACCCTGAGCGCCGTGCTGGCCGGGACGCTGGCAGTCGCCCCCGGCGGGGCCACCCCGCCACCGGCGGACTACACACTCACCGTTGACCCCACCGGCACCGGCGCGCGCATCAACGACTCGATGTACGGCGTCTTCTACGAGGACATCAACCGAGCCGCCGACGGCGGTCTCTACGCCGAACTCGTGCAGAACCGGTCCTTCGAGTACTCCACCGCCGACAAAGCCGCCTACACGCCGCTGACCGCCTGGCAGGTGTCCGGCTCGGACGCGAAGGTCTCGGACGCGGAGGTCAAGGACGACGGCGGGCGCCTGAACGCGCGCAACCGGAACTACCTCTCCCTCGGCGGCGGCACGTCCGTGACCAACTCCGGCTACAACACCGGCATCGCCGTCGAGGAGGGCAAGCGGTACGACTTCTCCGTCTGGGCCCGCGCGGACGAGGCGTCCGCCGCCCCGCTCACCGTCACGCTGCACGACTCCTCAGGACGGCTCGCCGCCGTCCGCCGGGTCACCGCGCGCGGCGGCTGGGCGAAGTACACCGCGACGTTCACCGCCACCCGGACCTCCACCACCGGTCGGCTGACCGTCGCCGCGGCCCGGCCGACCGCACTCGACATGGTCTCCCTGTTCCCCCGCGACACCTACAGGGGACGCACCAACGGACTGCGCAAGGACCTGGCCGAGAAGATCGCCGCCCTCCAGCCCGGTTTCCTCCGCTTCCCCGGCGGCTGCCTGGTCAACACCGGGAGCCACGAGGGCTACACCGAGGACTCCGGCTGGGAGCGCAACCGCTCGTACCAGTGGAAGGACACCGTCGGCCCGGTGGAGCAGCGCGCCACCAACGCGAACTTCTGGGGCTACAACCAGAGTTACGGGCTGGGCTACTTCGAGTACTTCCAGTTCGCGAAGGACGTCGGCGCCATGCCCCTGCCCGTCGTGCCCGCCCTGGTGACCGGCTGCGGCCAGAACAAGGCCACCGACGACCCGGCGCTGCTGAAGCGCCACATCCAGGACACCCTGGACCTGATCGAGTTCGCGAACGGACCGGTCACCAGCGAGTGGGGCGCCAAGCGGGCGGAGATGGGGCACCGCGAGCCGTTCGGCCTCACCCACCTCGGAGTGGGCAACGAGGAGAACCTGCCCGAGGAGTACTTCGCCCGGCTGGCCGAGTTCCGGAAGGCGATCGAGGCGAAGCACCCCGAGATCACCGTGATCGCCAACTCCGGCCCCGACGACGCCGGTCCTGTCTTCGACCGGGCGTGGGAACTGAGCCGCCAGACGGGCGCGGCCATGGTGGACGAGCACTACTACAACAGCCCGCAGTGGTTCCTGGAGAACAACGACCGCTACGACTCCTACGACCGCGAGGGCCCGGACGTCTTCCTCGGCGAGTACGCCTCGCGGGGAAACAGGTTCTCCAACGCCCTCGCCGAAGCGGCCTTCATGACGGGCCTGGAACGCAACGCGGACGTCGTGAAACTGGCCTCCTACGCTCCCCTGCTGGCCAACCAGGACTACGTGCAGTGGACGCCCGACATGATCTGGTTCGACAACGCGCGCTCGTGGGGCTCGGCCAACTACGAGATGCAGAAGCTGTTCATGACCAACGTCGGGGACGAGGTGGTGCCGTCCACCGCGTCGGGCACTCCGGGCCTCTCGGAGCCGATCACCGGCGCGGTGGGCCTGTCCACCTGGGCGACCAGCGCCGCCTACGACGACGTGCACGTGACCGACGCGGACGGCCGCACCCTGCTGTCGGACGACTTCTCGGCCGGTGACGGCCGATGGACGAGGACCGCCGGCGCCGGCTCGTGGGCCGTCCGGGACGGGGCGTTCGTCCAGACGGACGTGGAGGCGGAGAACACCCTCGTCACCGCGGGTGACAAGGGCTGGCAGAACTACGACCTGCGGGTGAAGGCCACCAAGCAGTCCGGCCGGGAGGGCTTCCTGATCGCGTTCGGCGTCCAGGACACCGGCAACCACTACTGGTGGAACCTGGGCGGCTGGGGCAACACCCGGTCCGCGGTGGAGAAGTCGGTGGACGGCGGCAAGCAGACGATGGTCGAGAACGGTACGAGAATCGAGACCGGCCGTAGCTACGACGTGCGGGTCTCCGTCCGCGACCGCCGGGTGACCCTGTACCTCGACGGCGAGAAGTGGGGGGAGTTCACGGACGACAAGGTGGCCGAGCCGTTCCGCCAGGTCGTCACGCGCGACACGTCGCGCGGCGAACTCCTCGTCAAGGTGGTCAACGCGCAGGCCTCCGAGGCCCGCACCGAGATCAACCTGGGCACGCGGACGGCACCGACCGCCCGGGTGACGACGCTGGCCGCCGACCCGTCCGCCGAGAACACCGCGGAGTCCCGGCCGGTCAGACCGGTCCGTTCGACCCTGCGCGGGGTGGACGAACGCTTCACCCACACCTTTCCCGCACACTCGGTGACCTTCCTCCGGATCAGGACCCGCTGAGGTTCGGTGGGCGGGGCGCCCGGGAACCACGGACCCGCTCATGGCCGTCGTAGCGACCACCGGCATAGTGGGGGGTCGCCTCTCTCTGCGGGTGAGGTGCATGACAAGTCCACACGCACGGTGATCCACTCAGGGGGAGTTCTCCATGTCTTCGAAGTCCAAGGCGGCCGGACGCCGTCCGGCGTTCGCCGCGGCAGCCGTGATCGCGGCCCTGGCGGTGACCGCCACGGCCTGCGGTCCCGGTGAGGACGACGCAAAGCCGGGCGCCTCGGCGACCGCGGAAGCGGGCAAGCAGGACCTGACGCTCCCGGAGAACCTCCCCACCTCCCTGGAGGGCCTGAAGAAGTGGAAGGAGGGCGAGTGGGACAACTGGAACCCCGAGGGCTGGCTCGGCGAGGCCAAGGACTTCGTCAACCCGATCATCGAGGACCTGTGGGACCCGGACCGCATGGAGGAGGCCCAGGAGCCCGACCGGGAGATCGACGAGAGCGACCTGGAGGAGGACGACGGTGGCGGCGGCACCGGTGAGGACGAGGGCGTGACGGACCCCACACCGGCCAAGGTCGACGCGACGCCCGTGCAGCAGCCGTACACCCGCACCGCCGCCGCGCACGGCAAGGTCTTCATGGACACGCCGCGCGGTCAGATGGTGTGCTCGGCGACCGTCGTCCAGGATCCGGAGAACCCCGGCGCCTCGAACCTGGTCGCCACCGCCGGCCACTGCGTGCACGGGGGCAAGGGCAAGGGCTGGTTCCGCAACGTGGTGTTCGTGCCCGGCTACAACCCCAAGGGCCTGGCCTCCGCCCAGTTGGAGACCGCGCCCGAGTCGGAGGTCCTTCCGCACGGCGTGTGGTGGGCCGACAAGGCCGCCACCACCGACCACTGGCGCGAGGCGGGCGAGGAGCGCGGCGGCAAGGGCGCCCAGCAGGATTTCGCGATGTTGAAGGTGCGCCCGGAGAACGGCGGCGGAACCTCCCTGGAGCAGACGGTCGGCGCCGCGGTCAAGGTCAACTTCGCCACGCCCGCGGTCGGTTCGATGAACGACCTGACCGCCCGCGGTTACCCCGCGGCCGAGCCGTTCGACGGCAGCCGCATGTACTCCTGCACCGACAGCCCCAGCCGTCTCACGATCGACGCCGGGCAGCCGACGATGTACCGCATCGGCTGCACCATGACCGGCGGCTCCTCGGGCGGCGGCTGGCTGGCGCGCGGCACGGGCGGCGACGACGAGCTGCTCTCGGTGACCTCCATCGGTCCGGTCACCTCCGACTGGCTCGCCGGTCCCCGACTGGGCGCCGAGGCCAAGGCCGTCTTCGACACCGTCCGCAAGTAGCGGCACCATGGTGGGACCGGCCGACGGGTGACCGGCGGCCGGCCCGCCCTTCCCACGCCCGCACGACGGCCGGGTGCCCCGCCGTCCGCCCGCCCCTCACCGGGAGTCCCCACCGATGCTCTCCCCGCGTATCCGCCGTGTACTCGCCGCCGGAGCGGCCGGTTCGCTGCTCGCCCTGGCCGCGGCCTGCGGATCCGCCCCCGGTGAGGCGGGCGGGCCGCCCTCGCCCCGGGCGGGTGACAGCACGGACCTGGACCGCGGGCTGCCCACGGACCTGCCGGACGCGCTCGGCGATCTGGGCAAGTGGAAGGACGGCGGCTGGAACACCTGGGACCGCGAGAAGTGGCTGCGGGAGGCCGCCGACTTCGTGAACCCGCACGTCAAGGGCTTGTGGGACGCCGACCGGATGCACGAGGCGGAGGAGAGCCACCCGGAGGTCACCGACGAGGAGCTGGCCGCGGCCTCCGCCGACAGCGACCCGGAGCCGGCGGCCGTCCGGGCGGAGCAGGTGCGCACGCCGTACCACCAGAACGCCGCCCCCGTCGGCAAGGTCTTCTTCGACACCCCGCGCGGCCCGATGGTCTGCTCCGGCACCGTCGTCCAGGACCCGCGCAACCCCGGCCGGTCCGACCTCGTCGCCACGGCCGGGCACTGCGTGCACGGGGGCCGCAACGAGGGCTGGTACCGCAACATCATGTTCGTGCCGTCGTACAACGACGAGGGCCACCCGGCCGAGCAGGTGGGCGACACGCCGCAGCGCGAGGTCGCGCCGTACGGCATCTACTGGGCCCAGTGGGCACAGACCACGTCGTACTGGATCGACCGGGGTGACGCGGCGGCCGGCGCGGCAGGCGCCGCGCAGGACTTCGCCGTGCTCCGGGTGCAGTCGGAGAGCGGCGAGGGGCAGAGCCTGGAGGAGACCGTCGGCAACGCGCTGAAGATCAACTTCGAGGGTCCGCAGCCCGACCGGCTGGAAGCCCTCAGCTCCTACGGCTACCCGGCCGCCCCACCGTTCGACGGCGCGCTGATGCACACCTGCACCGACGCCCCGGGCCGGCTGTTCGTGGACCCGTCCCAGCCGCCCATGTACCGCATCGGCTGCACCATGACCGGAGGCACCTCCGGCGGCGGCATGTACATCGCCGGTGCCCGGGGCAAGGCCGAGCTGGTGTCCGTCAACGCCATCGGACCGCAACCGGCGACCTGGCTCGCCGGCCCCTACCTGGGCGAGGACGCCAAGGGAGTCTTCGACGCGGTCAGCAAGCAGCACGCCGGCCGCAGCTGAGCCCGCGCCGCCCCCGGCACAGGCACAGGCTCGGGCGGGGAACGGCTTCAGCGGGCCCGGGCCGCCATCGGGCTGCGCTCGGTGCGGCTGCCGGGTACCGGGGCGGAGGCGTCCTCGCCGAGTTCCACGATGCGGTTGTCCGCGTCGACGTGCACCACTGAGGGCCGGAAGCTGCGCGCCTCGGCGTCCGGCAACTGGGCGTAGCTGATGAGGATGACCAGGTCACCGGGGTGTACCAGGTGCGCGGCGGCACCGTTGATGCCGATCACGCCGCTGCCGCGTCGGCCCTCGATGACGTACGTCTCCAGCCGGGCGCCGTTGGTGACGTCCACGATGTGCACCAGCTCGCCGGGCAGCAGGTCGGCGGCGTCCATCAGGTCGGCGTCGATCGTCACCGACCCGACGTAGTGCAGGTCGGCCTCGGTGACCGTGGCGCGGTGGATCTTGGACTTGAACATGGTGCGCATCATGTCGGGACTCCAGGAAGGTCGGCTCCCTGCCTGCTTTCTGCAGGTCAAGGGCGTTCCTCACTCTACCCTGGCACACGTCGGACTCGAAGGTTGTGAGGAACATCGCTTCCCCCTGACGAAGGGGCTCCCTGCCTGGGCTTCCGTGCGAACCAGGTGTTGTAACCCCGCCGAACAGGCGCCTGCTCGGTTTTCGTCTCGGAATCTGCGGGGCCTGATGCTGATCAGATGCTGACTTCCCTGACGACACATCAGGTGCAGCGATCGCCACTCAGCGATCCCGATGCCCGCCTACCCGCATCACCGTCCTCGTCGAGGCCGTCCACTGCCTGCACCAGGCCAGCTCAGCCTGATGATGGAAAACGCTCGCTCATGCGATGTGATCGGGTCTCCGGCCGGTTCGGCCCTTCATCGGGAGTTTCCCGACACGAAGGCCGGCCGGGCTGATGTAATCGGCGGCTGACGGCTGGGGACCAAGGGGGACCATCATGCAGGCCAAGGAAACACTGTTCGCCGATCTCCTGCAGGGCCGGGCCCAGCAGTTCCAGGTGCCGCTCTACCAACGGACGTACTCCTGGACCGAGAAACACCTCAAACAGCTGTGGAGCGACATCCTGGAACAGGCCGGGCTGATCGAATCGGCGGAGGAGACGGCGAGCACACACTTCCTCGGTTCGGTCGTGCTCGCACCGTCACCGCAGAACGACGCGACGTTCCCCCGCTGGCTCGTCGTCGACGGCCAGCAACGGCTGACCACGCTGTCCCTGGCCCTGGCCGCCATCCGAGATCATGTCTCGGATGCCGCGCCGAACGAGGCCCAGCGCATCGACGAGCAATACCTGATCAACAAATGGAACAGCGGCAACGACCACCTCCGTCTGCTGCCGACGCAGGCGGACCGGTCGCAGTTCGCCGCCCACATCCGCGGCCCACTCACCGGCCAGGACACCGGCAGCGGCGTCGCCACCGCCTACGCCTACTTCCGCAAGAAGTTGGTCGAGACGGACGATCCGGCGAACCCGCAGGACGTGTTCCGCATCGAGCAGGCGATCACCTCCCGGCTCGCGCTGGTGGCGGTGACCGCCGAGCGCGGCGACAACGTGCACCGCATCTTCGAGTCGCTCAACAACACCGGCCTCAAACTGAGCCAGGCCGACTTGCTGCGCAACTACCTCTTCATGCGGCTCCGGACTCGCGGCGAGCACGTCTACGAGACATACTGGCTCCCTCTCCAGGACAGTCTGAGCAACGATGAGCTGGAACAGCTCATGTGGTTGCAACTGGTGCTCGACGGTGACGACCGAGTCCGCCGCCAGGACCTGTACACCGCCCAGCAGAAGCGCTTCGAGGACACCAGGACCGGCGACGCGGAGATCGAGGAGTACATCAGGGGACTCCACCGTCGCAGCACCCACTTCCGCCGGCTGCTGCACCCCGAGGAGGAGGGCGATCCCGCGGTCCGGGCCGCGCTCCGCCGCCTGGACGCATGGCACGCGGTTGTCACCTACCCCGCCTTGATGCTGCTGCTCGACCGGCGCGAGCGCGGGGAGCTGGACTCCTCCGAGACCGCCCGCGCCCTGGCTTACATCGAGAGCTTCCTCGTCCGCCGGATGATCTGCCGGGTCCCGACCAACAACCTCAACCGGATCTTCCAGGCCGTGCCGGGACAACTCCCGCTCAACCTTCCCGTCGCCGAAGGACTGCACCGACTCCTCTCCTCCGAGAACCGCTTCTGGCCCGACGACGCCGATCTTCGCGAGAAGATCCGAAAGGCGCCGTTCTACCAGTACGGGCGGTGGCAGCAGCGCAAACTGGTCCTGCAACGGCTGGAGGAGAGCTACGGGCATCCCGAACCGGTCGACTTCGCCGCCGCACAGCTGACCATCGAGCACGTCATGCCGCAGTCGCCCGGCAACGAGTGGCTGCGCGCGCTGAGCGAGGAAGCGACCGGCGAGGAGACCGCAGAAGAACTGCACGCCCAGTTCCAGCACACCCTCGGCAACCTGACGCTCACCGCAGTCAACGCGGAGCTGTCCAATCACCTGTTCGAGCGCAAACGGGATCTCCTGCGAGGCAGCCACCTGGAGTTGAACCGCCGCATCGCCGCCACCGAGGGCTGGGGCGTGCGCGAGATCCTCGGACGCGCCGACGAACTCGCCGACCGGGCCATCGCATTGTGGCCAGCCCCGCTGCGCGGAGTGGGCCGCGCGGAACGCAGCCGCGACTGGCAGCTCGCCCACCAGGTCCTCGCCACGCTCCCTCACGGCACCTGGACCTCGTATGGCGACCTCGCCGCCTTCCTCGGCTCCGGCGCCCAGGCCGTAGGCAACCACCTGGCCAACACCCCCAACGTAGCCAAGGCGTACCGTGTCCTCACCTCCGAGGGCAAGGTCTCCGACGGCTTCCGCTGGGCGACGCCCCAGGACGCGGAAGGCGACGACGTCCGCGGCCGCCTGGCCGCCGACGGCGTCCGCCTCACCGCCGCCGGGGCCGCCGACCCGACCCAGCGGCTCACCGCCGACGACCTCGCCGCACTTCTCGCCGGCACGGACGACGACCAGGCGGACGGTGAGGACACAGCTGAGGACGGCAGCGTGGAGACACCGGGTGAGGAGACCCGCGCCGAACGGTTCTTCCGTCAACTCGGTGTGGACGACTCCCCCGAGACGGTTGAAGCGGTTCGGGCACTCTTCGCCCACTGGCAGGCGCTAGGCGGCTGGATCGGCCACGGCGCGGGACACGTCACCACGAGCGCGTCCTTCATGCTCGGTGAGGCGGGCCGCCCCGGCCGCGGCATCCGGCCGATGACGCTCTACCCCGGCGCCGGACGCGGCGGCACAGCGGAGGTGGTGTTCCAGTACCTCGCCGCGCGGGAGCCGTTCACAGACCGCGCGCTGCGCGCCGAACTCCTCACACGCCTCAACACCCTGGACGGCGTCGACATCCCGGAGGGGAAGCTGGAGTTGCGGCCCAACATCCGGCTGTCCCTGCTGGAGAAGGACAGCAACCGGGTATCGCTCGCCGAGACGCTGACGTGGTTCCGGGACCGCTGGGAGAGCCAGGCACCCCGATGATCTGCGGCCCCGGTTCTGACGGTCGCGGCCGTTGGCGCTCCCCCTGACCCGCACTCTCCCGGCCAGCACCCAGCCCGGTCGCCGAAGCGGTCCCGGCCATGCACGCGACTGCGTCACCGTCGGGACGCGCAAGTTTCGGTCTCAGGCCCCCGGCACGGACTCCACGAACCCCACGAACCGCGACCATCCCTCACGCCCGACGGCGAAGGGGCGACGCGTCACGTCCTTGGAGTCCCGCACGTACACGGCCCGTTCGGTGACGGCGACCTCCACACAGCTGTCGCCCTGGGTGCCGCTGTAGCTGGACTTGAACCAGGCGAGTTCCGTCGTGCTCATAGCTCTCCTCGGAGTCGCTCCAGCAGACCCCGCGAGTCTTGGGGGTTCAGGGCCTGCGAGCGCAGTGTGTCATAGCGCTGGTAGAGGAGACTCACCTCTTTCGCGTCGGAGATCAGCCGTCCGTTCTGCTGCCCTTCGGAGTATGCAAGCCGTCGCCGCTCCGGTGTCTCCAGGAGTTGCACGGGACCGTCCAGGCATGCATGGAACACGGCGTTCAACGGCATGACCTGGAGCGTCACGTTTCGAGGCGCGGTGAGTGCCAGCACATTGTCGAGCAGCCCCCGCGTCATCTCACACCCGCCAAGGTCACGCCGGAACAGGTGCTCCTCGACGATGAAGCTGAACGGCACGTTCGGCCGCTCACGCAGCGACTTCTGGCGCTCCAACCTCGCGACGACCTGAGCCTCCAACTGCTCATCCGACAGTGGCGGAATGCTGTTGTCGAACACCGCCCGCGCGTACCCCTCCGACTGCAACAACCCCGGCACCAGCCTGCACTCGTACGTGCACAGGCTCACCGCGACCTTTTCCAGCCGAGCCCACCGTCGGAACCAAGCCGCCAGTCCCGCCTCACCCCGCGTCAGGTGGCCGGCCGCCTTCCGCAGCGCTCCCGTGTTCCCCAGCGCCTCCTCCGCCCGCTCCACGAACGACTCATCGGGCATCCGCCGACCCAACTCCACGGATTCCACGGTGTGCTTGGAGAACTGGACCAGTGCTCCGAAGTCGACTCGGCTGAGCCCGGCATGCTCGCGCAGGGCCTGGACTACGGCCCCGAAGGTCCGCAGACTGTCGGAAGGGTCGGGCTCGCGCTCCCAGTCGCAAGCCGTCACGTCACTGCTGTCCGTCATACGCGGCCACCTCCAGGTGCGTACGTCCTCTGCGGCATCCCCGCGATCGACTCACCCACAGTGACGGCAGGTTCTCCGTACTGTCCACAAGACGTGCCCGTACGCTGACGCAGCGTACGGGCCGCGCTCCTGGAACACGCCCCCGCACGCCTGCCACGGTTTCCCCATGAACGCCCCCACGCCACAGATCCGCGCCACCGTACACACGTTCGCGCAGCAACTCTCCTCCACCCGTCGCGGCGCCCGCCTCGCCCGGCTCCTGGCCGTGGAACGGCTGGCAGCGTGGGAGGTGTCACCCCAGGTCACCGAGCGGGCCGAACACGTCGTCGCGGAACTGGCCGCCAACGCGGCGCTGCACGGTCGAGTCCAGGGCCGTGACTTCCTGCTGGCACTGACGCTGGACGAGGCGGCCGGAACCCTGCGCATCGCGTTGAGCGACACGCGGGGCGAGCGTCGTCCCGCGATGCCTCCGGACCGCGGCCCGGAGGACGTGTCGGGCCGAGGCCTGCTCCTGGTCGACGCGCTGGCCGACCGCTGGGGCACGGACCCCCGCCCACCCTCCGGCAAGACCGTCTGGGCGGAGTTCGGCCAGCCCAACGAGGTGTCGAAGACGCTTTCCGGCCAATCCGGTGAGCAACTCCGTTTGAGGAGTGCCCAACGCTTTGAGTGGACGTTAAGTCCGTTTCTGATAGCGGCCTCGTCCGGGTTGGGTGAGGAAGCCTTGGCGG
>NZ_JASKMT010000040.1 GCF_030124175.1 Streptomyces sp. 549 | reverse complement strand
CCCATCGTCACGATGCCGTGACCAGCACGGATCGTTGATCGACAAGACTTTGAAACCGCCCTGGGTCGACGAAAGTCGTACTACGGGGAGGGCCGGCCCGCGGCGGATTCCGGCGGGGATTCCAGCCGCTCCAGCAGACTGCGGGTCCAGGCCACCCCACAGTCCGCGGACTGCATCAGCATTCCGTACAGTTCGGCCAGCCTGCCCGAGTCCTCCGCCGCTTCCATCTGGTCCGCCAGGTCGGCCCGCTCCGCTTCCTGAGCCGACAGCCGCTCCCTGAGCAGTTCGGCGGCCTCGTCACGGGGGATCTCCGACAGCAGGGAGAGGGCCGCGGCCAGCAGGTCGGCGCGCGGGCCGGGCTTGCGGAGTGCGTCCCGGAGGAGGCGAACGAACTCCCGTTCACCTTGCTCGGTGACGCGGTAGTCCACCCGACCCGGCCACTCATCGATCTGGGCGGCGTGCATCAGGCCGTCCTTGGTGAGCTGACGGAGCGCATGGTAGATCGAGCCGGACTTGAGCTTCGCCCACTTCTGGGCCCCGATCGCGTCCAGTTCTCTGCTGACCAGATAGCCGTGGGCGATTCCGTGCCTGCGAACAGCTCCCAGGACCAGCAGTCGAGTCGCCGACATCGTTTCCCGCTCCGTCACCTTGGCTTCTGCGGCCCAAGAGTAGCGGCGGGGCAGTACAGGGGCCCAGCCGGCCCGCCAGGTGATCGAGGCGGGGCAACCGGGCCCTTCGGTGCGGACCACGTCCGGTGGGGAGGCTCCGGGGCGCGTCCGGGTTCAGCTCAGCGACTGAGCCTGCGGTACTGGCGTACCGACAGTGGGAAGAGCATCCCGTACAGCGAGGCCACGGTCTCCGGGTTGCGGACGACCAGGCCGATGTAGATGCCGACCCACAGCGCGGCGAGGCGCAGCAGGAGCAGCAGCCCGATCGCGGCCGCGGTCTCGGTGACCGAACCGTTCGACTTCCAGCCGACGATCATGGCGCACACCAGCAGGAAGGCCAGGTCGAGCGCTGAGTTCATGATGTCGGCCACGCTGCGGCCGGAGACCACGGCGGACGGTGCCATCGGCATCGACCGGAAGCGGTCGGTGACCCCCTTGCTCGCGTCGCTGTTGATGGCGCTCATCGTCTCGCCGATGCCCATCATCATGGTCATGGCGAACATGCCGGGCATCAGGAACTGCCGGTAGTCGCCGCCGCCCTCGACCGACATCGAGCTGCCGAAGACATAACCGAAGAGCAGCACCATGACACAGGGGTAGAGCAGCCCGGCGATAACGCGTCCCGGCTCGCGGACCCAGTGCGTCAGGTCCCGCTGGGTGATCGTCCAGGAGTCGGTGAGTGCCCATCTGAGTCGGGCGCGCCGGGTACGGGGGATCTCCGGCCGGACGATCGGGCGGAGCGATGCCCTCGCGGCCGCGTCCTTCGCTGTTGTCGTCACCGGTCCACCTCGGCCTTCCCGTTGTCACGGTCGCCCGTCAGGCGCATGAACACCTCGTCCAGAGTGGGTCTGCGCAGGGCGATGTCCTGGGCGGGGATTCCGTTGTCCTCCAGGGACCGGGCGATACGGGAGAGTGCGGTGACCCGGTCGCGCACCGACACGCTGACCCTGCGGCCCGCCACGTCGATCTCCGGTTCCGATTCGGCGGAGCGCCGGATCACCTCCGCCGCCGAGGTCAGCTGGGAGGTGTCGCGGATCACGGTGTCGATCCGGTCGCCGTCCACCTGGGACTTGAGCTCTTCCGGAGTGCCCTCCGTGATCTTCTTGCCGCGGTCCACCACGACGATGTTGTCGGCGAGCTGGTCGACCTCGTCCAGGTAGTGCGAGGTGAGCAGCACGGTGGTGCCGCCGCCCACCAGGGAGCGCACCACTTCCCACACCTCGGTCCGGTGGCGGGGATCAAGCCCTGTTGTCGGCTCGTCGAGGAAGAGCACCTGAGGTGCCATGATGAAGCTCGCCGCCAGGTCCAGCCTGCGGCGCATGCCGCCGGAGTAGGTCTTGGCGGGCTTGTCCGCGACCTCGGTGAGACTGAACTGCCCGAGGAGTTCGTCCGCGCGGGCGCGCGCGGACTCCCGGTCCAAGTGGTAGAGCCGCGAGAACATCATCAGGTTCTGGCGGCCCGTCAGTGCCTCGTCGACCGCGGAGGACTGACCGGTCAGCCCGATGCGATAGCGGACCTCGGGCGCATCGGCGAGGATGTCGAACCCCGCCGCGCTGGCCCGTCCGCCGTCCGGCCTCAGGAGGGAACAGAGGATGCGTACCGCCGTGGTCTTGCCCGCCCCGTTGGGGCCGAGCAGGCCGCACACCGTTCCCTCGGGGACCGTCAGGTCCAATCCGTCGAGCGCGACGAAGTCCCCGTACTCCTTCCGCAGTCCCTCGGCGACGATGGCGTTGCCCGTCGTCCGTGCGTCGATCCACCGATCGGACGCCCGCTCTCGGTCATGCGCGGTCCAGCTCAATGGCCGCCTCTCTGCTTCATGGCCCCACCCGTTGACCAAGTTTGGTTGACCAAGTTTGGCTATCGGTTCGACAGAGGAGACGGTAGGAGGGGTTACTCAAATTTGTCTATTGGGGGAGGTCGGACCTCTGATGGTCCGACAAACGGCCTGTCGGCGCCCCTACGGGCCTGTCCTGCCACTCCCACATGTCCCGCAGCGAACGTTCGAGCCCGATCTCCGGCTCCCAGCCCAGGACGCGGCGGGCGAGTCCGATGTCTGTCCGGGTCCAGTCGCCACCCTTGCTTGCTGCGGGCTGGGAGGTCTCGATCCGGCAGGAGGCGGCTCGGCCCGTACGCCTTCGGGGTCCCGGGTGCGTCGGTCGCCCCGCAGCCGAAGGCTTCGGCTGGTGAACGGTCCCGGCGGTGTGGCCCACTCGTGATCGAGGCGTCCTCGCATGTGGTGCCGTCGAGCGTGTGCTGCTCATCCGGATGCCCGTGACGTGGTCCTGGCGCGAGGTGTGAGCGGGTGCAGCAACACCACGGCGCTGATGCCGCAAGCGGGCAGGCGGGGAGGGTCGGGGCCTGCAGGGGGCAACCCTTTCGCCGGTCATTACCGGATCGGTACGCGAGCCGGCAGCTCTTTCCTCCGTTCGATATGGGGTGACCTACCGGCGACGTCGCGCCCTTCTCCCTCTCCGCGTCCTCCCCTGCGTAGTCCCGAGCCGGTCCTCGTCGTCGGTCCGACTCGGACTTCGACTATCGCCCCTCCGTGGTACGAGAGGAGAATGCTCTGCTTTCCAGGAAAAGCAGGCTCGGGAAACAGAATCGCCTTTACGTGTCCGGGTGTGGGGGCAGGGACTCTCCGCCCCTTTCCTGTAGAGCCGCTACCCCGCCGGCTTGGGGCAGGCGATGCCCACCTGGTCGAGATGTGGGAGCAGGTGGCCCATGCGTTCTCGCTTCGCGCGCAGGTAGAATATGTTCTCCTCGCGGGGCTGTGTGAGCAGCGGGACCTGTTCGGTGATCGCGATTCCGCGTTGCAGCAAGGCCTCCAGCTTGAGCGGGTTGTTCGACATCAGCCGGACCGACCGGACCCCGAGGTCGTGCAGCATGTCCGCGGCGACTCCGTAGTCGCGTGAGTCGACGGGCAGGCCGAGGGCGATGTTGGCCTCGACGGTGTCCATTCCCTCCGCCTGCAACTGCATCGCCTGGAGTTTGGCCAGCAGGCCGATACCCCGCCCCTCGTGCCCCCGGAGATAGACGAGGACGCCCCGTCCCTCGTCCACGATCGCCTGGAGTGCCGCGGACAGCTGGTCGCCGCACTCGCAGTGGCGTGACCCGAAGGCGTCACCTGTCAGGCACTCCGAATGCAACCGCGTGAGCACGTCCTCACCCGAGACGTCGCCGTACGTCAGGGCAATTTGTTCGTCACCGCGAATGCGGTCCAGGTAGCCGATGGCCTGGAAAACGCCGTATGTGGTGGAAAGCTGGATGGATGCCACGCGCTTGGCGCTGACGGCGCTCTCGGTGCGAGGTTCCACGGGGAGGTGCCTGTTGTCGAGTGTCACGGACGGGACCTTTCGGGTAGTCTCCGGGGTGGGAGTTCTCTCAGGTGACGAGAAGTCGGCCGGGCGGGTTGGTTATGTGTCTTCGGTGGAACTCGTCGGAGCTCGTCCCGCGCAATGTGAAAAGCGCCACGCAAGAAAAGGGTGGGGATTATGAGCGACCCGCAGGAAAGGCCGAGGGGAACCGGCCTGCTGCCCCTGGAATCCACCGGCGACGTGGGTGCGATGCGGCCGGCTGTCGCGGTCCTGCCGATCGGCAGTTTCGAGCAGCACGGCCCGTTCCTTCCTCTGACGACCGACACGTTGATCGCCTGCGCCATCGCACGGGAGATCGCTGCCGCTTATCCGGTCCTCCGGCTGCCGCCGCTGACGGTCTCCTGTTCGCACGAGCACTTCGCCTGGCCGGGGACGGTGAGCATCTCGGCCACGACCCTCGTCGCGGTGGTGCGGGACATCGCCGAATCCCTCCGGCGCTCCGGAATCCGGAGCCTGGTCCTGGTCAACGGGCACGGCGGGAACTACGTACTGCGGAACGTGGTCCAGGAGTCCGCCGGCACCGGCTTCCCGATGGCGCTCTTCCCCGGCTCCGCCGACTGGAGCACCGCCCGCGAACGCGCAGGTGTCGAGACCTCCTCCACCAGCGACATGCACGCGGGGGAGACGGAGACGTCGATTCTGCTGCGGGAGGACCCCGCCTGGGTACGTCCTGGACACATGGACTCCGATTTCCTCGCGGACGACCGGGAACATCTGCTCACTCTCGGCCTGCGCCCCTACACCGAGAGCGGTGTGGTCGGCCGGCCTTCCCTGGCGTCGGCGGCTAAGGGCGGGGAGCTGCTGGCCGCCCTCGTCGACTCCTTCGGCGCGTACTTCTCGCTGCTGACGGCGGAACGTTCCGCCACTCCGTCGGGGGAGGGCGCGCGGTGAGCGGGGCCTCTTCCGAGCGTCTGATCGATGCGCACGACGCCTGGCAGCGCCTGCTGGCCGTACGGACCGGGCCGGACGCCGCCGCGGCCGGGCTGCCCCGGGACGCGGGCGGGCGGTACGGGTGGTGGGACGGGGCCTCCGCGGAGGCAGCCCTGCTCGCCGAGCGGTACCTGCCGCTCTGCCTCGCGGGCCCGCGCTTCGCGTTCGCGCAACTCGGCCAGAGCCTCGACGGGTTCATCGCGACCCGGGAGGGCGACGCCGACTACGTCACCGGCCCCGAGGACCGCGAGCACCTCCACCGGCTGCGGGCGCTCTCCGACGCGGTGGTCGTCGGAGCGGGCACCGCAGTCGCGGACGACCCCCGACTGACGGTCCGCGCCTGCGCGGGCCCTGACCCGGTACGCGTGGTCATCGACCCGCACGGCCGGGTCCCGCTCGACCGGCAGGTGTTCACGGACGGCGCCGCGCCCACCCTGTGGGTGGTCGGCGAGCAGAACAGGGCCGCCGCGGACGGCCTGACCGCGAGCACGGTGGACGTGCTGGTCCTCCCGGACAAGGCCGCGTTCTCCCCCGGCCGCCTGCTGAGCGAACTCGCCGACCGGGGGCTCGGCCGGGTGCTGGTCGAGGGCGGCGGCGTGACCGTGTCCCGCTTCCTGCACGAGCAAGCCCTGGACCGGCTGTACGTCACCGTGGCGCCGGTGCTGATCGGTGACGGCGTGCGCGGTCTCGCCTTCGAAGGCCCCGCGATCATGCGGGACGCGCTCCGCCCGCCCGTTCGCCGCGCCTTCCTCGGCGAGGACACCCTCTTCGAGTTCGACCTGCGTGCGCCGGGAGCCGGCGAGCCACTGGACGACGAGGACGACGGCACCGGGCAGGGCCGCCGCGAAGACCAGTAGCCCGTAGGCCGCGGCAGTGCTCAGCCCCTGGGCGCTGCCCAGGCCGGCCGCCCCGAACGCCCAGGCGGTGACTCCCTCCCTGGGGCCCCAGCCGCCCACACTCAGCGGCAGCGTCATCGCGAGCAGTCCGAGCGTCATGAGCGGCAGCAACTGTGCGACCGGGGCCGTCGATCCGACCGCCCGGGCGGCGAGCAGGAACATC
This sequence comes from Streptomyces sp. 549, assembly GCF_030124175.1. Taxonomy (GTDB): domain Bacteria; phylum Actinomycetota; class Actinomycetes; order Streptomycetales; family Streptomycetaceae; genus Streptomyces. The sequence goes on along the minus strand of NZ_JASKMT010000040.1, from coordinate 24,724 downwards.
GCCAGGTGCCCGGCCAGCACGACGACGGACGAGAGCAGGACGCCGGGGCCGTAGCGCCGGCCGAGGAACACCTCTCTCACCTCGGCCGCGTAGCCGCGCACCGCACGCCCCACGCGCGAGGTGGCCGAACCGAGTCGCCCCCGGAGGCCGGCCACGGCCGCCAGGCCGACGGCCCCGGCGAGGGCCGCGGTCGTGGCGTTCGTCAGGGCGAAGTCCCGCAGCGCCTCGGCTGCCCGGCCCACCGGCGGCGACGGAAGCGCCACCAGCAGGACGCCGCCCACGCCGAGCAGCGCGACCTGGCCCGCCGCACGTTCGAGGACGACGCCGCGCACTCCCTTGTCCAGGGCGCCCACGCTCCTCCCGTGCCGCACGGCGCGGTGCACGTCACCGGCCACGCCGCCGGGCAGCACCGCGTTCAGGAACAGGGCGCGGTAGTAGGCGGCCACGGCCTGGCCGAGCGCCAGCCGGGTTTCCAGCACCCGCGCCACCAGGCACCAGCGCCAGGCGCTCAGCAGCGTCGTCAGCAGGCCGATGCCCAGGGCGACCAGGAGGGTGGCGGCGTCGACGCCGCGCAGCCCGTCCACGAACGCGCCGGTGCCCTGCCACCACAGCACCGTCGCGAACAGCGCCGCCCCGGCGAGCGGGCCGAGTTGGCGACGGCCCAGCCTGATCACGAGGCACCGCCCGTCGGTCCCGGTAGCGCCAGCAGGTCGTCGTGACCCACCGTCACGCTCAACTCGCCAACCTGGCAGGCCTCCAGGTGCCGTCGCAGGTAGGCGTCGGCGCGGGGGGCGAGGTCCGGCCGCTGCTCCCGCGCCGCGCCGACCCATCCCCGCAGCCACTCCTTCGCCAGCTGCCGCGACTGCTGTGCGTGCGACGAACTGTCCGCGCTGCCGGTCGTGTCGGCGCTACCGGTCGTGTCGGTGCCTCCGGTGCCTCCGGGCGGGCCAGGGGCCGCCGGGGCGTCCGGAACGCCGTCCACCGCGGTGGTCAGCTGCCAGGGGCTGGGGCGGGTGTGCACGCTCATGCCGCTGCGCGTGAAGGCTGCGGCGGCCACCGTGACCGCGTCGGGCCCGAGCAGGCGGCGGCCCCGTTCCGCGCGGCGCTGATGGGCGTTGAACGCCTCCATGATCTCCGTGTCCATCGGGTCCGCCGGCCGGAGTTCCACCCTTCCCGTCACCGACAGGGCCAGCAGCACCGGGCAGCCGGCCCCGGCACACGCCGTCGCCAGCTCGTCCAGCTCCTCCCGGGTGAACAGGTCCAGCAGCGCGGACGCCGTCACCAGCGAGGTGCCCGCGAGCCGCTCCGCCGTCAGCCGGGAGACGTCGCCGTGTTCCGTGGCGACCGTGACCGGGCTGCCGTCCGCGGCTGTCCGCGGCAGCTGTGCGGCGGCCAGTTCGAGCAGTTCGGGGTCGTGGTCGTGGAGAATCCAGTGCTGCGGGCCGCTCAGCCGGGGCGCAAGCCAGCGCCCCATGGAGCCGGTGCCGCATCCGAGGTCCCGGATCACCAGCGGAGTGGTGCGAGCGTCCCCACCTGCCGGAGGGACGTCCGTACCGTGCAGGTGCAGCCGCAGGGGTTCCAGCAGTTCGGACGCGCGGGCCGCCGCGTCCGCGGCCTCCCGCAACGCCAGCCACTGGGGTGCGTATCGGGTGACGTCGGGCGTGTTCACACGGTCTCCAAGAGGGGTTCCTGACGGAGCTGTTCCAGCGCTGCGGCCAGGCTCCGAGCTGTCGCGTCCCAACCGGGCAGTGCCGTCCGCCGCTGCCGCGCGGCAGCCTTCGCGCGGTGCCGTTCCGCGGGATCGGTGAGCCAGCGGTGCAGCGCGGCGGCGAGTGCCGTCGGGTCTTCCGGGGGCACGAGCGCGCCGGGCACGCCGCCGTCGGGCGCCTGGCCGACGGCTTCCGGCAACCCGCCCGCGGCCGTCGCCATGACGGGCACGCCGCGCGCGAGCGCCTCGGTGGCGACCATCCCGAACGTCTCGGCGCGTGAGGCGAGCACCAGCAGGTCGGCGGCCGCGTAGCTCGCCTCCAGGGCTGCGCCGGACCGAGGACCGGTGAGAGACACCCGGTCGGCCAGACCGTGCGCGGCGATCAGTTCCTCGACCCGGGCGACGTATCCCGGGTCGTGGTCCACGCCGCCCACAAGTTCGCAGGTCCACGGAAGGTCGGCTACCGCCCCCAGAGCCTCGACCAGGGTGTGCTGGGCCTTGCGCGGCGTCACGGAGGCGACACACAGCAGCCTGGGGCCGGAGGCGGGGCCGGTGGCGGAACTGGTGGCGGTGCCGGTCGTGGTGCCGGGCGCAAGCGGCGCGGCATCCGTTCCGGGGGCGGCGACACCGACCCGCCCCGGGACGAGCCCGTGGTGTTCCGTCAGCCGCCCCGCCGCCCACGCGCTGGTCGCCACCGTCGCAGCGGCGGACCGCAGCGTCCTGCGCTCCGCGGCGTCCAGTTCGGCCGCGACGGCGGGGGCGAGCCCGGTCTCGTCGCCCAGCGGCAGGTGCACCAGCACCGCCAGACGCAGCCGCGACGCCTCGGGGACGACGACCTCGGGGAGCCCGCACGCGACCAGCCCGTCCAGCAGGACCACGCCGCCGTCGGGCGTCTCGCGCAGCACGCGCGCCACCTCGGCCCGCGATCCGGCACCGGGACGCGGCCACTCGCCGTCCACCGCGTGCTCCCGGACCCGCCAGCCGAGGCGGGGCAGTTCGCGGCACACCCGGCGGTCGTAGACGTTGCCGCCGCTCGGCGCGGCCGGATCGTCCACGTTCCCCGGCATGACGAACCGGACGGTGCGCTCGGGTGCGCTGCCGGTGGTGTGGCCTTCCGGAGAGGCGCTCACGGGCCCGGCCTCACAGGTCCCGCTCGTAGCCGGCCCACGCGATGTGTGACTCGTGCAGGGTGACGGAGAGGCCGGTCAGTCCGCGCGCGCCCTCCCCGAGCGCCCCGGCGCCGATGCGGTCCGCGAGTCGGTCCGCCACCACCTTGGCCAGGTACTCCGTGGACGTGTTGACTCCGGCGAACTCCGGCAGCTCGTCCAGGTTCCGGTAGTTCAGCTCACCCACGATCCGGCCGAGTTCCGAGCCGGCGAGGCCGATGTCGACGACAAGGTTGTCGGAGTCCAGCTCGGGACGGCGGAACGTGGCGTCCACGAGGAACGTGGCTCCGTGCAGACGCTGTGCGGGGCCGAAGACCTCGCCCTGGAAGCTGTGGGCGATCATGAGATGCTCACGGACGGTGACGCTGAACAACGGTGGGACCTCCGGCTCGGACAACTCGGCCGCTGACACGCGGCCGCACACGACAGTACGGCCGGAGGGTGCCACTCGTTCAGAGGCACGGGGTCCGCGGACCGCGGTGACCGGCCCGGACTTACGGAGTGCCGTACACGACCCGGTGGCACAGGCCGGGAAGTTCACCGGAGGCGATCCGCGGCATCACCGACGGCAGTTCCTCGAAGGCGCACTCTCCCGTGACCAGGACGTCGAACACCGGATCGGCCAGCAGGTCCAGGGAGAGCGCCAGGCGGTCGGCGTAGCTGCGGCGCGAACGCCTGGCCTCCGCGACCCGTCCCACCTGGCTGCCGCGCAGCACGAGTCGCCCCGAGTGGAAGGCCTCACCCAGCGGCAGACTGACTCTCCGGTCGCCGTACCAGCTCAGCTCCAGCACCGTGCCCTCCGGCGCGAGCAGTTCCAAGGCGCGGGTCAGGCCGGCCTCGGTGGCGCTGGCGTGGATGGCGAGGTCGCAGCCGCCGAGCGCCTCCTCCGGCAGGGCGAAGTCGACCCCCAGCGCCGCAGCCAGGGAGGCCCGTTCGGGGTTCGCATCGATCAGCTGGACCCGCAGCCCGGGGTACTGGGCCAGAAGCGCGGCCACCGAGCCGCCGATCATGCCGGCACCGATGACGGCGATCCGGTCGCCCAGCAGCGGTGCGACGTCCCACAGCGCGTTCACGGCGGTCTCCACCGTGCCCGCCAGCACGGCGCGTTCGGCGGGCACCGAGTCAGGGACCGGAGTGACGCTGCTCGCCGGGACGACGTACCGGCTCTGGTGCGGATGGAGGCAGAACACCGTCCGGCCCAGCAGGTCCGCCGGGCCCTCCTCGACCACGCCGACGCTGAGATAGCCGTACTTGACCGGCCCGGGGAACTCCCCTTCCTGGAAGGGTGCCCGCATCGCGGCGTACTGGCTCTGCGGTACCCCGCCCCGGAACACCAGGCTCTCCGTGCCGCGGCTCACCCCTGAGAAGAGGCCGCGCACCATCACGTCGCCCTCGGAGGGGGCCCCGAGAGGCACGTCCCGGATGCTGCCCCGACCCGGACCATCGACCCAGAAGGCGCGTGCGACGGGCTTCACCTCCTTTCTCCCAGGATGCCCCGCCTTTCAGGGCGGGGAGGAATGGGTCCTTGGGGTGGAGCCGCGAAGCGGCGGAGTTCGTTGCGCATCTGGTCTGACCTGTACTCTCTTCCGTTGTCAGTGGGGGCTGTTAGGTTCCGATCATGACGGCGACAGCGGCGGTAGCCGACGGGGCCGGGCGCGCCCGGTACACGTACCGGCTGCGTGTGTCGTCCACAGCTCTGGCTCGTCTGGAAGGCGAATGGGCGCGGTGCCGTTGGGTGTGGAACGAGTGCGTGGCGGTGTCGCGCAAGGTTCACAGTTGGAACAAGGCCGGCGGCGAGAGGATCACGTGTGGACCGGCGCAGCTGGACAAGATGCTGACCGAGGCCCGGCGGTCGATGTGCTGGCTGCGGGAAGGGTCCAGTGTTCCGCAGCAGCAGGTCATCCGGGACTTCGCGAAGTCCCGCGCGAAGGCGCTGGGGGACGTGAAGGCCAGGCTGTCGATGCGGCAGCGGGCCGGGATGCCCCGCATGAAGCGGAAGCGTGAGGCCGAGCCGTCGCTGAACTACACGCAGCGTGGATTTCGTCTGCGTGACGGGCGCCTGCACCTGGCGGGCGGCATCGTCTTGACAGTGGTGTGGTCGCGGGATCTTCCCGCAGGTCCTTCGTCCGTGCGGGTGTACCGCGACAGCCTCGGGCACTGGCACGCCTCCTTCGTCGTCGCCACCGAGGCCGAGCCGCTCCCCGAGACGGGGGCGGTGATCGGGGTGGACTGGGGCGTGAAGGAGACCGCCACCACCACCAGCGACGCCCACGACCTCCCGCACGCCGAGCACGGGAAGACGGCCGCGCAGCGCCTGGCCCGCTACCAGCGGATGATGGCCCGGCGCCGGACCCCGAAGAACCGGCCCGACACCGCCGGCTACCGCAAGGCCCGCAAGGCCGCGGCGAAGGTGTCGAAGAAGATCGCCCGCCAGCGGCAGGACACCGGCCGCAAGTGGGCCAAGACAGTGGTCCGCGACTTCGACCAGCTCGCCGTCGAGGACTTCCGGCCCAGGTTCCTCGCGAAGTCGACCATGGCCCGCAAAGCCGCGGACGCTGCGATCTCGGCGACGAAGAAAGCGCTGGTCGAGATGGGCCGCAAGCACGGCCGGACCGTGCACCTGGTACACCCTGCGCACACCACCATGGACTGCGCACACTGCGGAGCGAGAGCCAAGCACGCACTGCCCCTCTCTGAACGTACATATACGTGCACCGCGTGCGGAGCGGCGTCCCCACGGGACAAGAACTCCGCCCGCGTGATGCTCATCCGGGCTGGTCTCAACCCGGCTAGTACTGATCTTGTAAGCCCTGTCACCTGCTAGGTGTCAGGCGAAGTGAGCTAGGAATCCCCTCCCCTTCAGGGAGGGGAGGTTTCAACTGCTGCCTCCTGCTGAACGTTCGGGTTCCGGCACACGTTCTGGAGGTAACGAGTCGCGTATCCGTACGCCACTCGAAGTCTCTGCCAGACGTCCGGGGGATGGTATCGCGGTGACCCTCAACAACACCTACGAGTCCCGGCTGCTGCGGCCGGAGACGCTGGCGGGCGCAGGCGCGCAGTTGGCGTTGCTGATGCTTCTGGACGTGACGGCCGGGCTTGGTGCCGCGGGCTGGCTGGCGGGAGCGGTGTTCACGGCCGTGACGTGGAGCCTGCTCACCCGTGCCCTGCACGCCGCGTCGTCGCCGGGGCCGTTCGGCCCGGCCAACGCCGTCACGCTGGCCCGCACGGTCCTCATCGGAGGTGTGACCGCGCTGGTCGTGGAGTCCTTCGCGAGCGGCCCCCCGAGTGTCGCCCTGGTCGCGCTGACCTCGGTGGCGCTGATCCTGGACGCGGTGGACGGCCGGGTGGCCCGGGGCACCGGGACGGAGTCCGCACTGGGTGCGCGCTTCGACATGGAGGCGGACGCCTTCCTGATCCTGGTCCTCTGCGTCCACGTAGCGGCCTCGCTGGGAGCGTGGGTGCTGCTGATCGGGGCGATGCGGTACGTGTTCGTGGCCGCCGCCCGGCCCCTGCCGTGGCTGAACGGCCCGCTGCCGCCGAGCATGGCACGCAAGGCCGTGGCCGCGCTCCAGGGTGTGGTCCTGCTCGTCGCCGCGTCCGGCGCCCTCCCGCTGGTGGCCTCCGGTCTGCTCGTGCTCGGCGCGCTGGCCTCCCTCGTCTGGTCCTTCGGCCGGGACATCCACGGCCTGTGGCGGGTGAGGGACCGTGCCGCGGACCCGGTCCCTCACACCGGCCGTGCCGCGGACCCGGTAGCGGGCACCTCGCGCTCCCGCGTGGCGGCGGCCTGACGGCCTTGCCTGACGGCCTCGTCTGACGGCCTCGTCTGACGGCCTGCCTGACAGGCCGGCGCCGCATGCACGCCGCACCTCGCACCTCGTGACGAGGCCCCCGGCGCCTCGCTTCCGACGCCGAGGGCCGTGGGCCGTCAGTCCCCGCGCACCTTCTCGTCTCCGTAGGCGGTAAGGAACCTGTCGCGGAAGGCGTCCATGCGCCAGACGGGCGCGTCCGGAGCGGGCTTGAGGCCGGGCTGCCAGCCCCAGTCGGAGATCCGGTCCAGCACCGCCGGGTCGCGGGCGAGGATCGTGACGGGCACGTCCCATCCGAGCTTGTCCTGCGTCACCGTGGACACCGCCTGGTGGTCGCCGAGGAACACGACCACGGTGTCCTCGTCGCCGTACTTCTCCGTGTAGGAGAGCACGCTCTCCAGGGAGTACTCGATCGCCTTCCGGTACTCGGTGCGGACCTGGTCGGGGTCGCGCCACACCTCCTTGGGGTCCTTGCCCTCCTTCGCGATCGTGTGGAAGACGGAGCCGTCGCCGAGCGCGTCCCAGTCGAGTGTCCTGGGGATCGGCGCCCAGGGGTTGTGGCTGGACGCGAGGATGATCTTCGCGGCGATCGGATCGCGGCCCGGCTTCCCGTGCTCCAGACGCTGGAAGGCGGACATCGTGAACTGGTCGGGCACGGGCGTCCAGCTGAACTTCGGCCCCCGGTAGCCCATGTCCCGGGAGTCGTAGACGCGGTCGAGGCCGTAGAACCTTCCCTCCGGCCACGCCCGCGTGACGCCGGGCATCATGCCGACCGTGCGCCACGCCCCCGTCTTCTGGAAGGCGCCTGTGAGGGTCAGCCGTTCGCCGGAGGTGAGGTTGCGGTACCGCTGCTGGTTCCCCACCCACAGACCCGAGTTGAAGGTGGAGTGCGCCAGCCAGCTCCCCGCCCCGTACGTCGGGGCGGTGAGGTACGCGCTCCGGGAGTCCCAGCCGGCCTTGCCCAGCCGGCGTTCCTCCTCCGCGAGCAGCGCCGATACCGGCGGTCCCATCTCGGGGTCCTCCAGCGAGCTGCGCCCGTAGCTCTCGATGAAGACGAAGAAGACGTCCTTGCCGCGCAGTCCGGTGAGCAAGCGGTCGGCGGGTACGTCGGCGAAGTCGTCACGGGTGGCCTCGCGGGCGAACTTCTCCTTGTCCCGGAGCCCCGCGCGCACCTCGTGCACGCGGTCCTGCACGAACTCGGCCGAACTGCTCGCCGCGACGGGCACCTTCGTGTTCTCCACTCCGAGCGCGGCGCACACCACCCACACCGTCCCGAGCACGAGTGTGCCCCCGGCCGCCGCCGGACCCTGGCGGACCAGCGTCCGGTCGAGCCGCACGGTGGCCCACACCAGGAGGACCAGCAGCGCGAGCGCGAGGGCGAGGATCCCGATCACGGCGCCGATCGCGCCCGTCCGGCCCAGGGAGTCCCGGAGGAACGAGTGGCCGTCGTCGAGCAGCGCCCAGTCGAACACGAGGTCGAACGGTCGTTTGTAGAGGGAGTTGAACCCGGTGTCGAGCAGTTTGACCAGGACCGTCAGGCCCAGTGCCAGGCCGGCGAGCGCTGGCACGACGAACCTCGCCCGGCCCGTTCTGACCGGTCCGAGGAGCAGCAGCACGGCGACGCCGAGTATCGCTTCCACCGGGAGTCGCAGGAAGACGGGCGTGGTGAAATGCGCGGGCTTGTGCGGCAGGAGGAGCGCGGCGAGCACGGCGACGGCTGCCAGGACGGTGGCGCCGTGGTGAAGGACACGGGCCGCGGCACGACGACGGCCCCCTTCACCGGGCACCCCCGGGGGGCGCTCGTCGGTGTCGGTGTCGGTGTCGGTGTCGGTACCGACACCGGTACCGGTACCGGGGGTGTCGGTGTCGGTGTGCGCGTCCTCACCGTCGTCCTCACCGGCACCCGCACCGGCATCGACGGATGCCGTGGCATCCCTGTTCTCCTTGTTCACGACGCTCTTCCCTCTGCCGTCCGGTGCGTGTGCTCCGCTGCCTGCTGTCGCCGATGTAGCCGTTCTGGCCGTGCCCCGAAGCTGCGGCCCTGGCCGGCAGCAGGGCTGAGCGTGCCCGGACCACCGCCCGAGGCCTTCCCCGACGTGAGGAGTGTGTGCCGGTGTGGCGGCAGCGGGCACCACACCCATGATCCGTGGTACGGCCAGCCCAACGATTGGGTTCACGTCCGCTGCGATCGGCCCGCGGCAGCGCTGGCGCCTTCCCGCCCGGCTGCGGATACGATCGCGTGGCTCCGGCCCCGCGCGGTGCTTGGGAGCGGTGAACAAGAACGTGACCACGTCCGTACCCCCGCCCGACGGGATCGCTCCAGGAGCGGAGATCCGAGCTCCACTTCGACTCCGTCGGCCCCCAGGAGAGGCAGAGGACGATGATAGACAGTCACCCCGTGCGACGAGCCGGGCTTCCACCCGCCGTGCTGGCTCAGATGGTGCTGGGGGTGTTCCTCGTCGGGAACCTGGTGGTGGTGGAGGCCCTGTTCCTCACAGCCGGCGCTGGGAAGAACTCGATCCTGACGGTGGCGAAGTTCTTCGGCATGCATGCCGCCCTGCTCATGCTGCTGCAGCTCCTGCTCGTCGCACGTCTGCCCTGGCTGGACAACCGCATAGGCATGGACCGCATGACGGTCTGGCACCGCTGGGTGGGGTTCACCCTGCTGTGGACCGTCCTTCTCCACGGCTCCCTCGTCGTCCTCGGCTACGCCGCCCTGGGCGACGCCACCGTTTCCAAGACGTTCATGGCGCTCGCCGGAGTGCCGGCGTCCCTGCTCGGCATGCTCGCCGCGGCCCTCGTCGTCGTGGCGGCGGCCACTTCCGCACGCAGATTGCGACGCCGGCTGAAGTACGAGACCTGGCACCGGGTGCACCTGCTGCTGTACGGCTCGCTCGGCCTGGCCTTCTTCCACCAGCTGATGGAGCCGTCGGCGTTCCACTCCTCCACGGCCGCCCACGTCTACTGGTGGCTCCTGTGGACGGCGTCGTTCGGCTCCCTGATCGTGTGGCGCCTGCTCGTACCCCTCTACCGCAACCTCTACCACCGCTACGAAGTGGCGGGAGTGACACACGAGTCCCACGACGTCGTGTCCGTGTACGTGACGGGCCGGCACCTGGACCGGCTCCCCGCCCGGGCCGGCCAGTTCTTCATCTGGCGCTTCCCCGGCCACCACCCCTGGGGGTGGGCCAACCCGTTCTCCCTGTCGGCAGCGCCCGACGGCCGGTCACTGCGCCTGAGCGCGCGGGTGGTCGGTGACACCACCGCCGGCCTGCGCAACCTGCCCGTCGGGACCCGTGCCGTGCTGGAGGGGCCGTACGGGGCCCTCACCCTGATGCACCGCTCCCAGCCGGGGGCCCTCTACATCGCGGGTGGCATGGGCGTCACCCCCATCCGCTCGCTGCTCGAAGCGGAGACCGGCACCGACGTCACGGTCATCTACCGGGTGCGCGGCCCGGAGGACGCGGTGCTCCTGCACGAGATCCGCGCCCTGGTCGCGGCCCGCGGGTGGCGGCTCCACGTGTTCGCGGGCCGGTCCCAGGACGGTGTGCGCCCCTTCGACCCCGCCCAGATGGGGGCAGGCGTTCCCGACATCGCTTCCCGCGACGTCTACGTCTGCGGGCCGCCCGCCATGACCTCCGCCGTGCTGGCCGCTCTGCGTGCCCTGGACGTTCCGGGTCGGCAGGTGCACGCGGAGAAGTTCGCCCTCGGGTGAGCGCGGGTTGAGGCTGCCCCCCCCGCAGCCATGCCGGCCGGTGAGGAACCGGTCGGCCACGCAGCGGCACCCCGACGCACGCCCCGAGGAGACGCCGACCGGCACCCGCCCGGTGACCCGCACCCCGGCGTGGACATACGAGCCAAGGGTGACGACGCCCCGAACCCCCCGCAGGGCCCCGCCCGCGCTGCCACGATTCCGGTAGGGAACGCGCCGGTGGGGGCGCGGGCGAGGCGGGGTGGGCGTGGACGAGCAGCACGGCACGACCGGTTGTGCCGCTCCGCCCGGGGCGGAGCCGGTCCAGGCGGACCACGTCGTCCCGGGCGGGCAGCGGCAGGGCGACGGTTCGGCGGCGCGTGCCGTGCCCCGGCACGTGGCGTGCGTGATGGACGGCAACGGCCGTTGGGCGGAGCGGCGTTCACTGCCGCGTACGGCCGGCCACCGGGCCGCTGAGGCCACTGCCATCGACGTCATCGAGGCGGCGCGGAGCGCAGGCGTCGAGTGGCTCAGCCTGTACGCCTTCTCCACCGAGAACTGGAACCGGCCCGGCGACGAGGTCGAGTACCTGATGTGCCTGGTCCGGCGCGTCGTGCGCAAGCACGCGCCGCTGCTGCTCGCCCGCGGCATCCGCTGCCGCTTCCTCGGGGTGGCGGACCCGCGCGTCCCCCGCGAACTGGCGCGGGACTTCGAGGACCTGGCGACGCTGACCGGCGACAACCGGGGGATGACGCTGACCGTGGCCTTCGACCACGGCGGGCGCCGGGACATCGTCGAGGCCGCCCGGTCACTGATCCGCAACGGCGTTCGCGAGGACGAGGTGACCGAGCTGATCTTCGCCGAGCACCTGCCGTTCCCCGACACCCCGGACGTGGACCTCGTCATCCGCACCTCCGGCGAGCAGCGCATCTCCAACTTCATGCTCTGGAAGGTGGCCTACGCCGAGTGGACCTTCCCCGAGGTGCTGTGGCCGGACTTCCGGGCCCCCGACTTCCTCGCCTGCCTGCACACCTACCGGTGCCGTGACCGCCGCTTCGGCGGACTGCCGCCCAGGACGAACGGAGAACCGCAATGACCGGGACGACCGGAGCAGACCGAACGGACACCGCCCGACCGGAGCACGCTTCGCCGCTGTTCGCTGCGGACTCCCAGTTCCAGACGTTCTTCGACGATCCGCGCTGGGCGCTCGCCCTGATCCGTGCGACCGTGCTGGAGGCCGCCCACCCGCAGGTCGGTGCCGCCCTCGTGGACAACTCCACCTTCGTCGCGCACCCCTGGCGCCGCCTGCGCAACACCTTCCTCAGCATGCGGCGCATGTTCAGCCCCGACCCCGCGGAACGGGAGCGCGAGGCCGCGCGGCTCAACCGGCTGCACGGCCGTATGAACGGCTCCGACTCCCGGGGCCGCGCCTACGACGCGATGGACCGCCCGACACGCGCCTGGGTCGTCGCCACCCTCTTCGAGAGCGCCGTCACCATGTGCCGGCTGAGTGGCCAGCCACTCGACCAGGACACCATGGAGCGGATGTACGCCGAGTACCGCGGGTTCCTCGCCGCCCTCGACGGCGACGCCGACGAACTGCCGGAGGACGTGCACGACTTCTGGCGGTACTTCGAGCGGGTCGTCGAGAACGAGCTGGAGAACACCGAGGCGGCGCGTGTCATCCTCTACCGGCTCTTCGACCACCTGCCCGCCCCGCCGCTGCTCGACGGCGCGCCCACGCTGTGGGCGGCAGGCCGGGCCGTCGCGGGACCGATCATCGGTGCCGTCACCGTCGCCTCGCTGCCCGAGCCGTACCGGCGCCGGGCCGGCCTCCCGGAGATGCCCGGCGCCCAGTCCCTCATGCAGGGCGCCTACCTCGCCACCGGCCTGGCCCGCTTCCTGCCCCAGGGCTGGCTGAACGCGGAGAGTGTCATCGGACTCCTCTCGCTCTCCCCCGAGAGCGACGATCCGCGCGCCCGGACCGTGGCCGCCCTGCGCAGCCGCATGAAGCGTGCCTCCGCCCTGCTCCGCCTCCTCACCCCGCTGGGTGACGCCCCCGCTGCGGGCCCGGCCTCCCCGAGCGGCACGGCGGAGGGCAGGCGGTCCGCGGAGGAGTTCTTCCGCAAGGTGCTGGACCAGACCGGAGACGGCTACCTCGACTGGCCGGACCTCGCCGCCATGGCCCGCGAACTCTCCACCCGCCTCGACCTGGACGAACCCGAGGAGACCCGGCTCTACGACGCCTTCGCCGCCTGGTGGCGCGAACTCCAGGCCGCCCTCGACACGGACGGCGACGGCCGCGTCAGCGCCGACGAGTACGCCGCCGCCGTCCCCTCCCTCGCCGGACCCGCGCTCATCCGCGTCGCCGAGGTGCTCTTCGACGCCACCGACAAGGACGGCAGCGGAGCCATCGACGCGGACGAGTACCGGGCCCTCTTCCGCACCGCCTTCCACCGCGACCTCGCCGACACTGCCGGGGCCTACGGGCGCAGCGCCTTCGTGAGCGACTTCCTCTCCTTCATGTCCGCCCGCCGCACGAGCACCCCGTACGACCCCCTTCTCGCGGACGCCTGACGAGCAGCGTTGAGATTCGCTTCACCACCGGGCTTCACCACCGGGCTGAAGCCCGGTGGTGAAGCGAATGATTCCGGTAGCTGGTGGTCATCTCGGTATGCCGTGCCCGGTACCACTACCGGCGCATCGTGATCAGCCGGCGCCGGCGGAGTCAGGTGGCTCATGGGCAGTTCCGCAGACGACATCGTGCGCACGGTCGTCGACGCTCTGGAACAGAGGGCTGCGGCTCGAGGAGAAACCGTGTCGGTCCTCGATCCGTTCCGCGACCTCATCGCAAACGACGGGGCGGAAATCGCAACCGACCACCTCGTCAACACGGTCTACTCGTTCCAGCTCACGCTGCGACGGGACGAGTACGGTCGGCTCGTGGCGGGGGCCACCCGGCTGGGGGTTGCGTGAGCCGCCTCACCGGCGTCGCCCCCTGCCTGCCGTTCCCTCCGCCGGGTGACGTCTGACGCCCTGCTCGTGGGGGAGTGCCGGTGCCGGGTCTGCGCGTGAGGCCGTCGACTTCGAACCTTGGGGGGTGCGAGGGAGCCGTCGGGATGAGGAGAGCGGGGGAAGACGCAGTTCGGGGCGGCGCACAGGTCGCTCGTCTCCACAACTGCGAAGTACCGTGTGTGCATGGCTTCAGCAGGCCGAAGACGGGGGCGGAACGATGACGAACGGGGTTCGGGCACAACAGCGGGTGCAGACGCGGCACACCTTGCTGCGGGAAAGCCGGCGGCTCTTCTCGACGTTCGGCTATGCCGCGGTGGGGCTGTCGGAGATCGTCCGAGCCGCGGGAGTGACCAAGGGCGCGCTGTACCACCACTTCGACAGCAAGGCCGAGCTGTTCCGGGCCGTGCTGGAGCAGGTGCAGCAGGAGGTGGCCGCGCACATCGCGGCGACGGCGGACGCCCAGGAAGGCGCCTGGGACCAGCTCACCTTCGGCTGCCAGGCGTTCCTCAACGCTTCGACCGATCCCGCGATCCAGCGGATCATGCTCGTCGACGGACCGGCGGTGCTCGGCTGGCGGGACTGGAGGGAGATGAACGAGGCCACCTGCGGCCGCCACCTGGCCCGGGCGCTCACCATCCTGGTCGATGAGGGCACCATTCCCACGCAGCCGGTCGCGCCTCTCACACATCTGCTGTCGGGGGCGATGAACGAGGCGGCGCTGTGGCTGGCCACGTCGGAGGACCTGGTCGATCTGGAGAACGCCCAGCGAGCCTTGGCGCGGATGCTGGAGGCGTTGCGGGCGAGGTGACCACGATGCCCCGAGGCCCCGCCTCCGGCGTGCCGGGGCCGGGAGCAGGGGCGTCCGTACGAACTCGGGACGTTTTCCCGGTGGTCAGGCCAGGGGGACGACGTCGATCCGGATCCCGTTGGGATCGGTGACGACGAGGTGCCCCTGGTCCGGGCACTTCACCGCCGCGAGAGCGGTGAGGCGCTCCCACTCCTCCGTCCGCTCGTCCACCTCGAGGGTGAGCCGCACCGCGCGCACCGGTCGGCGAAGCGCCTCGGGCAGTGCGGTATGGCCGTGGTCGAGCAGCGCGAGTTGGTGGGTCCGCCCCCCGGGCCGGCTGAGATCGACGTACCACGGGGTGGTGCAGGTGGCGGTGAAGCCGAACAGTCTGGTGTAGAAGCCGCGGGATTCCCCCAGCCGTGAGGTACAGATCACCGGACAGAAGCTGGTCAGCATGGAGGCATCTCCGCTCACGTACCAACGGTATGTGAGATGAACCTAAATGACATACCATTGGTATGTCAACTTGGCTCCTCCTTGCGGCCCTCGTCCGTGCCTTCCTTCCGATCCGCTTCCGTTCCTGGCCCAACGAGTCGGCGGCGCCCAGGACATGCCCATGCGCCGACCAGTCCGGCTCAGTGGGTACGGCAGCCGGCTGCGTCCACGGCAGCGGAAGGGGCGGGCACGCCGAACTGCCGGACGGATGTGACCGCACGGAACGTCCCTCGTTGACACGAACGACCGTAAGCCTGCCTCAGGCGTCCGCCTGCCACAGAACGGTGCTGTGATGACGACCTCTGCCGTGACCAGCTTCTACCCCGTGCTCTGCACCGAGCACCTCAACGAGTCCGTGGCGTTCTACAGCACACTGTTCGGATTCGAGACGACCTACTCCAGCGACTGGTACGTCAGTCTGCGGCGGCCCGAGCCGCCGTACTACGAGCTCGCCCTGGTCGCCGCAGGGCACGAGACGGTGCCGGAGGCCTTCCGGAGGCCGGCCCGGGGACTGCTTCTCAACTTCGAGGTGCCCGATGTCGACGCCGAGTACACACGTCTCGTGACGGAGGCCGGTCTCAAGCCCGAACTTCCCCTGCGCAGCGAATCGTTCGGGCAGAGGCACTTCATCGTTGCCGCCCCCGACGGCGTCCTGATCGACGTCATCACGCCGATCGCCCCCACGGCGGACTACGCCGCCGCCTACCAGGACGGCTCCGGTCCCGCGGTCTGACCGGTGCGGCCGCGTCGCACGACGCGGCCGCACCGGCGGCCTTCACCGCCCTGCCCGCAGGGCGGTGAAGGCCGCTATCCCTCCACGTTGACGGCCGGCACGGTGCTGCCGTCGGCAGCACCGTCGGTGCCGTCGGTGTCCCCGTCGGCTCCCGTGGGCGGCAGCTTGATGACCACCGCGACCAGCACGGCGGAGGCGAGCGCCACGAGGGCGCCGATGCCGCCGATGACGTTCATACCGTTGGTGAACGCCTCCCGGGCCGAGTCGAGCAGGGTGGCCGCCACGTTCGATGACATGCCCTGAGCCGCCTCGACCGCTCCGGCGAGCGTCTCACCAGCGCCCTCCGGCGCCCCGGCGGGGAGGTCCACCCCGCTGCGGTACACGGCCGCCCCGAGACTGCCGAGCAGGGCCACGCCCAGCGCCATTCCCAGTTCGGTACTGGTCTCCGAGAGGGCCGCGGCCGAGCCGGCCTGCTCGGGCCTGGCCGCACCGACGACGATGTCCGTGCCCAGGGCGATGAGTGGGCCGCCACCGGCGTAGACGAACGCGAAGCCCGTCACCACCTGGGCGATGCCCGATGAGCTGTCGGCCGTGCTCAGCATCAGGTGACCGATGGCGGAGACGGCGAGCCCGACGGCGACGACGTACGAGGGACGGATCCTGGCGGCGGCCATGGGGGACACCATGGCCGTCACGATCAGGGCGAAGGCGGCCGGCAGCAGGTAGAGGCCGGCCTTCATCGGGGACAGCCCGCCGACGAGCTGGAGGTACTGCGTCACCATCAGGTACGTGCCACCGGCCACCAGCATGCTGAGCAGCAGTGTCACCAGCGCGGCGCGGAACGTGGAGTTGCTGAAGAGGCCGATGTCCAGGAGCGGACTCTGGAGCGTGCGCTGCCGGCGGACGAACACCACACCGAGGGCCAGACCCGCGACGAGGGCCATGAGCGGGACCGCCCCGAACCCGTCGATGGCGATCTCCTTCAGCCCGTAGACCACCGAGAGGATCGCGGCGAGCGACAGCGCCACACTGGTCAGGTCGAGCCGGCCGGCCTCCGCGTCACGGTACTCCGGCAGCAGGATCGGACCGGCCACCAGCAGCACGGCCATGACGGGCACGCCGAGCAGGAAGACCGAACCCCACCAGAAGTACTCCAGCATGGCGCCGCCGACCACCGGGCCGAGGGCGATGCCCACGGAGAACATGGTGACCCAGACGGCGATCGCCACACCGCGCTGCCGCGGGTCGCGGAAGATGTTCATGATCAGGGCGAGAGTGGAGGGCATCAGCGTGGCTCCGGCTATACCCATCGCCGCCCGCGCCGCGATCAGGGTGGCCGGGTTGTCGGCGTAGACGGCGGCCAGCGAGGCGACGCCGAACGCGGCGGCACCGATCAGCAGCAGCTTCCGGCGGCCGATGCGGTCGCCCAGGGTTCCCATGGTCACCAGGAAGCCCGCGATCAGGAAGCCGTAGATGTCGATGATCCACAGCATCTGTGACGCGGAGGGGTTCAGGCCCTCACTGATGTGCGGTACGGCCAGGTGCAGCACGCTCACATCAATGGACACCAGCAAGGTGGGCAGCGCCAGCACGGCCAGGCCCAGCCACTCACGGGGCCCGGCCTTCAAGGGGATATCGGCGTTGGTACTCACAGTGTTCCTTTCGGGGGTGGAGCTCATCGGTGCCCGACACGGTCATCGGGCGGGGAGGTGGGAGGGGAGGCGCCGGCCGGATCGCGGAGACCGGGCACCAGGCGGGCTGCGACCGCCGCCGCGTTGGCGGGCGTGTAGAGGTAGAAATGGCCTCCGGTGAAGGTCTGTCGACTGAAACCGCCGGAGGTCTCCAGCGACCACAGGTGCATCCGGTCGTCGATGACGACCGGATCGTCCACCGCACTGAGCGCCAGGATGGGGACACGGGTACCGGCCCACGGCCGCTGGTAGGTCTCCATCGCCTCCAGGTCGGCGCGGATCGCGCGGAGCGACAGCCGGATCAGGTCGGCGCGGTCCATCAGCCCGGGAGACAGCCCGCCGATGTCCACCAGGTGCTCCAGCAGCTCCGTGTCACTCCTGAGGTGGGCGAACGGCGGCTCGCTGGGGAAGCACGGCGGCTGGCGCGCCGACACGGCCAGCAGGGCGGGAGGCAGTTCCTTCTGCTCCATGGCCCGGGTGAGTTCGTATCCGAGTACGCTGCCGAAGCTGTGCCCGATGACCGCGTACGGCAGCGGCTCCAGCTCTGCCAGGCTCCGGCTGAGGGCGTCGACCTGCGGCTCGACCCTCGTCAGCGGGGGCTCGTTGATGCGCGCGCCCCGGCCGGGCAGCTGGGCGACGACACACTCCACGTCGTCGGGCAGCACCTGCCACCAGGAACGGAACGCGGACGGCCAGCCCCCGGCGTGCGGCAGTGCCACGACACGGAACCGCGGACGGCGCCGCGGGCCGGGCCCGGGGCCGGCGCCCACCGCCCGGCGCGCACCGTTGCCGACCGTCATCCACCAGCCGCTCATCGGGGTCCGCCGTCCTCGGCCGCGGAGCTCCCGGCCGTCCCGGACCGGACGACCGCTGCCGACGGGCCCGCCAGCAGCGGGTGATGGCGCTGCAGGTGCCTGATCACCCGGTCCTGGTGAGGCTGGAGCCGCTGGCCCGGAAGGTGCTCGAGCGAGTGCAGGAACGGGTCCTGGGGAGCCGGCAGACCGGCGATCGCGCTGGCCGTGCCCAGCACCAGCATCGGCTGGTACCACGCCGAGTAGCCCCCCTCGTGGGCGAAGACGATCCTGCCGCCGGTCAGTTCGTCCGCGAGTCGGCACATCGCCGACGTCATGGCGTGGAAGGTGCGGCTGGTGCACAGCATCCGGCCCATCGGATCGTGGCCGCTCGCGTCGACGCCTGCCGCAACCAGGATCAGATCGGGGGCGAAGGCGCGGGCCGCCGGCTCCACGATCCGGTCCATCACCGCGAGATAGGCGCCGTGGCCCGAGCCGGCGGGCAGCGGCACGTTGAGCGTACTGCCGGCCCCCGCGCCCGCCCCGGTCTCCAGCACGAGACCGGACGCCGCCGGGAACAGCCCCTCCTGGTGCACCGAGACGTACAGCACGTCGGGGTCCTCGTAGAAGGTCCGCTGGACGCCGTTGCCGTGGTGCACGTCCCAGTCCAGGATCAGCACGCGGCGCGCGCCGTGCCGCTGCGCCGCGCGGGCGGCCACCGCCACGTTGTTGTACAGGCACAGCGCCATGGCCCGGTCCGGCTCCGCATGGTGGCCGGGCGGACGCACCAGGCAGTAGGCCCGGTCGAACCGGCCGTCCAGAACGCCCGTCGCGGCCTGCACGCAGGCACCGACGGCAAGCCTGGCGGCTTGCGCGCTGTGGTAGTTGACGTACGCGTACACGCCGGCATCGCCCGAGCCGGCCGCCGAGGCAGCCTCGACCCGCTCGATGTGCTCGGGTACGTGCACGAGCAGCAGGTCCTCGTCGGTGGCCGGCGTCGGCGTGAGGCCGGTGAACCGGTCCATCACGCCGGACGCCTTGACCAGCCCCTCGGCACGTCGCAGGTCCGGGTCGACCGCGAACTGGCGCAGCGGCTCGACGCCCGGTCCGACCGGCACGTACCCCGATCCGGGACCGGGGTCGTGCCAGAAGCAGATCTCGTGGCTGTACCACGCGAGACGGGAGGTGTTCACCAGCCGGAGACATCCAACGAGGCGCGGCTGATCCCGGCGACCTTCTCGATGTACTGGAGGTAGTACTCCCTTTCCTCGTCCGGCGTGCGTTTGGTGCGCAGCGTCGTCTCCAGCAGCCGCAGTACCTCCGAGGCCTCGGCGGAGGTCATCCGCCGGTCACCGATCTCCTTCTCGAACGTGCGGATCCGCGCGGCCGGCTCCAGCACGCCGGACGCGAACCCGCCCTGTTCGGTTCCGTGGTTGCGGGTCGAGGCGATGATCTTCAGAACCGCTCCGAAGAACGCCGTGGTGTCGATGTCCGTCATGCTCGAAATCCCCTTCGGTTGCCGTGCGGTGGTCGGGGTGCGGCGGTGTCCGGTCCCCGGGGACCGGCCGGCCTGATCTGTGGTCAGTGGATGAGGCCGCAGGCGCGGCCGGCCTTCTCCAGCGTCACGACGGCCGCGTCCAGGTCGGCGTCGGAGTGGCTGAGGTTGACGATGGTCCGCAGCCGGGGCAGCGTCCGCGGCACGGCCGGGTAGACGATCGGCTGGACGAAGAGCCCGTCGAGCTGGCACAGCCGGGCCATCGCCCCCGCCTGCTCGGCGGTCGCGCAGATGATCGGCACCACGGGCGTCTCACTGGCCAGCGTGTCGAAGCCCAGGGCGCGCAGCTGCTCGCGGTACCGGGTCGTCCTGTTGCGCAGCTCGCGGGCGAGGGACGGAGCGGCGGCCATCACCTCGATCGCCGCCTTGGCCGCCGCCACCTGGGCGGGCGTCGCAGCCGCCGAGAACATCCAGCCCCGTGCGTTGTTCTTCAGCGCGAAGACCAGGTCGCTGGACCCGGCGACGTATCCGCCCGCGCTCGGCACCGTCTTGGACAGCGTGCCCATCTTTATGTCGACGCGCGCCGGATCCGTGCCGAAGTGCTCGGTGATGCCGCGGCCGGTGTCGCCCAGCACGCCCAGACTGTGTGCCTCGTCGATCATCAGCGGGGCGTCGTACCGCTCGCACAGCTCCACGATGCCGGGCAGGTCGGCCACGTCACCGTCCATGCTGAACACCGCGTCGGTGACCACCAGGCGGCCCGCGTCACCCACCTTGCGCAGGGCTCGTTCGAGGTCGGCGAGGTCGTTGTGGGCGTAGGTGATGACCGATGCCCCGGACAGCCGGTACCCGTCCAGGATGCTGGCGTGGTTGTAGACGTCACCGATGACGTAGTCGCCGGGGCCGACGAGGGCTCCGACCGTCGCCACGTTCGCCATGTAGCCGCTGGAGAAGACGATGGCGTCCTCGGTGCCCAGGAACCGGGCGAGCGCCAGTTCCAGCTCCCGGTGCAGGTGCAGGGTGCCCGCCAGCAGCCGCACTCCGTGCGCGCCGGTCCCGTGCCGCTCCACGGCGCGCAGGGTCTGGCCGTCGATGTAGTCGTGCCCGATGAGTCCGAGATAGCTGTAGGAGGCGAAGTTGAGGTACCAGCGACCGCCGAACTTGATCCGGGGACCCGTCGCCTCCTCGATGACGGGCTCGTAGAAGTACTCGTCCTTGGCGACTATCAGGCGGTCCTCCGCCGACAGGGCGTCTATGCGGCGGTCGAGGAAGGTTCCATGGGGGGCGTCGGCCAGCCGACCCGGAAGGGTGCGACGTGGTACCCGGTCGGCGGCCGGGGCCGGGGCCGGGGCCGGGGCGGGGGCCGGGGCCGGGGCCACCGCCGGCGCAGCCGCGGGGGCCGGGGGCGGTGGGGTGTGCGGCACGTCCCGGAAACGGTCCCAGTCGGGCACGAAGGGGTCGGCGGCGCCTCGGGGGGCCGTCGGCCGGTCCGCGGTCGGCCGGTGCCGCGGTACCGAGACCTGCGGAACGCTCGCCGGGGGTGCTGGAGGTGCCGCGGGCACCTCACGGGCCGGGGCGGGGACGGACGCGGGTGCCGGCGCGGGAGGGGGCACGTCGCGCGGAAGCGATTCGAGGTGGGCAAGGAGCGCGCCGACGTTGGTGCGCTCGAAGAACACCATCGGGTCGACGTCGAGCCCGTCGGCGGTCAACGACGCGGCCAACTCGACCGCCATCATCGAGTCGAGCCCCAGCTCCAGCAGATCGTCCTCGGCGGACACGCCGTCGACGTGCAGGACCTTGCTGAGCGCGCGGGTGAGTGACGGCCACAGTCCCGTTTCCGGCGTGACAGCAGTCATGGGTGCATCCTTCGCTTGTGCGGCGGCGGACAGGAGGTAGTGCGCGGGTCGTTGACCCAGGGCCGTGCGGAGCAGGGCGATGCCGTCGTCCGGCGTGAGGGCGGCGACGCCGTGTGCGG
The DNA here is from genome assembly GCF_030124175.1 of Streptomyces sp. 549. Taxonomy (GTDB): domain Bacteria; phylum Actinomycetota; class Actinomycetes; order Streptomycetales; family Streptomycetaceae; genus Streptomyces. The sequence goes on along the minus strand of NZ_JASKMT010000040.1, from coordinate 3,371 downwards.
CGGCCTTCGGTGCGATGGACTCGCCCATGCCGACGGTCCACAGACCCCACCCGAGGCTGTACCAGGGCCGGCCTCCGGACCGTTGGCGGGCGGCGTAGCCGTCCAGGTAGGCGTTGGCCGCGGCGTAGGCGCTCTGGCCGAGGTTGGCCCGCACGGCCGCGACCGACGAGAACAGGGCGACGAATCCGGACTGCTCGTGCCGGGAGACCAGGTCGGCGAGCGCGTGCACGCCGCCGATCTTGGGACCCAGGACGGCGTCCACCTGCTCTCGTGTCAGGCTGCGCGCCAGCCCGTCGCGCAGAACTCCGGCCGCGTGGAAGATCCCGTCGAAGGGGGGAGCGTCGGCCAGTTTCTTCGGGAGCGAGCGGACGTCCACCGCCACGACCGCCAGGTCGCAGCGTGTCCGCAGCCGATCGAGGCGTGCCCGGGCCTCCCCCCGGTCCGGTACGGTCCGTCCGACCAGGGTCAGGTGGGCGCAACCCGCGTCCGCGAGGAACTCGGCGACGCGCAGACCGATACCGCCCATGCCTCCGGTGATCAGGAAGCGGCCGCCCCGGTACCGCACCTGGCCGGTGCCGCTCGCGGGCGGCGACTGAGCGGAGGGCTCGTACCAGGCGTCGCCGCGCTGGGCGAGTTCCGCCCGTTCCTGGCCGAGCGCCTTCCACAGCGCAGCGGCGGTGCCGTCCTCCGGGCCGGCCGGACCCCCGGGGCCGAGGTCCAGCAGGCGGACCCTGGTGCGGGGGTGTTCGACGCGCAGCGTGCGGCCGAGGCCCCACAGGGCGGTCATGAAGGGGTCGACGGCGTCCTCGTCCGCCACCTGCTGCGCGGCGGTGGTGAGGATCAGCAGGTCGGGCATCGGCGGGCGGGCCGCGAGGCGGCGCACCAGCGCGAAGACGTCCTGCAGGGCCTTCGTCACCTCAGCCTCGCCGCTCGTGCCGGCCGGCGGCACGTACACCACGTTCCTGAGACCGGCCGGCAGCGTGTCGGGGCCCTCCTGGAGGACCTGCGACGGCGTCAGGTGCAGGGCATGCCGGCCTGCCGTGCTGATCGGCTCCGCGGAGACGATCAGCACGGTTCCGTCAGCCTCGGGTGGCCGGGCGGGAGCCAGGTCCACCTTCCGCCAGGCGACCGTCTCGATCGTCGGGACCGCCGGCGGTGTCTCCCCCGGCAGGGCCACCGCGGCGGGTGCGGTGGTGACGGTGGCAGCGGGGGACGCCGCAGGCTCCGCGGGCGTCACGGGCCCGGCGGCCTTGAGAGTGATGCCGTCCAGTTCCAGCAGCACCTCGCCCTGCTGGTTGCAGACCATGGCCCGCCCCCGTACTGCACCGCCCTGGCCTCCGGCGCCGGCCGGTTCGTCCCGCTCCACCAGGGCGATCACCGTGCCGGAGATCCGGCGGCGGGCCACCAGCCGGCTGACGTACCAGGGCAGGCACGCCCCGGCCGCACCGCCGTCGAGCATGCCGAGCGCCTGGAAGACGCTGTCGAGCAGCGGTGGAGGCACGAAGGGGGGCGGCGACGCGGTGCTCGACTCGTCCGAGGCCCGGAGCATCAGCAGCATCCGGTCCGGGCCCCGGTGCGCCGACCGGATCGCCTGGTACGCCGGTCCGTACGTGATGCCGCTCGTCCCACGCCACGCTGCCACGTCCGACAGCGGCACGTGCTCCGTGCAGCCGTCCCGCAGCGTGGCCGCGTCGACGTAGCGGGGCGGCGGCAGCGGGCTGCCGGTCACCGCGGCGGTGCTGTGCTCGACCGGTAAGCCGTCGCCGGGCCGCACGGAGCGGACCGTGCACCGGCCGTCCTCCGCCGTGTGCACCTCGATCTCGGCCGCGGGTCCCACCACCAGCAGCGGCGTGCGGAAGGCGATCTGCTTCAGAGTCCACCAGGAGTCCGGACGCAGGGTGTCGCAGGCGGTCAGCATGGCGTCGATCTGCGCGGCGGCGGGCACCACCGGGACGCCGCCGATCCGGTGGTCGGAGACGAGCGGGTCGGCAGCGCTCAGAAGCGTTCGGAGGCCGCTCATGTATGCAGGTCGAAACGCTCGGTGGCCTGGACGAGGCCGTTCACCTGGATGTCGACGAGATGCTCACCGCTGTAGTACCGGCGCGTCTGCACCTCCTTGATGGTGTGCGTCTTCTCCAGGGACCTCCGCTCCCCGGCGCGGAGTTCGAGGGCCGTCAGCTTGAAGACCTTCGGGATGCTGCGCCCGTTCTTGCGCACGTGGTGCATCACGTAGTCGACGGCGATGCTGTGCGTCCGGTCGTCGGTGTTCTCGATGTCGAAGCTGATGACGAGGGTGTCCCCGATGGTCACCGACCCTGGGGTGATCTGCAGCCGGGGCACCCTCACATGCTCGCCGCCGGTGGCCCCCAGGATGGCCAGTGCCTGCTGGTCACCCTTCTTCACAAGGGTGCGCAGGCCGTGCTTGACGATCCAGTTGGTCTCAGGCGTGGGGCTTTCCTCCAGCCACCGCAGCGCGGTCGCGAGCGCGACGTCGGGGCTGTCCTTGGAGATGTCGTTGAGGTTGTTGGCGACGGACTTGCGCACGTACTCCGAGGGGTCGCTGCGCAGCGGTTCGAGGATCTCCAGCACCGGCTGCGGGTCCTTGACGAACACGGTCAGCGTGCGCGCCCAGGGCAGACGGGAGCGGACACCTTCGCTCGCCAGGCGCCGTACGTTGTGGCTGGGGCTCTGGGCCCACCGGGCGACGCGCTCCATGGCCAGCGCGTAGTGCTGCTCGACGTAGGGTCGGATGGCGTACTCGCCCGTGTGCCGCCTGGTGATCTCCTCGATGGCGTCCAGCGACTGTTCGGGGTGGTCGAGACCGTACTCCTCCACGAAGCGGGCGACCGGCATGAGGAACCAGCTGGTGTTGAACATGCCCTCTCCCTCGGCGAGTTCGTCGCCGAGAATGGAGACCAGGATCGGCACGGCAGCGGTGTAGTCCGCGGGCAGCCGGGTGCGCAGCCCCTCGGCCAGCACGAGCACACGGTCCTTCAGCTCCTTGCCGGGAATGCGCTCCTCGACCTCGGCCGCGTAGCCCTCCACGTCGAAGTCGGGGTGGGCGGCTCGGATCTTGTCGCCGATCAGGCGTGCCGCTTCACCGTTGAAGTGTCGCTTCAGTCCGTATTCGCTAGCCATGGTGCTGATGCCTTCTCGTCTCGTTCTTGTCGTTCGTCGTCTCGGGCGGGTCGGCGGAGATCCAGAACCGCTGCCGGTTGAAGGGGTAGGTGGGGAGGGTGGTGGTGTGGTGGTGAGGGTGGGGGTGGAGGCCGGTCCAGTCTGGTTCGGCGGGGGTTTGACTGGTGTAGGTGGTCAATGCCTGGTGGATCTGGGTTTGGTCGTTGTGGTCTTGTCGCAGGGTGGTGAGCCAG
>NZ_JASKMT010000004.1 GCF_030124175.1 Streptomyces sp. 549 | reverse complement strand
GCTTCACACACCAAAGGATGCCCAACACCAGGAAAGATCACTCAAGGTAACGAAGCACTACTAGGACCTGTCCGGCGGATCATGCTGGACAGGCACCGGTCCGGGGAGCCGGGCGGCGCGAGCGGTGAACCGGAGCCGCCCGCCCGGATCAGTGGTGCCACGCGTCACCCTTCACGTTGTGGATCATGCGCTGGAGGACCTTGAGGGTGCGGGCGTACTCTTCGTCCGGAATGCCCTCGTGTACCTGGCGGCGCAGCTCCGACTGCCGCGCCGCCGCACGGGAGTACAGCTCCGCGCCCGACTCGGTCCGCAGCAGGTGCCCGTCCTCGTTCTGAAAGACCAGGCCCCGGGCGACGAGGCTGTCGATGTCGCCGGGCAGGTCATCGTCGGGGCCCGGGTAGTAGCTGAGGAATTCGGTCAGTTCCGCGCGGCCCCAGCCCTTCGGGCGCTCGCTGAGGTGGTGCAGGACCCACCAGGCGGGCTGGGTCAGGCCGAGGACGCCGAGCGCGGTCCGGATGTTCTGGACGACGGCCTGGCCGGCCGCGTTGGCCCAGTATCCGATGGGCTGGGCGATGAGGCCGGCGTCGTCGTGGGAGGGGGCGAAGGGGGCTGAGGTGCTGCTCGAAGTGGTCATGGGAAGAACGTAGAACCTCAACTTGACTTGAGGTCAAGCGCTTTGGGACAACGAGTCGGGCAGGACGGCCGACGGACGGACTTGTCCGGTCGCTCATGCTCGGAGCCAGATAGTGAGGGCTGCGGCTGTTGCGGTGCCGAGGAAGACGTAACCGCGCTTGTCGTATCTGGGGTCGCGACGGCTCGGTGTTGTTGGAGCCGGTTGATCGCTCGTTCGACGGTGTTGCGTTTCTTGTAGCGCTCTTCGTCGAAGCCGGGTGGTCGTCCGCCGCGTGAACCTTTGCGTAGGCGGGCGGCCTGGCTGTCGGTCTTCTCCGGGATGGTGTGCCGGATGCCGCGTCGTCGCAGGTACTCGCGGCAAGGCCCGTTGCTGTATGCCTTGTCCGCCGCGACGCTGTCGGGTTTCTTGCGGGGCCGGCCCGGGCCCCGCCTGAGGACGCGGATCTTCTCCAGCACGGGCTCGAACTGCGTGCAGTCCGCGCGCTGCCCCGGTGTGACGACCAGAGACAACGGGCGGCAAAGGCCGTCCGCGCTCAAGTGCAGCTTGGTGGTCAACCCGCCGCGCGAGCGGCTCAGGCCCTCACCTCCCGCACCACTTTCATCAGCCGGGCGCGGAGGTTCTGCCACCTCTAGGCCCCTCTAGGCCCCTCTCGGTCGCACGACCACTCCCCTCCACCCCGCGCCTCGGGCCGTCCCCCTCCCGCCGGGACGGCCCGCTTCCGCGCGCCCGTACCGGCGGTCCGCCACGCCCCCGCTCGGCCCGTCCCCCGACGCGCACCCGCACTCCGTCACGCACCTCTCCGGGACCTCTCCGGACGTGCCCTCCGACCGCCCCCGGATGATGCCCGCGGCGGCGCTCGCCGGCGCCCTCCCACCTACTCCCGCAGCCCTCGCGCACCCTCCTGCGGGCCTCCCGCACCCCTGCGCAGGCCTCAGATCGGCAATCCGGTCGTCCGCGGCCTGTTCGATTCCCCGGCCGACGGGCCCTCCCGGACCTGGATGTCCACAGAAATCACCGACTCGGCCCGTCCACACCCTGGGGACTGCCGCGTTGTCCAGAAAGCGTCCACAAGCCGAAGCGGTGCGGCATGATCGTTCGAGGTCACACGGCTGGGGAAATGTGCACAAAGATCATCCACAGGCTGTGGATAAAAATCACCCGTCAACAGCCGTCCCGAGTTGTCCACTCTCCGCCCACAGGCAACAGCGGGTTGTGCACAGCTTCTCCACACCCCTGTCCACTGTTCGGCAACCCGACGCGCCCTCTCACCGGGTCGAGTGAAAGGCGTCACATCAAGGTGCCGGGTTGGGCTGTTGAGAACCTGGGTAAACCTGGGGACGCAGCTGTGGGGAACTAGGGCCCGGCTGTGTACGGGGTGTGCAGAACTTTCTGTCGTCCACAGGAACCCCCTGTTCATCCACCGCTGCGCCCACAGGCCCGGTGGACAAAAAACCGGTCCTGACCTGGCCGTACGGGGTTATCCACGGAATCCACAGCCCCTACTACTACGACTACAGAGTTAGACCAGGAATCTCGCTTCGAAGTGGGGGCTGTGCACAACTCGCCCCGAAAGCTCTCTGCCCCTTCGGCAACGACTTGACCCCGAGCAGCACCAGCTGTCAGTCCGGTGCGTCAGACTGGACCCCGGCAACGAGCAACAGCAGGAGGCGGCTGAAGGTGAAGATCCGGGTAGAGCGCGATGCACTGGCGGAGGCGGTGGCGTGGGCCGCCAAGAGCCTCCCCGCCCGTCCCCCGGTGCCGGTCCTGGCAGGGCTGCTGCTGAAGGCGGAGGACGGCAAGCTGAGCCTCTCGGGCTTCGACTACGAGGTCTCCGCCCGGGTCTCGGTGGAGACGGACGTCGAGGAGGACGGCACGGTCCTCGTCTCAGGCAAGCTGCTCGCCGACATCTGCCGTGCCCTGCCCAACCGCCCGGTGGAGATCTCCACCGACGGCGTGCGGGTCAGCGTGGTCTGCGGCTCCTCCCGCTTCACCCTGCACACCCTGCCGGTGGAGGAGTACCCGTCGCTGCCCCAGATGCCCACGGCGACCGGCACGGTCCCCGGTGAGGTCTTCGCGGCGGCCGTCTCCCAGGTGGCCATCGCGGCCGGCCGGGACGACACCCTGCCGGTGCTGACCGGTGTGCGGATCGAGATCGAGGGCGACACCGTCACCCTGGCGTCCACCGACCGCTACCGTTTCGCGGTCCGCGAGTTCCTGTGGAAGCCCGAGACGCCCGACGCGTCCGCGGTGGCCCTGGTCCCCGCCAAGACGCTGCTGGACACCGCCAAGTCCCTCAGCGGCGGCGACCACGTCTCGCTGGCCCTGTCCGGCTCCGGCTCGGGTGAGGGGCTGATCGGCTTCGAGGGCGCCGGCCGCCGCACCACGACGCGGCTGCTGGAGGGCGACCTGCCCAAGTACCGCACCCTGTTCCCCACCGAGTTCAACTCGGTCGCGGTGATCGAGACGGCCCCGTTCGTCGAGGCGGTCAAGCGCGTGGCCCTGGTCGCCGAGCGCAACACGCCGGTGCGCCTGAGCTTCGAGCAGGGCGTGCTCATCCTGGAGGCGGGTTCCAGCGACGACGCACAGGCTGTGGAGCGGGTCGACTCGCAGCTGGAGGGCGACGACATCTCGATCGCCTTCAACCCGGGCTTCCTGCTGGAGGGCCTCAGCGCGATCGACTCCCCCGTCGCCCAGTTGTCGTTCACCACGTCCACCAAGCCCGCTCTGCTGAGCGGGCGGCCGGCGGTGGACGCGGAGGCCGACGACGCCTACAAGTACCTGATCATGCCGGTGCGGCTGAGCGGCTGACCTGCTTGTTCGTGCATCGATTGAGCGGCCGACCCCACAGGTGTGCACGGAGGTCCGGGCGTAGGCTCGGAAGCGCAGTCAACCGTGCGTGGAACCTGAAGAAAGGCCCCTGATCCTGATGGAGCTCGGTCTCATCGGTCTCGGCAAGATGGGCGGCAACATGCGTGAGCGCATCCGCCGCGCCGGCCACACCGTCGTCGGATACGACCGCAACCCCGACCTCACCGATGTCCACAGTCTCAAGGAGCTTGTGGACGGTCTCACGGGACCTCGGGTGGTGTGGGTGATGGTGCCGGCCGGTGCCGCCACGCAGTCCACCATCGACGAACTGGCCGAGCTGCTCTCCCCCGGCGACGTCGTCGTCGACGGCGGCAACTCCCGCTGGACGGACGACGAGAAGCACGCCGCCGAGCTGCGCCGCAAGGACATCGGCTTCGTCGACTGCGGCGTCTCCGGCGGTGTCTGGGGGCTGGAGAACGGCTACGCGCTCATGTACGGCGGTGACGCCGGGGATGTGGCCAAGGTGCAGCCGGTGTTCGACGCGCTGAAGCCGGAGGGCGAGTTCGGTGCCGTACACGCCGGCAAGGTCGGCGCCGGGCACTTCGCCAAGATGGTCCACAACGGCATCGAGTACGCGATGATGCAGGCGTTCGCCGAGGGCTGGGAGCTGCTGGAGGCCGTGGACTCCGTCACGGACGTCCGGGAGGTCTTCCGCTCCTGGCAGGAGGGCACGGTCATCCGCTCCTGGCTGCTGGACCTGGCAGTGAACGCACTGGACGACGACGAGCACCTGGCCTCGCTGCGCGGTTACGCGCAGGACTCCGGGGAGGGCCGCTGGACGGTGGAGGCCGCGATCGACAACGCGGTGCCGCTGCCGGCGATCACCGCGTCGCTCTTCGCACGCTTCGCGTCCCGCCAGGACGACTCGCCGCAGATGAAGATGATCGCCGCGCTGCGCAACCAGTTCGGCGGCCACGCGGTGCAGAGCAGCAAGCCGGCCGGGTAACCGGCCGCACCCCACCCGGGCGTCACAGCAGGCCGCGTCCGGACAGGCAGCAATCGAGCGTCGGCCGGTTCCAGGCCGGGAAGGTCAGCGGGTCATCCATGCACGTCACGCATCTCTCGCTGGCCGACTTCCGGTCCTACTCCAGGGCCGAGGTCGCCCTCGACCCTGGAGTCACCTCGTTCGTGGGCCCCAACGGGCAGGGCAAGACGAACCTGGTCGAGGCGGTCGGCTACCTCGCCACGCTGGGCAGCCACCGGGCCTCCTCCGACGCCCCGCTGGTGCGCATGGGGGCCGAGCGGGCGGTGGTGCGGGCGGCGGTGCGGCAGGGCGACCGGCAGCAGCTCGTCGAGCTGGAGCTGAACCCGGGGCGGGCCAACCGCGCGCGGATCAACCGTTCCTCGCAGGTGCGTCCGCGCGACGTGCTGGGCATCGTGCGCACGGTGCTGTTCGCACCGGAGGACCTCGCCCTGGTGAAGGGCGACCCGGGTGAACGCCGCCGCTTCCTCGACGAGTTGGTCACCGCGCGCACCCCGCGGATGGCCGGGGTGCGCGCGGACTACGACCGGGTGCTGAAGCAGCGCAACACGCTGCTGAAGTCGGCGGCGATGGCCCGCCGCCACGGGGGCCGCTCGATGGACATGTCCACCCTCGACGTGTGGGACCAGCACCTGGCCACGGTGGGCGCCGAACTGCTCGCGCAGCGGCTGGACCTGGTGGCCGCCCTGGAGCCGCTGGTGGACAAGGCCTACGAGCAGGTGGCGCCGGGCGGCGGCCCGGTGGTGCTGGAGTACCGCAGCGGTGCGGGCGCCGGCAGCCGAGAGGAGCTGTTCGGGCAGTTGCTCGCCGCACTGGGCGAGGTGCGCAAGCAGGAGATCGAACGCGGCGTCACCCTGGTCGGCCCGCACCGCGACGACCTGCTGCTGACGCTGGGCGGACTGCCCGCCAAGGGCTACGCCAGCCACGGCGAGTCGTGGTCGCTGGCGCTGGCGCTGCGGCTGGCCAGTTACGACCTGCTGCGGGCGGAGGGCAACGAGCCGGTGCTGGTGCTCGACGACGTCTTCGCCGAGCTGGACAGCCGGCGCCGCGAGCGGCTGGCGGAGCTGGTCGCGCCGGGCGAGCAGGTGCTGGTGACGGCGGCCGTCGCGGAGGACGTGCCGGCCGCGCTGGCGGGTGCGCGGTTCGCGGTGGCGGCGGGCGAGGTGACGCGGGTATGAGCGGATCGCACAACAACCCACAGCCTGTGGACGGCCCGCGACTTCCGGCACCGCAGCAGCCGGAGGCCCCGGCCCCGGCCGGCGCCGACGAGGAGCCGACCGGGGTGGACCTCGCCCGGGTGGCGCTGCGCGCGGCCCGCGAGCAGGCCAAGGCGCGCGGCGCGGCCAAGGACCAGCGCCAGCAGGCGCGTCGGGGCGGCGGGCTGCGTTCGGGCGCGCGCCGGGACGGCCGGGACCCGCTGCCGCTGGGGGCGGCGATCGACCGGCTGAAGACCGAGCGCGGCTGGGAGATGCCGATGGCGGTCGGCGGGGTGATGGGCCGCTGGCCGCAGATCGTCGGGGAGACCAACGCGGAGCACTGCCGTCCGGAGACCTACGACGAGGAGGAGCGCGTGCTGTCGGTGCGCTGCGACTCCACGGCGTGGGCGACGCAGCTGCGCATGCTCGCACCGCAGCTGGTGCGGCGGCTGAACGAGGACCTCGGGCAGGGCACGGTGCGCCTGATCAGGGTGCTGCCGCCGGGCGGTCCGCCGCGTCGGTACGGCTCGCTGCGGGCGCCCGGAAGTGTCGGCCCGGGGGACACCTACGGCTGATCGGCGGCCCGGCGCGGGGGCGGTTCTGAGCCACCGTGAAGTGATCCCGGTCACGGTCACCGAAGGTTGACACTCGGAAGCGCTGAGCGCCCCTGTGAGCCTCTTGGGGGCCCGGGGTGCATAGAGGGAGTCGGCGGACGCGGGTTCAGGGCGGCACATGGGTACTCAGGCACCGGCAAACCCCCATGAGTGTCGGCGCTACCGGTAGACTGGACGACATCCGCCGTTGGCGGACCCAGTCGAACGACGCAGCCGCTCCCGCCTGCCGGGAGACGGCTCGTGCTGTGCCAGAAAGGGCGCTTCGTGGCCGATTCCGGCAACCCCAACGAGAATCCCCCGTCCCCCGACGCCGAGGGGCAGTCCGTGCCCGCGGACTCGCCGTCGTACGACGCCAGTGCGATCACGGTCCTGGAGGGGCTGGACGCGGTACGCAAGCGCCCCGGCATGTACATCGGTTCCACCGGAGAGCGCGGGCTGCACCACCTGGTGTACGAGGTGGTCGACAACTCCGTGGACGAGGCCCTGGCCGGGCACGCCGACTCCATCGAGGTGACGCTGCTCGCCGACGGCGGGGTGCGCGTGGTGGACAACGGGCGCGGCATCCCGGTGGGCATCGTGCCCTCGGAGGGCAAGCCGGCGGTCGAGGTCGTGCTGACGGTCCTGCACGCGGGCGGCAAGTTCGGTGGCGGCGGTTACGCCGTGTCGGGCGGTCTGCACGGTGTCGGCGTCTCGGTGGTCAACGCGCTGTCGAAGACGGTCGACGTGGAGATCCGCACGGACGGCCACCGCTGGACGCAGAGCTACGAGCGGGGTGCCCCGACGGCGCCGCTGCGGCAGCACGAGCCCACCGAGGAGACCGGCACCTCGGTCACCTTCTGGGCCGACGGCGACATCTTCGAGACCACCGAGTACTCCTTCGAGACGCTGTCGCGGCGCTTCCAGGAGATGGCCTTCCTCAACCGGGGGCTGACCATCTCGCTGACGGACGAGCGGGAGGCGGCGAAGCAGACCGCGGGCGCCGACACCGCGGACTCCGCCGACGAGAACCAGCCGCGTACCGTCACGTACCACTACGAGGGCGGTATCTCGGACTTCGTCCGGCACCTCAACTCCCGCAAGGGCGAGCTGATCCACCCGACGGTGATCGAGATCCAGGCCGAGGACAAGGAGCGGCTGCTCTCCCTCGAACTGTCGATGCAGTGGAACACCCAGTACACCGAGGGTGTCTACAGCTTCGCGAACACCATCCACACCCACGAGGGCGGCACGCACGAGGAGGGTTTCCGGGCGGCGCTGACGGGCCTGGTGAACCGCTACGCGCGGGAGAAGAAGCTGCTGCGCGAGAAGGACGACAACCTCACGGGTGAGGACATCCGCGAGGGGCTCACCGCGATCATCTCGGTGAAGCTGGGCGAGCCGCAGTTCGAGGGCCAGACGAAGACGAAGCTCGGCAACACCGAGGCGAAGACCTTCGTGCAGAAGATCGTGCACGAGCACCTGACGGACTGGCTGGACCGCAACCCCAACGAGGCCGCGGACATCATCCGCAAGGGCATCCAGGCGGCGACCGCGCGCGTCGCGGCCCGCAAGGCGCGCGACCTGACGCGCCGCAAGGGCCTGCTGGAGACGGCGTCGCTGCCGGGCAAGCTGTCGGACTGCCAGTCCAACGACGCCAGCCGGTGCGAGATCTTCATCGTGGAGGGCGACTCCGCGGGCGGCAGCGCCAAGTCGGGCCGCGACCCGCAGTTCCAGGCGATCCTGCCGATCCGGGGCAAGATCCTCAACGTGGAGAAGGCGCGCATCGACCGCGTGCTGCAGAACACCGAGGTGCAGGCGCTGATCTCGGCCTTCGGCACCGGCATCCACGAGGACTTCGACATCTCGAAGCTCCGCTATCACAAGATCATCCTGATGGCGGACGCCGACGTGGACGGCCAGCACATCAACACCCTGCTGCTGACGCTGCTGTTCCGCTTCATGCGCCCGCTGGTCGAGGCCGGTCACGTCTTCCTGTCGCAGCCGCCGCTGTACAAGATCAAGTGGAGCAAGGACGACCACGAGTACGCCTACTCCGACCGGGAGCGCGACCAGCTGATCAGGCTCGGCCGGGAGAACGGCAAGCGCATCAGGGACGACTCGGTGCAGCGCTTCAAGGGCCTGGGCGAGATGAACGCCGAGGAACTGCGGACCACCACCATGGACAGCGAGCTGCGGGTGCTGCGCCAGGTGACGATCGACGACGCCGCCTCCGCCGACGACCTGTTCTCGATCCTGATGGGCGAGGACGTGGAGTCGCGCCGCTCGTTCATCCAGCGCAACGCCAAGGACGTCCGCTTCCTCGACATCTGAGTCGGCCCTCCGCCGCATCCAGAAAGGGACTTTGAACAGCAATGGCCGACGAGAACCCCCCAGAGATCACCCCGCTCGTGCCGGCGGAAGGCGTCGCCATGCGCGTCGAGCCGGTGACGCTCGAAACCGAGATGCAGCGCTCGTACCTCGACTACGCGATGAGCGTCATCGTCTCGCGTGCGCTGCCGGACGTGCGCGACGGCCTCAAGCCGGTGCACCGCCGGGTGCTGTACGCCATGTACGACGGCGGCTACCGGCCCGAGAAGGGCTTCTACAAGTGCGCCCGCGTCGTCGGTGACGTCATGGGCACGTACCACCCGCACGGCGACTCCTCGATCTACGACGCGCTGGTCCGCCTCGCGCAGCACTGGTCGATGCGGATGCCGCTGGTGGACTCCAACGGCAACTTCGGTTCGCCCGGCAACGACCCGGCTGCCGCCATGCGGTACACCGAGTGCAAGATGACCCAGCTGGCCATGGAGATGCTCCGGGACATCGACGAGGACACCGTCGACTTCCAGGACAACTACGACGGCCGCAACCAGGAGCCGACGGTCCTGCCGGCGCGCTTCCCGAACCTGCTGGTGAACGGCTCGGCCGGAATCGCGGTCGGCATGGCCACCAACATCCCGCCGCACAACCTGCGGGAGGTCGCGGCCGGCGCCCAGTGGTACCTGGAGCACCCGGAGGCGTCCAACGAGGAGCTGCTGGACGCGCTGCTGGAGCGCATCAAGGGCCCGGACTTCCCCACCGGCGCGCTGGTGGTGGGCCGCAAGGGCATCGAGGAGGCGTACCGCACCGGTCGCGGGGCGATCCCGATGCGGGCGGTCGTGGAGGTCGAGGAGATCCAGGGCCGGCAGTGCCTGGTCGTCACCGAGCTGCCCTACCAGGTCAACCCGGACAACCTGGCGCTGAAGATCGCGGACCTGGTCAAGGACGGCCGGGTCGGCGGCATCGCCGACGTCCGGGACGAGACCAGCTCGCGCACCGGCCAGCGCCTCGTCGTGGTGCTGAAGCGCGACGCGGTCGCCAAGGTCGTGCTGAACAACCTGTACAAGCACACCGACCTGCAGACCAACTTCGGCGCGAACATGCTCGCCCTGGTCGACGGAGTGCCGCGCACCCTGTCGCTGGACGCGTTCATCCGCAACTGGGTGGCGCACCAGGTCGAGGTGATCGTGCGGCGGACCACGTTCCGGCTGCGCAAGGCAGAGGAGCGTGCGCACATCCTGCGCGGCCTGCTGAAGGCGCTGGACGCGATCGACGAGGTCATCGCGCTGATCCGGCGCAGCCAGACCGTCGAGGAGGCCCGCGGCGGCCTGATGGACCTGCTGGCGATCGACGAGATCCAGGCCAACGCCATCCTGGAGATGCAGCTGCGCCGGCTGGCCGCGCTGGAGCACCAGAAGATCACCGCCGAGCACGACGAGCTGCAGGCGAAGATCCGCGAGTACCAGGCGATCCTGGCCTCCCCGGTCCGGCAGCGGGAGATCATCAGCGAGGAACTCGCCTCGGTCGTCGAGAAGTTCGGCGACGACCGGCGGTCGAAGCTGATCCCCTTCGAGGGTGACATGTCCATCGAGGACCTGATCGCCGAAGAGGACATCGTCGTCACGATCAGCCGCGGCGGCTACGTGAAGCGCACGAAGACCGACGACTACCGGGCGCAGAAGCGCGGCGGCAAGGGGGTGCGCGGGACCAAGCTGAAGGAGGACGACATCGTCGACCACTTCTTCGTCTCCACCACGCACCACTGGCTGCTGTTCTTCACCAACAAGGGCCGGGTGTACCGGGCCAAGGCGTACGAGCTGCCCGACGCCGGCCGGGACGCGCGCGGCCAGCACGTGGCCAACCTGCTGGCGTTCCAGCCCGACGAGCAGATCGCCGAGATCCTCGCCGTGCGCGACTACGAGGCGATGCCGTACCTGGTGCTGGCCACCAAGTCGGGCCTGGTGAAGAAGACCCCGCTGAAGGACTACGACTCCCCGCGGGCCGGCGGTGTCATCGCCATCAACCTGCGCCAGATGGACGACGGCCGCGACGACGAGCTGATCGGCGCCGAGCTGGTCTCCTCCGACGACGACCTGCTGCTCATCAGCAAGAAGGCCCAGTCGATCCGCTTCACCGCCACCGACGAGGCGCTGCGCCCGATGGGCCGGGCCACGTCCGGCGTGAAGGGCATGAGCTTCCGCGAGGGCGACGAGCTGCTCTCGATGAACGTCGTCCGGGCGGGTACCTTCGTGTTCACCGCCACCGACGGCGGGTACGCGAAGCGCACGAACGTGGACGAGTACCGGGTGCAGGGCCGTGGCGGGCTCGGCATCAAGGCGGCCAGGATCGTCGAGGACCGCGGGTCGCTCGTCGGCGCGCTGGTCACCGAGGAGACGGACGAGATCCTGGCCATCACCCTCGGCGGCGGCGTGATTCGTACGCGGGTCAACGAGGTGCGGGAGACCGGCCGTGACACCATGGGCGTCCAACTGATCAACCTGGGCAAGCGGGACGCCGTCGTCGGCATCGCGCGCAACGCCGAGGCCGGTCGGGAGGCCGAAGAGGTCGACGCGGTCGAAGACGGGGAGTCCCCTGTGGACGCTCCGGACGGGGACGCGGCAGCCGCTGCGGACACGGAGAACGAGGAGTAGGTCGTGAGCGGGACCACGGGCGACGAGGAGTCGGGCGCCGCCCGTGGTCCGTCCGCCCACGACGAGGGCCACCAGGGCGATTCCCAGCGCAGGGGAACAACAATGACCAGTGCTCAACCCCATCAGCAGCAGGCCGGCAACCCGCAGGCGAAACAGCCGCCGGGCAACCAGCCGCCCAGCACGAAGCCGCCGGGCACGAAGCCGCCCAGCACGAAGCCGCAGCCACCGCAGGGCACGCCGACGGCCGACGGCGGCCGGACGCAGGCGCAGCCCGCGGGCCAGCAGCAGCCGCAGGCACAGCCGCACCACCCGCCGCAGGCGTACCCGGCACCGGCAGGCCCGGCACCCGCCGGCCCGGACGGCGGCGCGGTCCGCCGGCCCCGCACCGGGGCCAGCACGGTCCCGCGGACCCGCAAGGCCCGACTGCGGGTGGCCAAGGCCGACCCGTGGTCGGTCATGAAGGTCAGTTTCCTGCTGTCCATCGCGCTCGGCATCTGCACCGTCGTCGCGGTGGCGGTGCTGTGGATGGTCATGGACGCCATGGGGGTCTTCGAGACCATCGGCCAGACGATCAGCCAGGCCACCGAGTCGGCGGAGGGCGGCGGCTTCGAGCTGGAGACCTTCCTGTCCCTGCCGCGGGTCCTGCTGTTCACCTCCGTCATCGCGCTGATCGACGTCGTCCTGGCCACCGCGCTGGCGACCCTGGGCGCGTTCATCTACAACCTGTCGGCGGGCTTCGTCGGCGGGGTGGAGCTGACCCTGGCCGAGGACGAGTAAGGGCCGGTCGCGGCACCCGGGAACCGATTTTGGGACCAGGGACTATGTGCGCTAATCTTTCCGTGCAGCGCGGGGCTATAGCTCAGACGGTTAGAGCGCTTCCCTGATAAGGAAGAGGCCACAGGTTCAAGTCCTGTTAGCCCCACCAGCACAAAAGACCCCCGGACGATCATGTCCGGGGGTCTTTGACATCCAGGGCTGACATCAGCCGAGTAGCTGATCACCCTCCAGCAGCACGGCCAGCCGGGTCGCGGCCGTCCGCTGGTCCTCGTCCACCACGTGCGTGTAGATGTCCATCGTCATGCTGATCTGGCTGTGCCGCAGGATGGTCTGCGCCACCTTGGGGTGCACCTTCAGGAAGGCCAGCAGCGTCCCGCAGGTGTGCCGGGCCAGCCGGGGAGTGACGCGGCGGACCTTGGCCCGGGTGACGAGTGCGTCGAAGGACCGTGAGAAGCCGCGGGGCTCGATCAGCCCGCCGTTCCGCTCGGAGAAGATGAGTTCTTCGCCCGGCTCCTGGTGCCAGGCCGCGCCGGCCGCCGCGCGCTCCAGCCCTTGCAGGTAGCTGCGCTCCCTGAGCGCGTCCACACAGAACTTCGGCAGCGGAAGCGCGGCGGTCGACGAGTCGGTTTTCAGGTCCTTGAGCACAAGCCGACTACGGCCGTCCTTGCCCTTGACCCGCTGCACCTGCTTGGTCGGCGTGAACTGCTCGTGCTCGAAGTCGACGTCTTGCCAGCGCAGTCCTAGCAACTCGCTGCGGCGCAGGCCCAGAACGAGGATGAGGACGAACGCTGCGTACAGCCGGTGGGCGCGTGCGGTGCGAAGGAATTCGATCGCCTCCTTGGCCGTCCAGGGCTTCCGCTCCTGCTTGACGACCTTCGGGGCGTCGACCAGCTCGGCGACGTTCCGCACTAGGATCTCTTCCCGGCGTGCCCGGTTCAGCGCGTTCCGCAGCACGCGCAGTGCCTCGAAGCGGGTAGCGGCCGGCACGCCCTTGCGCAGCAGGGTCGCGAGGAACTGCCGGACGTGCGTCGGGGTCAGCCGGGTGAGCGACTTGCTGCCCAGATGCGGGACCAGATACAGCCGGACCATCGTTTCGTACTTGCTGTAGGTCATGGGCTCCTTGTTCGGCTCCACCACGTGCGTGAGCCAGTAGTTGAGCCAGTCGCCGACCTTCCAGGAACGGTTGGGGACCGGCACGCCTTTGCGCTCCTGCTCCTGGAGCTTGGACAGCTCCTCCGCCACGTCGTCGTACGACTTGCCGTACACGAACTTGCGGACCCGGAAGCCGTGCGAGTCCGTCACGTAGGCGGCGCCCTGGTAGCGGCCGTCCTTCCGGCGGGTGATGGTTCCTGCCCCGTTCGGGCGCCTCTTGGCCATCAGGCTGCATCCTCCATTCGCTTGCGCATGAACGTGCTGATCTCGTCGGCCGGGATGCGCCGGGCCCGGCCGATGGTGAAGCTGCGCAACTGTCCGGTGCGCATGAGGTCGTAGATCTTGTTCCGGCTGATCCGCAGCGCGGCCATCGCTTCGGGCACGGTGACTGCCTCGCAGGTTGCGGGGAGACGCACGGTTTCTCTCCGTTCGTGTCCGCAGGCGGAGCGATAAGGGCGGTAAGGGTGGAAAGCCGTCTGACCTGTGCTTTCGCGCGTGCGATAAGGAGGGCGGTATGGGGGGTGGTAAGTCCCGGTGCCGGCGGAGCGCTGCACTTACCGCCCCTCTTTCCGCGCCCCTTACCGCCCCCGTGCTTCCGCTGGTCAGTGGGCTTATCGACCTTTGCGCCCTTAACGCCCTCAGCCCGCGTAGCGGATGACGGTCGTGGGGCGGCCACGCGTGGGGCGCTGAGTGCGGACGTAGCCGGGCTGGTCGAGCAGTTCGGCGGTGAGCCGGTCGCGTTCGGCGCGGGTGGTGTTCTTGAACAGCCGCCGCACCTGGTCGGCGCTGAGTCCGTCCGGACCCGCAGCGCGCACGGCGTCGGAGAGCTTGTTCACCTTCGGGTTTCCGGTGACGTGACCGAGCAGGTGCACGGCGGACGCGCGGGCGTAGTCGAGCAGGTGCCAGGCAGCGCGCATGTGGGTCTCGGTGATGGTGTCGGTGTGGTCGCACAGGGCGTAGACCATGGCGACGCGCTGCACGTAGGGAGCGGCACGAGCCGTGAACTGGGCGATGACACCGCCCGCGGAATCGTCGCTGAGGGCGGGATACACCACGTCGCAGTAGAGGGCCCAGGCGTCGGGGCTGAACTTCACCGTGTCGACCCGGGCGGCGTCGTCCAGCACGGTGCGCCAGCTCCCTGCGAGATTGCTGACCAGTTCCGGGTTGGCGCCGCGCGAACCCGGCAGGATCAGGTTCCGGTGGCAGAAGATCGGCAGGAACCTGTTGTAGGTGCCGCCGGCCATTTCGGAGTCCTGCATCTTGGCGCGGAACTCTTCGGGCGTGATGTGACCGAGGATCGCAATGTGCGGGTCGGTGGCCTTGAGCGAGTCACGGACCATCGAGCCGAGCGAGTCCCCGTCCCACGCTTGCCGGAGCACACCCGGCAGGCTGCTCCCTTCCCGGCGGCCCCGGCTCATCGTGACGGCGTACTCGGACTCCAGCACCCACAGACGCTTGTCAGCGCTGGCCGGGTCGGCGTCGTCGCTGTCGTCGTCCTTGACGTACTCGATGAGCCCTTCCCCTGAGTTGAGGCCGCGCGGGGTGTGCTCAGGCCCGAAGAACGCGGGCAGGGCTTCCGCCAGTACCCGCCGTGCGGTGGACGTGGCGGAACCCTTCCGGCCGGTCGAGGTGGGGCCGATGGTCAGTGCCCAGATCAGGCAGGGGTGCCGGTCGTTGCCCACCATGACGTGCGGGCGACGGCCGATGACCGCGCCGGCCGCTGAGAGCAGGTTCACCAGCACCGCCACGGGGTCCGCCTCGGTGGTGCCGTCCAGCTCCCGGACCGTCTCACCGACCCAGCCGGAGAACACGTCCGGGTGCGGCGTCGGTCCGGGCCGGTGGGGGCGCCGGATGCCGTTCTGCGGGTCGTAGAGCGGGTTGGGCGGGCCGTCCGGCGCGTCGTCGGTCTCAGGGCCGTTGGCGCGGTCCTGGACCGTGAGGGTGGCCACCTCGGCAAGGATCGCGGCGCGCACCTGGCTGGCGTCGGCATCAGGTGCGGATGCCGCTTGCACGATGCGGCTACCGGTCTCGATCAGGCGGCGGCGTTCGGCCTTGTCCCGGACGATCTCGGCGTAGTACTCGGCGTGGCTGGCGCTGGGCACCGCGTTGACCAGCGAGTGCAGGTAGCCGGGGCCACCGACCCGGTTCAGGTCGCCGCTCTGTTCCAGGTGGCGGGTCAAGGTGATCGGGTCGACGGCCTGACCCTCGTCGTGCAGCTGCTGAATCGCCCGGTGGATCGTCTCGTGCGCCGGCCGGTAGTGGTCGGCCGGGTCCATGGTGGCGGCCACGTCGGTGACGGCTGCCTCGGACAGCAGCATGGCGCCGAGCACGGACTGTTCCGCGTCCAGGTCCTGCGGGGGAGCGTTGCGGCTGGCTTCGCCCGGACCGTGCAGCGGCAGCACCGTGCCGTCCTGCCGGTCTGCGGGGTTTGCTGTCATCCTGGAGGTCTCCTGTTCTGTGATGAACGGGCAGGGAGACCGGAGCGGCGGGCGTTCCTTGGCCGGGTGACCGCCGCTCCGGGCATAGCTACTGGTTGTTGGCGATCCAGGCGGCGTACTGGTGGCGGACGTAGCCGCGCGGGTCGCAGAGGTTGCCGACGTTGTCCAGCTCCATCAGTCGCCGGGCCGCTTTCGTGGCGACGTCAGCCGTGTCGCCGCTGGTGTCGTCCCGTTCCGCGGTGAGGGCAATGCGGTCCAGGACTGCGGCCTTGCGCAGCCAGAACTCACGGTCGAGCGTGGTACCGAACGGCCGCTGGGCTGCCGCGTCGGCGGTCCACCCGATCTCGCGGATGATGCTGGGAGCGGCGGCGTAGGCCGCTTCCGGCGCCGGCCACTGTGCGGCGGCGTCCGGCCGGTGGTCAGCGGTGACGTACAGACGGTCCATCTCGCTGTTTCGGGAGGGCATGCGCCGTACCGCGCCAGTGGTGAAGGTGCCGCTCAGCGCCGTGGTGATGCGTTCCGCGTCGGCGGGGTCGCAGATGATGCGGATCTCGAACATGTCAGCTCTCTTCGGTGTGGTTGATCAGGGCTGCGAGGTTGCCGCCGAGGGCGGCCATCCGGTGTTCGATGGCGGCCCATGAGGTGGGGTCGATGGAGGCGAGTGCGTGGGCGGCTGCGGCCTTGTCGCCGTGGCGCAGGGCGGCCAGCGCGTCGCGCAGTTCTCCGGCGGCCATCAGGGTGATGTGGTCGGGCACGGGGGTGCTCCTCACAGGTCGGGGATGGCGGTGATGACGGCGGCGGTGAAGTCGTTGATGGGCCCAGCGGCGCCGGTAGCGGCGAGGAAGTAGCCGAAGCCGACGGCGACGAACGCCGATCCGGCGCTGAGGCTGCGGGTCTTGAGCAGCATCGCGAGGAGTGCTCCGAAGAGGAGTGCGAGGGAGATGGTCACGGCCATGGCAGGTGTGTCCTTTCGTGGGGTCAGCGGGTGCCGTCGCGGTGGAGGCGGGCGGCGATGTTGTAGAGGTGGCGGCCGAAGCGGATGCGTTTGCGGTCGCCCCGGCAGCGGCGGCAGAGGCGGCCGGGCCGGGTGCGTCCGCGTCGGTCGGTGGTGAGCCGGTAGCCGAAGCCCCGGCAGCGGCGGCAGTCGCCGAACGGCGAGACCGCACACAGAAGTCCGTAACCGAGGGTGACGGCGGTCAGGCAGGCGATAGCAAGGAGCACGGGGGTCACGGGGTGCCTCCACGGGCCGGTTTCGAGGGTTTGCGCAGGTGGGCCGCTAGCCGATAGCGGCCTGATCAGATGGGGTGTGGGCCGCTATCGGGGCCGCTAGCGCTAGCAGGTGTGGGCGCTAGCGTTAGCGGCCCCGGCGGGTCAGCTCGCGTCCCGCTTCTCGTCACGCTCCGCAACAGCAGCGGTGAGGTGGGCACGGGTGACGCCACGCTGGTTGACGGTCTTGCCGTTGACGCGGCGACCCACCTGACCGGTCTTGATCCCGTACGGCTTCAGGGCGGCGGTGAGGTGGGCCGTCTTCTCCTCACCGTCCATCCGCGCCCAGTCGCCGTACTTCTCCGGCCGCAGCTCGGCAAGCCGGTCGACGACCGTCTCGTTCCAGACCTTCGTCTCACTGGCGGGGATCACCGCGAGGATGTCCGTCAACAGCGTGTCCACCGGCTTCGCGGTCTTGGCCGTGGCCGGGTCGGGCAGGGTGCCGGCCACCGCCCGCGCAGTGCGGGCACGCTCGCACAGCGTCGCGGCGGCGGCGTTGTCGATGTAGTACGACCGCACGATCTGTGCGTTGGGACCGGCGCCCACCAGGTAGCCGATGCCCAGGTCATCGGCGGTGAACGAGGTGGCGCGGATGCCGTTCTTGTACATCGACGTCCCCAGCACCATGTCGTTCTCCGGCTGGCCCATCACCTGGAGACAGAACCGGATGCCGACGTTCGCGGAGATCGCCTTGGGCAGGGAGTCGGCGTCCGGGCGCTGCGTGCCCAGCAGCAGAATCACGCCCAGCGCCCGGCCCCGCTTGATGATGGCCGTCGCCAGCTCGGCGGCCTTCTTGCCGTGGCGTTCGTGGGTGAAGACCTCCTGGCACTCGTCGATGGTCATCACCAGCGGGTGCAACCCCAGGGACTTCTTGGCCGCGAGTTCGGGCGTGACCTTGTTCTCCGGGCAGATGTCCTTGGGCAGCCCGTTGATGACCCGCGCCCGACGGTCCAACTCCCCGTACACGTAAGCCAGCGCGTCCACGCACCCTTCGACGGTGGCGTCGTCGCCGGGCCCGGACCCGTAGCTGTGGGAGATCGGCTCGAAGGAGGAGAAGTCTCCGGTGCCCTTGAACTCCCAGGTGTGCAGCTCGGCGGTGGGGTCCATGGCGGCGGCCAGCAGCAGGATGCGCAGCGCGAACGTCTTGCCCCGCCCCGGCATCGCACCAACGAGGAAGTTGGCGTACATCAGGTCGAAGCCGACCGCCCTACCGCGCGGGTCGGTGCCGTACGGGACGGCCTTGAACAGTGACGTGGTGCCCGACTTCAGCAGCGGCCACGCGGGCTGCGGTGCCTTGGCCATGTCCTGGTCCCCCACCCACAGCATGAGGCGCCCGGTGTGCTCGCCGGGTACCGGCTCGGGCCACACGCAGCCCAGGGGCTTGCGCAGCCCCGACGCCAGGCGCTCGCGCCGGT
The DNA here is from genome assembly GCF_030124175.1 of Streptomyces sp. 549. Classification (GTDB taxonomy): domain Bacteria; phylum Actinomycetota; class Actinomycetes; order Streptomycetales; family Streptomycetaceae; genus Streptomyces. Next base: position 339,614 of record NZ_JASKMT010000004.1, on the reverse strand, counting down.
CCAGGACGTCGGAGACCGTCACGCCGTAGGGAAGGTCGAGGTCGGCGCGCCAGCCTTTGCCGTCGCGCTGGATCGGGGCCTTGAACTCCACCCCGTCCTTACCGCGGCTGGCCTGCTTGTTGATCTCGGCGATGCCCAGTGCCGCGAACGCCCGCACCACGATCTGCGACGTCAGCCGGGAGACCTGCGGCAGCTCCACCGCCCGGGTCACGATCGGGGCGTCCGCCTCACGGCCGGCGAAGCCCAGCGCCAGCACCAGCGCGCTCACCGAAACCGCCTGAAGCCACCCCGGGGCGAGCACGTACAGGGCCAGACTCGCACCGACTCCGATCAGCGAAGCCAGCACCATGGCTAGGGTCCGCAGCCGCACCCGGCCGTCCCGCTGCCGCGACAACTTCAGGTACTCCACCGCGTCTTCCCGCCGCACCGCCGCCAGCCGGACCGGCTCGCCCTCCCGGTCGGCCAGCCACCGCAACGTGCCGCCCACGAACCGGGCCGCGCCGCGCGGCGAGTGCACCGCCAGGCGCCCGGCATACACCGGCACCCGCAGCGAGTGATACGCCGTCAGGTGGCCGTAGTGACCGGCCACCCATCCGGCGGCCGTCTTCAGCTCACCGAGCGACCGCAGCCACGCCGGGACCACCGGGCGCCGCTTCGCAGCCGTCACCCGCTCCATGAAGCCGGGACCGACCGGCGCCGGGCCGTCGACCATCACCGGCCCCGACCCGTCGGCCGACCCACCGGCCGCCGAGTCGGCCCGACCGGACGCACCGGAGCCGGGGGCGGAGTCGGCCGACTGGTCGCCCGACTCGGCACGGGCGTCGCGCGCCTTGTCGAGGTCGACCACGTCGGCCCCGGAGTCGGCCGCCAAGTCGGCTTCGAGCCGGGCGAACAGTTCACGTTCCTTGTCGTTGCCATCTGCGTGATTCACTGAGATTCCTTCCCATCAGTGGAGGGGTTGGCGGGGCCCGGCCGACGCTGTGAGAGGTGGGCGGCCGGGCCCCGCGGTGTGTGGCGGGTCAGGTGGGGGGTTGGGTGCGGTGGTGGTGGTCTGTGGTGATCAGGCGGCCGAGGTGTTCGGCCGCGGTGGGGATGACGGCGTTGCCGTAGGCGGCAAGTTGGTCCACGTGGTGGGGAAGCCCATGAGCCAGGCGATCCACGTGGGGTTCGGCAGCAAGCCAGGTGTGCGCGGTCTGCCGTCGCGCAGCCACAGGTGGGCGAGGTAGTCCTCCAGTTGTGAGCGGTGTTTCCCGCTCTGCGCCCTGGCCCATGCGATGCCGTGGGCTCCCATGGAGGCTCGGGGGGTGGGCCAGGAGGTAGAGCCGTTCACGGGCTGCCTGAGGGGCGCCGAAGTCGGGTGCCGATAGCACTGCCCATTGCGCATCGAACCCGAGGGCGGCCAGGTCACCGAGCATCCAGCCGAAGGCGTCGGCATCTCGAACAAGGTCTGCGACGTTCTCCACGAGGACGTAGCGGGGTCGAACGTGGCGCACCACGTCAGCCATCGCCGGCCACAGCCATCGTTCGTCGGCGGTGCCGAGCTGGTGACCGGCGAGGCTGAAGGGCTGGCAGGGGTAGCCACCGCAGACGACGTCGACCAGCGGTCGGGGGCGGGAGTCCCACCAGGCGGCGGCGGTGCGTACGTCGTCATGGCGGTCTACCTCCGGCCAGTGATGTGCCAGCACGCGCCGGCAGAACTTGTTGCTCTCCACCTGGCCCACCACACGCAACCCCGCGCGTTCCAGGCCCAGTTCCAACCCGCCGATCCCCGAGAACAGCGACAACACCCGCAAATGACCACCGGCACTCATGCCGCCACCGCCCCGGCGTCGTCCCGGCCGAACCGGGACCGCTCGGCGCGCTCGGCGCGAAGCGCGTCCCGCAACAGCCGGGCGTTCTTCTGGGAGGTGCGGACCGCCAAACGGATGGCGTCGGCCGTCAGCCGCTCGTCAGCCCACTCGGCCGTGGCGTGGCGTGCCTCGTGCAGCAGCTCTTCGGTCGAGCGCACCCCCTTGCGCGTCGGCTTCGTCGACCGTCGCGGCCGGGGCTTGGCCGTGGCGACCGGACGCGGCTCCGGCTTGGTGTCGGGCTGCGGTTCCGGGTCCCGCTCCTCCAGCAGGGCGCTGGTGGGCGCGAGTTCGCCGAGCTTGAGCAGTACGCGTGCGCGGTGCGGTGTCTTGGAGCGCCAGCGACGGCCGTGCTGCTGGCGCAGGTCCGCCCGGTCGAGCTGGCGTTGCCGTTCGCGGGCCAGCGCGTCGCTATAGGAGGTGATCTCCCACAGCGTCATGCGGCGCCACAGGGCGAACGTCGACAGGGGAGCCAGCAGCCAGCGAGAGCGGCGGATCTTCTCCATACGGCGGCCGGTCACGGCGCCGATGCGGGATGCGTAGACGTGAGCGGCGATCTCGGAGAGCACCACCCACAGCAGTGGCATCGCGGCGTGCGCGACCTTCGCCGAGAGCGAGTGACCGGCGGCGATGTTGAGCCAGCAGGTGACTGCTGTGAGCGCCCAGGGCACGAACCGCACCCAGCCCAGCGGCATGTTCATCCGGATAAGCAGCAGGTTGGCAGCGGTGAACACCGGGATGGCGATGTCGATGCCGACCGGCAGCATCCACGGGGAGCCGAAGCCCCACCGGGCGGCTGCGGCGGACACCGAGTCGAACGACGACGCCAGGCCCAGGGCCCCGACGCCGACCGCCGCCATGCCGACCACGACCAGCAGCGCCCGTTCCGGCCGGGACAACACCGGCACATCGGTTGCCACCGTGGCGGGTGCGGGTTTGGTGAGGTTGACGGTCATGACCGCTCACCCCCGGCGGGGCTGCTGCCGTTGCGGCCGTCGCGGCGACCGTTGACGGTTTGCATGAGCGGCGCCGCTCCCGACGCCAGCCAGGTACCGCCGCCGCCCTGCTTGGCCGCGTACATGGCCTCATCCGCGCGCCGCAACGCCGCCGACAAGTCCGTCACCGGCAGCTCAGCCACCGGCAACGCGCCCACCGACGCACCCAGCGGCAGCGTGCGCCCCTCGAAGGTGACCGGCGCGCACAGCGACCGGTGCAACGCGAGCAGCGCGTTCGGGAGGTGGCCGGGCATGGGCACGGTGGCGGCGAACTCGTCCCCGCCCAACCGGGCCGCGCAGCCGCGCAGGCTGTCGGTCCAGATGGCCAGCCGCCCGCCCGCAGCTCGAAGGGCGGCGTCCCCGGCGGCATGACCGAAGGTGTCGTTCACGGCCTTGAAGCCGTCCAGGTCGACGACGACCACCGCACATGCCCGCTGCTCAAGCAGCCGAGCGGCGCGGCACTCGAACTCGGCCCGTGTCGGCAGACCGGTCAGCGGGTCACGTCGGGCACGCTCAAGCCGACGGCGCAGACAGGCCGAGTGCACCGACCAACCGGCAGCCACCGGTGCCACGGCCGCAGCTGCAGAGAGAAGCGCGCTCATGCCGCCACCCCCCGACCGGCCGGGCGCCGCTTCGCCGCGCTCCGCAGCAGCGGAACGGTGCGGGCGAGCGCCTCGGCGTAGAGCGCGTCCCAGCCGGACACCTCGTCGGCGTCCGCCTGGTGCCGAAGGTCGGCCAGTACGTCTCGGGCGACGTCCAGTCGAGCGGCGCGCTCGGTGCGCGTCTCCCCCGGGACTCCGAGGAACAGTTCACGGTCGATGCCGAGCGCAAGCTCGGCGAACTCACAGGCGTCCAAAGCCTCTTGACCAGCTACGAAGGTGCGCATTGCCACTCCTGTTGTCAGGCGTGCAGGGCAGAGAGAAGCGGCCGGCGTTCCTTGGCCGGGAGACGACCGCTCGTGCATCAGCTTGCACTAGTGCGCACTAGCTCGCAACCTTTGCGGCAGGGCGCATAAGGGCGCGCTGGTCGATACGCTCGGGGCATGAGCCTTGCCGCGAACGACCCCAGACCGAAGCCGGTGCAGGTAGCTGACGTCCTCAGGAGAGACATCACCGAGGGGACGTACCGGGACGGCCGTTTGCCGCCGACGCGGGAGCTTGCCCGGATGCTCGGCGTCGCCGGCCAGACGGTGCGGGACGGGTTGAGCATCCTCGTCGACGAGGGGCTGATCTTCTCTGCGAGCAACCGCGGGTACTTCGTAACCGCTGCCTCAGCAGCGCCGGGACCTAAGCAGGACACAACCGAAGAGATCAAGGAAATCCGCTCCCAGATTCAGGCATTGACACAGCGCGTGGCCGCCCTGGAAGGGCGGGCCACGTCGGACGGTGCGTGATCTGGGGAACACTGTGGAGTAGGGAAGCGCTGACAATAAGTGACAGGAAGGGGGTCAGTGATGGTGGGACAGGGACACCCCGAATGTCCCCCCGTTGTCCTCTTGCGCGTCCCCCCTGTGGGAGGACCAGACTCGCTGTAGGCAAGGGAGGGCACATGACCGACGACAGGCCGACATGGGCACGCCGCCTCGTGGCTGAGCGCCAGGCACGGGACTGGTCCCAGCTCGATGCCGTACGAGCCCTACGGGCCCACGCTCCGACAGAGTTGCCCGGTGAAGAGTCACTGGTCCGGCAGTGGAAGCGCTGGGAGGCCGGTTCGACGCCGGGCGACTTCTACCGCCCGATCATCGCCGCGACCTTCGGCACGGTCACCAACGCCCTGTTTCCCGCGCCCGGCCGGCGCGACGGTAACGCCGAGATCGTGGCGGCCAGCGGCATGGAAACCCTTGAGATCGTCAGCCGCCTGAAGCGCTCCGACGTCGACGCCGCAACGCTGGACGCTCTGCGCATCACTGCCGACCGCCTGGCGTCCGAGTACCCCTTCATGCCGAGCGAACAGCTCCTCGTCGAAGGTCGCCAGTGGCTCCGGCGCGTGGTGGATCTCCACTCCAAGAGCCTCACCCTTGCCCAGCACCGTGAAGTTCTCGCGCTCTCGGGCTGGCTCGCGCTCCTGGTCGGCTGCGTCGAGTACGACATGGGCAACCGACACGGCGCGGAGTCCACCCGCCAAGCTGCCCTCTCGCTGGCCAACGAGACCGATCACGGCGAGATCGCCGGGTGGGCCCACGAGATGCGCGCCTGGTTCGCCCTGACGACTGGCGACTATCGGGGCGTCATCGCAGCCGCCCAGGCCGGGACCGAACGCGCCGCGAACCACGGCGTCGCCGTGCAGCTCGCTGGTCAGGAAGCGAAGGCATGGGCCCGCATCGGCGACCGCAGGCAAGTCGAAGTCGCCCTTGACCGGGGGCGGCGGCTACTCGAAGGGATGCCGCAGCCGGAGAACCTGGACAATCACTTCGTGGTGGACCCGGCGAAGTTCGACTTCTACGCCATGGACTGCTACCGCCTCGTGGGCGAAGACAAACTGGCCAGCAACCTGGCTGAGCAGGTTCTCAGTGAAGGGACCGACTTCGACGGCACGGAACGATCCCCGATGCGGAACGCCGAAGCGCGGGTGACGCTCGGTGTCACCGCTGCTCGCGCAGGGGATCTCGAAGGGGCCCTGACGTACGGGGGGCGCGCTCTCGAAGGCGAGCGCCAGTCCGTGCCTTCACTGATCATGACGAGCCGGGAGTTGGCGGCTGTGGTCAGGGACCGGTACGCGTCGGACCCCTCCGCGCAGGACTATCTGACCCAACTCCGAGACCTAGGGCAGGCGAAGCCCGGATTCCTCCTCTCTTAGGTTGAGCCGATAGTCCGACTGGCTGGGCCGTGTCGGTGTTGCGGGCGAGACTACGAGGTATTGCGTGTCCTTCCTCACTGCCAAGCAGTCCGCCGCTCAGCGAAAGACTCTTTTCGGCACTTTTTGTCCTAGTACTTGCAAGTAGCTTAATGCCGCGCTCGGGTGGATTGTCGGACCCTGCCTATACAATGCCGCGCTCCATTTCTGGCTTGGAATGCTACACGCGTAGAGACATAGGAGTGGGGGCGCGTGCTAATTCCTTTCACTCCCGGTGACGGCAAATATTTTTCTAATGCACAGTCACGAGGCTTGTGTTTTCCCAGGTCAGGGGCTCTTGTGGGTTACTTGTGCATCGTGGCGCGTGTGTTTGTCCCCATGTTTATGCACAAGAAATTGGGGCTTACCCACAGGGGGTCGTGTGTGATCCACAGGAGCCTGTGGATAACCGACTTTGCCGCTGGTGCGAGAGGAGTGATGATGTTGGTTATGGGGTGGCGTAGGTCGCGAAAAAGGGCGACCCCCGGTTGCGTCGGGAGTCGCCCCTGACCTCACTCTTGGAAAGCAGGTCAGCTATGACAGTACCCGGCACACCCGTGAAGCCAACCCCTGGCGGTTCGCCCGGCCGGGCCGCGCGACTTCTGCGACGCGCCCTCTGGCTGCTCGTACTCGTCGGGGTTGGTGGCGGCTTGGCATGGATGGTGCACGTCCGGCCGGTGTACGCCCCTCCCGTGGCCACGGCTCTCGCCGCCATGACTTTGGTGATCGCCTGGAAGGGGCGCCCGCCGGCCGAGAAATAGAGGTGCCCGGGACGGGTCAGCCGGATGAGCTGCCAGCTTGCGCATCGTTGCGTGCTCGTGCGCGAGCTGGCGCTTACTTGCTTGCTTGCAAGCAAGTAAGCATGCATGCTTGCCTCTACGAGTTGCTGCCTCAATCGGGGCGGCAACGGTGCAGGCACGAGGTGCGGTCCCGGTGAAGCGAGACCGCACCCCTCATCTGCGCCAAGTGAGCCCGGTCGCTTTCGAGGAGGCCGGGCTCACTGATGTGAGTCGTCGGCCGCGCCGGGACACCATGCGATCAGCGAACCACCTGATCGACACAGGCGATGATCGCCACGACTAGCGAAAGTGCTGCGATGATCAGCGCCCACCGGCTAGACCGGTCGTGCTGAGGACGCGGCACCTCTTCCATCGGGTCGGCCATCTACCCAGTACCTCCTTCTGGTAGCTCTCCCGGGGGAGAGTTCCGATCACATTGCGCGATCGGGGCTGAGAGAGGCAGTACTGAGGTGGCGTCAGGCTACTACGCCTGCCGGTTACCGAGAAAGCATCGGAGTGGAAAGGCTGCCGCCCGGTGGGCAGTCCTGCCACCCGCAGCGCACCGTCAGCGGGTCTGCTCCTGGCTCGCTGGAGTCGGGCATAAGTCAAGCCTATGACTGATTCCTGCCCTATCGCGGCGAGTTGTCTAAGCCCACCATGGCCATGTCGAGCACAGGCTGTAAGGGGCGAAATATGGCAAATCGTCGACGGCCACAACCGAGGGACGGCAGGGGTCGGTTTACGAAGACTGGCTTTCCCGCTTGGCTGGGATTGGTCGTGCTGGTGGTCATCCTTGCGTACGGGTGCGCCCGATAGGTGTGAGAACCGGGACGAGGGAGCTGGTAGAAGGAGGCTCACGGCCGGACGTAGCCGAGCCTGACATCACCAGTTGACATCAACACCAGCGGACAGCAATGGATGCATGCGCACACAGACGGGGTCGCCGAACGCAGGGGCAAAAGGGCTGTCTGGGTGATGGCACTCATCCGACCGACCTGATAAGGAAGAGGCCACAGGTTCAAGTCCTGTTAGCCCCACCGCCGTGAACGCCCCGGACCGATCGAGGTCCGGGGCGTTCTGCATGTCCGTCTGCGTGTCCTTCCGTGTGGCTGCCGGGGCGCGCGGCACTCCGGACTCCGTGCGCGGTGTTTCGGTTGGGTATCATCGGGCGCCAGAAGGTCCCACCGTCGTTGAAGGACGAGGTAACGCCGTGAAGAAGCTCCTCCTGGTCGTGCTGGCCGCCGTCGGCGGGCTCCTCGTGTACCGCCAGATCCAGGCGGACCGTGCCGAGCAGGACCTGTGGACGGAGGCGACCGACTCCGTGCCCGCAGGTCCCAGCGTCTGAGGGCCCGCAGACCCGCAGCAGACGTGTAAGCCCCGGCTCCGGCCGGGGCTTACACGTTTCCGGGATTCCGGCAGCCGGCCGGGCGGCCGTGTCGCTGTGCAGTCGTGTTGCAGTACCGTGACGCCCCCGACCTTGAGGTGTGCAGCAGCAAACTCGTACGGTGCTTACCGGTGATCGGTCGCACCACGGCGTTTCTCGGGGGTTCTGATGAGTGGCAGGTGTCTTCGGGGAGCGGTCTTCCTGCTCTCCGCCGCGTTGGTGGTCCCCATGGCGGGCGGGGCGCCCGCCATGGCGGCCCCGGTGGCCCCGGCCGCCGTTGCCGATGGCAACGGCGGTCTGCTGATGGTCCTGGACTCCTCCGGCTCGATGGCGGAGGACGACGGGTCCGGCAGCACCCGCATCGAGTCCGCGCGCAAGGCGGTCGAAGCCGTCGTCGACGCGCTGCCCGACGGGCATCCCACCGGCTTGCGGCTGTACGGGTCGGAGCAGGAGAGCGGCTGCACCGACACCCGACTGGCCCGCCCCGTGATGAAGTTGGACCGCGACTCGCTGAAGTCCGCGGTGCACGCGGTGCGCCCCAAGGGGGACACGCCCACCGGTCTGGCGCTGCGGAAGGCCGCCGAGGACCTGCCCGAGGCGTCCGGTCAGGGCGTGGGCCGCCGCACGATCCTGCTGGTGTCCGACGGTGAGAGCAACTGCGCCGACATCGACCCCTGCGAGGTGGCCGAGCAGATCACCGAGGACGGGGTGGACCTGCGCATCGACACGGTCGGCTTCCAGGTCGGCGGCAAGGCCCGCAAGGAACTGGAGTGCATCGCCGAGGCCGGGCACGGCTCGTACTACGACGCACCCGACGCGGCTTCCCTGGCACGGCAGTTGCAGCGCGCGGGGGAACTGTCCGCGGGAGGCTACCGGCTCAGTGGCGACCGGGTCACCGGCGGCCGGTCGGCCGGGAAGGCGGCGGGCCTGACGGCCGGCCAGTACCTCGACACCATCGGTGCCGGAGAGACCCGCTGGTACGCCGCCGACCTCGACGCCGGGTCGGCGGTGGACTTCGCCGCGACGGCCGTGCCGCAGCCCGGCGCCGCCGTGCACGCGCTGGACGGCCTCGTGGTCCGCCTGGAGGGCGGCGACGACAACTCCCGGGGTTGCGCCGTCAGTAGCAACGCCTACTTCCGGCAGGGTGAGGGCGCGCTCCCGGTGTCCGGGGCGGTGTCGCGGGTGCCGACCGAGCGCGGCACCGCGCGCTGCGACACGGCGGGCCGCTACGTGATGTCCGTGCAGCGCCGCTCGAAGCCGGACTCCGACCAGGCGCGCTGGCCGCTGGAGTTGCGGCTCGGCGAGGAGGAGCCGCTGCCTGACGGTGTGGTCCCCGGCGCCTCCCTTACCGACTACGGGCAGGCCGGGCGCGACGCACGACTGCCCACCGGCACGCCGAAGGACGTCGAGGGCGGTACCGGCTTCAACGACGCCCGGCAGCTCGGCAGCGGCGTCTGGCGCGACCGCCTGCTGCCCGGCCAGACACGCTGGTACAAGGTGCCCGTCGGCTGGGGCCAGCAGCTGCGGTTCGACGCCGAGTTCGGCAACGAGCCGACGCTGGAGGACAGCCGCGCCCGGTCGTTCGTCCGCGCCGACCTGTTCACGCCCGGTCGCCGTCCGGTGCCCTCGGGCACCGAGTTCCAGGACAACCGGTCCTACGCGGGGCGGCCGACCGCGGTCTCCTCGGGCACGGTCCCGGTGTCCTGGACGAACCGGTGGGAGACCGGCAACACCGTCACCCCGGTCCGTGCCGACGGCGACTACTACCTCGCGGTGTCCCTGGGCCCGGACGCCGCCGACCTCGCCGAGAACCCGGCGATCGGCCTGGTGCTGCGCGTCGACGTGGTCGGTGAGGCCAAGGCCGGGCCCGCGCACGACGCGCCGCCCGCCGACGCCGACACAGCCGACGACGCCGGTCCCGGCAAGGACGCGGGGGGCGAGGGCGAGGCGGCCGGGACGGACGGTGCAGGATGGTCGACGCCGATGCTCGCCGGGATCGCAGGCGGCGCGGCGGTGCTCCTGCTGGCCGGGCTCGGCGCGGCGTACGCGCTCTCCCGCCGCCGGCGGGCGACGGCACCCCACAGCAGCACGACGGACTCGACGAGGGGCGGCACAGCGTGAAGCGGCGCACGAGGAGGACCGGCACTCGGCTCGCAGCCGTCGCTGCCGTCCTCGGCACGGTACTGGGCGCGGCGGTGGGCGCACCGGCCCTCGCGACCGCCGCTCCGGCGGACGGGTCGGCCGACGGTCCGGCGACGTACCGTACGGCGGACGACGCGACCCCCGTCGAGGGCACCGCGAGCAGCTCCGACGGCCCGGAACTCAAGCCGGGCATCTACACCGACAGCATCGGCCGGGGCGAGGAGAAGTTCTACAGCGTCGAGTTGGACGAAGTCTCCACGGTGTACCTGTCTGCGGTCGCCGCCCCCGAACCGGGCACGAAGGTGGCCTCGTTCGGCGAGGGGCTGGAGATGAAGCTGACCACGACCAGTGGCGAGCAGTGCGACACCGCTGGCCGGGCCACCTTCTCCGGGGACGACCAGGCCTACCCGATCGGCGACTACGCGGCCCGGCGCATCGGCGGCGACATCGAGCGCTGCCAGCAGGCGGGCCCCTACCTGTTCTCCGTGAAGCGGGAGGGTCCCGGCACCTCCGACCCCGGCGACTGGCCGCTGGAGATCCGCTTCATGGCCGAGCCCGGCCTGGAGGGCACCGCGCCGGGCCCGCCGGGCAAGGACACCTGGAGCACCGAACTGCCGACCCCGCCCACCGGCACGTCCCAGCGTGCCAAGGGCGGCACCTCGTTCAACGACGCGGGCGCGGTCGGTTCCGGCGTGTGGAAGGACACCGTCCGCGCCGGGGAGACCATCTTCTACCGGGTCCCCCTCGACTGGGGCCAGCAGCTCGCGGCGTTCGCCGAACTGCCCAACGCGGCGAAGAAGAGCGAGTCACCGGAGTTCGTCTCCCGGGCGCTCGGCTTCCACCTCTTCAACCCGGCCCGTGCCGACGTCGTCGACAACAACTTCGAGTCGTACCGGGGTGAGCAGACCTCGGCGGGCCTGATCACCCGGCCCGTGGAGTACGGCAACCGCTTCGACGACGACGGCCGCGGCATCAGTACCGCCGGCTGGTACTACCTCGCCGTCACCCTCCACCCCGGCCTGGCCGAGCACTTCCCCGACGGCGCCACCGTGACGCTGCGGGTCAAGGTCAGCGGGGAGGCGGCCGAGGGGCCCGGCTACGACGGCGACGCGGCGGCAGCCGGGTTCGGCGTCACCGACAAGGACAAGGAAGCGGCGGAGAAGGGCCTCTCCGCGGCCGACGTGACACAGAGCGACGGGTGGCGGCTGGTGGCCTGGGGCGGCATCGGCGCCGGCACGGTGCTCGTGCTCGGCCTCGGCCTGTGGATGCTGCTCGCCCGACTCCGCCACGGCCGCCGCGGTGCCCCGTCCGACGCCGCGGCGCAGCAGCACGCCTCCACCGGGACACCACAGGGCGGCGTGCCCGGCGGGTACGCCGCGCCCGGCCCGTACGGCGGCGGGTACGGCTACCCCGGACCTTCCGGGCCGCCGGGGTTCGGCGGCCAGCAGCAACCCGGTCACGGCGGGAGCGCGCCGGACGGCCGGCAGTGAGATGACGTGCGGAGGGGGAGCGGCAGCAGCCGCTCCCCCTCTACCTTGTGCCCGCCCCGGATACGTGCCGGGTCAGGTCTGGGTGAGGGCCCAGATGCCGACCGCGAAGCACACCAGCGCCAGGACCAGTACGGCCACCACCACGGCGGGCGGCGGTCCGGGCCGCCGGCCCTTCGCCGCCGGGGCGGCGTCGGACTGGGGGACGGGGTGACCCGGGTGGTACCCCGTGTAGGGCAGTGTCTGCGGCGTGGGGGTGGGGGGAGTACCGGCGTGGGCCGCCGCCGGGTTGCCGTACGGGGACGGCTGGGCGGCCTGGCCGTCCGGGGCCGCCTGGACGTGCTCGGGGGACGGGGGCTGCGGGCTGGGCGGCGCCAGGTGGAAACTGCCGGTCGTCGCGGAGTCCAGCGGAGGCGCGGCGGGGACCGCCCCGGACCCGGTGCCGGTGTCGCCGTTGCCGGCCCCCTGGCTGGTCCCCTTGCTGGCTCCGGTCCCGGCTCCGGTCCCGGCCCCGGTCCCGGCCCCGGTCCCGGCCCCGGTGGCCGATCCGGTCCCGGTGGCCGATCCGGTTCCGGTCTCCTGCTGTCCGGGGACCGCCGGGGCGGAGCCCGTCGTGCCTTCGGGGCTTTCCGGCCCCTGCGGGCCGTAGCCCGGAGGCAGCGGGCCGATGTGGTCGAAGACCTCCACCGGGTCCGGGCCTCCCGGCTTGGCCGTGGTGTCGTCGGGGAGCAGTTCCACGGCCCCGGCCAGCGCCTTGCGCACGCCGGTCGCCGTCCGGAACCGGGCGTGCGGGTCCGGCTGCAGCAGCGTCGCCAGCACCTCCCACAGCGGTCCGGGCACGCCGTCAGGGGCCGGCGGCACCCCGTGCTCGTAACTCTCCACGAGAGTCTGGGCGTCGGGCTTGCGGCCGTTGAGCAGGTACAGCCCGACCAGGCCGACGGCGTACAGGTCGGCGGTGAAGTCCGGCTCCGCGCCCAGCATCTGCTCCGGTGCGAAGTAGCCCGGCGTGCCGACCACGTAGTTGGTCTCTGTCAGGCGGGGCTCGCCCTTGCGCATGGAGATGCCGAAGTCGGACAGCCGCAGGTGCGGCCGTCCCGTCCCGGTGGCCTCCAGCAGGATGTTCGCCGGCTTGATGTCGCGGTGCACGACGTCCTCGGCGTGCACCGCGGTGAGCCCCGACAGCAGTTGGTCGAGCAGCGTGCACACGAAGTGAGGCGGCAGCGGGCCGTAGTCCCCGATGAGGTGGGCCAGCGAGCCGCCGCTGACCAGGTCCATGGTGAACAGGACCTGGTCGTCGTCGGCCGCCCAGCTCGTCGGCGCGAGCACGTGGGGGTGGTCGATGCGCAGCGCCTGCTCGCGCACGAAGCGCAGCAGGGTGTGGGCGTCGCGCTGCTGCAGCACCTTCGCCGCGACGTACCGCCTGCGGCGGTGGTCCCAGGCACGCCAGACCGCCCCCACCCCGCCGCGCCCGATCGGATCGACCAGTTCGTACCGGCCCGCGAAGACCTCACCCATGCTGTCGCGCCCGTTCTCTCGCTCTGCTCTGCGCTTCCGCGCCCACCAGGACCGACTCGCCTCAGCCCTGGTGGGCGTCCTCGACTCAGCCCTGGCGGACGTCCTCGACTCAGCCCTGATGGACGTCCTCGACTCAGCCCTGATGGGCTTCGTAGTGCTTGACCGCGTCCGAGGTCTTCCCCGCGCCGTACACCCGCAGGAACTCGGCCAGTTCCGGGTGGCTGTCGGCGAGGGTCTGCGAGGCCTCGATGATGTCCTGCGCGTCGGAGATCGCACGCAGCAGCGACTGGATCTCCCGCACCGCGCGCTTGACCGTCGTCTGCTGCCCGGAGGTGCTGGTGTGAGCGGTGCCCCCCAGCACGCTCTGACCGGCGGTACGGCGGATCTCCTCCATGCGCTGCGTCGCGTCCGCAGCGCTGACGTGGCCTCCGGCGACCTCCTGCGCGAGCTCCTGCAGGGCCTGGACCCGCTGCACCACGGCCGGGTTGCCGATCTTGGCGCGCTGGCCGCTCATCAGCTGCGACAGCATCGGTGCCGACAGCCCCAACACGGTCGCCAGACGCGCCTGGTTGAGACCCAGGTCCTCGATCAGCCGACGGAACAGGGTGCCGAGCGGTTCGCCGTACCAGGCACTCTGCAGCTCCCGGGCCTTCGCCGTGGAGTCCTGCTGTGCTGCATCCATCGTGTCTCCCCAGATCTCCCCTGTTCGCTTCGCGGCAGCGAACTTGCGGAGCATCCTACGGAGCAGGGGGGTCCTGGGCGATACCCGGTCGGAATCGGGGGTGCGGAGCGGGTATTCTTGGCGGCGACGGGGCCTTAGCTCAGTTGGTAGAGCGCTGTCTTTGCATGGCAGATGTCAGGGGTTCGACTCCCCTAGGCTCCACCCGTTGAATGCCCTCTGAACTGCGGAAACGCGGATTCGGAGGGCATTGCGCGTTCCCGGCGGCGGGCGGTGTGCCCACCGGCGGGTACACCGCCCCGAACCGACAGCGCGCGGGCAGCCTGTCTTCCGCTGTGGTTTTCCCGGGACCTTCCGGGGTCCGGGTGGAGCGGTCACTTCGGTGAGGGGCCGACGACGCGGGTGGCTCTCTCCTTGCCCGAGGGGACGGCGGAGGCGATCCGTGCCCGGGTCGGCAACCGGGAGCCCTCCGTGTTCGCCGCGGCTGCCGCCGCAGTCGCTCCACCGCGTCCGGTGGCGGAGCCGGGTCCTTCAAAGGGATGTCCCACGCAACTGCTTGCTGAGACGCAACACACCATGGCCGTTCCCTGAGTTGTCGGGAGATCATGGGACGGGGCTGGCCCGCCCGGAACGCCGCTCGGTGGTCGCGCGTTCTGTTCACGGGCAGGTCCGGCGAGGGGCATGGGGGGCTTCCGCGCGCTCCGTGCTGTGTGGCAAACACGGGAGAGACCGGAGGAAGGGAACCGAGACTCGGCCATGGCTTCTTGGAAGGCATTACCCGGCACGCTCGACCCCCAAGGACGGCAACTGGTCGTACAGCTCCGTTCGCTGAAGGATCGGAGCCGCCTCAGCCTCGCCGCCCTGGAACGGCGCACCACGTACAGCAGATCCTCGTGGGAGCGCTATCTGAACGGCAAGAAACTCCCGCCGGCCGGAGCCGTGAAGGAACTGGCGATCCTTGCGGGCGGCGACGTCCATCGCCTGCTCGCCATGCACTCACTCGCCGAGGAGACCTGGTCCCAGGGCGCGCGGCCCACCACGGGGCCGGCTGCGGCGCGCACCGGTGAGCGGCGGAACGCAGCGGTGGAAGCGACGGAGGGAACAGACGAGGCGAAGGGATCGGAAGAGGCGAGGGGGACGGACGGCGCCACGGGGGCGGGAGAGGGCGACGGCGGGGTAGCGAAGCCCGCCTCGCGCGAACACGCCCTCCCGTTCCTGCAGGCACTCATGGTCGTCCTGCTGACTGCGGTGCTCACCGCCGCCGGGCTCATTCCGGCTCTCCACGCCTGGGGCGGGGACGACGCGGCGGACGAGAGCAGTTTTGTCCTTGAGCCGGGCCGCAACTACGGCTGCACGATCCACCGTCGCGGCGACGCGCTCTACGCGGGCCACAGCCAGACCGAGGACGCCGTCCTGTTCCAGATCAAGACCGGATGGGACGTGGTGGAGGCCCAGTGCCTACTGGCAGAGCACGGCTACCCGGTAGGTGACATCGACGGGGCCTACGACGCCCAGACGGCCCGGGCGGTGAAGCGCTTCCAGGAGGAGTCGCCCCAGCTGGCCGTGGACGGGATCGTCGGGCCGCACACCTGGAAGGCGCTGCGCCGATGACCAGCCGACTGCCGCCGGAACGCCTCGACCTGAGCCGTGAGCTGGACGCGCTGCGGCAACGCTCCGGGCTCAGTCTGACGGCCCTCGCACACAGCACGAGCGCCAGCAGGTCGTCCTGGCACCGCTATCTCAGGGGGGTCAAGATCCCGCCGCGGGATCTGGTGCGCGAGCTGTGCGCCCTGGCGCAGGAGTCGCCTGAGCCGGTCCTGGACCTGCACGAACGGGCTGAGACGGCCGGCGGACGGTCCGGGGCCGCCGGCGGCCGACCCGAGCCCCACGAGGCGGCGAGCGGTCCAGCCCCGACCCGCCGCTCGCTCCGGGGCCTTTCGGCGCTGCGCCGCTGGTGGCGGCCCATAGCCGCCGGGGTGCTGCTGGGGACGGCAGTCGCGGTCGGCGTGACGGTCGCCGAGCGGGTCCTGGACAAGGCCCAGCAGGCCGCGTCCCCTCCCGGCTGCCGGTCCGCGGGCTGCACGGGCAAGGACCCCGAGTCCCAGGGGTGCACCCACGTCGAACACGAGCCGGTGACCGTCGTCGAACGCACGCTCTCCGGCGGTGCGCGGATGGACATCCGCCACAGCAAGGGGTGCGCCGCGTCGTGGGCCCGGGTCTGGCTCGCCGAGGTCGGCACCCGGATCGAGATCGTCTCACCGGAGGGCGACGTGCAGGAGGCGACGATAAGGGACCGCTACGACGCCCAGGGGTACGTGTACACACCCATGATCGGCGGCATGTCGGAACAGGACGCCGAGGCCTGTTACTTCGCCCCCTCGGGCGGCCGGCCTCCGGAGGGGGCGGGCACCGAGAACCCGGGCCCGCGGCCCGCCACGACTCCCGCTCCCGCGGAGCCGGTCGCCGCGGCGGACGACCGCGACGACGCCCAGTGCTTCGCCGCACCTCGGTGACCGCGGCACCGGCCTGAGGGCTCCGGGCCGGCCGCAGACGCGAGCCGGCCGCAGACGCGAATCGGCCGCATTCGCGGGGCGGTCCGGCGTCGAGCGGCGTCCCAGTCGTCCCACGGCGTCCCGCAGCGCCCGCTGTCTCCGCTGCTCAGAAGCCGAGGCATCCCAGATTCGGCCTGGCCGCCCTGGACCTCTTGTTGTCCTACGCACCGCCTTGCAGACTCTGCGCATTCCCAGTCCGCCTCCGCTGATTCCACCTGGGCTGCCCCTCGTGCGCTTCCAGTGGATCTACGCGTTGGACCCCGACGGCATCGTCGGCCCCAGGACCTGGGCTGAGCTATGCAAGCGACCCGACCGACGAGCAGCCCGACTGATGAGTCGACCGACCGACGAGCAGCCCGACTGATGAGTCGACCGGCGACATGCCAGGGGGAGACCTTGACCGAACACACCACGCGCCGGGGGTTTCTGGGGCTTTCCGGCCGGGCGGCGGTCGCCGTCGCCGGCGCGGCGGCCCTGCCCGTCCTCTGCTCCGGCCCCGCCCGCGCCACCGGCCCCGCCGAACTGCCGGTGGTGACCAGCCCGGACCACCCGGACGCCCGGATTCCACGGGTCTCCGCAGCCGACCACGCGGACGGTGTGTCCCGGGAACCGCTGAACGCGAGCGCGGAGTGCGGCCTGCCGCCCGGAGTTGCCGCAGCCGCGGGAGGCAGGCGCTGATGGCCACCTTCGTCACGCGCGCCCAGTGGGGTGCCCGAGCGCCGAAGAAGACCTCCACGGACATCGACCCGTCACGGGGCGGAGTCGCCGTCCACCACACGGGTGCCACCCGATTCGCCGCAGGCGCCCACTCCAGCTGCGCCGCGCAGGTGCGCGGCATCCAGAAACACCACATGGACGACAAGGGCTGGGACGACGTCGCCTACACCTACCTGGTCTGCGTGCACGGCTCGATCTACGAGGGCCGCGGTGTCGGCCTCAGAACGGCCGCGAACGGCACGAACGACTCCAACCACCGCTACTACGCGGTCTGCGGCCTCGTCGGCGGAACCAGCAGTTCGTACGACACGGTCACCAGCGCCCTCATCGACGGCTTCCGCACCTCGATCGCCCGCCTGCGCAGTGTGGGTGGTGCGGCGACCGGCATCACGGGGCACCGGGCGTTCCTCGCCACGGAGTGCCCGGGCAGGCTGGGCGAGCACATGGCCGCCATGGAGCCGGGCTCGTCCGGCGGCGGACCCACCGACCCGCCGCCGTCGGGGGCGCCGCCGTGGCCCGGCGTCCTGCTGCACTACCCGCCGGTGACCGTGCACTCCAGCGCCCGCACGTGGCAGCAGCAGATGAAGAGACGGGGCTGGACCCTCACTGTGGACGGCGCCTACGGGGAGCAGTCCCGGCGTGTCTGCCTCGCGTTCCAGCAGGAGAAGGGCCTCACCGTCGACGGTGTCGTGGGTGAGAAGACGTGGAACGCCTCCTGGACGGCGCCGGTCACCGCAGCCGCCGCCTCCGCCCGCAGCGCACCGGAGGCATCCGCGCCCGACTGGCCCGGCGTCCTGTTCACTGCGCCGCCGAGGACCGTGCACCCCGGCGTGCGCGTCTGGCAGCGGCGCATGCGCGAGCGCGACTGGGGCGTACCGGTCGACGGCACCTACGACCGGCGGTCCCGGGAGGCGTGCGTGGCCTTCCAGCAGCAGCACGGCCTGACCCCGGACGGGGTCGTGGGACCGGCGACGTGGCATGCCGCATGGACGGCGCCCTCAGCCTGACGCCGCCTCGGTTCCGCACCGACACACCGGTCCCGCACCGACACAACGGTCCCGCACCCGAGACCGTCCCGCAGTACGTCGTGCGGGACGGTCAGGGGTGGCGGAGCACGTAGACGGGGGTGCCTTCGGGCGTGGTGTCGGCCTGGGCGATGCAGCCGTGGCGAAGCAGCAGGCGCAGGCAGTCGTGCACCCGGTGCTCGGTGAGCGCCGTCCTGGCGGCCAGGTGCGGCACCGCGCGGGTGACGCGGCCGTGGGCGAGCATCTCCGGGACCAGGCAGTGGGCGACGGCCTTGAGGTCGCCGACGAGCGGCAGCCGGTTGTGCCAGGCGGCGAGCACGGTGCCGGCGTCGGGCCGGGGTGGGCCCGGCTGCCGGGGGACGGTCTGCCCGGTGGGCGGCAGCCGGGCGGTGAGCTGCTCGACGGTGTCGGCGATGCGGTGCACCGCCCGGCTGAGGTCGCCCCACAGGGCGCGTTCGGCGCGGCGGGCGGCGGCGTACTCCTCGTCGAGGCGCCGGTGGCGCTCCTCCAGGCGGAGGTTGCGCTCCTCCAGCCGGACGATGGCGTCGGCCACCTGCTGCGGCATGGCGTAGGCGACGGTCGCGCCGGTGGGCGGCTGGACCTCGGCGTGGCCGAGGGCGTAGAGGCCGTCGCGCTGCACGGCCACGACCACTTCGGTGACCCAGTTCTTGAACGGTTCAGCCTCGGCCTTGGTGCATCCGTTGGCGAGCCGGACCAGGCCCTGGAGGTTGACGACCTTCATGTCGCGGCGCCACTGGCGGCCCGGCGGGACGTCGAGAGTGTGCTTGTGCAGCACACTCTCCAGGGTGTCGCAGTTGGTGTCGTCGGCGATGCCGCGCAGCGCGGAACCGGTGTGCGCGTAGCCGAGGCTGCGGCAGACGTCCGCCGCGGGGAACCAGTAGCTGCCGTCCGGCATGGTCAGTCTGCGGACCCGGGCGCCGGTGGCCGCGTGGACGAAGTCGTTGATGTCGATGGCGTCCTGCCGGGCAGCCGACTCGCCGGGCGCGGCGGTGTCCTCCTGATGCACTGTGCATCACCTCCGCCGCGGAACGTAGGCAGCTCGGGTGGGCGAAATCCAGCCGGATTAACGGAAGTTCGCTCAATAGGCGTGGAGTGGCATATTCCGCGGCGCGGAGGGCCGCCGACCGTGTAAGGCGTGCACCACTGCCGGGCCCTCGCCTGCCCGCCCGGTGGTACCGGGTTCAGCCGGCGGTGAGTTCCTTCGGCGGGGTGCGGTCGGCGTCGACGCGCTCGGTGCGCTCCAGCTCGCCCCACACGATGTAGCGGTAGTTGGAGGTGAAGACCGGCGTGCAGGTGGTCAGGGTGATGTACTGACCGGCCTTGCTGCGCCCCGACTCCTTCGGGATCGGCGCCAGCACGTCCACGTTGTACTTGGAGGTCTGCGGCAGCGTCGCGTAGACCTTGTAGACGAACCAGGTGTCCTTCGTCTCGAAGACGACCGGGTCGCCCTCGCTGATGCGGTGGATGTTGTGGAACCTCGCGCCGTGGCCGTCGCGGTGCGCGGCCAGCGTGAAGTTGCCTTCGTCGTCCCACGGCATCGCCGACTTGACCGGTTTCTCGTAGTACCCGGCGATGCCCTGGTTCAGCTCGTCCGGGTCGGTGCCGGGCTTCACCAGCACCTCCGAGCGGCTCATCGAGGGCACGTGCAGGAAGCCGATGCCGTCCTCGGTGTCCAGTTCGCCGGCGTTGCCGCCACCGCGGCCCGCCGCCCAGTCGCCGCGTACCCGGTCGCCCTCACGTTTGGCCTCCCGGTCGGCGATCACGTTGGTCCACCACAGCGAGTAGGCCACGAACAGGCCGAGCACCACGCCGGCGGTGATCAGCAGCTCACCGAAGGCGCTGACGGCGGCGGCGACCCGCCCACGGCTGCGGCGCGGCGGCCCGGGGCGCGGTGCGCGCTCCTCGGTCTCCGTCTCGTCCTGCTCGGTCACTGCCACCGCTCCCGCCGTCCGCTCTCCACCCGCCGTGCCGCGCCGCCCGCAGGGGCCGCACGCTACTCGACGAGAGCGTCCGGCTTGCCCTTGCTCCGCGGGCGCTCGTCGACCATTTTGCCCCAGACGATCAGACGGTACTTCGAGGTGAACTCCGGGGTGCAGGTGGTGAGCGTGACGTAGCGGCCGGGCTTGGTGAAACCGGACTGCTGCGGGACCTCGCTCACCACGTCCACGTTCGACGGCGAGGTGGACGGCAGCTGGCTGGTCATCTCGTAGGTGTAGTAGGTGCTCTTGGTCTCGACGACGATCTTGTCCCCGGGCTCCAGCCGGTTGACGTACCGGAACGGCTCACCGTGGGTGTTGCGGTGTGCGGCCACCGCGAAGTTGCCCTGCTTGTCCCAGGGCATCGCCGTCTTCAGGCCGGACTTGGCGTCGTAGTGCCCGGCCATGCCGCGGTCCAGCACGCTCGCCTTGTCGATGCCCTCGGCGACCGGCACCCGCACGTCCAGCTTGGGGATGTACATCAGCGCGAACCCGGTGCCGGGCGAGAACGCGTCCGGCCTGCGGTCCGCGCCGCCGTCCTCCCAGCTCTTCTCCAGCTTGCTGGCCGCGCCGTTCGCCTGCATGTTGGCCTGCACGTTCGTCCACCACAGCTGGTAGGTGACGAACAGCAGCAGCAGGACGCCGGTGGTGATGAACAGCTCACCCACGACCCGGCTGACGATGACCCCGGGCGGGTCCTTGCGGGCCCGGGCCGCGCGCTCGGCGGCCTTGCGGCGTGCCGCCCGGCCGCCGTCGGACGGCGGCTCGGCGTCCGTGCGGCCGGGCCGCGGCCGGTCGTCCGCGGGGACGGCCTGCCGCAGCGCGACGGTCTGCGGGTCGGGGGTCTGCGGGTCGACGGGCTGCGGATCGCCAGGCCGCGGGCCGCGGGGCGGTGTGCCGGTCTGCGGCACGACGGGGGACGTGGTGGTGGCGGCCGACGGGACGCGCGGATCGCCCGCGGTGGGCCCGGCGGCGTGCGGGCCCGGGCCGCCGGGCGCGGGCCCGCGGCGGACCGGGCCGCGCGGCGCGGGACCCGGCGCGGGGACCGGACCGGGGTGCGCCGGACGGCGCGGCAGGGGGCCGCCCGCGCGCTGGCGGGGCGCGGCGGCGGGGTGCGGGGCCGTCGGCGCCTCGGCGGCGGTCGGCGAGGGCGCGGCGGTCGGCGTGGGCGCGGCGGTCGGCGTGGGCGCGGCGGTCGGCGTGGGGGCGGCGGTCGGCGTGGGGGCGGCGGTCGGTGTGGGGTCGGCGTGCGGCCTGAACCAGGGCGAGCCCTGGGGGTTGCCACCCGGCTGCGGGGCCGGGCCGGGAGGCGGGCCCGCCTGGGGGCCCGGGGCGACCGGGCCGGGAGGGGGATGCTGCGACCCGGGCGAGCCCTGCGCCGGACCGGGAGCGCCCTGCGCCCGGCCGGGGCCCTCAGGGCCGCGTACGGTGCCGGGCGGGGGCACGGAGCCGGGCGTGGGGGTGCTGTCCCCGGCGGCGGGGGGCAGGGGGTCGTTCAGAGGGTCGGCGAGGCGGCCGACCGCGGCCTCGAACGCCTCGGGGTCGGTGTACGGGTCGTAGGACGCCGTCACGTCCCTACCACGGGAGCCAGTCCCCGGGACCGCTCCACCGCGCCGCCGTCACCGCAGGCGGCCAGCCAGTTGGCCAGCATCAGGTGGCCCCACTCGGTGAGCACCGACTCGGGGTGGAACTGCACGCCCTCGACGGGGACGTCGCGGTGCCGCAGGCCCATGATGACACCGGACTCCGTCTGCGCGGTGACCTCCAGCTCGGCCGGGATTCGGTCCGGTTCGGCGGCGAGCGAGTGGTAGCGGGTCGCGGTGAACGGCGAGGGCAGGCCGGCGAAGACGCCCTTGCCCTCGTGGGTGACGAGTGAGGTCTTGCCGTGCAGCAGTTCCGGCGCCCGGTCCACGACGCCGCCGTAGGCGACCGTCATCGACTGCATGCCCAGGCAGACGCCGAAGACCGGCACGCCCGTGTCCGCGCAGTGCCGGACCATCTCGACGCAGACCCCGGCCTGCTCGGGTGCGCCGGGGCCCGGGGAGAGCAGCACGCCGTCGAAGCCGTCGCCGGCGTGCTCGGTGCGCACCTCGTCGTTGCGCAGCACCTCGCACTCGGCGCCGAGCTGGTAGAGGTACTGCACGAGGTTGAAGACGAAGCTGTCGTAGTTGTCCACCACGAGGATGCGCGCGCTCATCGGTTCCCGTCAGCCCTTGTCGGTTCTCGTCAGCTCTTGCCGGCTCTTGTCGGTTCTCGTCGGTTCTCGTCGGTTCTCGTCGGCTCTTGTCAGTTCTCGTCCACTGTCACGTCGCCGAACGGCAGCAGGGGCTCGGCCCACGGGAACACGTACTGGAAGAGCAGGAAGACCGTCGCCAGCGCCAGGACCAGGGACAGCGTCCCGCGCACGAACACGTTGCCCGGCAGGTGCCGCCAGATCCACCCGTACATGCCTGCGTGCCCTCCCTTCGCCGTGCGCCCGGTGCGCTTCCGCGAGCCCAAGAGTACGTGGCGGCAGGCGGAACCGTGGGTCGGTCGGGCAAGGCACCGGGTGTGCCGTCGCACACGCCGCGCCCCCGGGGTGGCCCGTCCGCCGGGCGTGCGTGCCGGTGCGGCCCCGGTGCGCGGGCGGTGGGCGGGCGGCGCGTCACTCCAGGGGCTTGGCGTGGTGCAGGTCGATCGAGCCGGAGTAGCCGGGGAGTGTGGCGCGGTCCTCCTGCTGTACGTCCCAGCCCAGGCCGTAGGCGTCCACGTACCGCTTGTAGGTCTGGATCGTGGGGGCCTCGTCCAGGGCCTTGCGCAGCGCCGCGGGGTCCCCGACGGCCGTGACGGTGTAGGGCGGCGAGTAGAGGCGGCCCTGCAGGATCAGGGTGTTGCCGACGCAGCGCACGGCACTGGTGGAGATGAGCCGCTGGTCCATGACCTGGATGCCGTCCGCGCCGCCCTGCCACAGGGCGTTGACGACCGCCTGGAGGTCCTGCTGGTGGATGACGAGGTCGTCGGGCTGCGGCTCGGGCGCCCAGGTGACCCGTGAAGTGGCGTCCGGCGGTGCATCCGTGAGGGTGACGCTGAGGGCTCGGCCGGTGAGCTTCCGCGCGCCGGCCTTCTCCTCGGTCTCGTCCAGTTGCTGCCGCTCCGCCTTCGAACTGCCGCTGTCGCGGCGGGCGAGCGCGGCGACCTCGTTGCGAAGTCTGGCCGTGGAGGATTCCAGCCGGGAGTTCTCCCGGCTACGCTCCTGAATGAGGTCGGAGAACCGCAGCATGGACTCGTCGCTGCGGAGGTTGGTGCCCTGAGCGGTGTTGAAGCTGATCCAGAAGATCAAGCCGGCCAGGGCGAAGACAGCGATGCTGGCGAGCCGGGCAGGCCGGAAGCGGTAAGCAGTCACCGTACCCTTGTCTCCTTCCGCCGCACGGAACCACTACGCTAACGGACCACAGCAGCAACAGTCCCGCGCGGTCACAGCGCATCGACAGGAGAGCCCCCTCGTGCCGAAGTCACGGATCCGCAAGAAGAAGGACGACTCCTCCTCGCCGGAGGCGAAGCGGACGAAGATCGATCTCAGCACCGGGCGCAGTTGGGTCGCCCCGTTGATGCTGGCGATGTTCGCCATCGGCCTGGCTTGGATCGTGGTCTTCTACGTGACCGAGGGCACGCTGCCGGTTGATGCCCTGGGCAACTGGAACATCGTGGTCGGCTTCGGCTTCATCGCGCTGGGGTTCGTGGTCTCCACGCAGTGGAAGTAGCGCCCCGGTAGGGACGCGGCAACGCCCCGGTTGCACCCCCGCAGGGTCGCGACCAGGGGTTCGTCCAGTGGTTCCGCACGGGGCCGCCGACCGGGCAGAGGGTTTTCCACAGGTTGTCCACAGGCCTGGGAAAAGTTCTGAAGATCTGTGGATAACTCCCATGGTGTTGACGCCGTTCCGATCGGTGACGAACGGGCCGGCGGCTTTCGGCTGCCCGATCTTCATGCGGAAACGTACCCCTGTGCGATTTTCCGGTCAGGTGTGCGAGCAGTGGGCGTCATACACAAGATCCGCTACAGGCTGTGGATAACTCAGGGTAGAGCTGTGGGCAACCCAGGGGGTTCGACCCTCCAGCCCGGCGTCAGGACAGCAGTACGAGGGTGCGGGCGGCGCAGGCCGCCAGCAGGAGCGCCCCCACGGCGACGCAGCTTCCCCACTGCACCAGCGCCCGGCGCTCGCGCGGCGCGTGCACCATCGCGTAGGCCAGCACGGCGCCGGTGACCAGGCCGCCCAGGTGCGCCTGCCAGGCGATGTTGAGGCCAGGCAGGAACGTGACGACGAGGTTCACGCCGAGCAGGATGAGAATGGGCCGCATGTCGTAGCGCATGCGCCGCATCAGCACGGCCGTCGCCCCGAACAGGCCGAAGATCGCACCCGAGGCGCCCAGCGACAGCTGGTTCTGCGCCATCAGCCAGTACGTCAGCACGTTGCCGCCGAGCGCCGACAGCAGGTACACGGTCAGGAACCGGGCCCGGCCCAGGGCGGCCTCCAGCGGCGGCCCGAGGAACCACAGCGCCATCATGTTGAAGCCGATGTGCCAGAACTCCTGGTGCAGGAACGCCGAGGTCAGCAGCCGGTACCACTCGCCGTCGGCCACGCCCAGCCAGGCGAAGGAACCGCGGGAGTCGAGCGCGTAACCGATCATGCCGAGGTCCGTGACCAGGCGGTCGCCGACCGACAGCACCGCGAAGAACACGGCGACGTTGATGCCGAGCAGGACCTTGGTGACCAGCTTGGTGTCCGCGACCAGCTGGCCGCCGGCCACCGTGCGCGGCCGGTCCGCACCGGGCGGGTGGCCCGTGCCCGAGCCCTCGCGCACGCAGTTCGGGCACTGGTATCCGACGGACGCCGAGATCATGCACTCCGGGCAGATCGGCCTGTCGCAGCGGGTGCAGCTGATGCCCGTCTCCCGGTCGGGGTGGCGGTAGCAGCCGGGCAGCGCGCTCTGCGCACCCGGTCCGCCCTGCTGCTGCTCCATGGCTCCTCTTTCCCGGAAGGTCGGACGGCTGTCTGCGGTGCTTTCGCGGTCTTCTGCGGTGCATCCGCGGTGCTTCCGCGGTCACCCGTCCCCTGTCGCGGCCCGGCGACCGGCCCGACCGCTCCCGGGCGGCGGGACGGGCGGCCGAAACCGCCGCCCCCTCCTGTTCCTACGGACGGAGGGGGCGGGAGGGTTCCCGGCGCGGGTCAGCGGCGCTCGATGACGACCGACTCGATGACCACGTCCTGCACCGGGCGGTCGGTGCGCGGGTTGGTCGGGAGGGCGATGATCGTGTCCACGACCTTCTTGCCGGCCTCGCTGGTGACCTCACCGAAGATGGTGTGCTTGCCCGTCAGCCAGGCGGTCGGCGAGACGGTGACGAAGAACTGCGAGCCGTTCGTGCCCGGACCGGCGTTGGCCATGGCCAGCAGGTAGGGCTTGTTGAACGACAGCTCGGGGTGGAACTCGTCGCCGAACTCGTAGCCGGGACCGCCGGTGCCGTTGCCGAGCGGGTCTCCGCCCTGGATCATGAAACCGCTGATCACCCGGTGGAAGACCGTGCCGTCGTACAGCTTGTCGGTCGACTTCTTGCCCGTGGCCGGGTGGGTCCACTCGCGGGAGCCCTCGGCGAGCTCCACGAAGTTCTTGACGGTCTTCGGCGCGTGGTTCGGGAAGAGCTCGATCTCGATGTCGCCGTGGTTCGTCTTAAGGGTGGCGTAAAGCTGCTCAGCCACGATCTACCTTCCATAGTCCGCTATGTACTCCGCTCGATCCTCCCATGGACGCCGCATCCAGGTGCACGATGCTCCCCGCGTACCGATGGACGGGTGACGAACCGTCGATTCCCGGCCGAACCGGAGCGTGGATGCGCGAATCGTGGCATTGTCGGCTGAGAGTCCGGTACACGCCCCACGAGCGGGGTACTGCGTGAACCCGGATGCCCGGCCACACGTGCCGCGCCGCAGATCGGCAGGCATGATCTTGGAACGTGTGTAAAGGCGACTACTGACGAGTGATGTGTCTCCCGGGCGACGCCCCGGACCCGCGCCACCGAGGAGGAGGATCCCCGTGACCCGCAAGGACAGCCTGCGCGCCGCCACCGGCACCGCCAAGGACAACGTGCGGCACGCCGCCGGCGCGGTGTCGCCGAAGGTGGGCCTGGCAGCGAAGCAGGCCCAGCACGCGGCACTGGAGCAGTACGAGAACCGGCTCGCGCCGCGGCTCGCGCAGGCGCGCGACACGCTGC
The DNA here is from genome assembly GCF_030124175.1 of Streptomyces sp. 549. GTDB lineage: Bacteria > Actinomycetota > Actinomycetes > Streptomycetales > Streptomycetaceae > Streptomyces. Next base: position 313,419 of record NZ_JASKMT010000004.1, on the reverse strand, counting down.
CGCCGGTCGTCGACCAGGCTGCCGCCCGCGCCGCCAAGCGGTCCCGCAAGGCGGCCCAGCACGCTGCGGAGTTCGCGGCGCCCAAGGTGGTGGCGGCGAAGGCCGCAGCCGGTCCGGCCCGGGACGAGGCCGTGGCCCGTTCCGCCGCCGCGCTCGCCGCGCTGCGCGGCGAGGTGACCGCCAAGGACGTGCGCAAGCTGAGTCGGCGCAAGGTGCGCCGGGCCCGTACCGGCCGCGCCTTCAAGCGGCTCGCGGTGATCGGCGTGGTCGCCGGTGTCGCGGTCGCCGCCTGGCGTTGGTGGGACAAGCAGGCCAACCCGGACTGGCTGGTGGAGCCGCCGGAGCCGACCGAGGTCGACGACCGCGCGCCGCTCAGCTCGGTGGACGGCTCCCTCGACAGCCGATCCCCGCTGGACCCCGAGGTGCAGGCCAAGCAGGCCGACGCGGACGCCGGTGACGGCGACTCGCGCCCCTGACCCGGCGGCGCGGACAGCGCAGGAAGCGCGGACAGCGGCAACGCAGACGATGTGAGAAGGGCGGTGGCCCCCCGACCGGGGGGCCACCGCCCTTCTCACGTGCGGACCAGCGTCCGTGTGGGTCAGCCGCCGGTGTCCGGCAGCCGCCTGTGCCGGTCAGTCGTCGCCGAAACCACCGTTGCCGCGACCCTGGAAGAAGCCGCCTATGACACCCTCGTCGCCGCCGCCGTTGTCCCCGCCGTCGCCCCCGTCGGGCTGGGTGACGACGGTGACGGTGGACCCCTTCTCGGCCTCGCTGTTGCCGCCCGGGTTCGTGCCGAGCACCCGCGCCCGGCCGTCCTGCGAACCCTGCACCTCGACCGTGAACCCGGCCCGCTCCAGCTGGTTGCGGGCCTGGTCGAGCCGGCGGCCGGTGACGTCGGGAACGGTCGCGGTCTCCTTCTCCGGCGCCTTGGCGACGGTCAGCGTGATCCGGGCGCCCTGCGCCTGCTGGCTGTTGCCGCCCGGGTCCTGGCTGATCACCTGGTTCTCCGGCCGGCCGCCGTCCTCCTGGTCGGTGCGGGCCACGGTGAAGCCCTTGGCCTCCAGCTGCTGCTTGGCCGCGTCGAAGTCCCGGCCGGTGACGTCCGGCACGGTCACCGTGACCGTGCGCACCACGGACAGCGTCACCGTGGAGCCCTTCTGCCGCTTGCTGCCGGCCGACGGGTCCTGCTCGGTGACGGTGCCCTCCTCGGCCGTCGACGACGAGACGGGCTTCTCCTCGCCCACCTTGAAGCCGGCGTCCACCAGCTCGGAGGCGGCCTCGTCGGCGGACATGCCGGTCACGTCGGGCACCTCCAGCGGCGCCGGGCCCTCGGACATGATCAGCGTGACCGTGCTGCCCTCCTGGACCTCGGTGCCGGCGGCCGGGTCGGTCTTGCAGACGGTGTCCTTCTTCTGCTCGCAGTTCTCACTGCCGCCCTGCCGGACCTCGAAGCGCCCGTTCTCGGCGCTGGCCTGCGCCTCGCTGAGCGTCTGCCCCTTCAGGTCGGGCAGCTCGATCTCCGTCGGCGGCTTGCCGCCGAACAGCACCTTGCCGATGAACACCGCGCCCACCAGCACGAACACGGCCGCGGCGACCAGCAGGATGGTGGAGAGGTGGTTCTTCCTCTGCTGCCGGCCGCGACCCCGGCCGGCCCGCGTCTCGTCGTAGCCGTACGAACCGTCGTCGTCGCGCGTCGGCGGCAGCATGGACGTCTGCGGGTCCTGCGTGCGCAGCGCCTGGGTGGGCCGGTCCTGGCCGCCGTACGCGCCGTAGCCGACGGCGCCCATCGCGGCGGTCGCACCGACCGGCTGGCCGTCGAGGCAGGCCTCGATGTCGGCGCGCATCTCGTCGGCCGACTGATAGCGGTAGTCCCGGTCCTTCGCCAGCGCCTTCAGCACGATGGCGTCCTGCTCGGGTGTGATCTCCGGGTCGAAGGTGCTCGGCGGCTGCGGCTCCTCCCGGACGTGCTGGTACGCCACGGCCACCGGCGAGTCGCCGACGAACGGGGGCCGCACGGTGAGCAGTTCGTACAGCAGGCAGCCCGCGGAGTACAGGTCGCTGCGGGCGTCGACCTGCTCGCCCCTGGCCTGCTCGGGCGAGAGGTACTGGGCGGTGCCGATGACCGCGGCCGTCTGCGTCATGGTCATGCCCGAGTCGCCCATGGCGCGGGCGATGCCGAAGTCCATCACCTTGACCTGGCCGGTCCGCGTCAGCATGACGTTCGCCGGCTTGATGTCGCGGTGCACGATGCCGTTGCGGTGGCTGTACTCCAGGGCTTGGAGGATGCCGATGCACATCTCCATGGACCGCTCGGGCAGCAGCTTGCGCCCGGAGTGCAGCAGCTCGCGCAGCGTGGAGCCGTCCACGTACTCCATCACGATGTACGGGATGGAGATCCCGTCGACGTAGTCCTCGCCGGTGTCGTAGACGGCGACGATGGCCGGATGGTTCAGCGAGGCCGCGGACTGGGCCTCCCGGCGGAACCGGGCCTGGAACGACGGGTCGCGGGCGAGGTCCGTCCGCAGCGTCTTCACGGCGACGGTGCGGCCCAGGCGCGTGTCATGGCCGAGGTGCACCTCGGCCATGCCGCCCCGGCCGAGCACCTGGCCCAGCTCGTACCGGCCGCCTAGGCGACGCGGCTCGTCCATATCTCCAGCCCTCTCCGTTCGTCCCGGCCGCATCTGTGCGGGGCCGGGCGGTGTGCTGCTCGGCATACCGTACCCGGACCACCAGGGGGCACCGGGGCGTCTTCGGCGCTCTGCTGCCCGTAGTCGTGGCGCACGCTCATCACTTGCTGTCGAGGATGGCGTTCATCACGTCCTTGGCGATGGGCGCGGCGAGGCCGCCACCGGAGATGTCGCCGCGGGCCGCGTCGCTGTCCTCCACCACGACCGCCACGGCCACCGGGGAGCCGCTGTCGTTCTTGGCGTAGGAGATGAACCAGGCGTAGGGGTTGGCGCTGTTCTCCTCACCGCGCTGCGCGGTGCCGGTCTTGCCGCCGACGGTCACGCCGGGGATGCGCGCGTTGGAGCCGGTGCCGTCCTCGACGACGGTCTCCATCATCTCCTGGAGCTTCTTCGCGTTCTCCGCCGACAGCGCCTCGCCCACCTCCTCGGGCTTGGTCTGCTCGACGACGCTGCGCGGGCCCTCCAGACGGTCCACCATGTACGGCTTCATGACCTTGCCGTCGTTGGCGATCGCCGCCGTGACCATCGCCATCTGCAGCGGCGTGGCCCGGTTCGACGCCTGGCCGATGCCGGCCTGCGCGTTCTGCGGGGCGTTGTCCTCCGGGTACACGCTCTCGGCGGTGCGGACCGGGACGAAGTGCTCCTGGTTGAAGCCGAACCGCTCGGCCTGCTTGATCATTTCCTCGTTGCCGACGTCGTCGCTGATCGAGGCGAACGTGGCGTTGCACGACAGCCGCAGCGCCTCGCGCAGCGTGGCCTTGTCGCACTGCGAGTCCAGCCCGGTGTTGCCCAGCTCGTGGGTGGACTGCGGCAGCCGGAACGGGCTCTCGACGCCGGTGCTGCGGTCCATGTCGTACTTGCCGCTCTCCAGCGCCGCGGCGGCGGTGACGACCTTGTACGTGGAGCCTGGCGCGTACGTCTGGCGCAGCGCCCGGTTCAGCATGGGCGTTTCCTCGTCCTTGTTGAGGGCCACCCAGTTGTCCGCGTCCTTCTGCGAGTTGCCCGCGATGACCGACGGGTCGAAACTCGGCGTGCTGGCCAGGGCCAGGACGGCGCCCGTCTGCGGGTCGATCGCCGCGACGGCGCCCTTCTTCTCTCCCAGACCCTTGAACGCGGCCTCCTGGGCCTTGGCGTTCAGGGTGGTGACGACGTTGCCGCCCTCCTTGGGCTTGCCCGTCAGCATGTCGATGGTCCGGTTGAAGAACAGCCGGTCGTCGTTGCCGGTGAGGATGCCGTCGTGGATCTCCTCCAGCTGCGTGCCGCCGAACGCCTGCGAGGAGCGGCCGGTGACCGGCGCCCACAGCTCGCCGTCCTTGTAGGTGCGCTTGAACTGGAAGTCGCTGCCGTCGGTCTCGGTGGAGCCGGTGACGGCACGGCCCTCGACGATGATGTTGCCGCGGGGGTGCGAGTAGCGCTCGATGGCGACGCGCCGGTTCTTGGAGTCGTTCTTCAGCTCGTCCGCCTGGACGAACTGGACCCAGTTGACGCGCACCAGCAGCGCCATGATCAGCACGCCGCAGAAGATGGCGATCCGGCGGAGGGGCTTGTTCATGACCTGACCACCTGAGTCATTTCGGCATCGGGGTTCGGGGCGGGAGCGGGAGCCGGTCTGCGGGCGGTGTCGCTCACTCGCAGCAGGATCGCGATCAGTGCCCAGTTGGCGATGACCGAGGAACCGCCCTGTGCCAGGAACGGCATGGTCATACCGGTCAGCGGGATGAGGCCGGTTACGCCGCCGGCGACCACGAACACCTGGATGGCGAACGCGCCGGACAGGCCGACGGCGAGCAGCTTGCCGAAGGGGTCGCGGGCGGCCAGGGCGGTGCGGATGCCGCGCTCGATGAGCAGGCCGTACAGCAGCAGGATGGCCATCAGGCCGGTCAGGCCGAGTTCCTCGCCGACGGTGGCCAGGATGTAGTCGCTCTTGGTGGCGATGCCGCCGATGAGGCGCGAGTAGCCCTGCCCGAGACCGGAGCCGAACAGGCCGCCCGACCCGAAGGCGTACATGGCCTGGGCCGTCTCGGTGACGCCGCCGTTCTGGAGCGCCAGAGGATTGAGCCAGTTGTTGACGCGGTCGCCGACGTGGGTGTTGAACGAGGCGACGAAGACGGCGCCCGCGGTGGACAGCAGCAGGCCGAAGATGATCCAGCTGGTGCGTTCGGTGGCGACGTAGAGCATCACCACGAACATGCCGAAGAACAGCAGCGAGGTGCCCAGGTCGGTCTCGAAGACCAGGATCATCAGGCTGATGGCCCAGATCACCAGGATCGGGCCGAGGTCGCGGCCGCGCGGCAGGTAGACGCCCATGAAGCGGCGGCTGGCAAGGGCCAGGGCGTCGCGTTTGACCATCAGGTAGCCGGCGAAGAAGACGGTGATGATGATCTTCGCGAACTCGCCCGGCTGGAGGGAGCCCACGCCGGGGATGGTGATCCAGATGCGGGCGCCGTTGACGGGCGGGAAGAACATCGGAATGGCCAGCAGCACCAGCGCGGCCACCATCGAGATGTAGGTGTAGCGCTGCAGGATGCGGTGGTCCTTGAGGAACACCAGCACCGCCAGGAACAGCGCGACGCCCAGCGCCGACCACATCAGCTGCCCCGGCGCGGCGTTCTGCGGCTTGAGGCCGGGCTCCTGGTCGAGGCGCCAGATGAGCACCAGGCCCAGGCCGTTGAGCAGTGTGGCGATCGGCAGCATCAACGGGTCGGCGTACGGCGCGAATCTGCGCACCACCAGGTGGGCGACGCCCGCGAGCAGGCCGAGGCCCAGGCCGTAGCCGATCATGCCGGCCGGGACGCTGCCGTCCTTGGCGAGGCCGACGTTGACGTAGGCGAAGACGGGGACCAGCACGGCGAAGACCAGCAGCGCCAGTTCGGTGTTGCGTCGGCTGGGAAGCCCGCCGGACGAGACGGTGCTGGTACTGCCGGTGTTGACTGTGGTCATCAGCTATGCGCCCCTCATGGCGTTCGGCACATCTTGGCGAGCCGCTGCTGCTCCTCGTTGAGCTCGGGGCCGGGGCTCGGTGTGCTGGAGTTCTGCGAGGTGCCGTCCTGGGTGCTGCCGGAGGCGTCGGTGCTGCCGCCCGAGTCGGTGCCGGGCTGGCTGCTGTCGGCGTCCTCCTCGGCGGACTGCTTGCGGTTGGCGACGAGTTCGCAGACCTCGGCCTGCTCCCGCAGCTCGCCGATCTGGTCCTGGGCCTGGCTCAGGCTGCTCATCGCGATGGTGTCGCGGACCTGGTTGCGGCGGTAGGGCGGGAGGTACTTGAGTTCGATGTCGGTGCTGTCGCGCACCTGGCTCAGCTCGACCGGGCCCAGTTTCTGGCTGATGCCCTGGTACAGCGCGACCTTGTCGCCCTCCACCCCCACGTAGTACTGGGTCTTCGTCCAGCGCCAGCCCGCGTACAGGCCGCCGCCCAGCAGGGCGAGGACGAGTAGCAGCAGGAGGATGCGCTTGAACCATCTCGCGCCCTTGCCGGAGCTGCCCTCGTCGGCGTGAGGGGCGTCGTAGGCACCTCCGCCGTCCTGGGAGCCGGCGGAGCCGCTTCCGGGCGGGCCGAAGCCCTCCTGCGCGGGCACGGCCTGCTGCGGCACGGTCTGCCGGCTGAGTTCCGCGGCGCGGGCGGCGGGTGTGGTGGGCCCGCCCGGTGCGTTGGCGGTGTTGGTGGCGTGCTGGTTCTCGGCGACCGCGCCCACGATGACGGGGGTGTCGTTGAGCTGGGCGGCGAGGGTGTCGTTGTCGTCGACGTCGAGCACGTCGGCGATGATCACCGTGATGTTGTCCGGGCCGCCGCCGCGCAGGGCGAGCTGGATGAGTTCCTCGACGATCTCGCGCGGGCCGTGGTAGCTGGCGAGGGTCTCCTCCATGGTCTGGTGGCTGACCACGCCGGACAGGCCGTCGGAGCAGAGGAGGTAGCGGTCGCCGACCCGGACCTCGCGGATCGACAGGTCGGACTCGACGTTGTCGCTGCTGCCCAGCGCGCGCATCAGCAGGGAGCGCTGCGGGTGGGTGGTGGCCTCCTCCTCGGTGATGCGGCCCTCGTCGACGAGCCGCTGCACCCAGGTGTGGTCCTGCGTGATCTGGGTGAGCACGCCGTCCCGCAGCAGGTAGGCGCGGGAGTCGCCGACGTGCACGAGGCCGAGCCGCTGGCCCGTCCACAGCAGCGCGGTGAGCGTGGTGCCCATGCCCTCCAGCTGCGGGTCCTCCTCGACCATGTCGCGCAGCTGCTCGTTGGCGCGCTGCACGGCGGAGCCGAGCGAGGTGAGGATGTCGGAGCCGGGGATGTCCTCGTCGAGTTCGACGATGGTGGAGATCACCTCGGAGCTGGCGACCTCGCCGGCGGCCTGGCCGCCCATGCCGTCGGCGACCGCCAGCAGCCGCGGACCGGCGTAGCCGGAGTCCTCGTTGTGGTCGCGGATCATGCCGACGTGTGATCCGGCGGCGAAGCGCAGTGACAGACTCATGCGCACCTCGCCCGTCGGCTCCGGGTACATCCGCACGGTGCCCACCCTCCGGTCGTCATGTTCGTACTACTTCCGCAGCTCGATGACCGTTTTGCCGATGCGGATCGGCGCACCGGGCGGAATCGGCGTCGGCGTGGTGAGTCGGGTCCGTTCCAGATAGGTGCCGTTGGTGGACCCGAGGTCCTCGACGATCCACTGGCCGTCGCGGTCCGGGTAGATCCTGGCATGCCGGCTGGACGCGTAGTCGTCGTCCAGCACGATCGTCGAGTCGTGCGCCCGGCCCAGGCTGATGGTCTGGCCCTGGAGGGCGACGGTGGTGCCGGTGAGCGAGCCCTCCGACACGACGAGCTTGGTCGGGGCGCCGCGCCGGGAGCGGTTGCCCCGGCCGCCGGACGGCGCCGGGGCGGCGGCCTGCTGCGGACGGGGCGCCGGTCGGTCCGGGCCCCTTCGGCCGGTTCGCTGGGTCACCCGCGTGCCGAAGAGGTCGCTGCGGATGACCTGCACGGCCACGATGACGAACAGCCACAGTACGGCGAGAAAACCCAACCGCATGACCGTCAGGGTCAGCTCTGACATTGCCCCCGCTTCACCCTTCGGCTTGCCGGTAAATGATCGTGGTGTTGCCCACGACGATGCGTGAGCCGTCGCGGAGCGTAGCGTGTGTGGTCCGCTGCCCGTCCACCACGATGCCGTTTGTGGAGCCCAAGTCCTGGACTGTGGAAGGAGATCCGGTACGGATCTCGCAGTGCTTGCGGGAGACGCCGGGGTCGTCGATGCGGATGTCCGCCTCGGTCGACCGGCCCATGACGAGGGTGGCGCGGGAGATCTGGTGGCGGTTGCCGTTGATCTCGACCCAGCGCCTGACCTGGCTCTGCGGCAGCGGTGCGGGCACGCCGCCACCGGGCACGCCGGGGGGCGGTCCGGCGGGCATGCGCGGTGGGGCGGCGGGCAGCGCGGGGCCGCCGGCCGCGCGCTGCGGGGCCGCCGCGCCCGCGCCGCCGCCGGGCTGCGCCTGGGAGCTGCTGGACGCCAGCGTGCGGCTGCGCACCCGGTACAGGCCGGTGTCGAGGTCGTCGGCCTTCTCCAGGTGGACCTTGATCGCGCCCATGAACGTGTACCGCTGCTGCTTGGCGTACTCGCGCACCATGTTGGCGAGTTCGTCGCCGAGTTGGCCGGAGTACGGGCTCAGCCGGTCGAAGTCGGGTGTGCTCAGCTCGACGATGAAGTCGTTGGGCACGACGGTCCGCTCGCGGTTCCAGATGGTGGCGTTGTTGTCGCACTCCCTCTGGAGGGCTCCCGCGATCTCGACGGGCTGCACCTCGGACTTGAACACCTTGGCGAAGGTGCCGTTCACGAGACCCTCGAGACGCTGCTCAAAACGCTTCAGAACTCCCACGGTGCACCTCCTTCCCCACTCACTGGTGCTCTAGTGCGCCGCATGCGGACAGCGGCTGCCGATACTGCTTACTGATCGTATCCACGCGCGGCGTAAAGAGCTGGTTCCGCTTCGCGGTGCGGTGCGTGGGTGTCTCCCCTCACACGGATCGTAGAGGGGGTCCGGCTCCAGTGTCCCCCACGAGCGGAGGACCGTTGCAGGGGTGACACCGAAGCGTCCGCTTCCGCAGGTGGCGCGGGGGGCGGCAGGGGCGTGCGGGGGTTGGCGCGGCGGCCCTCTCCGGGACGCTCCCAAGATCACCCGCGGCGGCCGGCGGGTGGCCGGGCGACTGCCCGGGGCCGCGGGAAACGGATGTGAGACCACCGGTTGCGGCATGCTAATCTTCTGGATGTCGGCAGGCGCTCGCACCTCCCGCACTGACCCGGTCAGGAACCCGATCAGGACAGTGCCGAGAGTGTGGGAGAATCTTCGACAGCACCCATGCGCGGGTGGCGGAATAGGCAGACGCGCTGGATTCAGGTTCCAGTGCCCGAAAGGGCGTGGGGGTTCAACTCCCCCCTCGCGCACAGCGGGACACGTCACGTGTCCAGGCAGCATCGACGGAACGGTCGGCATCGTGATCACGATGCCGACCGTTCTGCTGTGCCCGGAGGCCGTTTCCCGGAAGACGCGGGTGCTCCGTGTGCCGGTGCGAGGGGCGTGGCAGGGTGCGCCCAGCAGCTCTTCCGGCCAGGGGGTCCGATCTTGAGCACCATGTTGCCCTTTCCCGATCGCATGCAGCTCACGGGCGAGGGCCTTGTCCTGCGCGACTGGACGGAAGCAGACCTGGCCGCGATGCCGGACCTGTTCGACCACCCCGACATCGCGTACTGGACACCGCTCGTCTCGCCCTTCGACGAGGCGGCCGCCCGCCTGCGGCTGGACCGGAGCCGGAGGCTGCGGGCGGAGGGCACGGCCATCCTGCTCGCCATCACCGTCGACGGTTGCGCGCCGCTCGGTGAGGTGATGCTGCGGCGCACGCCCGAGGACGCGGAGATCGGCTACGCGGTGGGCCCGGCGTACCGCGGTCGGGGGCTGGCGGCGCGTGCGGTTCGGGTGATGGCTGCGTATGCCTTCGAGCAGCTGGGCGTGGAGCAGGTGATCCTGGAGTTGGAGGCCGCGAACGCCGCCAGCGCTGCCGTGGCCGCCAGGGCGGGATTCGCCCCCCTCGATGTGCCGCTGATCGAGGGGGAGGAGAAGGGCCGGCCCTACGTCCTGCAGACGTGGGGGCTGCTGCGGGCACCGTGACGCTGGTCGGGGGGTCTGCGTGCCGACGCAGCCTCGGGCGAATGTTGTTGAATCTTAATCTTCTAGAGCTCGGGCTCGGGCTCCGTCCGGCCTCGGCCCTGCTGGTGCCGGTGCCGGACGGAGCCCGTCCGCAGTCCGTCCGGCTCAGCCGTCCTTGGAGGTGCTGGTGAGCTGCTTCGCGCCGAACCTGCGGCGCCACGCCAGGGAGACGTACACCAGGCCGATCAGTACCGGCACCTCGATGAGCGGGCCGACGACGCCGGACAGCGCCTCGCCGGAGGTGACGCCGAAGGCGCCGATGGCGACGGCGATGGCGAGTTCGAAGTTGTTGCCGGCCGCGGTGAAGGCGAGCGTCGTGGTGCGGTCGTAGGCCAGGCCGATGGCCTTGCCGAGCGCGAAGGTGCCGAACCACATCAGGGCGAAGTAGACGAGCAGCGGCAGTGCGATGCGCGCCACGTCGCCGGGCCGGCTGGTGATGGTGCCGCCCTGGAGGGCGAAGAGGATGACGATCGTGAACAGCAGGCCGTACAGCGCCCACGGGCCGATCTTCGGCAGCAGCGTGTTCTCGTAGCGCTCCCGGCCCATGCGCTGCTCGCCGACGCGGCGGGTGAGGAAGCCGGCGAGCAGCGGGACGCCGAGGAAGATCACCACGTTGACGGCGATGGACAGCATCGACACGTCGAGGCTCTCGCCGTCGCCGAGGCCCAGCCAGCCGGGCAGCAGGTCGAGGTAGAACCAGCCGAGCAGGCCGAACGCGAAGACCTGGAAGACGGAGTTCAGGGCGACGAGCACGGCCGCCGCCTCGCGGTCGCCGCAGGCCAGGTCGTTCCAGATGATGACCATGGCGATGCAGCGCGCCAGGCCGACGATGATCAGGCCGGTGCGGTATTCGGGCAGGTCGGGCAGGAAGATCCAGGCGAGCGCGAACATCACGGCCGGGCCGACGACCCAGTTGATCACCAGTGAGGAGATCAGCAGCCTGCGGTCGCTGGTGACGGTGTCGAGCCGGTCGTAGCGGACCTTGGCCAGCACCGGGTACATCATGATCAGCAGGCCGATGGCGATGGGCAGCGAGATGCCGCCCACCTCGACGGCCGCCAGCGCGTCGTCCAGGCCGGGCACGACGCGTCCCAGCCCCAGGCCGACGCCCATGGCGAGCAGGATCCACACCGCGAGGAAGCGGTCGAGCGTGGAGAGGCGGGCGACGATCGCCGCGCCCTGCGGATCGGTCGATCCGGTGGTGGTCGCTGGGTCGGTGCGGGTCACGCGCAGGGCCTCTTCTTCTGCTGGTCGACGGTTCCGCGGGCTGCGGCGGCCAGTTCGGCGAACGAGCCGGCCAGGGCGTCGAGCACGTCCGGGCGGAGCTTGTAGTAGGTGTAACGGCCGCACGGTTCGGTCTCGACGACCCCGGCCTCGCGCATCAGGCGGAGGTGGTTGGACAGGTTGGTCTGACGTGCGCCCGTCTCCTCGACGAGATGGGTGGTGCAGAGCGTCTCGCCGGCGAGCAGGGTGACGATCCGGAGCCTGAGCGGGTCGGCGAGTACCCGGATCAGATCAGCGTCTACTGACGTCAGCATGTGCTGATACTGTCACATCAGTCGGCGCTGATGCCAGCCGGCCCGAGCCCGCAGGGGGCAGCCGGTTTCCTCCACCCGGAAACGGTCCTGCTCCCGGAGACAGAGAGAGACCGCGATGACCGAGAAGCCCTCCGTGCTGTTCGTGTGCGTGCACAACGCCGGCCGGTCGCAGATGGCCGCCGCCTGGCTGACCCACCTGGCCGGCGACCGGGTGGAGGTCCGGTCGGCCGGTTCCGCGCCCGCCGACCGGGTGAACCCCGCCGCGGTGGAGGCCATGCGCGAGGTCGGCGTCGACATCGCCGCCGAGACCCCGAAGGTCCTCACCACCGACGCCGTCAAGGCGTCCGACGTGGTCATCACCATGGGCTGCGGCGACACCTGCCCGGTCTTCCCCGGCAAGCGCTACCTGGACTGGAAGCTGGACGACCCGGCCGGTCAGGGCGTGGAGGCCGTCCGGCCCATCCGCGACGAGATCCGCACCCGGATCGAGGGCCTGATCGCCGAGATCGCCCCCGCCGCCTGACATCGACCGCCCTCGGGCCGGGCCTGGGCCGGACCGGTTCCGTTCCGGGAACGCTGTGCGCCCTTCGGGGGACGCGGTGTGAGAGTCCAAGGTCACATCCGTGCGCCGCTGCGCTCGAAGGTGCACCTCCCCTAGCCTGCCGTCTATGACGGTCCTGCCTGATGACGGGCTTTCGCTGGCCGCCGAGTTCCCCGAAGCCACCCGTGCCCAGTGGCAGCACCTCGTGGAGGGTGTGCTGCGCAAGGCGGGCAGAAGTGGCCTGGAGGGGGACGCGGCGGAACACGCGCTGTCCACCGAGCTCGAGGACGGGCTGCGCACGCGTCCGCTGTACACCGCGGACGACGTCGCCCCGGCCTCCGCCGTGCCCGGCGGCTACCCGGGCTCCGCCCCCTACCTGCGCGGCGCCTCGCCGCAGGGCAGCACGCCCGCGGGCTGGCAGGTACGCCAGCAGCACCGCCGGGCCGACGCCCGGCAGGCCAACGAGGCGGTGCTCGCCGACCTGGAGAACGGCGTCGGCGCGCTGTGGCTGGTGCTGGGCCGCGGCGGCATCGACGTCGCCGACCTGCCCGCCGTGCTGGAGGGCGTCTACCTGGACCTGGCGCCGGTCGTGCTGGACGCGGGCGCCGACGGCGAGGCCGCCGCCGACGCGCTGCTCGGCCTGGCGGCCGACCGCGGCGTGCCGCCCTCCGCGGTGGCGGGCAACCTGGGCGCGGACCCGCTGGGCCTCCTGGCCAGGACCGGCGACGACACCGCGACGGACGGCCTGCTCGACGCCGCCGCCGCGCGGGCCCGCGCCGTCGGCCGCACCCATCCCGGGCTGCGGGTGATGACCGTCGACGCGCTGCCCTACCACGAGGCCGGGGCCTCACCCGCCGAGGAGCTGGGCTGCTCGCTGGCCACCGGCGTCGCCTACCTGCGTGCCCTCACCGCGGCCGGACTGAGCGTCGAGGACGCCTGCCGGCAGCTGGAGTTCCGCTACGCGGCGACCGCCGACCAGTTCACCACCATCGCCAAGTTCCGCGCCGCCAGGCGGCTCTGGGCCCGCGTCACGCAGGTGAGCGGCGCGGACTCGCCCGCCGCCGCGCAGCGGCAGCACGCGGTGACCTCGTCGGTGATGATGTCCCGCCGCGACCCGTGGGTGAACATGCTGCGCACCACCGTGGCGTCGCTCGCCGCCGGAGTGGGCGGCGCGGAGGCGGTCACCGTTCTGCCCTTCGACCACGCGGCGGGGCTGCCGGACGCGTTCGCCCGGCGCATCGCCCGCAACACGTCCACCATCCTCGTCGAGGAGTCGCACGTCGCCCGGGTCATCGACCCGGCGGGCGGCTCCTGGTACGTCGAGCAGCTCACCGAGGAGCTGGCGCGGGCCGCCTGGGACTGGTTCCAGGAGGTCGAGCGGGCCGGCGGGCAGCGGGCCGCGCTGGCCGACGGCACCGTGCGGCGGCGGCTGGACGCCACCTGGCAGCGCCGGAGCGAGCGGCTGGCGCACCGCCGGGAGCCGATCACCGGCGTCAGCGAGTTCCCCAACCTGACCGAGGAGCCGGTGCGCCGGGACCCGGCCCCCGAGGGCCCCACCGGGGGGCTGCCGCGGGTGCGCAGGGACGAGGCGTACGAGGAGCTGCGGGCCCGGTCGGACGCGCACCTCGCCGCGACCGGCGAGCGGCCGAAAGTGCTGCTGGCCGCGCTGGGCGGCGCGGCGGCCTACACGGCACGTGCCGGGTTCGCCGCCAACCTGCTCCAGGCGGGCGGCCTCGAACCCGTCCTGGTCGAGGTCGCCGACCCGGCTGCCGCGGCCGAGGCCCTGCGCGGCAGCGGCGCGGTGGCGGCCTGCCTGTGCTCGACCGACACGCTGTACACCGAGCAGGCCGTGCCGGTCGCCGAGGCGCTGCGCGCCGCCGGCGCCCGCCGGGTGCTGCTCGCCGGGAAGCCGGGCGAGCAGCGGGCGGCGTACGAGGCGGCCGGCGTGGACACCTTCGTGCGGGCCGGCGGTGACGCGGTGGCGCTGCTGCGCGACCTGCACGAGGTGCTCGGTGTCGGCGCCGACCGGCCGGATGCCGGAGGCGGCGCCGGTGCCGGTGCGGCGGGTGCGCCAGGGCGCGGCGACGCGGGTCCGAACGAAGCGGGAGTGGTGTGATGAGCGGCGGCATTCCGGACTTCACCGGCGTCGGGCTGGACCCGGCGGAGAACCCCGCGGGCCCGGCGTCTTCGGCGGACGCGGACCGCTGGCGGGAGGCCCTGCAGCAGAGCGCGGGCAAGAGCGCCGAGGACCTGGTGTGGGAGACCCCGGAGGGCATCGGCGTCAAGCCGCTGTACACCGCGGACGACCTGGCCGGTCTCGACTTCCTGGGCACCTACCCGGGCGTCGCGCCCTACCTGCGCGGCCCGTACCCGACGATGTACGTCAACCAGCCGTGGACGATCCGGCAGTACGCCGGGTTCTCCACCGCCGAGGAGTCCAACGCCTTCTACCGGCGCAACCTGGCGGCCGGACAGAAGGGCCTGTCGGTCGCCTTCGACCTGCCCACGCACCGCGGCTACGACAGCGACCACCCGCGCGTCACCGGCGACGTCGGCATGGCGGGCGTCGCCATCGACTCCATCTACGACATGCGGCAGTTGTTCGACGGCATCCCGCTGGACCGGATGAGCGTGTCGATGACGATGAACGGCGCGGTGCTGCCCGTGCTGGCGCTGTACATCGTCGCCGCCGAGGAGCAGGGTGTGCCGCCGGAGAAGCTGGCGGGGACCATCCAGAACGACATCCTCAAGGAGTTCATGGTCCGCAACACCTACATCTACCCGCCGCTGCCGTCGATGCGGATCATCTCCGACATCTTCGCGTACACCTCGCAGAAGATGCCGCGGTACAACTCGATCTCCATCTCCGGCTACCACATCCAGGAGGCCGGGGCGACGGCCGACCTGGAGCTGGCGTACACCCTGGCGGACGGTGTCGAGTACCTGCGGGCGGGCATGGGCGCCGGACTGGACGTGGACGCGTTCGCGCCCCGGCTGTCGTTCTTCTGGGCGATCGGCATGAACTTCTTCATGGAGGTCGCCAAGTTGCGGGCGGCCCGCCTGCTGTGGGCCAAGCTGGTACGGGAGTTCGAGCCGAAGAACGCCAAGTCGCTCTCGCTGCGCACCCATTCGCAGACATCCGGCTGGTCGCTGACCGCCCAGGACGTCTTCAACAACGTGACCCGCACCTGCGTGGAGGCGATGGCGGCGACCCAGGGCCACACCCAGTCGCTGCACACCAACGCGCTCGACGAGGCGCTGGCGCTGCCCACCGACTTCTCCGCGCGCATCGCCCGCAACACGCAGTTGCTGCTCCAGCAGGAGTCGGGCACCTGCCGGGTCATCGACCCGTGGGGCGGCAGCGCCTACGTGGAGCGGCTCACGCACGACCTCGCGCGGCGCGCCTGGCAGCACATCCAGGAGGTCGAGCAGGCCGGCGGCATGGCGAAGGCCATCGACGCGGGCATTCCGAAGCTGCGCGTGGAGGAGGCCGCCGCCCGCACCCAGGCCCGCATCGACTCGGGCCGGCAGCCGGTGATCGGCGTCAACAAGTACCGGGTGGAGACCGACGAGCAGATCGACGTGCTGAAGGTCGACAACTCCTCGGTGCGCGCCCAGCAGATCGCCAAGCTGCGGCGGCTTCGCGAGGAGCGCGACGAGGACGCCTGCCAGGACGCGCTGCGCGCGCTGACCGCGGCGGCCGAGGAGGGCCACCGCGACGGTGGCAGCCTGGAGGGCAACCTGCTGCACCTGGCGGTGAACGCGGCCCGCGCCATGGCCACCGTGGGTGAGATCTCCGACGCGTTGGAGAAGGTGTACGGGCGCCACGCGGGCCAGATCCGTACGATCTCCGGTGTGTACCGAGACGAAGCCGGGCCGTCCTCCGCGCTGGAGCGCACCCGCGCCCTGGTCGGCGAGTTCGAGCAGGCCGAGGGGCGCCGGCCGCGCATCCTGGTCGCCAAGATGGGCCAGGACGGCCACGACCGCGGCCAGAAGGTCATCGCGACCGCCTTCGCCGACCTGGGATTCGACGTCGACGTCGGCCCGCTGTTCCAGACGCCCGGCGAGGTGGCGCTCCAGGCCGTCGAGGCCGACGTGCACATCATCGGTGTCTCCTCGCTGGCGGCCGGTCACATGACGCTGGTGCCGGCGCTGCGTGAGGAACTGGCCGGGCAGGGACGCGAGGACATCATGGTCGTGGTCGGCGGGGTCATCCCGCCGCAGGACGTGGAGCCGCTGAAGGAGATGGGCGCGGCGGCGGTCTTCCCGCCCGGGACGGTGATCCCAGACGCCGCGCACGACCTGGTCCGGTCGCTGGCGGCGAGCCTCGGCCACGAGCTGTGAGCGACGTGCACTGATGCCGCCGAAGATCGACCTCGACGCCTACGTCCAGGGTGTGCGGGAGGGGTCACGGGCGCGGATCGCCCGGGCCATCACCCTGGTCGAGTCCACCCGCGCCGACCACCGGCAGCTCGCCCAGCAACTGCTGGTGGAGCTGCTGCCGTTCGCGGGCAAGGCCCGCCGGGTGGGCATCAGCGGGGTGCCCGGAGTCGGCAAGTCGACGTTCATCGACGCGCTGGGCTCGATGCTGACCGGGCTGGGGCACCGGGTCGCGGTGCTGGCCGTCGACCCGTCGTCCGGCCGCAGCGGCGGCTCGATCCTGGGCGACAAGACCCGGATGGCCCGTCTCGCCGTGGACCCGGCGGCGTTCGTCCGGCCGTCACCGACCTCAGGCACGCTGGGCGGCGTGGCCCGAGCCACGCGCGAGACGATGGTGGTGATGGAGGCCGCCGGGTACGACGTGGTGCTGGTGGAGACGGTCGGCGTCGGGCAGTCGGAGATCACCGTCGCCGGCATGGTCGACTCGTTCCTGCTGCTCACCCTCGCCAGGACCGGCGACCAGCTCCAGGGCATCAAGAAGGGCGTGCTGGAGCTGGCCGACGTGGTCGCCGTCAACAAGGCCGACGGCCCGCACGAGCGGGACGCCCGCTCCGCCGCCCGTGAACTCGCCGGGGCGCTGCGGCTGCTGCAGCCGCCGGACGCGCCCTGGAACCCGCCGGTGCTCACGTGCAGCGCTCAGGAGGGCACCGGCCTGGAGGACGTCTGGGACCGGCTGGAGCAGCACCGCCGCATCCTCGACACCACCGGCGCGCTGGAGGGCAAGCGGCGCGACCAGCAGGTGGAGTGGGTGTGGTCGATGGTCCGCGACCAGCTGCTCGACCGGCTGCGGGACCACCCGGAGGTGCGGCGCCTCGCCCCCGGCCTGGAGCAGGAGGTCAGGGACGGCACGCTCACCGCGACGCTGGCCGCCG
This sequence comes from Streptomyces sp. 549, assembly GCF_030124175.1. GTDB lineage: Bacteria > Actinomycetota > Actinomycetes > Streptomycetales > Streptomycetaceae > Streptomyces. Next base: position 296,162 of record NZ_JASKMT010000004.1, on the reverse strand, counting down.
AACGCCTGCTCGCCGCCTTCTCGGGGCTGACCCCGGAGGCGGGCCCGCCGACGCCCTGACCTTCCTTGGACGGTCAGGGCCTTCCTCGGACGGTCATTCGTCACGCAAAGGGCCTGGCCGCCTCCGCTGGGGCCCTCAGCTCGCGTTGGGAAGTGCCGCTCGGCCCTTCACCCGGCCCTTCACCCGGCCGTACGAGAGGGCGGCGAGGCCGAAGGCAAGACCGCCGACCAGGAACCAGGGGTTCCACAGCAAGAGCGTCCAGGACCGCTGTTCGGGGCTGGTCTCTGTCCGCTGACCCGAGGGATCGGTCAGCAGCAGCGCCCAGACGGCGGCGCTGCGCGCCAGCAGCAGTGCGCAGGCACCCCATCCCAGAAGCCTGACCGTCGTTCCGGCCCAGCCCCTCGGCCGCGGCCGGGTGAGGAGCCATCCCAGCGCCCCGGTGGCCAGGCACAGCGTCCCCACGCCCCACAGGCCCACCACCACGAACCACACGGGGCGCTCCTCGGCCAGGGGGCCCGCCGATTCACTCAGACCCCACTCGCCGCCCAGAGCCCAGTAGAAGTGGAGCACGGCGAAGACGACCGCCCAGGTGCACGCGACCCACCCCCACAACCTCGGTGTTGACCTGTTCTGCGGATCTCCGTACATGGCGAGGAGCCTGCCATCCCCTCGCCAGGTCGCCGCCGACACCGATGAGAACCCGCCGCGCCCACCGTCCCGTCACATGTCCCGTGCGCCGGCTTCCCGTCAGGACGCGTGCCCGCGGGTCCGGGAGGGGTGCGGCGCGGACCCCGCGGGCACGGGCGGCCTCAGGCCGTGAGGCGGGTGTCAGGCCGCGAGGCAGGCATCGGACTGCCGGGCAGTGTCAGGCCGCGAGGCGGGAGGCGAGGGCCTTGGCCTTGGTCTCGGCCTCCTCGTGGGCCTTGGCGCGGGACGCCTCGAAGAGCGGGATCAGCTCGCTCATGGCGGGCACGCTGGGGGCCAGGGTCAGCTCCGGCACGATGAAGTCGACGTCCAGGCCCAGGCCGGTGCCGAGCGCGTGGCGCAGGTAGTCCTGCACGAAGTCGTTGCCCTCCTGCGGCGTGCCGGGAGCGTAGGAGCCGCCGCGGCTGGCGACCACCGTGACGGGCGTGCCGGCGGCGCTCGGGTTCTCCGTCATGGCGGTGCGGCCTCCGATGATCACGTGGTCGAGCCACGCCTTGAGGCCGGAGGGGATCGACCAGTTGTACATGGGCGCGCCGATCACCACCGCGTCGGCCTGCTCCAGTTCGGTGGCCAGCTCCTCGCGCAGTGCGAAGGACGCCTGCTGCTCGGGCGTGCGGTCGGCGGGCGGGACGTAGCCGGCCTGGGCGGCACTCGCGTCGAGGTGCGGCAGCGGGTCGGCGGCCAGGTCGCGCTCGACGACCCGGCCGCCCGGGTGCTGGGCCAGCCACGCGGCGCGGAACACCGCGGTGACGGCGCGGGAGGCGGAGTGATCGCCGTTGACGGACGAGTCGATGTGCAGCAGCGTGGCCATGACGTCTCCAGGTGGGTAAGTACATTACTTCCTGCCTGAAACTACTAATAGCATAGCTACTTACTTTTCCGCAGCACCTTGTGCGGGTCCACTACTGTGGAGGCATGGCTGAGGCAGCGGGGACGGCGGCGTACGGGGACGGTGTGGGTGAGGCGTGCGCCCCGCCCGAGATGTGCGCCTCGCCGGAGGGAGGCCTCACCCGGGTCTTCGAGGTGCTCGGCAAGCGCTGGACGGGGCTCGTCATCGCCGCCCTCATCAGCGGTCCCGGCCACTTCGCCGAGCTGCGACGCGCCGTGCCCGGCATCAGCGAGCGCATGCTCGCCGACCGGCTCTCCGAGCTGGCCGCCCTCGGCCTGGTGCTGCGCTCGGTCCAGGAGGGCCCGCCCACCAGGGTGAGCTACCGCCTCACCGACGCCGGTCTCGCACTGCGCCCGGCGATGACCGAACTCACCCGCTGGGCCGACGCCCACCTCCCCGGTGGCAGCTCCGCCTGCCCGGAGGCCTTCCGCGACTGACCGCCGGACCGCCGCCGGTGCCCCTCTGGGCCTGCCCGCGTCCGATCATCGGACCGGTTCCGGCTGGTCGCCGGGCCAGTTCCCCGTCCGCCGCCGTGGTTCCCGGCCCGGCCGGTCCTGCTCGCACCGGAGTTATCCACAGGCATTGCGCGGCGCTTCCCGGGCAACCGATGATCACCAGCAGACGTCGTGACGGGGAGAGCCGCACGGGTGGCAGCGGACGAGGGGGCAGACATGGGGCGGATTCCGCAGGTCAGGGGTTTTGCGACTCGGGCGCGCGGCACGTCGCCGAAGCACGAGGGCAAGGAGCTGCGCACTTCGGTGCCGCGCTCGGGCCACGCCGCGTTCCGCGTCCCGGAGCTGCGGCCCGACCCGGTGGTGGCGGTGGAGCAGTCCAACGAGGGCCGGATCGCGGAGCTGACCCCGATCCGGGTGGGCCGGATGGCGGCGTCGCCGTTCGCGTTCCTGCGCGGCTCGGCCGGGCTGATGGCGTACGACCTGGCCCACGGCACACCCGTCACCGGCATCACCACCCAGCTGTGCGGTGACGCGCACGCCGCGAACTTCGGCCTGTACGGGGATGCCCGCGGCAAGCTGGTCATCGATCTCAACGACTTCGACGAGACCGTGCCGGGCCCCTGGGAGTGGGACCTGAAGCGGCTGGCCGTCTCGCACGTCCTGGCCGGGCGCGGGGCGGGCGCGGACGAGGACACCTGCCGGCTGGCGGCAGCGGACACCGCCGCGGCGTACCGGTCCACGATGCGGCTGCTGGCGAAGCTGCCGGCTGCCGACGCGTGGAACGCCATCGCAGACGAGGAACTGGTCTCGCACGCCGGCGCAGGCGACCTGGAGGGCACGCTGGAACGTGTCGGGCAGAAGGCCCGGCGCAACACCAGCGCCCGTTTCGCCGCCAAGTCCACCGAGGACGACACCGAGGACGAGCCCTACGGCCGCCGCTTCAAGGACGCGCCGCCGGTGCTGCGCCGGGTCGACGACGCCGAGGCCGCCGCCGTCGTCGCGGCGCTCGGCGAGTACCTCACCACACTCGGCGAGGACCGGCTGCCGCTGCTCAGCCGCTACGCCGTGCACGACGTCGCGTTCCGCGTGGTGGGCACGGGCAGCGTCGGCACCCGCTCCTACGTGGTGCTGCTGCTGGACCACCACGGTGAGCCGCTGGTGCTCCAGGTGAAGGAGGCCCGGGAGTCGGTGCTGCGGCAGCACCTGGCCGCCGCCGGGTTCACCGCGCCGAAGGTCACACACGAGGGCCGCCGGGTGGTGCTCGGCCAGCGGCGCATGCAGGTGGTCAGCGACGAACTGCTGGGCTGGACGACAGTGCAGGGCAGGCCGTTCCAGGTGCGCCAGTTCCGCAACCGCAAGGGCAGTGTCGACCCGTCGGCGCTCGCCGCCGACCAGATCGACGACTACGCGCGGATGACGGGCGCCCTGCTGGCCCGCGCCCACTCGCACAGCACCGACCCTCGGCTGATAGCCGGCTACTGCGGCAAGAGCGAGCAGCTCGACCTTGCCGTGGCGGACTTCGCCGTCGCCTACGCCGACCGCACCGAGGCCGATCACTCGGCGCTGCTGGCGGCGATCCGGGGCGGCCGGATCGCGGCCGAGGCCGGAGTGTGAGGGGCACCGCGCGCGTTGCGTAGGCTGGCCGGGTGACGAACCCGCAGACACAAGGGACCGGCGAGCCGGCCACGGACCGGCTGGAGCGGGCCGTCCTGGCCGCCGAGACGGCCCTCATCGAGTTCGAGATCGCGGTGGAGACCTTCCGGGTGGAGGTGGAGAACTTCTCCCGCCTCCACCACCAGCGGCTCGGCCCGATGTACGCGCGGCTGGACGAGCTGGACGCGCAGATCGCCGAGGCGGTCGCCGTGCTCAGCGGCGACGCCGAGGATCTGCGCAAGGCCCGCGAGGCCCGCGCCATGGTGCTGCCGATGCCCGGCGTCGACGAGCTGTTCGGCGGCTGGCTCCAGCCCGAGGGCATGTCACCGGAGGCGCAGGCCATGCTGACGGACCGGCCCGTCCGGCCGCCGCAGCGGGTGCGCCCGAGCGAGGAGGCCCGTCGCATGTACCGCGAGCTGGTGCGTGCGGCCCACCCCGACCTGGCCGGCGACGACGCGGACCGGGCCCGACGGGACGCTTTCATCGTCCGCGTCAACCGTGCCTACGCCGACGGTGACGAGGCGGTGCTGGCCGAGCTGCTGGAGGAGTGGGCGGCCGGTCCCCGGCCGGAGCGGATCCGGCTCAGCCGCAGCGAGGAGCTGTACGCCCGGCTGGAGTGGCTCGCGGAACGCAAGGAGTGGCTGGCCGGGGTCGCGTCGGAGCTGGAGGAGAGCGCCATCGGCGCGATGCTGCGCATGGCGCCCGACGACCCGGACGGACTGCTCGACGACATCGCTGACAAGCTGCTCGCAGACGTCGCCGAGCGCCAGGCCCGTCTGGACGAGCTGGCCGCCCGTACGGCCGACGCATCGCAGGCGGCCGGCGGAAGCGCGGGAGCGGGCACGGACGTGCCGGGTGCTGACCTGCCGGGTGCTGACGGGGGGCCGCAACCGCCCACCGTCACCATCTCGCCCGTCTCCGGTTCCGCCGACCCGGCGGCCACGCCCGCGGGGACGGCGCCGCAGGCCGCCGCAGCGACGCACCCCGAACCGGACGGCGCCCCCTCGCCGCAGGACGGGCCCGCGCAGGACGGGCCCGCGCAGGACGGGCCCGCTGGGGGCGAGCCCACGCCGGACGGCCCGGTGGTGGATGGCCCGGCGTCGGACGAACCGGCGTCGGACGGTCCGGTTGAGGACGGTCCGGTGCAGGACGGGACGTCGAACGAAACGTTGCCTGGCTCGGGCCCGGTGGCGCAGGACGAAGCTGAGGAGAAGCGCGCGTGACCCCGTACCCATCGGTCCCGGCGGTCACCGCCGCCGACGTTCCGCAGGACGCCCTGCTGCTCGACGTCCGGGAGCCGCACGAGTGGGCCGCCGGGCGGGCCGGCGAAGCGGTGCACATCCCGATGGGCGAGGTCGTCGAGCGGTTCGGTGAGATCACCGAACTCGCCGCCGAACGGCGGGTGTTCGTGATGTGCCGGGTGGGCGGGCGATCCGCGCAGGTCACCCGGTACCTGGCCGCGCAGGGCATCGACGCGGTGAACGTGGACGGCGGCATGCTCGCCTGGGCCGAGGCCGGGCGGCCCCTGGTCGGTGACCAGGGCCAGGAGCCCTTCGTCCTCTGACCCGCCCCCGGCGGCCCGCAGGGCTGCCGGACGCGGGTCGAGCCGGGGCCCGCGGCGTGGCGCTCGGTCTCAGGCGTCGAAGTCGACGGTGACGGCCGGTGTGGCCGGGTGCGACTGGCAGGCCAGGACGTAGCCGGCGTCCACCTCCTCGCGCTCCAGCGCGAAGTTGCGGTCCATGCGCACCTCGCCGTCGAGCAGCCGCACCCGGCAGGTGCCGCACACGCCGCCCTTGCAGGCGTAGGGCGCGTCGCCGCGGTGCCGCAGCACCGTCTCCAGCACGCTTTCGCCCGGCAGCGCCGTCCAACTGCCGCCGCGTCCGTCGAGCGTGGCCGTCACGGTCGCCGCGACGTCCGCGCCTGCGTCCGCCGCCGTGCCGGGCGCTCCCGCGCCCACGCCGGACAGCGATGACGCGGCGGACTCCGCCACGTGGAAGACCTCCTGGTGGACCCGGTCGGCCGGGACTCGGAGGTCGTCGAGGGCCTGCTCGGCGGCCTGTACCAGCCCGTAGGGGCCGCACAGGAACCAGCCGTCGACGGCGTCCACCGGTAGCAGGGCCGGCAGCAGAGTGCCGAGCCGTTCGCGGTCCAGGCGGCCGGTGGGCAGGCCCGCGTGCTGCTCCTCGCGGGAGAGGGTCTGGACGAGCTGGAAGCGGTCCGGGTAGCGGTCCTTCAGGTCGGCCGCCTGCTCCAGGAACATCGTGGAGGCCACCGTGCGGTCGCTGCGGATGAGGCAGAAGCGGGCGGCCGGTTCGCGTTCCAGCAGCGTCGCGGCGATGGACAGCACCGGGGTGATGCCGCTGCCGCCGACCACGGCCGCGTAGCGGCCTGGGCGGGGGTCGAGCACGAAGCGGCCGGAGGGCGGCAGCACGTCCACGATGTCGCCGACCGCGAGTTCCTTGAGCGCGTACGTGGAGAAGTCGCCGTCCTGGACCTGCCGGATGCCGACCGTCAGCGTGGGCACCTCGGTGGCGGGAGTGCACACCGAGTAGGTGCGCCGCACCTCCGGCTCGCCCGGCCGCCCCGGCTCGCCCGGCCGCCCCTGCTCGCCCGGCTGCCCCTGCTCGCCGGACCGTCCCTGCTCATCTGACCGCCCCTGCCGGCCGTGCCGCCGCAGGGTGACGTGCTGGCCGGGGATGTGCCGGAACGTCTCGCGCAGTTCGGACGGCACCTCGAAGGTGACGGCGACCGCGTCGTCGGTCAGCGGCTCGACGGCGGCCACCCGGAGCGGATGGAAGATCACGTGAGCTCCTTGAAGTGGTCGAACGGCTCGCGGCACGCCTCGCAGCGGCGCAGCGCCTTGCAGGCCGTGGAGGAGAAGCGGCTGAGCAGCACGGTGTCGGTGGAGCCGCACTGCGGGCAGCGCACGGCCAGGTCGATCGGGACGGGTCCGCCCGCGGGGCCGGTCGGGCGCGGTGGCGCGATGCCGTGCTCGGCGAGTTTGCGGCGGCCCTCGGCGGTGATGCTGTCAGTGGTCCAGGCAGGCGCGAGCACGGTCCGCACGGTCACGTCCGTCATGCCGCGGGTGCGCAGCGCCTGCCGGATGTCGTCGGCCATGGTCTCGACGGCCGGGCAGCCGGTGTAGGTGGGCGTCAGGTCGACCTCGGCGGCGTCGGGGCCGGTGCGGCGGACCGCGCGCAGCACGCCGAGTTCGGCGAGGGAGATCACCGGCAGCTCCGGGTCCGGCACGGCGCCCGCCAGCGCGAGCAGTTCCTCCTCGGTGGGCAGCGCGACCGGCTCAACCGGCGCGGACGGCCGCGGGGCGGGGGTCACCAGGACGCCCCGGGGTGGCTGCGGTGCAGGTGCTGCATCTCGGCGAGCAGCCGGCCCATGGGCTCGGTGTGCACACCCTGCCGGCCGCCACCCGCCGCCCACGGCGACTCCTGCGGCCCTTCGGGCAGCCGCAGGCCCGCCCGGGTGACGGTGTCGGTGACACGCGCGGTCCAGGACGCACGCAGCGCCGGCAGGTCGACGTCCAGGCCGGTCACGGGCTGGAACAGTTCACCGGTGTACCGCCAGAGGGAGTCCAGGGCGCGCTGGGTGCGGCGGTGGCTCTCCTCGGTGCCGTCGCCGAGGCGCAGCGTCCACTGCTCGGCGTGGTCGAGGTGGTAGGCCGTCTCCATCACGGCTTTGCCGGCCAGCGGGGCGAGGCGGTGCCCGGTGCCCGCGAGCTGCGCGTACAGCGGGTGCTGGTAGGCCGAGAAGAGCAGTTGCCGCACGATGGTGGCGGCGAAGTCGCCGTTCGGCTGCTCGACCAGCTGCACGTTGCGGAACGCGCGCTCCTCGCGCAGGAACGCCAGCTCGTCCTCGTCTCGGTCGGGGTCGGCCAGGGACAGCAGGACGCGGGCCTGCCCCAGCAGGTCAAGGGCGATGTTGCCGAGCGCGACCTCCTCCTCCAGGACTGGGGCGTCGCCGGCCCACTCGCCCAGGCGCTGGGCGAGGACCAGCGCGTCATCGCCCAGCGCGAGCGCGGCGGCGTCCACTCCGGACGAGGCGGTGCCGGCGGCCGACGCGGTGGGGTCGGTGACGGGGTCGGCGGCGGTCACAGGTTCCGCACCCCCTCGGGGACCTCGTAGAACGTGGGGTGCCGGTAGGGCTTGTCGGCGGACGGTTCGAAGAACGGGTCCTTCTCGTCAGGCGAGGAGGCGGTGATGCGGTCGGACGGCACCACCCACAGCGAGACGCCCTCGCTGCGGCGGGTGTAGAGGTCGCGGGCGTTGCGAAGCGCCATCTGGGCGTCCGGCGCGTGCAGGCTGCCGGCGTGGGTGTGGGACAGGCCGCGCCGGCTGCGGACGAAGACCTCCCACAGCGGCCAGCTGTCGTTCGGGCTGCTGGAGCTCATCGGTTCGTGTCCTCACGGGTCGGGGCGGCCGAACCGCCGGTTCCGGGACGGCCGGCGGCTTCGGGGCGGTCGGCTTCGGGACGGTCGGCTTCGGGGCGTGCGTGGCGGGCGGCGTGCGCGGCGGCGGCCTCACGGACCCAGGCGCCCTCCTCGTGGGCCCGGCGGCGCCGGCTGATCCGCTGCTCGTTGCAGGGGCCGTTGCCCTTCAGCACGCGGTGGAACTCGTCCCAGTCGATCGGCCCGAAGTCGTGGTGGCCGCGCTCCTCGTTCCAGGCGAGCTGCGGGTCGGGCAGCGTCAGGCCCAGGGACTCCGCCTGCGGTACGCAGATGTCGACGAAGCGCTGCCGCAGCTCGTCGTTGGAGTGCCGTTTGATCTTCCACGCCATCGACTGGGCGGAGTGGGCCGACTCGTCGTCGGGCGGGCCGAACATCATCAGCGACGGCCACCACCAGCGGTCCACCGCGTCCTGCGCCATGGCGTGCTGCGCCTCGGTGCCCCGGCTGAGGGCGTGCAGCAACTCGTAGCCCTGCCGCTGGTGGAACGACTCCTCCTTGCAGACGCGGACCATCGCGCGGGCGTAGGGCCCGTAGGAGCAGCGGCACAGCGGCACCTGGTTGGTGATCGCCGCGCCGTCCACCAGCCAGCCGATCGCGCCGACGTCGGCCCAGGTCAGCGTGGGGTAGTTGAAGATCGAGGAGTACTTCTGACGGCCGCTGTGCAGCTTGTCGAGCAGTTCGTCGCGGCTGACTCCCAGCGTCTCGGCGGCGCTGTACAGGTACAGGCCGTGCCCTGCCTCGTCCTGGACCTTGGCCATCAGGATCGCCTTGCGGCGCAGCGAGGGCGCGCGGGTGATCCAGTTGGCCTCCGGCTGCATGCCGATGATCTCGGAGTGCGCGTGCTGGGCGATCTGGCGGACCAGCGTGGCGCGGTAGGCGTCCGGCATCCAGTCCCGCGGCTCGATGCGCTCGTCGGCCGCCACCGCCGCGTCGAACGCCGCCTGGAGGCCGGCGGTGTCCGCCGGGTGAGCCGTGCCGGAGCCCTGCTCCGGCAGCACTGTTGTCATCGCTGAACCCCTCTGCCCGGACCGTCTACCGACCGATCGTTCGGTTCAATGGTGGGTGGGAGCTGCACGGGGTGTCAAGACAGTGGCTAACCTCTGGGGAGCGAACGAGGGGATCGGGGAGCGCATGCAGCACCACGGACAGCCGCCGGAGGCTGCGGACCGGCCGCCCGAGCCGGGGCCGCACGCCGACGTGCCCGCACCGCCCGGAACACCCGCACTCTCCGGCCCGTCGGCCCAGCCCGCCCAGGCCCAGCCCTCCCACGCCCACGGCGTCCAGGCCCAGCCCGTGCAGGCCCAGCCGCTCCGGGCCCACGGCGCCCAGTCAGCGCCGCCGGACCGGCACGTCCCTTCCGACCCGCCCGGGGCGCTCGCGCTGCGGCCGTCCTCGCGGGTGTTCCTGGCCGTCGCGGCGGCCGTGGTGGCCGCGGCGGTCGTGGTGCACCTGGGCATGGTCTTCCTGCACGTCGCCCCGTCGAACACGGTGAGCAAGCAGCACGCCTCCACCATCGACGCGTACGTCTACCCGGAGTTCGAGCAGAACTGGAAGCTGTTCGCGCCCAATCCGCTCCAGCAGAACATCGCGGTGCACGCCCGTGCCGAGTTGCCGGCCGCGGAGGGCGGCGGTACACGCACGACCGCCTGGGTCGACCTCACCGCGATCGACGCCGCGCACATCCGCGGCAACCCCTTCCCGAGCCACATCTCGCAGAACGAGCTGCGGCGGGCCTGGGACTTCTTCAACAACTCCCACGACAGCGACAACCGGCCCACCGGCCGCCGCGGCGAGCTGTCCGAGGCCTACCTCAAGCGCATCGTGATGCTGCGCCTGGGCGACCGGGTGGACGTCGACGAGGTGTCGCGCATCCAGGTCCGGTCGGCGACCAGCGCCGTCGCCCCGCCGCCGTGGAGCGGCGAGAGCGTCGACACCCGCACCAAGTACCGCGTCCTGCCCTGGTGGCCGGTGACCGGCGACGACATCCCCGGAGACGCCCGGTGACCACTCCGCCCCCGACTCCCGCCGAGCCCGGCCCGCAGGCGCCGCCCCCGCCCCCCGCGCCCGCCGTGCCGCCCGCCGTGCCGCCCACCCGGCGTGCGCTCGGCGCCCGCCTGGACCGGGCTTTCAGCCGCGGTTTCGCCACCGTCACCGGGCGGGCCCTCGGCCCGTACCAGACCGCGGTGATACGCATCGGCTTCGCCGCCACCTGGTTGTTCTTCCTGCTGCGCGAGCTGCCCCACCGGCACGAGCTGTACGGTCCCGACTCCCCGTGGAGCTGGACGCTGGCCGAGCGGCTGATCGACGGCAACAAGGCCTTCACCGTCCTGATGTGGACCGACAGCCCGCTGTGGTTCGAGTTCGTCTACGCCTTCGCGGTGCTGGCGAGCCTGGGCCTGCTGGTGGGCTGGCGCACCCGCACGATGTCGGTGTTCTTCATGGTCGGCGTGCTGTCGCTCCAGAACCGCAGCGTCTTCATGGGCGACGGCGGCGACAACGTCATCCACCTGATGGCGATGTACCTGATCCTGACCCGCTGCGGCCAGGTGTGGTCGCTGGACGCGCGCCGGTCCCGGCGCCGCGCCGGGACCGACGACGCGGACGTGCCCGGCCTGGTGCTGTGGGGGCTCACCGCCGCCGCGCTGCTCGGCGTCACCGTGCTCGGCCTGCTCAGCACCGGCTGGGCGCTGTGCTTCTGGCTGCTGCTGCTCGCGCACGCCCTGTGGTGGACGGTCCAGCGCTACGGCCCGGGGGAGCCGCGGGGCGTGCTCGACGCGTTGGTCAACCTGCTGCACAACGGCGCCCTGCTGGTGATCATGGTCGAGGTCTGCCTGATCTACGCCACGGCCGGCTGGTACAAGGTGCAGGGCTCGCGCTGGCAGGACGGAACGGCCGTCTACTACCCGATGCACCTGGACTACTTCGCGCCCTGGCCCGCCCTGTCGCAGGTGCTCGGCAGCAGTGGACTGGTCATCCTGCTGCTCACCTACGGCACGGTCATCGTGCAGGTCGCGTTCCCGTTCACCTTGTTCAACCGCAGGGTGAAGAACGTGCTGCTGGCGGTGATGATCCTGGAGCACGCCTCGATCGCGGTCATCCTGGGCCTGCCGTTCTTCTCCCTCGCCATGATCGCCGCCGACGCGGTGTTCCTGCCGACGGTGTTCCTGGTGTGGCTGGGCGCCCGGGTCGGCGGGCTGGCACGCCGGGTGCGGCCCGGCGGGCCGTCGGCCGCGGGCGCCCGGCAGGGCGTGCCGCCGCCGCGCGGCGGCGACCGCCCGGACCCGGCGGCGCCCGGCGGGCAGGACGTGGCGGGCGCGTCCGACAGCACCGTCCCGGCCCGCCGCTGACCAGGACGGCCCAAAGGGGAAGCCCGCCGCGCCCGGATCTGAAGACGTGGCCGCCGGAGCGATGAGTTCCGTGCCGGGCCGCCGTCAACACCTGCGACGGCACAGCAGCGGCAAGCCCCGCCGCGCGGCCCGCAGAAGGAGTCCGACATGAGCGCCCACCACCCCGGCACCGACCCCACCGGCACCGACGCGAGCACCACAGCCGAGAGCACCACCGACGCGAGCACCGCCGGCACCCACTCCTACACGCTTACCCGCGAGTTCGACGCCCCCGTCGCGAAGGTGTGGCAGGTCTGGACGGAGCCCGACCACTTCGCGCAGTGGTTCCACGCGCCCCGCGCCTCCGTGGAGATGGACGTGCGGACCGGCGGCAGCTGGAAGGCGAGCATGCAGGCGCCCGACGGCAACGCCTACCCGATGGGCGGCACCTTTCCCGAGGTCGAGCGGCACCGGCGGATCGTCATGACGATGCTGGCCGCCGGGATGCAGGAGCCGGGCCTGATGACGTTCGCGTTCACCGACCTGGGCGCGCGGACCCGAGTGGTGGTGCGGCAGTCGGTGCACAGCGCCGACGCGTGCGCCCAGGCGGAGGAGGGCAGCGGCATGCTGCTCGACTCCTTCGCCGCGCACCTCGCCACGGTCTGAGGGGGCGGCGATGAGGCTCTGCAGCTGCTGCCGATGGGCTGCCGCCGGGCTCACCCCCCGGCCCGGGCCGTCCCACGGCCGGGAGCGCGCGGACGGCGGGTGCCTTCCCGGCGATCCGGTCGGGCGCCTTTCCGACGATCTGGCCGCGCGCCTTCCCAACGATCTGGCCGGGCGGCCGGCGGGCGGATCAGCCCTTCGGCGGCAGAGGACGTCCGCCGCTGCCGACGCGGGCCCGGTCCGCGGCGGCGGTGCCCTGCGCCCAGCCGGCCGCGTCGCTGACCCCGCGCACCCGGGTCCGCGTGGTGCCGGGGAACATCTGCTGCGTCCGGTCGGAGACGGCGGCGTCGCGGGCGGCGAGCACCGGCAGCAGTGACCCGGCGGATGCGTCCGCACGCCCGGCACCGCCCTCCGTACCGTCCGCCGCGCCGAGCGATTCCGCGTGGGCGTCGGCGGAGTGCTCGGCGGCCTCGGTGAGGCGGTCGCCGAGTCGGCTGGCGTAGGCCATCCAGAACGCCTGCCGGAACGTCTTCGTCCGCTTCCGCCCGCCGGCGCGCTGCTCGGCTTCGGCCCTGGTCATCGCCGCCGTGCCCTGCACCAGCAGCGAAGCGTGCAGCACCTCCACCGACTCCAGGTCGGCCGGATAGCCGACCACGGTCGAGAAGCCCAGTTCGCCGCTCCACACCGCCTGGCAGCGGTTCGCCGACGCCAGGGTGTCCAGCAGCACCGCCTTCGCCGTCTCGTACGGCGCGTCCACGCCGATCCGGCACGCGGCGGGCGAGTCGGCGGACCGGCCGCCGACGGCGAGCAGCGCCTCGTCGATGCTGTGCCGGGCGGCCAGCTCCTGCGCCTTGGTGCTCAGCGCTTCGGCCTCCTGCGGGTAGTCGGTGGCCTCGGCCTTCGCCAGCAGGGCACGGATGCGGGTCAGCATGCGCGGCTCACCGGCGGCGGGCGCGGCGCTGTGCGCCGGGTCGCCGGGCACCGGGCCGACCGGTTCCACGGCGGGCAGGGAGAGCAGCAGCCGCAGCAGTTCCAGGTGGGCGGTGGCGAGCGTGAAGCGGTCGGCGGACTCCCGTGCGGCGAGCGCCGGCGCGTAGTCGACGTCCGCGCCCCACCACGCTCCGGCGGCGCCCAGCGCGTCAAGCTGGGACTGCCAGCGCGGTTCGACCCGGGTGTAGCGGCGGCCCTCGGCGGCGACCAGGTCCACGGCCAGCCGCACGTGCCGGTCGTCGAGGTCGCGCCGGACCAGCCGCACCACGTCGGCCGGCTGCCAGCCGCGCTCCCACGCCTGCCGCAGCAACTGCGCCCCGCGCCGCAGTAGTTCGGCGCCGACGTCCGGCCACCGGCCCGGGTCGGCGGCCAGCAGCGAGGCGCCGCCGTCCAGCGCCGTGTCACCCGGGGTGTACAGGGCGGTACCGAGGGCCTGCTCCACGATGTCCATCAGCCCGCCATGATCCCACCAGCTCCCCGCCTGCGGCACCGGCCCACCCCCCGGCCGGCTTCCGTAGGCTGTCGGCCGTGAGCAGCCACCCCACCCCTCCCGTCGTGCGCGCCTGGCGGGCAGCCGCCGCGGACTCCGTGCTGCTGGACGGCTTCCACGCCGTGAAGCACGCCCTGCGGTTCGGCGCCGACGTGCGGCACGTCCTGACCGGTGACCGGCCCGCGGTCCTCGCGCTGGCAGGTGAGCTGGCGCCGGACCTGCGTGAGCGGCTGGACGCCGTGCTGGTCGAGGTGGACGCGGCGATGCTGCGCGAGCTGGTCCCCCGGCTGCACCCGACCGGGGTGGCGGCGCTCGCCGCGCGGCCCGACCCGGCGGCCAACCTGGCGGCCCTCACCGCGCGGCCCAGGACCGCACCGGTGGTGGTGCTGGAGGAGCCGCGCAACCTGGGCAACATCGGCGCGGTGGTACGGCTGGCGGCCGGCATGGGCGTGACGGGGGTGGTCACCACCGGTCCGGCCGATCCCTGGCATCCGGGCGTGGTGCGCGGCGGCGCCGGACTGCACTGGGCGACGGCCGTGGAGCGCGTCACCGCGGACACGCTGCCGCCCGGCCCGCTCTACGTGCTGGACCCGGAGGGCACGGCGCTGCCCGGGGCCGTGCTGCCGGACGACGCGGTGCTCGCCTTCGGCACCGAGCGGCACGGTGTGTCCGACGGGCTGCGGCAGCGGGCCGACGCGCTGCTGGCGCTGCCGATGCGCCCGCAGGTCTCCAGTTACAACCTGGCCACCAGCGTGGCCATGACGCTCTACCACTGGGCGGCGGGCCGGGAGTCGCGCGGCCCGGCTGAGGGCTGAAGGGCTGAGGGCTGAAGGTCTGCGGGCTGAAGGGCTGCGGCTGAAGGCATCAGGCCTGGGGCCTGAGGTGGGGCACCGCCGCGGGGAGCCGGTGCCGGCTGTCCCCGCGGCGGGCGTGTGAGGGTGTGGCGGTGGGTGCGGCTCAGGCGGGGCGGCGGACCTCGACCGTGCGGAACCGCGGGGTCACGAAGGACGCGTCGCTCAGGGCGGCGTTGGCCGCCGGGTTGCCGCCGGAGCCGTGCAGGTCGGAGAAGGCGGCGGTCTGGTTGACGTAGACACCGCCGGTCAGGTTCAGCGACAGCTGCGCGCACTCCTCCAGACAGGCGTCCTCGATGAGCCGCTCGGTGTCCGCGTCGGTGGTGTAGGCGCCGACGGTCATGGCGCCCTTCTCCCGGACCGTCCGGCGCAGCAGTTCCACCGCGGCCTCGGTGGAGTCGACCGCGACGACGAACGACACCGGGCCGAAGCACTCGCTGAGGTAGCCCGCCTCGGCGTCCGGCTTGGCGCCGTCGAGGGCGACGATGACGGGCGTGCGCACGGTCGCGTCGGGGAAGTCGGGGTGGGCCACCGTCCGGGAGGCCAGCGCGACCTCGCCCAGGGAGGGCGCGGCCTCCAGCCGTTCGCGCACCCCGGGGTTGACGAGCGCGCCCAGCAGTGCGGTGGCGCGGGCGTCGTCGCCGAGCAGCTTCTCCACGGCGGCGGCCAGGTCGGCCACCACCTCCCCGTACGACTTCGGCCCGGCGTCCGTGCTGATGCCGTCCCGGGGGACGAGCAGGTTCTGCGGGGTGGTGCACATCTGGCCGCTGTACAGCGAGAGCGAGAAGGCGAGGTTGCCGAGCATGCCGCGGTAGTCGTCGGTGGAGTCGATGACCACCGAGTTGACGCCGGCCTTCTCGGTGAAGACCTGAGCCTGGCGGGCGTTGGCCTCCAGCCAGTCGCCGAACTCGGTGGAGCCGGTGTAGTCGATGACGCGGACCTCGGGCCGCAGTGCGAGCGTCTTCGCCAGGCCCTCGCCGTCGCGTTCGGCGGCCAGCGCGACCAGGTTCGGGTCGAAGCCCTCCTCGGCCAGCACCTCGCGGGCGACCTGCACGGTGAGCGCCAGCGGGAGCACCGCGCGGGGGTGCGGCTTGACGACGACCGGGTTGCCGGTGGCCAGGGACGCGAACAGGCCGGGGTAGCCGTTCCAGGTGGGGAAGGTGTTGCAGCCGATCACCAGCGCGACGCCGCGCGGGACGGCCGTGAACTGCTTGTCCAGGTCGACCGGGTCGCGCTTGCCCTGCGGTTTCGACCAGTGCGCGGACCGCGGCACCCGGGTCTGCTCGGCCCAGGCGTGCACCACGGCCTCCAGCCCGCGGTCCTGGGCGTGCGGGCCGCCGGCCTGCATCGCCATCATGTACGCCTGACCGCTGGTGTGCATGACGGCCTGGGCGAACTTGTGCGTCATGGCGTTGATCCGCGCCAGGATCTCCGTGCACACCGCGGCCCGCGCCTCGGGGCCGGCGTCGCGCCAGGCGGGGATCGCGGCCCGCATCGCGGGCAGCAGCACGTCCACGTCCGGGTGCGGGTAGGTGATGCCCAGCGCCGGGCCGTAGGGCGAGACCTCGCCGCCGGTCCAGTCGTCGGTGCCGGGCTGGTCCAGTTCGAAGCGGCGGTCGCGCAGGGCGTCGAACGCGGCCTGGCCGTCGGCGGCGCTGAGTGAGCCGTCCTCGCCGTATGCCTTGGGGTGCTCGGCGTACGGCGACCAGTAGGCGCGGCTGTGGATCGTCTCCAGCGCCTGGTCCAGGGTGGGGCGGTGCTTCTCGATCAGGTGCTGTGCGGTGGGCGCGGCGGCCATCTGGGACCAACTCCTCGTCGAGCCGGGTCGGCGGCGGGCGGACACGGTCAGAGTAACCGAACGATCGGTCGGGGCAAGGGGGCTGTTCCGGCCGACCTGTGACCGGGCCCTTCGGCAGCGGGCCGTGCGGCGGTTAGAGTGCGCCGAACGATCAGTCGGCACCGGAAATCCGCAGTCCGCGGTCCGCGGTCCGCAGGTCACCGGACCGCCGGGTCGCCGTGGCACTCCGCCGGCGTCCGCCATGAGCCGCCCGCACGTCGTCGAGTCGCAGTCGGCAGCGCGTACCGTCCGCTGCCCCAGCAGGAGGGCACCCCGCATGCAGGACACCTCAGGCACCGCTCCCGTCGCATCCGCCGCCCCCGGTGCCCCCGGTGCCTCCCCGGCCCCCGGCACGGTGGCCGTGGTGGGCACCGGCACGATGGGGCAGGGCATCGCTCAGGTGGC
Organism: Streptomyces sp. 549; assembly: GCF_030124175.1. GTDB lineage: Bacteria > Actinomycetota > Actinomycetes > Streptomycetales > Streptomycetaceae > Streptomyces. Next base: position 279,439 of record NZ_JASKMT010000004.1, on the reverse strand, counting down.
GCTCACCGCGGGCCACCGGGTGCTGCTGCACGACGTGGCGCCCGAGCGGGCCGAGCGGGCGGCGGAGCAGATCCGCGCGCGCCTGGACAGGCTCGTCACCAAGGGCCGCATGACCGCCGACGACCGGGCCGCCGCCGGAGACCGACTGTACGCCGCCGCCGACCTCGCCGAACTGGCCGGCGCCGAGGTCGTCGTCGAGGCCGTGCTGGAGGACCTGGGCGCCAAGCAGCAGCTGTTCGGGGCGCTGGAGGCCGTCGTCGGCCCTGACTGCCTGCTGGCCACCAACACCTCCTCGCTGCCGGTGACCGCCGTCGCCGCCGCGCTGCGCCGACCCGGGCGGTTCGTCGGCCTGCACTTCTTCAACCCGGCGCCGCTGCTGCCGCTGGTGGAGGTCGTCAGCGGCCACGCCACCGACCCGGCCACCGCCGACCGGGCGTCGGACCTGGCCGTCGCCTGGGGCAAGACGCCGGTGCGCTGCGCCGACGCGCCGGGCTTCGTCGTCAACCGGGTGGCCCGCCCGTTCTACGCTGAGGCGTTCCGCCTCTACGAGGAGCGGGCCGCCGACCCGGCCACGCTCGACGCGGTGCTGCGCGAGTGCGGCGGCTTCCGGATGGGCCCGTTCGAGCTGACCGACCTCATCGGGCAGGACGTCAACGAGGCCGTCACCCGGTCGGTGTGGGAGGCGTTCAGCCAGGACCCGAAGTTCACGCCGTCGCTGGCCCAGCGCCGCCTGGTGGAGTCCGGGCGGCTGGGCCGCAAGACCGGGCACGGCTGGTACGACCACGGCCCCGACGCGTCCGTGCCCGCCCCGCACACGGCGGCCGCCCGGCCCGCGCCGGAGGCCGTCACCGTGTACGGCGTGCTCGGCCCGGCCGGCGCGCTGCCGGAACTGCTGGCCGCTGCGGGAGTCGACGTCCGGCAGGGCGGTCCTGACCCGCTGCACGGCCACCTGCTGCTGCCCGGCGGCACCCGGCTGGCGCTCACCGACGGCCGGGCGCCGCACGGGCCGGAGATCCACTTCGACCTGGCGCTGGACTACCGCACCGCCACCCGGGTGGCGCTCGCCGCGTCCGACACGGTGCCCGAGGCCGACGTGGACGCCGCGGTCGGCCTGTTCCAGGCGCTGGGCAAGCAGGTCAGCGTCGTCGAGCCGGTGCCGGGCCTGGTCGTGGCCCGCACGGTCGCCATGCTGGTCGACTTCGCGACGGACGCCGCCGCCCGGGGCGTCGCCTCCGTCGAGGACGTGGACACCGCGATGAGGCTGGGCGTGAACTACCCCGCGGGCCCGCTGGAGTGGGGCTCCCGGCTGGGCACCGGCTGGGTGGCCCGGGTGCTGCGCAACCTGCACGCCAGCTGCCCGACCGGGCGCTACGCACCCTCCCAGGCCCTCCAGCGCGGTGAGCGGGCACAATCTTGACCATGGCCAAGCGCGACACGTACACCCCCGACACCCTGCTGACGGTCGCCGTGCGGGTGTTCAACGAGCGCGGCTACGACGGCACCTCCATGGAGCACCTGTCGCAGGCGGCGGGCATCTCCAAGTCGTCGATCTACCACCACGTGCGCAGCAAGGAGGAGTTGCTGCACCGGGCGATCAGCCGGGCCCTGGACGGCCTGTTCGGCATTCTCGACGAGCCCGCCGCCCGGGAGGGCCGGGCCGTCGTCCGCCTGGAGCACGTCACGCGGCGCACCGCCGAGGTGCTGATGGCCGAGCTGCCGTACGTGACGCTGCTGCTTCGGGTGCACGGGAACACCGACACCGAGCGCTGGGCGATGGCCCGGCGGCGCGAGTTCGACCAGCAGGTCTCCGACCTGCTCACCCGGGCCGCCGCCGAGGGCGACCTGCGGCCCGACGTGGACGTGCGGCTAGCCACCCGGCTGCTGTTCGGCATGATCAACTCCATCGCCGAGTGGTACCGCCCCGAGCGGGCCTCCGACAGCCGCGACGACGCGGCCGTGGCGGACGCCGTCGTCCGGATCGCCTTCGCCGGCCTGCGCACCTGACGTCCCCCGGGCGGGAGCGGGGCTTCAGGGCTCCGGGTCGAGGTCGGTCTCCTCGAAGACCAGCAGGGTGCGGGTGCTGAGCACCTCGGGGATCGCCTGGATGCGCATCAGCACCAGCTCGCGCAGCGCCCGGTTGTCCGCCGTGTGGACCAGCAGCAGCACGTCGAAGTCGCCGCTGACCAGCGCGATGTGCGCGGCCCCGGGAAGCTCCTGGAGCTTCTCGCGGACCGTGCGCCAGGAGTTCTGCACGATCTTCAGCGTGACGTAGGCGGACGCGCCCTGACCGGCCCGTTCGTGGTTCAGCCGGGCGCTGAAGCCCCGGATCACCCCGTCGTCGATCAGCCGGTTGATGCGCGCGTAGGCGTTGGCCCGCGAGATGTGCACCCGCTCGGCGACCGACCGTATCGACGCCCGGCCGTCCGTCTGCAGCATGTGCAGGATCGCCCGGTCGACGGAGTCCAGTGGGCGAGGAGACATCTGTTCATCCGACATGCTCCACCGCCTTCCCTCCCTGGACGACCTGCTGCCATCTCATTATCCGTGAGGCCATTTGTCCACAAGGCCTCCGCACCTGTAGCCAGAATGTGCTCCGGACCGAACAATCGGTAGGGGGAGTCCATCTGAGCCCCCTCCCTTTGGGTGCCCACCGACCGCCGCCCGATCACCCCCCGGCCGGCGGCGTTCCGCGCCACCCTTCCCACCTGGAGGTGTGCCCGACATGACGGTCCTCGAGCAGCCCGGCGCCTACCGCCCCGCGCCGCCGCCCGCCTGGCGTCCCCGCACCGACGCGGCCCCGCTCCTGCCGGACGAGGAGCCGTTCCGGGTACTGGGCACCGACGCCGACATCCACGACCTCGATCCGCTGCTGCTCACCGAGCTGTACCGGCAGCTCGTGCGCGGACGCCGCTACAACCAGCAGGCCACCGCCCTCACCAAGCAGGGCCGCCTGGCCGTCTACCCCTCCTCCACCGGCCAGGAGGCGTGCGAGGTGGCCGCCGCGCTCGTCCTGCAGGACCGAGACTGGCTCTTCCCCAGCTACCGCGACACGCTCTGCGCCGTCGCCCGCGGCCTCGACCCCGTGCGGGCCCTGACGCTGCTGCGCGGCGACTGGCACACCGGCTACGACCCGGCCGAGCACCGCATCGCCCCGCTGTGCACGCCGCTCGCCACCCAGCTGCCGCACGCCGTCGGGCTGGCCCACGCGGCGCGCCTCAAGGGCGACGACGTGGTGGCGCTCGCCCTGGTCGGTGACGGCGGCACCAGCGAGGGCGACTTCCACGAGGCGCTGAACTTCGCCGCCGTGTGGCGGGCACCGGTCGTCTTCCTGGTGCAGAACAACGGCTTCGCCATCTCGGTGCCGCTGGCCAAGCAGACCGCCGCGCCCTCCCTCGCCCACAAGGCCGTCGGCTACGGGATGCCCGGCCGCCTCGTCGACGGCAACGACGCGGTGGCCGTGCACCAGGTGCTCAGCGAGGCCGTCGCGCACGCCCGGCAGGGCGGCGGCCCGACCCTCGTCGAAGCCGTCACCTACCGCATCGAGGCCCACACCAACGCAGACGACGCCACCCGCTACCGCGGTGACGCCGAGGTGCAGGCGTGGCGCGAGCACGACCCGGTGGAGCTGCTGGAGCGGGAGCTGACCGCCCGCGGGCTGCTCGACGACGCCGGGAAGCGCAGCGCCCGGGAGGCCGCCGAGGAGATGGCCGCCGACCTGCGGGCCCGGATGAACCGCGACCCGCAGCTCGACCCGATGGAGCTGTTCACCCACGTCTACAGCGAGCAGACCAGCCAGTTGCGCGAGCAGGCCGCGCAGCTGCGGGCCGAGTTGGATGCCGAGGAGGAGACCCGATGACCGCCGTGGCAGCCGAGGCCGCGACCGCGCCCGCCCGCAAACCGGCCACCATGGCGCAGGCCCTCAACCGGGCGCTGCGCGACGCGATGGCCGAGGACCCGGCGGTGCACCTGCTGGGCGAGGACGTCGGCGCGCTCGGCGGGGTCTTCCGCATCACCGACGGTCTGGCGAAGGAGTTCGGCGAGGACCGCTGCACCGACACGCCGCTCGCCGAGGCCGGCATCCTCGGTACCGCGGTCGGCATGGCGATGTACGGGCTGCGCCCGGTGGTGGAGATGCAGTTCGACGCCTTCGCCTATCCGGCGTTCGAGCAGCTGATCAGCCACGTCTCGCGGATGCGCAACCGCACCCGGGGCGCGATGCCGCTCCCGATCACCGTGCGGGTGCCCTACGGCGGCGGCATCGGCGGTGTCGAGCACCACAGCGACTCCTCCGAGGCGTACTACATCGCCACGCCCGGCCTGCACGTCGTCACCCCGGCCACGGTCCCCGACGCCTACGGTCTGCTGCGCGCGGCGATCGCCTCCGACGACCCGGTGGTGGTGCTGGAACCCAAACGGCTGTACTGGTCCAAGGACGACTGGAACCCGGAGGCGCCGGAGACCGTGCCGCCCATCGGCCGGGCGGCCGTGCGGCGGACCGGCACCTCCGCCACGCTGGTGACGTACGGCCCGTCGGTGCCGGTCTGCCTGGAGGCGGCGGAGGCCGCCCGTGCCGAGGGCTGGGACCTGGAGGTCGTCGACCTGCGCTCCCTGGTGCCGTTCGACGACGAGACGGTCTGCGCGTCGGTGCGCCGCACCGGGCGGGCCGTCGTCGTCCACGAGGCCACCGGCTTCGGCGGCCCCGGCGGCGAGATCGCGGCCCGCATCGGTGAACGCTGTTTCCATTACCTGGACGCACCGGTGCTGCGGGTGACAGGCTTCGACATCCCGTATCCGGCGCCGATGCTCGAACGACACCATCTGCCGGGTGTCGACCGCATCCTGGACGCGGTGGGCCGGCTCCAGTGGGAGTCCGGATGGACCGAGGGGAGCGCACGCTGATGCCGCAGGTACGCGAGTTCGCCCTGCCGGACCTGGGCGAGGGCCTGACCGAGGCCGAGATCAGCCGCTGGCTGGTCGAGGTCGGCGAGGTCGTCGCCGTCGACCAGCCGGTGGTCGAGGTGGAGACCGCCAAGGCGATGGTCGAGGTCCCCTGCCCGTACGCCGGGGTGGTCACCGGCCGCTTCGGCGAGGTCGGCGACGAGATCCCGGTCGGCGCCGCCCTGGTCACGGTTGCGGAGTCCGCCGAAACCGGACCTTCCGGCGGCGGGATGTCCGGCGCCGAGCCCGGCGGCGCCCCCACCCCCACCCCCACCCGGCAACCGTCCGCCGCGTCCGCCGGGTCCTCCGCCGCCGCCTCCGCCGGGTCCGGGGGTGCGGTGTCGGGCAACGTCCTGGTCGGCTACGGCACCAGCGCGCCGCCGCGGCGCCGCCGCCGCGTCCAGGCCGCCGCGCCCGAGCGCAAGGCCGCGCCGGCCGCCGCCGTGATCTCGCCGCTGGTCCGCCGCATCGCCCGGGAACGCGGCATCGACCTGCGGGAACTCACCGGCTCCGGCCCGCAGGGCCTCATCCTGCGTTCCGACGTCGAGCGGGCCGTCCCCGCCCACGCCGGCCGCCAGGCCGTGGCCAACGGCCACGCCGCCCCGGCCGCCCCCGCCGCGCGTGCCGTGCCGGAGGGGGAGCGGGTGCCGCTGAAGGGCGTGCTGGGCGCCGTCGCCGACAAGCTGTCGCGCAGCCGCCGCGAGATACCCGACGCGACCTGCTGGGTCGACGCCGACGCCACGGAACTGCTCGCCGCCCGGCGCGCCATGAACGAGGCCGGCGGCGCGAAGGTGTCGCTGCTGGCCCTGCTCGCCCGCATCTGCACCGCCGCGCTGGCCCGCTTCCCCGAGCTGAACGCGTTCGTCGACACCGAGGCCCGCGAGCTGGTCCGCCTGCCCGCCGTGCACCTGGGCTTCGCCGCCCAGACCCCGCGCGGCCTCGTCGTCCCCGTCGTCACCGACGCGCACACCCGCAGCGCCGTGGACCTCACCGCCGAGTTCAGCCGGCTCACCGACGCCGCCCGGCAGGGGCGCCTCGCCCCTGCGCAGCTCACCGGCGGAACGTTCACCCTCAACAACTACGGGGTGTTCGGCGTGGACGGCTCCACCCCGATCCTCAACCACCCCGAGGCGGCGATGCTCGGCGTCGGACGCATCACCGAGAAGCCGTGGGTGCACCAGGGCGAGCTGGCGGTCCGCCACGTCGTCCAACTGTCCTTCACCTTCGACCACCGGGTGTGCGACGGCGGCACCGCGGGCGGCTTCCTGCGCTACGTCGCCGACTGTGTCGAGCAACCGGCCGTACTGCTGCGCACCCTCTGACCGGCCGCGGCGGGCGGGCCGCGCACCCGCCCCAGCTGTGCTCCCCCGCCCTGCTCCCCGGCCGTTCCCCCGCGTGGGCTCGGCAACGGGCGGACCGGTACGTAGGCTCGGCACGTGACCTATGACGCCGTGATCGTCGCGGGCGGGCGGGCCCGCAGACTCGGGGGAGCCGACAAGCCGGCTCTCACCGTGGGCGGCCGGACCCTGCTCGACCGCACCCTGGACGCCTGCCGTGACGCGGACCGCACCGTCGTGGTCGGCCCGCGGCGGCCCACCGCCCGCCCGGTGCTGTGGACGCGGGAGGAGCGGCCCGGCAGCGGGCCGCTCGCCGCGGTGCACGCCGGGCTGCGCCTGGTACGGGCCGAGACGGTCCTGCTGCTCTCCGCCGACCTGCCCTTCCTGCGCCCGGCCACCGTCCACACCCTGCTCGCCCCCCTGGCCGTTGCGGGTTCCGCCCCCGCACCAGCCGGGACCCCCGCACCGGCCGGGACACCCGCACCGGCCGGGACACCCGCACCAGCCGGGACCCCCGCCCCCGCCGCGGGCGCGCCCGGCCTGGACGGCGTGCTGGGGCAGCTCACCGGCGACGCCCGCGACCAGCCGCTGCTCGGCGCCTACCGCACGGAGGCGCTGCGCCGGGAGGCGGCGCTGCTCGCCGCCGAGCACGGACGCCTCGACAACCTGCCGCTGCGCCTGCTCACCGCCGACCTCACGCTCGCCCGGGTCGCCGCCCCCGACGCGGCGGACTGCGACACCTGGGACGACATCTCGGCCGCCCGGGCCCGCATCAGGGAGCATGGGCACGTGCTCGAAGAATGGATCACCACAGTCAAGGCCGAACTCGGCATCGAACTCGACGTCGACACCCACGCGCTGCTCGATCTGGCCCGCGACGCCGCCCACGGCGTCGACCGGCCCGCCGCGCCGCTGACGACGTTCCTCGTCGGCTACGCCGCCGCGCAGGCCGGCGGCTCGCCCCGGGACGTCGCCGAGGCCGCTCGGAAGGCCGCCGAACTGGCCGCCCGCTGGCAGTCGGAAAGCGACGGGCCGACCCCATGAGCGACGACTTCGACGACGCGCTGGCGCTGGCCAACGGCAGCACCGCCGCCGCCGTCACCCGTCCCCGGCGGGCCGAACCGGGCGCCGCAGACCCCGCGAGTTCCGCGGCCTGCGCCTGGGAGCAGGCGCGCGCCACCGCCGCACGTACCGGCACGCCCGGCGACCCGGTCGTGCTGCCGCTGGCGGCGGCACTGCACCACAGCCTGTCCGCGCCGCTGACCGCGCTCACCGACCTCCCCGCGTTCGACACCTCCGCCATGGACGGCTGGGCCGTCTCCGGCCCCGGCCCGTGGCGGCTCGGCGAGGAGCCGTGCGTGCTCGCCGGGGACGACCCGGGGCCGCTGCCCGACGGCCGGGCGGTGGCGATCGCCACCGGCGCCCGTATCCCGCCCGGCGCCACCGCGGTGCTGCGCTCGGAGCACGGCGTCGCCGCGGGCAACCGGCTGTCGGCCGTCTCCGCACTGCCCGACGGCACCGACATCAGGGCGCGCGGCCAGGAGTGCCGCACCCGTGACCTGCTGCTGCACGCGTCCGAGCCCGTCACCCCGGCCGTCCTGGGTCTGGCCGCCGCAGCCGGCTACGACGAGCTGGAGGTCACTCCGCTGCCCCGGGTCGAAGTCCTCGTCCTGGGCGACGAGTTGCTGACCGAAGGGGTGCCCGGCGAAGGCCGCGTCCGGGACGCGCTGGGCCCGCTGCTCGCGCCCTGGCTGACCGCGCTGGGCGCGGAGGTCGTCGCCACCCGGCACCTGGGTGACGACGCGGAGGCGCTGCACCGGGCGGTGCGCGAGTCCACCGCGGACGTGCTCGTCACCACCGGCGGCACGGCTGCCGGACCCGTCGACCACGTCCACCGCACCCTGGAACGCGTCGGCGCGACGCTGCTCGTCGACGGCGTCGCCGTCCGTCCCGGCCACCCCATGCTGCTGGCCGAGCTTCCCGCGCCGCAGCCCGGCCGCCGGACCCGTCACCTCGTCGGCCTGCCGGGGAACCCGCTGGCCGCCGTCTCCGGGCTGCTGACCCTCGCCGAGCCGCTGCTGCGCACGCTGGCCGACCGGCCGGCGGAGGCCGAGCAGGCCGCCGCCCGCCTCACCGAGGCCGTGCCGGGACACCCGCACGACACCCGGCTGGTGCCGGTAGCCATGGTCACCGGAGGCAAGGCGAGTCCGCTGCGCTACCAGGGCCCGGCTATGCTCCGGGGGATCGCCTCGGCAGCCGCGATGGCTGTCGTGCCGCCTGGGGGAGCCGCCTCCGGCTCGGTCGTCCGCCTGCTCCGCCTGCCGTGGAATCGAACCTGGGAATGAAGTTCCGCAACCCGATCGTCAAGCGCAACAAGATCACTTACGCTGACGAGCACATCTTTCGGGTACAACTGCCCCGGCAGATCACCGGCCCGATGATCCAGGTGGCCAAGCGGCTGCTGATGGCTCACATGGTGCTGCTCGCAGCCGTCGCCGTGGTCTATTTCGACCGCGAGGGCTACACCGACAACCACGACGGCAACATCACGCTGCTCGACACGGTGTACTACGTGACGGTGTCCCTCTCCACCACCGGATACGGCGACATCTACCCGGCTACCGACACCGCACGGCTGCTGACCACCTTCGTCATCACCCCGCTGCGTGTCATGTTTCTGATCATCCTGGTCGGCACCTCCCTGGAAGTGCTCACCGAACGCACCCGTGAGCAGTGGCGGCTGTCCCACTGGAGGACCATCGTGCGCAACCACACCGTCATCGTCGGCTTCGGCACCAAGGGACGGTCCGCCGCCGAGACGCTGCTCTCGACCGGGGTCACCAAGGAGCAGATCGTGGTGGTCGACCCCAGCGCCAAGGTGATCGACGCGGCCAACGCCGACGGCTTCGCGGGCGTCGTCGGTGACGCCACGCGCTCCAGCGTGCTGGAACGGGCCCGCACCGACCGGGCCCGGCAGATCGTCATCGCCACCCAGCGCGACGACACGGCGGTGCTCGTCACGCTGACCGCCCGGCAGATGAACAAGGGCCTCAACATCGTCGCCGCCGTGCGGGAGGAGGAGAACGTCCCGCTGCTGCGGCAGTCCGGCGCCGACGCCGTCGTCACCAGCTCCGGGGCGGCCGGCCGCCTGCTCGGCCTGTCCCTGATCAGCCCCAGCGCCGGCCAGGTGATGGAGGACCTCATCCAGCAGGGCGAGGGTCTCAGCCTCTTCGAGCGCCCCGTGACCAAGGCCGAGGTCGGCCGCTCCCCGCGGGAGTGCGACGACCTGGTCGTCTCCGTCATACGCGGCCACCGGCTGCTCAACTTCGACGAGCCCGAAGCGGCCGTGCTCCAGGCCACGGACCGGGTCGTCGCGATCCGCCGCCGGCTCGGCACCACGACCAAACTGCGCAAGAGCTCCGAGGACGAGGACACCAGCAGCCTGCGCACCCCGCCGAAGATGCAGCGCGCCAAGCGCGACTGGCGCGACCCCCGCGACGAACTCGGCCAGTGAACACCCCCGGTGCGCGTCACCGCTTCGGGTGACGCCGCCGGGTGCGATGAGTAGCCCCCGCGTCGCCTACTCGTCTCCGGCGGGCTCGGCATCCGTCAGCGCCTTCGCCGTGCCTGGCCCGCGTTCCTCGACGAAGTAGGCGCCGACGCTCGCCGCCACCGTGGCGAACACGGCCACCGAGTACACCGCGAGTGCCACCTCAAGGGCCTTCGCATAGGGATCGGGGCTGCGGAACGGTTCACCGACGATCGCCGCGAGCGCGGCGGCGTGCAGCGTCTCCGCGTAGGACGCGTACACACCGAAGCCGTACAGCAGCTCCGCGCTGGCAAGGATCACGATGGCCGACACGGTTCCCAGCCACCCGAGCCGGTTGCTGAGCACTCGGGACGCGGACCGGGAGGAGCGCACCGCCGAGGAGAGCACTCTTCCGGTGCGCAGCAACCTGATCGACCGCACCAGCCGCAGCACCCGCAGGAACGGGATGAGCAGGAAGACCAACTGCCACCAGTTGCGGCGGAAGAACCGGCGCCTGTCCGGCGCGATCAGCAGCCGCGTCAGGAACTCCGCGACGAAGCAGCCCCACAGCGACCACCCGGCCACGGCCATGACGGCGCTCAGCACGCTGCCCGGCTGTGCGAGCCGCTCCCCGAGTACCACCAGCAGGAACAGCACGCCCAGGGCACTCATCACGGGCGTCAGACGGTCGAGCACGTCGTCGGCGTAACGCTGACGCTCGGCATCGTCCAGGCCGGGCGGTACGAGGCGCTGGGGGTCGAGGCGGCGGGGCACGGGGTGGCGGGTCGTGTTCACCTCCTACCAGTACCGAGCGCGAGCACCGCCCACACGTGAGGGGCCCCGACGGAGGGAGGACCGCCCACGTGGCCGACGTTGCCGACTCCCCTCGGCCTCCTGGCCTACCGGGTGCAGCCCTCCTGCTTCGCGACGGCGCTGACGAAGCGTTCGTGCAGGGTCTCGGCGTTGGTGATGCCCTGTTTGGCGCGTTCCTCGTCGGTCCAGAGGTAGGTGGCGTCGTCGCTGAGGACGTAGGTGGGCTTGCCGCCGCAGTCCAGCTTGGTATGGGGGACGGTGGTGATGGAGGGGAACAAGCTCTCCTCCTGGACGACGGCGAGTTGTGCAAAGGGGCCGAAGTCGGGGGAGCCGACTCGGGGCGGCTCTTGGAGGAACAGGTCGCAGAACCACACGTGGGGCCAAGCACCGCTGGTCGACTGGCGGGTGGCAACCGGTGTGCGGTTCTTGTTCGCGGCGACGCGCAACCCGTCCACCGAGCATGCCCGGCCCGGATCCGTGGTGCCTGTGACGGAGGCGGGTGCGGCGTCGGTGGGCTTTGTGGTCTGCACGCAGTTGATCTGCTTGGCGAGGTTGTCCCGCATCTGCGAGGCAAGCCCCAGCAGGCCGGCGGGGTCGGGCTCCCTGCCTCCGCCGAAGGCGGACACGTACCAGCGCTCCCCGTAGGGCGTTGGCGCGTTACCCATGACACATCCAGTGGGGAAGAGCGCCCAGCTGCTGCGGGTCCTGGCTCCTGCGGAGCCGTCCATTGAGGGCTGCATCGTCCCGCCGGTTGCCCAGTGACCGTAGCGGAACGGGAAATTCCGAGTCTCTCCGCGCAAGTGGAGATGAATCCTGGCGCCGTCGTCCCCGAGCACGAAGTTCGATCGCGTGACCACGCACCTGTCGGGTTCGAGGAACTCGAACCGTGCCGTCATACCGGTGCTGGTGAATCTCCCGGAGCCACCGAATGCTTTTCTCACCTGCTCGGTCGAGACCAAACCGTCGCACAGTTCCTCGTCGCCGAGTACGTTCGTGTTGGTGACGACATGAGCGGCTGCCATCAGGGAGATCACTGTAGTGCAGCTGATCAACCATTTCAGGCGGCGACTTAGGGGTTTCCGCTTGGGCGCAGCCGTTCTCCGAGCTGCTTTCTGCTCGCGTATGCGTTGCTGCCTCTTTCGACTGCGACAGATTTCACATTCACCGGCCGCGCCGCTTTCGCAATGCCCACCCGTTCCGGGGTCAGACACGAGTGCAACCCTCCCGTGCAGCAACAGCCTCTACGAAACGTTGGTAAAGGGTCCATATCTCGACAACCCCGTGTTTGATGCTCCCTGCCCGGTCCAAAGGGTAACCAGGGACATCAATGAGCAAATGGACAGGCGCTCCGTCACAATTTACCTCAGGCTCTTTATCCTTGAACCCCTGCACCAGATCCGAGTTTCGGACGGCGGCGAACTGTAGGTAAAGGTCATCTCTTGAGATATGTGGATCCGGCTCTTTGAGCGCTACATCGCAGAACCAGTCCGATGCGAAGGAGCCACTGGTCTGCTGCCGGGTGGCCACCGGATCGCGGTCGGTAGTTCCCATAGAGAAACCGGGAAGAGAACACAAGCGGGCGGGATCTGAGTCTTCTTTGGTGGAAGAGGGTTGCAGTGCCAACTCGGAACTTGGCCGGGTGTCGCCGGATGCGCAGTGCAACTGTTCCGTCCACCCGGTGCGCAGTGTCGACAGGAGACGAGCCAGTCCGAGTTGGTCTGGGGATGCTTCATGGGACGAAGCCTTTATGAGCAACCTGAACTCCCCCCTGTTCGCTTTCGAGGCGTCCCCCAGCCTGCAGGCCGCGGGCAGGAGTGCCCAGCCCCGGTCCTCCCTCACGGCAATGCCCTCCCCAAGGGATGCCATCCGTACGTTGGCTCCTACCTCCCACTGGCCCATAAACAGGGGGAAGTTCGGCTCACCTGAAACGATCTCCAAGTAGATCGTGGCGTCGTCATCGCCGAAACCGAGGTTCGATTTTTTGATCGTGCACGCAAACGGGTCGCCCGGTTCGTCGATGAACCTGCCGGGCACACCGAACGCCTCACGCACGTCGTCTGCCGAAAGTGACCCGTCGCAGAAATAGTCGTCTCCGAGTACGTTGGTTTTCGCGCTTGTGTGGAGGAGGAGCGTAACAACAAGAACAAGCGCTGCGGCAATGGCCATGACACGGGGTAGGCGGCGTTTCAAGGTATTCATCTTCACTTGCACTCACCTCGCGTCGCCACGACGACCTGCAGAGAGAGCGCCGTATTCGGTCATGGCTTTCGCTTGCAGTCCTGCTGTTTGGCCACAGCGTCTACGAAGCGTTCGTGAAGGGCTTCGGCACTGGCGATGCCCTGCCGGGCACGTTCCTTGTCAGTCCATGTGTAGTCAGCTTCGTCGCTGAGGAGGTAGGTAGGTTTCCCGCTACAGTTCAGCTCGGTGTAGTTGGAGGGCGGTACTGTGGCGACCATTGCCTTTTCCTGAACGACCGCGAACTGGGCATAGGGGCCGGTGTGTAGGTCGGTCTGAGTTGCCGGTTCTTCGAGAAACAGGTCGCAGAACCACATTTGAGGATAAGTGCCGCTGGTCGACTGGCGGGTCTCCGCCGGTGCACGGTTCTTGGTCGCGGCGATTCGGAGACCGCTCAGTGAGCAGGCCCGGTCCGGTTCTGCGGCGCTCGCGACGGGAACGTCTTCTGGGTCGGCTGAGCCTGTGGGCTCTGTGCAGTCAGCCTGTTTGGCGAGGTTGTCACGCAGTTGGGAAGTGAGCCTGAGCAAACCTTCGGGATCACCGCCGCCTCCGAGGGCAAGCGCGGACACCGACCAGCGCTCTCCTAGGGGTTCCGGGGCCTCACCCATGATGCACTCGGCCGGAAAGATCGCCCAGCTCTCAAAGGACGTCGCTCCCGCTGATCCATCAACGGAAGGGCGCACGGTTCCGCCGACCGACCAGTCGTCCAGGGTAAACGGGAAGCTGCCGCGCTTGCCGTAAATGTCGATCCGGATCGTGGCTCCGTCGTTGCCGAGAAAGAAGTTGGATCGTGAGATGTCGCACCGGTGGGGGGTAGCTCCCTCGGAGTACGCCGTCATCCCTGTGCTGGTGAACTTTCCGGAGCCACCGAAGGCCTCTTGCACTTGAGTGGCCGATACGAGACCGTCGCACAACTTGTCGTCACCGAACATGTTCGTGTTGGTGGCGGTGTGCACTGCCCCGACCAGAGCTATCGCGGTGGTGATTCCGAGGACAGTTATCAGGCGTGACTTCATGAGGTGCCATTCATTCGCTATTTCCAGTGCAGGTACACGGCTGCATCTTGGCGTGAGGTGGTGAAGCCTTCCTTGGCTGCGTCGCGCGACAGTTGCCAAGCTGCTCGCTGCCCGTCGGTAATGGAATCCTTCTCGTCGGTGTCGACCCCGCGTGACTCTGCCCAGGTGTTGATTGCGTTATAGGTGGCGAAGATCCCTTTCGAGTATTTCTCGGCGTCTTCCTTATTGCTCTGTTCGTCGATCTCTGCAGTCTTGTTGCCGGACCACTCATAGGCCGCCGCGTCCACGAGGCGCTGTCCAAAATCGCCGATGTAGGGGATCCCTGTGATAACAGTGCCAAAGCCGTGGTAGCCGTACCTTGCAACGTCTTCTATCCACTGCTTCTGTTCGTCCCGCTTGTCATATATGACGTCTGAGGCGATGGCATCGAAAGTGCCAGCGATCTTTCCGAAGTCCTTTGCGGGGAGAGTCCAGTAGGCATGGCCCTCGCCGCTTTCGTCGGGAGCGCCCAACAGGACGTTGGCTGCATGTCCAACCTGTGCCCTGCGGAGCAGCTCGAAGGATTCTTCGTCCTCGGCCACCCCTCGCATGACACGCAGGAGACTCTGCTTGCTGACCGTCAGGCCCGCTTCATCGCCTTCGGTCCAGATCTGGTCCTTGCCGGCGGGGCTGCCGCTCCTCGAACCTGCCTCCGTCAGGATGTGGTGGTTGTCCTCTGTGTAGGAAGCCAGGGCGCGGCCGATGTTCTTCTGAAGGTTCTCGTGGATCTCGTCGCCGTTGCGGTCCTTGTCGAGCTGGACGATGAGCTCCTGCATGACACGGGCCTGCTCAGGTGAGTGAGGGCCAAGCGGGCCTCCGGGCTCGCCCTGGTTGAGGGGACGATTGCCCGTCGCGGAGGCTTCGAGGAGGGCACCGAGTCCGACGCGGGCGTTGGGGTCCTCGGAGCCGTTGGGTATCCAGTCGTTTCCGTGCGAGGGGACGATGTTCTTCCAGTTGCGTTCGTGAAGAAAGTACTCCAATCGGTCGTTGTCGCCCTTCTTGCCCGGATCAAGATAGGAGGTGGCCGCTTCCGGGTCTCTGCTCATGATGCCGAGCAGGTCGTCCAGGGGGTCGTTGGCGAACCACTCGCGGTTTCCAGCATCAGTGGCATTGCTGGGCATGCTCCAAACCCACCTGTCGCCGCCCTTGCTGGGATCCTCCGCCTCCCGCATGTCGTCGGCGAGGTCGTGGAGGAAGTCCTGGCCGTAGTCCCTGCCGTGCTTCATGAGGGTCACGAGGCTCTGGTAGCCGAGTGCCTTGTCTGTGGCCTTCTTGGGGTTGGGAGCGTCGGGGTCGATGAAGTTGGTGGCGAAGCCCTTGGTGCCCAGCGCCTTCATGTCGGCGCGCCACTCGCGGTAGAACTTGCTGTTGGGGTCCTTCGTGGCGGTGGCGAGGGTGTTTGCAAGTCCGGTCTGCAGGCCGCCCATGTCGCGCTGTACCTGGTCGGCGCCCCGGTACGGGATCGCGTCGCTCGCGCCGGCCATGGTGTTGGACAGCTTGATGAGGCCCTCGGGGCCGAGCTGGTTCAGCAGCGTGCGGGAGAAGACCACGTCGTCCTGGTTGGTCTTCACGATGCGTTCGAGCTCGTTCAGCTCGCGCGGTTCGACCTTGCTGATGTCGTCGATCGCCTTCTCGGCGAGTTCAATTGCCCGGTCGGACTGGGCGCTGGTCCACTTCTTCGCCGCCTCGGAGTTGAACCCTCCGCGGTTGCCCTTGCCGTCCGTGTCCTTGACGACTTCGAGCAGGGTGACGCGGGCGCTGAAGTCGGCGTCCGTCACCGCCTGCACGGCGGCGGATATCTTGCCGGCCCAGGCGGATGTCCTGGCGTCCCAGTTGGTGGTTAGCGCTCCGGTGTGAACGTCCGGGTCGTTGCGCCAGGACGGCGCGGAGGTGTCGATCTTGCTCATGTCCACGCTGACCGTGCCGTTGCCGCTGACGTGCATGCCCGCCTTGCGGGCGTCGGCGACCACCGACTTCAGCTCGTTCACCAGCCGGACCAGCTCGGTGTGCGCGTTGCTCAGGACCCTGCCGACCGTGCGGGCCTCCACCTCGGCGCCCTTGTACTCGTGCGCGGTGGCGCTGAAGGCGACGACAGCGGCCGACGCGCTCGGACCCTGCCACGAGGGCATACGCGGCACGTCCTCGACGTTGTCCTTGTAGTCGCCCGCCAGCGTCTTGAACTTGCCGGCCATCTCACCCCACTTGGTGGCCGCGTCGTCCAGCTTCGACAGGTCGGCGTCCATGATCTCGCTGTAGGAGGGCATCGGGGTTCCTATCCCAGGTCCGAGAGCGGCGACCTGGGCGGGTAGGGAGCGTTGGGGAGCAGCGGTGAGGGCCGGTGGGGAACACCCTTGAAGGACTTCTCGGTATCGCTCTCGTTTCGGATGTGGAGACCCCGGGTGTCGAGGAGTCCGCCGCGGTCCCGCAGCAGGGCGGTGTTCAGCATCCTGGCCTTGCCGTTCCACTGCTCCGTGACGGACTTCAGCGCACCTGCCAACTCGAAGCCGTCGAGGGCGCGTTGAGCAGCGCCACTTGAGGGGTTCGCGTGGCGGCTTGCCTTTTCGGTCTCGCCCAACAGGTGGTCGGTGATGTATCCGCCGGCTTTGGACTGCGCCGTGCCGTCCATGGCCAGCGTCCCGCTGGGGCCCGAGGGTGCCGGGCCGGGGCCGGGGCCGTCGAGTCCGGCGAGGTTGGTGTGTGTGGCGTTCTCCCGGGCTTGGGCCTGGGCCCGGGCTTTGGCCTCGGCCCATTCGTCCATGAAGGACATCAGACGTCTCCTCCCCCGTTCCGTCTGCTGGTGCAACCACGTGGGATTCTAGGGCCGAGCTTCACGCGGTGTTGATCCGCGTGCCGTCCCGGCGTCCTCACCCGACTGGCATGCGTCGGCGGTCAGCAGGTCTTCCCGGGCTTCACCGGTGCGAGGTCGATCAGGTACCGGTCCACCGCTGTGTCCACGCAGGCGCTGCCTCGGCCGTACGCCAGGTGGCCGGGGGCCTCGTAGGTCAGCAGCATGCCGCCGGGGAGTTGCGAGGCCAGGCTCACGGACTCCTCGTACGGGGTCGCGGGGTCCCCTGTGGTGCCGACCACCAGCACCGGCGGCAGGCCGTCGGCACTGACCCTGTGCGGGCCGGGGCCGCGCGTCGGCCAGTTCCGGCAGCTCAGCCCGGCGACCACGGCGTCCGAGCCGAAGTCTCCCTGGGCGCGGTGGGCCTTGTCGATGACCTTCCAGTACGCCTCGGGGTCCTTGGGATGCGGAACGTCCAGGCAGTTGACGGCAGTCAGAGCGTCGTCGGAGTTGAACACCTCCTCGCCCTCGTCCTCCTCACCCTCGTCGGTCCCGGGATCGCCCGAGTCCGCCTCGCCGCCAGCCGACTCCTCCTCATCGGGGTGCTCCTCGGGCTGTTCCTCGTCGGAGTACTCCTCGCCGGCGGCGATTGCCTCCAGCCGCGCGCCGTCACCGGCCGCCGCCTCGGAGAGGCCCGTGGACAGCTCCTCCCACTGGTCCTCCGGCGTGTACATCGACATCACGATCGCAGTGTGCAAAGTGCCGACGTCCAAGTCCGCCGTCCCGTTTCCCGCGGCCTCGTACAGGCCGTCGACCACTGACCGGATCTCCCGCGGGGTGTCGCCGGGGCAGGCGTCCCCGGCCACGTCGGCGCACTGTTCGGCGAAGTCCCGTACGGCCTTGCGGAATCCGGCAGCCTGGCTGAGGGCCCGCTGGGACCAGTCCAGTGCCGGATCGATGCCCCCGTCCAGGACCATCGCGCGGACGCGGTGGGGGAAGAGCTCCCCGTACGTCGTCCCCAGCGACGTGCCGTACGACCAGCCCAGGTAGGTCAGCCGCTCCTCGCCGAGCGCCGAGCGCAGCACGTCCATGTCACGGGCGGCATTCGTGGTGCCGACGTGCGGCAGGATGTCGCCGCTGTGCTCGCGGCACGCGGCGGCGGCGCTGTCGGCCTGGTCGACCAGGGCTCTGCGCTGCTCATCGGTCGTGGGGTGCAGAGGCAGCAACTCCTCCCCGTGCGCCTCTTCCTGGCCGTGCTCTTCCTCCGGCTCTTCCTCGGGCTCCTGATCCTCATCCGTCCCGCAGTCGACGGCGGGCTTGCTGCCCGCCACGCCACGCGGATCGAATCCCACGATGTCGAAGCGCGCCCGTATCCGCTTGCTGAAGGACTCCGCGCCGCCGTCCTCCAGCAGTGCGATCCCTGACTCGCCGGGCCCGCCCGGGTTGAACACCAGCGACCCGAGGCGCTTGCCGGGAGTCGTGGCGGCGGCCCGGATGAGGGGCAGTGTGAAGGTCCTGCCGTCATCGGGCTTGTCGTAGTCCATGGGCACGGTCAGGCTCGCGCACTCCTCCTCGCCGCACGGCTTCCACTTCGGTTCCTGCTCGTAGAACCGGCGCAGCTCCGCAGGTACGGAGAGGGCCGCGTCAGCATTCGGCTGTCCGCCGAGTGGTGTGCAACCGCTGAGTGGCCCGCCGACAAGCGCGGTCAGAGTGAGCAGGGCGACGGCACGGCGGTGCCGGGCGGGGGTGGACACAGGGGTGCTCCTGGTGCGGTGGTGCGAATGCGGGACGCGGCGCCGGAAGTGGCGGCGGCCCGGGTCTGCCCAGTACGCCAGTGGCGAGAACGCGCCTCGCGTTGAGGCCGCCCTGGTCCGACGGGGTCCGACGGACAGACTCCAGCACGATACGGAGCGCGGCCTCCTCCGCGCGTCACTCTCAGGTAGGCGGGGTCGGCCGGCTCTTCCGCCCACGGGATGAGAACCGGGGAGCCCCCAGAACGAGACCGCCAGGGATCAAGGTCAGCCCGTCGGCGTACGCGTTGCAGCGTCCTGCCGGGTGCCCCTCACCGGCCGTCCGGCACCACCGATCGGTGGTGCCGCCGCGGGCCGTTCCATCGGCATGGTGTGGTTCCGGACCTGATCGACCGGTCCGGGAATCCGTCGTCGACTCCTTGGAAGGCGCCATGAACTCCATCGCGATACGTCGCACCTCTGTCCTCGCCCTGTCCGCCGCGATCACGGCCTCACTGCTGACGTTGGCCCCGACGGCGGCGCACGCCGCCGACCAGGACTCCGCCGGTGCGGCCGGTGCGGCCGGTGCGGCCCCGGCCGGCCGGGCCGTGTCGGGCGAGGCGGCGCCGTTCGAGCTGGCGGCTGCCGCCCCGGCGGCGAAGAAGGGCAAGGTGTACAGGGCCACGGTCCGCTGCGACATCGTGACCAACAAGGGCGGCCACACCGTGCGCAAGGAGACGGGCAAGGGCAAGGGCAAGACGAAGGTCGCGGCGGTGAACGACGCGAAGAAGAACGTCAAGGTGCCGAAGGGCTACTACAAGAGGCACTGCAAGGAGATCTAGGAGATCGAGTCGTGTCACAGGAACGACAGCTCTACGAGCTGCGCTTGGGCGTCTACGCGACGCACGGGCAGGCGAAGGACCTACTCGAACGGGCGGAGCGGCTGCTGTGCCCCGAGCCGGAGCACGACGGTCCGTGCGAGATCCCCTGGTCCAGTGCGCTGCACGGTCCGGACGAGGAGATCGAGGAGACGTACGAGGAGCTGGTGGAGCAGTTCCGGATCGAGTCCGGGGAGTGGGCGGAGGGTGAGGCCTGAGGGCTGAGCCCTGCTGGTCCGGTTCGCGGGGCGTGCCCCGCCCCGCGAACCGGACCAGAGTCACCATGACGACGCGGTTGTAAGATCATCTGGAGGTTGGCGGCGGGGAGAGGCGACAGGTTGGGCAGGGCCGTGGTCAAGGTCGTGGTCGTGGACGACGAACGACTTTTCCGACTCAGCCTGCAGACCATCCTCGACTCCGCGCCGGACGTGGAGGTCGCCGCGACCTGTGACGGACCGGGGGCCGTGGACGCGGTGTTGCGCCATCGCCCGCACGTCGTCCTGCTGGATCTGCGGATGCCGTGCATGGACGGGCTCGCCGTTCTCGCCGAGTTGCGGCGCTGCACGAAACTGCCCGAGGTCGCCATGCTGACCACCTTCGCCGCAGACGCAGACATCGCCGCCGCCCTGCGGGCGGGCGCGGCCGGCTACCTGCTGAAGGACGCCACTCCGCAGGAACTCGTCGACACGGTGAGACTGCTGGCGTCAGGCCGTACCGTCTACTCGCGCGCGGTGGCGGACGTCGTACGGGACGGCTATCTGCGTACGCGTCCCGATGACGCGCGGCTGGCCCGCCTCACCCCGCGTGAGCGGGAGGTGCTCGACCTGCTCGCGGTCGGTCGCTCCAACGTGCAGATCGCCGACCGGCTCGGCATCGCGCCCGCCACGGTCAAGGACCGGGTCGCGGGCGTACTCGCCAAGTTGGAGGTGGCCAACCGGGTGCAGGCCGCAGTCGTCGCCCACGGCGGCGACACGCTCTGATCCGAGCCCGACGATGCCGCCCCCTTCGGGCACGAGGGTGCGTACGAGCGGGCGGCACGAACGACGGCCCTGCGTCCGGCCCTTCCCCCGTACGGGAGCGCCGGGCCGGTTGCAGGGCCGGGCGAGTCCGGGCTCAGACGAGGAGTTTTTCCTTCGCCTTCTGGAACTCGTCGTCCGAGAGCGCTCCGCTGGTGCGGAGTTCCGAGAGCTTGGCGAGCTCCGCGACGTGGCCGGAGGCCTCGCCGTCGGCTGAGGTGCCCGCGGCGTTCTTGATGTAGGAGCGGAGAGCGGCGTCGGCTGCCTGCGCCTGCTCCTGGTCCCGTGAGGCCATCGAGCCGCCGCGCGCGATGAGGTAGATGAGGACGCCCAGGTAGGGAAGGACGAGGATGAGGACGGTCCAGCCCGTCTTGCCCCATCCGCCCAGGTCCTTGCTGCGGAACACGTCTGTCAGTGTCTTGAAGAGCAGGAAGAACCAGACGACGAACAGGAAGATGTGCAGCATCGACCAGAAGAGGTTGAGCAGCGGGTAGTCGTCCATGAAGCTCCTCCCGGCTGGCTGCCGGGTCAGTGGCAGCCGTTCGGCCGAAACACGCCACCCCGGTAGGAGCAGCGACGCTTCATGGATACCATCGAAAGGTGCATATCGCCTCTCGGGATGGAGTGAGGCAGAGGGATCAGGACGGACGCGTCCCGGTCACAGCTGCCCGGTCTTCACGGCGGTGAGGAAGTGCGCGAAGGCGTCGCGGGTGGGGGTGAGCACGGGGCCGTGGGGGTTCTTGCTGTCACGGACGGGCACGCAGCCGGGGGTACCGGGGGCCACCTCGACGCAGTTGCCGCCGTTGTCGCCGCTGTAGCTGCTCTTGATCCACGTGTACGTGCGGGGGCGCTGATTCGCCATGACGAAGGCCTTCCCTCAGGTCGCTGATCAAAGCTGCGGAGTCGCGTGCGGACAGGGCTTCCCCTCGAAGCACATCATAGGTGCGGCTGTGTCTCGCGAGGGTCGCCGGATCGTTCGAGAAGTGGCCACGGTCGAGAGACTCCGAGTAGAGCCAACTCTCCTTGCCGGGTAGCGAGATCAGGGACATGGAAGTGTTCGGTCGGATGGCTGCCGGGTTATCGCAGGGAACCACCTGGATGCAGATGTTCGGCAGCGCACGTACGTCGAGGAGATGACCGAGCTGGTTGCACATGGTTGCGGTCCCGCCGACAGCGTTCCGGATCGCACTCTCGTCCAGGACGACGACGAGCAGGGGACCGTCGGGGCGTAGGAAGCGTTGCTGCCGACTCATTCGCGCCCGGACGCGCTCCTCGGATTCCTCGGCAGTCACTCCTGCGACGCGGGAGAACAGTGCACGCGCGTACTCCTCGGTCTGGAGCAGTCCCGGCATGACCTGGTTCTGGTACTCGCGCAGCGCCACCGCGACGGCGTCCATCTCGGCTCGGCGGCGGAACCAGTCGGGGTGTTCGACCTGCGGGTACCAGTCGATGCGGTGCCAGAGACGGGTGAGCATGCCCTGGGCGGCGAGCAGCCGGTCGCAGGTGTCCGCGAAGGCGGCCTGCGGCACCCGGGTGCCTGATTCGATGCGGGCGATCAGCGACCGGTCGCAGGGGATGCGTCCGGCCAACTCGTCCTGGGTGAGGTCGGCTTTGTCGCGGAGATGCCGCAGCACCTCACCGAAGACGGCGGCGGTGGTGGCGGCCTGACCGTTCGCCGCGCTGCGTCGATTCATGTTCCCCCTCGTGACAGCCGATTCCAGGCACACGGATGTTGTTGTGAGCGTATGTGCCGAAGGGCGACGCTGGAGGCACGGAGAGTGACTTCTGCGCTTTCTGTACTACGCGACAGAGCTGAGGTGCCTATGACGAAGACGAGTGCCGTTGTCGACTCTGACCTCGAACGGGTGATGCATCAGGTCAGGTTGACGCTGGTGCCGGTGCTGGGGGCGGCGGGGTGGCAGTGGGCCGAGGCGCCACCCTCCGTGGTCGGCGGGCCCGTTCTGCGGGACGCGGACGAGCTGGACACGGCCTGCCTGCGCGACGTGCTGGCCGGTCTGCGGCGCTGGGGCGCGCGGTGATCGCGCGCGGTGCGCGTGCCGAGGCGGAGCTGGCGGCGAGGGCGTTGCGGGACGCGCTGGAGGCGGCGGACGTGCACCTTCCGGCGCTGGCCGTGGACGTGTCGGTGTGGGACGGGTCCGCAGGGCCGGTCCGGCTCGTGGAGTTGGGCAGTGTGCCACCGGAGGTGGCGCTGCGGCTCGCCGCCGCCGTGCGGCGCGGCGCGGACCGCCGGGCCGTCGCCGCCCCGCCCGGACGCCGTCCGGCCGACGGGCCGCAGTCGGAGGGCGCGGACCTGCCGCCCGGCAGCATGGCGTTCCCGCCGTGCGCGTGCCACCGCTGCCGTCCCGGACCGTCCTCCGGTGAGGCATCGCCCACCGGCCGGACGCCGCGGGGACTGAGCGCCGCGCTGCGGGACGTCAACCGGCGGAGCACCCGGGGGCGCCCGTGACGCTGCCCGGTGGGCCCGTGACGCCGCCCGGTCGTGGGGTCATGACGCCGCCCGGTCGTGGGGCCGCAGAGGCGGCTGACGGGCGCGTAGGTGTCAGCCGGTCCGCCGCACCACCCTCCGAACACCCGTCTTCCGATGGGGGTTCGGCGCCCCATGCGCCGCGTCCCGCTTGGGGCGGCACGTTTCTGCTGACGGTCGGCGCGCCGGTGCCGCCGTGCCCCTTCCCGTGCTCGCTGTGCCGGACGAGGGGGCGGTAGCGGAGCCCGCCCAACCGGCGTGCGATCCACCGGGATGTGATGCACCGGGATGTCCACCGGGATGCGGGTTGCCGACTGCACGCACTCGCGCACGCACTCGGTCTCGCGCACGCGAGCGAGTGCAGGCGCAGGCGGCACGCGGACGGGGGACGGGAACGCAGGCGGGCTGCCCCGCCGTCACCAGGAGAGCAGACGGGGGTCCACGCGGACGGCGTTGCGCGGGGGCGGGAGCGGGGCTCCGGAGACGACGTGGCGCGGGTCGGCGGGTGGCGGGGGCGCAACCTGCGTGCCGCCGGGAGGCGTTCGGGTGGCGGTGTCGATGGCGGTGGCGGTGTCGATGGTGGTGTCGATGGTGGTGGCCGGGGCGGTGGTCGCCGTCGCCACGTGGGCGAGCCACTGGACGACCGTGGAGACGATGGCCGAGTCCAGCGCGGACAGCTCGGCGAGCGCGGTGCGGTCACCGGGGGCGGGCGGGACGCCGAACTCGGTCAGCTTGGCCTGGAGCGCCAGGCGGTTCTCGTCGGCGGAACCCAGCGGGGACGGACGGCCGGGGTGGGCGGTGGCATCGGTGGTGGGCAGGTGTGAGGTGGTGAGCATGTGCGAGCAACCTCCAAGGGCCCGGCCGTCGGCGGCTGACCGGTGTGCGTCGGGACGTTGTGCCCGTTCCCACTGCGGAACGAGCGACGCCGGTTCCCGTCACCGCGCTCTGTCACCCGTTCAGCGCCGTCGGGGCTGAGTGCCACCCAGGGGGCGGCGGGGCGGGGGACGTGTCTGCGTGGCCGGGCGGGCCCGGGGTAGCTTCAGTTGTATGCATGCGATCACCATTTCCGAACCCGGTGGCCCCGAGGCGCTCGTGTGGGCCGAAGTTCCCGACCCCGTGCCCGGGGAGGGTGAGGTCCTGATCGACGTGGTGGCCTCGGCCGTCAACCGTGCGGACACCCTGCAACGGCAGGGTTTCTACGACCCGCCGCCGGGCACCTCCCCCTACCCGGGTCTGGAGTGCTCCGGCCGGATCGCCGCGATCGGGCCGAACGTGTCGGGCTGGAACGTCGGCGACGAGGTCTGCGCCCTGCTGACCGGCGGCGGCTACGCCGAGAAGGTCGCCGTGCCGGCCGGGCAGCTGCTGCCGGTTCCGGCCGGTACGGACCTGGTGGAGGCCGCGGGGCTGCCCGAGGTGGCCTGCACGGTCTGGTCGAACGTCTTCATGATCGCCCACCTGCGGCCGGGGGAGACGCTGCTCGTGCACGGTGGCGGCAGCGGCATCGGGACGATGGCGATCCAGCTGGCGAAGGCGGTCGGCGCGCGGGTGGCGGTGACCGCGGGCAGCCAGGACAAGCTCCGGCGGTGCGCGGAGCTGGGCGCTGACGTGCTCATCGACTACCGCGAGCAGGACTTCGTGGAGGAGCTGGCCAAGGCCACCGACGGCCACGGCGCGGACGTGATCCTGGACATCATCGGCGCCAGGTACCTTGCCCGGAACATCGACGCGCTCGCCGTGAACGGGCGTCTCGCGGTGATCGGCCTGATGGGCGGACGCAAGGGCGAGCTGAACCTGGGCGCACTGCTGGCGAAGCGCGGCGCCATCACCGCCACCACGCTGCGGGCCAGGCCCGTCGCGGAGAAGGCCGCCATCGTGGCGGCCGTGCGGGAACACGTGTGGCCGCTGGTCGAGAGCGGGCGCATCCGGACGGTGGTGGACCGTCAACTTCCGCTGCCCGAGGCCGCGGAGGCGCACCGGACGATGGAGAGCAGCAGCCATGTCGGCAAGATCCTGCTGACCCGTTGAACCGTCGTCCATGCCGGTGGATTCACGCTCCGTCAACCTCTCGGGTCGAGATGCCGGACTCCGCCGTTCATGTGACGCTGGTAACACTGCAATCGGTGTCCGGATACGGGAGGGATCAGAGCTCGTGAAGGCGTCCGTGAGGGGGCTTGTCGTCGGCGTGGTCCTGGCCGCGATGCCGCCGGCCTCGGTGGCGGTGGCCTCGACGGCTCCCCCGGCTGACGCGTCCCCGTCGCCCACCGCTCGTTACCCGGTGGGTGAGGGCGGCATGCTGCTGCCCTTCGAGCCGGGGAACGGGCCGCCCGGGCAGGGCCACGGCCACGGTCACGGGCAGGGGCACGGCGAGCATCCGCACTGGCCGTCCGGTTCTCCGTCGCCGTCCGGGTCGCCGTCGGGCAGTGCGTCGCCGGACGCCGAGCCGTCCCCGTCGCCGTCCCCCGAGTCGGCGTCGCCCTCGCCCTCGCCGTCCCGGCAGCCGGTGGACGTGGCCGTGCCGCGGACGGCTCCGCCGCCGCAGCCCCCCGCGCCGCAGCGCTGGATTCCCGCTCGCGAGGTCAGCGAGGAGGAGCTGGGCGACTGGGACCTGTACGCGGACGAGGAGGAGGAGCGCTACGGCGAGCAGCTGGCGTTCCCGCAGGGCGGTGAGCTGCTGCCGGTGCTCCCGCTGGGTGCCGGGCTGGCCTGCGTCGGCCTCGGACTGGCCTTCCTCGGCCTTCGTCTGCGGCACCGGTGACCGGTGCCGCGGGTTCCGCCGGTGATCGCCTCCGCCGGTGATCGCCTGGGGCGCGCCGTGCAGAATGGAGGTATGACACAGCCGATGAACGAACGCTCGCAGGAGAGTCAGCAGGTCCTGGTGGTCGGCCCGGACGGGATGGCGCTCGGCAGCACCGCGGCCGGGGGCAGCGGCGAGGAGGGGGCGCGCGAGACCCCGGTGACCGAGATGGTCGAGCAGCCCGCCAAGGTGATGCGTATCGGCAGCATGATCAAGCAGCTGCTGGAGGAGGTCAAGTCGGCTCCGCTGGACGAGGCGAGCCGGGTGCGGCTGAAGGAGATCCACTCCAGCTCGGTGAAGGAGCTGGAGGACGGGCTCGCCCCCGAGCTGATCGAGGAGCTTGAGCGGATCTCGCTGCCGTTCACCGACGACGTGGTGCCGACCGAGGCCGAACTGCGCATCGCCCAGGCCCAGCTGGTGGGCTGGCTGGAGGGCCTGTTCCACGGCATCCAGACCGCCCTGTTCGCCCAGCAGATGGCTGCGCGCGCCCAGTTGGAGCAGATGCGGCGCGCGCTGCCGCCCGGGGTGATGCCCGACGGCCACGAGGGACCTGGCGACCAGGGCCCGGCCCGCTCCGGCCCCTACCTCTGATCTAAGGGCCCGCCGCCACCACCGGGCACACGGCCGGAGCCCCGGTGCGCTCGCTCAGGCGAGGCGTACCGGGGCTCCGGGCCGTTCACGGCCGTGTGCCCGGCCCGGTGACGGGTCCCGGCGCACGGTGTGCGCGTGCTCAGTTCCAGGTGATGAGCCGCTTGGGGTGCTCCAGCACGGCCGCGGTGTCGGCCAGGACCTTGGAGCCCAGCTCGCCGTCGACCAGGCGGTGGTCGAAGGAGAGCGCCAGCGTGGTGACCTTGCGGGGCTTGACCTTGCCCTTGTGGACCCACGGCTGGTCCTTGATCGCGCCGAAGGCCAGGATCGCCGACTCGCCGGGGTTGAGGATCGGCGTGCCGGTGTCCACGCCGAAGACGCCGACGTTGGTGATGGTGACCGTGCCGCCCTGCATGTCCGCCGGTGACGTCTTGCCCTCGCGGGCGGTGGCGATCAGCTCGCTGAGCGCCTTGGACAGCTCCGGCAGCGTCCTGGCCTGCGCGTCCTTGATGTTCGGCACGATCAGTCCGCGCGGGGTGGCCGCGGCGATGCCCAGGTTGACGTAGTCCTTGTAGACGATCTCCTGGTTCTGCTCGTCCCAGGAGGCGTTGACGTCCGGGTTGCGGCGGATGGCGACGAGCAGGGCCTTGGCGACGAGCAGCAGCGGGTTGACCCGCAGCCCCGCCATCTCCGGGTCCTCCTTGAGCTGCTGCACCAGCTTCATCGTCCGCGTCACGTCGACCGTCACGAACTCGGTGACGTGCGGCGCGGTGAACGCGCTGGAGACCATCGCCGCGGCGGTCGCCTTGCGCACGCCCTTGACGGGCACCCGGCGCTCGCGGATCGCGGCCAGCGACTGCGGCTCCACCGACGGGGCCGGTCCGGCGTCGCGGCCCGCGACGGGCGAGGCGGCCGGTGCGGCGCCGGGCGCCGGGGTACCGGCCGGGGCCGCGGCGGCGGCGTGCACGTCCTCGCGGGTGATGACGCCGTCGGGCCCGGTCGGGGTGACGGCGGCCAGGTCGATGCCGAGGTCCTTGGCCAGCTTCCGCACCGGCGGCTTCGCCAGCGGACGGCCCTCGGGCGCCGGGGCCGGTGCAGCCTGGGCCTCCGGGGCCGGTGCCTGAGCGCCCGGGGCAGGTGCCTGAGCGGCCGGGGGCGCGGAACCGTTCAGCTCGGTCTGGACGGCCGCGCGGGCCTCGGCCTGCCCGGGTGCCTCCTGGCCGGGCTGGCCGGGCTGCGGCTTGCGCGGGCGGCGCTTGGTGGACGCCGTCGACACGCCGTAGCCGACGAGGACGGGCTGGCGCTTGCCGTCCCCCTCCTCGCTCTCCGCCGCGGAGTCGGCAGCCGCCGGGGCCTCCGCCGAGGCCGGGGCCTCGACCGGGACCTGGGCGGGGTCCTGGGCGCTCGGGGCGGGTGTGCCGCCGGCGCCGGGGTCGGTGTCCACGGTGATGATCGCGGTGCCGACGTCGACGGTGGTGCCCTCGCCGAAGCGCAGCTCGCTGACCGTGCCGGTGAACGGGATCGGCAGCTCCACCGCCGCCTTCGCCGTCTCCACCTCGCAGACCACCTGGCCGTCGGTAACGGAGTCACCTGGCTGCACGAACCACTTGAGGATCTCGGCCTCGGTGAGTCCCTCGCCCACGTCGGGCATCTTGAACTCCCGAACGCGCTGGGCGTTCGCAGCCGCAGTTGCTGTCATCGTCACGACTCCTCAGCCTCTCAGTACGCCAGTGCGCGGTCGACGGCGTCGAGTACCCGGTCCAGGCCGGGCAGGTACTCGTCCTCCAGCCGGGCCGGCGGGTAGGGCGCGTGGTAGCCGCCGACGCGGAGCACCGGCGCCTCCAGGTGGTAGAAGCACCGCTCGGTGATGCGGGCGGCGATCTCCGAGCCGGAGCCCAGGAACACCGGTGCCTCGTGCACCACCACCAGTCTGCCGGTCTTCTCCACCGAGCTCTGGATCGTGTCGAAGTCCATCGGGGAGATCGACCGCAGGTCGACCACCTCCAGCGACTTGCCCTCCTCCTCGGCGGCTGCCGCCACCTCCAGGCAGGTCTTCACCATCGGCCCGTAGGCGACCAGGGTGAGGTCGCTGCCGGTCCGGGCGACGCGGGCCTTGTGCAGCGGGTGGGGGATGGCGGAGGTGTCGACCTCGCCCTTGTCCCAGTAGCGGCGCTTCGGCTCGAAGAAGATGACCGGGTCGTCGCTCTCGATGGCCTGCTGCATCATCCAGTAGGCGTCGGCCGAGTTCGAGGGCGAGACGCACTTCAGGCCCGCGACGTGCGCGAACAGCGCCTCGGGCGACTCGCTGTGGTGCTCGACCGCGCCGATGCCGCCCGCGTAGGGGATGCGGATGACGACGGGCATGCGGACCTTGCCGAGCGCACGGGCGTGCATCTTGGCGAGCTGGGTGACGATCTGGTCGTAGGCGGGGAAGACGAACCCGTCGAACTGGATCTCCACCACCGGGCGGTAGCCGCGCAGCGCCAGGCCGATCGCGGTGCCCACGATGCCGGACTCGGCGAGCGGGGTGTCGATGACGCGGTCCTCGCCGAAGTCCTTCTGCAGGCCGTCGGTGACCCGGAAGACGCCGCCGAGCTTGCCGACGTCCTCACCCATGATCAGGACCTTGGGGTCGTTCTCCAACGCGGTGCGCAGCGACTCGTTGATCGCCTTCGCGATGGGCAGCTTGCTGGTGTTCCCGGCCATGTCAGTTGCCCTCCTCGTCGGTGAAGGACGCCAGGTACTCGGCGAACTGGGCGCGCTCCTCGTCGACGAGCGCGTGGCCGTCGGCGTAGACGTTCTCGAAGATGGCCATGGTGTCGGGGTCGGGCATGTTGCGGATCTTCTCCCGCACCTGCTGACCCAGCTCCTCGCTCTCGGTCTCCAGGGCGGCGAAGAACGCCTCGTCGGCCAGCCCCTCCTTCTCCAGGTAGGCGCGCAGGCGCAGGATCGGGTCCTTCGCCTCCCACGCCACCCGCTCGTCGTCGGCGCGGTAGCGCGACGGGTCGTCGGAGGTGGTGTGGGCGCCCATCCGGTAGGTGAACGCCTCGACCAGCATCGGGCCCTGCCCGGACCGGGCGTGCTGGAGCGCGGCCCGCGTCACGGCCAGCACCGCGAGCACGTCGTTGCCGTCGACCCGCACACCGGGGAAGCCGTAGCCCCGGGCGCGCTGGTAGATCGGCACCCGGGACTGCTTCTCGGTGGGCTCGGAGATCGCCCACTGGTTGTTCTGGCAGAAGAACACCACCGGCGCGTTGTACACGGCCGAGAAGGTGAACGCCTCCGCCACGTCGCCCTGGCTGGACGCGCCGTCACCGAAGTAGGCGACGACGGCCGAGTCGGCCCCGTCCTTGGCGACACCCATCGCGTAACCGGTGGCGTGCAGGGTCTGCGAGCCGATGACGATGGTGTAGAGGTGGAAGTTGTTGCTGTTGGGGTCCCAGCCGCCGTTGTTCACGCCGCGGAACATGCCCAGCAGGTTCGCCGGGTCCACGCCCCGGCACCACGCGACGCCGTGCTCGCGGTAGGTCGGGAAGACGTAGTCGTCGTCCCGCAGGGCCCGCGCCGAGCCGATCTGGGCGGCCTCCTGGCCGAGCAGCGACGCCCACAGGCCCAGCTCGCCCTGCCGCTGCAGCGAGGTGGCCTCCGCGTCGAACCGCCGGGTCAGCACCATGTCGCGGTACAGGCCGCGCAGCTCGTCGGCGCTGAGGTCGATCGAGTAGTCCGGGTGCTCGACCCGCTCGCCCTCGGGGGTCAGCAGCTGCACCAGCTGCGGTTCGCCGTCCTG
Source organism: Streptomyces sp. 549 (assembly GCF_030124175.1). Lineage (GTDB taxonomy): Bacteria > Actinomycetota > Actinomycetes > Streptomycetales > Streptomycetaceae > Streptomyces. The sequence goes on along the minus strand of NZ_JASKMT010000004.1, from coordinate 249,469 downwards.
CGCCGCGGCGGCGCCCCGCGCGGCGGTGTCCGTGTCGGCCTTCGGGGCGGTCGTGCCCCGGCCCTTCGCGGGCCTGGTCGACTTCCGGGCGGCCGGCCGACTGGCGGCGGACCTGGCGGGAGCCTTGGTCGGCCCCTTCGCCGGTGCCTCAGCCGATGCCTCGGCCGGCGGCTCCGCCGTTGTGCGTGTGGTGCTGCGGCGCGCCTTGTCGCGCGCAGCAGTGCTTTCCACGGTCACGAGTGCTCCTCCGTCTGTCCGGCCCCCGGGGTCTTCCGGATGAGCCAGTGCGGCTCGCCCGGTGCCGCTGCGGCGCACGGGGTGGGTGCGGCGCGGACGGACCGAGCGGTGACAGTGTCCCGTTCGACGGCCCGCTGGAGAGCACGTTACCCAGTAACCCCACAGTGGTGGGAAACCGTTCTGACCTGCAATTTTCCTTGGAAATCCAAGTAAATCGCGAAAGCCTGGAACATCACTGGTCACAGCCTTGCAAGCCCGAAGGACAAGCGCACGTTATCCCGGGGGGTACTTCCACGGGAAGAGCAAGCAGGGGGTCAGTATGTGAGACTGGTTTTGTGCGCGAAGACGGAAAAATCACGGTATTCCTACTGGATGATCAGGAGGACGTCCGCCGCACAGTGCGCGAGGCCCTGACGGGTGAGGGCCTGACGAGTGAGGCCCGGACAGGTGACGCCGGCATCCTCGTCGCCGGTGAGGCGGCAACCGTGGCCGAGGCGCTGGACCGCATCCCGCGCACGCAGCCGGACGTCGCCGTGCTCGACGTGCGGCTGCCCGACGGCAGCGGCATCGACGTCTGCCGGGAGATCCGCTTCCGCCACCCGCACATCCACTGCCTCATGCTGACCCCGCACCCGGACGACGAGGCGCTGTTCGACGCCGTCACCGCTGGCGCGTCCGGGCACCTGCCGAAGTCGGCGCCCGGCGAGGCCCTGCGGGCAGCAGTGCGGGAGGTGGCCGCAGGCCGGTCCCTGCTGGACCCCGCCGCCACCCAGTTCGTTCTGGAAAGGCTGCGCCAGGGCGCCCGGCCCCGCCCCGACGAGCGGCTGGGGCGCCTGACCGAGCAGGAGCGCCGCATCCTCGTCCTGATCGGCGAGGGCCTGACCAACCGGGCCATCGGCGAGCGACTGCACCTGGCGGAGAAGACGGTCAAGAACTACGTCTCCGGGCTGCTCGCCAAGCTCGGCATGGAACGCCGCGCCCAGGCCGCCGCCTACGTGGCCCGCCTCGCCCCCGACCAGCCGACCCGCCACCCCTGGCCCTGACGCCCGACGCCGCCGGGCCCGGTCCGCCGGGCCTGAGTGGCCTGGGCGGCCGGGGCGGCCTGGGCGGGAGGCTGAGTGGCTGAGTGGCTGAGCCGTCACCGTCAGTCGCAGAAGGCGGCGAGGACCTGGTCGTACTCGCGGGTCCACCAGACGACGAGGGCGGCGGCGGCCGGGAACTGCGGGTCGGCGCGGCGGTCCCTGAGCTGGTAGCGCCAGCGCAGCATCCAGAAGTCGTTGAGCCGCTCCCACCACACCCGGTGCACCGCGGCGGCCAGCTCGCCGACGTCCGCGCCCGCCGCGCGGCGGTAGGCGCGGGCGTACCGGCGGACCTTGTCCAGCTCCAGCCGGCCGTCCGGGCGCACGAAGAAGATCGCCGCCGCCCGTACCGCCTCCTCGGCGCGCGGCTGCACCGCGAGCCGGTCCCAGTCGACGATGGCCAGCGGCTCGTAGGGCGCCTCGTCCCGGTAGAGCAGGTTCAGCGGGTGGAAGTCGCCGTGCACCCAGCCGGCCACCGGCTCGGTCCCGGCCGCGGGGCGTCGGTGGCCGTGCTCGCGCAGCAGCCGCCGCCGCTCGGTCAGCCGGTGCTCGGCGAGGGCGTCGAAGGGGTCGGGGGAGCGGCGGGTGCGCACCCGCGCCAGCAGTTCGTCGATGAGGCGGTGCGTCTGCTCCGGGTCGGCGCTGGGGTGCGGGTCGCCGCCGGGCCCCGGCGACTGCGGTATCACCTGCTCCAGCCGCACGTGCACCAGGCCGAGCAGGGCGCCCAGGCGGCGCGACTGGCCGCAGGTCAGTTCGCCGCCGTCCCGGTGGCGGCCCTGCACCCAGGGGTGCAGCGCGAAGCAGCCGCCGCCGACCACCGCGACCGTGCGGCCGTCCCCCGTGGGGACCGGCGGCACCACGGGCACGCCGAGCGCGTCCAGCCGGCGGGTGGCCCGGTGCTGGCGGTCGATGGCCTCCGGGTCTCCGTCCAGGTGGTGTTTGAGGAAGAACAAGCCGCGGGTGGTGGAGATGCGGTAGCCCCGGTTCAGCAAGCCCTGGGTGAGCGGCTCACAGCTGAGCGGCTCCCCGGCGTGGAAACGGCGCATGAGGGTGGTGAGGGTGCGCGAGGGGAGCGCTCCGAGTGCTTGCACAACCGAAATGCTAGATCACCAAGAGCAATCAACCGGCTGCTTTGAGTGATGTGCTGCGCCGGGAGGGACGGATGGTGTAGAGGGGGTGCGGGGTGCTCCTGGGGCGGAAGACCGCGATGGCGTCGCCGCCGGGGAGGGGCGCAGACGCCCCGGACGTGCGGACGGCCGGCCCGTACGAGACGGGCCGGCCGTGGAGGCCGCGATGCGCGGAGACCGCTGGCCGCAGAGGCCGCGGGGAGGGGCGAGCGTCAGCCGGCGCCCTCGGGGTCGCCGCCGCCGCCCGCGACGTCCGCGCCGCCGGCGTCGGTGCCGCCCTGCGCCGCGCCGCCCTGCTGGCCGCCCTGGGCCGCGCCGCCCTCGGTCGTGCCCTGGGAGGTGCCGCCGTCGGTCGTGCCGCCGTCGGTGGTGCCCTGGGTGCCTTCGGTGGTGCCGCCGTCGACACCGCCGTCGGTCCCGCCGGAGACGGTGCCGGTGGGGTCACCGGTGGGGTCGGTCTGGGGCGGCTGCTCCGGTTCGCGCGGAGTGAACGGCGGCTGCTGCGGGGTCTCGTTCCAGTTGCCGCCCGTGGTGGGGTCCTCCTCCTCGGTCGGGGACGGGGAGGGGCTGGGCGACTCCTTCTCCGTCTCCTTCTCACTCGGAGTGGGAGAGGTCTCCGTGACGGGGTTCCGGTTCTCCTTGTTGTCGTCGCCCTGCGTGGCGAAGAAGATGCCGCCGGCGATCGCCAGCACGGCGAAGAAGGCGATCAGCGCGTACTTGACGCCGCTGCCGCCCCGGCCCCCGTCGCGGGTGCCGCCCTCGAAGCCGCCGTCGTCACGGTCCGGACGGCCCATCAGCATCGGCGGGCCGAGCTGCGAGGTGTCGCCGTGCGTCGGGTAGCGGCTGGTCTCCGCCGTGTGGTGGGGCGACATGCCGCCCGCCATCACCGCGCCGGTGTTCCACAGCCCGCCGGTGTGCCCGCCCTGCTCCTGGAGCTGGCGCAGCGCGTACTGGGCGAGGCCGCGCATCTCCTCGGCCGACTGGAAGCGGTCGTCCGGGTCCTTGGCGAGCGAGCGCATCACCAGGCCGTCCAGCTCCGGAGGCACGTCGTCGGACACCTCGGACGGCGGGACCGGGTCGTCCTGCACGTGCTGGTAGACCACGGACAGCGGCGTCTCGCCGGTGAACGGGGGACGCAGCGAGAGCAGTTCGTAGAGCAGGCAGCCGGTGGCGTAGAGGTCGGAGCGCGCGTCGACGGTCTTGCCGAGCGCCTGCTCGGGCGAGAGGTACTGCGGCGTGCCCATGACCATGCCGGTCTGCGTCATCGTCTGCGACGCGCCGTGCAGCGCGCGGGCGATGCCGAAGTCCATCACCTTGACCGCGCCGGAGTGCGTGATGATCACGTTGGCGGGCTTGATGTCGCGGTGCACGATGCCGTGCTGGTGGCTGTACGCCAGCGCCTCCAGCACCCCTGAGACGATGATCAGCGCCTGGTCCGGCGGCGGCGCCTCCGCGCTCAGCAGCAACTCGCGGATGGTCCGGCCCTCGACCAGCTCCATGACGATGTACGGCACCACGCTGCCGTCCACGGTGTCCTCGCCGGAGTCGTAGACCGCGACGACGGCGTGGTGGTTCAGGCCCGCGACGGACTGCGCCTCGCGGGTGAAGCGGGCCTTGGACACCGGGTCCTCGGCGAGGTCGGTGCGCAGCAGCTTCACGGCGACCGTCCGGCCCAGCCGCACGTCCTCGGCTGCGAAGACCTCCGCCATGCCGCCGCGGCCGAGCCTGCCGGTGAGGCGGTAGCGGCCGTCACCGACGACGCCGTTCTTCCCCCACAACTCGGGGGAGCCCAAGTCGGGGGAGCCCAAGCCGCCGCCCGTCTCGTCGGGCTCCGAAGGGCCTCCGGCGGCCTGCCTCTGTGCCATCAGTCCTCGCCGTGGTTGGAACCCCGCAGGGGCGGGAGAGCGTGTGGGGTGGTGGAAGGGGTCATCCAACCCGCTCCCGGCAGGGGCTGGCAAGTTCGGCCCAGGCACCCGCACGTATCATTTCCGAGCATGGTCGTGCATCGGGTCACGGAACGGGCAAGCAGCTTGACTCGTCACACCCCTGGGGCACACTGGCCCAGGTATCCCGATCAGTAGCAACCGTACACGCGCAGAGCCCGGTCCGTGGCTGGCCTCCGGCGCCTAGGGGGAAGCAGTCAGATGAGCGACGCAGGCGGGGAGTCGGGCAGTCCCGAGACGCACGAGGGCCGGACGGTCGGCAACGGCCGCTACCAGCTGCGGAGTCTGCTGGGCGCGGGCGGCATGGCCTCCGTGCACCTCGCCTACGACTCGGTCCTCGACCGGCAGGTCGCCGTCAAGACGCTGCACTCCGAGCTGGGCCGCGAGGCCGCCTTCCGTGAGCGGTTCCGCCGTGAGGCGCAGGCCGTCGCCAAGCTGACGCACACCAACATCGTCTCGGTCTTCGACTCCGGCGAGGACACGATGGGCGGCGCGCTGGTGCCGTACATCGTCATGGAGTACGTGGACGGCAAGCCGCTGCGCGGCCTGCTCGACGAGGACGTCGCCGAGCACGGCGCGATGCCCACCGAGAAGGCGCTGCAGATCACCGGGGACGTCCTGGCGGCCCTGGAGGCCAGCCACGAGATGAACCTCGTGCACCGCGACATCAAGCCCGGCAACGTCATGATCACCCGCCGCGGTGTGGTGAAGGTCATGGACTTCGGCATCGCCCGGGCCATGCAGTCGGGTGTGACCTCCATGACGCAGACCGGCATGGTCGTCGGCACGCCGCAGTACCTCTCGCCCGAGCAGGCGCTCGGTCGCGGCGTGGACGCCCGGTCCGACCTCTACACGGTCGGCATCATGCTGTTCGAACTGCTCACCGGACGGCTCCCGTTCGACGCGGACTCGCCGTTGGCGATCGCCTACGCGCACGTGCAGGAGGAGCCGCCGACCCCGTCGTCCATCAACCGGGCGGTGCCCCCGGCGGTCGACGCGCTGGTCGCGCGGGCGCTGCGCAAGAACCCCAACGAGCGGTTCCCCAGCGCCGAGGCGATGCTCCAGGAGTGCAGGCGCATCGGCGGTTCAGGCGCCACCGGCGGTTCCTCGCCGATCATCATCGCGGGCGGCCCGCCGGCGAACAGCGGCGCGGGTGTCGCCCAGTCGGTGTTCCCGCCGGTCAACGCGACCGGCACGCCTCCGCCGCCGACCACGATGCCGATGGGCCAGCAGGCGCCGGCCGGCTACCAGACGCCGTACGGCCCGATGCAGCCCGGTTACGGCCCCTCCACGCCGCCGCCCGGCAGCGCGATGCCGATGGGCCAGCACAACCAGCACAACCAGCACGGCTACCCGACGCCCGCCTACACCATGGCGCCGCACCAGCAGCAGCCGCAGCGCGGCGGTGGCGGCAACCGCACGGTCACCTTCATCGCGATCGCGGCGGTGACCGCCCTGGTGGTGCTGGCCGGTCTGATCGTCATCGGGATCATGGTCGGTGACGACGAGGAGCCCGAGGCACGCCCGTCCCCGTCCGCCGACGTGGGTGGCGAGCCGGCCGCCGGCACCGGCAGTGACCCGGACGACGATGACGACGACGAGAGCGCCTTCAAGGACGAGGACAAGACCAAGACGATCAACGCCGCCGAGTGCACGGAGGCCCGGGACTACTTCCAGGACCGGGACAAGGACGAGCCCCGCAAGTCGATGCCCGACCTCACCTTCAAACACCTGGACTCGGTCAAGGACTGCATCCGTGAGGCGGGTTGGGTGCTCGACCCGGACATCTCCTACGAGGACGAGAACATCTACGGCAAGAACACCGTGCTGAAGCAGTCCCCGAAGAACTACGAGGCCCTGGACCCCAAGAAGGACCAGGTCAAGCTGACGGTCTCCACCGGCAAGGGCTGACGCCCACCCGCAGCCTCCCGCCACGGCAGCCTCCACGGGCCCGGCACGCCACGCGCGTGCCGGGCCTGCGCCGTGCCACCCGCGTGACGACGCCGGTCCGCGCCCTGATGCCGCATCCCGGCCGCCGTCCGTTCCGCGGCCGTCCGCATCCCGGAATCGAGTACCGGACGCATACCTGTTGTATCTAAGGTGTGCGCATGAGGACCTCCACGCCGACCACCGCCCGTGCCGCAGCGTCCTCAGCGCCCTCAGCGCCCTCAGCGCCCTCAGCGCCCTCAGCGGGGTCTCCCGGGAAACCCCCGACCACCGCTGCCACGGCTGTGTCTCCCGCGTCTCCCGCGTCTCCCGCGTCTCCCGCGTCTCCCGCGTCGGCTGCCACGGCCGCCGGGCAGCCGCCGGCCAAGCAGCCGCCCGCCGCCGAGCGGGTCTACGCCCACGTCAAGCAGGCCGTGCTGGAACGCGACTACGCGGGCGGCGAGCTGCTCACCGAGGGTGAGCTGGCCGAGGCCGTCGGGGTGTCGCGCACACCGGTGCGCGAGGCGCTGCTGCGGCTGGAGGTGGAGGGGCTGATCCGCCTCTACCCCAAGAAGGGCGCCCTGGTGCTCCCGGTGTCCGCGCAGGAGATCGGCGACGTCGTGGAGACCCGGCTGCTCGTCGAGGAGCACGCGGTGCGCAAGGCCGTTCCCGTGCCCGCCGGGCTGGTCGAACGGCTCGGGGAACTGCTCGACCAGCAGCGCGAGCAGGCCGCAGCCGGGGACCTGGCCGAGGTCGCCGCCACCGACCGCTGCTTCCACGCCACCCTGGTGCGCAGCAGCGGCAACGAGATCCTCACCCGCCTCTACGACCAGCTGAGGGACCGCCAGCTGCGCATGGGCGTGGCCGTGATGCACGCCCATCCCGAGCGGATCGCCAAGAACATCGCCGAGCACGCCGAGATCCTCGCCGCGGTCGCCGCCGGCGACACCGACGCCGCCGTGGAAGCCGTGCACCGGCACGTCGGCTCGGTGCACCTGCTGCTGCGCGGAGAGGTGCGATGAGTTCCACGTCCGCGGTCCGCCTGCCGGGGGACCCGCCCGGTGGACGGCGGGCCGTGCTCATGTGGGGCCTGGGCGTCTCGGTCTACTTCGTCGCCATCACCTACCGGACGAGTCTGGGCGTCGCGGGCATCAACGCCGCCGAGCGGTTCGACATCAACGCCTCGGCGCTGTCGACCTTCTCCATCCTTCAACTGCTCGTCTACGCGGGCATGCAGATACCCGTCGGCCTGCTCGTCGACCGCTGGGGGACGCGCAAGGTCCTGACCCTCGGCATCGTGCTGTTCACCGCCGGCCAGTTCGGCTTCGCGCTGTCCGAGTCCTACCCGGTGGCGCTGGCCTGCCGGGCGCTGCTGGGCTGCGGCGACGCGATGACCTTCATCAGCGTGCTGCGCCTGGGCTCGCGCTGGTTCCCCGCCAAGCGCGGGCCGCTCATCGGGCAGGTCGCCGGACTCATCGGCATGTCCGGCAACCTCGTCACCACCCTGCTGCTGGCCCGGGTGCTGAACACCTTCGGCTGGACGCCGACGTTCGCCGGCAGCGCGGCCGGCGGCCTGCTCGTCCTCGTCCTCGTCCTGGCGTTCCTCAAGGACCACCCCGAGGGCCACGGCCCGCCTCCCGTCCGGCGCACCGGCGGCGGCTACGTGCGGCGGCAGATCGGGGACGCCTGGCGGGAGCCCGGCACCCGCCTGGGCATGTGGGTGCACTTCACCACCCAGTTCCCGGCGATGGTCTTCCTGCTGCTGTGGGGGCTGCCGTTCCTGGTCCGCGCGCAGGGCCTGACGGTCGCCGACGCGGGCGCGCTGCTCACCGTCGTCGTGCTGTCCAACATGGCCGTCGGGCTGGTCTACGGGCAGGTCATCGCCCGCCACCACCGGGCCAGGGCGCCGATCGCACTGGGCACGGTCGCCGCCACCGCCGTCGTGTGGGGCGCGGTGCTCGCCTGGCCGGGACGGGCGCCGCTGTGGGCGCTGGTCGTGCTGTGCGTGGTGCTGGGAGCGTGCGGGCCGGCGTCCATGGTCGGCTTCGACTTCGCCCGCCCGGCCAACCCGCCGGAGCGGCAGGGCACCGCCTCGGGCATCGTCAACATGGGCGGCTTCACCGCCTCGATGACCACGCTGCTCGCCGTCGGCGTGCTGCTCGACCTCACCGGCGACAACTTCCGCATCGCCTTCGCCAGTGTCTTCCTGCTGCAGGCGCTCGGCGTCAGCCAGATCCTGCGCCTGCGGCGGCAGGCGGACCGGCGGGAACGCGAGCGCCTCGTCGCCAGCCGCGTCGAGGCGGTGCACGTGCCGGTGTGAACACCGGGGCGCACGCCGGTGCGCCGCCGGTGCGAGCGCCGCGTTCCGTGCCCGGGAGGCGGCGCTGCGGACGGGGTTACGGCGTGACGGCGAAGTTGTCCAGGATGGCGTCGGCGAGGCCGGGGTCACCCTCGATCTTGACGCGGTCCCGTACGGCTCCCGGCCGGACCCGGCCGCAGGCCAGCCGCACATACGTCTCCCAGTCCAGGGAGAAGGTCACCAGCGGGCCGAGCGAGGGGCTGCCGGTCACGCTGCCGCGCCCGTCGTGGTCCACGCGGACCGTGCGCAGGAACTCCACCGGGCCGCTCACGTCGAACACCACCGCCGAGTTCGCCGGAGCCGACGCGCGCTTGGCGACGACCTTCGGCAGCCCGGAAAGCAGCACGTCCCGCGCGATCAGCGCGCCGGGCGCGTCCAGTCCACCCGGCTTCCCCACCGCGCGCCGCAGATCCTGCTCGTGCACCCACACGTCGAACGCCCGCATCCGCAACTGCTGTTCGAGGGTGATCTCCTCGCGGCCCGGCAGCACCGATCGCACCACCGCGTCCGGCTGCCGCTTCTCGTTGCGCAGCTGCCGGGAGCGGCGGATCACCGTGTACTCCAGCTCGCTGGTCATCTCCGGGCCGGTGTGATGCCGCCTCACATCGACCTGCACCTCCATGTACCGGCTCGTCTCGTCCGTCACGTGGAACAGGTCGCGGGGCAGCGTGTGAATGGGCCTCGGGTCGCCGAGCAGCTCGCACTCGATGCCGATGACGTGCGACACCACGTCGCGCACCGACCAGTACGGGCACTCGGTGGGCCGGTTCCACTCGCCCTCGACGAGCGGCCTCACCAGCTCCGATATGGCCTCGATGGAGTGAGTCCAGGCGTCAACATAGGGCTGAAGGCGTGGATGCTCGGTCACAGGACCCCTCATGGCAGCGGTGCGGATCGATCGTTCGCGGGTGTGGGTGCTCTCAAGTTAGTCTGCGGACAGGCACCCCGGCAGTGCTTTTGAGTGACGATCGTAGGACGCTTTGACGGGGGGTGTTTAACCCCCTCGGACCCACGGACGGTGGTACGGTGCGCGCTTCCCTGATCCAGATCGGTGTGGACCCGGACGAGTCGGTCACCTCGCGCCGGGAACGCGCCGCCGCGCTGGTCCGCGAGCAGTCCGCCGCCGACCTGGTGGTACTGCCGGAACTGTGGCCCGTCGGGGCCTTCGCCTTCGACCTCTTCGAGGAGGCGGCCGAGTCCGCCGCCGAGGGGCCGACGGCGGTGACGATGGCTCAGGCGGCGCGCGACGCGGGCGTGTGGTTGCACGCGGGGTCGGTCGTGGAGCGCACGGCCGGAGGCGAACTGTTCAACACCGCGCTGGTGTTCGCGCCCGACGGCACGCTCGCCGCCACCTACCGCAAGATCCACCGCTTCGGCTTCGACCGGGGCGAGGCCACCTTGATGTCGGCCGGGAGTGCGCCGGTCACCGTGGCCGCCGCAGGTGCCCGGTTGGGCCTGGCCACCTGCTACGACCTGCGCTTCCCCGAACTCTTCCGGGCACTGACCGACGGCGGCGCGCAACTGCTCGTGGTGGCCGCCGGCTGGCCCGAGAAGCGGGCCGAGCACTGGAACCTGCTGGCCCGGGCACGCGCGGTGGAGAACCAGGCGTACGTCCTGGCGTGCGGCACCGCAGGCAGCCACGCCGGGGTGCCGCAGGCCGGCCGCAGCGCGATCATCGCCCCCTGGGGCGAGACGCTGGCGGAGGCGCCCGACGCGACCGAACAGGTCGTCACGGCCGAGCTGGACCTGGGTGAACTGGCGCGGGTGCGCGAGGAGTTCCCGGTCCTGAAGGACCGCGTCCTGCGCTGATCCACCGGGCGCGCCCGGTGCGGTCTGGTTGAGGGGTGGTGCGGTCGGCGGACCGGCGGCGGAGTCGAGTGGGGCTCCATCGGCTGTCCCGGGCTGCCGCCTGACGATGCGTGCGTTCCCGTCCCGGTCGTTCCTCTTCCCCTTCCCCTTCGCCTTCGTCTTCCCCGCCGGCCCCGTCCTGCTCTCCCGTCCCCGTGCTGTCCGGCGCCGCATGCGGGTGCCGCGGCCGGGCGCCGGATCGTCGTCCGACGTTCCGCCACGCGTTCCCGGTGCGACATCGCCCGGGTCATTGGTCTAGACGAATGGCCGAGCGGCTCGCTACCGTCTCAATGGGTCTAGACCACCCGGGCGATCGCTCGTCCTCGCATGCAGTCACAGCTCTTCCCCACTCCCAGGAGCCCCCATGCGATCCACGATCCATCCGCACCCAGGCACCCCCGCACCCGTCCGCCACCCCGTGCAGGGGAGGGCCGCCGCGTGAAGTTCCTCGACGCCTCCCGTGACCACGTCCTCGGCGTCTACCGCATCGTCATCGGCCTGCTCTTCGCCTGCCACGGCGCCGCCACGCTCTTCGGCGTGCTCGGCGGCGCGCACGGCACGGCGCCCGCCGTCGGCCAGTGGCCGGGCTGGTGGGCCGCGGTCATCCAGCTCGTCGGCGGCGCGCTGGTGCTGGCCGGCCTCGGCACCAGGGCCGCGGCCCTGGTGTGCTCCGGCTCGATGGCCTACGCCTACTTCGTCAAGCACCAGTCCGCCGGGCTGTTCCCGATGGAGAACGGTGGTGAACCGGCCGCACTGTTCTGCTGGTCGTTCCTGCTGATCGCCGCCCTCGGCCCCGGACGCTGGGCCGTGGAAGGCCTGCGCTCCCGCTCCGAGGCCCGCGCCCCGCGCCGGGCCGGGGACGGAGTCCTCGTCGGCTGACCGGCCGGCCTCCGCCCGGCGGGCCGCCGTCCCCGCGCTGCGGGAACGGCGGCCCGCCGTCGTTCCCGCCCCTGCCCGCCGCACCGGCGCCCACCGCACCCGCCCACTGCCCCCGACCACCGGCTACCTCCGGTTCGTCCACGTTTGAGTCGGCCCGCTGCGGACACCGGAGAGGGACCGACCCGCCCGCCCGCGCACCGACGCGGACGAGCCCGACGGAGAGCGGAGGAGACGACGGTGACGGAGTACGGCTTTCACGCGTCCCACGAGCAGTTCACGCCGCGAGACCTGCTGGAGGCGCTGCGCGGCGCCGAGGCCGCCGGGTTCAGCAGCGGGATGTGCTCCGACCACTTCGAACCCTGGAGCTCCCGGCAGGGCCAGTCCGGTCACGCCTGGTCGTGGCTGGGCTCCGCGCTGGAGGCCACCGCGCTGCCCATGGGCGTGGTCTCCGCGCCCGGCCAGCGCCACCACCCCGCGATGCTCGCCCAGTCCGCCGCCACACTCAGCCAGATGTACCCGGGCCGCCTGTGGGTGGCGCTCGGCAGCGGCCAGGCACTCAACGAGCACATCACCGGCGACGGCTGGCCGCCCAAGGATGTCCGCACCCGCCGGCTGGCCGAGTGCGCCGAGATCATGCGGGCCCTGCTGGCCGGGGAGACCGTCACCCACGACGGCCTGGTCCGCGTCCAGCAGGCGAAACTGTGGACGCTGCCCGACCGTCCGCCGCCGCTCTACGCAGCCGCCGTCACCCCCCGGACGGCGACGAAGGTCGCCGCCTGGGCCGACGGCCTGATCACCGTCAACCAGCCCGACGACGCCCACCGCGACACGCTGCGCGCCTACCGGGAGGCGGGCGGCCGCGGCCCGGCGGTGCTCCAGGCGCACCTGTCCTACGACCGGGACCGCGACGCCGCACTCGCCGCCGCCCACGACCAGTGGCGCGAGGTGGTGCTCGGCAGCGACGTCGGATGGGAGATCAGCCGTCCCGAGCACTTCGAGCAGGCCGCCCGCTTCCTCACGCCGTCCGACGTGGAGCCCTCCGTGCACGTCTCCGCGGACCTGAAGGAGCACGCCGCCTGGCTGTCCGCCCAGGGCGAGTCGGGCTTCGACCGGGTCATGATCCACCAGGTCGGCCCGGACCAGGTGGGCTTCGTCGAGACGTTCGGCGAGCACGTACTGCCGGAGCTGATGCTGTGAACACCGTGCACCCCGTAAACACCGCGAACCCCGTCAACAGCGCGAACACCGCCCCCCACTCCTCCTCCGCCGACGACACCGGGTCCGGGTCCGGGTTTCCGCCGATCAGCGAGTACGCCTTCCTCTCCGACTGCCACACCGCCGCCCTGCTGGGCCCGGACGGGACCGTCGAGTGGATGTGCACGCCGCGCTTCGACGGGCCCAGCCTGTTCGGCCGCATGCTGGACCGCTCGGCCGGCGGCTGGGAGCTGCGGATCGACGACGGCGTGGCGCCCACGTCCCGCGACTACCTGCCCGACTCCCTCGTGCTGGAGACCCGCTGGGAGACCGCCCGCGGCACAGTCGTCGCGCACGACTTCCTGGCCGTGCAGCCGCCGGGCGCGGCCGGCGACCGGGGCATCGTGGCCCGCGGCGTGCTCGTCCGCCTGGTCCGCTGCGTCGCCGGACGCGCCACCGTGCGCTTCCGGGTCGAGGGCCGCCCCGACTACGGCCGCGGGCGGGTCCGGTGGAGCCGTGGCGGCGAGGTCCTCTCCGGCGAGGTGCTGCCAGGCGACGGGGCCGGTCGGGAGCAGCCCGGTGACGGGCAGCCCGCCCAGGACGGGCTGTGGCTGTCCGGCGAACCCCGCCCGGCCGCCGCCGACTCCGCCGACTCCGCAGACTCCGCCGACTCCGCCGACTCCACCGACGACAAGGCGAACGCTGACGGCCCCCGCGACGGGGACGGGTCCGCCGACGCGGTGTCGCAGGCCGAACTGACCGCCGGGGACGCCGCCGTGCTGGCGCTGGACTACCGGGGCGGGCCGGGCCGCCGGGTGGACCGCGGCGCGGCCGAACGCATGCTGGAGGAGACGCAGGCCGCGTGGCGCGCCTGGGCGGACCGGGCCGAGTACCAGGGCGCGGCGGCGCACCACGTACGGCGCAGCGCGCTGGTGCTGCGGGGCCTGCTGTCGGAGGAGACGGGAGGGCTGCTGGCCGCCCCCACCACGTCGCTCCCGGAGTGGATCGGCGGACAGCGCAACTGGGACTACCGGTACGTCTGGCACCGGGACGCGTCGCTGATCGTGCTCGTCCTGATGCGGCTCGGACACGAGGAGGAGGCAGGCCGCTACCTGCACTTCCTGATGGAACGGGCCCGCGGCGAGGAGGACCGGCTGGAACCCGTCATCAGCCTCGACGGCAGCCACGACATCGGGGAACGCACCCTCGACCACCTCCAGGGCTACGCCAACTCCAGGCCCGTGCGGACCGGCAACGAGGGGCAGCACCAGCACCAGCTGTGCAGCTACGGGCACGTCCTCGACGCCGCGTACGTGTACCAGCAGGTCACCGGCGGGCTCACCGCGGCGGAGATCCGCGAGGCGCGCCTGCTGGTGGACGTGTGCGCCCGGCGCTGGCGGGAGAAGGACCACGGCATCTGGGAGGTCAGGGACGAACCGCGGCACTGGACCTACTCCAAGCTGTGGTCCTGGGTCTGCCTGGACCGGGGGATCAAGCTCGCCGAGCTGTGCGGCGACCGCGACGCGCCGCTCGACCGGTGGCGCCGCGACCGCGACGCCGTCCGCGCGGACCTGCTGCGGCACTGCTATGACGAGGAGCTGGGCACCTTCGTCCAGTCCTACGGGGCCGCCAATGTGGACGCGTCGATCCTGCAACTGCCCATGACGGGCCTGCTGCCCGGCGACGACCCCCGCATGGTGTCCACCATCGACCGGGTGATCGAGGAACTCGGCGAGGGCGACTTCCTCATCCACCGCTACGACCCCGAGGCCACCGGCGACGGACTGGGCACCCCGGAGGGCGCCTTCCTGATGTGCTCCTTCGACCTGGTGTCGGCCCTGGTGCTGGCCGGTCGGGTGGACGAGGCGAGCGAGCGCTTCCAGGCGCTGTGCGCCAGCGCGGGACGGCTGGGGCTGCTGTCGGAGGAGATGACCGCCGACGGCACGTTCCTCGGCAACTTCCCGCAGGCGTTCACCCACCTGGCGCTGGTCGAGGCCGCGATGAACCTGGACGAGGCCGACGGCGGCGACGCCCTGCACGCCTGGGCCAAGGACCGCGACCGCTGACCGCCGGCGGGTCCTGCCGCAGACCGGTCCCTGGACCGGCCGGTCCAGGGACCGGGCCCACGCGGGCACCCGTCCCCCGCGTGGGCCCGGGGTCGCACCGGTCCGGGGCGCCTCCCCTACCCCAGCGACTCCCAGGCGGGGAGGGGGAGCACCAGCGGATCGCGTGGACAGCTTCCGTCCCTGATCCGCTGGTTCCCGATGCGCCCGCCGACGTGACTCAGCAGGTGGCCGTTCCGGCGGAAGTACAGCTCCGCGTCGCCTCGCCGCACCGCGCCGATGGCCTCGGCGAGGTCGTCGAGTGCGCTGCGGTCCTCCGGCGTCCAGTCGTACTCCGACCACTTGTGGTGGTCCACCCACAGCACAGCCGTGTCCTCCGCGTACACGACGACGAGGGTGGCGCCCTCACCCGCGGTGTGCAGCACGCACTCGTGCGGGGACTCGACCAACTTGACGCCGTGTGCGGCGGCGGCCTCCCGGCAGATCACCACCGCCGGGTGCGTCGCGCCGCCGCCAGCCGTCTCACCCACGCGGATGCTCACTCCCCGCCCGCATCAGCAGATGGCCCCGGCGGAACCGCTCACCCTCGCGCGGCTCGCGCAGCATCCGCCCGATCTCGGTGAAGCCGGCCTCACGCGCCAGTCCCGCGAGGTCGTCGATCGGCCATCGGAAGGCGGTCGTCACCTTGTGGTCGAACGGCGTGGTCGGCTCACCCTCCGACTCGAAGAAACCGAGCAGGAGGGTTCCGCCGGGCGCGAGTACGCGACGGAACTCGGCGAAGTACGCGGGCATGTCCTGCGGAGGGGCGTGAATGACCGAGTACCAGCTCACCACGCCCCGCAACCGGCCGTCGGCCAGGTCCAGAGCGTCCATGGACCCGACCTCGAACCGCAGCTCCGGGTATGCCTCGCGGGCGAGGCCGACCATCACCGGCGACAGGTCGACGCCGAAGACGTCCAGCCCCAGGTCCCGCAGGTGTGCGGTGACACGTCCAGGGCCGCATCCCAGCTCGGCGACCGGCCCGGGGCCGGTGCTCCGCACGGTCTCGGCGAACGCCGCGAGCATGGCACGGTCCAGCGGAAGGGAGTCGCACTCGTCACGGACGAGTGCGGCATAACGAACGGCGATGGCGTCGTAGGCGGCAGCCGTCGCGCGGTGGTTGGGGGAAGGTGCGTTCACAAACGATGACCCTAGAGCCGGACTTGCGCGGCCGTCAGGCAGGACCCGGACCTGACGCAGGCCTGACGCCGAACGGTCGCAGCGACGGCGTCCCTCAACGGGACGACCCGGAGCCGGGCGCAACGTTGGCGCCTCCACCGTCAGTAGTGGTAGCGGTAGCCTTGCGGGCTTCGCTCGCGGTTACGAACATGACCAAGGCCTCCCCTCAAGTGGTACCGGACAACGTACCGCTCACTACTCCTCGGCGGATGCCCGCCCAGCGTGAGCGCCCCGCCGCAGGCAGGTGGCACCCTTGACCGCATGAACGATGCCGCCTCGGCGCCCACCCCCGCGCCCGCCCCCCGCCGTGCCCGTGTCCGTGCTCCCGAGCTGGTCGGAAAGGGCGGCTGGCTGAACACCGGGGGCAAGGACCTCACCCTCGCCGACCTGCGCGGCAAGATCGTGATCGCCGACTTCTGGACCTTCTGCTGCGTGAACTGCCTGCACGTGCTGGACGAGCTGCGGGAGTTGGAGGAGAAGCACCGCGACACGGTGGTGATCGTCGGCGTGCACTCGCCGAAGTTCGTGCACGAGGCCGAGCACCAGGCCGTGGTGGACGCGGTCGAGCGGTACGGGGTGCACCACCCGGTGCTGGACGACCCGGAGCTGACCACCTGGAAGCAGTACGCCGTCCGCGCCTGGCCGACGCTGGTGGTGATCGACCCCGAGGGGTACGTCGTCGCGCAGCACGCCGGGGAGGGGCACGCGCACGCGATCGCCACCCTCGTCGCGGAGCTGGAGGCCGAGCACGCCGCGAAGGGCACTCTGCGGCGCGGCGACGGCCCGTACGTGCCGCCGGAGCCGGTCGCCGGTGACCTGCGCTTTCCCGGCAAGGCCGTGGCGCTGCCCGGCGGCACCCTGCTGGTGTCGGACTCCACGCGGCACGCGCTGGTGGAGCTGGCCGCCGACGGGGAGACGGTGCTGCGCCGCGTCGGTACCGGGCAGCGGGGCCTGACGGACGGGCCGGCCGAGCACGCCGAGTTCAGCGAGCCGCAGGGCCTGGCGCTGCTGCCGGACGGGTCGGTCGCCGTCGCGGACACCGTCAACCACGCTCTGCGGCGGTTCGTACCGGCCACGGGTGAGGTGACGACACTGGCCGGTACGGGCCGGCAGTGGTGGCAGGGCTCGCCCACCGACGGGCCGGCCCTCGACGTGGCGCTGTCCTCGCCGTGGGACGTGGCCTGGTTCGACGGGCGGCTGTGGATCGCCATGGCGGGCGTGCACCAGCTGTGGACGTACACCCCGGACGGTGACGGCGGCGCCGGGACGGTGGCCGTCGCGGCGGGCACCACCAACGAGGGGCTGGTCGACGGTCCGGCCGCGGAGGCGTGGTTCGCGCAGCCGTCCGGGCTCGCGGTGTCGGCGGACGGGGAGCGGCTGTGGATCGCGGACTCCGAGACGTCCGCGTTGCGCTGGATCGACCGGGAGGGTGCCGTGCGCACCGCCGTCGGCACGGGACTGTTCGACTTCGGGCACCGGGACGGCGACGCCGCGCAGGCACTGCTCCAGCACCCGCTGGGTGTCACCGCGCTGCCGGACGGCTCGGTCGCCGTCTGCGACACCTACAACCACGCCCTGCGGCGCTACGACCCGGCGACGGGTGAGGTGAGCACGCTCGCAACCGACCTGCGGGAGCCGTCCGCCGCGGTGCTGGACGTCTCGGACCCGCACCACATCGTCGTCGTCGAGTCCGCGCGGCACCGGCTGACCCGGCTGCGGCTGCCGGAGGAGGCGGTCCGGGTGGAGTCGGTCGCCCACCGCACGCAGCGGTCCGCCACCGAGGTGGCGTCCGGCACGCTGCGGCTGGACGTCGTCTTCCAGGCCCCGGCGGGCCAGAAGCTCGACACCCGGTACGGGCCGTCGACGCGGCTGCTGGTCAGCTCCACGCCGCCCGAGCTGCTGGTCGCCGGTTCCGGTCAGGGCACGGACCTGAGCCGGGAGCTGGAGCTGGACGCCTCGGTCGGTGAGGGCGTGCTGCACGTCTCGGCGATGGCGGCCTCCTGCGACGACGACCCGGCGAACCCGTACCCGGCCTGCCATGTGCACCAGCAGGACTGGGGGGTGCCGGTCCGGCTGACGGCCTCCGGCGCCGACCGGCTGCCACTGGTCCTGGCCGGCCTCGACGAGGGCTGAGGGGGACCGGAAGCCTGAGCGGACCGGCAGCTTGAGCGGACCGGCAGCTTGAGCGGACCAGAAGCCTGGGCGGACCAGCGGACCGAAAGAGGGGCGAACCGTTTCCGGTCCGCCCCTTCCCCCGTGCGCTCCACTCTGCTGGCCGATCTTCACAGTCGTGTCATGGACACTTCCCGGCCTGGAGACAGCTAACGGAACCGGAGCCTCAGCATCCGGCTGGCTGCACCGGCTGCACCGGCTGCACCGGCTGCACCGGCTGCACCGGCTGCACCGGATGTCTCATGCCCACGCCGCGCCCTGGGCGGGGGTCAGCCCGCCAGGAAGGCGGTGAGGGCGGCGGTGAGCATGGCAGGGTCGGCGGCGCCGGCCAGTTCGCGGGCGGAGTGCATGGAGAGGATGGCCACCCCGATGTCGACCGTGGTGATGCCGTGCCGGGCGGCGGTGATGGGGCCGATCGTCGTCCCGCAGGGCATGCCGTTGTTGGAGACGAAGCTCTGCCAGGGCACCCCCGCCTTCTCGCAGGCGGTGGTGAACAGGGCGCGTCCGGCGCCGTCGGTGGCGTAGCGCTGGTTGACGTTGACCTTGAGGATCGGGCCGCCGTTGGGCATCGGGTGGTGCGTGGGGTCGTGCCGCTCGGCGTAGTTGGGATGCACGGCGTGCCCGGTGTCGGAGGACAGGCAGACCGTCCCGGCCCAGGCGCGGGCCCGGTCCTGGAGGTCGCCGCCGCGCACGAACACCGAGCGTTCCAGCACGTTGCCCAGCAGTGGCCCGTCGGCGCCGGTGTCGGACTGGCTGCCGTTCTCCTCGTGGTCGAACGCGGCGAGCACCGGGATGTACGGCAGCGGCTGACCGGCGGCCTCGGCGGTCGCGGCGGCGGCCAGCGCCACGGCGCCGGCGTGCACCGACAGCAGGTTGTCCATGCGGGGCCCGGCGACCAGTTCGCGGTCACGGCCCAGGTAGGCGGGCGGCTCGACGCTGTGCACCATGAGGTCCCAGCCGGCGACGTCCGCCGCCGCGAGGCCGGCCTCCTGGGCGAGGAAGGCGATCAGGTCGCCCTCGTGCGGGTCGCCCAGGCCCCAGATCGGTGTCATGTGGCGCTGCCGGTCCAGCTTCAGGCCGTCGTTGACCTGCCGGTCGAGGTGCACGGCCAGCTGCGGCACCCGCAGCAGCGGCCGGTCGACGTTGACCAGCCGGGTGGAGCCGTCCCGCAGTGTGAGGCGGCCGGCGAGCCCGAGGTCGCGGTCCAGCCAGGTGTTGAGCAGGGTGCCGCCGTAGACCTCGACGGCGACCTGCCGCCAGCCGTGCGCGCCCGCGTCGGGGGAGGGCTTCACCCGCAGGTTGGGGGAGTCGGTGTGCGCGCCGACGATGCGGAAGGGCGTGGCGGGGCCGGCGCCGCGCGGCACGTGCCAGGCGATGAGCGCGCCGCCGCGGAGGACGATGCGGCCCCCCGGTTCGGCGTCCCAGGCGTCGGTCTCGGACACCTGCCGGAAGCCGGCCTTCTCCAGCCGTGCCGCGGTGTTGGCGACGGCGTGGTACGGGGTGGGGGACGCCGCGAGGAACGCCATCAGGTCATCGGTGTGGCCGCGGTCGAACCCGGCGGGGAGTTGCTGCATGCCGTCCAATATACGAACGGGCGGGGCTCCGCCTCCCCCGACCGGGAGCGGAGCCCCGCCCGTTCGCCGGTCACCCGGCTGCGGACGGCGGCCAGGTCAGAACGCGGCCTCGTCCAGCTCCATCACGGACAGGTCGACGGTCTCGGCGAGCTGGCGCGCGGTGCTGACGTTGGGCAGCACCGTCGCGGCGAAGAACTTCGCAGCGGCGATCTTGCCCTGGTAGAACGCGGTGTCCTTGGGGGAGGCCGTGGCCACCTTGTCCGCGGCCACGACGGCGCCGCGCAGCAGCAGGTAGCCGAGGACGACGTCACCGGAGGCCAGCAGGAAGCGCGTGGTGTTCAGACCGACCTTGTAGATGGACTTGACGTCCTTCTCGGTCGCGGCGAGGTCGGTCAGCATGGCGCCGACGATCGCCTCCAGGTCCACGGCGGCCTTGGCGAGCTGCTCGCGGGCGGCGGCCAGCTCCTCCCCGCCGTCGGCCTCGGCGAGGAACTTCTTGATCTCCTCGGACAGCGCGGTCAGGGCCTGGCCCTGGTCGCGGACGACCTTGCGGAAGAAGAAGTCCTGGCCCTGGATCGCGGTGGTGCCCTCGTAGAGGGTGTCGATCTTGGCGTCCCGGATGTACTGCTCGATCGGGTACTCCTGCAGGTAGCCGGAGCCACCGAAGGTCTGCAGCGACTCGGCGAGCTGCTGGTAGGAGTTCTCCGAGCCGTAGCCCTTCACGATGGGCAGCAGCAGGTCGTTGAGGCGGGTCGCGGCGGAGGCGTCCTCGCCCGCGGCCTCCTTGACCAGGATCTCGTCCTGGACGCTGGCGGTGTACAGCACCAGGGCGCGCATGCCCTCGGCGTACGCCTTCTGCGTCATCAGCGAGCGGCGCACATCCGGGTGGTGCGTGACGGTGACGCGGGGGGCGGTCTTGTCGGTGAACTGCGCCAGGTCCGCGCCCTGCACCCGCTCCTTGGCGTACTCCAGGGCGTTCAGGTAGCCGGTGGAGAGGGTGGCGATGGCCTTCGTGCCGACCATCATGCGGGCGAACTCGATGATCTTGAACATCTGGCGGATGCCGTCGTGCTTCTCGCCGAGCAGCCAGCCCTTGGCGGGGTGGCGGTCGCCGAAGGTCATCTCGCAGGTGTTGGAGGCCTTGAGGCCCATCTTGTGCTCGACGTTGGTGGCGTAGACGCCGTTGCGCTCGCCCAGCTCGCCGGTCTCCCAGTCGAACTCGTACTTCGGCACGATGAACAGCGACAGGCCCTTGGTGCCGGGGCCGTGGCCCTCGGGGCGGGCCAGCACGAAGTGCACGATGTTCTCGGACATGTCGTGCTCACCGGAGGTGATGAAGCGCTTCACGCCCTCGATGTGCCAGGTGCCGTCGTCCTGCTGCACGGCCTTGGTGCGGCCGGCGCCGACGTCCGAGCCGGCGTCCGGCTCGGTGAGGACCATGGTGGAGCCCCACTGCTTGTCCACCATGAGCTGCGCGATGCGGTGCTGCTCCTCGGTGCCCTCCTCGTGCAGCACACCGGCGAAGGCCGGGCCGGAGGCGTACATCCACACGGCCGGGTTGGAGCCCAGGATGGTCTCGGCGAAGGCCCACAGCAGCGAGCGGGGCGCGGTGGTGCCGCCCAGCGCCTCCGGGATGCCCAGCCGCCACCACTCGGCGTCCATGTAGGCCTGGTAGCTCTTCTTGAACGAGGCCGGGACCGGCGCGGTGTTGGTCTCCGGGTCGAAGACCGGCGGGTTGCGGTCGGCGTCCTCGAAGGACGCGGCGAGCTCGTTCTCGGAGAGGCGGGCGATCTCGGAGAGCACGCTCTTGGCGGTCTCGACGTCCATCTCCGCGAACGGCCCCTTGCCGTACACCGCGTCGCGACCGAGTACCTCGAAGAGGTTGAACTCGATGTCGCGGAGATTCGACTTGTAGTGCCCCATGGCGACAGGCTCCGTAACGACGGGGAGGGCCGAGAGGTGGACTCCTCCGGATGCGTACCAGTAAGTAGCTCCCATCATGCTACCCGCCGGTAATAAGAATCAACCCCAACCGGTCCGAGTGTGACGCACCTGGCGGTCCGGCGGGCCACGTCCCGGGGTGCGAGGCGTGAGGATTCCGTGGCGGCCGGGAGTCGTGCTCGGGGACGGGGGACCGTCGGGGGCGGGTGGAGGCGTGCCTTCCGCTTGTGGTCCGCGCCCGTGGCGGGGGAAGGGGCCGGATACGGCCGCCGCGCAGGGGTCCGGGCGGCGTAACCTTTGGCGCATGTACGGCTACGACCAGACAGCCTCCGCGGGGCACCAGCAGGGCCACGGGCAGTACGCCCAGCAGCACCCGCAGCAGCCCCCGCCCGGGTACGGGCAGCAGCAGCCGCCGCAGCAGCAGCCGCTCTACCCCGAGCCGTCGCCGCCGTCGCTGGCCGAGGCGGTGCGGGCCTTCACCACCGGCTCGATGGCGCCGGAGGACTTCCAGGGCATCTTCCACAACGCCAAGGTCTACTGCCCGCGCGGCGAGACGCCCGGCTTCCTGGCCCTGCACAACACGCAGCAGCCCGTCATCCCGATGTTCAGCACGCTCAAGGAGCTGCGGGCGTACGCGGGCAAGGAGTCCAAGTACTTCGTGATCACGGGGGCCGAGGTGCTCGACCTGCTGCCCTCGGGCTACGGCTTCGTGCTGGACATGGAGGGCGACCACCGCATCGTCTTCGACGCGAAGGCGGTCGAGGAGATGGTCGACTTCGCGATGCGCCGGATGTACGGCTGACGGCTGCGGGGAGTGCTGGGCCGGGTCGGCCCGAACCGGCCCGGACCGACTGGCCGGAAGTCGGCTTGGGAACAAAGCACCACTTGGCGAATGTTGAGCGTTCAACTACATTGGGCGTGAAGCCAAGGAGGCCCCGATGCCCGCGATCACCGTCGAGAACCCGCTCAGCCTGCCCCGCGTCGCCGCACCGGCGGACGCGAGCACCGCGCGGCCGGTACTGGCCGTCGCGACCGCACCCACCGGCTTCGAAGGCGAGGGCTTCCCCGTCCGCCGCGCCTTCGCCGGCATCAACCACCGCTACCTCGACCCGTTCATCATGATGGACCAGATGGGCGAGGTGGAGTACGCGGCCGGTGAGCCCAAGGGCACACCCTGGCACCCGCACCGCGGCTTCGAGACCGTCACGTACCTGATCGACGGCACCTTCGTGCATCAGGACTCCGAGGGCGGTGGCGGTGTCATCCACGGCGGTGACACGCAGTGGATGACTGCCGGGTCCGGGCTGCTGCACATCGAGGCGCCGCCGGAGGAGATGGTGATGAGCGGCGGCCTCTTCCACGGCCTCCAGCTCTGGGTGAATTTGCCCGCCAGGCAGAAGATGACCAACCCCCGCTACCAGGACATCCACGGCGGTGAGGTCAAGCTGCTCACGTCGCCCGACGGCGGCGCGCTGCTGCGGGTCATCGCCGGTGAGCTGGACGGCCACCAGGGGCCGGGCATCACCCACACCCCGATCACGATGGTCCACGCGACGGTCAGCCCGGGGGCCGAGATCAGCCTGCCCTGGCGGTCCGACTGGAACGCGCTGGCCTACGTGCTCGCCGGACGCGGCACCGTCGGCACCGACCGCCGGCCGCTGCACCTCGGCCAGACCGCGGTGTTCGGCGACGGCGACTCGCTCACCCTGCGCGCCGACGAGACCCAGGACGCCCACACCCCGTCCCTGGAGGTCGTGCTGCTCGGCGGCCGTCCCATCCGCGAGCCGATGGCCCACTACGGGCCGTTCGTGATGAACACCCGCGAGGAGTTGCAGCAGGCCTTCGACGACTTCCAGAAGGGCCGCCTGGGCCGCATCCCGGCCGTGCACGGGATGACCGAGGGCGGCGGCTCGTAGGGGCTCGCTGAAGCCACCGATGCGGACGAGTCCGGCCGGACAGGCAAGAAGCCTGTCCCGCGCTTGCCACATGGCCGAGCACGTCGTCCGATCTGCTGCGGGTGCACGCACGCCCGTATCCGCAGGGGCGGCACGCCCACCATCCGGTTCTCTGCGGACCGCGGTGACGGGCGGTTGGTCGCAGGGCGACCAACCGCCCGCCCTGTGGGAGCGTCATGGGGCGGTTCGGGGGCAGCAGACAGCCCCCGAGACGGAAGACACACCCGTCCCGGGGGCCGTGCTGTTTCGGCGCCCATGGGCCGCTGCCGGAAGCTGCTTGTCCCTCAACCCGTCACGAGGGGCGAGCTTCCTTCCGCTCCGCCAGCTGCCACCGGGCGTAGCGTGGGATCACGATCCGCGCGAAGGCGAACACCGCGACGCCCGCCACGACACCGCGCCACGTACTGGCCAGCGCCACGATCCCGCCGACTGCTGCGCCGAGCGCGGCAGCGATCACGGTCGCATGGCGCAGAGCCGCCCGATCGACCGCGTGGGAGTCGGACGCGAACCGGCGCCATGCCATCGGCCCCAGATACATCAGCCAGGCCCCGACGATGAGGGCATACACGGCGTTGGACAGTGCGTCCTCAAACACCATGACGCTTCCCTTCTACTTGCAGTTCCGCTTGCCCTCCACCGGCCTGGGCGGCCACGGGGAAGCAAACCGGGAAGTCGGCCGAGCACACGGCGGTGGCCGAGTCGACGATGTGGCCGGCATCGCGGGCGTTGCGGGTCAGTTCCCTTGGATGACGGCACCCGCGCCGGTGCGTATGTGGTCGGCATACGTGCGGATGCGGTGGCAAGTTACATCAGAACCAAGGCACGCGGGCAGGATTCGCCGGTGCGATGGCTGGAATCGCGGGGTGCGCTGAACAGGCCTTGAACGCAGTCCAGTCAGCGTTGTGGAAGATCTGCGAAACGGGTGAACCCGGAAACGGCTGCGGGAGCCGCTGCACCGACCCTCCTGAGCGGACGTACGCGAGTCGCGCCCCTCACCCCCAGTCGGGTGGGGGTGCGTCCTCGTGGAGTTCGAACCAGATGGCCTTGCCCTCGCCGCGCGGGTCGACGCCCCAGGAGTCGGCGAGCAGGTCCATCAGGACCAGGCCGCGGCCGGAGGAGGCCAGCTCGCCGGGGCTGCGGCGGTGGGGCAGTTCGTCGCTGCGGTCGGAGACCTCCACGCGCAGCCGCCGGGCGCCTCGGCGGCCGGTGACCTCGGCGACCATCAGGGCGTCGCCGTCGGTGTGGACGAGCACGTTGGTGAGCATCTCGGACAGCATCAGCACCGCGCCGTCCACCTGGTCCGGCACGCCCCAGTCCCACAGCAGCTCCCGCAGCTGCCGTCGGGAGGTGCCGACCCGCTCGGCGTCGGCCTGCCCGATGGTGAGCATGGTGCGGCGGGACGCCACCTGCGGCGGCGCGCCGTTCTCGCGGCTCATCAGCAGCAGCGCGATGTCGTCCTCGCGGCGGTCGGCGCGGGGGCCGGTGGTGTGGTGCGAGGGCAGCCCGTGCACGGCCTGGACCAGGGCCTCGGCGAGTTCCTCGACGTCCGCCTGCGGGTTCTCGGCGAAGACGTCGCGGATGCGGGCCCAGCCGGTGTCCACGTCGTGGCCGCCGGTCTCGATCAGCCCGTCGGTGCACAGCAGCAACGTTTCTCCAGGCTCCAGCACGAGCCGGGTGGTCGGGTAGTCGGTGTCCGGCTCGATGCCCAGCGGCAGGCCGCCGGCCGTGGGCCGGACCAGGACCGTGCCGTCGGCGAGCCGGATCACCGGGTCGGGGTGGCCGGCGCGGGCGATGTCCAGGGTGCCCAGCGCCGGGTCGGCCTCGATGTACAGGCAGGTGGCGAACCGGTCGTCGCGCCGGTCGGCGCCCAGGTCGTCGGGGGACGACTCCGCCATGCCCGCCAGGAAGCGCGACGCCCTCGACAGCACCGCCTCCGGCCGGTGGCCCTCGGCCGCGTAGGCGCGCAGCGCGATGCGCAGCTGCGCCATCAGTCCGGCGGCCCGCACGTCGTGGCCCTGTACGTCGCCGATGACGAGAGCGCTGCGGCCGGACGGCAGCGGGATCACGTCGTACCAGTCGCCGCCGACCTGGAGGCCGCCGCCGGTGGGGATGTACCGGGCGGCCACCGCCATGCCCTTGACGTCCGGCTTCCCGGCCGGGCGCAGGGTGTGCTGGAGGCCGTCGGCCAGCTCCCGTTCCGACTCGTGCACGTAGGCGCGCGACAGGGCCTGCGCCAGCATGCGCGCCACCGTCGCCAGCACCGCCCGCTCGTCGGGCGTGAACGACACCGGGTGTGCGAACGACGCCATCCAGGCGCCGATGGTGCGCCCGGCCACCACCAGCGGCAGGTACGCCCAGGACTGGCGGCCGAACGGCTCCGCCATCGGCCAGGTCGCGGGGAAGCGCCGCCGGTACTCGTCCGGGCTGGTCAGGTAAACCGCCCGGCCGGTCCTGACCACGTCCGCCGCCGGGTAGGAGGTGTTCAGCGGCATCTCCAGGAACGGCTCCTCCAGCGCCGTGTCGTGCGCGTCCCGGCCGTCCCGCCCCTGGTGGCCGTGGTGCCCGATCACCGACAGCCGGTCGCCGTCCACGCCGAACACGGCCAGGCCGTCCGGTGAGAAGCCCGGCATGGACAGGTTCGCCGCGACGCGCAGCACCTCCTCGGTGGAGCGCGCCTCGGCCAGCGCCCGCCCGGCGTCCAGCAGGAACGCCTCCCGGGACCGCCGCCAGTCGCCCGTCACCGGGGTCTGCACCGGGGACGCGTCGGGCACCTCGCTGAGCGTGCCCATCAACACGAACGCCGTGCCGGGGCTGGACGCGCCGCCGCCGGAGGCGCGCAGCCGGGTCCGCACGGTACGCAGCACCGAGCCGTCGTCGGCGATCACCCGCAGCCGGGCCTCCGCGATGCGGCCCTCGGCGACCGCGAGGGTGACGATGCCGCCCAGCTCCACGTAGTCGACGACGTGGAAGCGGGCGCGCACCACCGACTCCGTGGCCCGTACCGGCTCGGCGGGCAGCCCGATGAGCGCTGCCGCTCTCGCGTCCAGGCTGAACTCCCCGCAGGCGTTGTCCCAGTACCAGATCCCGGTTCCGGTGGCGGCCAGCACGTCCTCGGTGGGCATACGCCCCACTCTATGGAGAAGAACCCGCTTGCGCCCGGCAGGGGCAGGCCAGGACGGTACGCTGTAACGCGCCTCCCCCAGACCTGACGACTTGGATGAATGATGCATCGGTACCGGTCCCACCACTGCGGCGAGCTCCGATCGCAGGACGTCGACAGCGACGTCCGGCTGAGCGGCTGGCTGCACAATCGTCGTGACCTGGGCGGCATCCTCTTCATCGACCTGCGCGACCACTACGGCCTGGTCCAGCTCGTCGCCCGGCCCGGTACCGCCGCGAACGAGGCGCTGAGCCACCTCACCAAGGAGACCGTCGTCCGGGTGGACGGCAGGGTCGTCAACCGCGGCGCCGAGAACGTCAACCCCGAGCTGCCGACCGGTGAGATCGAGATCGAGGTCTCGGAGGTGGAGGTGCTCGGCGCGGCCGAGCAGATCCCGTTCACCATCAACGCCGACGACGGCGTCAACGAGGAGAAGCGCCTGGAGTACCGCTTCCTCGACCTGCGCCGGGAGCGCATGCACCGCAACATCCTGCTGCGCACCTCGGTGATCTCCGCGCTGCGGCACAAGATGACCGCGCTGGGCTTCAACGAGATGGCCACCCCGATCCTGTCGGCCACCTCGCCCGAGGGCGCCCGCGACTTCCTGGTGCCCTCGCGCACCCACGCGGGCCGCTTCTACGCGCTGCCGCAGGCCCCGCAGCAGTTCAAGCAGCTGCTGATGATCGCCGGCTTCGACCGCTACTTCCAGATCGCGCCCTGCTTCCGCGACGAGGACGCCCGCGCGGACCGCTCGCCGGGCGAGTTCTACCAGCTCGACGTCGAGATGAGCTTCGTCGATCAGGAGGACGTCTTCCAGGTCATCGAGAAGGTGATGACCGAGGTCTTCCAGGAGTTCGGCAACGGCCGCGAGGTCACCTCGCCGTTCCCGCGCATCCCGTTCCGCGAGTCGATGCTCAGGTACGGCTCGGACAAGCCCGACCTGCGGGCCCGCCTGGAGCTGGTCGACGTCACCGGCGTGTTCGCCGGTTCCGACTTCAAGGCGTTCGCCGGCAAGCACGTCCGTGCGCTGGCGGTACCGGACACCGCCGACCAGTCCCGCAAGTTCTTCGACCAGATGGGCGAGTTCGCCGTCGAGCAGGGCGCCAAGGGCCTGGCGTGGGTGCGGGTCGGCGAGGAGGGCGGCAAGCCGCAGCTCACCGGGCCGATCGCCAAGTTCCTCACCGAGGAAAACGTCACCGAGCTGCTGGGCGCGCTCAACGCCAAGGCGGGCACGGCGATCTTCTTCGGCGCCGGCGAGTTCGACGAGGTCTCCAAGATCATGGGCGCGGTCCGGGTCGAGGCCGCCAAGCGCACCGGGCACTTCGAGGAGGGCGTCTTCCGGTTCTGCTGGATCGTCGACTTCCCGATGTTCGAGAAGGACGAGGACACCGGGAAGATCGAGTTCTCGCACAACCCGTTCTCCATGCCGCAGGGCGGCCTGGAGGCGCTGGACACCCAGGACCCGCTGGACGTCCTGGCCTGGCAGTACGACATCGTCTGCAACGGCGTCGAGCTGTCCTCCGGCGCCATCCGCAACCACGAGCCGGAGGTCATGTTCCGCGCCTTCGAGATCGCCGGCTACTCCAAGGAGGACGTGGAGCGCGAGTTCGGCGGCATGCTGCGCGCGTTCACCTTCGGCGCCCCGCCGCACGGCGGCATCGCCCCCGGTGTGGACCGCATCGTCATGCTGCTCGCCGACGAGCCGAACATCCGCGAGACGATCGCCTTCCCGCTGAACGGCAACGCCCAGGACCTGCTGATGGGCGCCCCCAGCGAGGTCGACGAGGCCCGGCTGCGCGAGCTGCACCTGTCGCTGCGCAAGCCGCCGCAGGCGAAGTAGCCGCAGCCGAGGCGACAGCGGACGGCCCGCTCACCCCGAACGGGGAGGGCGGGCCGTTTGCTGTTGGCGCGCGGGCGCTCAGGTGCGCGGGGTGCCGTCCCAGCGCCAGGTGGTCTGCCGGGGGCGGCCGGGCAGCGCGGCGCGGCCGGTGGCCCACAGCAGCGTCGGCCAGGGGTCGGCGGCGTGCTGCGGGGCGTCCGGGAACAGGCGGGTGAGCACCCGGGCGCACAGGTCGGCGGGCGGGTCCCAGTCCAGGCCGAGACCTCGGGCGAGGTCGTGGGTGTGGACCACGGTCTCCACGACGCCCATCGCGGCGAAGCCCTCGGCGTCCGAGACGCCCAGCGAGTGGTACGAGCGGACGTCGGGGCCCGTGGTGCGGACCATGGCGACCAGCAGCGCGCCGCACGCCTCCAGCACCGACAGCAGCCCGTCCGGGCCCGCCTCGCGCTCCGCGTGCACGGTGTTGCGGGGGCCGCCGGGCCGTCGGCGTTCGTGTACGAACGGCACCTCGCCGTCCAGCGGCGGCTCGGCCGGGCCGAGCTGCACGGCGTAGGCGAACAGGTCGTCGGCCAGGTGCTCGACGGTCTCCCAGCAGGTCCACTCCAGCGAACCGGCGGGCTTGTCCCAGGCCGTGGGTGGCGCGTCGCGCAGCGCCGACACCGCGAGCCGCACCGCCAGCGCGACGTCGTCCGCGGTGACGGGTCCGGGCTGGGGCGGCGTGGTGCCGGTGGAGCTGATCATGGCACGGACCCTACCGCCGGACGGCACGCCTCCCGGGCACCCGGGGGCTGGCGCCGTCACCGGGTGCCCGGCCGTGGCCGGAACGCCGGGACGGCACCGCAGGACGGTCAGGCCTCGGAACCGCCGAAGCGCTCGCGGTAGGACTCCAGGTCCTCCTCGGTGATCTTCGCGAAGAGCACCGGCGGCACGGTGAAGGAGGTGCCGGCCGGCACGGTGTCCAGGGCGCGGGCCTCCTCGGCGGTGATCCAGCTCCTGTCGTCGCCGGGCAGGTCGAAGACGCCACGCAGCACCTTCGCCGAGGCGGGGACGAACGGCTCGGAGAGCACCGCGTAGAGGTGGATCAGGTTCATCGCCGTGCGCAGTGTGAGGGCCGCCGCGTCCGGGTCGGTCTTGATCTCCAGCCAGGGGGCCTTCTCCTCCAGGTACACGTTGCCGGCGCTCCACAGGGCGCGCAGCGCCTGGGCGGCCTTGCGGAACTGGAGGGCGTCCATCTGCTGCTCGTACTCGGCGAGCAGGCCCGCGACCTCCTCACCGAGCCTGCGCTCGGCGTCACCCGCGGCGGCACCGGCCGGTACGTCGTCGCCGAACCGCTTGCGGGAGAAGGACAGCACGCGGTTGACGAAGTTGCCGAGGGTGTCGGCGAGGTCCTTGTTGACCGACGCGGAGAACAGCTCCCAGGTGAAGCTGGTGTCGTCGGACTCGGGCGCGTTGGCGATGAGGAAGTAGCGCCAGTAGTCGGCGGGCAGCAGCTCCAGGGCGGCGTCGGTGAAGATGCCGCGCTTCTGCGAGGTGGAGAACTTGCCGCCGTAGTACGTCAGCCAGTTGAAGGCCTTGACGTAGTCGACGCGCTTCCACGGCTCGCGGGTGCCCAGCTGGGTGGCGGGGAACATCACCGTGTGGAACGGGACGTTGTCCTTGGCCATGAACTGCGTGTACTGCACGCCGTCGGCGTCGGCGCCGTACCACCAGGACTGCCAGTCCCGCTCGGCCGGGTTGTGGTCCGCCCACTCCTTCGTCGCGCCGATGTACTCGATCGGGGCGTCGAACCAGACGTAGAAGACCTTGCCGTCGGCGGCCAGCTCCGGCCACGTGTCGGCAGGGACGGGCACGCCCCACTCCAGGTCGCGGGTGATGGCGCGGTCCTGGAGGCCCTCGGTGAGCCACTTGCGGGCGATGGATGACGCCAGCGTCGGCCACTCCCGGCCGGCCTCGTCGATCCACGCCTCGACCTCGCCGGCCAGCTTCGACTGGAGCAGGAACAGGTGCTTGGTCTCGCGGACCTCCAGCTCGCTGCTGCCGCTGATGGCCGAGCGGGCGTCGATCAGGTCGGTCGGGTCGAGCACCCGGGTGCAGTTCTCGCACTGGTCGCCGCGGGCCTTGTCGTAGCCGCAGTGCGGGCAGGTGCCGACGATGTAGCGGTCGGGCAGGAAGCGCTCGTCGGCCAGCGAGTACACCTGGCGGATCGCCCGCTCCTCGATGAAGCCGTTGGCGTGCAGGCTGCGCGCGATGCGCTGGGTGATCTCGACGTTCTGCGGCGAGGAGCTGCGGCCGAAGTAGTCGAAGGCGAGGCTGAAGCCGTCGTAGATCGCCTTCTGGGCGTCGTGCTGCTGGGCGCAGAAGTCCGCCACCGGCAGCCCGGCCTCCTTGGCGGCCAGCTCCGCGGGGGTGCCGTGCTCGTCGGTCGCGCAGATGTAGAGCACGTCGTGGCCGCGCTGCCGCAGGTAGCGGGCGTGCACGTCGGCCGGGAGCATGGACCCCACCATGTTGCCCAGGTGCTTGATCCCGTTGATGTAGGGAAGGGCGCTGGTGATGAGGTGTCGAGCCATTGCGGCTGCTCCCAGGTTGTTACCGTGCGTGACTGTGTGCTCTGACAGATATGACGGAGCCGCCAAATATCGTATCCGAGCCGGGTGGCCCGCCCGCGCGGCGTTTTCCGCGCTCGCCGGGCGGGGCGGGCCACCTCGCACAGTGCCGGGTCAGCTCAGCACGCCCGCCTCCCGGGCGGCTGCCAGCCACTGGGGGAACTCGGCGGTGAGCGCCTCGTAGAGGTCCGCGTCGGGGATCTCCTTCGGCTCCAGGCCGGCATGCGTGAAGCCGGCGTTGTCCACCTTGCGCCGCTCGGGCACGGGCAGGCCCGCGTCCAGCTTGCGCAGGAAGTTGAGCCCGGCGGACTTCGGGTCGCCGAACCCGACGAACTGCCAGAACAGCGGCTTGTCCGCCGCCTCGCACAGCGCCTGCTCGGCGGCGGCCCGGCTGGTCGGGGCGCCGTCGGTCTGGAAGACCACCAGCGCCGGGTCGGTGGACCCGGACGCCTCGTAGTGCTCGATGACCGCCTGGACGGCGCTGTGGTAGTTCGTCCGGCCCATGTGGCCCAGGCCCTCGTGCAGTGCGGCGATGCGGCCCTCGTGCCCGGCCAGCTCGATCTCCGCGACGCCGTCGACGTCGGTGGAGAAGAACACCACCGGCACCGTGCCGTCGTCGTCGAGGTGCGCGGACAGGCCGAGCACCTGGTCGGCGAGGTGCTGGACCGTGCCGTCCTTGTAGTAGCGGCGCATCGAACCGGACCGGTCCAGGACCAGGTAGACGGCCGCCCGCTGCCCGGCGAGCCCCTGCTTGCGCAGCGACACGGCAGCGGCCTTGTAGAGGTTCACCAGGGCGGGTGCGCTCTGCTGCACCTTCTCCAGCCCGACGCCCACCGCCGAGGTGTCACCGACGGCGGACGCCTCCTTGGAGGCGGGGCCCGGCGCCGGCTCGGGGGCCGGGGCGGGGTCCGGGGACGGGACCGGCTCGGGGTCGGGCACCGGGGACGGGACGGGCACGGGCACGGGCGCAGGCTCGGGCTCCGGCACCGGGACCGGCTGCGGGTCAGGGACGGGCGCCGGTCCGGGCTCGGGCACCGGCACCGGCACGGTGGCGACGGCCGGCTCGGTGACCGTGTCGGCGACCGGCTCCGGCTCGGCGTCGACGGCCGGTGCGGTCGCCGGTGCGGTCACCGGTTCCGTGACGTCCACCGGTCCGGGGGATGTCTCGCTCACGGGTTCGGGTGCCGGGTCGGTGGTCCGTTCGGGTGCACGCTCCGGCACCACGACGGCCTCCGGCGCCGCCTCGGCGTCGGGTGCGGTCGCCGGCTCCGGGGCGAGTTGGGCGGAGGGAACCGGCTCGGCGAAGTGGACGGGGGTCGGTTCGGACGCGGGCGCGGGGATCGTCACGGACACCGTGTCGGGTGCCGGCTCGGCGGCGGGTGCCGGAACGACGGGCGTGGCAGGGGCAGTAGAGGAAGTGCTGTCCCCCGGGCCTCCCGGCTCTCCCGGCGCGGCGGCCGAGGGGGCCGCCGGTTCCGCCGAAGTCTCCGGCTCTGCCGCGCGCTGACGTCCGAACACGTTCCGCAGGAGGCTCTTTATGCCCATGGGACAGGCCTTTCATGAGGTGGTGCGTGGCGGAGACGCAAGACTAGAGGGCCGGACCCCCGGAAGTCCCAGAGGGCCGCACCGTGGCTTTCACGTCGCGTTCACCGAGTGGTCGCCGCCGAGTCGGGCTGGGCCCATAGCTTCACGCTGCGTACGGCTCCGACGGAGGGGACTCCATGCCCAAGCAACTGCCGCTGCTCGCCTCACACCCCGGCGGCCGGTCCGCGATGACGTGTCACTACCGCTGCGGGGACGCCTGCTTCCAGGAAGTACCCAACCGCAGTGACAACGCCTACTTCGGTGACGTCGTCGCCGGAGCGCTCTCCCGCCGCTCGATGCTCCGCGCGGGCGCGGTCGCCACGGTCGCCGCGGCGGCCGGCGGCGCCCTGCTGGGCGGCGCCACGGAGGCCGTCGCCCAGAACGCGGCGGGGGCCGCCGCGAAACCCCACAAACCCGGTAAACCGGCGGGGAAGGCGGCCAAGGGGCTGCGCTTCGACCCGGTGCCGCCGAACACCGCCGACGCCGTCACCGTGCCCGCCGACTACCGCCAGAACGTCGTCATCCGCTGGGGCGACCCGATCCTGCGCGGCGCCCCCGCCTTCGACCCGGCCCGCCAGTCGGCCAAGGCTCAGGCCGGCCAGTTCGGCTACAACAACGACTACCTCAGCCTGCTGCCGCTGCGCGGCGAGCGCGGCCGGCACGTGCTCTTCGCCAACCACGAGTACACCAACGACAAGCTGATGTTCGCCGGGTACGACAGCGCTTCGCCGACCCGGGAGCAGGTCGCCATCTCGCAGGCCGCGCACGGGCTGTCGGTGGTCGTCGTCGAGGAGGACCGCCGCTCCGGCAAGCTGACCGCGGTGCCGCGGCACCACCTCAACCGCCGCTTCCACACCGCCACCCCGTTCCGCGTCACCGGCCCCGCCGCGGGCAGCGCGCTGCTGCGCACCGAGGCCGACCGGACCGGCACGAAGGTGCTGGGCACGCTCAACAACTGCGCCGGCGGCACCACCCCGTGGGGCACGGTGCTGTCCGGCGAGGAGAACTTCAACCAGTACTTCGCCAACGCCGCGTCCGTCACCGACGCCGAGACCAGGCAGCGCCTCGCCCGCTACGGCATGACCGGCGGCGCCACCTCCCGCAAGTGGGAGCGGTACGACGACCGCTTCGACCTCACCAAGGAGCCCAACGAGCCGAACCGCTTCGGCTGGGTGGTCGAGGTCGACCCGTTCGACCCCGACTCCACCGCCTGCAAGCGCACCGCGCTGGGCCGGTTCAAGCACGAGGGCGCCGAGGTGACGCTGAGCGCCGACGGCCGTCCCGTGGTCTACATGGGCGACGACGAGCGCTTCGACTACTTCTACAAGTTCGTCTCCGCGAAGAAGATGCACAAGGGCAGCAGCCGCGCCGCCCGGCAGCACAACCTGACGCTGCTGGACGAGGGCACGCTCTACGTAGCCCGGCTCACCGGCGACAGCCCGGCGTCGGAGATCGACGGCACCGGCAAGCTGCCCTCGGACGGCGAGTTCGACGGCAGCGGCCAGTGGATCAGGCTGGCCTCCGGCAGCACCTCCTTCGTGCCCGGGATGACCGCCGAGGAGGTCTACGTCCACACCCGGATCGCCGCCGACAAGGTCGGTGCGACGAAGATGGACCGCCCCGAGGACATCGAGCCCAGCCCGCGCACCGGCCGGGTCTACCTGGCGCTGACCAACAACAGCGCCCGCGGCACCGCGGGCAACGCGCCCGCCGACGAGGCCAACCCGCGCAACGCCAACAAGCACGGGCAGATCCTGGAACTGGCCGAGAACTGGGACGATCCGACGTCCGACGGGTTCGCCTGGCGCCTCTTCCTGGTCTGCGGCGACCCCGAGGACCCGAACACCTACTTCGGCGGCTTCCCCAAGGACCAGGTCAGCCCGATCTCCTGCCCCGACAACGTCGCCTTCGACCCCTACGGCAACCTGTGGATCTCCACCGACGGCAACGCCCTCGGCAACAACGACGGCCTCTTCGGCGTCGCCACCTCCGGTGAGCGCCGGGGCGAGCTGAAGCAGTTCCTGACCGTGCCGATCGGCGCCGAGACGTGCGGGCCGATCGTCCAGGAGAAGCGTGTCCTGGTCGCCGTCCAGCACCCCGGCGAGGTGGACGGCGCCTCCGCCGAGCGTCCTGGTTCGCAGTGGCCCGACGGCCCGGGGAAGATCAACCGGCCGTCGGTGGTCAACGTCTGGAAGGCCGACGGGCGCGCCATCGGCAGCTGACGCACCCGCCGGACCGGCCCCGACCGGCTGTCCGCCCGTCCGGTCCGTACCGTCCGCCTCGTGCATGCCGAACGGCTGACCTGCTGCCCAGGCGGGTCAGCCGTTCGGCGCATCCGCGCATGCGGACCGGCCCGGGGCCGCCGACGCTGGGCCCATGGCTGGTGGACACAGAGGACCGAGGGCGGGCGCCGACGGCAGCCCGCCGCGCCCCGCGAGGGCCGAGGGGCGGACCGGCGGATCGCACGCGGGCGGCGGCGGATTCGCCCGCGAACTGCGGGACGCGGTGACGGGCCGGGCTACGCTGCTCGTGCTCGGCGTGCTCGCCCTGCAACTCGCCTTCATCGCCTCCTACATCGGCGCGTTCCACCAGCCGGACCCCGACCGGGTGCCGATCGCGCTGGTCGCGCCGGAGCAGGCGCAGGACACCTACCGCGAGCAGCTGGACACGCTGCCGGGCACGCCGCTGAAGGTGGACACGGTGACGGCGGACGAGTCGCAGGCCGTCAGCCGGCTGCGCGACCGCTCGGTCGACGGCGTGTTCGTCGTCGACCCGGACGGCACCAGCGACCGGCTGCTGGTCGCGGGAGGCGGCGGCGCCGCCCTGTCCCAGGCGCTGGAGCAGGTCTTCCGCTCGGTCCAGGAGCAGCAGCAGCGCGAGCTGGAGGTCACCGACGCCGTCCCGGCCGAGTCGGGCGACGGCCGCGGCCTGTCGGCCTTCTACCTGGTGGTCGGCTGGTGCGTCGGCGGCTACCTGTGCGCGGCCATCCTCGCCATGAGCTTCGGCGCGCGCCCGGCGAACACCAGCCGGGCGCTGATCCGGCTCGGCGTGCTGGCCCTGTACTCGGTCGTGGCCGGGCTGGGCGGGGCGGTGATCGTCGGCCCGGTGCTGGGCGCGCTGCCCGGCAGTGTGCTCGCCCTGACGGGGCTGGGCGCGCTGGTGGTCTTCGCGGTCGCCGCGGCCACGCTCGCCCTGCAGGGGCTGGCGGGTGTGGTGGGCATCGGCCTGGCGATCCTGCTGGTCGTCGTGCTCGGCAACCCCAGCGCGGGCGGCGCTTACCCCGGTCCGCTGCTGCCCCCGTTCTGGCGGGACATCGGACCGGCCTTCCCGCCCGGTGCCGGAACCTGGACGGCCCGCTCGATCGCCTACTTCGACGGCGCCGCCGTCACCGGTCCGCTGCTGGTGCTGGCCGCCTGGGCGGCGGTCGGCACCGCCCTGACGGTGCTCTTCGCGGTGCTGCGTTCCCGCCGCAAGGCGGCGGAGGAGCCCGAGCCGGAGAGCCGGGCGCCCATCGGCACGTCGGCCCCCACCGGCGACTGACCGCCTGCCCGGGGTGCGTCCGGGGCCCGGGCGGGTCAGGACAGGTGGAACAGGGGGCCGGTGAGCGTCAGTCCGAGGTCGTGGCCGACGTGGGCGAAGAAGGCGAACAGCATCAGCGCGGCACCGCCCAGGGACACGTCCTTCTGCAGAGCCAGCATCTCGTTCTGCCGGACGCCCGGATCGCTCTCCTTCCAGAACGGGTGCATCAGCACCGCGGTGGGGAGCAGGAAGAGGGCCAGCAGCAGGGCGCCGAGGTCAGCCCAGACGCCCAGCAGCACACTCAACGCGCCCGCGAGCAGCAGAACGCCGCTCCCGAAGGTCGCGGCGGTGGCAGCCGGTACGCCCTTGGAGGCCGCGTACCCGGCCATCGCCTTGGTCTGGGTGAGGTGGCCGACCGCCGAGCCGAAGAACAGCCCGACGAACAGGATGCGGCCGATGAGCACCAGAACGTCCATCGTGCCTCCATGCGGAGGAATCCGGGAGGTGCGGTCGTTCTCAGCATAGGACGGCCGGTCGCCACCCGCCGATCGGACGGCCCACGCCCCCGGCGGGCCCGCTCACCGGCACCGGGCGGGACGCGTCCGAAACCCGGCGGTCGTACCGGTTGCCCGTGGCAGGGTGCCGGGAGGTGCGGCGGGGTCCGACCGGCGGACGACGCGGGTCGCGGGACGGGAGGCGGTGTGGCCGGGACGGCGGTACGTGGGCCGGGGTGGGACCCGGAGTGGGAGGCCGGACCGCTCAGCGGGGTCGAGGACGGCCACTTCGTGCGGTTCGAGGGGCTGGTGCCCAACGCCAGGGGTGTGCTGCCGGGCATCTTCGTTCTGGTCAACGGCCTGGCGCGGGAGGGGCTGCTCACCGTGGAGCAGGAGCGGCACCGGCGGCGGAACAACGACTGGTACGACGCCGCCTACCCCAATCCCAGCCACGTCGACCCGTGTGTGTACGACCCGGCGGTGAACCCGGGCGCGGTCGCCTGGTTCCGGTCCTCCTCGCGTGAGCTGATCACCCGGGTGACCGGCTACCTGCGCACGCTCGACGCGCACGGCGTCCCGCACCGGCGCCGTCTCTCCCGCGACCCCGGCCGGGTCGTATACGCGGACGTCCACCAGGTCGTCGTGGTGCCGCACCCGCCGTCTCGTCGCCGCCCCGGCCTGCCCATCTCACCTTCATGACACGTGAGTTGGCCGCAGCCGCCGTCAACTCCTGAACACAGGGGGCGGTCGGTGGGTGGCGTTGTCACAAGTGTTGACACAAAATTTACCCAGCTCTACATTCGGGCCTATCTGAGAGCGCTCTCAGGCTGTTTCCTCCCCCACGTTTCGAGGTGCAGCACGTGAGAACACATCGGCGCATCCCCCTTCTGCTGACGGCGGCGGCAACCGCCGTCGCCGGCATCGGACTGCTCCCCGTCCAGGCGTCCGCGGCCGAGGTGCCGGTTGGCCTCGGCAGCTACTCCGACACCCGCCCCGCGGGCGAGTCGGGCCCGGAGAACAACATGGGCGGCGCCGTCACACCCAAGGTGACGGACGCCGTCGCGGACGAACCCGTGCCCACCAACGACTGGTGGTCGTCCCTGGTCTTCCAGCGCTACCCCGGCAACCCGTACTCGGAGGCGATGTACGGGCACCCGCTGACCTACAAGGCCGTCTCCGGCGGCCTGGAGGTCGGCTACCCCACCAACCCGACGATCGTCGGCGACGACCGCCAGTACGAGTACGCGCACAGGGCCGACCTGACGCTGGGCGTCAGCGGCCTCGCCTCCCCCGACACCAAGGCCGACGGCTGGTCGGACTGGACGGTCACGCCGTACTGGGCGGACGGCAGCCGCACGCTGCGCGCCACCATCGGCCACGGCAGCCCGTTCGTGTACGCGGAGGGCACCGGCGGGGACGCGCAGGTCACCACCGCCTCCGCGCCCGAGGTCTTCGCCGACGACGGCAACGTGCTGGGCGTGACCGTCGGCGGCAACCACTACGGCCTGTTCGCGCCGAGCGGCAGCGACTGGGACGTGTCCGGCACGCGCATCAGCGCGGACCTCGGCGGTGAGGAGTACTTCTCCGTCGCTGTGCTGCCCGACGCCGACGCGCTGGCCGACTACCGCACCTACGCGTTCAGCTTCGTCACCGGCTCCGACGTCGAGTGGGAGTACGACAGCGCGGCCGGCGCGGTCGACGCGACGTACACGCTGAGGACCGAGGCCCGCGAGGGCAGCGAGACGGGCACGCTCCAGGCGCTGTACCGCCACCAGTGGCTGAACACCACCGACGAACTGACCTCCCACACCTACGTGTCGCCGCGCGGCACGATGAAGGTCCGCGAGGGCGCGTCGTTCACCACCTCGCAGGCCGTCACCGGGGTGCTGCCGGGACTGCCGGAGACGTCGGCCGTCAACAAGGACCGGTTGGCCGAGCTGATCGCCGAGGTGTCCGGCGCGGCCGATCCGTTCGACGGTGCCTCCGACACCTACTGGACGGGCAAGGGCCTGGGGAAGATCGCCCAGTTGGTGCCGCTGGCCGAGCAGGCCGGCGACACGGCCGCCCGGGACAAGCTGCTGGGCCTGCTCAAGGGCAAGCTGGAGCAGTGGTTCACCGTCGGCGGCGGCGCCGAGTTCTCCTACGACAAGGACTGGCGGACGCTGATCGGCTACCCCGCGTCCTACGGCAGCGACAAGGAACTCAACGACCACCACTTCCACTACGGCTACTACGTGATGGCCGCCGCGATCGTCGCCCAGCACGACCCGGAGTGGGCCGGGGACTCCGCCTGGGGCGGCATGGTCAAGGAACTCATCCGCGACTCCGCCAACCCCAGCCGCACCGACGACAAGTACCCCTTCCTGCGCGGCTTCGACGTGTACGCGGGCCACAGCTGGGCCGCCGGCCACCAGGGATTCGCCGCCGGCAACAACCAGGAGTCGTCCTCGGAGTCAGTCAACCTCAGCGCCGGGCTCATCCTGTGGGGCTCCGCGACCGGTGACACCTCGCTCCGCGACCTGGGCGTCTACCTGCTGACCACCGAGTCCGAGTCGATCCGGCAGTACTGGTTCGACGCCGACGAGGAGGTCTTCCCCGAGGGCTACAGCCACAAGACGGTCGGCATGGTCTGGGGCAGCGGCGGCTCGTACAGCACCTGGTGGACGGCCAACCCCGAGGAGATCCACGGCATCAACGTCCTGCCGGTGACGGGTGGTTCGCTGCACCTGGCCCGTGACAAGGCCGCCATCACCCGCAACCTGGCCTACCTGGAGCAGCAGAACGGCGGCCCGCCCGTCGAGTGGCGCGACCTGCTGTGGGAGTTCCAGGCGCTCGCCGACCCGGCCGCCGCGAAGGCCGCCTACGAGGCGGACGGCGGCACGTACACCCCCGAGGAGGGCGAGTCCAGGGCGCACACCTACCACTGGATTCACACCCTCGCCGAGATCGGCGCCCCCGACACCGACGTCACCGCGGACAGTCCGACCGCCGCGGTGTTCGCCAAGGACGGCACCCGCACCTACGCCGCCCACAACCACACGGACGCGCCGCAGACCGTCACGTTCTCCGACGGCACCACGCTCGACGTCCCGGCCCGCTCCAGCGCGAGCGGCAACTGACCGCAACCGCCCCCGGACCGCCCCCCCCACGGGTGTCCGCCCCTGACTGCGGGCACCCGAGGAGCCGCCCTTCCGCCGCAGGCAG
Source organism: Streptomyces sp. 549 (assembly GCF_030124175.1). Taxonomy (GTDB): domain Bacteria; phylum Actinomycetota; class Actinomycetes; order Streptomycetales; family Streptomycetaceae; genus Streptomyces. Next base: position 209,550 of record NZ_JASKMT010000004.1, on the reverse strand, counting down.
GGCGGCTCCGGCCGCGGCACGTTCGGGCTCCGGCACGTGCGTGGCCCGGTACGTTCGGGCCCCGGGGGTCAGCCGGACACGAACTGGGTCAGGATCGCCTGCACCTCGTAGATGTCGACGCCCTTGGTGAAGGTCTTCTCGATCGGCGTCGCCGACCCGGACAGCCAGATCTTCAGCTCCGCGTCGAGGTCGAACGTGCCCGCGGTCTCCACCGAGAAGTGCGTGATGCTGCGGTACGGCACGGAGTGGTACTCGACCTTCTTGCCGGTGATGCCCTGCTTGTCGACCATGATCAGCCGACGGTCGGTGAACAGCATGGTGTCGCGTATCAGCAGGTAGGCGGCGTGTACCCGTTCGCCCTGGCCGAGCAGCCGCGCGTAGTCCTGCTGCGCGGCGACCGGGTCGACGGTGTGCGCGTTCCCGAACAGTGCCATGGCGGTTCCCCCTGGTGTCGACGTGCGTCCGATCCCCGCTCTCCCACCTTCCCCTACCCCGCCCGCGACCGCACCCACGCCTGCCGGCTCCGGCCCGGGAACGCATGAACCGGGGCGATCCGGGCACCCCGGTGGGGAACGGCCGCCCCCTTGGTGAGGGAGAAGGCCATGCCGCGCGGAAGGCGAACAGGACGAGCAGGGAGGACTGCGGGATGAGCGAGACGGGCGACGGCAACAGCGAGTACGGGAGGAAGAGCTTCTCCCGGTCCCGGAGCCACTTCACCGACCGGATCACCGCCAAGGGCGAGGACGGCTGGCCGGTCGAGGCCGGGCGCTACCGGCTGGTGGCCAGCCGGGCATGCCCCTGGGCCAGTCGCGCACTGGTGTCCCGGCGGCTGCTGGGCCTGGAGGACGCGCTCTCCCTGGCCGTCGCCGACCCGGTCCAGGACGACCGCAGCTGGCGGTTCACCCTCGACGAGGACGACCGGGACCCGGTGCTGGGCATCCGCTACCTCGGTGAGGCGTACGAGGCCCGGGAGTCGGACCCGCCCGGCGGTGTCAGCGTGCCGGCGATCGTGGACGTGCCCACCGGCCTGCTGGTCACCAACGACTACCCGCAGATCACCCTCGACCTGGCCACCGAGTGGACGGCCCTGCACCGGCCCGGCGCTCCCGACCTCTACCCGGAGCCGCTGCGGGACGAGATGGACGCCGTCATGGACGGTGTCTACCGGGACGTCAACAACGGCGTCTACCGGGCCGGTTTCGCCACCGGCCAGGACGCGTACGAACGCGCCTACGCCGACGTCTTCCGCCGCCTGGGCATGCTGTCCGAACGGCTCGCGGACCGCCGCTACCTGGTGGGGGACACCCTCACCGAGGCCGACATCCGGCTGTTCACCACACTGGTCCGCTTCGACGCCGTCTACCACGGCCACTTCAAGTGCAACCGCTACAAGCTCACCGAGGACCCGGTGCTCTGGGCCTACGTCCGGGACCTCTTCCAGACGCCCGGCTTCGGCGACACGGTCGACTTCGACCACATCAAGCGGCACTACTACGTCGTGCACACCGGCATCAACCCCACCCAGGTGGTGCCCACCGGGCCCGACCTCTCCGGCTGGCTCGCCCCGCACCACCGCGAGCAGCTCGGCGGCCGGCCGTTCGGTGACGGCACCCCGCCGGGCCCGCCGCCGCCCGAGGAGCAGATCCCCGCCGCCGGCCGCCCCTGACACGGGCCGGGCACGCCTCGGCCCGGCTCCCCCAGGCCTGCGCGGTGGGGGAGCCGGGGCGCCGTCGTGGACCAGCGACTCGTGGTTGTTGCAGACGTAGATCTGCTCGTTCGTCCCTGAGTTGTTCTCCAGGGTGATCGGGGCGGTGTCGGCTGTCGCTGCTTCCGCGTTCGACTGCACGCCGACGGCGGTGAAGCCGGCACCGGCGACCGTCGCGGCGGCGAGTGTCGCCAGCAGTTTCCTGTGGGCACGTACGTTGGTGTGTCTACCTCGCGTGGCGGGGTGTAGGGGATTCCCGCATCGGTGCGTCTCCTCGACGCCCGACTCAGCCGGGCCCGGGGGCGGCGAGCGCCGCCAGCGGGACCCGGGTGAAGGTGAGCGTCTCGTACGGCGACCTGGCGCCCTTCTCGTACAGCACGCCCAACGTGTCCGCGTCGACCCGCACCAGGTCGGAGTAGGCCGAGGGGCCGGACGTCAACTGCGGCCCGGCGCGCCAGCCGAGGCCCTGGTCGTCGCTCACCCGCAGGGTCAGCGCGGCGCGGGCGCCGGGATCGGCCGGGCCCGCGAACACCAGGTAGGGGTCCGCCCACAGGGTGCTGCCCTGCACCACCGGGCCGGTCAGCTCGGGCCGGGCCCGGTAGGGCGCCAGCAGCTGCGTGCCTCCCGGCGCCAGGAAGGCGTCGGCACGGGTGCCGGGGGAACCGCCCTTCTGGAGCCGTACGTTGCTGTATACGCGGCCGTCGGGCAGTTCGGTCATCGTGTTCTCGTCCAGCCGCAGCCCGCTGTCCGACTGCTGCGCCACGTAGCCGAGTTGCCAGGTCCGTCCGCCGTCGTCGCTGTACAGCGAGTGCGCGCCGGCCCGGTACCCGGCGCCGGGTGACGGCCGGTGGCTGTGGTTGGCGGGCACGAGCAGCCGGCCCGGGTGCGGACCGTGCCGCAGTGCCAGTGCGTGGCCGGGCCCGGTGCCGTACCAGTTCCAGTTGTCCGGCTTGACCTGGGCGGTGATCTCCCGGGGCGGCGTGAAGCCGGTGCCGGTGGCGTCGCCGTGCTGCACGAAGACCCGGCGGTGTGCCATGACGCCGTGCTCGTTGCGGCAGGTCAGCAGCACCACACGGCCGGTGGCCGGGTCCACCACCGGCGACGGGTTGCCGATGGTGTCACGCCCGGCGTCCGCCACCACCCGCAGCGGCCCCCAGGTGCAGCCGCCGTCCTCCGAGCGGCGGACCACCACGTCGATGTCGCCGTCGTCGGCGAGCGAGTCCTTGCGTCCCTCCGCGAACGCCAGCAGAGCACCGTCCGCCTCGACCACCGCGGGGATGCGGAAGCCCCGGTAGCCCTCGGTCCGCGCCCGGAACGGCACCGACTCCGCACAGTCCGCCGCGGGCGCCGCGGCGGTGCGGGCGGGCGCGGCGGTGCGGGCGGGCGTGGCGGCGAGGGGCGCGGTGCGGGACGGGGAGGCGGCGTGGGCGGGTGCCGCGGTGGCCGGGCCGGGGAGGCCCGCCGCCAGGGCGCCCGCGAGCAGCAGGGCGGCGGCGCCGGTCGCGGCGCGGTTCAGGGACGTCACGGCCGCCAGTGTGCCGACGACGCCGCCCCGCCCCCGCCGGACACGCCCACCCCGGCGCCGCCCGGCCCAACCCCCTCACCCGTACCGGCGGCGGACGCGCCGGAGCGAACAACCGCCGGTCCGCGGGAACCGGCGGCGGCCTTCGGCCGACTACTGCCGCGTGAGCGGGCGGCCGGGGTTTCCGGCGTCCGGAGGAGCCGGGCGGTACGGAGGGGCGTGGATGGGCGGGCTGGACGTGCGCATGCGGGACGTGTCCTGCCGGCACGGCCGGGTGCGGGCGGTCGACGGCGTCGACCTGGAGATCGCCGCGGGCGAGCGGATCGCGCTGACCGGGACCAACGGATCGGGCAAGACCACGCTGCTGCGCGCCGTGCTCGGGCTGCACCGGCAGGTGAGCGGCACGGTCCTGGTCGGCGGGCGCGGCACCCGGACCACCGTGGAGTGGGCGTGGCGGCGGCGGGCCTGCGCGTGGATACCGCAGAAGCCGGCCACCGGCCGCTTCCCGCTGCTCGGCCGGGAGCTGCTGGCCAGCGGCGGCGCCCTGCCGGGGGCGGTCGAGGCGGCCGGCCGGCTGGGCGTGGACGGGATGCTGGACCGCCCGCTGCACACCCTGTCCGGCGGCCAGTTGCAGCGCATGTACCTGGCCCGCGCACTCGGCTGCGTCGAGGCCGGCGCCCAGGTGCTGCTCGCCGACGAGCCCACCGCCGCACTGGACTTCGACGGCCAGGACGAGGCGGCCGACGTGCTGACCGGGCTGCCGGTGACGCTGGTCGTGGTGACGCACGACCGGGCGCTGGCCGCCCGCTGCGACCGCGTGCTGGAGATGGCCGCCGGACGGCTGCGGGAGGTGCGGTGATCACGACCGCCACCGCCGACGTCGGCGCGCTGCTCCAGCTGGTCCCCGTGCAGCGGGCGGGGCTCGCCCTGCTGCTGGCGGCGGTCGGGCTGCCCGTCATCGGCGTGGTGATCGTCGGCCTCGACATCATGCCGGTGCGGTTCGCGATGATGCACGTCGCGCTGCTCGGGGTGGCCGTGGGCCTGCTGACCGGCCTCGACCCCATGGTGTGCGCCCTGGTGGCGTGCGCGCTCGCGGGCGCCGGCGTGGCCCCGCTGGCCCGCACCCCGAGCGGCCTGTCCGGCGCGATGGGACTGCTGATGAGCCTGGCCATCGCGGCGGCGCTGCTCGTTCTCGCCGTCTCCGGCGTCAACGCCTCGGGCGCGTTCGCCCTGCTGTGGGGCTCGATCCTGTCCGTGGGGACCGCCGACCTGGTGGTGCTGGGCGCACTCGCAGTGGTCGTGCCCGGCCTGTTCCTGTGGCGCAGACGCGACCTGGCGCTGCTGCTCCACGACCGGGAACTGGCCCAGTGCTCGGGTGTGCCGGTGCGCGCCCTGACCCTGGTGCTGCTCGTCCTGGTGGCGGTGTCCGTCGCCGGTGCGATCAAGCTGACCGGTGCGCTGCTGGTCGACGCCCTGACCCTGCTCCCCGCACTCGCGGCCCGCCGCCTGGGCACGTCGCTCACCTCGATCACCGTGTGGGCGGTGACGATCGGCGTCACCGTCAACCTGACGGGATTCCTCGTCGCGCTCTGGTTGGACTGGCCTCCTGGGCCGGTCCTCGTCCTGACCGCGGGGGCCGTCGTCCTCGCGGTCCACCTCGTACCCGAACGGAGAATCCGCTCATGGCGCGCACCCGCGTCCGAATCCCTGCCCTCCTCGCACTGAGCGCCGCACTCGCCCTGACCACAGCCGCCTGCGGCACCGACGAGTCCCCGGCGGCGCAGCCGGAGACCACATCCGACGGCAAGGAGGGCGGCACGTCGGACGGCACGTCGGACGGCAAGGCGGACGGCAAGGCTGAGGCCGGCCCGAAGGTCGTGGTCACCACGACCTGGGAGGGGGCGTTCGCGAAGGCCGCGGGAGCCGAGGACATCGACGTCATCGTCCCGCAGTCGGTGCACCACGCCCCGGACTACGACCCCAAGCCCTCCGACCTGGCCGCCGTCGCCAAGGCGGACTTCGTGCTGTACGCGCCGTTCGAGCCGTACGCGGAGAAGATCAAGGAGGCGGCGGGGTCGGACGCCGAGCTGGTCGAGGTGGGCCTGGACAACAACGCCGACAAGGTCAAGGCCGAAGTGGCCCGGCTGGCGGAGAAGTTCGGCACCGGGAACAGCGCGGAGAAGTGGGCCGGCACGTTCGACACGGAGTACGCGGCGCTGAGTGAGGACCTCAAGTCCGCCTGGCCCGGGGGGAAGAGCCCGAAAATCGTCAGCCAGGTCTTCACCACCTGGGCGGCGGAGCTGGCGGGTGCCACCACGGTCGGCACCTACGGGCCGGAGGCCGTCACCCCGGCGCAGCTGGGCGAGTTGTCGAAGAGGAAGCCCGCATTCGTCCTCGACAACGCCCACATGTCCACCGGCGCCGTACTGCCGGACTCCGGCGTCGAGCAGGTGCAGATCGTCAACTACCCGGGCGACACCCTCGACCTGCTGTCCGTGTACCGCGACGCAGCGACGGCGATGAAGAAGGCCATGAACGCGGCCTGAGCTGAGGGGCGGGCGCCGGGCGGCGGGCCAGGTCGGTCGCCGCCCGGCGGCCGGGGAACCGCCGTGCCGCGTACCGGAGTTGCCGGGGCGCGGCACGGCTGCGTCATCCGGCGTGCGCCAGCGGGGGAGCACCGGCGGGAGTGTCGCCGCCGGTCGTGCCGTCACCCGGGGTGGCGGGGGCCAGGCGTTCGCGCAGCGCGGCGCGGTCGGGCTTGCCGGCCGGGGTGAGCGGCAGTTCGGTGACGATCAGCAGGCGCTCGGGGTGCTTGTGCCGTTCCAGCCCGCGGCCGTCCAGGTGCGTGCTCAGGGAGGCGAGCGTCGGGGCCCCGGCCCCGGTCCTTGCTGCTCCTCCGGCTCCGGCTCCGGCTCCGGCTCCGGCCCCGGCCCCGCGTGCCACGACGCAGGCGGCCAGGCGTTCGCCCATGAGCCGGTCCGGGACGCCGACACACACCACGTCCCGCACGTCCGGGTGGGTACGCAGTTCACGTTCCACCTCGGCGGGACTGATGTTCGCCCCGCCGCGTATCACGACGTCCTTCAGCCGTCCCACGACGTGCAGGGTGTGCTCACCGTCGAGGTAGCCCAGGTCGCCGGTGCGGACCCAGCCGTCGGGCGTGCGGTAGCGGGCGTCGAGTCCGGGTGCGCCGACGTAGCACAGCGGTGTCATGGGCCCGCGTGCGGTGATCTCGCCGACCCGGCCGTCGGGCAGCGGCTCGTGCGACGCGGGGTCGGTGATGCGGATGTCGGCGACGCGCGGGTCGGGACGCCCGGCGACGACACCGGACGCGTCGGTGGGCGGCGTGCGGTGGTCCAGCCCGGTGTGGCAGTTGACGCCGTCGGCGGACCCGTACAGGTTGACGACCGGGCAGCCGAAAGCCTTCGCCGCCGCGTGCGCGGTCGCCTCGTCGAGCGGGGCGCCTCCGAGCACGAGCGCGGTGGGCGGGGGGAGTTCACCGCCGCCGGCCCTTTCGCCCCGGCCGTCCACGTGGCTGCTCTCCGGGTCGTCGAGCCGGTCCAGCATCATGCGGATCATCGTCGGCACGCCCAGCACGTGGGTCGGCTGGTGCTCCCGCACGGCCGCCAGCGCGGCCTCGGGCGTGAAGTGGTCGAGCAGCACCAGCGTGCCGCCGTGCCGGGCCAGCGTGACCGCGGTGCCGTTGGAACCGAAAGCGGACGCCAGCGGGACGAGGAACAGGCAGCGTGGCGGGGTGCCGTCGGGCATGAGCGAGGCGAGGAAGTTGCCGCGTCCCCCTGCCAGCGCGTTGTGCGAGTAGGCCACCATCTTCGGCTCGGCCTCGGAACCCGAGGAGACGAGGATGCGGGCCGCGGAGTCGGGATCGGGGCGCGCGGGCGTGAGACCGGTCGCGTCGGTACGGGTCAGCCGCGACAGCGGAATCGTTCCCTCTGGTGCGTCGCCCGGCCCGGCGGCGACAACGTGGCGCAGTGCGGGCAGCGCCGGGGCGAGCGCCCGCAGCCCGGCCGCCGGGTGCGTGCCGCGGTGCTCGACGGGCGCGACGACGGCGACGGCCTCGGCCCGCCGCAGCAGGCACTCGGCCTCCGCCACGCCGCGGCCGACGGGGAAGGGCAGGGCGATCGCCCCCAGCGCGGCGAGCGCCAGGTCGGCCGTCACGGCGTGGCGGTTGTTGGGCAGTTGCACCCCCACCACGTCGCCCGGCCCGACGCCGAGGTCGCGCAGCCCGGCGGCCAGTGCGCGCACCCTGCGGTCCAGCGCGGTGTAGCAGAGCGTGCCCCTGGCGTCGACGACGGCGGGGCGGTGCGGGTCGGCGATCCGCCGTGCCCGGTAGAGGCTGTACAGGTCGAGGTCGGGGCAGGTCCCGTCGGCGGCCCAGGAGCGGCGCAGCGCGGCGGGCAGCAGGTCGTGCAGGGCGACGGTCATGCGAAGCTCCAGGGGTCGGGGACGGCGGGCGCGCCGTACGCGTCGCGGCTGATCGAGCCGGGGAAGCGCCGGTCGTGGTGCAGGTCGTTCAGGTCGGTGGTGACCGGGGTCGCGGCCAGGCCGCGGTCGCGCAGCCGCGCCAGCGCGTCGCCGGTCGGCAGCGACGCCAGGTCGAGGCTCGCGGCGCGGGCGGCGCAGGCGTCGGCGGGGGCGACCCAGCCGTCGGCCGTGGGCAGCGGGCGGCGGAACCCCGCGGGTCTGCGCGGGTTGTCGCCCCGCGCCGCGCGGCGCAGGGCCGGGCCGGTGAGCAGGTCGGCCGCGCCGAGCAGCGAGGAGTCCACACGCACGCCGTGCCCGCGGCGTTGCCGCAGCAGCAGTCCGGCGAGTACGGCCTGCGCGCCGAGCAACCCGCCGAGCACGTCGAGCAGCGTCATCAGGCTCGGGGCCGGAACCTCGCCGTCCGGGCGGACGGCCTCACCGACGCCGGAGCGGGCCTGCACCATGAAGTCCGTGCCCATCGGGGCGTCGCCGATCCGGTCGGCCCAGCCGCCGGTGTACGCGTGGACGAGCGCCGGGTTGACCGCCGCCAGGTCGTCCGCGTCGAGGCCCAGTCGGGCGGCGGTGCCCGGCGCCCAGTTGTGCAGGAACACGTCCGCCGCGGCGGCCCGTTCCCGCAGACGGTCCCGGTCCCCGGGGTCCTTGATGTTGATCTCCACGGCCTGCTTGCCCCGGTTCAGTGCGAGCCAGCGCGCGGAGACGCCGGCGCAGGTGGGCGGCATGCCGCGCAGCGGGTCGCCGCCCGGCGGCTCGACACGCACCACGTCGGCGCCCAGCAGGCCGAGCAGGTGGGCGGCCAGCGGTGCCTGGATGCGGCGCCCCGCCTCCAGCACGGTGAGCCCGGCCAGCGGCAGCCGCGCGGTGCCCGGCCCCGTGCGCCTCGGGCGGCCGGGGCCGGTGGCCGGTGCCGTGAGCCCCGACGCGGGTGCGGCGGGCCGCAGGAGGGACAGGCAGAGCGGGGCGGCACCGTCGTGCTCTGCCGCCCGCTCGTGCAACGTGCGCAGTCGGCACACGTCGGCGCCCGCCTCGGAAGCCGCCCGCGCGACCGTGCCGAACGGATGCCTGCGGGCGGTCTCGTGCAGGGCGTCCGGGAACGGCGCGCACGCGGTGGCGTAGCGGAACTGGAACGGCCGCCACCCGGCCCGTACCGCTTCGGCGGGCGCGTCCAGGGCGCGCCAGAAGCGGGCCCACACGCCCGGGTCCAGCGTCTCCAGCTCGAACAGCGTGCCGTCGGCCGCGGTGAACGGCGGCCCGCCGGGCGCCGGTTCGCTCGCCTCGGCCTCCTCCGCGCCGGCCGCGGCGAGGTACTGGGAGACGGTGAGCAGCCCGGCGTGGTCGGCCCGGGTGGACACCGCGCAGCCCGGGCCGCCCCGGGCCTGCCCGAGCAGGGCGGCGAGCAGCCCCTGCACGGTGAGCAGGCCGGTGGCCGTGGCGGCGTAGTCGGCGGCGAGGCCGCGCGGTGTGCCGTCGCGGCGGCCGTGCACCGCCATGACGCCGGTCGCCGCCTGCACGGTGGCCTCGTCGGTGAGGCCGCTGCCCGGCGCGGACCACGTCGCCCGCACGTCGACCGGCTCGAACCCGCCGCCGGCGATCCGCGCCGGGGGTGCGGCGGGCTGTTCGCCCTGGCCGTCCCGGTCGGCGATGTCCGCCCCGAGGAGCCGCAGTTGGGACGTGACGACGTCCATGATCTGCGGCGGCCCCGAGGGCGTGAAGGTGAGCGACGCGAGTGGCTGTTCCGTCCTGGTGGTGACTGGTGACGCCATGCCTCTCCTCTCCGGGCGCGGCGGTGGCGGCGCCTGCGGTCCTGTCGACGGCGGGAACCGGGCGGGCCCCGCGCCCGACCCGTTTCCCGGAAGAGACAGTCGGACCGCCGTGGCCGGGAGTTCCCGGCAGACCGGAGAGACGCCATGACACACCCCCGCGGCACTGCCCCCGGCCCGCATCCGGCAGCCGCCCGTCCCGGCACCGGCGAGGGACGTGCGGACGACGGTGACGGGCCGGCAGCGGCGGCCGAACGACTCATGCAGGTGCGGGAGTTCGTCCGTTCCCGCGTGGTGCCCGCGGAACGGGTGCTGGACGCCGGAGGCCCGGAGGCCCGGCGCGCTATGGCCGGGCTGCGCCGCGAGGCGAAGGCCGCGGGCCTGTGGGCGCTGCCGCTGCCGGCGGAGCTGGGCGGCGGCGGACTGACGCTGCGTCAGTACGCGGCCGTCGCTGAGGCCGAGGGCGCGAGCGACCACGGCCCGGCGGCCCTGGGGTCGGCCTCGCTGCTGGACGCGGGCATGCTGGCCCGACACGCGACCCCCGGCGTCCGCGACCGCTACCTGAAGCGGTTGGTCGCAGGCGACCTGTCCGCGAGCTACGCCATGACGGAACCGGAGGTGCCCGGCACCGAACCGCTGCTCACCCTCACCCGCGCCGAGCCGGCACCGGACGGCGGCTGGCGTGTCACCGGGCGCAAGTGGTTCGTCTCCGGCGCCGCCCACGCCGACCTGGTCACCGTGCTGGCGCGCACCGCGGGCGAGGAGGGCGACCGCGACGGCCTGACGCTGCTGCTCGTCCCCACCGCCGTGCCGGGCTTCCGCCACGTGCGGGAGATCCCCGTGCTGGGCGCGGCCGGGCAGGGCGAGATCGAGCTGGAGGGCGTCGCCGTCCCGCCCGGGCACGTCCTCGGAACACCGGGACGGGGACTGGACGTCGCCGCTGAGCGGCTGCAACTCGGCCGCACGCTGCGGGCGTTGCGGTGGCTCGGCCAGGCCCAGCGCGCGTTCGACCTGCTGTGCGAGCGGGCCGTCGGCCGCACCGGTACGCGAGGCGGCCTCGCCGCGCACCAACTTGTCCAGCAGCACGTCTTCGAGGCGCTGCTGGCGCTGCGCACCACACGTCCGCTGGTGCACGAGGCGGTGGCCCTGCTCGACGCGGGGCAGGACGCGCGCACCGAGGTCGGCCTGGCCAAGGTCGCCGCCGCACGCACACTCCAGCAGGTCACGGACGCGGCCGTGCAGGTGCACGGGGCCGCTGGGCTCGGCCCGGACACCGCGCTGCCCGCGCTGGCCCGGGTGGGCCGGGCCGCCCGCATCCTCGACGGCCCGGACGAACTGCACATCACCGCCGTCGCCCGCCGCGTCCTGCGCGGCTACGGGCCCGGCGCCGACGGGCCCGCCGCTAGACCTCCCGCAGGTCGACCAGGCCGGTGAGCGCCGCCAGGCCGAGCGCGAGGAAGAAGTCGCCCCAGACCAGCTCGTGCCGGGTCGCCAGGCCGCGATCCGCGTCGTAGCAGCCGTCCAGCAGCATTCCGGCCGGGCGCCCGCCCCCGGCGGGCGGCACGGGCGGGACCGGCTGTGCGGCCGCGACGGGCTCTGCGGGCCGGACTCGGGACGCGGCGGGTGGCGGGGGAGCGGCGGTGGGCGTCAGGTGCGCGGTGGTCAGCCGGTGCAGGACGGCGACGGCCCGTTCCCGGTAGCGGGCGGCGTCCGGCAGGGGCGCCCCGGCCAGCTTCAGCAGGGCGACGGCGCCGATCGCCGCCGCGGAGGTGTCCACCGGTCCCGGCGGGTGCGCGGCGCGGGCGGGCGGCACGAGCGGCCCGGTGAGCAGCCCGTCCGCGAGCCGCCCGGCCGCCCGCGCCAGCTCCTCGTGCCGCGACCGCCCGCCCGGCGCCACCGCGTCCCCTCGCGCGCACCCGGCCTGGGGATGCGTCAGCGCGTCGCCGACGGCGAGTACCAGCCATGCTTCGCCCCGGCTCCAGCCCGGGGCGGGTTCCGCGCTCGGCCGCCACGACCCGGCATGCCGTGCGGCGGCGCCTTCCCGGGCGGCGCCTTCCCGGGCGGCGCCTTCCCGGGCTTCGCCGTCCCGGGCTTCGCCCCGGGGCACGGGCGGTGCGGTGGACGTGTGGGCGTCCGGCGTCTGGGCGTGCTGGTGCCAGGCCGGGCGGACGGGGTCGGCCGGGTCGGCCGGGAGGCACAGGCGCAGGTGCCGGTCCAGGTGCGCGGCCGCGGCTGTCAGCCCCTTCTCGCCTGCGGCGGAGAGCAGTTGCAGCATGCCGGGCAGGCCGTCGGTGCGGGCCTGTGCCCGGTCGCCGCCGAACGCGTCGCCCCACGGGACCAGCCCCAGCGCCGGGTCGAACGCGGCCAGGCAGCTCCGTGCCCCGCGGACGCGCAACTCCGCCGCGTCCGGGTCGCCGCGCCCGGCGAGCGCGGTGCCGTACCAGAGGATCAGGCCGCGGGTCGCGGTGTCGGCGTCCGCCCAGCCGGTCAGGGCGCGGGTGCACGCGGCGGCGGCGTCCCGGTCGTCCGCGTGGCCGGTGCGGCGGGCCCGCAGACACAGCAGCCCCGCCCAGAAGCCGCCGGTCCACGACCCGCGCCGGGTCGACGTCCACCGTCCCGTCACCGGGTCTGCGTACAGCGGGAAACGCGGGCCGACCTCGGACCGGGTGACCGCCACCCGGTCCAGCACCCGGCCCAGCGCCTCGTCCGCCCAGGCGGCCGAAGCCGCGTTCACGCCGGCGCCCCCGCGGTCCGCCGGTCGCGGACGGCCCACACGCTCGCCACGGCTGCGGCGACGGCGAACTCGGCGGCGACCAGCAGCCAGCCCGTCCCGTAGCGGTCGCACCGCGCGAGCAGCCCGAACAGCGGCGGCCCGACCGCGAACCCGGCGAAGAACCCCGCCGCGACCAGTGCTGAATCCTGGCCGGCCCGCCCCGCCCGTCCGGGCGCGGCCCGCTGCACCACCAGCACCATCGACACCGCGTTGGCGGCGACCGCGAAGACGCCGAACGCGACGGCCGCCACCCACACCAGCCAGGACACGCGCCCCGAAGCGACCAGCAGCAGCGCGGCCCCGACCGCCCCCGCGGCGAGCACCGCGGGCAGCCACTCGGCACGACCGGGCCGGGCCGCCTTCGACCAGCCCACCCGGCCGGCCACCCCGGCGGCTCCCAGCACCGCCACCAGCGCCGCAGCGGCCGTCGGCCCCAGATCCAGCCGCCGGTCGCCGAACAGCGACAGGTAGGTGTTCACCGACGCGATGCCCGCACCCAGGAAGACCGAGAACGCCGCCAGCCACGCCACGTGCCCGCGCGGGACCAGCGTCACCCGTGCCGCCGACGGCCGCACCGCGTCAGGGGGCAGCAGCCGCGCCGCCCACACCGCGACACCGACGGCCGCCGCCGAGGCCGCCCACACCGCGCCCCGCCAGCCCAGCACAGCCGCCAGCGCGGCCAGCGGCAGACCGGCCGCGAACGCGCCCAGCTGCACCCCCGACTGCTTCCAGCCCGTCACCGCGCCCCGGCGGGCCGCCGGCACGGCCGCGATGACGGCCTTGTTCGTCGCGGGATTCGCCAGCGCCTGCGGCAGCCCGCCCAGCGCCACCGCCCCCAGAAGCAGCCCCGCCCCGGGGGCCGACGCGATCAGGGCCAGTGCCACCGCGGTGACCAGCGCCAACGCGATCAGCGCCCGGCGCGGTCCGACGCGGTCCACGAGCCGGCCGCTCAGCGGCGACAGCACCGCGGCGGTACCGAAGCCGAGCGTCGTCGTCAGCCCCAGCACCACCGGGGTGACACCCAACTCCACGGTGAGGCGCGGCCCGAAGGCGCCCAGCAGGAACAACTGGAGCATGGACAGCGCCATCGCCGCGGTGAGCAGCGCCGTCAGGGGCCGTCCGCCCCCCGGGGGATGCGCCGGCCCCCGCACGTCCTGGCCCGTCCCGGCCGTCTGCTCCGCCACGCCCCGCCTCCTCACCGCCCGCACCTGCCCGTTGGCCCGTGGTAAGGAGTCGTACGCCCCAACCCACTGGTTCCCCGGCCCTGTTGTGGCATGGACCACACTCGCGGGGGTGAAGTATCCGGTGGCGGATTCACGTACCATCCCGTGCCCGTCGCGACCGAGGAGTGCAAGGATGAGCCGGCCATGACGTCAGGCCGAAGTTGCCGAGCAGTGCGGGCCGCGACCTTCGCGGCCACCTGTGTGCTGCTCGCGGCCGTCGGCCACCTCTTCATGTCGGGCGCTCCCGTCGCCTGGCCGGGCCTCGCCACCGCGTTCGCCGTGACCGGTGCCGCCGCCTGGTCGCTCACCGGCCGTGAGCGCACCCTGGGCGCGGTGACGGCGGCGACGATCGCGGTCCAGGCGGGCCTGCACGCGGCGTTCTCGTTGACCCAGGCCGTGACCATGCCCCGGGCCCCGGACGTCTCCCTGCTCCGGCTGTGGACCGACCACCTGCTCTGCCGCCCGCCGTCCGCACCGCCCACCGCCGGAGACGTCTCCCACGCGTCGGCCGTGCACACCCTCGCGGGCCACGCGGAAGGGCACGGCGGGCACGGTCCCGGCGGGTCCGGCGCCGCGTCCCACGGCGTCGACGGTGCGATGTCCGCCACCGGGCAAGCCCACCACGCCGCCACCGGGCAAGCCCACCACACCGCCGCCGACCACCTCCCGCACGGCGCGGTGCCGGGCGGCCTCGACCCGGCGGCGGTGCCACAGGTGGACCTGACGGCCATGTCCTCGCTCGGCATGTCGCCGGCTGGCATGCTCGCCGCCCACCTGCTCGCCGGCCTGCTGTGCGGACTGTGGCTCGCACACGGCGAACGTGCCGTCTTCCGCGCCCTGCGCGCCATCGCCGGGTGGCTGGCCGCGCCCCTCCACCTCGTCCTTCGTCTCGCGCCCCCGGCAGCCGCCGCTCCCGGCCGCGTCCGCCGCCGGCGTACCGCCGCTCGGCTCCGGCGCCTCCTGCTCGCCGCGTCCCGCGACACACGGGGACCACCTTCGGGGATCGCTGTCATCTGACAGCCGGCAACCCGACGCGCCGCCGACCGCCGCGCATCGGGCATCGGCCATGCCGTCCGGCAGGGCCGTACCGCTCACCGGCCGCGCCCGCGCGTGCCGGAACCCACCCCGAAGGACAACCCTCGATGACCCCTGCCCGCACACCCGCCAACCACCGTGCGCAGGACCGCCCGCAGGCCCCCAGGCCCACATCCGGCCTGCCCTACGGTCCCTCCGCCGGCCGGTCCGCCGGTCCCTCCGCCGGCCGGTCCGCCGACCGGCCCGACGACAGGGTCACCCGCATCGCGCTGGCCGCCCGCGGCGGCGACCCGACCGCCGTCGAGGACTTCGTCCGTGCGCTGCAGCGCGACATCTGGCGCTACGTCGCCTACCTCAGCGCGGACCCGCAGGCCGCCGACGACCTCACCCAGGAGACGTTCCTCCGCGCGCTGGGAAGCCTGCACCGCTTCGAAGGGCGCTCCTCCGCACGGACGTGGCTGCTGTCGATCGCCCGGCGCACCGTCGTCGACAGCCTGCGGCACGCCGCCGCCCGCCCACGCCTGTCCGATCGCGACGACTGGCAGAGCCTGGCCGAGCGCCGCCAGCCCCGCACACCCGGCTTCGAGGACGGCGTGGCCCTGGCCGAACTGCTGGCGACCATCCCGGCCGACCGGCGCGAGGCGTTCGTGCTCACCCAACTCCTGGGCCTGCCCTACGCGGACGCCGCGACGGCGCTCGGCTGCCCGATAGGCACGGTCCGCTCCCGCGTGGCGCGGGCCCGCGCCGCCCTGACGGACCTGCTGCGCGACACGCCGGAACCGGCGCCGGACCCGGGGACCCGGACGCCCCTCCCGCGCTCCGCGCGCCCCAGCCCGCTTCCCCCGCGCCACGCGCGGGTCACCGCAGCGACGACCACCGGCAGCTGACCGCCAGGCCAGCCCTACCTGACCCGGGGCCGTGCGACACCGTTGTGCCGGCCCCGGGTTGAGGGCGGGTGGGGGCACGGGTAGAGGGCGGGTCGGGGGACGGGTCGGGGGCGGAGTCATGGGGTGAGTCGGCCGGTGGCGCCGACTCACCGACCCGGCGGCCTCAGTGCTCCGGTCAGGCTCTCCACCTCGGCGGCGAACAGCAGCGCGGGGTCGAACCCCATCCCGGTGAAGTGCCCGGCGAGTTCCAGGGACAGCGCCCCGTGCAGCCGCGTCCAGAAGGCCAGAGCCCGGTGCAGGGCGGCGGGGTCGGCGGCGTGGTGGGCCGCCCACTGCCGATGGTCCTCCAGGTGGGCGGCGAACGGTGACGCGGCACCGTGGTCCGGGGGCAGGGCGACGCACGCGTCGAGCAGCGTCGCCATGATCTGCCGGGACAGTTCGGTGACGTCGTCAGGCGCGTGGTAGCCGGGAATCGGCGTGCCGTAGATCAACAGGTAGCGCTGCGGATCGTCCAGCGCCCACCCGCGCATCGCGCGCGCCAGTGCGACGACTCCCGCCCCGGCACCGTCCCCGCCCCTGCTCGCGTCCTCGTCCCTGCTCGCGTCCGGGGTCCCTGGCCCTGCTGCGGCGCGGAAGGTGTCGGCGAGGCTCCGGTAGGCGTCCCGGATGAGCTCGGTGATCAGTTCGTCGCGACTGGCGAAGTACCGGTAGAGCGCGGGCCCGCTCATGCCCATCTGCTTGGCGATCGCGTTGAGCGAGAGCGCCGACGCACCCGCCGTGGCGACCTGCTCCCAGGCCCGCTCCTTGATCTCTGCCCGCACCTGCGCCCGGTAGCGCTGACGCGGCGTCCCCGTACCCGCTTCCGCCACGCCCGGCCGCCCCTCCGCATCCGTCCTGCTTACAGCCTGAATTTCGAGCGAGAAGCTATCACGCCCGCCGTCGGCCGTCCGCGCACCCCCGTGTCGGCTTCCCGTGAACGGCACCGCTCCGCCCGTTCCGTGGCACCGCCGCTCCGCTTCGTGCGGCGTTCGGCTTATCGTCTTCCTGCATACCGTGGTCTACATGCGTGTAGAAACACGGGTGCGGCTGGAGACGCAGGGCGCGGCGTACAGAGCCTGGCCCGCCGCCTCCACCCGCCCGACAGAGATCGAAGGAGCCATCTTGCCTGCCAGACCGACGGACCCCCCTGGGGCCGGTCCTCGATTGCCCGGCGCTGCGGAGCGTGACGGCGACGCGTCGCCGGGCGGTGTCAGGTGACCGCCGCTCTAGGCCTGATCGCCGTCCTCGTCCTGACGGTGGGTACCGGATACTTCGTCGCGCAGGAGTTCGCGTACCTCGCAGCCGACCGGCTCGCGCTCGCCCGTGAGGCCGCCGCGGGTGACAAGCGTGCCGCCCGTGCCCTGAAGGTGCTGGAACGGCTCTCGTTCATGCTCTCCGGCGCGCAACTCGGCATCACGGTCACCGGCCTGGTGGTCGGCTTCCTCGCCGAACCGTCCGTGTCGGCACTGCTGAAGCCCGTGCTGGACGGCATCGGGCTGACCGGAGGCGCGGCCACGGCGGTCTCCCTCGTCGTGGCCTTCACGCTCGCCACGGTCCTCCAGATGGTGGTCGGCGAGCTGGCCCCGAAGAACCTGGCGCTCGCCGTGCCGGAGCGGCTGGCCAAGTCACTGGCCGTCTCCACGCTGCTCTACCTGAAGATCGTCGGACCGGTCGTGCGCGTGTTCGACAACACCGCCAACGCGCTTCTCCGCAAGGTGGGTATCGAACCGGTGGAGGAGCTTCACCACGGGGCGACCCTGGAGGAGCTCAGCCACCTGATCGGCGAGTCCCACGAGCACGGCCAGCTGCCCGCGGACACCGCCGAGCTGCTCGACCACGCGCTGGAGTTCTCCGAGCGCACGCTCGACGAGGTGATGGTCCCCCGTGTCGACGCCGTCTTCGTCCACAAGGACGCCACCCTGACGGAGACGGCGGCGCTGATCGCCGAGCACGGCCACTCCAGCTATCCGGTGCTCGGGGACCACCCCGACGACATCACGGGTGTGGTCGGGGTGTGGGAGCTGATGCGGCTGCCGGCGTCCCGGTTCGACAGCATGACCGCCGCCGACGCCGCCCGGCTCCCGCTGCTGCTGCCCGACACGCTTCCGCTGCCGGACGCGGTGGCGCAGATGCGCGAGCGGGACGACGAGTTCGCCGTCGTCCTGGACGAGCACGGAGGCGTCGCCGGCGTCGTCACGTACGAGGACATCGCGGAGGAGCTGGTCGGTGACATCGCCGACGAGACGGACACGGTGGTCCAGCTCGCCGTGGCCGACGGAGCCGGCTGGGTCGTGGACGCCGGACGCCGCGTCGACGAGGTCGAACAGGCCACGGCCATCGCGCTCCCCGACGACGAGGACTACGACACCGTGGCCGGCCTGGTCATCGACCGGCTCGGGCGGTTCCCCGCGATCGGGGACCGCCTCACCGTGGAGGGCGTCACCATCGAGGTGATGAGCCTGGACCGCCACGTCCCTGAACGGGTCCGCATCGAACGCTCGGTGGCTGAGGAGGCCCAGGCATGAGCTTCCCCATGGCACTGTTCGTCACCGTCCTGCTCCTCGCGGGGAGCGGATTCTTCGTGGCGGCGGAGTTCGCCCTCGTCGCGGCCAAGCGCCATCGCATGGAGAAGGCCGCGGAGCAGGGCCAGCGCGGGGCCAAGGCCGCGCTCGCGGGCATGCGCGAGCTGTCGCTGATGCTCGCCGGCGCCCAACTGGGCATCACCGTCTGCACACTCGGGCTCGGTTCGATCTCCAAACCCGCCATCTCCCACCAGGTCGATCCGCTGCTGGTGAAGCTCGGCCTGCCCGCCGGGCTCAGCTACGGCATCGCGTTCGCCTTCGCCATGGCACTAGTGGTCTTCCTGCACATGGTGGTCGGCGAGATGGCGCCGAAGTCGTGGGCGATCGCGCATCCGGAGCGTTCCGCGATGCTGCTCAGCCCGCTCTTCCGCGCCACGGTCAAGACCGTGCGGCCGGTGATCTGGATCCTCAACAACGTGAGCAACGGCCTGGTCCGGATGTGCCGGGTCCAACCGCGCGACGAACTGACCTCGGTGCACAACCGGGAGCAGCTCACCCACCTGGTCACGGAGTCGGAGCGGCTGGGCCTGATCAACACGAACGAATCGGAACTGATCACCCGGTCTCTCACTGAACCGCAGACGCCCGTCGCGGACCTGGGGGTCCCCGCGAGTGAGATCGCCACCGTGCCGGCCGGCGCCGACCTCGACACGATCCTCTCGGCCGCCACCGCCGCCGGCCGCGCGCGTCTCCTCGTCATGGACGGCGAGGCCGTTCTCGGCTCCGTGCACGCGCGGGACGCGCTGGTGGCACGGGCCAGAGGGCAGGCCGGCACTGCTCGCGGGCTGGCCCGGCCGGTTCCGGAACTGAGGGGCACGGACAGCCTCTCCCACGCGGTCGAGCAACTGCGCCGGCACCGCGCGTCCCTCGCCGTCATCAGGGACGCGGACGGTCGCCTCACCGGCCTGATCAGCCTGGACGACCTGCTCGCACGCCTGCTGGGCACCCACGCCGCATAGGCGCGGCAGCGCGCGGGCCCTCCGCCGGCACGGAAGGTGCCGGCGGAGGGCCCGCGCGCTGCGTGTGCGTGTCAGCCGGCCGACTTCCCCTCGCCGAGGCGCTCGACGAGGTCCTGGGCTTTGTCGACGCCGGTGTCGATCTGCTCGCTGTACTTGCCGGAGGTCTTGTCGTCGACGAACTCCCCGGCCTTCTCCAGGCCCTGGGTGATCTTGTCGCCGTGGCTCTCGGCGATGTCCTCGACCTTCTCCTTCAGGTTCTGCAGGTCCGTCAGGTCCTTCAGCTTGTCGAACATCTCTTGTCTGCGCTCCTTGTGTGCGGGCGTGGCCCGCCCTCCGGCGGGTGGCCTGCCGGTCCGGGGTTCGGATGACGGCTACCGGCCACCACGAGGACGGGGACGAAGCGGGGCAAGTGCGGGCGCTGGTGGCGGCCAAAATCTACAACATTGTAGAAGATGCTGGGAGAGGCACGAGGGGCGCAGGAGTGCGGGACGGAGCGCGGAGTGCGCCTGCGGTACCACGGCGATGCACCCGCGTCTGCCCCTGCGCCCACGTCTGCCCCCGCGCCTGCGTACGGTGCTGGTGCCTGCGGTGGTGCCAGTCGGTGGGCCGTGCCGGCGTCCCGGCCGCCTCACTCCTCGAACGGCCTGACGGGCTTCCCGAAGTCCGGGCTGGCGTAGTCCGGGCTGGCGAAGTCCGGCTTCCCGAAGTCGGGGGTGGCGTAGTCCGGCTTCCCGTAGTCCGGCTTTCCGAAGTCCGGTCGGCTGTAGCCCAGCCGGGCGCGGGTCGTCGGAGCTCGATCGGGCTGTGCCGTCGGTGTGCTCGCGGCGAGAGCCGGGGACTCGGGGAGTCCGAGTTCGCGGCGCAGGTGCGGAAGCAGGCCACGCCGCAGGAGGGCGTTCAACCAGGCGGCGTGGGCCTGCGCGACAGCGTCCGGAAGAGGGCCGTGGCGTTCCGCGACGCGGTGGCGTTTCACCGTCAGGGCAAGCCCGGCCCCCGCCGCCAAGCCGGTGGCGGCGGTGACGGCCGCAGCGGTCCAACCCGCGCCGATGAGTGCCTCCGCCAGCTGCGCCGCGACTCCCATCGCGCGCAGGATGTGGCCCAGCAGCAGGAAGATCGCCGTCGCCACGGCGGACAGGAGCGGCGTGAGGACGGCGAGAGCAGCGACGACGGCCTTCACGCCCTCGCCTTCGCCCGAGGCAGGCGCGGCCCGGGCCGTCCTCGACCGCACGTCCAGCAGCGCCTTGTACTCGGGCGCCGCCTCGGCGGCGAGTGTGTCGGCGGCCGTCCGGACCCGGGCACGCAGTGCGTCCACGGCGTACGGGGCGTCGGGGCGGCGGAGCGCTGCCCGGACGTCAGGTGTGTCGAGTGCCCTCTGCAGCGCGTTCTCGAACGCGGCCCCGTCCTCGGGGCGTAGCGGTGCGGGCTCGTCCATGCTCATCCCTGTGCTGTTGTTCGGATTGACGCGGCCCGTCCCCGGAGTGGGCCGGGCGCCGTGAAAGGGGTGTGGAAAGCGGGGTCCTGCGTGCCGCGCAGCCCGGCGCCGCGATGCGGACGCCGACATGGACCCGGCTGGGCGCGCGGAGCTCTCGCCCACCGCCGTGCCGGTGGGACTCGCCGGATCTCCTCGGAACTCGCCCCGGCTCAGGGAGCCCTGACGGCGGTCCCCCCGCTCGGGTCTTGACCGGCAGGGCTCGACGGCGACGGTGGACGGGCCGGGGGCCTGCTTGCCCAGTGAGACGTTGCTGCCTCGGGCGACCCGGTCGCACCCATGCGTAGTTCCTCTCATCCACGCGGGCCGGGTGGGCGTACTCACCGGCCCGGGCGTTGTCCGAAGTGCTGAATCTACAGCAGCGTAGAAGTTGACGGGCCGGGTTCGGGCTTGTTCTCCGCCCTTCGTACGCCGTCCACCGTCACCGTTCACCCCTGCACGCAGGACAGGGCCGGAGACCGCATGCGTGCCGACGCCGGACCGTGCGCGGGGGAGCTGAGCAGCGCGGACTCAGTACCATCGTTCTCCTCACCAGACCTGCGAGAGCTGCGAGCGGGAAGCGGGCAACATGACCGAGGGGAACGAGGGGCGGGCCGGCCGTCCGCCCGTCCGCCGGGCGCAGGGCGAGCTGGAGACAGAGGTGCTGACCGCGCTGCGGAACGCACAGAGCCCCGTCACCGCCGCATACGTGCAGGCGCGGCTCGGCCGCGGTCTCGCCTACACGACGGTGATCACCACGTTGACCCGGCTGTGGGCCAAGGGCGCGGTGGCCCGGCGGCGAGCCGGACGGGCCTTCGAGTGGACGGCGGTCGCGGACGAGGCAGGGCTGGCGGCGCTGCGCATGCGCCGGCTACTCGACGCGGAGGCGGACCGCGACGCGGTCCTCGCCAGCTTCGTCACCGCGCTGCTGCCCGGCGACGAGCAGCTGCTGCGCGGCCTTCTGGCTCGTGACGCCGAAGAGCCCGAAGGCTGACAGGTGGGCGTCTTCGTCTTCCTGCCCCTGGTCCTGCCGCTGTCGGCGTGGCCGATAGCCAGGCTGGCCGAGCAGCACCTGCACCCCCGTGCCGCCACCTGGCTGCTGACCGTGGTCGCCGTGGTCCTTGCGGTCTGCAGCACCCTGTGCCTGGCCCTGGTGATGGTTGTCGGCACCGCGCAGCTCCCCGGCAATCCCCTGCCGGACGGCTGGTCGCACGCGGAGGTCCGTGAGGCGGTGCCCTTCGACGAGGTCGCCGGCAAAGCGTCCATCCCCGCCCTGGCCGCCGCTCTCGCCTGCTGCGCCTGGACGGCCTGGCGTCACCGCCGAGTACGGCTCCGGGCGCTGCAGGCCCTCGCGGACCTGTCGCCGAAGCGCGTGGCGGTCCTTCCGGACGATGTTCCCTACGCCTACGCGCTGCCCGGGAAGCCCGACCGGGTCGTCGCGACGACAGGCATGCTGCACAAGCTGACCAGCTCCGAGCGCCGCGCTCTGTTCGCCCACGAGCGCGCCCATCTCGCGTGCCGTCATCACCGCTTCGTGCTCGCCGTGCAGATTGCCGCGCGCGCGAACCCGTTCCTGCGTCCGCTGCGCACCGCCGTCGGGTACTCCATCGAGCGGTGGGCCGACGAGGAAGCCGCCGCCCGAATCGGGGACCGCCGACTCGTGGCGAGGGCGGTCGGCAGGGCCGCCCTGGTGTCCCGCGGCACACCGGGAACCGCCCTGGCGGGGTTCGCCGCTCCGGGGCCGGTACCGCGCCGGGTGGCCGCGCTCCTGGGCCCGACGCCCTCACCGCGGAACTGGCCACCGGTGTTCACCGCGGTGGGCCTGGCCGCATGGGCGGCAGCCGCCGGCACCACGGCCTCGGCTCTGTCGTCCGCCAATGCCGCCGTGAGCCTCTTCCTCATCCTGGAGGAAGCCACCCCGCTGTAGTCGGCCCGGCCCGGCCTCGGCCGCAGTGTGGACATCTCCTGACGTTGTGTCAGCTAGCGGACACACTTCGTTGCGACAGTGCCGGACACCTTGACGCGTGTCATGTTCATGCCTACCTTCGCAAGGGTTACCGCCGGTAAGTCACCGGCGCGGCGAACGGCGACCCATGGAGGCTCCCCCATGCCCCGTCCCACTCGTTTCTCCCTGTCCACCCCCACGAAGGCCGCGGCCGTGCTGGTAAGCGCGCTGACCGTGGCCGCCCTGACGGTCGGCTCGGCCGGCGCCGCCCCGGTCAGTGCTGCCCAGGGCAGCGTCGACGGCACCATCGGAACGGGCACTTCCACGTGCAGCTGGACTGACGGCGTCACCAGCGACACCGCGCCCAACACCCTCACGCTGGATCGTTCAACCGTCAACACCCCTGGCGGCAATCTGAGTTGCTCCGGCATCAGCGGAGTGCTCAACAACGACCCGACCGTGTCGTTCGACGACGCCGCCGGCACGGCCACCGTCGATCTGCTGGACGTCTCGGTCACGGTGATCGGCATCGCCTGCCGCTACCAGGCGGTGGACATGGCGGCGGAGCGCGACGGTGACACCCGCGACTACGCGGCGACCGCCGAAGTGCCGCTGCACACGGGCAGCTTCTTCTGCCCGAGCACCGTGTCGATCGACACCACGTTCAGCTTCCGCTGATCCTGACCCGCACCACTCTGATCATCCGGCCCGGCCGCCCGTTGGCGGCCGGGCCGGATGGCTGCGGCAGGGCAGGAGGGGAGCACGGCAAACCGACTGGCCCATGAGACGTCCCCCTGTCTGAGGCCCCGGGGCCTCAGACAGGGGGACGATGAGCGGTCGTCGCAGCCGTCCCGCTCAACGGCCTGCCGTCGTCAGCGACCCCCGTCAACTCAACACGTCATGGCACCGCTAGGCGGGCAGCGCGTGCAGCTTCTTGCCGTGCAGGGCGAAGACGTGCTTGCCGTCGGTGGCCACCAGCCATGCGTGATGGTCACCGGACCCGTCGTTGAACGTCCAGCGCAGGTCACCGGTCTTCGCATCGAAGGCGTGTACGCCGCCCTGTTTGTCGAGGGCGGTGGCTGCGTAGAGAGTGCCGCCCGTCTCGACGAACTGCCGGGGCACCTGGGCCGCCGCGTCCGCGAGGGCCTTGGACTGCCAGATCTTCCTGCCGGTCTGCGGCTCGATGGCCCAGAGCGTTCTACCGCTGTCCGCGACATAGAGCACGTCGTCCAGGACGGCCGGCTCCCTGAAGGCGTCGAACTTCTCGGTCTGCACGGACCACTTCTCGGCGCCGTCAGAGAGGTTGAAGGCCTGGAGCTTCTGTCCCTGCGGGATGATCACCAGGTCCTGGTGGATGGCGAAGAAGCCGTGGTTCGTCTTCGTCGTCCTACGGGTCCACACCTGCTTGCCGGTGGCGGTGTCGCGAACCGTGAGGTTCTTCTTGAAGTCGGTGTAGACGAGGTAGCGGCCCTGAACGGCGGCGTTGACGCCGTTCTGCTCGGTGCCGAGGTCCCGCTGCTCCTTCCACGCCACCTTGCCCGTGACGCTGTTGAGCGCGGCGATCACGTTGGTGTGGGACGAGCCGTCGTCCTCGAGTATCTCGGCGATGACGTACACCTGCTTCCCGTCCACCGCGATCGGCCTCGGTTGCCGGTACTCCTTGCCCAGGCGGCTGCGCCAGGTCTCCTTGCCCGAGGCCGGGTCATATCCGCCGACGGTGCCGTCGTACCTCCCGCTGGCCAGGTACACGGTGTTGTTGCCGAGCAGGAGCGGCGCACCGGGCACCGCGCCGCCCTCCAGCGACCACCGCTCCTCGCCGGTCGCCGCTTCGAGGGCGGCAAGCGGGTCACCCGTCGCGATCACCACGCCCGCGGCGGCCACGAGCTCGTCGTTGTTCCCGTAGGTCTGCGCCGAGGTCGACTTCGTCCACAGCGGCTTGGGGGCCCGTCCGTCCTCGGCGGCGGCGCCCTCGGACGGGGTGCGGCCGGCGGAGGTCTCGGAGCCCGCCTTGCCGGCCGTGTCGTCCTCACGGCAGCCAGCGGCTCCGGCCCCCAGCACCGCCAGCGTGAGACCGCCCCCGGCCAGCCGCAGCACCCGACGCCGGTTGGGCCTGCCGTCCGATGGGCTCTGGTTGTTCGACATGATGTTGTCCCCCGTGAAGTCGCGTACGCAGCACGATGAGAGGGCCGCGCTCTCGCTTCGGTGCGCGGCCCTCGCGGTCGGGAACGTTAGCCGCTGCCGGGCGGTCGCGGTGACGCCGGGACCCGACAGGGACAACGCCGTGAACCAATCGGTACGTTGACCCCCGCGGTGCTGAGGACCTCACATCGACGGCAACAGCACCCCGCCACCTTCGCCGACCCGAAGCCCCTGGCTCCTCCTCCCACCTGCCAAACGGCTCTCGCCGCCCTGTCGCCTGCCGACTGCGAAGCCCCCTTGCAGACCGCCGCTCACCAGCTCGACGGGCACGCGACTGGCACGAGCGGTGACACCACTCACGGTCGGCCCTGGGTCCTTGGGACAGCCCGGTGCTTCCGGTGCCACCAGGGTCCTGCTCGATGTCCCACCGGCTCGACGCGTCGAGCCCCCGCCCCTACCGCGCACGCCGGGTTCTTGGCCGTGATGACCGGGCCTGCCGGCACGGTCATCGGGCAGGGACGACGTGCGCCTCCCTGCGGGGGACCCCTGATCCGGACTGGCACGGACATGGCGCACTCGACAAGGGCGACCGCAAGAAGCTGGCCCTGGCTGCAGCCCTGCACGATCGGCACCATGTTGCCTGGCATCAACTCCACGACGAAGGCGCCCGAGCTGATGGCCAGGCGATGTGCGCGTTCCTGTCACCTGACGTGCCATAACGAAGGTCGACCGACATGACGCGTCACGAGCCCGGATTTCCGTGCCCGAGTGGTTGGGGAGGTGGTGCGTAGGTGGTGCGGAGTGCCTCGGAATGCTGGAAAACAAACAACCCCCAGGCCGCTGACCTGGGGGTTTGTCGTGGAGCGGGCGACGGGAATCGAACCCGCGCTCTGAGCTTGGGAATCACCGGCGCTTCTGCGCCGAAAGCCGGCCTGACCTGTCCTGACCTGTGCAGACGCCTGCATCAGGCCCGCTTCCGAGGACTTCTGAGTGTCGCTGGTGACCGGTGGTGACCGCTCTGAAGGGCACGGAAAGGGCACGACCGGCTGGGGCGAGTGCCGGCCGGGCTCCGGTCTTCGGAACCGTCGGCTGCATCAGAGCCCATACGGAGGCTGGGGCTGGTTTGGCCGATCCAACCGTGGCTCCCCGGCGGGGCGGGAGTCAGAAAGGCGACCGGATGGTTGTCCCGGCCTGACGGCGGGAACAGTCAATCCTCAACTCATCCGGTACGTTATTTCGTACGACCCTGGTACTGTATTTGGCACCGGCAAGGGTCGGGATGAGAGAATAGAGGGGTCCCGATGACGATCAGCGCCAGCGAAGCGCGTGCCAACCTTTACCCGCTCATCAAGCAGGTCAACGAGGACCACGCCCCCGTCCGCATCAGCTCCAAGCAGGGCAACGCCGTGCTCATGTCCGAGGACGACTACGAAGCCTGGCAGGAAACCATGTACCTGCTGTCCACACCCGCCAACGCCGCCCGCCTGCTGGCCGCCGTAGCCCGCGACAAGGCGGGCCAGGAGCCCACGGTCACCACCGCCATGGACGAGCTGCGGAACATGGCCGAGGGTACCGCGTGAGGGACATCACCTGGGGCCCGGAAGGCTGGGACGACCTCACGTACTGGATGGGCCAGGACCGCAGGACTCTGCGCCGGATCGTCCGCATCATCGAGGACATCCAGCGCACTCCGGCCGAAGGCATCGGTAGGCCGGAACCGCTCAAGGGCAACCTGTCGGGCTACTGGTCCCGGCGGATCGATGACACCAACCGCGTCGTCTACCGGTTCGACGACAAGGCAGTGAAGATCATCAAGGCTCGGTTCCACTACAGCGACCACTGAACGGACTGGGGGGAATGATGTGCCTGCCGCGTCACCTTCACTCCCCACGCGGAACCGCCCCTACTGGCACGTTGTGGCACGGCCTCCCGAGCGGCGTTACGGGACAAGTCGGCCTGGAGGGGGCGGCGTTGCCCGGCGGAGGTGGGATCAGCAGGGTGCCGGTTCGGCGCACGCCGCGCACGTATCTGATCCGAGGGCCTCGTCAGGCGGGTGGGCGGTAGGACGGGGAAGCGGTCCAGGTTGCTCATGTACGGGGCGTGGCAGTGTGCTCTCCTGCGCGGTTGCCTCCACTCCGGCGCCAGTGACGGTCCGGCCTTCGTCGATGTACAGGGCATCGGGTTCGACGGTGATGCCCGGGTGGCTGTTGGCCAGAAGGCCAGTGAACCGCCAGTGGGTGGTGGCGCGCCGCCCGTCGAGCGGGCCGGCCGCAGCGAGCGCGAAAGCGCCGACACTGTATCCCGCGCCCAGCGCACCGCGTTCATGTGCGGAGGTCAGCGCATCGACTACAGGAGGTCAGCGCATCGACTACAGCGGTCCTGGTGGTGTGCGAAGTCCGCCCAGGGTTCGTGTGCATTGCGCCTGACCTGCGGGAACGTGCGCGGGTAACCTCGTCCTGGATGCTTCGCAGGGCCCCTTGCGGACCGATGTTCACCGCCCCTGCCGGCCACGTTGTGGCACGGCGTCCCGTAGGGGCGGGCAGGCGCCCTCCCTCAGCTCAGCCCAGGCGGGGCCGCAGGCCGTGGTGCCTGCGGCCCCGCTCGGGCATCGGGGTCAGGACGGGTCGCCGTACTGGAGGCCGCGTCCGTTGGTGCCGACGTAGACGCGCCCGTAGGTGTCGGGGTCGCCGGTGATGACACCCTGGCTGCCGATGGCGCCCCACTGGTGGGCGTCGTCGTTGATGCGGAGCCAGGTCGCGCCCTTGTCGGTGGAGCGGAAGACTCCGGTGACGTCCTTGACCGTGCCGATCAGGTACAGGGCCTGGTAGGAGGTGCCCGGCGCTGCCTTGCCGAAGCCGAGGGCGGAGGCGGACTTCACCGTGGTGAGCGTGGTGAAGGTGCGGCCGCCGTCGGTGGAGTGCAGCAGCCCCTTGCCCTCACCGGAGATCCACAGGTCCCCGGCTACACCGGGGACGGCCGTGAGCCGCCCGGTGGGCAGGTTGGCGGCGCGGGCGGTGAAGGTCGCGCCGCCGTCGGTGCTGGCGTACAGCGTGCCGCCGTTCAGCGAGTAGAAGGTGCTGGCGGATGAGCGGTCGGCGACGACCACGGCGCCGGTGCCCAGGCCGCTGACCTTCGACCAGCTCGCCCCCCGGTCGGTCGAGCGGTAAGGGGACTGCCCGCGCTGGGTCCAGACGATCGCGGAGCCGTCCGCCGCGAGCGCGACATGACCGCTGTCGGCGCTGGCCACCGGCTCTGACTTGAAGCCGGTCCAGTTGCTGCCGCCGTCGGTCGAGAAGGCGCCGTCCTGGGCACCGCCACGGCCGACGCGGACCATCAGCGTAGGCTTGGACTGGGCGAAGTCGATGGCGGTGCTGTTGGTCATCATCGGGCTCTTCAGCCGCCCGTCGGGCACCTCGGTCAGGGAGTCGTGGCGGAAGCCGCCCAGGTCACCCATGGCGGTGACGACACTGGCGCCGCCGGGCGGGGCGATCGCGTCAAGGAGCGCGGTCTCCTCCAGCCCTCGGGTCCCCACGTGCCAGTGGCTGGTGCCGCCGCTGTCGGCGGCGTCGGCGTTCTTGCTGCGCCAGATCCCACTGCCGGTGCCGTACATCGCATGCCCGGAGTTGAAGGGGTCGATGGCCAGGGCGGTCATCCAGTGCCCGACGCCCTCACCGACGTACGGAGCGGCGGCGGCGTCCCGCTTCGACTTCGCGCCCTGTGCCTTCCAGGTCGCACCGCCGTCGGTGCTCCGGTAGAACTCGTCCTCGGGCCACCAGCGGCCGAGGGTGGTGACCATCACCGTGGACGGCTTCTGCGGGTCGACGGCCACGCCGGAGAACCCGTATTTGCCCTGGGACGGGGAGATGTCCTTCCACCCGCCGCCGACCGGCGTGTGCTTCCACACCGAACCCGCTGTCACGCCGTTGGGGCCGAGGGCGTTGGTGTACGTCAGGTACAGCGAACCGTCACCGGAGAGCACACCGTTCTGCGGCAACTGCCCCGTGGGTTGCCCGGAGACGGCCTGCCAGGTGCTGCCGCCGTCGGTGGAGCGGTACAGGGAGGTGGACTTGTCGGAGACTCCGACGTAGACCGTCTTGCTCCCGGCCGGGCCGTACGTCACGAAGGAGATGCCCGCGCCACTGCTCGCCCCGTCCTTGACGGGGAACGAGAGTACCTGACTCCATGTCACACCACGGTCGGTGCTGCGCCACAGACCGTTCTTGCGGGAGCCCAGCAGGAGGGTGTCAGGGTTCGCGGGGTCGATCGCCAGCCGTTCACCCGCCCCGCGGCCGTCCTCGTTGGCGCCCACCTTGAAGGGCAGATCGGTGCGCTGGAAGGTGCGGCCCCGGTCGCTGGAGCGCAGGATCGCGCCGTTGCCCGCCCAGTTGTTGGTGTAGGTACCCGTCGAGAGGTAGAGCCGGCCGGGGTTGACGGGGTCGGTCACCACCGAGTCGATGCCCAGCAGGTTCCAGTCCTGCTCGCCGACCCAGTCGGTCAGCGGGATCCACTGCTCGGCCCCGGTGTCCCAGCGGTAGGCGCCGCCCATGTCGGTACGCGCGTACAGCAGGCCTTTCTCCTTCGGGTTGAACACCAGGCCGGTCACGTAACCGCCGCCGACCACCTGGGCGTTCTGCCACACATACGGTCCTGCCGCGGGCTTGGTCTGGCCGTTGCCGGTCCCGGGCGACTGGGTCCCGGGCGACTTCACCAGCTTCCACTGCTGGTTGGGGGTGCCCCGGTCGGGGCGCTGGATGACTGCCGCGCCCTGGGCCTTGGAGGCTCCGTGGACGTCCAGGACCAGGCCGCTCCTGCGGGAGGTGAAGGTGACGGCGTCGGAACCGCTCACCTTGCTGATCCGCCACTCCTGCGAGGTGGAGGAGCTGTCGGTCTGCTGCTCGGCGGCGGCCGCCTGCTTGGTCGAGTCACCCGCGATGCCCAGCACCTTGCCGCTGTTGCGGTTCACCAGCTCGTAGTAGCCGTCCCCCGTGGGCCGCAGCTTCCACTGCTGGTTGGCGGTGTTCTGGTCGGTGTACTGCTGGATACGTATGCCGTCAGCGGTGGAGAAGCTGCTGACGTCCAGCACCTTGCCACTGCGCACGGAGACCAGCCGGTAGTAGGCGTCGCTGTCGACCGTCGCGGCCTGCGAGTCCTCCTGGGTGAACAGGACGTACGGCACGACGCCCAGGGGGATAGCGGCCAGCAGGGCAGTGGCGCTCCAGCGACGGCGGTGACGCCCGCGGCGCCCGCCGTTCGTGGGGTTCTTCATCGGGAGGCGTTCTCCTTGTGTTTCACGGTGGATCGGGCCGGTCAGCGCTGGAGGGTGAGGACACCCGGCCGGTACGGCAGTTGGTCGTAGGGGCCGCCCGCGGTTGGGGACTTGCCCTGGGGGGATGTCGGGGAACTCGCCACACCTGCCCGTCTTGGTGAGCGGCGGGAAGAGCACCCCATGCAAGGGAGGCTTCCGCACTCGCGGTCTCGTAACGGAAAAGTCGCGCCGTCCGGACGATTGCTCAGTGATGCATCTCGCGGGCAGAAAGTGTTATGCCAAGCCCCGCGGTCTGGTCGTCGCTGTGGAAAGGGCGCGCCGCCCCGATCACCAGTGAAGGTTTTCGGAATGGCGGCCGCCGTCGATGAATACGGACCGAAGCTGGATCACATGCTCAAGGAGCGGTTCTCAGGCCCAGGACCTGCGCAGGATGAAGGAAGCCTGGCCGGCGAAGGCCCGAGTGCCGTCGGAGCCATCGAGCCAGATGCCACCGTCGCGGTGGCGGATGACCGATCCCGGATAGTTGTGCGCGTGCAGGGTCACCGACCCGGCGACCGCTCCGGGGCGCGGGCAGAAAGTGGCGTCCTCACGGAACAGGTCGCTGCCGTCGTTGCTGCTCAGCCGGAGCCGCAGGTAATGGTGGCGGAGATACCGGCCGTCCGCAGCGCGGAAGGTGACGCACCGTGTGTCGGCCAGCCCCCCGATGACTGTGAAGGTGGCCCGCTGTCGTGTCTGCGTGCTGCTGGACGTGGGGACTCGGCCGAGCGTCGCGAAGTCGCCGGCATACGTGAGGTACAGGGCGGGCTGGTCCACGGACTCCAGCGACTGTGCACCGTGCGGAACGGTGCCTGCGGAGGCGGACGGGCTCACCGGGGACGGCTCGGCCGGCGTGGTGGTGCGCGACGGGACCGGCGTGGGAGTGCCGACCGCGGGCGCGGCGATGACGCCGGGCTCCCGTTGCGCCGGTTCGGGCCAAGTCACGTAGGTGGCGGTCCCGGCGATGAGCACCGCGCCGGTGGCGAGGCCCACCAGCTGGTGAGCGGTCACCGCGTGGAGTTTGCCGATCAGCGCGCTGTGGAGACCGCCTCCCGTGGTCGCGGCCGCGGTCGCCGTCGCCGTGCCGGCGACGTGTGCCGTGGCCAGCCCGGCGGCGCTCGCGGCTGTACCCGACAGCAGGCCCTTGGCGGCCAGCGCGGCGACGAGGCCGGCTGGGACGGCCAGTGTCGCGAGGCTGCGGAACAGCAGTTCCGCCGGAACCCGTTCTGCCGTCGTCGCCGTGCAGACCGGGCAGCCGCGGGTGTGCCGCGCTATCCGCTTGCGCCACACCGATGCGGGGAGACCGTCCCAGCCGGCGACGGTCTCGTTCAGCTGCGGACAGCGCGGATCGGCCTCCAGCGCAGAGACAATCGTCCGGCTCAGTTCCAACTGCTCGCGCATGCGTTGCAGGCGTACTCCGGCGTGGGCGACACCGAGCCCCGTCGCGGCGGCGATGTCGGCACGGCTCAGCGAGCCGGCGCATTCCTGCCACCACAGTGACAGCAGCGCCCGATGGTCCGGGTCGAGCCACCGGCCGGCTTCGACAACCTGACGGCGCTCGTCCGACGCATGCAGACGCATGATCGTCACGTCTTCGGGTTCTGCGCCGATGTCCGGTATCTGGCGTGCCTCGTCGAGGACCGTGGTCCGGCCGGCGAAGGTGCGCTGGCGATGCCAGTGGGTATTGATCTGGCGCAGCGTGATCGACACCAGCCAGGACCGGAAGCTCTCCGGGGCACGCAGGGCAGGCAGGTCGCGCACCACGCGCAGCAGGGTCTCCTGGACGACGTCGTCGGCGTCGGCGTGACCGCTCAGCGCTCGCCCGACGATGTTGTAGACCAACGGCAGGTACGCGGCGATCAGCTCCTCGCGAGCCCGGTCGTCACCGGCCTGCGCCGCGATGACCAGCCCCGTGTGGTCCGCGTCCATGAGCCCCATCCTCACCTCCCCAAGGGGAGCGATCTTGCCATGCGGGCGGCACAGGAAGCCAGGGATGCCCAGGTCATGGGCATGTACGAGTTCACGGCCCAGTTCGCCACGATGGTGCCGCCACCGCCCGAGATGCAGCAGTTGCTCTTCGCGGTGTCTCAGAGCCCTTCGGCAAGGGATGAGTTCGGCAGAGTGACCGCTGGGGCAACAGACAACCCCCAGGCCGTTGACCTGGGGGTTCGGGGTGGAGCGGGCGACGGGAATCGAACCCGCGCTCTGAGCTTGGGAAGCTCATGTTCTACCATTAAACTACGCCCGCGCGAGCGTCGGCCTGGCCTGCCGGCGGCCTGCTCATCGCGGCTCACTGTACCCCATCCTGGCCCCCTGCCGCTGAGCGCGCGGGGGTCTTTCGGCGTGCTCGGAGCCGGTGCGAGGTGGGGTGCGGCGTGGCGGCCGGGGCGTGGTTCGGGTCGTGACGCGGGGCTGGACGGGAGTGGGTTCGGGCGGCGGGGGGAGGAGGTTGAGGCGTACCGTGGGCTCTCGGAGTGCCGGATGATGTTCGGTGCGGTACCTCCCCTATCGTGGCATTTGTCGTCCACACTCTGGGGAGAGGAACCGATGGATTCCACCGTCGTCCGCTGTGCCGAAGGGCATGTTTTCAGCACCGCCACGTTCCCTATGCAGCAGCTCGGCAGCGACCGGCTCGGGCCGGGACGGCTGCTGCGGTGTCCGCGCTGCGCGCGGCTTCGGCACGCGGTGCCGGTGAGCGCCGCGCGTCGCTGACGGCCGCACCACCCGCGGCGCCGGCCGTTTCGAGGCCGTGACGCGTGACGCGGGGTGACGCAGGACGCGCGAGGGGGCCCGGTTCTGAGGGGCCGGGCTCCGTGCGCGTACGCTCAGCACGTGCTTCTCTCAGACAAGGACATCCGGGCCGAGATCGACGCCGGCCGGGTGAGGATCGACCCCTACGACCCGACGATGGTGCAGCCGTCGAGTATCGACGTGCGTCTGGACCGCTACTTCCGGGTCTTCGAGAACCACCGCTACCCGCACATCGACCCCGCCGTGGAGCAGGCCGACCTGACGCGGCTCATCGAGCCGGAGGGCGACGAGCCGTTCATCCTGCACCCGGGCGAGTTCGTGCTGGCCTCGACGTACGAGGTGGTGTCGCTGCCGGACGACCTGGCGTCGCGCCTGGAGGGCAAGAGCTCGCTGGGACGCCTGGGACTGCTGACGCACTCGACGGCAGGGTTCATCGACCCGGGTTTCTCCGGCCACGTGACGCTGGAACTGAGCAACGTGGCGACGCTTCCCATCAAGCTGTGGCCGGGCATGAAGATCGGCCAGCTGTGCATGTTCCGCCTGTCGTCACCCGCCGAGCACCCGTACGGTTCCGAGCGCTACGGCTCGCGCTACCAGGGGCAGCGGGGGCCGACGCAGTCGCGTTCGTTCCTGCGCTTCCACCGGACGCAGGTCTGACGCCGTGGACGCAGCACCGGACACCGGGCGGCACGCGGCGCGCGAGGAGCTGACGTACGAGCGGTTCGGCGGTGCCGTGCGGGAGTTGGCGCAGACGATCGCCGATGACGGCTTCGAGCCGGACATCATCCTGTCGGTGGCACGCGGCGGGGTGTTCGTCGCCGGCGGCCTTGCGTACGCGCTGGGCTGCAAGAACCTGCACCTGGTGAACGTCGAGTTCTACACCGGCGTCGGCACGACGCTGGACATGCCGGTGATGCTGGCGCCGGTGCCGAACGCGATCGACTTCTCCGACAAGCGGGTGCTGATCGCCGACGACGTGGCGGACACCGGGAAGACGTTGAAGCTCATCCACGACTTCTGCGAGGGCTACGTCGCCGACGTGCGCAGCGCGGTGATCTACGAGAAGACGCAGTCGCTCGTCAAGTGCGAGTACGTCTGGAAGCGCACCGACGAGTGGATCAACTTCCCGTGGAGCGTCCTGCCTCCGGTGCACAGGTCCGGCGCTGCTCCCAGGGAGAACAACGAAGCCATCTGAGCTGCCGCTTGTTCCGGCGGGCCGGGCATGCCGGCTTCGCGGCGCGTGGCTCAGCTCAGGTCGGCACCGGCCGGGGCCTCGCGGGTCATGGGCAGGGTCGGCAGCCTTCCTCGCCAGAGGTAGCGGTCGCCCGTGATCTCGAAGCCGTGTCGTCGGTAGAACCGGATCGCGCCTGCGTTGTAGTCGGCGACCCCCAGGCGTATGTGTGCAGGTCCTGCCCAGGCGAGGAACTCGGTCATCAGCTGGCCACCGAGTCCGTGGCCCTGGGCGTGGTCCAGCAAGTACATCGGCCCCAGGGTGACCGACTCCTCCCGGTGGCCGCGGAGATAGCCGACGATCTCCGTCTCGGACCGGACGACACGGCAGAAGTGCAGGTGGGGGTGCTGGCTCGCCACC
Source organism: Streptomyces sp. 549 (assembly GCF_030124175.1). Classification (GTDB taxonomy): domain Bacteria; phylum Actinomycetota; class Actinomycetes; order Streptomycetales; family Streptomycetaceae; genus Streptomyces. The sequence goes on along the minus strand of NZ_JASKMT010000004.1, from coordinate 175,369 downwards.
TCGATGAACTCCCGCCACTGGGTGATGCCTTCCGTGCCGGCGGACGAACCGCGATGCTCACGGATCCAGAGCTCGTCGATCCCCGCGTCTGCGTTGGGGTAGTTCTCCAGCCAGTTGCGCAGGTGCAAGGGCCCCAGCGTCGCGGCGTCATCCAGGTGGGCGGCGGTGATCACGTAGGCCATGTCTGACGATATCCGAGCGGCGGGCATCCCGCCCCGCCCTCACGCCGCCCGGCGGGCGGCGAGGGGGTGGGGGCGGCCGTAGCGGCGGCCTTCGACGGGGAAGGCGTCGATGCGGCGGCGGACGTCCTCCAGACGGGTGTCGTCCCAGCCTTCGTGCCGGGCCAGGCCCTCGTACTGCTCGCGGACGGTCTCCAGGTTGTTGAGCATGCGGGCCTCGTCGTGGCGGGCGCGGCGCTGGAGCGGGACTGCCCACAGGATCTGGATGACGCCGACGGTGGTTGCGGCGGCCAGGCAGGTCAGGCCGGCGTGGGTCCAGGGGCGGTCCGGTGCCGTCAGCAGCAGCAGCGAGACCACCGCGCCGGTCAGTACGGCCGCAGCCTGGGCGGCGCGGCTCAGTACCGAACTGGTCTGCTCCTTCCGCACGAGCGGGCGGAGCCGCTCCGCGTCGCGCAGCGCGTTCTCCAGTTGGGTGCCGTCGAGGTGCGGCGTCTGATTGGTGGTCATCGTGTGCTCTCCAGGGCGCTCTTGACGTGTGGTCACCGCTCGGGCTCGCCGGGCGGCGTACTGCGGCAGCACCGGCGGGGCCTGGGGCCGGTGCGGTGGCGGTGCCGCCGACGGGGCCGGCGGCCGGCGCTCCGGAACGGTGCTCCGAAACGTCCGCTGCCTGCCTGGTGCTGCCTGAGGGCTGTGCGGTGGTGCGTGCTGCTGTCGGTGCCTGCCTCGCGTGTCCGCGGCGGCTGGCCGCCGGTGGACCCCCCGGCCTCCGGGCGGCTGCCGGTCGCCGGGCCGGGCGGCCCGGTAAGACGGAGGCATTCCACGAGTTCGGCGTGGGAAACCTCCGCGGGCCGCGAATGTGCCACTCGTGGCTGCCGGCTGCGGGAGCCGTCCGTCGTCCAGCGCGTGCCCGCGGACCTGGCATATCAACCCTTGAGCGTCAACAAACCTTTTTTGGACTTCAGTTGAAGCGTGCACAGGTCTTCCCTGTTGTGTTACCAGCAAGTAAAAACCGTGGGTAACCGAAGTTGCTCGCGTGAGTGGAGATCCCCATGGCACGTGGAAGAACCCGATCAGGTTTCGGCGGGTGGACAAGGGCTGCCGGTGTCGCGGTGACGGCGCTGGCGCTCCTGGCGGTCGGCGCGCCGGCGATGGCCCAGGAGACCGCTCCGGCCGCCGCCGGCACGCCGCTGCCGGCGGAACTGGAACGCATCCGGGCCGCGGAGGCCACCGCGCTCTACGGCGATCCGGCCGAACGTCCGATGGCACAGCGCAAGACGTCGTTGATCTCGCTGGGCGACAGCGAGATCAGCGGTGAAGGCGTCGGCACCTACGAGCGTGGCACCGACGGTCCGACGAACTGGTGCCACCGCTCTCCCGAGGCGGCTATCCACCGCACCGGCATCGCCGCCGACGTCACCTACAACGTGGCCTGTTCGGGGGCTTCCTCGGTCAACATCCGCATCGGCGGGCAGCGGCAGTACGCCGACGAACTCGTGCAGAGCGACAGTCTGGCCATCAAGGCGCGCAACACGCGGCTGAAGACGATCGTGCTCGTGGCCGGCGCCAACGACGACCTCCAGTTCGGGCCGGTGATCACGGACTGCGTGACCCGCTGGTTCCTGCTGCAGGGGCCGTGCGCGCCCGGTTACGGGCCCGGCTGGCAGGGCCGGGTCGACGGGCTCGTCCCGAAGGTGACGGCGGTCGTCGGCGACCTGCGCACGGTCATGCGCGACGCGGGGTACGCGGACGGCGACTACCGGCTGGTGGTGATGAGCTACCCCGGTCCGATCGGCCCGGACATCAACGACAACCCCCGGTTCCCCGGCAAGATCCCCGGCGGCTGCACCGGCTACACCTCCGACTCGGCCTGGGGCCGCGACTCGGCGGTGCCGATGTTCCAGGAGGGCATCCGGCAGGCGGCCCGCGCCACCGGCGCCGTATACCTGGACGCCTCGCGGCTGTTCCACGGTCACGAGGTGTGCATGGAGACCCCGTGGGCGCGCGGCCTGTGGATCGAACTGAGCAATCCGTTCCCACCGGACTCCAACTCGTTGCGGCAGTCCTTCCACCCCAACGCCCACGGGCACGGGGCGTTCGCGTCCTGCCTGACGCAGCTGGAGACGTCGGGTCTGAGGGAGGCGTCCTGCGCCGATCCGGCGGGCGCCGGCGCGCCGAAGCTCTACCCGGGCGCGTGGGACGACGCGTTCGCGCCGTTGCGCAACGCCGGCACGGGCACCTGCCTGGACGTGGACCGGGCCACCAGCCGCAACGGCACGGCGGTCCGCGGCTACGACTGCCACGGTGGCCGCAACCAGGGCTGGTGGCACGACGCGCAGAGCAGTCAGCTGTACACCGAGTTGACCCACGACCGCTGCCTGGACGTGCCGAGCGGCCGGTACACGGCCGGTGCGGCGCTGGTGGTGTGGAACTGCTCGGCGACGGCGAACCAGCGTTTCGTCCGGTCCGGCTCGGCGATCAAGCCGTCGGCGGCGCAGGACCTGTGCCTGACGCTGGCGGGGGCGCGTGAGCCGGTGCGCCTGCAGCGCTGCGACGGCTCGCCGGGGCAGCAGTTCGCCTGACGGGCGGCACCCGACGGCGTCGGGGCCCGGCCGCGAAGGCGGTCGGGCCCCGGCGTGCGCCGCCCGGGAGCACGGGCTCGCGCTGGCCGCGCTGGCCGTAAGGGCTGTACGGGAGCGCCGGGCCGGGCGCTGAGAGGCGCCGGACCGGACCCGGCTCTACAGGGTGCCGAGCTTGATGAGGACGAGCAGGGCCAGGAGCTGGATGGACGCGGCGCCGAGCGCCTTCTGCCAGGGCAGGTCGTGCGATCGGCTGACCATCGACGCGAACAGCGCGCCCGCCGCCACCCAGGTGATCCATCCGACGATCTGCACGAAGGGCGCGGTGCCGCCCAGGAACAGGGCGAACAGCAGCCGCGGCGCGTCGGTGATCGACATGATCAGCATCGACAGGCCCACGGTCGGCGCCCATGCCCCGTCGCCGCCGAACTGGCGGGCCAGGGTGTGCGTCACCGTGCCCAGCACCAGCCCGGACAGCACGACCGCCACGCCCGTGATGAGCACGTACGGCACGGCGTTGGAGAACGTCGTGCCGAGCACGTCCTCGCGGGCGGAGTCCAGACCGAAGACGGCCAGCAGGCCGTACAGGAAGGTGACGAGGATCGCCGGGCCCCACACGGCGTAGTCCCGCATCTGCCAGAAGGTCGCGTTGGGCCGCAGCACGATGCCGCTCAGCAGCTGCTTCCAGTGCAGCCTGGGTCCGGCGGGCGGCGCGGTGGTGTGCCCGGCCGCGTACGTGGCGCCGCTGGTGTACTCGTCGCGGTAGCCGCCGTGGGCGTCGCCGGGCCCCGGGCCGTGATCGTCGCCGATACGGAACTGCTGCGTGTGACCCGGGTTGTTGGCGTACGGGTCGTGGGCGGGCTGGCCGGCGAAGTACTCCGGCTCGCCGTTCCCGCCCTGCTGCCACGGGTCGGGTCCGCCCGGGTGCGGGGTGTGCCGCGGGGGCGGCGTCTGCTGTCCGTACGGCACGTAGGGGCCGGGCGCCTGCGGTGCGGCGCCCGGCGGGGGGTTCGTCCCGTGCCGTTGCGGTGCGTTGCGCGGGTGCCGGCCGCGTCCCATCCTGAATCCAGCCACGTAATCGAACGTACCGCGTTCTGCGACCGCCGGATGCCGTGGACGGGGTATCCGGGGGTTCATTGTGGCCTGTTCGGTACATCCCGTAGGGGGTGGCCCTACGGGACGTACCAGGTCAGCGGCTCGTGTGGACGGTGATCCGGGGTGCGGTGATCCGGGGCGCGGCAGCAGGCACGGGTGGGAGCAGGCACGGGTGGGAGCGGGGGTGCGGACGGTGGACGCCGTCGGGGCCGTCAGCCCAGGTGCACGGCCAGGGTCACCACCGAGCCGGGGTGCCCGGCGGTGATGCTGAGCCGGTCGGTGGTGAGCCGGGCGAGCCACAGGCCGCGGCCGCGCGGGCCGCCGTCGAGGCCCGGCAGCAGTTCGGGGATGACGTCGACGGAGAAGCCAGGGCCGGCGTCGGTCACCCGGGCCTCCAGCTCGTCGTCGAGGCGCCGCAGCAGCAGCCGCCCCTCACCACCGGCGTGCTCGACGGCGTTGGTGGCGATCTCGTCGACGGCGAGCACGAACTCGCCGCGGCGCGGCTCGGCCAGCCCGCACCAGGCGGCGCACTCCTCGACGCCGAACCGCAGCTGCGGCAGGGTGCGGGCGGTGAAGCGCCGCTTGAGCAGGTGCTGCTCCGGCCTGCTGGGGCGGGAACTCTGTTCGGCTAGCATCCGCAACCCACCTCCACCTCCACCAGCTTCAGTGACATCAGGGTCTCCGCGCCGAGTCTGCGCAGGGTGGCCGCCTGGAAGGGGGCGCAGCGCACCTCGATGCGGTGGTGCGGCGCGGTCGAGGCGATCAGCAGCAGGTCGGCGGCGCAGCCGATGCTGAGGAAGTGCAGCGGCGTGAGGTCGGCGGTCAGGCGGCCGGTCCCGGCGCTCTGGGCCAGACCGTCGCGCAGGGCCGCGGTGAACGCCGTGCGGGTGTTGAGGTCGGCCTCGCCCGCGAGGCGGACCGCGCCGGGTGAGGACACCGTGCGGAGGATGCCCAGGCCGGCGAGCACCCTGCGGGGGTGGGCGCTGCACATCTCCGCGAGTACCTCCTTGCTGAACCATCGTCCGTCGTAGGCGCACAGCTCGGTGTAGGGACGGCCGGTGAACAGGTGGTGGCTGTGGCTCTCGCGGTGGACGACCGCGTCGGTGCCGGTGCCGAGGTCCCTCACCCAGTCCATGTCGATGAAGGCGCGGGCGCCGGTGCAGCCGTCCCGGACCGCTCGGCCGGTCTCCTCCGTGAGCCGCTCCCACTGCCGTTGCTCGGTGAACTCGGTACGGGGGGCGATGAGTTCTCGCATGGTGCTCAGTACCAGACGTCCCTCGGAGCGGGCTGAGGCGAATGCCGGGGTGTGGCCGCGGAGTGCGGTGAGTGCGGCCTTCCTGCCGGCCAGCGGGCTGGCCAGCACGATGACGCGTTCACCCAGGTCGAGGCCGGTGCGTACGAAGGCGGCGGCTGTCTCCCAGCGGGCCGTGTCGGTGTCGTAGCGGACGAAGGCGTGGTCCCCGGCGCGAAGTTGCTGCACGGGCACGGGGTCGTGGTGCGGACAGGCCGCCTGTTCCACAGGCATGGGCAGAGGTTACGGTCGGCGGCCCTGCATGCCGGGCCTGCGGGCCCGGGCGTCTGGTTCGGTGCCGTAACCGACCGGAAGTGATCAGGTGGCGAGCGGCCTTGGCCGTCTCCGCTGCGGTTCCTGCCCGGCCTCCGGTGGAGGAGTCAGCGGGGAGGCAGCCGGGTTGCAACCGGAAGGCGTCCGGGGCTCCAGCCTGGAGGCGACGGCTCTCGGAAGGGGCCCGCAGAGGGGCCCGGACGCCGGAACGGCCGGCTCCCTGTGCGGGAGCCGGCCGTTCCGGAGAGCCCCTCGGCGGGGCTCGGTGTCACTTCGCGGGTTCGGGCTCCGGGGCGTCGGCCGGTTCGGGGCTGCCGCCGCCCTCACCGCCGCCGTCCCCGTTGTCCCCGTCATCACCGTCGTTGCCGGCGGCGGGGGTGCGGACGGACTCCAGCAGGAGCTGGGCGACGTCGACGACCTGGACGGACTCCTTCGCGGCGCCGTCGTTCTTCTTGCCGTTGACCGAGTCGGTGAGCATGACCAGGCAGAACGGGCAGGCGGTGGAGACGATGTCCGGGTTGAGGGCGAGGGCCTCGTCGACACGCTCGTTGTTGACGCGCTTGCCGATCCGCTCCTCCATCCACATCCGGGCGCCGCCGGCGCCGCAGCAGAAGCCGCGCTCCTTGTGGCGGTGCATCTCCTCGTTGCGCAGGCCCGGCACCCGGCCGATGATCTCGCGCGGGGGCGTGTACACCTGGTTGTGCCGACCCAGGTAGCAGGGGTCGTGGTAGGTGATCAGACCCTCGACCGGGGTGACCGGGACCAGCTTGCCCTCGTCGATCAGGTGCTGGAGCAGCTGCGTGTGGTGGATGACCTCGTAGTGCCCGCCGAGCTGCGGGTACTCGTTGGCGATCGTGTTGAAGCAGTGCGGGCAGGTCGCGACGATCTTCTTCTTCGCCACCGGCACGGTGACGCCCTCGTCCTCATCCTCGCCGAACGCGGCGTTCAGCACGGCGACGTTCTCCTCGCCGAGCTGCTGGAAGAGGAACTCGTTGCCGAGACGCCGGGCCGAGTCACCGGTGCACTTCTCGTCGCCGCCCATGATGGCGAAGTTGACGCCCGCCATGTGCAGCAGCTCCGCGAAGGCCTTGGTGGTCTTCTTGGCGCGGTCCTCCAGGGCTCCGGCGCAGCCGACCCAGTAGAGGTACTCGACCTCGGTGAGGTCCTCGACGGTCTTGCCGACGACCGGGACCTGGAAGCCCGTCTCCTGCTCCAGCTCCTTGGTCCACTCCAGCCGCTGCTTCTTGGCCAGACCCCAGGGGTTGCCCTTCTTCTCCAGGTTCTTGAGCATCGTCCCGGCCTCGGACGGGAACGCGCTCTCGATCATCACCTGGTAGCGGCGCATGTCGAGGATGTGGTCGACGTGCTCGATGTCGACCGGGCACTGCTCGACGCACGCACCGCAGGTGGTGCACGACCACAGCACGTCCGGGTCGATGACGCCGTTCTCCTCGGCGGTGCCGATGAGCGGGCGCTCGGCCTCGGCCAGGGCGCTGGCCGGCACGTCCTTGAGCTGCTCGGCGGTCGCCTTCTCCTCGCCCTCCATCGTCTTGCCGCCGCCCGCCAGCAGGTAGGGCGCCTTGGCGTGCGCGTGGTCGCGCAGCGACATGATGAGCAGCTTCGGGGAGAGCGGCTTGCCGGTGTTCCACGCGGGGCACTGCGACTGGCAGCGACCGCACTCGGTGCAGGTGGAGAAGTCGAGAATGCCCTTCCAGGAGAAGTGCTCGACCTGGGAGACGCCGAACTTGGTCTCCTCGGCGTTCTCGTCGCCGTCGTCGTCGAAGGCCGTCTCGAAGTCGATGACCTTGCCGCCGGACGTCATCGGCTGGAGCGCGCCCAGCGCGGTGCCGCCGCGGGCGTCGCGCTTGAACCAGATGTTGGGGAACGCCAGGAAGCGGTGCCAGGCCACACCCATGTTGGTGTTGAGGCTGACGGTGATCATCCAGATCATCGAGGTGCCGATCTTCACCATCGCCCAGAAGTAGACGAGGTTCTGCAGCGTGCCGAGGCTCAAGCCGCTGAAGAGGGCCACCAGGGGGTACGAGGCGAAGTACGCGGGCCCGTAGGAGTCCACGCCGTGCAGCGCGCCCTCCAGGCCGCGCAGGACGATGATCGCCAGGCCGATGGTGAGGATGATGTACTCGACGAAGTACGCCTGCCAGGCCTTCGAGCCGGCGAAGCGGGACTTGCGTCCCGCGCGGGACGGCAGGTTCAGCAGCCGGATCACCATCAGCGTGAGGATGCCGACGACCGTCATCAGGCCGATGAACTCGATGTACATCTCGTACGGCAGGAAGCCGCCGATGAGGGGCAGCATCCAGTCGGCCTGGAAGAGCTGGCCGTACGCGTTGATCAGCGTCGGCGGCAGCGTCAGGAAGCCGATGGCCACGAACCAGTGGGCGACGCCCACCACGGCCCACCGGTTCATCCGGGTGTGGCCGAGGAACTCCTTGGTCAGGGTCGCGGTGCGCTGCTGCCAGTTGTCCGTGCGTGAACCGGCCGGCACGGGTTGGCCGAGCTTCACGAAACGGTAGATCTGCGCGACGGCGCGAGCGATGAGCGCAACACCGACCACAGTGAGGGCCAGCGTGACGATGATCGCGGCGAGTTGCATGACGGCTCCTCGAACCTGCCGGGGCGGTGCCTGCGTCTGCAAGCGTACTAAGCAGTAACTTATCCAGTCCGTACGAGACTACCCAGTATCCGCGCGAGCCTGTACCGCGGCATGCGGTGATCTGCGTCGCTGAGGGTGGGCTTACCTGGCGGCCTCCCGGGAGCCGGGCCCGCGGGCCCGGCTCACAGCTTCACCCCCCGGGCGCGCAGCCACGGCACCGGGTCCACGCCCGAGCCGACCTGCGGTGTCATCCGGACCTCGAAGTGCAGGTGGGGGCCGCTGGAGTTGCCCGTGTTGCCGGACAGCCCGATCTGCTCGCCCGTGTGCACCCGCTGCCCAGGGCGGGCCTGGAGCAGCGAGAGATGAGCGTACTGGGTGTAGAAGCCACCCGGATGCCGCAGCACCAGCTGGTGGCCGAACGCGTCCCCGCAGCCGAGGCCGGCGACCACTCCGGCTCCGACCGCGCGCACCGGGGTGCCGGTGGTGACGGCGAAGTCCTGCCCGGTGTGCCCGTGCGACCAGCGGGAGCCCCGCGCCGCGAAACCGGCGGAGAGCCGGTACCGCTCGACGGGTGCCACCCAGGCGTTGCCCGTGGACGCCGCCGAGCCGCCTCCGCCGCTGCTCGTCGCACACCCGCCCGCGCCCCGCTGCACCACCACACGCGCGCTCGCGTGGCCGTCCGCGCCGCCGTCCGCATGTCCGTTCGCGTGGCCGCCCGCGCGGCCGGACGCCATGCGCGCGGCCTGCTGCCGGGCGCGGGTGAGCTGCACCGTCAGGTGCCGCGCCCAGGCGAGCTGCCGGGCCTGGTCCCGGCGCAGCCGCGCCAGGGCGCGGTCGGCGACGGACTGCTCGCGGGCCAGTTCCGCCTCCGCCCGGCGCACGTTCTCCGTGAGCTGGTCCGCCGCCCGGGTCCCGCGCTCCATGGCCGCGCTGCGGGCGAGGAACTGCTCGGGGGAGTCGGACAGCATCAGCCGGGCCCCGGGTAGCAGAGCCCCTGCGCCGGCCCGGTAGTGCTCGGCGGCGGCAGCGCCCACCGCCTGCCGCAGCCCCCGGTACTCGGCCTGCTTGGCGCGCAGCGACCGGTCCAGCCGGCCGACGGTACGCCGCTGCCGGTCCGCCGCCAGCCGGGCCCGCTCGTGGGCGCGGGAAGCCCGGAGGGCCTGACGGTGCAGGGAGCGCACGGACGTGTCGACGGCGAACGGCGCGCCGACGTGCCGCAGCCCGGGCGTGACGCCGCCGCTCTCGGCGCGCGCGGGCGACGCGCCCAGCAGCAGCACGGCCAGTGCGGCGCTCGTCATGCCGCCCGCGACCGTCCGCCGGGCAGCTCGCCGGGCGGCGTACCGGGCAGCGCTACGGGCCGTGCCCCGGCGGGGGAGGTGCGGCCTGCCGCGACCGAGGCGGGCCAGGGCGTCGTGCACCGCTGCCCGTGCGCGGTCTGCGGACGTCAACTGACGAGTCGACACCTTCACCATCTCCCGTTCGGCCGGAGGTCCTGCGGCTACTGCCTCGACTCTCCCGGGGTGGTGATCGTTAACAGCTGGGCCCGGCTATTTCCGTCCTTTACAGGAAACGGCGGTTAATGGGACAAGCGGGTGGTCCGGTCGGTGGAACGGAAGGGCAGCTCCGCCCGGACGGTGAAGCCGCCGTCCGGCGTCGGCCCGGCGGAGAAGGTGCCGCCGAGCTGCTGGGCGCGCTCGCGCAGACCGACCAGTCCGTGTCCGCCGCCGGGCAGCGCGGGCAGCTCCGCGTCCCGAGCGCGCGGCCCGTTGTGCACCTCCACGCTCAACCGTCGCCCGACCTCCGCCAGGCGCACCCGCACATGGCCGCCGGGGGCGTGCTTGCGGGCGTTCGTCAGGCCTTCCTGCACTGTCCGGAACGCGGCGCGCTCCACGGCCTCCGGATACCGCCTCGCGGTCCCGGCACCGGCACCGGCACCGGCGCGCTCGGGCGGCCGGTCCCGGGAGCCGGACGTGTCGGAGCCGGGAGCTTCGGAGCCGGAAGGGTCGGCGGGGGCGGGGTCGGAGGGGGCGGGGTCGGAGGGGGCGGGCGCATTCGGGGTGCCGGGGCCGTCCGGGGGGTCGGGCAGCGGGGAGAAGTCGACCTCCAGGCCGCTGTCGGCGATGAGCCGGGGCAGGTCGGAGAGCCGGGGCTGCGGGCTGAGCTGCGCGGTGCTGCCCCCGGCCGCGCGGAGCACGCCGACGAGGTGCCGCAGCTCGTCCAGCGTGGCGACGGCGAGCGAGCGCATGGTGTCGGCACTGTCGCGGGTGGCGGGGTCGGTGGTGCTGATGCGCAGCGCGCCCGCCTGCAGGCTGATGAGGCTGACCTGGTGCGCCACCACGTCGTGCATCTCGCGGGCGAGGCGCACCCGTTCGGTGCTGAGCACCCGTTCGGCCAGCAGCGCGTTCTCCCGGCCGCGGGCCGCCATGAGCAGGCCCAGCGCGATGGGCGCGGCGATGACGAGCGCGGTGTCGGTGAAGTCGAGCACCGCTTCCTGCACGGACTCCCACGGGTTCTCGTCCACCGGGTTGGGCACCAGGTAGGCCGCGGCGAACAGCGTGGCGCAGACGGCCAGCCGGGTGCGGCCGGGGCGGTGGCGGGCGACGGTGTAGAGCGCGATGAGCGGCGCGAACCAGATGAAGCCGACGTACAGGCCGACGAGTGCGACCAGCAGGACCGGTACCGGCCACCGCCGGCGCAGCGGCAGCACGGCTGCGGCGGCCAGCGCCGCCGCCAGGTCGGGTGACGGCGACACCCCGTTCACCAGCAGGGCGTCGGCGGTCGCCAGGGCGACGGGCCCGTAGGTGGTGGCGAGGTGCCCGGTGAGCACATCGCGCGCGGACCGCCCGGCGGGCGCCGGGCGCCGCGGCAGCGCGAACCGGCCCGTCCCGGACCCGGCCGCGCGTCCCGGACCGGACCTGGACCCCGGCCCCGGTTCCGCCCCTGGCCCAGCCCCCGCCTCCGGCCCCGCGTCAGCCCCCGTCCCTGCCCCCGAACCCGTCCCCGGCTCGGCCCCCGTCCCCGCCTCCGGCCCGGCTGCGGGCCGCGGCGGGCGGGCCCGGCGGCTGCGGGGCGCCCGGCGGCCGTGGGCCGGTTCACGGGTCACCGGGGGCCGCCGGTCAGGCCGGCCCGGTCGGCCAGTACCGCCGCCTGCACCCGGTTGATACCGCCGAGCTTGCTGAGCAGCGCGCTCACGTGGTCCTTGACCGTGCCGTGCGCGAGCCCCATGCGGCAGGCGATGGCGGCGTTCGACAAGCCCTCGGCGAGCAGCGCCAGCACCTCGCGTTCGCGCGGGGTGAGCGCCTGCACGGCGCGCAGCGCCTCGGGCGTGCCGCCGGAGCGGTCGAGGTAGCCGCCGATGACGGCTCCGGTGACGCCGGGGTCGAGGGTGCTGCCGCCCGCGGCCAGCGAGCGCACGGACTGGATCAGGCGCTCGGGTTCGGCGTCCTTCAGCAGGTAGCCGGCGGCGCCCAGTTGCAGGGCGGCGGTCAGGTACTCGTCGGCGTCGAAGGTGGTCAGCATGGACACCGCCGGGCCCGGCCGGTCGCCGTGGGCCGCCCGCAGGCCGCGCAGCACGGCCAGGCCGTCGGTCTCGGGCATGCGGATGTCGAGCAGCACGACGTCGGGGCGGGTGGTGGTGATGGTGGCGACGGCCTGCGGGCCGGCGCAGTCGGCGACCACCTCGATGTCGGGGGCGGTACCGAGGATCATCCGCACCCCGGACCGGACCAGCTGCTCGTCGTCGACGACGACCACTCGAATCACGGCTTCTGCTCTCTCGGCTTCGCTTGCGTCGGTACCGGCCCCCGGGGGTGTCCGGACGTCTGTGGTTGCCCCCGCCGACCGGCGGGGGCAACCACAGACGTCCGGGTGATCCCTTCCGTCGCCGCATCCGCGACAGTAGGGGACATGCTTGGACGTTACGCCACCAGTGACTCTCCGGCCCGGTGGCGAACCGTCCTGGGAACGGTGCTGACGCTGGCGTTCGCGCTGGTCTGCCTCGGCCTGGTGCCGCTGGTGCTGGTCAGCTCCGCGCAGCGTGGCGGCGGCGACACCCGGACGGGTTCGCCCGGCTTCGTCGCGGAGTACGGGCGGGCGGCGCCGGGCGGCGAGGGGGACCGCGCGTTCCTGGCCGACCGGCGCACGCTGGAGAAGGTGGCGGACCGTCTGAACCGCGGCCTGTCCGTTCCGGGCACGGTGCGCATGACCGGCCGGTCGTGCGGCAGCACCGAGGTGGCCTACGACCCGGAGCACTCGCGCATAGACCTCTGCTACGAGTTCGTGGCCGAGGTCCGCGAGCAGTTCGAGAACTCAGGAGCCGGCCGAGCCGTGGCCGCCAAGACGGCCGGCGTGCTGGTGGAGACGCTGTACCACGAGGCCGGCCACGCACTGATCGACAAGCTGCAACTCCCCTACACCGGGCGGGAGGAGGACGTGGCTGACCAGTTCGCCGCCTACAGCCTGATACCGCAGGGCGAAGCGGGCCGGCGGGCGATACTGGCGGCGGCCGAGAGCTACGAGCTGTACGCGGCCGACTCCGACCCTGCGGAATTCGACTTCGCGGACGAGCACGCGCACGACGCCGCCCGGGCGGTGAACTACCGCGCCTACCTGCACGGCGCGCTCCGTGGCGCTGAGGGCGCTGAGGGCGCCGAGGGCGCCGAGCCGCGGGAGGCGGGGGCCCGACGTGACGCCGTCCTGCTGCCGAGCGCGCGGGCGGACCACGCCCACTTCGAGTACCAGGACCTGCGGCGGGGCTGGGACGCCCTGCTGGCCCCGCACCGCAAGCCCGCCGGGCGCTGACTCCGCCCCGCCGGCCGCCGACCCTCCCCTGCCCCGCCGGGCGTTGACCCTGCCCTGCCCTGCCCTGCCCTGCCCTGCCCTGCCCTGCCGGGCAGCGCCCTGCCCTGCCCCGCCAGGCGCTGACCAGGCCCGTTGCGGCGAGGGCATCCTTATGCGCTCCTTACCGGCAGAAGACTTGAGTCGCTTGGACTCATCCCTGTTGACGAACTCCGTCCCGTGTTGCATGCTTGAGCCAGTTCCACTCAATGCTTTAGCTGGAGGATTACGAAATGGCTCGTGCGGTCGGCATCGACCTGGGTACGACGAACTCCGTCGTCAGTGTTCTCGAAGGCGGTGAGCCCACCGTCATCTCCAACGCCGAGGGCGCCAGGACCACGCCGTCCGTCGTCGCCTTCGCGAAGAACGGTGAGGTCCTGGTGGGCGAGGTGGCCAAGCGCCAGGCCGTCACCAACGTCGACAGGACGGTCCGGTCGGTCAAGCGCCACATGGGCACCGACTGGAAGATCAACCTGGACGGCAAGGACTTCAACCCGCAGCAGATGAGCGCCTTCATCCTGCAGAAGCTCAAGCGGGACGCCGAGGCCTACCTGGGCGAGAAGGTCACCGACGCGGTCATCACCGTGCCGGCCTACTTCAACGACCACGAGCGCCAGGCCACCAAGGAGGCCGGTGAGATCGCGGGCCTCAACGTCCTGCGCATCGTCAACGAGCCCACCGCGGCGGCGCTCGCCTACGGCCTGGAGAAGGACGACCAGACCATCCTGGTCTTCGACCTCGGTGGTGGCACCTTCGACGTCTCGCTGCTGGAGATCGGCGACGGCGTCGTCGAGGTGAAGGCCACCAACGGCGACAACCACCTCGGTGGTGACGACTGGGACCAGCGGGTCGTCGACTACCTGGTGAAGCAGTTCCAGTCGGGCCACGGCGTGGACCTGGGCAAGGACAAGATGGCGCTCCAGCGCCTGCGTGAGGCCGCCGAGAAGGCCAAGATCGAGCTGTCCTCGTCCACCGAGACCTCGATCAACCTGCCCTACATCACCGCCTCCGCCGAGGGTCCCCTGCACCTCGACGAGAAGCTGACCCGGGCGCAGTTCCAGCAGCTCACCTCCGACCTGCTGGAGCGCTGCAAGACCCCGTTCCACAACGTCATCAAGGACGCCGGCATCGCGCTGTCCGAGATCGACCACGTGGTCCTGGTCGGCGGCTCGACCCGGATGCCCGCCGTCGCCGAGCTCGTCAAGGAGCTGACCGGCGGCAAGGACGCCAACAAGGGCGTCAACCCGGACGAGGTCGTCGCCATCGGCGCCGTGCTCCAGGCCGGTGTGCTCAAGGGCGAGGTCAAGGACGTCCTGCTGCTCGACGTCACCCCGCTGTCCCTCGGTATCGAGACCAAGGGCGGCATCATGACCAAGCTCATCGAGCGCAACACCACGATCCCGACGAAGCGTTCGGAGATCTTCACCACGGCCGAGGACAACCAGCCGTCGGTGCAGATCCAGGTCTACCAGGGCGAGCGCGAGATCGCGGCCTACAACAAGAAGCTCGGCATGTTCGAGCTGACCGGCCTGCCTCCGGCCCCGCGCGGCGTGCCGCAGATCGAGGTCACCTTCGACATCGACGCCAACGGCATCATGCACGTCGGCGCGAAGGACCTCGGCACCGGCAAGGAGCAGCGCATGACCGTCACCGGCGGCTCCGCGCTGCCGAAGGACGACATCGAGCGCATGATGCGCGACGCCGAGCAGTACGCCGACGAGGACTCCAAGCGCCGCGAGGCCGCGGAGACCCGCAACCAGGCCGAGCAGCTCGTCTACACGACCGAGAAGTTCCTCAAGGACAACGAGGAGAAGGTCCCCGCCGACATCAAGACCGAGGTCGAGGAAGCGGTGACCGACCTCAAGGAGAAGCTGAAGGGCGAGGACACCGCGGCCATCCGCGAGGCGTCCGAGAAGGTCGGCGCGACCAGCCAGAAGCTGGGCCAGGCGCTCTACGCCGACGCCCAGGCGCAGCAGGCGGCCGGCGGTGCCGGTGACGCGGGCGGCGCGGGCGGCGCGCAGGGCGACGACGACGTGGTGGACGCGGAGATCGTCGACGACGAGAAGAACGACAAGCGACAGGGTGGTGCCGCGTGACGGAGGAGACCCCGGGCTTCGACAAGCAGGAGCCCGAAGTCCCCGCCGAAGCAGCCCAGTCGGACGAGACTGCGGCAGAGGGCGGGTCCGCCGAGCAGGCGGGCCCGCCGGCCCCGGCAGGGGAGGCAGCCGAAAGCGGCGGAACCGAGCACACCGACGGCTCCGCCGGCCGTGACAGCCAGGAGGCGGACGACTTCTCCGGTTCGCCGGACGTCGCCCTCGTCGCCCAGCTGGACCAGACCAGGACGGCGCTCACCGAGCGGACGCAGGACGTCCAGCGCCTTCAGGCGGAGTTCGCCAACTACCGCCGCCGGGTGGACCGGGACCGGATCGCGGTCAAGGAGGTCGCGGTCGCGAACCTGCTCACCGAGTTGCTGCCGGTGCTCGACGACATCGGCCGGGCCCGGGACCACGGCGAGCTGGTCGGCGGCTTCAAGTCGGTCGCCGAGTCGCTGGAGACGGTCGTCGCCAAGATGGGCCTCCAGCAGTTCGGCAAGGAGGGCGAGCCCTTCGACCCGATGGTGCACGAGGCGCTGATGCACTCGTACTCGCCCGACGTCTCCGAGACGACGTGTGTGCAGATCCTCCAGCCCGGCTACCGCATCGGCGAGCGCACGATCCGCCCCGCGCGGGTCGGCGTGGCCGAGCCCCAGCCGGGTGCGCAGGGTCCCAAGGGCGACGACGCGGCTGCCGCGGGCGAGGAGAGCGGTGGCCCGGACGAGGGCTGACGTGAGGTGTGAACGGAAGGAGGGACGCCGGGGATGAGCCTCAGCAGGGAAGTGCTGGAGAAGGATCTTTACAAGGTCCTCGGCGTCCCGAGGGACGCCACCGAGGCAGAGATCAAGAAGGCGTACCGGAAACTCGCCCGCGAGTACCACCCGGACGCCAACAAGGGCGACGCCAAGGCGGAGGAGCGCTTCAAGGAGGTCGGCGAGGCCAACGAGATCCTCTCCGACACCAAGCAGCGCAAGGAGTACGACGAGGCGCGCGCGCTGCTCGGCTCGGGCGGGTTCCGCCCGGGGCCGGGCGCCGGCGGCAACTTCAACTTCGACCTGGGTGACCTCTTCGGCGGCCAGCCGGGGCAGCCCGGCCAGCCGGGCGGTGCCGGCGGTTTCGGCGGCGGGCTCGGCGACGTGTTCGGCGGCCTGTTCAACCGAGGCGGCCCCGGTACCCGCACCCAGCCAAGGCGCGGGCAGGACATCGAGTCCGAGGTGACGCTCAGCTTCACCGAGGCGGTGGACGGCGCGACGGTCCCGCTGCGCATGTCCAGCAGCGCGGCCTGCAAGGCCTGTTCGGGCACCGGCGACAAGAACGGCACGCCCCGGGTGTGCCCGACGTGTGTCGGCACCGGCCAGGTCAGCCGGGGCGGTGGCGGCGGCTTCTCGCTCACCGACCCCTGCCTGGACTGCAAGGGCCGAGGCCTGATCGCGGAGAACCCCTGCGAGGTGTGCCGCGGCAGCGGACGGGCCACCAGCTCGCGCACCATGCAGGTGCGCATCCCGGCGGGAGTGTCCGACGGGCAGCGGATCAGACTGCGCGGCAAGGGCGCGCCGGGTGAACGCGGCGGTCCGCACGGCGACCTGTACGTCATCGTGCACGTGGACGCGCACCCGGTGTTCGGTCGCCGCGGCGACAATCTCACCGTCACCGTGCCGGTCACCTTCCCCGAAGCGGCGCTGGGTGGTGAAATCACCGTGCCGACCCTCGGAGGTCCGCCGGTGACGCTCAGGCTGCCGCCGGGCACGCCGGGCGGCCGGACGCTGAGGGCCCGCGGCAAGGGCGCCGCCCGCAAGGACGGCACCCGCGGCGACCTGCTGGTCACCGTCGAGCTCGCGGTACCGAAGGAACTGGGCAAGAAGGCGAAGGAGACCCTGGAGTCCTACCGCGACGCTACCGCGGACGAGGACCCCCGGGCGGCGCTGTTCAAGGCCGCGAAGGGAGAATGACGTGGACGGCCGAGGTGTCCGCAGGAACAACCCCTACGAGCTGACCGACGAGTCGCCCGTGTACGTCATCTCGGTCGCCGCGCAACTGTCAGGACTGCATCCGCAGACGCTGCGGCAGTACGACCGGCTCGGTCTGGTCTCCCCGGACCGCACCGCCGGACGCGGCCGGCGCTACTCGGCGCGGGACATCGAGCTGCTGCGCGAGGTGCAGCGGCTCAGCCAGGACGAGGGCATCAACCTGGCCGGCATCAAGCGCATCATCGAGCTGGAGAACCAGGTCGCCGCGCTCCAGGCCCGCGCCGCCGAGCTGGCGCAGGCGCTGGAGGGCGCCGCGGTGGCCATGCAGCAGCGTGAGGCGCAGGTGCACGCCTCCTACCGGCGCGACCTGGTCCGGTACGAGGACGTGCAGCAGTCCAGCGCCCTGGTCGTCTGGCGCCCCCGCCGCCGCGACTAGCCGGCTCCGTTCGGACAGCCGCAGCTGGAAGCGTTGATCGGCCGGGCTGGCGTTGACCGCCCGGCTACCGCGCTTGCGCTGCTACTCGCGCATCGCGTGGTGAGTACGCCTTGTCGGCCTTCGTGTTCCTCGTGGCGAGGGACGCCTCGCCTCCCATGACGTGAGCGGAGGTGGGGCGCGCCACCGGTCTGTCCGTCGGTGCGCTGTCAGGTGGTCGGCCCAGGGCGGAGTCGGCGTGCCTCCTGTACGAGTGTGTAGGAGGCGATGGAAAAGATCACGGCTCCGGCCACGAGCCAGAGGGCCGAGCCCCCAGAGCGGCACTCACCAACCGCCAGGACGAGCAGCGCCACGCTGGCGAGGAAGCCGAAGGTCGAGATCAGAGTGCTGATGCGGTGAGCCACACGGACATCATCAGCGACAAGCTCAGCCGGCGGAAGGGATCCAATCGAGCCGCCCCGGCCGCGTGTGGCTGTTTTTTGTCCATCCTTCGTCCCCGGTAATCGGGCAACGAGCGCCTACGGATCCAGCCATGCGCCGGTGGGTTCCGTTCCGGGGATTTTCCGGTCAGAATCCGCGTGGGACCGGTTTGGTGATGGGACGGAATTGAGTACGAGCAGATGAGCAAGATCCGCTCGCCAGTGCGGCTCAGATTGGTCACGTTGGCAAATCTTGCTGCCGAGATGGCTCCCGGCGCAGCCGAGAGTCCGGTTAGAGGTTCACATGCGACCTGGCGAGTTCTCGACGGCGGAGCATTCTCTTCCGATTGCTGTTGCAATCGATAAACCTCAGGAAATGCTCAAGCTTTCGGTACTCCGTTGACCGTGGACCGGCAGGCACTCTACGTTCAGGGACGGACGGGGGCGGCCCGCAGGGTCGAATTTGGGGGCCGCCTTCCTCGTCCTCGCCAGGCATCGGACAAGGAGGCCATGTGAGAGGCAAGAAGAGAGTAGTGCGCTTACGAAGCGCCACGGGAGTGGTCGTGTGTGCCATGGCGGCACCGCTTGTACTCGGCGGTGCTCCTGCGGTGGCCACAGCCGCCGACACCGGCGGCAGCGGCGCACCCGTGGCCCTCGTCGGCGCGCTCGCCGATGACGGCGTCTCGCTGGAGAACGCCCGATTCACAGTGGTGGCCCAACCCGCCCCGGAGATCGACGAAGCGGTCGTGGTGGGTGAGACGGTGCCGACTCAGACCCTGCCCGCCGAACTGGTGGAGGCGAAGGGCAGCGAGTTCGTCCTCAGGCTTCGGCCGGACGACCTGGCAGAGGGCTTCCTCTCCGGCGACGGTCTGGCGACCGTGGAGCTGGAGATCTACGTCCCCGAGAAGAACGCCATCGCCACCACGATGGCCAGCTTCCAACTCGTCGGTGAGGGTTCCGGTACGACGGCCGAGTGGGCCGAGCCGGACGGCGTGTCGGCGGCCCGGACCGTCGCAGTCCCTGAGCCGATCCGAGTGGAGATGGAGTTGCACCCGCTGCCGAAGGGCGCGGCGGAGCGCCCGGCCGGAGGCGTCTCGGCCCGGACCGAAGGTGGGGTCGGAGCCCAGTCGGCCATCACGAGGCTGATCAAGACGTCTCACCGTATGGCCACCATCGGGACGTCCTATCCCATCGGCGGCCAGAAGGCGACCATGTTCCACGGCTCCGGCAGGACGATCACCTACGGCGCCGCCGTCAGCTACGGGTCGAAGTGGAACGCCTCCGGCGACAAGAGCATCAGCAACGGCTACGAGTTCACCTGGGCGCCGCAGAAGACCATGCGCGCGCACCGCACTCAGGTGAGGTATGGGCTGTACTCGCACCAGAACAAGGACGGCATCGAGCTGTACCGCAGATGGCGCCCCATCGTGGAGACCGGCGTCACCAAGGAGAAGAAGCTGAGCAAGCGGCCCACGTGGAACAAGGGCAAGGGGGTTGGGAAGCGCTGCGACACCCTCCCCCGAGGCACATGGTCCAGGACCAACTCCAAGGGCAAGAGCTACTCCCTCTCCACCGGCGTGCAGATGAAGAAGATCATCGACATCGACCTCAGCACCAAACGCAACTACGCGTCGAACTCGAAGCTCACCTACGAGCTCGCCAAGTCCACGCGCAGGCTCTGCGGCAACAACGAGATGCCGGGACTGGCAAGCAAGACCGCGCAGTACCGCAGCTGAGGAAGGGCACTGTGCCAAGGACAACGGACACCCGCCGGACCATGCCCGCAGCATGCTTCCGGCGGGTCTCCCGCTCGGCGGGACTCATACTGGCTGGCACGGCGCTACTACTGACCTCCTGCGCCCAGCTCGACGAGAGCCGGAAGACGCACACCGAGGGAGAAGGCCCGCTCTCCGCACGTTCGTACGGGGTGACCCTGTCGGCCCACGCGCCCAAGACCTCTCCTTGGGATGTGGCCTTCGGTGGGCATCAGCTGTGCACCACCGACGGCTCCACCATCGAGATTGAGGAGTTCCGCCTGGAAACAGAAGTACAAGCTCTCAGGACGGAACTGGTGGTGCGAACCCTGCAGTCGGGCGACGTCCCCTCCGGATGGGAGGAAAGGGACGATGCGGAAAACTTCACTACGAAATCTGGCGGCCTCGGAAGGCTTCCAGATCTCGAAGACGGCCGGCTTGTCGGGAGGTTCACTCAGGCGAAGCCCGGTTTGATGGTCACCCAGGGCTGCGACGAGGCGAAAGAGATCAAGAACGGGTACACCGAGCTGTTCGTCCAGTTCCAAGTGGGCGAACGCGGCGCCTACATGAGCACGATGTGGATCGACTACCGCGTGAACGGCAGGCCCTACACCCTCGACCTTGAGTGGGGTGCCATCGCCTGTGGTGACGACATCCCGCTCATCGACGGCCACGACTACTGCGCCGGCACTGCGGACGACGAGTGAACCCGCGGATCACGGCCGAGTAGTCCGCGGCAGGGCCCCTCAGCCCGGACGTGCCGCGTCTTCCCGGGTGCGGTCTGCCGATGCCCGGCACATGGGGATGCGCCGAACGGGGCCGCCGGCTCGCTGCCCTGCAGCCCCGGCGGTAACCCGGTCGGCCCGCATCCGCTGGCCGGGCAGGGCGGTGCGCCACACCGTGGGGTGATGGAGCAGACACGCACGCTGATAGCCGCCCTCGCGTCGGGCGTCACCGCGCTGGTGCTGGTGGGGGCCGCGACGACGGCGCCCGCGTCGGCACCCGTGGCAGGAACCGGCGGCGGCATACCCGACGCCCAGGGTGAGCCCTGGGCGGGCCGGACGGTGCGGACCGTCGGCAAGCTGGTCACCGATCTCGGTGGCGGGCGGATGGGCATCTGCTCCGGCGCGATAGTCGACTCGCCGAGCGGCAGCGTCGTCGCCACCGCCGCGCACTGCGTGCGCTCCCCGCAGTACCCGGGGACGCCGGTACGCGGCTGGTTCTCGCCCGCCCACGACGGCAGCGGCACCGCGGCGGTCGTGCGGACCGGATGGCGCGTCACCTCGTACCACACCCCGCCGGGCTGGGACGTGGCCCGCGGGCTGGAGCAGATACTCCCGCACGACTACGCGTTCGTGACGGTCGAGCGGAAGAACGGCCGCACCCTCGCGGAGTCCTACGGCGCGAACCGGGTGGACTTCGCGGCGCCCGCCGCGGCGCTGCGGGTGGCGCCGTTCGGCTACCCGTCATCCCCGCCGTTCGACGGGGAGTCGCTGAGCTACTGCGCGGGCACCGCGGAACTGCTGACCCGGGACAGTGCGCACGAGGCCAACGTCGGCGGGCTGCTGCTGGAGCCGTGCCGGCTGACGCGGGGCGCCAGCGGCGGACCGTGGCTGCGGGACTTCGACCCGGTGGCCGGGTCCGGCACGGTGGCGGGGGTGACGTCGGTCGGCAGCGGCGACGGGCGGGTGCTCGGCCGCCCGTTCCCGCCGCGGCAGGGCCGCGCGCTGCTCACCCGCGCCGACACGGCCCGCACACCGGCGGGTGCGGACGTGTGAGGGGCCTGTGACGGCTTGTGACGGCGGCAGTCAGCCGCGGCCCAGGGCGCGGTCCACGGCGATGCGGATGAGGACCCGTTCGGGGTTGGGCGCCGGGGTGCGCTGGTAGCGCTCGGCGTACCGGGCCACGGCGTCGGCGACCGCCTCTGGTTCGGTGACGACGGTGGCGACGCCCTCCAGGGTGGCCCACCGGCCCCGCGACACCTGGCAGACGGCGACCCTGGCCCCGGTCGGACCGGCCGCGCGGACGTTGCGGACCTTGGCGCTCGTGCCGCGGGTGATGACTCGGGCGGTCAGCGTCTCCGGCTCGAAGGTGACGCCGACGGGCACCACGTGCGGAGTCCCGTCCGGCCGGGGCGTGGTGAGCGTGCAGAGGTGGTACTCCTGCCAGAACGCCAGGTAGCCCGGGTCGAGGTGGTGCAGATCGTTCGCCATGCCCGAAGCGTATGCGCCGTACCCGGACCGCAGGTGCCGTGCCCGTGACGGGGCGGGGGCCGGGCCCGGGGCCGGCGTGGGCACGCCCCCGGCCCGGGGGAGGGTTCAGACGCGGGGCTCCCAGCGGAAGCGCCGCATCGCGATCCACATGAAGAGGGCCGTCCAGCCCGCCGCCAGCCCGACGCGCACCAGCGTGTCGACCGCGCCGAGCTGGCCGGTCCAGCCGGACCTGACCAGGTCGACCACCGGGGAGAGCGGCGCGAACAGCAGGGCGTCGCCGAGCGCGTCGGGCAGCACCTCGCGGGGGATGTAGATGCCCGACACCATCGGCAGGATGAAGATCGCCGGCAGCGTCGCGACCATCACCGACTCGACGGTCCTGCACAGGGCCGCGGTGGCCGCCCCCATGGCCGTCATCAGCGCGATGCCGGTGACCAGGCCGGCCAGCGCGGCCAGCGGCTGGCGGGGCGCCGCGCCGAACATGAAGGACAGCGCCGCGGCGACCACCACGATCTGCACCACGCACACCGCCATGTACATCGAGGCGCCGCCGGCGAGGATCACCGGGTCGGACACCTCGCCGGTGCGGAGCCGCTTGAGGACCAGTTCCTCCCGGCGGGCCACGTACAGGCCGGTGACGGAGGAGTAGAGGGAGAAGATCAGCAGGATGCCGGCCGCAGTGGAGATCATCAGCGGGCCGGGGCTGAGTCCGTGCTGGTCCAGCTCCATCTGCTCCTGCACGAACTGCATGCCCATCAGCAGCATCAGCGGGACCAGCACCACGAAGACGTAGTTGGCCTTGATGCGGTTGAACAGCTTCCACTCGATGCGGAACAGCGTCCTCATGTGCTGCACGGCCGGGCTGCTCACTGTGCCGCCTCCTGCTCCTGCTCGGTGTCGTCGTCCGAGGCGATGGTGATGAACGCCTCCTCCAGGGAGGCGGGCCGTGCGGTGAAGCGGTCCAGTTCCACCGCGTGCTCCTCCGCCCAGGCGAGCAGCCGGGCGGCGTCCTTCTGCAGCTGGGCGGTGGTGACGGTCACCCGCCCCTTGCGGCCCTCGGCCGTGCCGCTGACCGGCAGTTGCTCCACCGGCCACTGCGCGGGCAGGCCGAAGGACAGGGTCGAGGGGTGGTCGGCGACGATCTCCGAGACGGTGCCGGAGGCCGCGATCCGGCCCCGGTGCATGATGGCGAGCTGGTCCGCGAGGGACTCCGCCTCCTCCAGGTAGTGCGTGGTGAGCAGGATCGTCGACCCCTGCTGCTGCAGCTTCCTGATGAGGCGCCAGGTGGCGTGGCGCCCTTCGGCGTCCATGCCGGCGGTCGGCTCGTCGAGGAAGAGCACGTCGGGCGACGACAGGGTGGCGACGGCCAGGTCCAGACGCCGCTTCTCCCCGCCGGAGAGGTTCTGCACCATCACGTCGGTGCGGTGGGAAAGGCCGGCGAGTTCCAGCGCCTCGGCCACCGGCCGCGGCCGGGAGGTGAGGTCGGCCCACATCTGGACGGACTCCTCGACGGTCAGGTGGGAGATGAAGCCTCCCTCCTGGAGCATCGCGCCCGTGCGCGGGCGGATACGGGCCCGGTCGGCCACCGGGTCCAGCGTGCCGAAGAGGCGGATGCGTCCGCGCTGCGGTGCGGCGAGCCCTTCGAGCAGTTCGACGGTGGAGGTCTTGCCGGCGCCGTTGGTGCCGAGGAGGGCGAACAGGCTCCCGGGCCGGACGGTGAAGCTGACGCCGCGCACGGCGTCGAAGGTGTGCTTTCCGCGACCGTAACTGCGCCAGACGTCCTCGGCGTGGATGTGGCTGGCTTCTTGTGATTCCGACATAGGTCCTTCCTCGGAGCGGGACGGCTTCTGCGATCCTGCCACGATTCACAGGTCAATGGGGAAGTGGACGCGGGAATTCCGGGTGCTGAGCTGTGTGTATACGCCTCGGTCGCGTTTATCTGAGGTTTGCTTGAGGATTCCCGTTTCGGGCATCACGCGAAATTCCACCGCGGCGAATCCGGACATCCGTGCATCATCGGTACCGTATGTAGAGGGCAGGTTTTCTCGGTCAAAGGACGGCCTTGACCCTCCCAAGTGGCCCGGGTAGCTTACGTGTTGCGCGGCCTGACCGGCGCGCTAACGGGGAAACGGGGTGAACGGGGAATTAACTGAGGTGTGCGCGGAGCCGTGGTGCCCGCTGCGCCTGTGTTCTGGAATCAGAGGGTCGTCGCGCCCTGAACCGTGACGAGCCCGGCTGTGTGCGAAGCCATGTGCCGGCGGTGATGCGCCGTGTGCCCGCCAAAACCGCCTGATATCCGACGAGTGAATTTCCCGGCATGGACCCCAGGTTTCTGGGAAAGCGACCGATCCCGAAAAAGACTTCCCGCTGTTCGTTTTTCAACGAAGTGGGCGGCGGGATGGCCCATGTCCAAAAGCGATACGAAAGGAGAGAACTCATGCTGATGCAGAAGGTGAATTCCGACGCGTCTCTGACGGGAACCCTGGAGGCGGGCTCCGCCGTCGGCGGCGCGGCTCCGGTCATGGCCACCCCGGCCCTGATCGCGACCCCCGTGATCGCCAAGGCCGCGGGTGCCGTCGTCGGCGCCGGCGCGGTGACCGGTGCGGCCTACGTGGCGTACAAGACCGCCACCGGCTGATCCCGTACCTCGTCCCCACCCCCGTGGGCCCCGTCCTGTGAGCGGGGCCCACGAGGTCACCGACCCCAGCAGGAAGCCCTGAGGCCGCTCACCGGGGCCGGCTGGCCGTATCCCGGCGGTTGCAGCCGCCGACGTCCACCCGGTCGTGAGGAGAAGCCGTCCCAGGGCCGGTTCCCGGGGGGCGATGCCCGCCCGCCAGGACCATGCACCGTCCGCTATAGCAGACAAACGGAGGAAACACCATGTCCGTGCTCATCGAGAAGGTCAACGCCGGCGCCGGTCAGGCGTCCGAGGGTCCCGTCGCCCCCGTGATGGCCACCCCGGCCGCGTTCGTCGCCGGTGTGGTGGCCGGCGCCAAGGCCAGCGCCATCCTCACCGGTGCCGCCGGTGTCGGCGTCGCGGTCAAGACCGCCCAGAAGTAGTCGGGCACGGCGGGGAGTTCCGGCACGACGGGGCTCCCCGCCTCTCCTCCCTCCCACGCCACTTCTGCGACCAGGAAACCGATCATGCTGTCACGTCTTCGCAGGGCCGCTGACTCCGCGTGCGCCAGACCGCTTGCCACGGCCGAGCGGCTCTCCGCCGCCACCCACCTGCTGTCCAGCCTCGAGTACATGGTCCGCGGGAAGGACCGAGAGCCGGGCGGCCTCAACGACTGGACCCACACCCGCGCACAGGTCCCGGCGAAGACCGAGGCGGTGCAGAGACTCAAGGACTTCGTCGCCCGCGAGCCGGTCACCCAGGCGCTGCACGCCTCGCGTGCGCTGGCCGCCGCGGTGCTCATCTCACCGGT
This sequence comes from Streptomyces sp. 549, assembly GCF_030124175.1. GTDB lineage: Bacteria > Actinomycetota > Actinomycetes > Streptomycetales > Streptomycetaceae > Streptomyces. The sequence continues at coordinate 150,198 of NZ_JASKMT010000004.1, read as the reverse complement.
CCGGAACAACACCGTGCGCATGGCCGCCAACGCCTACCTGGCCGGCAGCCAGATCCTCATCTACCCGCGGCACCTGTTCGGCACCGACGGCTCGGACCAGGTCTCCTTCCTGGTGCAGACCGCCGCCGCACTGGGCCGGGCCGGCGGGACCGACGCCACCCGCAACGCCGCCGTGCACTTCATCGGCGCGCAGACCGTGCTGTCCTACGGGGCCTCGGGCTGGGCCAAGCTGCCAGGCGACGCGTGGCGGTCCGGCGACGCCCTCGCCAAGATCATGCGCACCCAGACCTACGGCGACGAGTGGTTCTTCCAGCAGCTCGACCGGTACCCGGCCGCCTCGCGCGCCCTGTGCCACGTCGTGCTCGCCCTGGAGTGCGGCTTCCCGCTGCTGCTCCTGAAGAAGGGCAGGTACATCGACGCCGGGCTGCTCGTCATGGGCGGCTTCCACCTGGCCAACGCCCGCTTCATGGGACTGTCCCGCTTCGCCTGGGCGTTCGTCTCCACCTATCCGTCCGTGCGGGCACTCGCCAAGGGCACCGGGGAGGCAGCATGAACACCTGGACGTTCCCGGCACTGACCAAGGCCGGCCTCGCCGCCTGCCTGGCCGCCGGCCTCGCCCACCAGACGTACGCGACGCTCAGCTGCCGCGCCGGCCACACCGGCTTCGAGCAGCGCCGGCTGCGCTGCCAGAACGGCAACATCGTCACCTACCACGTGCGCCGCGGCGCCCCCGGCGGGCCGACGGCGGTGTTCGAGGCCGGGCTGATGAACACCTCCGCCGCGTGGCTGCTGGTCGCCGACCACCTCGACCCGACGATCACCGTCGTGCTCACCGACCGTGCCGGATACCGCAGTTCGCTGCGCCGCTGCCCCGAGGACTACTCGCTGAACGAGTCCGTCAGCGACCTGGCGGAGATCGTCACCGAGGCCGTCGAGCCCGGCTCGCCCTGCGTGCTGGTCGGGCACTCCCTCGGCGGCTACCTCGTGCACCGCACAGCCGCCGCACTCCCGGAGCGGGTGCACGGCGTGGCGCTCGTCGACCCCACCCACCCCCGGGAACTGCTCCACTCCCGGCAGCAGCGGGAGGGCTCGCGCGGGGTGAACCTGACGATGAAGCTCGGGCCGGTGTCGGCGGTGCTCGGCGCCGGGCTGCTGCTCGACAAGAAGGGGCTGTTCGCCTACGCCGAGGGCAGCCCCTACTACCGGACCCTGCGACTGGAGGGCTCGGCCACGTCCACCTGGCGCACCGCGCGCCGCGAGTGGGACTACACCTACGCGTTCATGCTCGACGGGGGCCGTCCGCTGGACCGCCTCGACGTGCCTGTCTCGGTCGTCGCGGCGGAGTCGACCCTGCAGGGCACACCCGAACACCGCGACCTGTACGAGGAGTACCTGTCGTCGGGCAGCGGCGGTCGGATCGACACCGTGTCCGGCTCCAGCCACCTGTCGGTCATCGGCGGTGTGGAGCACGCCCCGCCGGCCACCACGGCGATCGAACAGGTGGTCACCGACGCGGTCGCCCACTTCGGGCGCACCCGGCAGCAGCAGGGAGCGGAACCCGCCGGTGCGGGGGCGCGGCGGGACCTGGAACCGGAGAAGCAGGGGGAGGCGGCGTGAGCGCCAGGACAACGACCACCGCGGTGATGGAACGGGCCGTGCCGGCGATCCTGGCCGGCTGGTTCGTGGCCTCGGTGCTGGGCCAGCACCCCGACCGGGGTTTTGACAAGGTCCGCAGCACCGACAAGACCGGCACCGGCATCCTCATCCCCAACTGGCGCTTCTTCGCGCCCAATCCGGCGGTCGAGGACCAGCACTTCCTGTACCGGCTGGCGTCCGCGGACAAGACGCGGCACACCGAGTGGCGCGAGGTGTACGCCATCGCGCCGCGCCGGATGATCCACGCCTTCTGGTTCCCCGGCCGCCGCATCGAGAAGGCCATCTTCGACGTGGCCTCGACGCTGGTGCACAACCCGGGCGCGATGACGCCGCTGCACCAGGAGGCCAAGCAGTCCGCGTACCGGCTCATCAACGACTTCGTCCGGCAGCGGCTCACCCCGGAACCCGGCTACCCGCTGTTCCAGGTGCTGCTGGTGCGCTACTCCGGTTACGACCACAGCGAGGACCCCAAGTACGACCTGGTCTTCGAATACGAAGAGGTGAACCCGTGACGGGCGACGTGCAGTACGGCACCGAGGTGGCGTCGGTCTACGACTCGCTGATCGCACCCGCGATGCCCGCCGAGGACGCGGTGGAGCTGCTGCGACCCCACGTCACCGGGGCCCGGGTGCTGGAGGTCGGCGTCGGCACCGGCCGCATCGCCGTCCCCGTGGCGGCGCTCGCCGCCGAACTGGTCGGCATCGACAACTCGGCGCCGATGCTCGACGAGTTCCGGGCGAAGGCGGTACCGGGCAACGTGGCGCTCGTCCAGGCGGACTTCCGCCGGCCGCTGCCCGTGGACGGGCCGTTCGACGCGGCGTACTCCACGATGGGCTCACTGGCCTGCGTGGGCACCCGGGAGGAGCTGACGTCGGCCCTCACCCACGTCCGGGAGGTACTCGCCCCCGGCGGCGTGCTGTGCCTGGAGTACTACGCCACCAGCGCCTACCGGCCGCTCGTCGCCCAGCACGTCCTGACCGTGCCCACTCCGCACCACGGCGGCACCACCACGTTCACCGTCACCCTCGACGACCGCGACGTGCTCACCATGGGCACCCGCGTCGACGAGGACGGCAGGCCGCCGGTGGAGTTCGGGGAGAGCGTGCTGCTCATCGAGCGCGACGAGGTCGAAGCGTGCCTGAAGCAGGCCGGGTTCGCCGTCGACGAGGTGCGTCCGGCCGAAGGCCTCCAGCCCTACGACTGGTACACGGTCCGCAGCACCGCCTGACCACCCGGCTCCGTCCCGCTCCCTCCGGGACGGAGCCGGCACCACCGCCCGTCCACGCCCGCCACCGACACCGCACACCCGCGTGCCCGGCAGGCACGCGCACACCACGCAGGGAGCGCCACAGGTCCGGCGCCACGCAAGCCAAGCAGGAGGTCCGGAAGTGCTGACAGCCAGTCGCGCAGGGTGGTTCGCCGCCACGTTCGTCTTCGTCCTACCGGCCATGCTGGTGATGTTCCGCGACGGCGGTGACCTCACCCGCGACGCGTGGGTCAAGAGCCTCGTCTTCGCCGCGATCATCGCCGCGATGATGTCGCTCTTCCTCGGTAAGGGTGACCAGTGAACATCTCCGCGATCGTCCGCCGCCACCGCCTGCTGCTGGGCTCCGGCACCCTGCTCGGACTGCTGGGCACCGTCGCGACGCTGGTGCAGCCGCTGCTCATCGGCGACCTGATCAAGGCCGTCGCGCTCGACGAGCCCCTGCTGTGGCCCATCGTGCTGATCGGCGCGCTGTTCGCCGCCGACGCGCTGCTGGCCGCCGTGCACTTCTACCTGATCGGGCGCGCCGGCGAGAACATCGTGCTCGACATGCGCACCACGCTCACCGGGCGCCTGCTGCACTCGCAGATCCGGGCCTTCAACAAGCTGGAGCACGGCGACGTCTTCACCCGGACGCTCGCCGACACCTCCATCGCCCGCGTCGCGCTGTCCTCCTCCGTCGCGCAGATGATCACCGCCGGGTTCACCAGCGTCGGCTGCATCGCCGTCATGGCCTGGATCGACTGGCGCATGCTGCTGGCCACCGCCGGCTGCCTCGGTGTCGCCTCCGCCGTCGCCCTGGGCCTGGCCCGCGCCGTGCGCCGGGCCGCGGTGCAGAACCGCGAGGACACCAGCGACTACGGTTCCGGGCTGCTGCGGGTGCTCGGCGCGCTGACCACCGTGAAGGCGTCCCGCGCCGAGCGGCGCGAGGCCGAGCGCCTCGCCGGGCTCGCCGACGGGGCCCGCGTCAGCGGCATCCACGTGACGCGGCTGTCGGCGATGCTGATGCCGGCCATGAACGTCGGTACCCAGGTGTCGCTCGCCGTGGTCATCGCCTGGGGCATGGCCCGCACCGCGACCGGCGCGCTGCCCATCGAGGACCTGACGGCGTTCATCATGTACCTCTTCTACCTGGTGTCGCCGCTGGTGATGCTGTTCATGGCGCTGGGTGAGTTCCAGCAGGGCCGGGCCGCCATCGACCGGGTCAAGGACCTCGCGGACGTCGAACAGGAGACCCCGGCGGACCCTGCCGAAGCAGCCGAAGCTGCCAATGCTGCCGGCCCCGATGGCCCGGCCGACCCGCAGGCCGCCGCCAAGGCCGCCGCGACCGGTGCCAGGACCGTGGAGGGCGCGCCGGCGGTGGAGTTCAGCAACGTCACGTTCTCCTACACCGAGGACGCCGCCCCCGCCGTCGACGGCATCTCCTTCTCGCTGCCCGCCACCGGCGTCACCGCCGTCGTCGGCCCCTCCGGCGCGGGCAAGACCACCCTGTTCCAGCTGATCGAGCGGTTCTTCGTCCCCGACTCCGGCACCATCCGCCTCTCCGGCGCCGACGCCGCCCGCCTCCCGCTGGACGAACTGCGGTCCCGCATCGGCCTGGTCGAGCAGGAGGCGCCGCTGATGCGCGGTACCGTGCGCGACAACCTGGTGTACGCCCGCCCGGACGCCACCGACGAGGAGATCCGCGAGGCGCTCGCCGCGGCCCACCTCACCGATGTCGTCCAGGCGTTGCCCGACGGCCTGGACACCGAACTCGGCGAGAGCGGCACCGGGTTGTCCGGCGGGCAGCGGCAGCGCCTGGCCATCGCCCGCTCGCTGCTGACCCGGCCCGCGGTGCTGCTGCTCGACGAGGCGACCTCGCATCTGGACTCCGACTCCGAACGCGCCCTGCGGGACGCCATCGACACCATCGGCGCCCGCTGCCAGGTGCTGACCATCGCGCACCGCATCTCCACCACCATCGGCGCGGACCGCATCCTCGTCGTGGAGGAAGGGCGGCTGCGGGCCAGCGGCACCCACGCCGAACTGATGGACTCCGACAGCACCTACCGGCGCCTCGCCAGCCACCAGCTGGCGCCCTCCGGAGCCGCCTCGTGACGGATGCCGCCGTCGTCGGCACCGGCCCGAACGGGCTGGCCGCCGCCGTCACCCTGGCCCGGGCCGGGCTGAAGGTCGCCCTGTACGAGAAGGCCGACACCATCGGCGGCGGGCTGCGCAGCGCCCCGCTGTTCGACCGCGACGTCACGCACGACATCTGCTCCGCCGTGCACCCGATGGCCGCCGCCTCGTCGTTCTTCCGCCGGTTCGACCTGCCCGCCCGCGGCGTGCGGCTGCTGCAACCCGACGTGCCCTACGCGCACCCGCTGCCGGACGGCGACGCGGCAGCCGCCTGGCGCTGCCTGGAACGCACCGCCGAGCACCTCGGCGCGGACGGCCGGCGCTGGACCCGGCTGATGGGCCCGCTCGCCGCCCGTTCCCGGGCCGTCACCGACCTGCTGCTGTCCGACCAGCGCACCCTGCCCCGGGACCCCCTCGCGACGCTGCTGCTCGCGACTCGGGTCCCGGCCCACGCCCTGCCCCGCTCCCCGTTCCGCGGGGAGCGGGCACGGGCCCTGCTGGCCGGGGTGGCCGCGCACGCCGTGGGGCGGCTGCCCTCGCTGACGTCGTCGGCGGTGGCGATGCTGCTGGCCCACACCGCGCACAGCAGCGGCTGGCCGCTGCCCGAGGGCGGCAGCGCCCGCATCGCCGACGCCCTGGCGGCCGACATCACCGCGCACGGCGGGGTGTTCCACACCGGCCACCACGTGCAGGACCTGGCCGAACTGGGCCCGGTGCCGATCGTGCTGCTCGACGTCAGCCCCAAGGAGCTGCTGCGGGTGGCCGGTCCACGGCTGCCCGACCGGTACGCCCGGGCCCTGCGGCGCTTCCGCTACGGGCCGGGCGCCGCGAAGGCCGACTTCCTGGTGGACGGCCCCGTGCCGTGGCGGAACCCGCTGGTGGGACGGGCCGGCACGGTCCATCTCGGCGGCACCCGGGAGGACGTCCACCGGCAGGAGACGGCCACCGCCGCCGGGCGGGCCGTCGCCGACCCGTTCGTCCTGGTCGTCGACCCGGCCGTCACCGACCCCTCGCGTGCGGTGCGCGGCCGGCGGCCGGTGTGGGCGTACGCGCACGTCCCGCACGGCGACACCCGCGACCCGGTGGACATGATCCGCCGCCGTATCGAGCAGTACGCGCCCGGTTTCGGTGACACGGTGATCGCCTCCCGCGGCCTGTCCGCCGCCCAGTACGAGGCGTACAACCCCAACTACGTGGGCGGCGACATCGCCGCCGGTGCCATGGACCTGCGGCAGGCGCTGGCCCGCCCGGCCCTGCGCCTCGACCCGTACAGCACGCCGCTGCCCGGCGTGTACCTGTGCTCGGCGTCGACCCCGCCGGGCCCGTCGGTGCACGGCATGTGCGGGCACCTGGCGGCGCTGTCGGCGCTGCGGCGCCACCACGGTGTGCGCACCCCGCCCGACCTGTCCCCAGCGAAGAAGGAGCTGATCTGATGCGTGCCGTCCGCTGGTCCGCCGCCGCAGCAGCCGCGGCCCTGGCCCTCCTGGCCTCCGCGGCCCCCGGCCTCCGCGGCCCCCGGCCTCCGCGGCCCCGGCCGCAGTGCCGCCGGGCGCGGTCGCCTGGTCGGCCGCGCACGGCTCGGCGACCGCTTCGGGCCACCGCTGGACCGAGCCCGGACAGGTGCTGTTCCGGGACCTGGTGATGGCCGGTCAGCTCACCCGCACCGGTGAGGGATGCTCTTCGGTGTGGGTCCGGTTCACCTTCGACTTCTTCCCCGCCCCCGCGAGCAAGCTGGCGCAGGTGTGCGGCAGCGGTTCGGTGGACATTGATCTGCGGCAGTCACTCATGCCGACGACCACCGGCCGCCTCACCGTCTGCGAGGGCACCGAGACCGCCACGGACTGTGCTCCGTGGCAGACGATCACCTCGTGGCCAGTCAACCGGGACTGACCACCCCATCGAGAGGAGAAACCGCATGAACGGCATCGACAAGAAGGACCTGGACGAGGTCATCGTGAAGACCTACAACGAGGTCAAGACGGCCGTCACCACCCACAGCGAGAAGAGCATCCAGATGTACAGCCACGCGCTGCGGGCGCTGGTCGAGCTGCGCGCGGCCGTCGACGCCGACGAGCGCGCGGGCAGCTGACCGCCGGGAGAACACCCCAGCGGCCCACCGCGGCTCCCGACGGCACCCCTCGGCGCAGGCGGGGCCCCGCGGGAGGTCGGCCCCCGAACCCACCACCAGTGCGGGTTCGGGGGCCGACGCCTTTTCCTTTGCTCTCCGGGCGCGGGTTTCCCGCATCCGCACGGGTCAGGCCTTCCCGTGCGGCGGGGAATCAGCGGGGAGTTGCGGCGGTCAGCACTTCTTCCACGCGAGGTGGTAGATGGTGTTGATGTTTCCGTCGGTGGAGTCCATCGCCATGAAACTGGTGGTCTTCTTCGGGTCGGACGTTCCGGCGTTCACCCGGAGTTCGGTGTTGATGTTGAAATTGCGCTGTTCGCCGCAGGGCGCGTAGACGAGTGCCGCGATGTCGGTGACGTCGGTGCTCTGCCAGTAGTCGCTGTAGGCGCCGGTGAACGAGTGCGAGCGGTGCTCGGTCTGCGACATGCCCTGGAAGTAGTAGTTGGCGCGCTGCACGGCCGAGGCGCCCTTCTCCAGGGAGGCGAAGCCCCGGTAGTCGGCCTGCGCGATGGCGTAGGTGAAGCCGTGCGGCACGTGCACCCGCAGGCTGAGCTGGCAGTTCTTGCGGAAGTCGGTCGGCTTGGCGCCCACGCCGACCTGCGCGAGATAGTCGCTGTAGGTCACGGTGAACGCGGTGTTGTCCGGCGCGACGGCCACCGCGGCGGTGCCTGCCGGGCATCCGGAGCCGTTCACCGTGGCCAGGGTGATAACGATCTTGTCCGGCGGTGTCGGCAGCGGCTGTGCGGTGGCTGCCGACGACGCGACGAAGAGCGAGGCGACGGCACCGAAGACGGCCAGCAACTTCACCATGGAATTCCTTCCGGTCGGTCCCCCGTCGGTGAGAAGTGCGGTGATGTGCGGGTACATGCCAACACGGAAAGCCGTGGGAGAAGGCAGCCGTTATCGGCCAAACAGAAGGCGGCGGGTGTTTGGCCGACGGCGGCCCGGCGCTTTCCGGCCGTCGCCGGGGAAAGGTGGCCGGCAGGAATGCGCACGGCCGAAAGGCGGCCCTTCGCGGACCGGAAGTGTCACGTCCGGCGGGGCGGGCGGCCTCGCGCACCGGCTGGGGCCAGGGTGCGGCTCAGCCGAAGTCGGCTGTCTCCAGCTCGAAGCCGAACGGCTCGGGCAGCGGTACCGGCTTGCCGAAGGCGCGGGAGATCGCCCGCGTGTAGTCGTCGCCGTCCGGTTCGCTGAGCAGCGTGACGCTGCTGCGCTCGCGGTCGATCAGCAGGTACAGCGGAATGCCCGCGAGCGCGTAGCAGGCACGCTTGGTCCCACGGTCGCCGAACGGTTTGCTGCTCGTCACCTCGGCGACCATGGCCACTCCGTCACAGGGCATCCACGGCTCGGCGCCGCGGAACAGCCGCAGGGAGCGCGGGGCGAACGTGGCGTCGGGAATCGCCCGGTTGCGCGGGCACAGCCCGCCACGCGGCAGGATCAGCCCCTTGTTGCCGGAGACGTCCATCTCGGTGGTGGCGCTCCGCACCACCTGCCGTACGACAGTGGAGATGTAGTCCTCGTGATCGCCGTCCGGTGGTGGTGCCACAACGATCTCCCCCTCGATGAGCTCGGCCTTGAACCCCTCGGGGGTCTCCAGGGCCAGGAAGCTCTCCAGGAGGAGCTGTTCCTGCGTCGGTGGTGGCTCGTGTGCCATGGCCGTCATGCTGCACCCCCCAGCGGTCGAAGGCCAGTCCTACCGAACCGGTGTCGCTGAGCGCAGCTCACGGGCCGCACGTTCACGCTGAAGAGTGGCGTGATCTACAGAAGAAACGATGACCCCACGCCTTGAGTGGAATAGACTCAACTTTGTACACGTTGATTGAGTCAGGGCACGGGGAGTCCCGCAGCCGTCAGGTGTACCGAGGAGGAGAGAACGCAGATGGATGCCGAGCTGACCAACAAGAGCCGAGACGCGATCAGTGCGGCCAACAACCGTGCCATCACCGGCGGCCACCCCGACATCACCCCTGGACACCTGCTGCTGGCCCTGCTGGAGGGCTCCGACAACGAGAACATCCAGGACCTGCTGGCCGCGGTCGACGCCGACCAGGCCGCGGTCCGGTCCGCCGCCGAGCAGCAGCTCGGCGCGCTGCCGACGGTGCAGGGCTCCACGGTCGCCAGGCCGCAGCCCGACCGCGAGTTCCTGGCGGTCATCGCGGACGCGAGCGGCCGGGCGAAGGCGCTGGACGACGCCTACGTCTCCACCGAGCACCTGCTCATCGCCGTCGCCGACAAGGGCGGCCAGGCCGGACGGCTGCTGGTCCAGCAGGGTGCCACGGCGAAGAAGCTGACCGAGGCGTTCCAGGCGAACCGCGGCGGCCGGCGGGTGACCACCGCCGACCCGGAGGGCACCTACAAGGCGCTGGAGAAGTTCGGCACCGACTTCACCGAGGCGGCCCGCGAGGGCAAGCTCGACCCGGTGATCGGACGCGACCAGGAGATCCGCCGGGTCGTCCAGGTGCTGTCCCGCCGGACGAAGAACAACCCGGTTCTCATCGGTGAGCCCGGCGTCGGCAAGACGGCCGTGGTGGAGGGCCTGGCCCAGCGCATCGTCAAGGGCGACGTGCCCGAGTCGCTGCGCAACAAGCGCCTGGTCTCGCTCGACCTGGGCGCGATGGTGGCCGGCGCGAAGTACCGCGGCGAGTTCGAGGAGCGGCTGAAGACGGTCCTGTCGGAGATCAAGTCCAGCGACGGTCAGATCATCACCTTCATCGACGAGCTGCACACCGTCGTGGGGGCCGGCGCGGGCGGTGACTCGGCGATGGACGCGGGCAACATGCTCAAGCCCATGCTGGCCCGCGGCGAGCTGCGCATGGTCGGTGCGACGACGCTCGACGAGTACCGCGAGCGGGTCGAGAAGGACCCGGCGCTGGAGCGCCGCTTCCAGCAGGTGCTGGTGGCCGAACCCACAGTCGAGGACTCCATCGCGATCCTGCGCGGCCTCAAGGGCCGCTACGAGGCGCACCACAAGGTGCAGATCGCGGACAGCGCGCTGGTGGCCGCCGCGACCCTCTCCGACCGCTACATCACCTCCCGCTTCCTGCCGGACAAGGCCATCGACCTGGTCGACGAGGCCGCGTCCCGGCTGCGCATGGAGATCGACTCCTCCCCGGTGGAGATCGACGAACTCCAGCGGTCGGTGGACCGGATGAAGATGGAGGAGTTGGCGCTCGCCAACGAGTCCGACCCCGCGTCCCAGGACCGCCTGGCCCGCATCCGGCGTGACCTGGCCGACCGGGAGGAGGAGCTGCGGCAGCTCACGGCGCGCTGGGACAAGGAGAAGCAGGCGCTGAACCAGGTCGGTGCGCTGAAGGAGCGGCTGGACGAGCTGCGCGGCCAGGCCGAACGCGCCGAGCGCGAGGGCGACTTCGACGCCGCGTCCAAGCTGCTGTACGGCGAGATCCCGTCCGTGGAGCGCCAGTTGGCCGAGGCAGCCGAGGCCGAGGAGGAGGCCGCCAAGGACACCATGGTCAAGGACGAGGTCGGCGCCGACGACATCGCCGACGTGGTGGCCGCCTGGACGGGCATCCCGGCGGGCCGGCTGCTGGAGGGCGAGACACAGAAGCTGCTGCGCATGGAGGAGGAACTGGGCAACCGGCTGATCGGCCAGGGTGAGGCCGTGCGCGCGGTGTCCGACGCGGTGCGCCGCAGCCGGGCCGGCATCGCCGACCCCAACCGCCCCACCGGCTCGTTCCTGTTCCTCGGGCCGACGGGTGTCGGCAAGACCGAGCTGGCGAAGGCGCTGGCGGACTTCCTCTTCGACGACGAGCGGGCCATGGTCCGCATCGACATGAGCGAGTACGGCGAGAAGCACTCGGTGGCCCGCCTGGTCGGCGCACCTCCCGGGTACGTCGGCTACGAGGAGGGCGGCCAGCTCACCGAGGCCGTACGGCGCCGGCCCTACAGCGTGGTGCTGCTGGACGAGGTGGAGAAGGCCCACCACGAGGTCTTCGACGTGCTGCTCCAGGTCCTCGACGACGGCCGGCTCACCGACGGGCAGGGCCGCACAGTCGACTTCCGCAACACCATCCTCATCCTCACCTCCAACCTCGGCAGCCAGCACTTGATGGACCCGCTGGCCAAGCCGGAGGAGCGGCGCGAGAAGGTGCTCGGCGCGGTCCGGGCGGCGTTCCGGCCGGAGTTCCTGAACCGGCTGGACGACCTGGTGGTGTTCTCCGCGCTCAGCGGCCCGGAGCTGGAACGCATCGCCAGGCTGCAGATCGCGAGCCTGCAGCGGCGGCTCACCGAGCGGCGGCTCACGCTGGACGTCTCGGACGAGTCGCTGCACTGGCTGGCCGTCGAGGGCAACGACCCGGCCTACGGGGCCCGGCCGCTGCGGCGGCTGGTGCAGACGGCGATCGGCGACCAGCTCGCCCGGGCGATCCTCAGCGGCGACGTGCTGGACGGCGACACCGTCCGGGTCGACGTCACCGGCGACGCGCCCGGCACCGCCCTCACCGTCACACCGGTCCGCGCCTGAGCCGGTCCGGCCCGGAGGCGCCCGGCCTGCCCGTTCGGCTCACAGCCGGACCGGCAGGCCGGTCCCGTCCTCACCCGTTCGGCCCGGGCTTGCCAGGACGGGGCAGAGGTGAGGGAGGATGGCCGGAGCCGTACGAAGGGAACCTCACGTGAGCATCGACCCGTCCTCGATTCCGAATTTCGGGGGCCAGCAGCCCGAGCCGCAACCGAGCGGGGGCCCGGCCGGACCGGTCGTCCCTGACCAGGACCTGGTCAAGCAGCTTCTTGAGCAGATGGAACTGAAGTACGTCGTCGACGACGAGGGCGACCTCGCGGCGCCGTGGGAGGAATTCCGCACGTACTTCATGTTCCGTGGCGAAGCGGAGCAGCAGGTCTTCTCGGTCCGCACGTTCTACGACCGGCCGCACTCCATCGACGACAAGGTGAAGATCCTCGAGTCGATCGACGACTGGAACCGCCGCACCCTGTGGCCCAAGGTCTACAGCCACACCCACGACGACGGCACGGTGCGCCTGATCGGTGAGGCGCAGATGCTCATCGGCACCGGTGTCGCGCTGGAGCACTTCGTGTCCAGCACGGTCAGCTGGGTGCGGGCGTCGATCGAGTTCGACAAGTGGCTGCTGGAGGCGCTCGGCCTGGAGAAGAACGCCGAGGGCACCGAGAACCCGGAGGAGCCGAAGGGGGACTGACCTCCTCCCCATCGGCACCACCACCGAGTAACACGGCGCCACCCCGCACCACGGCACCACCCGACGGCCCCGGACAGCGACGCCTGGCGATCTGCTGCCCGGGGCCGTCGGCGTGTCCTTTGCTGATCTCCTCGCGCCAGGGACCGTCATGCCTCCAGCCGTCTGCAGTTGGATTCCCCGGGACGCCTCATAGTGGCTCGCTCCGGCGAGGTGCTCCTGGAATCACGGACTCCGAATCGTTCATCGACCAGGGAAGTCCTTGATCGTTAAACCAACTTGAGGCGGAAACTCGTTTCGGCCATTGCTTATAGGTGTCGCCGAAAGGTGTTGCATTCGCAATTGGAACGTGTGACGCACGTCACATAAGAGGGAGTTGATCTCAGCCTGTGGACGATACATAGTGTGTAGCGCAACGTTAAGAGCCGACCAAACTTAACTTGGCAATGGGGGAAGTGCCTGAAAAGACCATGCGTGCGCCTGTACTCACGGTGGCCGTTTCTTTTGCTTATGGATTCTTGTTTCGTCGTGTAGAACACTGGTTCTTCGTGCCCCTGTAGTGCTTGCCAAGAGCGACGGCACGGCGAATCCGAGACCGTCTTCCAGGGCCTCGCCCGCCTTTTGAGTGGGCGTTCAACGGCATAGTGCGGCGAGTTGGACACGTTCGCCGATGGTCAACCGGTCATCGCGTCCCCCAGTCTCTCCCTTGGCCTGCCGGACCAGCCGTGCAGGGCCACGGGATGCCTGCGCAAGCCGACGTCAACCTCTTACCTGCGCTTCTCGTGCCCGAGTTGCGGTACCGCAACTCGCGGGGACCGCACTCACCGAATGGGCCTGCACCAGGACTGACCCTCCTGGGCCGCAGTCCCCGGTCACAGCACCTCGCATGTCGATTCAGGGGGAATTATGCGAGCAGATCAGGTCGTGCCCAGGCCGGCGGCCGCGTGTCAAGCGAAGGGCCATTGCGGGTGCGGACGCCCCGCGGCCGTCGAAGGGCCGCAGTGGAAGCATGCGCTGAAGAAAGTCAACAGGCTGACCCCGCGGGAACGTGAGGTGTTCACGCTGTTATCCGAGGGTTCGTCCAACCAGTGGATGGCCGACCAGCTCAAAGTGACCGAACGCACGGTCCGCGCGCATCTGGCCGCCATCATGGAGAAACTCGGAATCAGTTCCAGGATGGCGGCCTGCCTGGCGGCCTACTACTTCTGTACGGAACTGGCCGTCGATCACCCGGTTCCACCCGGGCAGCACCATGCGTCAGCAGCAGTCACGGTAAACACTGTCGCAGACGACAATGGTGGGCTATCGCCGACTGAATGAAAATTCCTTTTGCGTGCGGAGAACGCCCTTCACGCACCCGTGCCGATTCTGCGCGGGTTTCATCAGAATGCTCGAAAGGAATGAACATGTCGGACGCATTCGACCTCGACGCTCAGGTCAACACGCCGAAGGCCGGTGAAACGGAGGTCGGCCCGCTGTCCATCTCGTCCATCGCGACCCGAACGGTCTGCACTCGTGTCGCATGCAAGGTGACCAGCACCTGCGCCTGCACGTCCCTCTGCACCGCCCTGTGCCGTCCCGAGCAGTAGTCCGCAGTAGTCCGCAGTAACACGCGCCAGTCAGGCGCGGAGCGCTGCGACGGGTGCTGCCGTGATGCTGGCACGGCAGCACCCGTACGCCGCCATGGCTTCCCAGTCCCGTCATGAGACAAGGAAAAGAACGATGCCACGCGTCCCTGACACTACTGACAGCTGGATCGGGCTGGAGGACGGCCTACTGGCGGAACGAGTCCGGCGCACGGTCACCCACGTGACGGAACGTACCTCTGACACCGCACAGCTCACCGAACTCGTGCTGCAGAGCGCCGAACAGTCTCCCCGGCCAACAGGCTGGTACCCACCCAGCGTCAGCAGTGGACAGGCCGGCGCCGCTCTGCTGCACCTGTACGCTGCGTCGGCCGGGTTGGGCAATCTGGACGCAGCTTTCCACCACCTCCGCGAAGCAGTGGCGGCCACCTCCGTTGAACCGCTGAGCGGCCCTGGGCTCTTCGCCGGCACCAGCGGTCTCGCGCTGACGGTGGCCGAATGCGTACGTCTGGAACCTCGTTTTCGACCCAGTCTCGACCGGCTGCACGAGCAACTGGCCAACCAGGTGCTCGACACCGATTACCCGAGGGTCGAGCGAGCGGTCAGCGACGTCGACTACGACCTCATCACCGGAGCGGCCGGAACACTGGCCTACCTGAGCTCCGTCGAGAAGCCGACGGACCGGGTGCGCGGGGCGGCCGAGCGACTGCTCGATTACCTGATCTGGCTCACCGGCCCAGCACAGACCCCGGCCACACCTCACCGCTGGCTGCTCACCCCTGACGTCTACCCACCCCTGCCCAGCTACCGGGAGAAATGGCCTCACGGCTACCTGAACCTGGGGTTGTCACACGGCATGCCGGGGGTCGCCGCCGCGTTGGCCGTGGCCTGGCGGGCTGGTCTGCGGAGGCCAGGGCACCGGGGCGCGATCGACGCACTGGCCACGTGGATCGTTGCCCAGTCGCATACCGACGAGCACGGCCCGGTTTGGTCGGATGGCACCGGCGTCAGCCCGGAGGGTGTCGAACTCCCGGCATCCTGCACGGGAGACCAGCTCGCCTGGTGCTACGGCACCGCTGGGGTCGCCGGCGCCCTGTTGACCGTCGCCGTGAGCCTGGGTGACGACAGTCTGCGCAAGGTGGCCGTCGAGGCGTTCGAGGCCGTGCTGGAGCGGACCGCCCGAACGCGCCCGCTGTCGCCCACTCTCTGCCACGGACAGGCCGGACTTCTCATGCTTTGCCTGGAGTTGGCGCCGTGGAGCGGCGCCGCCCGAGCAGCCCTGCCGCGACTCACCGAGGAGTTGCTGGAGCATGCTGACCCGCAGCGACCTCTGCTTTTCGCCGATCAGGACGAGCCGGGTGTCCTCGTGGATGACCCCACCCTGCTCACGGGTGCCTCCGGTGTGGCACTGACGCTGATCGCGGCGCTGAGTGCCGAACGGCCCGGTTGGTTCCGCCTCTTCCTCGCGAGGTGACGCATGGCCACCTACACACCCGCAGGCTTCTTCATGCTGCGCACGCCCGCACTTCCATTTAACGAGTTCCTCGACCTGATGGCGGACCCGTCCCGGACCGACGACAAGGTGATGCGACTCGCGCAGCGGCCGGCCGTACGACGTGCCCTGCTCGTGGCGAGCGAGGACCTGACCACGACCCTGGACCGGGGCCTGGACGCCCTCAGTCCGAAGCGAGCAGCCAAGGTGCGCTCGCGGCTGCTTCGCTATCTCATCAGGATGGCCACCAGGCCCACTCCGTTCGGTGCGTTCTCCGGGGTGGGGGTCGGCGCCTTCGGCCCCAGCAGCACATTGCACCTCGGCAGCCCGGCGCTCGGACGACTCCGGGTGCGTACCGACATGAGCTGGCTGCTGTCGTGGATCAAGGAGGTGGAGGAGGACCCCGAACTGCTGCGGCACCTCCCGGTTCGGCTGAACCTGATGGCCCACCGGGCCGGTGACCGGGTCGTGCTTCCGCAGGCGGATAAGTACGGGCAGGGGGACAGCAGGACGGTGCGCATCCGGGCGACCCCAGCCGTTGACGTGGTGTGGGCCGCCGCAGCCCACTGCGTCCCCTACCAGCGGATAGTCGACGAACTCACCGCCGCCTTCCCCGAGGAGGACTCGAACACCGTTGAAGGGCTGGTCCGCCAACTATGGGACCTCGGGTTTCTGGTCGGCGATCTGCGACCGCCGCAGACCGCGGCCCGCCCAGAGCAGGACGTGTTGAAGGCTCTGGCCGACGTACCGCACGCTGCCGACGCCGCGGAGCGGCTGCGAGGAGTCGCCGAACTGGCCGAGCGTGCCGATGACGTCGCCTCGCTGCGTCGGCTCAAGGCCACTCAGACCGCCCTGCTGCCCGAGTACCGCGGCCAGACCTATCAGGCCGACGCTGCGCTCGACCTGCGCGCACCCCAGCTGAATACGTCCGTCGGTGAAGCCGCAGCAGACGCCGTGGACGTACTGATGCGGCTGTCCACGACGCTCGGAAGGGCGCACCACCTCACGCGCTACCGCGAGGAGTTCGAGGAGACCTACGGTGCCGGCACGCGCGTGCCGGTGCTCGAACTTCTCAGTGCCGACCAAGGGCTTGACGCCCCGCCCACCTACACAATGCCCCCGCGCAGCATTGAGCTGCCAGCCGCGCCCCAGCCGGACGCCAGCCGCCGGGACCGGGCGCTTCTCCGCTTCGCCCAGGAGGCATGGTGGCAGCGCGCTCAGGAGGTCGAGCTCACCGACGCCTGGCTTGACCGGATCGCGCCGCGCTCGGACACCGGGGTCTGGCCGCCGGCCATGGACGCCTATCTGCAAATCGCCGCCACCAGCCGGGAGGCGATCGACGCCGGTGAGTGGCGTGCGGTCCTGCGTGCCGACGGGCTTGCGTACGGCGGCCGAACCTTCGGCCGCTTCCACGACCTCATCGACGAACCCTCGCTACGAATGGTGCACGACTTCGCCCACCAGGAGGAGCGGCTGAACCCCGAGGTGGCGTACGCGGAGCTCGCCTATCTCCCGTCGTACGGCAGGGCCGCGAACGTGGCTGTCCGTCCGAGCGTCCGGCCGTATGAGATCCCGATCAACACCGTCCCATCCGTGGCCGAGGACCGGACGATCCCGCTTGACGACATTCTCGTCGGGGCTACGAACCGCCGCTTCTACCTGTGGTCCAAACGGCTCGACCGGGAGATCGTGGTCGCGCAGCACCACATGCTGAGTCCGGCGCTAGCGCCGAACGTGGCGCGGTTTCTGACCGAGGTGTCGCTGGACGGCTACGTTCTGCCGACCGGCTTTTACTGGGGATCGCTCGAATCGTCGCCCTTCCTGCCCCGGGTCACGCGGGGCCGAATCGTGCTGCGCGTCGCCCAGTGGCAGATTACGCAGGAGGAACGCGACGATTTGGACGGCTGGTTCGCCCGCTGGCAGGTGCCGCGACACGTCTTTCTTGTGAACGGGGACAACCGGCTGTTGCTCGACCTCGACAACCCCGTCTGTGTCGACGAGCTGCGCGCCGAACTCCGTAACAAGCCGGAGGTTGTGCTGCACGAGATGTTGCCGGGACCGGACCACACATGGGTAAGCGATGATGACGGCAAGACCTATCTCGATGAGCTGGTTGTCCCGGTCGTCGCCAAGGACGCCGGACGGGTGGCACGCGACGCCGTCTTCCCCAGCCCGCAGGTGCCGGTCCGGCGCCACCTGCCAGGCGGCGAATGGACGTTCCTGAAGCTCTACGCCGTACCCGAGCGCCATGACGAGATCATCACGGGTCCGCTGCGCGCGGTCGTGGCCGAACTGCGTGCACACGGTTTGCTGGACCGCTGGTTCTACCTACGCTACGCCGACCCTTTCCCGCATCTGCGTATCCGCGTCCGGGGCTCGGCGCCGGCGGAGCTCCTCACCACGTTCACCGGTTGGGGCCGCGATGTCGTCGCGCAGGGCATGGCAAGGGACCTCGCGGTCTCCAGCTACGCCCCCGAGGTCGCTCGGTACGGCGGTGTGGATACGTTCGACGCGGTGGAGCGGCTCTTCGCCGCCAACAGTGAGGTGGCTGCAGCGCTCATCGCCACGAAGATCGGCCTCGAGCCGGAGTTCCTCGGCGTCGCCACGCTGGACATACTCCACGCCCAGTGGGGCATGTCCCTCGCGGAGCGCACTACCCGGCTGAGCCACGTCAAGGAGGACGAAGCCACACGCAGACAGTTCCGGGACAACCGCGACTACCTGTGCGAACTGCTGACCCCCTGGGAACGGTTCACCCATCCCGAGGGAGCGCGGCACCGCAGCCGTCTCGCCGAGCTGCTGGCACCCCAAGCCACCGCCGTCACCGAGGTCGCCGAGGCCGTACGCGCGGCGACCGCACGTGGCACGCTGGTCGGCACGGCGGACGACGTGCTCGGCAGCCTGGCTCATGTGCAGTTCAATCGGCTTCTTCCGGTGGATCTCGAGCGCGAGAAACACTGCCATCGACTCTGGGGCCAGACTCTCCGCGCCATCCGCGGCCGACTGGTGGCACGGGGGCAGCAATGATCTGGCTCCGCGTGATGCGGCTCTTCTGGCAGCTGAGCCGTACACGGGTCACGGCGTACACCGTCGTGACGGTCCTTTCAGCCGCCGTTCCCGGAATCCAGATCGCGTTGACCGCGGCGGCCGTGCAGGCCGTCGCGGACGCGATCGGTGGGTCGGAGGCGGCAGGGGACCAAGCGCTCCGGTACGCCGTGTTGCTGCTCTTGCTGGCGATCGCCAACCATCTGCTCGGCACCTGCATCCAGTACCTGGACTCCCTGCTCAGGCTGGAGCTCACCACGAAGATCGGTGAGCGAGTGATGCGAAAGGGGACATGCCTGGAACTGCAGCAGTACGAGAGCGCTGACTCCTACGACAAGCTCCAGCGCGCGTTCCAGGAGAGCAACGGAGGCCGGATCTACCAGCTGTTCTCCCAACTCCTGGACGTAGGGCGCGACCTGATCACCATCGTCTCGGTGGGCTCGGTCCTCTTCGTCTGGAGCCCATGGGTGGCGCTGTTCATCCTTCTTGCCCCCATACCCGCGGCCATCTCCCACATGATCTACGCGCACAAGGCGTTCGAGATCGAGTTCGCTCGGGCGCCCGAGCGCCGTCGCCTCTTCTACTACCAGTACCTGACCACCACCGACCACTCCTTCAAGGAAGTCCGTCTCTTTCAACTGGCGCCCACGCTCGTCAGGCGTTACCAGGAACTCGTGCAGAAGTTCTTCCGGGTGGACAGGGGGCTGGCCCGCCGGCAGTCGATGCTCTCCGGGCTGCTCGGCACCCTCAGCGTCGGCGCATCCTCCGGGGCGATCATCTGGGCCATCCACAGTGCGATCACTTCCGGGCAGATTGGCCAACTCGCCGGCTACCTGCAGGCGATCGGCACGATTCAGGTGACCGCCATCAGCATGCTGCTCGGCTTCTCCTCGCTCTACAAAGACACTCTCTTCCTCGGAAATCTGTTCGACTTTCTCGACATGCCGGAGCGCGCCATCACCGGTGGTAGCCGGGACTTCCCGGCGAGGCTGACCAAGGGCATCGAGTTCCGCCACGTCAGCTTCGCCTATCCGGGTACGGGCAGGCTCGTCCTGGACGACGTGAGCTTCCGGCTGGCGGCGGGTGAATGCATGGCGCTCGTCGGCCGGAACGGTGCCGGAAAGACGAGCATCGTCAAGCTGCTCACCCGCCTCTACGAGCCGACCAGTGGACAGATCCTGATCGACGGCGTCCCCATTGAGGAGTACGACGTCGAGCAGCTCCAGCGGAACATGGGCGTGATCTTCCAGGACTTCATCCGGTACGAGATGCCGGTCCGGGAGAACATCGGGTTCGGCCGCGTCGACTACCTGGCGGACAACACCCGTATTCGCAGCGCCGCGCAGGCGGGCGGTATCGCTCCCGCCGTCGACGCCCTCCCCCAGCGCTACGACACCATGCTCGGCCGCCACTTCGAGGATGGGCACCAGCTCTCCGGCGGCCAGTGGCAGAAGATCGCGCTCAGCCGTGCGTTCATGCGCAAGGCCCCGATCGTGGTGCTCGACGAACCGACCGCCGCCATCGACGCGGCTGCCGAGGCCGAGATCTTCGGTCGGCTACGCACCGTTGCGCAGGGCGCAACCTCTCTCCTCATCGCGCACCGCTTCTCGACCGTACGTGTCGCGGACAAGATCATCGTCATCGAGGACGGCAAGCTGATCGAGGAGGGCTCACACGAGACGCTTATGAAGCTCGGCGGTACCTACGCCTATCTTTTCAATCTCCAGGCCGCCGGATACACCTCCAGCGATCAACCCGGGGCCGACGGCCGTCCCGAGACCGAGCCCGCGACATCCGAGGCTGGGCCTCGGACAGAGCAGGGGTGACAACATGCGCTGTTCCCTCATCTTCCCCACTATGGCAAAGGACCCGCTGAGCTTTCTCCCGTTCGCCGAGTTGGTGCAGGAAGGGCACGCCGCGCGGCTGTGGCAGGGACAGTCGCTGAGTCTGGAAACGCACCAGATGTTCGCCTACCTGGCCGGCCGCGGCTTCGACATCCCGGTCGGTACGAGCGTTGTCCTGATGCCGATGCGACACGCCTTCGAAGCCGCCGTGCAGGCGCGATCGCTGTCGCGCCTCACCGGCCGACGCACCGTGTTGGGCGTCGGGCCCGGAGCGCCGGACTTCACCGCCGAACTGCGAGGCGAGCCCTACACGAGCCCGCGCACCGCGTGCATCGACTACCTGGACGCCACGCGGCACTTCCTCGGTCAGTCTGAAGCCTTCCCCTCAGGCGGGCAGCGAGGTGCCGCACCACTGCTTCCGGGTCTCGAACACCCCGGTGTGGAGCTCGGGCTCGGCGTGCTGCGGCCGGTACTGGCACGGGCCGCGGGAATGGCTGCTGACGCGGCGATCAGCTGGATGACACCCCCGGGCTACGTAGCGGACGTCTTGCTGCCTGCCATGGCCAAGGGTGCGGCTGAGCGCGGCCGACCGGTGCCCCGGATGGTGACCGTGGTGCACGCGGCTCTGGCGGGGCCCGGTCGGGACCCCTACCAGCTCGCGCTCGCCGCAGCGAGGGCGCACCTCAGCACCGCGCACTACACCGACATGCTGCGGCAGGCCGGTCTGCGGCTGCATCCTTCCCAGCCATATCTGGGCGCGCGTGCCCTGGTCGATTCGGGCACGTTTCTCTACGGTTCAGCCGAGGAGATTCACGCCGGACTCCGTGAGTACGAGGTGGCCGGGGTCGATGAAGTCGTCCTGAATCTCTCTGGTGTGGCCGCGACATACGGCTACGGTGCGGCAGCGGAAGATCTGCGCCGCATCCTGACGAGGTCGGGATGCAGGACTGCCGACCGGACGGAGTGACGGGAAGATGGCAACTCCCCATGGGCAATCGCCCGCACCGCAGGGCTTGACGGACTGGCTGGCGGAGCAAGCCTGGCGGCTGGAGCGCCTGACCGCGGGCGGGCGGTGTGAGGACTTGGCGCCCTTCGGTGCCGCCCTGTCCGGGGTACGCATCGTCGGCCTCGGTGAAGCGACACACGGCAGCCGGGAGTTCTTCCAGCTCAAGCACCGCATCTTCGAGTTCCTCGTCGTGGAAGCCGGCTTCACCACACTGGCGCTGGAGGCGAGCGAATCCGCCGCCCGGGCAGTGGACGGCTACGTCCAGGGTGGTGGCGGCGACCCCGGGGAGTTGATGGGACGCCTGGGCTTCTGGACCTGGCACACCGAGGAGATGCGTGCGCTTGTGACCTGGATGCGGGCGCACAACCAGCGCGCCGCGCCCGGGCGGCGGGTGCGCTTTGTGGGGATCGACCCACAGCGTTCCCGGGCGTCCGTCGCGTACGTCACCGACTTCCTCCACCAGGTTGCGCCGGCAGAGGCGGTGGCCGCACAGTCCGCGCTCGCACCGCTCGACACCGCCCGGCCGGGGAGCCGGCCCGACCCCCAGCAAGGGCTCCGCGCCTCGGCCGAGCGCCTGCTGGACCTGCTGACCGACCGGCGGGCGGAGTTCACCGCGCAGGTGGGCGCGGAGGCGACCGAGGCAGCGATCAGCCACACCCACGTGCTCGTCAGGTCCGCGGACCTGGTGACCCTTTCCTTCGACACGCGCTTGTTCACCGCCCGCGACCGGTACATGGCCGAAGCCGTGAGTGCCGTCGTCGACGGCACCGGGCCGGCCGGTCCCAACGGCAGCGGCGAGGAGAAGGTCGTGGTCTGGGCACACAACGGCCATGTGTCCCGGGGTCACTACATGCCCGGCGTGCCCGCCCTCGGCCACCACCTGCACCAGCGTTATGGCGACGCCTACTACTCCCTCGGCATGCTCTTCGGCGCGGGTGCGTTCCGCGCCC
Organism: Streptomyces sp. 549; assembly: GCF_030124175.1. Taxonomy (GTDB): domain Bacteria; phylum Actinomycetota; class Actinomycetes; order Streptomycetales; family Streptomycetaceae; genus Streptomyces. The sequence continues at coordinate 127,947 of NZ_JASKMT010000004.1, read as the reverse complement.
GCCGGGGTCGCAACATGCGCCGGCCCGCCGTCCCGCACCGGATCAGCAGACCGGGAGTGGGCTCACTGGAGGCCGAGCTCGCTCAGGCCGTCCCGGGCGACCACCTCGTTGATCTGCGCGCCGCCCGGACCGCCCCCGCCGAGGTACGGGACTGGCTGGGCAGGCAGCACAGGCATCGCAGCCTGGGCGCCAACGTGCCGCGTTTCACCTACCGGCTGCACCACGCCCCGACAGTGCCCGCCCAGGACTACGACGGCCTTGCCTACGTCGAGACCTCCACCTGCTCCCGCCCCCTGCCGTGAGCGGAGACGAGCCATGGGAGCAGCCCGTCAAGGTCAGCACGTGAAGGGCTCATGCCGGGCAAGGTCGTGGTGCGAAGGCACGTGGGAACCCCGGTGTGCCGACCGCGTCAGCCCACGTCGATGCCCTGCCACGGGGGCAGGCGCCCTGGCGCACTCCGTCTGCCGGACCGGGCAGGGGCGGCGGGAGACACGCTCGGTCAGGACCACGGGCTGCTCACCGTGAGCTGTGGTCGGCGGGCATGGCAGATGCCATCGGAAGGCGCTCACCGTCGTCGGAGGCGTGCGGCGGCCTCGCGCAGAACGTCCTCGCGCTTGCAGAACGCGAAGCGGACCAGTGTGCGGCCGGCCTCGGGGTCGTCGTAGAAGACCTGGGTGGGCACGGCGACCACGCCGCACCGCTCCGGCAGGCCCCGGCAGAAGGCCAGACCGTCCGTCTCGCCGAGGGCGGCGATGTCGGTGGTGACGAAGTACGTGCCCTGCGGGCGGAAGACCCCCAAGCCGGCCTCCGCGAGCCCGTCGGCGAGGATGTCTCGCTTGGCGCGCAGGTCCTCGCGAAAGTCGGTGAAGTAGCCGTCCGGCAGCGCGAGCGCTTCCGCGATCGCGTACTGGAACGGTCCCGCCGAGACGTACGTCAGGTACTGCTTGGCGGAACGGACGGCGGTCACGAGTGCAGCGGACCCCGTGACCCAGCCGACCTTCCAGCCGGTGAAGGAGAACGTCTTCCCCGCGGATGAGATCGACACCGTGCGGTCGCGCATGCCGGGCAGGGAGACCAGCGGGATGTGCTCGCCGTCGAAGACCAGGTGCTCGTAGACCTCGTCGGTGACGACGAGCAGGTCCCGCTCCACGGCCAGTTCGGCGATGGCGGCCAGCTCGTCGCGGGTGAGGACGGTGCCGGTCGGGTTGTGCGGGGAGTTGAGCAGCAGCAGGCGGGTCCGCGGGGTGATCTTGGCGCGCAGCTCGTCCAGGTCCGGGCGGAAGTCCGGGGCGCGCAGGGTCAGCGGCACCCGCCTGCCCCCGGCCATGGCGATGCTCGCCGCGTACGAGTCGTAGTAGGGCTCGAAGGCGATGACCTCGTCGCCCGGCTCCAGCAGCGCCAGCATCGAGGCGGCGATGGCCTCCGTCGCGCCCGCGGTGACCAGGACCTCGGTGTCGGAGTCGAAGCCCAGGCCGTAAAAACGCCGCTGGTGCTCGGTGACGGCCGTGCGCAGCTCGGGAACACCCGGGCCGGGCGGGTACTGGTTGCCGCGGCCGTCGCGCAGCGCGCGGACGGCGGCCTCACGGACGGCTTCGGGCCCGTCGGTGTCGGGGAAGCCCTGACCGAGGTTGACGGCCCCGGTGCGCTGGGCGAGCGCCGACATCTCGGCGAACACGGTGGTGCCGAATTCTGCGAGGCGGCGGTTGAGCAGCGGTCGTCCCATGCCGGCCATCCTGCGCGAAGCTCTGGTCTTCCTCAACTGCGCTTTGGCGTGGTCATGGCGTGGGAATGTCAGGCACACGTCCTGAACGGGGGACGCGGGAAGAGCACGCGACAGGAAGAGAAACCATCATGGAGTACATCTTCGTACTTTTCGTTCTGACGTTGATGGCGCTCTTCGCGGCCGTCTTCGTCATCCGTCTTGTGGGTGGGGGCCGCGGAGCCGGGGCCCGCCGGGGCGGCTCGTTCCGCGCGGGCGGCGGTGTCCGCCACGACAGCGGCCACGGAACGGGGATGGTGGCCGGCCATGGAGGCGCGGGTTCCTTCGACGGCGGATTCGGAGGTTCCGGCTCCTGCGCCTCGGGCGGTGGCTTCGGGGGCGGTTCCGGAGGGGGCGACAGTGGCGGTGGCGGCGGCAGTGACGGTGGTGGCGGCTGCTGAACGCGCGGGGTTGCGGGGGGCGGTAGTTGAACACCTGACCAGCACCGCCCCCTCTGGTATGGAAACGTGGCGAAGATGGGTAAAAGCACTGTGGACTTGGCGATAACCATGATTCGGTGACGTCGTATCCCGGACCCACGTGGGCACGAGCCGGTGAATGCGAATCCCGAGGCTTATCCGAGGGGTGGCCGGCCCACCCTCCACACGTGCTTGCGGAGCCGATCCATGCTCACCATTCTCCAGACCGCCTACTCCGACACCCGGGCCGGCGACCTCGCCTGGGCCCTGGGCAGGGAACCACTGCCGTCCCTGGCCACACTCGACCTCGATCTCTCCGACGCCCGCGTGCAGTTGCGGTTGCTGGGCGCCTCCCACCAGGTACTGCTGGAGGACGATCAGGGCAGCTGCTCGGAGACGGTCGCCTGCATGCCGGGCAGCAGCAGCCCGCTGCCACTCGGCGTGTCCAAGCGTCTCGGCGCCTACGAGTACGAGTTCGCCGCCCGCGTCGAGAAGCTCTCCACCGGCTCGTTCGCCGGCCGCGCGCAGGAACTCCTCGCCCTGGTCGCCGACCACCCCAACGGGCTGGCCGGCACCTTCCCCGGAAGTCCGCACGCCTTCACCGCCCTGCTGGTCCAGCGCGTCGAGCAGCAGGTGTGCTGGCGCACGTGGCACTCCTACCCGCAGGAGGGCCGACTGGTCGCCACCCGCACCCGGGTGGGCGTACGCACCCGGGAGCACCTGACCGTCTGACAGCCACCGGGCCCCACTGTCCGGTGGTACGTCCCCCACGTGCGGTGGTACGTCGGGGCGGGCGTCGGTACGACCATCGGACCGGGGTCCGGCTCATGGCGCCGAGTGAACCAACAGACCACTCCTGTGGGTGACATGACGGAGGTTTAGCGTCACGTAGCGTTCACAACATGATCGACCAGTCCGTGCCGGGCCCGGTCGCACGGACGGGCGGGCCGTCCGTGGAACTGCCGGTGCGCCCGGGCCTCGGCCGCTCCGTGGTCCTCGTCTGCGTGTTCGTCTGCGCCGCCTGCGGGCTGGTGTACGAACTCGAACTGGTGGCCCTGGCCACCTACCTGATCGGGGACTCCGTCACCCAGGCGTCCATCGTGCTGTCGGTCATGGTCTTCGCGATGGGCGTCGGCTCGCTGCTCGCCAAGCGGCTGCGCTGCCGTGCCGCGGCGGCCTTCGGCTTCATCGAGGCGCTGCTCGCACTGGTCGGCGGCGGCTCGGCGATGGCCCTGTACGCCTGCTTCGCCTGGTTCGGCGAGTCCCAGGCCGCCCTGGTCGGCTTCTCCCTCGCCATCGGCGTACTGATCGGCGCGGAGATGCCGCTGCTGATGACCCTGATCCAGCGCATCCGCGCCCAGGACCCCGGCGTCGCCGTCGCCGACCTGTTCGCCGCCGACTACGTCGGTGCGCTCGTGGGCGGGCTGGCGTTCCCGTTCCTGCTGCTGCCGTTCTTCGGTCAGCTCACCGGCGCCCTGCTGGTCGGCGTGGTCAACGTCGTAGCGGGCGGCGTGGTGGTGCTGTGGCTGTTCCGCAGCGACCTCACCCCGGCCACCCGCGCCGCACTGCTGGCCGTCAACATCTCCGTGGTGGCGCTGCTCGCCACGGCCGCCGCGTTCGCCGGCAGCTTCGAGGAGGCCGCCCGCCGCGCGGTCTACGGCGCCGACGTGCGGGTGGCTGTGCACACCGACGTGCAGGAGATCGTGCTCACCGAGGGCGCCCCCGCCCCCGGGCCCGAGCCCGGCCCTCACCCGGACCTCCGCTCCGGCTCCGTCCCCGGTTCCGGCCCTGACGGCCCCGCGCTGCGGCTCTTCCTCGACGGACGCCTGCGGGCGTCCAGCACGGACGAGGCCCGCTTCCACCAGGCCCTGGTGCACCCCGCGATGGCCGCCGGACAGCACGCACGCGTGCTCGTCCTCGGCGGCGGCGACGGCCTCGCCGTCCGCGAGGTGCTGCGGCACCCCGGCGTCCGGACGGTGACGGTCGTCGACCTCGACCCCGGTGTGCTCGACCTGGCCCGCAGCGATCCGCAGCTCAGCGCCCTCAACGCCCACTCACTGGACGATCCCCGGGTGGAAGTGGCCGCCGCCGACGCCTTCCGCTGGCTGCGGGACCGGTCCGGCAGCGGCGACCCGCCCTACGACGTGGTGATCTCCACCCTGGCGGACCCCCGTATCGCCGAGAGCACCAAGTTCTACTCGCAGGAGTTCTACGGTCTCGTCGCGCGCGCCCTCGCCGACGGCGGACGCCTCGCCGTGCACGCCCCCTCGGTGACGGGCGGCGACGGCGGCGCGTTCTGGACCGTCGAGGCCACCCTGCGCGCCGCCGGTTTCCGGCCTCTGCCCTACGCCGTCGACGGCAGGCTGTCCGGCGGCCCCGCCGGTCCGGACCGCGCCCGGCAGGGCTCGCCGCCCGGCCGGGCGGCCGACGCCGCGGACTGGGGCATGCTGCTGGCCGCCCGGCACACCGCGCCCGAACTCCGTCCGGGGCCGGGCGACGTGGACCGGCCCGCGCTGGAGCGCGCCGCGCGCACCGCCCAGGCCCACCGCCCCGACCCCGCCGAACCCTCCACGCTCCTCCACCCGCGCTACGAGTAGCACCCGCGCTGTAAGTAGCACCCGCGCTGCGAGTAGTCCGTGCCGCGGTGGCCTCCGGCCTGCGTCAGGCCGCAGGTGCGTTGCCGCGCCGGTCGATCCGCTCTCAGCCGATCCGGTCGCGCCTGCGACGACCCGGGCGCCAGCATCAACCCATGCAGCCTGCCTTCGTTCTCGTGCACAGTCCGTCCGTGGGGCCCTCGACCTGGCGCCCCGTGGCCGAACACCTGGCGGCGGCGGGACACCAGGTGCGGGTCCCGTCGCTGCTGCACGCAGGCGCCGGCGCCCCGCCGTTCTGGCCGCGCGTCGTCGACGCCGTCCGAGACGACCTCCAGCAGGTCCCGACCGGCAGCCCCGTCTCCCTGGTGGCACACAGCAACGCAGGCTTGTACCTTCCCGCGATCCGCTCAGGCCTCGACCACTCGGTGACGAGTTCGATCTTCGTTGACGCCGCGCTCCCGGCCCGGCACGGCTCGACCGCGGTCGCCTCACCCGAGATGCTGGAGTTCCTCCGCCCCATGGCCGTGAACGGGCGGCTGCCACGCTGGACCGACTGGTGGGAGGAGTCGGACATCGCTCCCATGCTCCCCGATCCGCAGATGCGGCAGACGGTCATCGAGGAGCAGCCCACCCTGCCGTTGTCGTTCTACGAGCAGCGCATCCCGGTCCCCGAAGGCTGGGACGACCACCCCTGCGCCTATCTGCTGTTCAGCCCTCCCTACGAAGTCCTGGCCGCTGCCGCACGCGAACGCGGCTGGCGCACGGCACACCTTCCCGGCACGCACCTCCACCAGACGACCGACCCTGGCGGCACGGCCCGGTGCCTCGCCGCTCTCGCCTCTGCTGCCTGATCCGCCTTCCGCACACGCCGCCGTCCCCCCGGCCGGTGTGCCGCCTGCGGCCCGTCGGGTGGGACCGCGGCGCGCGTCGCGCATCGGGCGGGTACATCTCGGCCACCCCGTGGGTAGGCTCGGAAGCATGGAGCACGAGGTGTACGTTCCGTTTCCGGTCGGCGAGGTGCGCGCGGCGCTCTCCGAGCCGGAGCGCGTGGCGCGGTGCGTGCCGGGCCTTCAGCTCGACACGCCGGACGAGGCCGAGCCGGCCTCCGGGCCCGCGGCGGCTGCCGACTCCGCCGGGGACGGCGGTGCGGTCGAAGGGCGGCTGAGGCTGCGCATCGCCGGCTCGTCCATCACCTACCGCGGGGTGCTGCGCATCAGCGCCCGGGAGAATGGTTTTGCCATCGAGGGCGAGGGCCAGGAGGCCCGGGGCTCCGGTTCCGCCCTGCTGTCCATGAGCATGCTGCCGCGGCCCGCGGAGAACCCCGGCGAGGGCGCGGGGACGGTGCTGGTCTGCGAGGGCACGCTGGCCGGCAAGGGCCGCATCACCGAGTACGAGGAAACGCAGCAGGCCACCGCGGGGCGCCGCCTGCTCGACCGGTTCGCGGTGGCCCTGGCCGAGAGCCTTGCCGCCGACTCGCCCGCGGACGACAACGCGCGGGTCATTCCCGGCATCCCCGCCCCGGAGTCCCCGGACAGCTCGGAGACCACGTCCAGCGGCACACCGCAGCCCGACCCGTCCGTGCCGCAGAGCCCCGAACCGGTCTTCGACGCGGACATGCCCGCAGCCCCGCCGGACCCGCACGCCCCCCGTCCGGAGCAACCTGCGGGACCCGGCCGTACCGGGGAGCCGGCCGACGCTGAAGCAGCCGACCGCAACGGTGGGGTGGGCGATGACCACGCGGAGGACAACGCCGACGCCGACGCCGACGAACTGTTCGCCACCGGCGAGATGCCCGGTGACCTGCCCGGTGACCTGCCAGGGGATGTGCCCGGCGAGCTGCCCGGTGAGGACGCCGGGCCGTTCGGGGCCCAGGACCCGGCCGACGTCGAGGGGGTGCCCGCCGCCGAGGCGGCGCACGCACGGCGCACCATGATCGGGCGCAGCGCGGAGGAGGTGGACCACGCCCCGCCGCGCGGCCGGTACGCACCGGTGCCGGCGCCCGACGACTCCTCGACCGCCGACACACTGCGCTGGGCGGCGCCCGCCGCCGCGCTCGCGTTGGCCACGGCGGTGGTGGTGGGGCGCGTGCTCCGTCGCAGGGGCCGTTAGGGTCGTCGACGTGACGACTCAGACTGCCGCTGTGCGGCTTGCCGCAGGGCCCGCCGAGTTGACCGTCGAACCGGGAAACGGCTGCCGCGTCTCATCCCTCCGCGTCCACGGTGCCGAACTGCTCCGGCAGGGCGACGCCTACGGCTCGTTCGTGATGGTGCCGTGGTGCGGCCGGATCGACCGGGGACGTTTCCTGAGTGGGGGTGACACCCACCAACTCCCGTTGGACGCAGGCCCGCACGCCATGCACGGCACGGGGTGGCGGGGGGAGTGGCGGGCGGTCCGCTCGGACGCCCGCTCCGCGGTGTTCACCTTTCCGCTGGGTGACCCCTGGCCGTGGGACGGCCTGGTCACGCAGGTGGTCGAACTCGCCGAGGACGGCAGCGGTCTGACGCTCACGACGGGTGTCGAGACGTCAGCCGAGTCCTTTCCCGCGCAGGTCGGCTGGCACCCCTGGTTCCTGCGGAACCTGGGACGCGGCGGCTCGGACGTGGCGCTGGACTTCACCGCCGAGTGGCAGGAGGAGCGCGGCGAGGACCACATCCCCACCGGACGGCGACTCTCACCCCAGCCCGGCCCCTGGGACGACTGCTTCGGCATGCCGGACGGCGTGGACGTCACGCTCACCTGGCCGGGCGAGCTGGAGTTGCGGGTCACCAGCCGGAGCGAGTGGGCGGTGGTCTACGACCAGCAGGCCGAGGCGGTCTGCGTGGAGCCGCAGACCGGACCGCCCAACGGCCTGAACACGCACCCGCGCCTGGTCACCCCGATCGAACCACTGGAGGCGTCGACCACCTGGACCTGGCGCGGGCTCGGCGACCCTTCCTGAGCCGTGCCGTCCAGGCAGCGCCCGTCAGCACGCCCGCACCCGGCACGTCCACGCCTCGCCCGGTCTCGCCCCCGCCGGGCCCGGTGCTGCCCCGCCCTGTTCCCGCCCTGTCCCCGGCCCGCCCGGCGCTGCCCGGGCGGGGGGCAGCGCATAGGCTCTGCGCCATGAGCGACGTGCGTGCTGATCTGCTGCAGCAGATCAAGGACAAGGCCGTGGTGCACGGCAAGGTGACTCTCTCCTCGGGTGCCGAGGCCGACTTCTACGTGGACCTGCGCCGCATCACCCTGGACGGTGAGGCCGCGCCGCTGACCGGTCAGGTCATGCTGGACCTCACCGCCGACCTGGAGTACGACGCGGTCGGCGGGCTCACCCTGGGCGCCGATCCCGTCGCCGGTTCGATGCTGCACGCCGCCGCGGCGCGCGGCCGGAGGCTCGACGCGTTCGTGGTGCGCAAGGCGGGCAAGGCCCACGGCCTCCAGCGCCGGATCGAGGGCCCGGACATCGCCGGCCGCCGGGTGCTGATCGTCGAGGACACCTCCACCACCGGCGGCTCCCCGCTGACCGCCGTCGAGGCCGCCCGCGAGGCGGGCGCCGAGGTCGTCGCGGTGGCGACGATCGTGGAGCGCAGTGCCGCTCCGGCCATGGAGGACGCGGGCCTCACCTACCGGTACGCCTACGACCTGAGCGACCTCGGCCTCGCCTGATCCCTGAGCCAGCTGATCCCCGTGCCCGCCCCTGATCCCCCGAGTGGCGGACGGTTTCACGTGAAACCGGGGCACGACGGTTGTCCGGAGAGGCGAGCCGTCCACAAACGGCCTGCCCGTCTGGAGCATCCGGCGGGTTCTGGGAGGATGGGGCCGACGATGACGTCGCCCAAAGGTCAGGGCTGGAAACTTTCACGGTCAATCCCAGCGGACACCCGCACGTCTCACAAGGAGCGGACAGATGCCCATCGCAACCCCCGAGGTCTACAACGAGATGCTCGACCGGGCGAAGGCAGGCAAGTTCGCCTACCCGGCCATCAACGTCACCTCGACGCAGACCCTGCACGCGGCGCTGCGCGGCTTCGCCGAGGCCGAGAGCGACGGCATCGTCCAGATCTCCACCGGTGGTGCGGAGTTCCTGGGCGGCCAGTACAGCAAGGACATGGTCACCGGTGCGGTCGCGCTGGCCGAGTTCGCGCACATCGTCGCCAAGAAGTACCCGGTGAACATCGCGCTGCACACCGACCACTGCCCCAAGGACAAGCTGGACGGCTACGTCCGTCCGCTGATCGAGGTCTCCAAGGAGCGCGTCGCCGCCGGTCAGAACCCGCTGTTCCAGTCCCACATGTGGGACGGCTCGGCGGAGACCCTGGCCGACAACCTGTCCATCGGCCAGGAACTGCTCGCCGCCGCTGCCGCCGCCAAGATCATCCTTGAGGTGGAGATCACCCCGACCGGTGGTGAGGAGGACGGCGTCACCCACGAGATCAACGACGAGCTGTACACCACCGTGGACGACGCGCTGCGCACCGCCGAGGCCCTGGGGCTGGGGGAGAAGGGCCGCTACCTGCTGGCCGCGTCCTTCGGCAACGTGCACGGCGTGTACAAGCCCGGCAACGTGGTGCTGCGTCCGGAGCTGCTGAAGGACCTGCAGGAGGGCGTCGCCGCCAAGTACGGCAAGCAGGACCCCTTCGACTTCGTCTTCCACGGCGGTTCCGGTTCCACCGAGCAGGAGATCGCCACCGCGTTGGAGAACGGTGTGGTGAAGATGAACCTCGACACCGACACCCAGTACGCCTTCACCCGCCCGATCGTGGACCACGCGTTCCGCAACTACGACGGCGTGCTGAAGGTCGACGGCGAGGTCGGCGACAAGAAGGTCTACGACCCGCGCAGCTGGGGCAAGCTGGCCGAGGCGTCGATGGCGGCCCGCGTGCTCAAGGCCTGCGGCGACCTGCGCTCCACCGGCACCAAGCTCAAGTAGCACCTCGCCGAAAGCTGCACGGTACAACCAGGAAACCGCCCGCCCGGGTCGTCGGGGCGGGCGGTTCTCCGTGCGCCGCACAAGGCACACTGGGGGCATGGCCACTCACGAAAACCTGCTCGGGGGACCGCCCCCCACCCACCTGCCCGACGATCCGGAGCCGCGCGAGCTGATGGCTTCGGGCAAGGCACCCGCCGAGGTCGCCGCGAAGTACCCCACGTCCTCCCTGGCCTGGGCCCAGCTCGCCGACGACGCCTTCGAGGCCGGCCAGGTCGTCGCGTCCTACGCCTACGCCCGCACCGGCTACCACCGCGGTCTGGACGCGCTGCGCCGCAGCGGCTGGAAGGGCCACGGCCCGGTGCCGTTCGAGCACGAGCCCAACCGCGGCTTCCTGCGCGCCCTGCACGCCCTGGCCCGCGCCGCGCAGGCCATCGGCGAGCAGGACGAGTACGAGCGCTGCTCGACGTTCCTGAAGGAGAGCTCGCCCACCGCGGCGGACATCCTCAGCTGACGGCTGACGGCTGACGGCTGACGGCTGACGGCTGACGGTGACCGCTGGGATACGGCTGACCGCAGAACACCAACAGGCCTGAACGGGCCTGACTGTGCCCTTCGGCCCTTGCCGTCGCAGGCCCCGGCAGAGATGATCTCGCCGGGGCCTGTTCGTCTCCCCGCCCGTGTGCGCCCGGCGCGCGCGGCGCGGCGAGGGGCGGGCCCGAGGGCCCGGCAACCCCGGGCGAGCGTTCAAGGAGACCTGAGATGTCGGAGACCCCGAACCTGGATTTCGCAGGTACCACGCCGTATGAGGACTACGTGCAGGCGGACGTCCTCACCCACCTCCAGCACCCGCTGTCGGACGACCCCGGCGAGATGGTGTTCCTGGTGACCACGCAGGTCATGGAGCTGTGGTTCACGGTCATCGTGCACGAGTGGCAGACCGCCGCGAACGCGCTGAGACAGGACGACCTGCCGACCGCGTTCGCCGCACTCAAGCGCTCCACCTGGGAGCTCAGCTCGCTCAACGCGTCCTGGGAGCCGCTGGCCCACCTGACGCCCGCCCAGTTCAACTCCTACCGGTCCGCGCTGGGCGAGGGCTCCGGTTTCCAGTCGGCCATGTACCGGCGGATGGAGTTCATGCTCGGCGACAAGTCGGCCTCCATGCTCGTCCCGCACCGCGGTGCGCCGCGGGTGCACGACGAGTTGGAGAAGGCCCTGCACGAGCCGAGCCTCTACGACGAGGTGCTCGCCTTCCTGCACCGGCGGGGCGCGGGTGTGCCCGAGCACGTCGTCAACCGCGACCTGACCAAGCGCTACGAGCCGGACCCGGAGGTCGAGGCCGCCTGGACGCGCGTCTACGCCGACGGAGACCAGGACAGCGAGCTGGTGCGGCTCGGCGAGGCGCTGACCGAGGTGGCCGAGCTGGTGTGGCGCTGGCGCAACGACCACCTGGTGGCCACGCGCCGGGCGATGGGCGCGAAGACCGGGACGGGCGGTTCGGCCGGGGTGGCCTGGCTGGAGAAGCGCGCCGGCAAGAGCGTCTTCCCCGAGTTGTGGACGGCTCGCAGCCATGTCTGACCTCAGGCGGGAAGCAGCCCGCCTCGACGACGGCGACAAGCTCGCGGGGGTCCGGGACCGGTTCGTACTGGACGACTCCCTGGAGGACGGCTCCGCAGAGGACGGCCCCGCAGAGGACGGCTCTCCGGGGGTCGTCTACCTCGACGGCAACTCGCTCGGCGCCCTGCCGCGCAACGTGCCCGACCGGCTCGCGGACGTCGTCACCCGCGAGTGGGGACGGATGCGCATTCGCTCCTGGACGGAGTCCGGCTGGTGGGAGGCGCCCGAACGGGTCGGTGACCTCATCGCCCCCGTCATCGGTGCCGCCCCCGGCCAGGTGGTCGTCGGCGACTCGACGTCCGTCAACGTCTTCAAGGCGCTGGTCGGCGCGGTGCGGCTGGCCGACAGCCACGGCCCGCACCCGGCAGCTTCCGGGGCGTCCACCGCGGGCGCCGACCGGGACGAGATCCTGGTGGACGCGGCGACGTTCCCCACCGACGGCTACATCGCCGAGTCCGCCGCCCGGCTCACCGGCCGCACCGTCCGGCCCGTGCATCCGGGCGAGTTGGCCGCCGCGGTCGGGCCGCGTACGGCTGCGGTGCTGCTCAACCAGGTCGACTACCGCACCGGTGAACTGCACGACCTGCCCGCGCTCACCTCGGCGGCGCACGCCGCCGGCGCGTACGTCGTGGCGGACCTGTGCCACAGCGCCGGCGCGCTGCCGGTCGGCGTGGACGAGCACGGCGTGGACTTCGCCGTGGGCTGCTCGTACAAGTACCTCAACGGCGGCCCGGGGGCGCCGGCGTTCCTGTACCTGCGCCGCGAGCACCAGTCCCGTTTCGACTCCCCGCTGCCGGGCTGGCACTCGCACCGCGATCCGTTCGGAATGGCGTCCGCGTACGAGCCGGCGGGCGACGTGCGCAACGGGCGCGTCGGCACGCCCGACATCCTGTCGATGGCGGCCCTTGAGGCGGCGCTCGACGTCTGGCGGGACGTGGACATCGCCGACGTGCGTGCCAAGTCCCTCGCCCTGACCGACTTCTTCCTGCGGTGTGTGGACGTCCACGTGCCCGAGGGACGGCTGGGCTGCGTAACGCCGCGCGAGCACGACCGGCGCGGCAGCCAGATCTCGCTGCACTGCGACGACGCCGAACCGGTGATGGCCGAACTGATCGCGCGGGGTGTGGTCGGTGACCACCGGCGGCCGGGCGTCTTGCGCTTCGGCTTCACTCCGCTGTACACCTCGTTCACCGATGTCGAGTACGCGGCACGGGTGCTGGGGGAGGTCGTCGGGTGAGTGAGGCCGAGTGGACGCTGCTGACCGAGTTGGCGCCGGTGGAACCGGTGCGCACGGAGGCGTACGGGGACGACCCGGCGCAGGTGATCGACCTGTACGGCAAGGGCACCGGGCCGCGGGTGACGGTGCTGCACGGCGGGTTCTGGCGGCAGAGCTACGACCGCGGCTACCTGTCGCCGTTCGCCGCGGCGCTGGGTGAGGAGGGGTTCTCCGTCGAGCTGGTCGAGTACCGGCGGATCGGCGGTGGCGGCGGATGGCCGCAGACGGCCGAGGACGTGGACGCCGCGCTCACCCATCTGGGTGGTCCGCCGAGGGTGCTGCTGGGCCACTCGGCGGGCGGCCAGCTCGCCCTGTGGGCGGCGGCCACCCGGGAACGGGCCGCGGACCGGGTGATCGCCGTCGCGCCGATCGCGGACCTGGCCCGCGCCTACGACATGGGGCTCAGCGACGGTGCGGTGGCCGAGTTCCTCGGCGGCCAGGAGGGCGTCGCCGCCCACATGCCGGAGGCCGACCCGATGCGGCTGCTGCCGCGGGTGGCCGTCGAGGTGGTGCACGGCACCGCCGACCTGGACGTGCCGATCGAGCTGTCCCGCCGGTACGTCAACAACTGGGGTGCGCGGCTGCAACTCATGACGGGCATCGGCCACTTCACGCCGTTCATTCCCACCAAGCCGGCCTTCAAGACCCTGGTGAGCATGATCCGCAGATAGCCGCCCGCCACCCGCCGACGCGTCCCGTCCTCGTCCCGCCCGTGAGAGGGCGGGGGCACGGACGGAACGCGTCGGGGCGGGCAGGGGTCGGCGAGCGGACGCACCGGGGCTGTCCGCTGCCGCGTAGGCGAGCCCCGCGGGGCCGGATCGCGTCCTGCTAGTGGCCGATCCGGTCCAACTCGGCAAGGTCCTCGTCGGAGAGCGAGAGTCCCGCGCCGGTGACGTTCTCGCGCAGGTGCCCCACCGACGAGGTACCGGGGATGAGGAGGATGTTCGGCGACCGCCGCAGCAGCCAGGCCAGGGCGACCGACATCGGCGTCGCATCCAGCCGGTCGGCCACGGCGAAGAGCGCCGTGGACTGTAGTGGGGTGAAGCCGCCCAGCGGGAAGAAGGGTACGTAGGCGATGCCCTTGTAGGCCAACTCGTCGATCAGCGCGTCGTCCTGACGGTGGGCGAGGTTGTACATGTTCTGCACGCACACGATCGGTCCGATCGACTGCGCCTCGGTGACCTGTTCCGCCGTCGCGTTGCTCACTCCGAGGTGCCGGACGAGGCCCTGCTGCTGGAGTTCGACGAGGGTCTCGAAGGGTTCGGCGAGCGAGCCCGGCAGGGGCCCCTGGGCGTCGCCGAGCCGGAGATTGACCACGTCGAGCGCATCGAGGCCGAGGTCCTCCAGGTTCTCGCGGACGGCGCGGCGCAGGTCCTCGGGCTGGCGGGCAGGGGGCCAGCCACCCTGCTGATCGCGGACCGCGCCGACCTTGGTCACGATGTGCAGCGATTCGGGATAGGGGTGCAGCGCCTCTCGGATCAGGTGGTTGGTGACTCGTGGTCCGTACGCGCCGGCGGTGTCGATATGGCTGATCCCGAGGTCGGTGGCCTCGCGCAGGACGGCGAGCGCGCCGTCGCGGTCGGCAGGCGGGCCCATGACCCCGGGGCCGGCGAGCTGCATGGCGCCGTAGCCGAAGCGGGTGACGGTCAGCTCGCCCAGGGACCAGGTGCCGCCGGGCAGTGATGCGGAGGCTGTGTTCGTGGTTTCGCTCATGCCGTCGATGCTCGCTCGCGGACAAGCGGCGCATCCAATACCGATCCGGTGGCCTGCCATACCCGGTGGGTATCACCGAAGTACGCTGTGGTCATGGACCCGTTGGAGACCCGTGAGCTGCGGTACTTCACGGCCGTCGCGGAGGAACTGCACTTCGGCCGTGCCGCCGAGCGCCTCGGCATGGCCCAGCCACCGCTGTCCCGGGCGATCCAGCGGCTGGAGCGGCGCCTAGGCGTCTCCCTGCTGCAACGCCACCGCCGGGGCGTCTCCCTGACCGGCGCTGGAGAGATGCTGCTGCACGAGGGCCGCGCAGCCCTCGACGCAACCACCGCCGCCGCTCGCCGCACCCGTCGCGCCGGTGGCGCCGGTGGCGCCGACAGTCCGGCCGGCCCCCGAAACCGTCTGGTGCTGGCGGTGAAGGCCGGCGCGTCTCACGAACTGCTGCACAAGCTCCTCGACGCCTACGCGGCCGAGCCCGACGCCGCTGAGATCGAGGTGCTGCCGAGCGGCACGTGTGAGCAGGAACGGATGCTGCGCGATGGCCGCGCCGACGTGGCCCTCATGCACGCGCCGTTCAACTCCCTTGCCGGGTTCGACAGCGAGGAACTGATGACCGAGGGGCAGATCGCTGTCCTGCCTGCAGGGCACCCCCTCGCCGCGCGGCGGACTCTGACCCTGGCCGACGTCACCGACATCCCCGATCTTCCGCTCGCCCGCTGGTCCCGCCATGGCACGTTTCCGCCCGGCCCGGGCCCCGAGATCCACGACCAGACGCAGTTGGCCCAGCTCATCGCCCTGGGACGCACCGTGGCCGTCTATCCTGACTCGGCCCGCGCCTGGCTGTGGGCCGAGCACGCCGCCGTCCCGCTGGCCGACGCACCCCCCGTCGTCACCCACCTCGCGTGGCCCGCGCACAGCCGCTCCCTCGCCCTCGCCGGACTGGTCCGCACGGCCACCCGCCTCTGACTCTCGCTCCCCTTCCCTCTCCGCGACGCCGTTCGCGTGCTGTCGTTCCTGGACGCCCGGGCGCAGTGGGCCGATCGCGGGCGGGGGCCGGGGTCAGTGCGCGTAGTCCTTGAGCTTCGCGGTGTGCAGGGTGACGCTCACGGGGGCGGGCACTTCGACCACCTCGCCGTAGGGCTGGGTGGCGCGGCGCCGGTAGGTCCCGTCCTGCGGCTCGGAGTAGACGGTCACCGTGCACGCCTCGCGGTCGACCAGGAGGTACACCGGGATTCCGGCAGCCGCGTAGCCGTCCCGCTTCTCCGTACGGTCCCGGCGGTCGGTGTCCCGGTCGTACGAGGTCACCTCGACCGTCATGAGCACGCCGTCGGGGTCGGCCCACTCGCCCTGGCCGACGAAGTGGTCCTCCGGCGCGAGCGTGCCGTCCGGGCGGGCCCGGCCCTGCCGGTAGGCCTCCACCCTGAGCCCCTGGTCGGGGTAGAGGGCCAGCTCCGGTCGTTGCTCCATGCACCGCTTGAGCAACCACATGACAATCGCTCCGTGGTCGCCGTCGGGCACGGGCTTGACCTCCAGTTTTCCGTTGACGAATTCGAGCGTCACGGTTTCGGGGGCCGTGGCGGCGAGCTGTTCGAAGTCCTCGACGGGCATCTGGGGCCGGTCCGCTGTGGCTGGTGTCATGGCGTCGCCTCCTCGTCTCCATCCTGCCCCGGGACGAGCGACCGCGTGCGGCACGGCGTGCAGGGGACGTACGGGCTGCGAGGTCATGCGCGGCTCGCTCCGCCCGGAGGGGACGCAGCCGTCGCGGAGTGCGAGGGGCGTTCCGGTCGTGGGGCCTGCGGCGAGGCCTGTCGCGGGTGCTGCTGCGAGGTGCGGGCGGTGTTGCGGGCGGCGGCGCGGAGGCGGGCGACCCGGCGCTGGATCTCGTCCGCGTCCGGACCCGGCATGGGTGGTGGGGCGTCACCACGGCAGTCGCGGCACACGCCGCCGGGCAGCGCGTCGGGTCTGCCGGGCACCCGGCAGACCGTGCACTCCAGGATGCGCAGCGGCGGCACCTCGGCGGGGGCGGGCCCGGTCCCGTCGGGAGGGGTGGCGGACCCGTACGGGAGGCCGGGGGCCGGCTCGGGGAAGGGTTCGGGTGGCAGCTTGGTGGTGAGGCGGCGGCGGGCGATGCCCGCCGGGTGGAACACGACGGGCGGCAGGCCCGCAGTGAGGGCGTCGACCAGTCGGCGCGGGTCGGGGTCCCGGGCGAACCACACGGTGACCAGCGGTTCCAGCTCGGCGCAGTCGGCCGCCGACAGGCTCATCCGCCGGTCGGTGCGGCCCAGCGCGGCGAGCGCGCGGTAGGCGCGGCTGCGGGCGGGCGGACCGCTGCACTCCGGCACCGTCTCACCGGCCCGGAACGCCGCCCACCAGGCGGTCGTCGCGCGGGGTGCGGGTGAAGTAGGTCCGGGTCACCCAGCGGGCACTCTGCCCGGTGCGGACGTGTTCCTTGACGCGGCGGAGGTGCCCGGCCTCCGACAGCCGCCGCAGCGCGGTGCGCAGGGCACACTGGCCGTAGGGCAGGACCTTGGCGAGCGTCTTCACGGAGAGGTCGGCGCCTTCGGGCAGCCGGTCCAGGTAGGACGCGACGGCCGCCTCCCGGGCGGGCAGGTGTGCGAAGTCCTGCGGGTGGGCGGGGTCTTGGCCGGGGGCGCTGCGTTTGCCGTACCCCGGATTGGCCATCGGGTGTGCGGCGGTGGGCAGGTCGGCGCTAGGGTCGTCAATAGCCATCGGATCGTACTCAGCCTTCGATTCGGACGGTCAGACCCCGTCCCGGTGTTCCCGCACCGGCCGGGGTCGTTCTCTTTCCGCGCACGCTAGACCCCGGCGACGCGTTGTCGCAAACCACTCACCCAGGGTCATCACCCCTGGTATAAGCGGCGGTTGGCGGCATCCTGACAGTCGTTCGGGCGGGGTCGGTCGCGACTCCGCCGGTTCCGTGCCGCGCCCTTGTGAGGGGGAGGGCGGGTGGGAAGGGGACCCGCCGCCCATTCCTTGTAGAAGGGGCTCGGAGGTCGGAGCTTGAGCCCCGGGCCGTGGATTCCCCTCAGCGCCTGCATGCGACGGCAGTTGCGGACACCATGGCCATCATGAGTGACATGTGGACCGGTGAGAAGGTGCGTCTTCGCGGTGTCGAGCCGGAGGACTGGGAGGACTTCCGCGATCTGGCCGAGCACACTGTTGATGTCCGCAACGCCGACCTGGTCGGGCCTCCCCGCTCGCAGGAGAGCTTTCGTGCCTGGACTGCCGAGCGTGCAGGGCGGGCACCGGAGGGCGGAACGTTCCGGCTGGTCATCGAGTCAGCGGCCGATCGTACGTTCGCCGGTTCCGTGACGGTCGGGGAAACCGACAGCCGTGCGGGAAGATTCAAGACGGGCATCGAGATCGCCCGTGAGCACCGGCGCAAGGGCTACGCGGCGGAAGCCACCGGGCTGGTCCTCACCTACATGTTCGCCGAGCAGCGCTGCAACAAGTGTGAAGTGGAGGTCTACGCGTTCAACGATGCCTCCCTTGCTCTCTACCGCAGTCTGGGCTTCGTCGAGGAGGGACGGCTGCGCCAGCACGAGTTCTTTGCCGGCGACTACCGGGACGTGGTGCTCCTGGGCATCACCGCCGCCGACCACTGGGCCGCGCACCCCCTCCCCTCACTGCGCTGAACTGCACGGTCCTACCCAGCGGTTGTCCCGCAGGTCAGTCCCGTCTCCCTGCCGGAAGACCCCAGTGACGACCCGCATCTCCGGCGTACACGTCAGCCCGCCAGGCCGGGGACGACCTCGGCGCCGGGCAGTTCGGCCAGCGCGGCACCGGGCAGGATGAGCTTGCCGCGACGCAGGCCGCTGCCGACCAGTACGTGCGGCGTGGCGATCACGGCCTCGTCGACCAGCAGCGGCCAGCCCTTCGGCAGCCCGAGCGGCGTGATGCCGCCGTACTCCATACCGGTCTCCACGACGGCCGTGTCCATCGGCGCGAACGAGGCCTTGCGGGCGCCGAGATGCTTGCGCACGGTCCGGTTGACGTCCAGGCGGGTCGTGGCCAGCACGACGCATGCGGCGAGCGTCGTGTCCTGCCCGCGCTTGGCGGCGACCACCACGCAGTTGGCCGACGCCTCGGGCGGCACGTCGTAGGTCTGGCAGAAGACGGTCGTGTCGGCCTTGTCGGGGTCGGTGTCCACGACCAGGACCGACTCCACCGGTCCGGAACCGGCCCAGGCGGCCAGCGCGGCCGACACCGGCTCGGCCACCAGCTCCGGCCGCCGGACAGCGGGCCAGGCGGCGTCGAAGGAACCGAAGGGGACAGTGCTCTCGTCGCTCATCGGCCCAGGCTAGCCGCCTGTGTGGCCGGTGCGGGAGGCGTCCCGCACCGCGGAGAGCGGCACGGCTCGTGCCCGATGGAGGGCGGTGGTGTGCGAGGGCCCCGCACGGCGGAGGCCGTGCGGGGCCGGTCGCCCGGGTCGCCCTCACGGGCGGCGCGGGAACTGCGGCGGAGGCCGCTGGCGTGCGGCGGCTCCCCGGCCCGGGCAGGTCAGCTGAAGGGGTCCAGGGTGATGTAGGCCTGCTGCGGGTTGCCGTCGTGCACCAGGGACTCGTGGGCGCCGACGTCGTCGAAGGCGAAGGCGTACGCCTTGCCGTCGACCATCTGGGCGTGCACCAGGCGGGCGTAGTGGTTGGTCACCGGGTCCTTGTAGAAGTTGGCGTTGTTCGCGTCGGGCTGGTTGGCGTTGGTCAGCAGCGTCGACCGGTGGAAGCCCGCGCACAGGGTGCGGGCGATCGGGCCGACCACGTGGTCGTTGGGCGCGTGCAGCCGCCGGTGGCAGCCGAAGATGCTGTCCGCGTCGGGCTTCTCGAACGACGCGACCCGGGCGCCCGCGTTGTTGGTGAAGTGCATGGTGTTGCCGGAGACACGGCCGTGGAACCGGGTGTTCGGCTCGTGCGAGAACGGCGTGACGGTCAGCGTCTGGCTGCTGTACCGGCTCCAGACGCGGTTGACGTAGTCGTCCAGGATGTTCGCCGGGATCATGCCGGCGCCGAGGCCGTGGCCCGGGGAGAGCGCACGCAGGACCGTTCCGTCGGGACGTGTCTGGATCAGGTTGCCCCAGCCGCCCGACTGCCCGCGCAGCGCGTTGAAGAAGGCGTTGTAGCCGCCCGGCTTGAGGCGTCCCGTGCTCTTGACCACGCCGTCGGCCTGCCGCACGCCGACCGCGTAGGGAGCCGAGAACATGTCCACCTGCGTGCTGTTGATCCACAGGCCGGAGTCGTTGAGCGTGTACTCGGTCCAGTTGAACAGGATGTTGCGGTTCGGGTCGGTCGGGTTCTGGAGGGCGGGCTGCACCAGGCCGCCCGTGGTCAGCCGGAAGACCAGCTTCTGACCGTAGGAGAAGTAGACCCGGCCGGAGAACTTCGGCATCCGGATCGTCTTCGACTGCCCGTTGGCCGGACCGGGGATGGACGCGTCGGGCGCGGGCGTCGGCGGGTTGCCACCGGCCGGCCACGGGTGGAACGTGCCGTTGGCGTCGGCCCAGCCCTGCCGCCCGGAGGCCAGCTCGGTGCCGATGACGTAGACGTAGGTCTGCTCGCCGCGGCCGGAGTCGTTCTTCAACGTCAGCGGGATGGTCGTCGGTACGGCGGCAGCGTCCCTGGTGCTGCCGGCCGTGGAGCTGTCGGCGGCGGACGCCGGTCCGACGGTCATGAGGCCGGTGGCGAGTATCGCCGCCGTGCCGAGGTACGCCAGTGTTCTTCGCAGAGCGCGCACGCTCTTCCTCCTTGGGGTGGGGGTTCCCGTTCAGGCGGAACGTGGGGTACGTGCGCCGCGGGGTGGCGACGCACGGATCAGCCGTCGCGGCCCGACCCGGAGGGGTTGGCGTCGACGGGGGAGAGGCTGGGTGTGGAGGGGTGGGGGCGGTCACCGCTGGGGAGCGGAGAACTCTCGGCCTGAGTGAGAGCGCTCTCAGCGTCGGGCTGCGGACTGAGGACGTCAAGCCTCCGCGCACGGTTCCGGAACCTGGAGGGGCGTCTGGCGGATGCAGGTGCGTTCGTGCCGTCCTGCCGGCGCGCAGCACATGGAACTACATGTACTTTGCGGATTCCTCACCCAGCTCGACTGTTCTCTCCGGGGGGATCGCAGGCACGGCGTAGTTCAACCCTCGAATCTTCGAAACGAGCTCCTGGGGCAGAGCCAGGTTATACCTCCTGACATAGAACATGAGGTCTTGGCGCCATACCCATTCCCCATCGGTCAGGGTGGAGTATCCACCAACAAATTCTGCCTCCGATCCGAGTACATCGTCCGAGATCCCCATGATGTCCCAGACGGCATGTCCTGAGCGGAGGTAGCCGACGATTAGATCGACGTCGGGCTCGGGTTGGGCAAGTAGATTATCGGACGCGCTTGTCAGCGTTTCCCGATCCCCTGTTCCGGGGAGTCTCCAGAATTCTTTGTAGTACCCGGCGATTTTCATGGGTTATGCGCCTCGGATGATGGCGTGCCTGCGGATTCGATGCTTGAACGTTGTTGCCCGTCCGTTCTGGCGGGTTGGGTCAGATGGGTGGCGCATCGTCAGCGGTCATGGCCGGGTCATGTGGCGGCTCAGCTCCACGACCTCGTCTCGCCAGTTGCTCTCCAGTGTCTCGAACGCCAACAGTCCGGCGCGTTCGGCCAGTACCAGGCAAGTCAACGTGACGCCTCGCATCAGAGCTTTCTTGACGGCATTGTTGGTATTGTTGAAATCTCTGACTGAGGCGTCGACGAAACTGGCGAAGGTTTCTACGTGGATCTCGCACTCGTCTTCGGCGAGCGGCCCCAGCCCCGAGGGAACCCCTAACCGCTCACTCTGTTGGTGCACCTGCTGAACAAAGAGACGGGCCACGGAGTTCGAGGGGTTCCACACGATGTCCCTGTGTGTCTGGAAGTAGCAGCTCATTCCATCTGTCCTGGAGCTCTGTGAAGCGCTAGAAATGAGCGGCGGATTCCTCGGTCAAGGCGATCAGTCTCTCTGTGGGAACATCGGGAATCGTGTAGTTCAACTCGCGGATTCGTGACAGGAGATCTGTGGGCAGGGACAGGTTGTAGGTGCGCACGTAGAATCCCAGATCCTGGCGCCATATCCACTCGCCGTCAGTCACAATGGAGTAGCCGCCGACTATGCCCTGCTCGGACCCGAGAACGTCAACGGCGACGCCCATAATTTCCCATAGCGCGTGACCGTGATCGAAGTAGTCGGCTATGGGGATAACGTCTGCTTCTGCTTTCCCGCGGGTATGATCGGTCAAGCTGTCTTTGTGATGTGGGCAGCTTTCTTCTGCACACCACCAAAATTCTTTGAAGCCTCCGGCGATACGCACCATGATCCTGTTGACGGCAGCGACCTATCGACCCTCCGTCAACCATGCCATGTCATCTTTGACTGCATCGGAGAGGACAGTGACAGATACGGGCATGCCTGTGTCACCCAGCAGGCGCAACACCTCCGGAGGCAAGTACAGGTGCTGTTGGGTTTCTGCCCGCCCCGAGATGTCGATGGATGCCAGGTGCCCCGTTTCGGTCAGCTGGTCCAGCTGGCTTCTTTTTCTCAGAAGCTCGGTGAGAAATGACTCAATCGCCTTCACGGGGTCAGTGTCAGGCTCTACCTGTGAGGAGAGGATCCAGAATGGTTGCCCGTCTCTGAAGTCTGGGTAGCGACCCTTGTCGATCTCACTTGTTGGCTCGGCCTCCAGGACTTGCGTGACGAACCCTCCATTGAGATTCGGTGCGGTCACGAGTAGAGAGACCTGTACGTCGCAGAAGGTCTTTCTCGTGCGGGTCTTTTTCTCCATGTTGTCATCTCTCATTGGTGTTCGGTGAGAAGAGCACTGGGATTCCCGCGAGCGAGAGTTTTCTCATCTGATCGCCCGAAATGGTGACCGCAGAGTTGTTGCCGGCGAATCCGTAAATGTGTAGATAGACGTCGATGCCCTCGTTCGTCAGGAGTTTGAGTTCCCCCCTTTTCTGCTCGATGATCTCAAGGGCCTGGTTCAGTTGCGTGGTGAAATCCCGGGAGGTGTGTTCGTTTACTTCCCAGGCCCAACTGCCCGGAAGAGGCTCTGGCCACCAAGGGCTAATACTAGGCTTCCCGGATGATGTGGGCTGGACTTGCAGGATCTCCGTCACATATTCTGGGTTCAGTGAATCTTCCTCGACGACGAGTGCGACGCTGGTGAGGACCCACTCGTATTCGCTGTCCCTGAAGGGGTGCATCGTCTCTCCAGTGATGTCGGTTACCTTACCTCGCGGCATGCCGCCCAGTGTATTTCTCCCATTCCGGGCCGCAGGAGTTCGGACAGTTTTGTACGATTCGCCACCGTCGTGGATTCTTCCATGACGCTGAACCCCTCGCCGAGCCTTGCTTGAGGTGATCCCAGAGTGTAGTTCGGTATCTGATCCCCTGCGTGGAAGGTCTCCACGTACCCACCTTTAGGGTACACTCCGCTTTCCACTGCCACGCCATTCAATCCGGGTATTCTCTCACCGTGTTGCACATAGAATGAAATAGAAGTGCCCGGAGGTACCGTAAGAACTCCGGCTCTGCTCTCCAGAAAGCCGTGGCCCGCCAGTACCGTCTGTCCGTCAGCCCTTCCGCCTGCGAAGACCCGCGTGGCATACGCATGTCCCTGCTCCGAGGTGTAAGAGCGGTTCGAAGGCGTCAGCTGCCGGTCCAGCAAAGCCTGTCGTACCTCGTCGAATGACGGCAGGGGGTCGTTGACTCCTCGCGGGGACTCCCGTCGGAAAAGTTCTTCGAGGTAGCCGGGGACCTCTGGGGTGGTCGCCCGCCCGTTGGGCGGTTCACCGCCATCTCGGTAGTGGGCGCGGCCGTTGACGTCGCCTACGTCGGTGCTCGTCTCGCCCGTGGTCACCGTGCTCTGTCTGGCGTTGTCTGCGGCGTTCACAACGGACGGGGCCGAAGGCTCGCCCGACGCGCGCCCTGCGGGGCCTGCCAACTCCGGCGGGCTTGTGCCACCTCGTGGGCCAGCGGCTTCGACCTGGCGGTTGGCGGGAAGCAGATTGCCGTCCGGGTCCAGGAGCCGTCCCGATGGTGTCAAGAGCCTGCCGTCGGGGAGCCTCACCTCCTCTACGGCCAGGTTCCCGGACGAGCGACCCGTCTGTGGGGGCGTCGATGGCAACTCAGGGACCGTGTCCGTCCGCAGCGGAAGCGAGACCCGGCCGTCCGGCAGCTTGGCGACAAGACCGGTCGTGACTCGGTTCAGGTTGGCGGCGACTTCGCTGATCTTGGGCAGCTTACCGACGGTGACTCCCACACCCTTGCCGATGTAGGTCATGGGGTCGGCGAGGCGGCCTGCGGTGTGGGCGGTCCTGCTGAATTTGCCGGCGGTTCCGGCCTTGCTGCCCACGACGCCCAGTGTGAGCACGTTGAAGGTGACCAGCCCGGCGGCGCGTGTCGGGTTCCGGCCCCACTCGTCCCAGGCCACCATGCCCTTGCCGAAGTCCCTGGCGGCCTGCTTCATACGCTTCTCGTCGGCCGTCTCCTCGTACGTGCCGAGCGTCTTGTCGAGTACCCACTCGAAGGGCGCGACGGTGTAGAGGCCGATGCCTCCGAAGGCGTCCGCTAGGCCGGACCAGGCGTTGCCGAAGTCGTCGCCCCACGGGTTGACCAGGGTTCCGAGGCCCTTCAGGGCCGCCCAGGCACCGTCGATGACGAAGCCGTCCCAGGCGAAGCTCTTGATGTGGTGCCCGACTTCCCACCACTCCCGCTGCCGCTCGACGACCTTGCCCCAAGGGGTCTCGCCCGCCTTCTTCATGTCAGCGGTGCTCAGGCCGTACATGTGGTCTCCGCCCGAGCCGTCGTCGGCCGTCCACGGAGTGCCGCCGACAAGGCGGAGGATGCGGTTCGCCGCACGGCGCTCCGCAGCCCAGAACTGGGCGACCGCCACGCTCACGTCCTGGTGGAGGTCGTTGTTCCTGGTGGTGTTGTCCTCGTCCTTGCGCCAGTCCGCGTCGCCCTCGATCGAGTTGACGAAGGCGGTCGCCTCCGTGCGGAGACGTTTCAGCTTGCTGTCGATCGGCCGGACCTCGGCGGCGTAGTCGTCCAGGGCCGAGCTGACCTTCTCCAGCTTGTCGCCGAAGCCGTCCGCACGTGTCGAGACCGGCTTGGTGGTGGCGAAGAGCTGTTCCGCCTCCGGGGCGTCGTAGAACGAGCTGAGTCCCTGGAAGCCGGTGTGGATGCTCGCTCCGGTCTCCCGGATGGCCTTGGCGTCCTTCCTCAGACTCCCGGCCTTCTCCTCCAGAAGCTCAAGATTCCCCGTGAACTGCGGTATGCCGGACGGATCGATCCGTTCCTCTGGCACGGTTCCCCTCCCGTGTCGCAGACGTCGGCCGGTCATGCGCGACATCTGTGCCCACAGGAAAGCAGAATCGCAACTGCCAACACAAGTGATTCATGGGAGTGAGGTGGGACGCACGTCCTTGCTGTATGCGTCCGGTGGAGCGCGTCAAGTTTCAACTACTGGTCAGGGCAGCTGGCTTCGTGGGCCACGTAATGACGGGCCGACGTGGGGCACGGTGTGGAGGCTGCCGCTTCCTGCATCCTTGGAGTCGCGGACGGGAACGGTTGCGTTCAATCCGTCCGGCGCCTCAAGGTAGTTTGCTTCCCACCGCGACGAGCACGCTGCCCGGTGTCCGGCGTGACTGCTGCCGCAGCGCCTCGACGAAGAGTTCGGCAATCCACGCTGCTGTGTCCGGGCCCCACCCCCGGACAGCGCAGTCAAAGCCCAGGCCGAGTTCTCCGGCGCGGACGTCCCGCAGACGCTCGTGGCCCACGGGCTGAGCAGCGACACCCGTAGGAAGACCGTCGGCCTGCGGCCCGGGTCGGCACGTCAGGTGTCCTTGGGCGAGTTCCTGGGCTGTGGCTGCGAGCACATCGGCCTGTAGTGAGTCCGGAGCCCCTTCCAACCGGACGTGCAGGGTGCGCTCAGGCTGCCGGAAGGCGGTCAGCTCCTGCCACTCCGCCATGGAGGCGAGTGCCGGGCGGGCATCGGCGGCTGCTTCCAGGGGCACCAGGGCGTGGAAGCCGGTGAGGCGATAGGTGCCGACGGCGTTCAGCGCGTCGGACAGGAGGATGGCAAGCGGGAGGAAGGGCAGGCGCTGCCCGGGTAACTGGGGAGCAACGTCGACCTGGCACCAGGCCATCTCGGTCTGCCGGCCAGGGTGCTGCCAGTCACCGCCTGCATCCAGGTGCCACCAGCGGCGCCCGGGTGGCACACCCGCGCTGGAGTGGACCGAGGGCCAGCCGTACGCGTCGGCCCGGCTGACGATCAGGCCGTTGATCCCGTCAGCCGGCTCGGCCACGTCGTCCTGGCGCCAGCGTGCGAGGACGGAGGTGTCGACATCCACGACGCCGTGCAGGCCGAGGAACAGCTCGCCCACGGAGCCCTTCCTCACCCTCCGGGCACGTGGCAAGCGTCAGCACCTCCTGGAGCCCTCGCCGGACGTTCCTGCTTCCCGACAGCCGTTGCTGGTGACGGTCAACTGCCGTTCAGCACGCCCGTCTTCACGGCCGTGACGAAGGCGGTCCACTCGGGTGCCGGGACGGTGAGCGTGCCGCGTCCCGGGTCCTTCGAGTCGCGGACGGGCACGGCTTCGCCGGTCAGGTCGTCCCGCACCTGGAGGCAGTTGCCTCCGCTGCCGTCGCTGTAGCTGGAGGCGCGCCATTCGCCCGCGCTGCCGTCATGGTGAGTCCTCATGGGCGTACTCCTCCGCCACCGAAGCGATCAGCGTGAGGGACGCCTTCGGCGACAGCGCGGCGGCCCCGAGCAGATCGTAGGACAGGCGATACCTGGTCACCAGCGACGGATCGTCGATCAGCTTCCCGGTTCCCAGGCCCTCCACGTAGACGAGAGGGGCTGCGTCGCTGAAGTCCATCACTTTCAGGCCGCCGCCGAGGGCGGGGTGCGCTCCTGCGGAGAAGGGCAGGACCTGGACGATGATGCGGTGCTGCTGCACGAGGCGGCATACCGCGTTGAGGGAATCGGCCATTGTCGAAGCGCAGCCCACGACCCGGCGCAGCACGTTCTCATCCAGCACCACCCACAACAGCGGCTGCGTTGGATGGTTCAGGATGGCTGCCCGTTCAAGTCGAGCAGCGACGAGTTCGTCGATCGTCTCCTCGGGGGCGGTGGGCTGGTATGCGCGGAACACGGCCCGCGCATACCCCTCTGTCTGGAGCAACCCCGGGATGAGGAGGGGCGCGTACTCCTTGATGGACTGTGCCACCGCCTCGGCCTCCGCCGCCTCGGCGAAGTGGTCCGGGTAGCGGGAGGTGGTGGCCGCCGCGCAGTTGCGGGCGAAGAAGCCGCCGGTGTTGAGGGTGTCGTCCAGGCGGGTGGCGTACTCGGGCTGCATGCGGCGTGTACCGGCCTCAAGTTGGCCGATGAACGAGCCGCTGACGAACAGCGGCCTGCCCAGCTCCTCCTGGCTCAGGCCGGCCTGCTCGCGCTGGAAGCGGAGTTCGGCGCCCAGGAGGGCACGCGGCGAGGATCCCGGGTCCAGCTTCTTGGGTGCGGGCACGGCAACTCCCTGTCAGACATGTGGCCTTGTTGGACGTTTTGCCCTCCTCAGGCTAGCCGGGTTCGGGCACGCTGGGTGTGTCGATGAGCAACACGGAGTGAAGAGGTGGATCAGGTGGCAACTACCGAGCGGCGCCGCGCGGCGGTCGAACGGCTGCGGGCGGCGGAGGACGTGGCGAACCGGTTGCGGGAGGTGCTGGCCGCTCGCGGCATCGTGCTGCCGTCGCTGCGGGTCGATCCGGTGACGTGCGCGCGGGAGGAACCGAACCCGCTCGTGGACCTGGGCTGCTGCAACCAGGAGACGGCCGGGAGGCTGACCGACGCGTTGCGGTTGCGCGGGTCGACGGAGGGGCTGGCCGCCCGGCTCGCCGAGCGCAACCGCCACAGTCGGCTGCCGTGAGGGGGCGCTGGGTCCCGGGGACAGCCCGCCCGCCGTGCCGTTGGAAGGCGGGCCGCGGCGGACGGTGTCGGTGCTGCGGCACGAGGTGTGGACGTTGCGGCCCGACCGGGAGCCGGGCGCCGAGCCGGTGACGTTCGCCATGCAGTGCGCGGTCTGCTGCGCCGCCTCCGTCCCGTCGGTGGACTTCGCGGACGCGCAGGCGTGGACGTTCCGGCACGCCGGACGCCACCCTTCGCACCACAGCTACCGCGAGCTGATCACCCGGCCCTGGCACGCGTTCCGCCCCGACCGGTCTCCGTCCGGTGGGCTGCGAGCGGCCTGGCCGCCTCCCCCTTGAGGGGGACGCGGAGCACGGCACCATGGGCGGACGCGGACGAACCGGTGACGTCCGTAACGTTCCCTCCCATGACGGCACAGTATGAGGATCCCAATCCGCGTTCCGAGTGGGGCATGGTCCGTGGTTCGCTGCGCGAGCTGAAAGCGGAACTGGTGGACAACGCGTTCGCCTGGCACCCGCTGCCGCCGCTGTCCGCCCGGCGGACCAGCGGCCTGCCCGCTTCCTTGCGCGGACCGGCCCGGTGGGCACCGCACGCGGTGGTGGTCTTTCTCTGCCTGCTGCTGCTCCTGGTCGAGGCCAGCATCAACAGCGATCCGTACGGGATGGTGCGCGGGCTGTTCCTGGTGGCACCGCTGATGCTGGCGCTGTTCCGTCCGATCGCGGCGTTCTGGCTCTCGCTGGCCGCCACCTGTGTGGGGGTCCTGCTCGTGGTGCCCGTGTGGGGTGCGTGGCCCTGGTCGGTGCAGGGCGGCACCGCACACCTGGTGGTGATGCTGGTCGTGGCCGCCCGCAAGCCCCCTCGGGTCGCCGCGCATCTGTGGGGTGTGACGGCGGTGGTGGGGGTGTTCCTCACGGTGGTCGGAGGCAACCATCCATCGCTGTGGATGCGGGACACCGTGGACTTCGCGGTGGGCACCGTGGCGGGCATGGCCATCGTCAGCGGCGCCGCGCTGGGTGTGCTGCTGCTGGTGCGCGGCTGGTGGCAGTCGCAGCAGCGGGTGGAGCAGCAGGTCGAGGTGGTGCGGGAGGAGCGGTCGCGGCGCACGGTCCTTGAGGAGCGCACCACGATCGCCCGGGAGCTGCACGACGTCGTCGCCCACCACATGTCGGTGGTCGCCATCCAGGCGGAGGCCGCCCGCTACCGGGTCGAGGACCCGCCGGAGGAACTGGTCGCGGCGCTGGGCACGATCCGGGAGAACGCCGTGGCCGCGCTGACCGAGCTGCGGCGCGTCCTGGGGGTCGTGCGGGCCGACATGCCGTCGGTTCCGGAGGCGCCGCAGCCCACCCTCGCCGACCTCGACACCCTGCTGGACGGGGTGCGGGCGGCCGGGCTGGGAGTGCGGAAGACCACGACGGGTGCGGTGCGTGCGCTGCCGCCGGGCGTGGAACTGTCCGCGTACCGGATCGTGCAGGAGGCACTGAGCAACACGCTGCGGCATGCGCCGGGTGCTCCGGCCAGCGTGGAACTCAGCTATGTGCTGAGCGGGTTGGGCCTGCGTGTCGTCAACGAGGCGCCGGACACCGCGCCGCAGCCCTCACCGGGAGCCGGTCACGGCCTGCTGGGCATGCGTGAACGTGCCGCGATGCTGGACGGTGTGCTGACCGTGGGGCCGACGGGTGACGGCGGCTGGGCGGTGGAGGCGTTCCTGCCCGTCCCGATCGACCCCGACGGCGAGGAGGGCGTCGTGCCGGGCGGGGGCGGGGGAGCAGATGCCCGAGCCGGGGACGGCACGGACACGAAGGAACTGAGCGGCAGCGGGTTCCCGGCCGACCGGACGGAGCCGGCGCCGTGATCCGGGTGTTGGTGGCCGACGACCAGATGATGGTCCGCGAGGGCTTCTCGGTGCTGCTCAACGCGCAGCCTGGCATCACCGTCGTCGGCGAGGCTGTCAACGGCCGGGAGGCGGTGGCGCGGGTCGGTGCACTCGCTCCGGACGTGGTGCTGATGGACATCCGCATGCCGGAGATGAACGGGCTGGACGCCACCCGGGAGATCGCCGCGTCCTCGGCCGGCACGCGGGTGCTCATCCTCACCACCTACGACCTGGACGAGTACGTCTACCAGGCGCTGCGGTCCGGCGCGTCCGGCTTCCTGCTGAAGGACGCGTCCGCCCAGCAACTCGCCGACGGGGTGCGGACGGTGGCGGCGGGTGAGGCCTTGCTGGCGCCGACGGTCACGCGTCGGCTGATCGTCGAGTTCGCGCGCCTGGCGGGGGCGGGCGGCGCCGCCCGTGCCCCGCTGCAAGAACGCATCGCCGACCTGACCGAGCGGGAGACGGAGGTGCTGGCGCTCATCGCGCAGGGGCTGTCCAACGGGGAGATCGCCGCGCACCTGGTGGTGGCCGAGTCCACGGTGAAGACCCACGTCAGCCGCATCCTCGTCAAGCTCGGCCTGCGGGACCGCACGCAGGCCGCCGTCTTCGCCTTCGAGTCCGGCCTCGTCACCCCGGGCGGCACCGACCGCCGGGGGTGACGGGGTGGCGGTGCCCGCCGGGTTCAGCCTTGGGCGCGGGCCAGGCGGCGCAGGTGGCGGCGGAGGCGGCCGAGGGTGGCGCGGGTGTACCGGCGGGCGGTGACGAGGCGGACCTTGACGAAGCCGATCACGCTCGCCTGCGGCTCCCGCCCGGCGGGGGCGGGCACGACGGGCGCCGGAGACGCGGCGGTAGCTGCCCCGGCGGTGTCCGACGGAGTAGCGGGTGCGGACGGAAGCGCCGACCCCGACGGGCCGACCGGGGCGGGGACCGGGGCCGGGACGGGGACAGAAGCAGGGGAAGAAACAGGCAAAGGAGCCGGGGCCGAAGGCGGGACAGGGGCTGACGTGCGGAGGCCCCGGGCCGCCGTCAGCTCCTCCAGCAGCTGCTCGTAGCGGCGGGCGATCCTCTCCGGTGCGTAGCGTTCGGCGGCCCGCTGCCGGGCGACGCGGCCCATGCGGACGCGCAGGTCGCGGTCGGCCATCAGCTCGCGCAGCGCCTCGCCGAACGCCTCGACGCTGTGGCGGGGGACCAGGCGGCCGTTCTCACCGTCCTGGATGATCTCGGCCGGGCCGTGCGGGCAGTCCGTGCTGACCACGGGCAGGCCGCAGCGCATGGCCTCGACGATGGTCATGCCGAAGGACTCCTGCGCGGACGTCACGGCGGCGATCGAGCCCTTCACCCACTCCGCCTCGATGGGGGTGGCCGGGCCCATCATGAACGCGCGGTCCTCCAGGCCGAGCTGCTGGATGCGGCGGGTGACGGCCTCCCGCTCGGCGCCCTCGCCGTAGATGCGCAGCGTCCAGTCGGGGAAGTCGGCGCTCACCCGGGCGAAGGCGCTGACCAGCATGCCGTAGCGCTTCACCTTCACGATGCGGCCGGCGGCGACGATCACCTCGGCACTGCCGTCGACGGGGGTGACGTCCGGGGCGGGGACGGAGTTGGGGATGGACAGGACGCGGGTGCGGGGCAGGTGCAGGCCGGTGCGGTGGGCGCGGGCGTCGGCCGCCGTCATGGTCACCAGCGCGTCCAGGCGGGGGTAGTAGCGCTGGAGTTCCTTGCGCAGCCGGTGCGGGTGCCCGTTGTGGGTGAGGTGCTCCTGCCCGATGAGCACCGCCCGTTCGGGGCCGAATCTCGCGAGCAGCACGTTCAGGCCGGTGCGGGCGCTGATGATGACGTCGGCGTCGGTCCGGGCCAGCCAGTCGATGATGCGCTGCTCGGCCAGGCGGTGGTACTGGTCTGCCCGGACCTCGCCGGGCGGGAAGACGTTCCCCGGCGAGTGGGCCAGCGGGTCGGCCAGGTCGGCGCAGCCGCGCCGGCGGTCGACGAGCGCGGTCACGGGCACTCCGGGCGACGGCGCGAGCTTGGGTGTGGCGCGGTGCCGGAACACCGAGACCAGTTCCACCTCGTGGCCCAGGTCGGTCAGTGTCCGCGCCAGCGTCAGGCAGGTGCGGGTGGTGCCGCCGATCGCGTACGCGTTGTGGAGCAGTATGGAGATCTTCACGACGTGGTTCCCCCGGTCGGTGGTGTATCGGTGGTGGTCAGTGGTGGGCTCCGCGGCCGGCCCGCGCCGCCAGTGGTCAGGTGGCGGCACGGTCCGGCCGGTGGTGCGGCGGCTGCGGCGGCTGTGGTGGTGTGGTGGTGCGGTGGGGCCGCCGGATACTAGGACCGGTCGAACGGCCGAACGGTGCATCGGGCGGGGTGGAAATCCGTATCATTACGATAATCCGCTTGGAGTGGTAAGCCCGGCTTTGTGACGCGCACCAAGATCCGCGCCGCCGCCCGAACCCGCCGCCCGAACCCGTGCCCTGGCCCCGGACCCCGAACCCGTGCCCTGGCCCCCGCCACCACCCCCCAGCCGAGCGTCGCCCCCTGGGCCGAGCGTCGCCCCTGTGCCGGGCGTGCGCGGGCGCGTACCGTTCGGGGATGAGCAGCATCAGCGCGCCTCGCGCGGAGTTCGACCCCTGGTCACCGGCGTTCGTCGCGGACCCCTACCCCGCGTACGCGGCGCTGCGCGCCGCCGGGCGGGTGCAGTGGTTCGAGGCGTCGGGGCAGTGGCTGGTGCCCCACCACGCGGACGTGAGCGCCCTGTTGCGGGACCGGCGGCTGGGGCGGACGTACCTGCACCGCTTCACCCACGAGGAGTTCGGCCGCACGCCCCCGCCGCCCGAGGAGGAGCCGTTCCAGACGCTGAACGGGCACGGGCTGCTGGACCTGGAGGCGCCCGACCACACCCGGGTGCGGCGGCTGGTCTCCAAGGCGTTCACACCCCGGACCGTGCAGCGGCTGGAGCCGACCGTGCGCCGGCTCGCCGACGAACTGGTCGCCGGCCTGGTGGCGGACGGCGGTGGCGACCTGATCGAGCGGGTCGCCGAGCCGCTGCCGGTGGCGGTGATCGCGGAGATGCTGGGCGTGCCAGCCGCCGACCGGCCGCTGCTGCGGCCCTGGTCGGCGGACATCTGCGGCATGTTCGAGCTGCGCCCGGGCCCGGAGACGGTACGCCGCGCGGTGCGGGCGTCGGTGGAGTTCTCGGCGTACCTGCGGGAGCTGGTCGCGCAGCGGCGGCGCTCGCCGGGTGAGGACCTGATCAGCGCGCTGATCGCGGTGCACGACGACGGGCAGCACCTGTCCGAGCAGGAGATGGTGTCGACCTGCGTGCTGCTGCTCAACGCCGGGCACGAGGCGACGGTCAACACCGCCGGCAACGGCTGGTGGACGCTGTTCCGGCATCCGGGCGAGTTGGCCCGGCTGCGCGCGGCACCCGAGGCGCTGCTGCCGTCGGCGCTGGAGGAGCTGATGCGCTACGACACCCCGCTGCAGATGTTCGAGCGCTGGGTGCTGGACGACGTGGAGATCGGCGGCACGGTGGTGCCGCGGGGCGCCGAGCTGGCGCTGCTGTTCGGTTCCGCGAACCGGGACCCGGCGCGGTTCGCCGAGCCGGACCGGCTCGACCTCGGGCGGCGCGACAACCCGCATCTGACGTTCGGTGCGGGGATCCACTACTGCCTGGGTGCGCCGCTGGCCCGGCTGGAGCTGGCGGCGACGTTCTCCGCGCTGCTGGAGCGTGCCCCCGGGCTGCGTCCGGCGGTTGAGCCGGAGTGGAGCCCGGGGTACGTCATCCGGGGACTGCGGAAGCTTTTGGTGGAGGTGTGAGGGGGGGCTTTCTCACACCTCCACCCCCTAGTACGACGGGGGAGCGCCAGGTGTTCAGTCGAGGAACGAGTGAATCTGGATTGTTTCGTCGCGGCCCGGTCCGACGCCGATCGCGGAGATCCGCGCACCGGACATCTGCTCCAGCGCCAGGACGTAGTCCTGGGCGTTCTTCGGCAGGTCGGAGAAGGTCTTGGCCTTGGTGATGTCCTCCGACCAGCCCGGCAGCATCTCGTAGACCGGCTTCGCGTGGTGGAAGTCGGTCTGGCTGTAGGGCAGCTCGGTGACGCGGCGGCCGTCGATCTCGTAGGCGACGCAGACCGGGATCTGCTCCCAGCCGGTGAGCACGTCGAGCTTCGTCAGGAAGAAGTCCGTGAGGCCGTTGACGCGGGTGGCGTAGCGGGCGATGACCGCGTCGAACCAGCCGCAGCGGCGGTCGCGGCCGGTGGTGACGCCCTTCTCGCCGCCGATGGTGCGCAGCGCCTCACCGTCGGCGTCGAGCAGCTCGGTGGGGAACGGGCCGGCGCCGACGCGGGTGGTGTACGCCTTCAGGATGCCGATGACGCGGCTGATCTTCGTCGGCCCCACTCCGGCACCGGTGCAGGCGCCGCCCGCGGTCGGGTTGGAGGAGGTGACGAAGGGGTACGTGCCGTGGTCGACGTCGAGCAGGGTGCCCTGGCCGCCCTCGAAGAGCACGACCTTGCCCTCGTCGATGGCGTTGTTGAGCACGAGCGTGGTGTCGCAGACGAATCCGCGCAGCTCGTCGGCGTAGCCGAGCAGTTCCTCGACGACCTGGGCGGAGCTGATGGAGCGCCGGTTGTAGAGCTTGGCGAGGACCTGGTTCTTGAAGTCCAGCGCGGCGTCCACCTTCTGCACCAGGATGGACTCGTCGAAGAGGTCCTGGACGCGGATGCCCACCCGGTTGATCTTGTCGGCGTAGGTGGGGCCGATGCCCCGGCCGGTGGTGCCGATCTTCCGCTTGCCGAGGAAGCGTTCGGTCACCTTGTCGATCTCGGTGTGGAACGGTGTGATCAGGTGCGCGTTACCGCTCAGCAGCAGCTTCGACGTGTCGATGCCGCGCTCCTGGAGCCCGCTCAGCTCGGAGAGCAGGACCGCCGGGTCGACGACGACTCCGTTGCCGATCACCGGCGTGCAGGTGGGGGAGAGAATGCCGGAGGGGAGCAGGTGGAGCGCGTACTTCTGGTCGCCGACGACGACCGTGTGGCCGGCGTTGTTGCCGCCCTGGAAACGCACCACGTAGTCCACGGAGCCACCGAGCAGGTCGGTGGCCTTCCCCTTGCCCTCGTCACCCCACTGAGCACCGAGCAGCACAAGTGCGGGCACAGGCGTACACCCCTTCCGGGCGGGGCATGTCCCACGTGCGCAAGTGGCGAGAATGCCGCTTGCCAAGCGGCTCTCCACACAGGAGTCGTGGACCGGTGCCCCGGATAGACGAAGCCCCTGGCGCAACAGCGGCAGCAGGGGCTCTTGCACCGAGAGGTTACCTGAGGAAGGACGAAGGTGTCGGCTCCAGACCTGCTCGTGGTCGTCTGCCCGGCTGCTCGGCGGAGTGACGGCGAGTCCGTGCGGATCGCCAGGGACGTGCTGCGCGCGGGAGCGCCCGGCTTGAAGCTGTGCCTTCCCGAGCGCCGGGAGGACCTTGCCGGGGTGCTGGCCCGCCGCGGCAGCCGCCGTCCGGTGGTCGTCGGCGACGACCGGGCGCTGCTGTGCGCGGTGCAGGTGCTGCACCGGGAGCGGCTGACGGGCGGCCGGCGCGGCGGGCGGGAGTCGGCGGCGTTGTCGGTGGTGCCGGTCGGCGCGCCCGCGGCGACGGTGCTGGCGGCGGGGCTGGGCCTGCCGGTGGACGCGGTCAGCGCGGCGCGGGCGGTGCTGGAGGGCAGTGTGCGGCGGCTCGACCTGCTGGTGGAGGACTCCGGCATGGTGGTGCTGGGCCCGCTGCGCATCCCGTCCGCCCGCAGCCCGGCGCCGCGACCCGTGGCGGGCGGGGTGCGCGGCACGCTCGACCGATGTGTTTCGGCCATCCGCCCGCGGCGGGCGCCGGCGGTGCCGCCGCCGCGGCTGCGGGTGGAGGCGGACGGCGTGGTGCTGGCCGAGCCGGGCCGCCCGGTGCGGGAGGTGTCGGTCTCGACGTGGACGGGCGGCGGGACGGGCGGCGGCCTCGCCGAGGTGGTGGTGCGGCCCGCGGCGGTGCGTGCGGGGTCCGAGCCGGTCACCGCGCGGGCCCGTGCGGTGACGGTGTCGGGTCCCGGCTTCCGGACCCGCACCTGGACGGTCGCGCCGTCAGCGCTGCGGCTGACCGTCCCCGGCAGCACCGGTTCCGGGGGTCCCGGCCCCGGTGGAGCCGGCCCCGGCGGTCCCGGCGGTCCCGGCGGTCCCGGCGGCCTGGGCGGCTGAGTCGCTGCCGGGGTGGCGTTCGCGCCAGCGTCGCATGATGCCGGCGAGTTCGTCCTGCATGAAGGTGAAGAACTCGGCCGTCTCGGCGACTCGGCGGCCGGCCCGGGTCTGCGGTCCGAGCGCGTCGACGCCGAGCTGGAAGGTGTTGACCCAGCGGCCGAGTACGGCGTCCCGCTGGGTCATGGCCTCGTACCAGGCGTCAGCGTGCACCCGGTAGCGCTCGCGCCGCGAGCCGGGCTGGCGCTCCCTGCTGATCAGGTGGACCTGGGCGAGGTAGCGCACGGCACCGGACACCGCCGCCGGGCTGATCCGCAGCCGTGCGCCGAGTTCGGCGGAGCTGAGCGCGCCGTCCTCGGAGACGAGCAGGCAGGCGAAGACGCGGGACGGCATGCGCTGCATGCCCGCCTCGACCAGGTCGGCGGCGAACCGCTCGACGAACGCGGACACCTCCTCGCCGTAGTGCGGGTCCGCCCCGCCTGCCGAATCCGCGCCCGCAGGGTTCGGGTCTGCTGGTGCGGCCGGTGCGGGGTGGGTGCCCGGCCCGGCGGGTCGTTCGTCTGTCGCCACCCCTTCATCCTTCCAGGTGTGACGGGTTGCCCGTCTTAGCGGTTCCTTAACTTCACAAATTTGTGAAACAAGCGTAGCTTCGTACCATGACCACGGCAACCACCGCCATCTCCGTCTCCCAGCTGGTGAAGACCTTCGGGCACACCCGTGCGCTCGACGGACTCGACCTGACCGTCCGCACCGGCGAGGTGCACGGCTTCCTCGGTCCCAACGGCGCCGGCAAGTCCACCGCGATCCGGGTCCTGCTCGGCCTGCTGCGTGCCGACTCCGGCGAGGCGCGACTGCTCGGCGGAGATCCATGGGCGGACGCGGTGGCACTGCACCGGCGCCTCGCCTACGTGCCCGGCGACGTCGAACTGTGGCCCAACCTCACCGGGGGCGAGGCCATCGACCTGCTCGCCCGGCTGCGCGGCGGCATCCACCGCGAACGCCGCGACGAACTGGTCGAGCGGTTCGGGCTCGACCCGACGAAGAAGGGCCGCAGCTACTCCAAGGGCAACCGGCAGAAGGTCGCCATCGTCGCGGCCCTCGCCTCCGACGCGGAACTGCTGCTGCTCGACGAGCCCACCGCCGGACTCGACCCGCTGATGGAGGTCGTCTTCCAGGACGTCATCTTCCAGGCCAAGGCCGCGGGCAAGACGGTGCTGCTGTCCAGCCACATCCTGGCGCAGGTCGAGAAGCTCTGCGACCGCGTCAGCATCATCCGGCTGGGCCGGATCGTGCAGTCGGGCACGCTCAGCGAGATGCGGCACCTCACCCGCACGACGGTGGAGGCCGAGACCGGCCGCCCGGTGACCGGGCTGGCCGACCTGCCCGGTGTGCACGCCGTCACCACCGACGCCGAGACCGGACGGGTCAGGTTCGCCGTCGACGGCAACCACCTCGACGCCGCCGTCCGCCACCTCAGCGACGCCGGCATCCGCAGCCTCACCAGCCACCCGCCCACGCTGGAGGAGCTGATGCTGCGTCACTACGGCGACGAACTCGCCGAGGCCAACGGCAACGGTTATGGCAACGGCAACGGCAACGCGAGCGGGAAGGGCGGCGGAACGCCGACCGGCTCGGGGGCCGGCTCGGGGCCCGAGTCGGCGTCGGACGCGGCCGGGGACGCGCGATGAGCGCCGCCGCCACCGCCACGCGCCCGAAGGGCACCACCGGGCGGACGGGCGCGCACACCCTGGCCGGAACGGGCACCCTGCTGCGCTTCAACCTGCGGCGGGACCGCGTCCGGCTGCCGGTGTGGCTGGCCGCGCTGCTGCTCGTCACGGTCTCGACCGCGACCAGCTACCGCGACCTGTACGCCGACGCGGAGGACCGGGCCTCGGTCGCGGCCACCATGAACAGCGGTGCCGGACTCGCCACGTCCGGGCCACGGCACTACCTCACCGACTACTCCTTCGGCTCCATGCTGAGCCACCAGATGCTCGGCTTCATGGTGGTCATGACGGCCCTGATGAGCGTGCTCATCGTCACCCGGCACACCCGCACCGAGGAGGAGACCGGCCGCGCCGAACTGGTCCGCTCAACCGTCGTCGGACGCCACGCGTACCTGACGGCCGCGCTCGCCGTCGCGGTGCTCGCCAACGTGGCGCTGGCCCTGCTGCTCACCGCGGGTCTCGCCGGGCTCGGCGTCGAGAGCATGGACTGGGGCGGCTCGCTGCTCTACGGCGCCGCGCACGCCGCCGTCGGCATCGTCTTCGCCTGCCTCGCCGCCGTCACCGTCCAGGTCACCGCCTACAGCCGCGGCGCCTCCGGCATGGCGCTGGCCGCGGTCGGCGCCGCCTACGTGCTGCGCGCGGCGGGGGACGTGGGCAGCGACACGCTGTCCTGGCTGTCGCCGATCGGCTGGGCGCAGCGCACCTACCCCTACCTCGACAACCGCTGGTGGCCGCTGCTGCTGGCACTGGCGCTGGCAGCTGCCGCCGCAGCGCTGGCATACCGGCTCAGCACCCTGCGGGACGTCGGCGCGGGCCTGCGGCCCACCCCGTCCGGACGGCCCACGGCAACCGGGGCGCTCACCCATCCGCTGGGCTTCGCGCTGCGGCTGCACCGGGGCATGCTGATCGGCTTCGGCGCCGGACTGTTCCTGCTGGGTGTCTCCTACGGCTCGATCCTCAGGGAGGTCGAGGCGATGCTGGAGAACATCACCGCGCTGGAGGAGGTCCTGCAACAGGTCGGCGGGGCGTCCGTGGCGGAGTCGTTCGCGTCCATGGTGATGGTGGTGATCTCCGTCGTCGCCGCCGTGTACGTGGCGCTGGCGGCGCTGCGGCCGCGCGCCGAGGAGAGCGCGGGACGGGCGGAACCGCTGCTGGCGACGGGCCTGTCCCGCACCCGCTGGGCCGGCAGCCACTTCGCCGTCGCCCTGGGCGGCGGCACGTTCCTGCTGCTGCTCGCCGGGCTCGGTTTCGGGGTGATGGGCGCGCTCATGACCGGTGACGCCGTGCTGCTGCCGAAGCTGACCGGCGCCGCGCTCGCCTACGCGCCCGCGCTGTGGGTGACGGGTGCGCTCGCCCTGCTGCTGTTCGGCTGGCTGCCGCGTGCGGCGGCGGCCGTGTGGCTGGTGCCGGTATACGCGTTCGCGGTCGGCTACCTGGGGCAGCTGCTCCAGTTCCCCGACTGGATGAACAACCTCTCCCCGTTCGGTCATGTGCCGCAGCTGCCCGCCGCCTCGCTCGACTGGACACCGCTGCTGGTGCTCACCGCGCTGGCGGCGGCGCTGACCGCACTGGGACTCGCCGGCTTCCGCCGCCGGGACCTCGACTGCAAGTGACACCTCGCGCGAACGGGT
Organism: Streptomyces sp. 549; assembly: GCF_030124175.1. Lineage (GTDB taxonomy): Bacteria > Actinomycetota > Actinomycetes > Streptomycetales > Streptomycetaceae > Streptomyces. The sequence continues at coordinate 89,266 of NZ_JASKMT010000004.1, read as the reverse complement.
CGGACGGCATCCGCTGTCCGGCCCGTCCGTGCGTGGCGCCCGGAGGGAGCGGGATGACGGGGCTTCAGGGACGCCGGTGACGGGGGCTCAACTCGCCCTCGACTGGTCCAACCCCACACCCGGGGGGCGGTACAGCGGATGCGGCTCGCCCGGGTCGCTGCTGGCATGAGGTCGAAGGCCACGCGAACCACTGCGGAGGAAAAGCCTCCGCACGCGTTCCTTCCGACCGGAGGTCACACCTCTCATGAAGATGCGCACTCTCGCCACCGCGGCGGCGTCCACCGTCCTCGTCCTCGGCATGGCCGGTCCCGCCTTCGCCGGCGGCGACACCGGCCAGGCAGGCGGCCTGCAGGTCATCCCCGCCTCGGGCGGCCCGGGCACGCACGTCGAGGTCAAGGCGCTGTGCAAGGACGGCGGTCACGGCACCGTCGCCTCCGACGCGTTCGAGTCGAGCCAGGCCCACACCGACCACCACGGCCACCACGGCGGGCACCACGGTGGCCACGGCGGGCACCACGGCGGCCACCACACCGCCACCCCGCACCCCAGCGGCACTCCGCACCACGGTGGCAACCACCACGGTGGCAACCACCACGGCGGCAATCACCACGGTCACCGTCCGTTCGCGACCGCCAAGGTGATGCACCAGGGCCTGACGCACGGCAAGACGTACCAGGTCACCGGTTACTGCAGGAACCACCAGCCGATGACCGGCACCTTCACCTACACCGGGGTGCACGGCGGTGCGCACGCCGGCCTCGGCGGTCTCGCCGCGGGCGAGAGCACCAGTGGCGCCTCGGCGACCACCACCGCTGCCGCCGCCGCGGGCGGTCTGGCCCTCGCGGGCGCCGCCGGGTACTTCGTCTGGCGCCGCCGGGCGGGCGCGGACCAGGCGTGAAGCGCCCCCGGATAGCCATGACGACCCGACAGCAACGGCTCGCGGCCCGTGGCCGCCGAATGGAAGGCGTCGCCGCGGTGGTGACGCTGGCGGTCGCTGCGGCCCTGTGCGCAGTCGTCCCGGCCAACGCCGGCCGGGACGACAACGGGGGCCGTAGCAACGAGAGCACCCAGGTGGCGGCGGGAGTTTCCCAGCCCCAGGCCGTGGACACCCTGCCTCCGCTGCCCGAGCTCGACGTGATGCCGCGCTCCGAGCCGAAACGACTGATCATCCCGCAACTCTCGTCCCGCATCGAGGTCTTCGCGGCGGACGCGGAGGACGACGGCACCCCGCCGGTGCCGCCGGAGCGGGACGCTGAACGGGCCGCCTGGTACCAGGGCGGGCCGTCGCCCGGAGAGCAGGGTCCGTCCCTGTTCATCGGCCACCTCGACACCGACGACGGACCCGCCGCCTTCGCCGGGGTGGGCTCGCTCCAACCGGGTGCTGAGATCCGCGTCGAGCGGGACGACCGCAGCACCGTGGTCTTCACGGTCGACTCGGTGGAGCAGTACCGCAAGGACGACTTCCCCAACGAGCGGGTCTACGGACCCACCAGGACGCCGCAGCTACGGCTCATCACCTGCGGCGGAAGCTGGAGCAAGGAGGAGGGTTATGACGCGAATATCGTCGCCTTCGCAAGCCTCAAGAAGTGACACCGACGCAGAAGGCGACATAGCCGCCGGCAGCGTCCCGCATCCAGCACCCACGTCCCGGCCGGGCGATCGACGGCCGGGACGTGTGCGTGTCAGGCCGGTGCGTGTCGGACCGGTACCTTGCCGGGCCGGTGCGTGTCAGGCCGACGGACGGGCGGGCGACGGGCCGGGGGCGAGGGGACGGTCGAGCGGGTCCGACCGGACCAGCAGCAGGGTGAGCACCGCGAACAGCGAGGCCAGCAGCGCGACCACGGCCAGCACCACCACGGCCTTGCGTGCCCACGCCCCCTGGAGCGCCCCGGCCTCCGTCCCAGCGGCGGCGGGCGCGTCCGCGGCCGTGCTTGGACTGCGGCCGTCGGCCGGGCCGGGCTCCTCCGCGTCGTGGCCGCGCACCCGCTCCAGCAGAGCGTCGGGCAGCCACGGCCGCTCCGCTTCGGGCGGTCCGGCCAGTGCGGCGACCTGCTCCAGCGAGGGGCGCCGGGCCGGGTCCGGGTGCAGGCACGCCTCGATCAGCTCCCACACCTCCCGTTCGACGGCCGTGCCGTCGGCATCGGCTTCGGCGTCAGAGTCGGAGTCGGCGTCGGCTGCCGTGCCCGGGGGCGCGGAGGCCGCCGGCCCGCCATCGGGTTGCCCGGTGGCGGCCAGGTGCAGGATGCCGCCCAGGGCGTGCACCGCCTCCGCCTCGCTGGTCTCCGTGCCGCCCGTCTCCGACCCGTCCGTCTCCGGCTCCGACCCGCCCAACTCCACGCCGCCTGGGCGGCGGCCGAGAGCGGGGAGTACCAGTGGGCCGTCGGCCGTCAGCAGCACCCGGGCCGGGGAGAGGGGCACGGCGGGCAGGCCCGCCGCACGTAACTCCCGCAGTGCCTCGGCCAGTTCGCGGGCCAGCGGACGCAGAGCCGACGGCGGCAGCGGCGCTCCCAGTTCCAGGTGGCTCAGCGGTGGGCCCGGCCGGTAGGCGGTGGCCACCCAGGCGAGGTCGGGGGTGGCCCCGGCGTCGAGCACGGGAGCTGTCCGACCGCCGCTCAGGGCGCCGGCTGCGGCCACCTCCTGCCGCAGGCCGGCCAGGAACGCCTCCCTACGCGCCTCCTCGACGCGGAACACCTCCACCGCCACCCGCGCGCCGTGCTCCGACCGGCCCAGATAGGTCCGGCGCGCCCCGGCCGCGCCCAGTCTGCCCAGCAGCCGGTGGCCGCCCAGCCGGCGGGGATCGTCCCCCTGAAGTGCCTCCATGGCCCCTGACTCCTCCCCGTGCCCCCATGGTCACCGAGGATAACGGTCAGCAGTTCGACCATGGATGCCCTGTGCGAGCGGGGAGGAGTGAAGTGGAACTGAGTCCGGGGGTGGTGGCGGTTCAGTCGGCGACCGTGTCCAGCAGGCCGGACAACTGCTCCAGGGCGGCGACCAGTTCGCCCAGCCGCTGCTGCCCGCCTGCCGCCGCCGCCAGGCGGGCGGCGAACGCGGCGTGCGCCGGGTCGATGCGCCGGATCGCGTCCAGCCCGGCCTCGGTGGGGGCCAGCAGCTTCGCCCGCCGGTGCGCCGGGTTCGGCTCGTAGCGGGCCAGCCCGTCGGCCACCAGCAGGTCGGCGACGCGCTGCACGCTCTGCCGGGTGATGCCCATGACGCGGGCGATCGCCGCCACCGGCAGCGGCTCGCGCAGTACCGCGCCCAGTACCTGCCAGCGGGCGGCGGTGAGCGCGGCGGGCCGGGCCAGTTCCTCGGCGACCCCGAGGAACTGGCCGTTGAGCCGGAAGGCGGTCAGCGCGGCCCGGCTGAGCAGGTCCTGCTCGTTGCTCACGCCGCCTCCCCGGGGCCCTCGGCGGCCATCGCCTCGGCGAACGCGTCCGGGTCGGAGTGGGCGTACAGCCGGAACCAGGCGTCGAGCACGTTCTCGTCGAGCACCCGCAGGTGGGCGAGGATCTCGCGGGCGAAGGCGATCGGCGCGGTCGGCCCGGCGGTGACCACGTTCCGGTCGGTCACCGCGTCGGCCTCGCGGTAGTGCGCGCCGCCCGCGTATCCGGTGGCGGCCAGGGCCTCCGGTACCGCACCGGTGTGGGCGCGGTCGTCGAGCAGCCCCTCGGCGGCGAGCGCGGCGGTCCCGCCGCAGATCGCCGCCACCGGCACGCCCGCGTCGAGGAACCGGCGGGCGGCGGACGCGAAGGGGGCGATGCGGGTCGGCCACTGCTCGGCGCCGGCCACGATCAGCAGCGCGCTGTCCTCGGGCCGCAGTTCGGCCAGCGTGAGGTCGGGCAGCACGCGCAGCCCGCCCATGGTGGTGACCGGTGCGCCGTGCTCGGCGACCGTCACCACCCGGTGGCCGTTCTTGCGCAGGTAGGGCGTGACCAGGGCGATCTCCCAGTCGGCGAGGGTGTCGTAGAGGGCGACGTGCACCAGGCGGCTGTCGTTCATGGTTCCTCCCATGTCAATGACAGCATTCTGTCAATAAGGCAGCATGCTGTCAATGGGTGAGAGGGTGAGGACTACGCTGAGGTCCGTGAGCGGCCCGGTTCGACGCGGGCGAGAGCGAGTGATGAGGAAACCGATGAGCACCGACGCCCCCGGCACCGCGCGTCCCGCCAAGGAGGCCGTGAAGGCCGCCGACCGCGCCCACGTCTTCCACTCCTGGTCCGCGCAGGACGCCATCGACCCGCTGCCCGTCGAGCGGGCCGCCGGCTCGTACTTCTGGGACTACGACGGCAACCGCTACCTCGACTTCTCCTCGCAGCTGGTCAACGCCAACATCGGCCACCAGCACCCCAAGGTGGTCGCCGCGATCCAGGAGCAGGCGGGCAGGATGTGCACCGTCGCGCCCGGCTTCGCGGTGGACGTGCGCTCGGAGGCGGCCCGCCTCATCGCCGAACGCACCCCCGGCGACCTGGACAAGATCTTCTTCACCAACGGCGGTGCCGAGGCCGTGGAGAACGCCGTCCGCCTCGCCCGGCTGCACACCGGCCGCCCCAAGCTGCTCAGCGCCTACCGCTCGTACCACGGTGCGACCGCCGCCGCGATCAACCTGACCGGCGACCCGCGCCGCTGGCCGTCCGACACCGGCACGGCCGGCGTCGTGCACTTCTGGGGCCCGTACACCTACCGCTCGCACTTCCACGCCGAGAACGACGCGCAGGAGTGCGAGCGCGCGCTCGCGCACCTGGAGCAGACCGTGCTCTTCGAGGGGCCGCAGACGATCGCGGCCGTCATCCTGGAGACCGTCGTCGGCGGCGCCGGCATCCTCGTGCCGCCGCCCGGCTACCTGCGGGGCGTGCGGGAGATCTGCGACCGGCACGGCATCGTGCTCATCCTCGACGAGGTGATGGCCGGCTTCGGCCGCACCGGCGCCTGGTTCGCGCTCGACCACCACGACGTCGTCCCTGACCTGCTGACCTTCGCCAAGGGCGTCAACTCCGGCTACGTCCCGCTCGGCGGCGTCGCCATCTCCGAGCGCATCGCCGCCGACTTCCGGCAGCGCCCCTACCCCGGCGGGCTCACCTACTCAGGCCACCCGCTGGCCTGCGCCTCGGCGGTCGCGACGATCAACGCCATGGCCGAGGAGGGCATCGTGGAGAACGCCGCGGCGATCGGCGAGCGTGTGCTCGGCCCCGGCCTGCGCGAGCTGGCCGAGCGGCACCCCTCGGTCGGCGAGGTCCGCGGCCTGGGCGTCTTCTGGGCCCTGGAACTCGTCCGCGACCGCGAGACCCGCGAGCCGCTGGTGCCCTACAACGCCTCCGGCGCCGACAACCGGCCGATGGCCGACTTCACCGCCGCCTGCCGACAGCGCGGGCTGTGGCCGTTCGTGAACATGAACCGCGCCCACGTCGTGCCGCCGTGCACGATCAGCGAGGCGGAGGCGAAGGAGGGCCTGGCCGTGCTCGACGAGGCGCTGAGCGTCGCCGACGCGCACACCGCACACTGACCGCCGCCCCCGCCGCGGACCTCCGGGCCGGGCCTCCCGGCCGGGGGCGGAACGCGCAGGCCCGCGCTTCGACGGGTGGGCCGCCGCGAACCTGGCCTAGGGTGGCCGGAGCCCCCCCACGAAGGAGAACGCTCCCATGGCCCCCGCCATCACCCGCAGCACCCTGCGCCAACAGATCGCGGACGCGCTGCGGGACGAGGTGCTGGCCGGGCGGCTGCCGGCGGGCCGCCAGTTCACGGTCAAGGAGATCGCCGAGCAGTACGGCGTCTCCGCCACCCCGGTGCGCGAGGCCCTGGTGGACCTCTCCGCCCAAGGACTGCTCGACTCCGACCAGCACCGCGGATTCCGCGTCCACCGGTTCACGCTGTCCGACTTCACGGCCATGGTCGAGGCCCGCACGCTCATCATCGAGGGTGTGTTCCGCACCTCCGCGGCCCGCCACCCACCCGGCTCGTACACCGACCGGGTCGCGTCGATCCGCCGCCGCGCCGAGTCGTCCCACCGGGCGGCACTCGCCGGTGAGCTGGACGTGCTCATCGCCTACGACCTGCGCTTCTGGCGGGAGACCGGCGAACTCGTCGGCAACCCCTACATCTCCGACTTCCTGGAGCGGGTCCGGGTGCACTGCTGGGTCTTCGCCGTGCCGCACCTGCGGGCCCAGGGCGACCTGCGGGGGCTGCTGTGGGCCGGGCACCTCGAACTGGCCGAGGCCATAGAGCGGCAGGACATCCGTGCCGCCGAACGGGTGATCGCCGACCACAACCTGCACTCGCTGACGCTGATACACAAGCTGGCCGCCGGCGGTTCCTGAGCCCCCGTGGCACGGCCTCGGGGCGGGGCCGGCCACCGGAGGCGAGGAGTGCCCGTCAGCCCCAGGGGGTGCCGGTCAGCAGCTCGTACGCCTCGACGTACTTCTCGCGGGTCTGCTCCACGATCTTCTGCGGCAGCGGCGGCGGGGGAGTACCGGCTCCGCGGTCCCAGCCGGACTCCGGACCGGTCAGCCAGTCCCGCACGAACTGCTTGTCGTAGCTCGGCTGGGCCCGACCCGGCTGCCACACGTCGGCCGGCCAGAACCGCGACGAGTCGGGAGTGAGGACCTCGTCGGCCAGCACCAGCGACTCCGGGTCGGTCTCACCGGCCGGCAGCCCGAACTCGAACTTGGTGTCCGCCAGCACGATGCCGCGCCGCAGTGCGACTTCCCTGGCCCGGGAGTACACCGCGAGCGTGGTCTGCCGCAGCTGCGTGGCCGTCTCGGCGCCGACCCGGCGGGCGACCTCCTCGTACGACACGTTCTCGTCGTGCTCGCCGACCTCGGCCTTGGTCGCCGGAGTGAAGATCGGGGCGGGCAGCTCCGACCCGTCCTCCAGGCCCGCAGGCAGCGCCAGCCCGCACACCGTGCGCGTCTCCCGGTACTCCACCAGGCCGGACCCGGTCAGGTATCCGCGGGCCACGCACTCCACCGGCAGCATGTCCAGCGATCGACAGACGGTGACCCGGCCCGCCCAGTCCGCGGGCGCGCCCGGCGGCACGTCGGTGGACAGCACATGGTGCGGCACCAGGTCGGTGAGCTGGTCGAACCACCACAGCGACAGCTGCGTCAGCACCCGGCCCTTGTCGGGGATCTCGGTCGGCAGCACCCAGTCGTAGGCCGAGATGCGGTCGCTGGCCACCATCACCAGATCGCCGTCACCGTTCCGGTAGAGGTCGCGCACCTTGCCGGTGTGCAGGTGCACCAGACCGGGCACCTGCACCGGCTCGGGCTTCTCGGCAAATCCGGACACAGGTCCTCCATCGGGTCTGGGACGGTCCCCCGATTCTCCCGTACCGGCCGGGATACGGCCCGGCCGGGGTCAGCCGGGGAACATCGCCACCGTCAGTCGAGCTTGCAGATGCGGTCCAGCAGGTTCGCCGTCGCCCGCTGCACCCGCGAGTCCACGTGTCCGGGCCGGTCCAGCGCCGGTGACCAGGCAAAAGTCCCCGAGCAGAACACCAGCGCCCCGCTCGGCGCCCGGTACAGCGACGTCTCCTGGTGCCGCTGAACACCGGCCCGGTCGCGGTACGGGGAGTGCGCCAGCAGGATGCGCCGCGTGTGCGGCGGCAGCGACGTGCGGGGGAAGTAGCGGTCCGCCTCCCCGGCGACCAGACCGGGCAGCTCGTCGCCCTCGGCGGCCCCGGTCGCGTCCCACAGCCAGTGGTCGGCGTTGCGCACCACCAGCGGGTGCGGCGACGGCACCTGGCCGGCGTACTGGATGCCCAGCAGCTGCTGCTCAGGCCGCCCCTGGTCGCGCCACAGCGCGGTACGGCCGGGGCCGCGCCGCTTGCGGCAGGTCAGCAGCCGGTCCGGCTCACCCGAGGGCAGCGTACTCAGCTCCACCTGCCAGTACATGGTGTTGGCCGACAGGAAGACCAGCGCGGTGCCGCCGTCCCTGGCCCGCTCCGCCGCCTTGCGCATCGGCACCGACCAGTACTCGTCGTGCCCGGCGAACACCAGCCCCCGGTAGCGGCTGGGGTCGATGCGTCCGGCGTGCAGGTCCCGGGTGTCGGCGTATGCCAGGTCGTAGCCGTAGCGCTCCGCCCAGCGGATGAAGTCGTAGGCGTGCCCCACGTGCAGCGGCAGGCCCGCGCCGGCGTACGGGCGGTCGAAGGACACCGTCACGGCGGCGTCCTCCTCGCCGAGCAGCCGGCCCTGCTCGTCCCACGCGTGGTAGAGGCTGGCGCCGCTCCGGCCGTCCTCGGGGAACAGGTTGTACGCCTGCCAGGTGATGTCGGGGATGACCAGCAGCAGGTCCGCGTTGCGCATGTCCCGCACGGTGAAGGGGATGTGCGAGCGGTGGCCGTCGGCCGTGGTGAGCACGGCGACGTGCGCGCCGGTGCTCCAGTACTCCGGCACCTGGAGCCGCCACGACAGCCACCAGTGATGGCAGGACACCGTCCGGTCGGCGGCCAGCGGCTCGGGCTGCACGATGCCGGACAGCCGGGGACTCGTGGTGATCTTGGTGGCGCCCTCACCCGCGTAGTGGCCGATGCGGTACACGTCCACGCTGAACGGCTGCGGCGGGTTCACCGTGACGCGGAAGTCGATCGACTCGCCGGGCGCCACCGCGCCGGTGGACGTGAACCCCTTGATCTGGCAGCGCACGTCGTCGGCCGTCCGCAGCGACCGCCCGCCGGAGCGCCGGCTCGCCGGGACGCGCCCGTCGCCGGTCAGGGGCCCGCCGTCGGCCAGGTCGGCGGGGTCGACGTACCAGGGGACCACCTGGCCGTTGTCGAAGTAGTGCTCGCTGTCGCGCAACCAGGGCAGCGGACCCTGGCCGAACGGGTCCGTCACGGCGTGCGCCAGCGCCCCCGACTCCCAGCGCCGGATCTGCTCCGTCCCCACCTGGTGTGCCCCTCCCGTCGACCCCGCGTTCCCCCGGATGCTGCGTCCAGCACATCACATGCCGCAGCGGAACCGTTACCGTTCGTCGCGAATTGTTCGAGAGCGGGCATCCCGGTGCGCGAGGGGCCGCCGGAGCCGCCCACCGGGCCGCGCGTTCCCGTGCAGGTCGGGGAGCGGTCGCCGGGCCGGGCACCGGCGGAGGCGGGGGAGCGCGCGAACCGGCACACGGCAGCGCGCGGGACGGCGTGCGGCCCCCCGGGGGTCGTCAGACGAGGCGGACGGGCTTGTCCGCCCGGACCCCGGCCAGCGCCAGCCACTCGTGCAGCGGGCCCGGGTCGCCGTCCTCGGCCAGGGCCAGCACGGTGCCGCCGAGGTCGGAGCGGCGCTCCCCGCCGAGCAGCAGCACCGGTCCGTCCAGCCAGTCCAGGCCCGGGGCACCGCTGCCGCTCTCCACCGCCGCGCAGCACACCGCAGCGGTGATGTGGTCGGCCAGCAGCTCGCGCGTGCTGCGCGGCTCCTGCGGGGGGAAGCCCATGGGCGCGACGACACCCGGCACGTCCGGCAGCGACGCGACGGGCTCCGGCGGTCCGGCCGCCCGCTGCTCGTCCCGGGCGGCGTCGGCGCTCAGCCGGGCGGCCAGCGCGCCCCGGCCCTCCTCGTCGCAGAGTCGTTCCAGCACGCGGGCCAGCGTCGGCCGGCCCAGACCCTGCGCCGGGGTGCCGCCGTCGGCCCGGTCCTGTGACATGCCGGGGCTCTCGGTGGCGTCCAGCGCGCTGAACAGCCGGGCCGCCTCGATCCGCCAGACCCGGTCCACGACCTCCTCCGGGTACTCCTGCCAGCTGACCGGCGACCAGTCGGCGCCCTCGGCGGACGGGCCGCCGTAGAACAGCCTCGCGGCCAGCAGCGACACGTCGGCGTCGACCTTGCCGGGCTCCTCCAGCAGGTCGCAGGCCGGACGCTCGCCGAGACGGGAGGCGAAGCCCTCGGCGAGCCGGTCCCGCCGGGACAGCTCGGTGAGCGCGGAGACCACACCCGCGTCGAGCCGGGCCGGCCAGCGCCCCGCCCGCCAGGCGGGCAGCGCCACCCGCGTCAGCAGCCGGTCCCAGCCCGCGTACGCCAGGCCGACCTGCTCCTGCGCGACGATGCGCAGCCCGTGGTCCACGCCCATCGCGCGGGCCGACGCGGCGGCGGCCACCAGCCGCTCCATCTCGGCCGCGTGCGGGCCGGCCGCGCGCAGCAGCAGCCGGGCCGTCCGGGGCGCCCGGCGGTCGCCCACGGCGGCGTCCAGGGCGCGGAGGAAGCGGCGGGCGGCGGCGATGTCGGGGTGGGCGGACGGGCCCGTGCCGGCGACCACCGGGGCGAGCACGGCCCGCAGCTCGGCCACCCGCATCCACCACAGGAACGGGGACCCGATGACCAGCACCGGGGCCCGCCCGCCGCGGTCCTCCAGCCAGCTGTCGCAGTCGGGGGTGAGGGCCACGGCGTCGGGCGCGGGTACGTCCAGCCGGTCGGCGAGGTCGCGGACCAGCCGGTAGAGGTCCGGCGCCGCGCTCTGCGCCAGGTCTACGGTGGGCGCGGCGGCGGGCCGGGCGCTCGCGATCCGCACGGTGAGGACTGCGGCGGCGGCGAGGCACACCAGCGCGACGGCGCCGAGCACCCACCCGGCGGCGTCCCAGCCGGGGCCGATCCGGCCGGTGAGGCGGGCGGTGAGCAGCACCACGGCCACCGCGGCGGGCAGCAGCGCGAGGGCGAACGCCGTGCTGCGGACGCGCAGCACGGCCAGAGCGTGGTCCCGCGCCGATCGGTTTCCGTCCGTGAGGACCGCCATCGTCCACTCACCCCCTGCCGTGTCGAAGTGCCCTGGGCCTTTCCCACTGTCGCACCGGCCGCGGACATCGCAACGTGCGGTGGGCCAGTTGACCCACGGCGTCCGGGCCTGCTGCGCGGCACCCTAGTTGGCCCCCGCACGGGCGGTCAGCCGTACCCGGGGTGCGGTCACCCGATGGAATGGCTTTGGGCAGAGGTCTTGCGGAACGGTGGCTGCCGGGGGTGTCCGCCTATAACCGGATAGCCGGTATTCGCCGAACCGGCCGGTGAGCTGGGCCAGTTCGCGGCTCGGGCGGGCTCGGGGCGGGCTCGGCCGACGACGGGAGGGTCCGGTACCGGGGTGGCAACCCCGGTACCGGACCCTCCGCACGGCCGGGGTGATCGTCCCCGGCCGTCAGCCCGTCAGCCCGTCAGCCCGTCAGGCCTGTCAGCTGGCGGGTCTGGCAGCTCCGTCAGCTCTGCCCGCCGGTGCCCGCTGCGGCGTCGGCGGCGGCGCGCTCGGCGATGTCGGTGCGGTGGTGGGAGCCGTCCAGGGAGATGCGGGCGACGGCCCGGTAGGCGCGCTCGCGGGCGGTGGCGAGGTCGGAGCCGGTCGCGGTGACGGAGAGCACCCGTCCGCCGGCGCTGACCACCCGGCCGTCCTCGTCGAGCCGGGTGCCGGCGTGCAGCACGTACGCCTTCGGCGCGTCCAGCTCGGCGACCTCGGCGAGGCCGCCGATCGGGTCGCCGGTGCGCGGCGCGGCCGGGTAGCCGTGCGAGGCGACGACGACGGTGACGGCGGCGCCCTCGCTCCACCGCAGCGGCGGGAAGGCGGCGAGCTGACCGGTCGCGGCGGCGGCCAGCAGCCCGGCCAGCGGCGTCTTCAGGCGGGCCAGCACCGCCTGCGTCTCCGGGTCGCCGAAACGGGCGTTGAACTCGATGACCCGCACCCCGCGCGAGGTGATCGCCAGACCGGCGTAGAGCAGCCCGGAGAACGGGGTACCGCGTCGGCGCAGCTCGTCCACGGTCGGCTGCAGCACGGTGGTGAGCACCTCGTCCACCAGCTTGGGGTCCGCCCACGGCAGCGGGGTGTAGGCGCCCATGCCGCCGGTGTTGGGGCCCTCGTCGCCGTCCAGGGCGCGCTTGAAGTCCTGCGCGGGCTGGAGCGGCACGACCGTGCGGCCGTCGGTGACGGCGAACAGCGACACCTCAGGGCCGTCCAGGAACTCCTCGATCACCACGCGCTCGCAGGCGAGGGCGTGGGCGCGGGCCGCGGCCAGGTCGTCGGTCACCACCACGCCCTTGCCGGCGGCGAGGCCGTCGTCCTTCACCACGTAGGGGGCGCCGAACGCGTCCAGCGCCTCGTCGACCTCCTCGGTGGTGGTGCACACGTAGCTCCGGCCGGTGGGCACACCGGCCGTCGCCATCACGTCCTTGGCGAAGGCCTTCGAGCCCTCCAGCCGGGCCGCCTCGGCGGACGGGCCGAAGACCGGCACACCCGCCTCGCGGACGGCGTCGGCAACCCCGGCGACCAGCGGCGCCTCAGGACCGACCACCACCAGGTCGGAGCCGGTCAGGCCGAGCTGCTCGGCCAGTGCGGCGACCGCGTCGCCGTCGAGGGCGTCGACGGGGTGCGTCGCCGCGACCTCGGCGATGCCGGCGTTGCCCGGCGCGCAGTGCAGCTCCCGCACGTCGGGGTCGAGGGACAGAGAGCGGCACAGGGCGTGTTCGCGGGCGCCGCCGCCGATGACGAGGACCTTCACGGGGGGCAGCCTAGTGTGCGCCGGGCCGCGGGCGCCGCCACGGGGTCTCCGGGCGGGAGCCGGTGTGCCGGTACCGGGCGGTAGGGGCCGCGTACGGGGTCGACGGGACGGCGGCCCGCGGGTACGGGCGCCCGGGCGCCCACTCTTTCGAGTGAGTGCGCGACGGCGTTGTTCCTGCCGGGCAGCCACTTCCGAGCGGTTTGGCCGCCAACCCGTCATCCTGGCGCCGCTTTTGAGGGTAGGAATGGGGGCTTCACGCGGTCCGAGTGTTCGGCCAGTTGTTGGGAGTGGCGGGTGAGTCAGCCGGAAATGCGGCCCGAGGGCGCCAGGTGGGACGGGCAGGGGGACCTGCTGGGACGTGCCTTTCCGCTCGGCGACTGGGGGGAGCCGGCCGAACGGCTCGACGAGCTGTACCAGTGGGTCGAGCAGGGCGCGCTCCAGGTCATCGACTGGTACCTCGCGGACCGGAGGGTGAAGCGCAGGGCCGCCCGCGCGGCACGCCTGGGGGTGGCGCTGGGAGTGGCCGCGGGCGCGGTGCTGCCGGTGCTGGAACTGGTCGGTGCGGTCGCGGACATCGCGTCGTGGGGGTACCTGGCGCTGCTCGGCGCCGTGCTGTGCGCGGCTGCCGACCGCTGGTTCGGCCTCACGTCGGGCTGGATGCGTGCGGTCTCGTCGGCCCAGAACGTGCAGCGGCGGCTTGAGATCCTGCAGTACGAGTGGGCGTCGGAGTCGGTGCGCGAGGTGCTGGGCCCGACGGAGGGCACCGCGAGCGAGGCGGCGGAACGCTGCCTCGCCGTGCTGCGCCGCTTCAACGAGGACATCACCGACCTGGTGCGCAGTGAGACCGCCGACTGGATGGTGGAGTTCCGCAACGGCCCGGTGCCGCTGCCCACCCGGTCGGCGTCGCCCACCGCGTTCGTCCCGCGCCCGGACCGGGACAGCGGCGGGTCCGTCGCCAGGTTCCCCATGCCGCCCGGCGCCCGGCCCAACATGCCGCGTCAGCGCCCGCCGGAGAACCCGCGCTGAGCCGGGGAACCCGCGCTGAGCCGGGGAACCCGCGCTGAGCCGGAGAACCCGCGCTGAGCCACCGACGCGACGGCCCGCGGCCCGCACCTGATTCGGTGCGGACCGCGGGCCGTTCGGGCCGTCGTCCGGATCAGGAGAAGACGATCATCGAGCCCTGGGCGAGGCTGCGGGTCGCCGCCGCGTGCAGGCCCAGCCAGACGTGCCGCTCGCGGGCGAACGGGCCGCCCTCGCCGGCGGGCATCGCCGGTTCCTCCAGCTCGGTCGGGCGGGAGGGCGCGGGCGGGGCGGGCGGCGGGTTGGCCGGGTCGATGCCCAGGACCGCTGCCACCGCCTCCAGTTCGCGCAGCAGGCCGTGGCTGGAGCCGAGCGGCCCACCGCCCGCCAGCAGTTCCTCGTCGGACAGCGGCGCGGCGAAGTCCACCGGCACGTAGGCGCCCGCGTGGTCGTAGTGCCACACCAGGTGCGACTGCTGGGCCGTCGGCTCGAACATCTCCAGCAGCTGCTCGTAGTCGCTGCCGAGCGCGTCGACCGGCGTCACCTCCAGCCCGCTGAGTTGCAGCAGGTAGGCGCGACGCAGCAGGTGCAGGGCGTCGTAGTCGAAGCCCGCCACCGGGGCGACGTCCCCGGACAGGCCGGGCATGTACCCGTAGACGGGCACCGGCGGCAGTCCGGCCGCCTCCAGGGCCTTGTCGTAGGTGGCGATCTCCTGCGCGAAGGGGTTGTCGGGGCTGTGGCACAGCACGTCGACTAGGGGGACCAGCCACAGATCACAGGCCAAAGGGTGCTCCAAGGACGAGACCAACCGGTGGTGGACCAGCCTAAGGGCCGCACGGGCCGCACGGCAGTCGCACGGAACAGCGAACGGCCCCGGTCCACTGGACCGGAGCCGTTCGTCGTGGAGCGGACGACGAGGTTCGAACTCGCGACCTCAACCTTGGCAAGGTTGCGCTCTACCAGCTGAGCTACGTCCGCGTGCGGAGTCCACTATATCCGCCCCGGGCGGTGCCGCGTGCCTGCTTTCTCCGTGGACCTCCCGGCGCCGGGAGTCACAGGAAGCGGCGGATCGGCAGGACGGAGTGCTCGCGCAGGCGCTGGGCCACCGACCTGCGGCGCCAGCGGCCCGGACAGATCAGCTCGCTGCGGCTGAGGTCCTCGTCGAAGTGCTGGTCCAGGGTGGCGGTCAGATGCTCGTCGAGCGTCACCAGCATGACCTCCTCGTCGTGGTCGAGCGAGCGCCGGTTGAGGTTGGTGGAGCCGAGCAGCGAGGCCACTCCGTCCACCGTGATGATCTTCGCGTGCATCATCGTCGGCTGGTAGTGCCAGATCTTCACGCCGCACGCGGTCAGTCGTTCGTAGAACCGCTGACCGGCGAGCTGGCAGACGCGCTTGTCGGTGTGCGGGCCCGGCAGCAGTATCTCCACCTGCACACCGCGTCCCGCCGCCGCGCACAGCAGGTCGATGAAGTACTCGTCGGGTGCGAAGTACGCGGTGGCCAGCCGCAGCCGCTCCTCGGCCGACTCCACCACCACCCGGATCAGCGTCTGCATGTCCTGCCAGCCGAAGCTGGCCGAGCCCCGCACCACCTGCACCACCGAGTCGCCCTGCGACGAGGCGCCCTGGAATCGGTCCCGCTCGTCGAACAGCGCCTCCTGCGTCTCCGCCCAGTTCTGGGCGAAGGCCGCGCCGATGCCGTCCACCGCCGGCCCGCGGACCCGCACGTGGGTGTCCCGCCACTCGTCGGCGTTGCGTGCGTCCCCGCACCACTCCTCGGCGATGCCGACGCCGCCGGTGTAGGCGACCTCCTCGTCGACCACCAGCACCTTGCGGTGGCAGCGGTGGTTCTGCTTGAACAGGGACAGCCGCAGCGGCTTGCGGAACCAGCTGACCTGCGCCCCCGCCTCCTCCATCAGGTCCAGCAGGTCCCGTTCGATGAGCCGGCTGCCGAAGCCGTCCAGCAGCAGCCGCACCCGCACCCCGGCACGGGCGCGCTCGGCGAGCGCCTCGGCGAACTCCCTGGCTATCTCGCCGCGCCAGTAGACGAACGTCATCATGTCCACGGTGTGCTCGGCGGCCCGGACGCTCTCCAGCATCGCGGGGAAGATCTGGTCGCCGTTGCGCAGCACCGTGAGGCTGTTGCCCTCGGTGGCGGCGATACCGATGAGCCGTTCCAGCCGTCTCCGCAGCCGCCGCTTGCGTGCGTCGGCGTCAGCGGGCGGTCCTGTCGTGACGCCGTCCGCTGCCGCCTTGTCGTCGAGTGTTGTCACCGGTGCCACCTGTCGGGAGAGAGGGACGCGGGGTCCGCGGCCCGGGGAGGGCCCACGCCATTGTGCGCCCATCCGTCCGATACGCGTAGCTGTGTCCGCGGCCGGTCACCGGGACACGACTGGGACGCATACCCGCGGCTCGCCCCGGGATGCCCGTCAGAGCCAGCCGTGCTCGCGGGCCCGGCGCACCGCGGTGTGCCGGTTCTCCGCGTGCAGCTTCGCGGCGGCGGCCGACAGGTAGTTGCGGACCGTGCCCGGCGCGAGCGACGCCCGCCGGGCGATCTCCGCGATCGGGGCGCCGTCCGCGGCCAGTTCCAGCAGCTCCGCCTCCCGGGCGGTCAGCGGTGACTCGCCGGAGCTGATGGCGTCCGCCGCCAGCTCCGGGTCCACGTAGCGGTCCCCGGCGTGCACGCTGCGGATGATCTCCGCGAGCCGGCGTGCGGAGACCGTCTTGGGCAGGAAGCCCCGGGCACCCGCGGCCAGTGCCCGCTTGAGGTGCCCCGGCCGGCCGTGACCGGTGACGATCATGGTCCGGCACTCGGGGAGTTCGGTCCGCAGTGCCGACGTCACCGCGACCCCGTCGGAACCCGGCATCTGCAGGTCCAGCACCGCCACGTCAGGGCGGTGGGCCCGGGCCCTGGCCAGCGCCTCCGGGCCGGTCGCGGCCTCCGCGACCACCAGCAGGTCGGTCTCCAGCGCCAGCAGCGCCGCCATCGCCCCCCGGATCAGGTGCTCGTCGTCCGCCAGCAGCACCCGGATGGGGTGCGCCCCGCCCTCGCCCATCTCAGCTCTCCTCCGTCAGCGGAAGGCGCGCGGTGAGGACGAACCGCCCACCGTCGCGCACACCGGCCTCCAGGGTGCCGCCGAGCGGTGCCAGCCGCTCGCGCAGCCCGGCCAGGCCGTGCCCGCCCGTCGACGCGTCGCCCGCCGACGCCCCGCCGACCGGCTCTGCGGTACGTCCTGCGGTGCGTCCTTCCGGTACCCCGTCGTTGGCCATCGTCAGTACCGCCTCCCGGCCGACCCGCAGTGCCACCGTGCACAGCCGGGCGTCGGAGTGCCGCAGCACGTTGGTCGTGCCCTCCCGCACCACCCAGCCCAGCGCCGACTGCACCGCCCCCGGCAGCCGGTCGTCGCCGGCGTCGATCCGGCACCGGATGCCGGCCGACTCCAGCACGCCGCGCGCGCCGGCCAGTTCGGTGTCGAGGCCGGCCTCCCGGTAGCCGCGCACCACCTCGCGCAGCTCACGCTGCGACTCCCTGGCGATGCGCTGCACCTCGACCATCTGGTCGGTACCCGCGGACGAGCCGCGCCGCGACAGTTCGGCCGCCAGCTCGCTCTTCAGTGCGATCACCGACAGGTTGCGGCCCATCACGTCGTGCAGGTCCCGGCCGAAGCGCAGCCGCTCCTCGGCGACGGCCAGCCGCGCCTGGGTGTCCCGGGCCGCGTCCAGCTCCCACACCACCGCCAGCAGCCACATCGAGAAACGGGTGGTGAACGCCATGAACAGGCCCCCCGTCAGCAGACCGAAGGCCAGCCCGAGGCCGAGCGCCGTCGGCAGCCCCAGCGCGAGGGCCACCAGCAGTGCGCCCGCAGTGGTGCCCGCCACCAGGGCGGCCAGGTGGCGGGCGGTGCGCAGGTTCGCGGCCAGCGGGATCAGCGCCAGCGACGGCGGGGCGATGACCACGTAGGCCAGCGTCTCCGGATCGGTCAGTGCGCCCGACCGCCACAGCGCCATGCCCAGCACCGCCACGGCGGCCGACAGCGTGCCGGTAGCCGCCAGCAGCCGGGACGGCCGCTCCCGGCGGTCCAGCGTCCACTCCATGGCCCGTCCCACGGCGCACATCGTGAGCACGCCGTTGCCCAGGACCACGGCCGGCAGCAGCGCCCTGGCCCAGACCGGATGGCCGGTCTGGGCCAGGGCGAGCAGCGCGGTGGCGGCCGCCCCCATCAGGACGAAGAAGTAGAACGACCAGCGGGTGTACAGCTCGATCCGGGCCGGGTCGCTCCTGCGGTCCCACCAGGCGGTCCATCTCCTGCCCTTGGGCGCCACCGTGCCCCCGGTCGCCGTCGTACGCCCGGACGCCGCCGTGCCGTCGGACTGCACCGTGCCGTCGGCCTGCACCACCGCTCTCCCCCCGCTTCCCGCTCGTCTTCCGCGCCGGCCGCGTCCGCCGCCCGCCGCGGGTGGGTGCCGCTCCGGTCGCGGGGCGGTCAGCGCCGCGGCTCCCAGCGGAACCACCGGCGTACAGCAAACACCGACAGCGCGGTCCAGGCCACCGCGAGCCCCAGCGCCCGCAGCGGTTCCACGCCCGACTCGGCGCCCAGCCAGCCGTACCGCACGAGGTCCATCACCGGTGTCATCGGCAGGTACCCGCAGACGGAGGCGACCTGGTCGGGCAGCAGGTCCAGCGGCACGAACATGCCAGAGCCGAAGAACGACACCGCCATCAGCGGCAGCGCGGTGATCTGCGCGCTCTCCGCCGTCCTGGTGAAGGCGGCGGTCGCCGCCGCCAGCGCGGTGAGGGTGACGACCGCCAGGACCAGACCGGCCAGCAGCAGGTCGGGCCGCCGCGGCACCGCCAGGCCGAAGACGAGGGTGCCGGCCACCACGAGTACGGCGACCTGGACGAAGGCCAGCAAGGCGCTGGGCACGGCCGTCCCGGTCAGGATCTCCACGTCGGCGGCCTCGCCGGTGCGCAGCCGCTTGAGCACCAGCTCCTCGCGGCGGGTCACGAACGCGGCGACCAGGTTGATGTAGACGACCAGCACCAGGACCACGCCGATGCCGCCGGTCACCACGGCCGAGCTGCCGGTGAGCGCGCTGCCTTCCAGCTCGCCGCCGCCGAGGGACACCCGCAGCAGCAGGACCATACCCAGTGGCATCAGCAGCGCGGTGAACACCGCGGTGCGGTTGCGGGCCAGCAACGTCAACTCGGCCCGGCTCAGGGACAGCAGCCGTCCGGCGGTCCGGGTGCGGGCGGCGCCCGGCGCCCGGTCGCCGTCCGCGCGGGCCGGGGGAACGGTGGTGGTGCTCATCGGGAAGCCTCCTGTCGGGCGGTGGCCGGGCGCGGGTTGCCGGGCGCCGGCTCCGGCGGGGCGTGGCGGGCGTCGGGTCCGAGCTGCGGGTCGGGTCCGAGCTGCGGGTCGGCGCCGTCCGGCGGGCCGGGGTCCTCCTCCTGCCGGGCGATGTCGAGGAACGCGTCCTCCAACGACGCCGACCGGGCGTCCAGGCCGATCAGTTCGACCTGCTGCTGCCTCGCCCACAGCAGCAGCTCGGTCAGCGCTTCCTGGAGCTGCTCGGTGCGGACCTCGATGCGGCGGCCGTGCGCGGCGGCCGGTACGGACAGCGGCAGCCTGGCCGGTTCCACGCCCTCGGGGAGCGTGAAGCGGATGACGGACGGCCGGGTCGCGGTGACCTCGGCGGGTGTGCCGGAGACCACCACCCGGCCCTGGTGCATGATCGCCAGCCGGTCGGCGAGCTGCTCGGCCTCCTCCAGGTAGTGCGTGGTGAGCAGCACCGTGGTGCCCTCGGCCTGGAGTTCGCGCACCAGTCGGCGGGTCGCCTGCCGGCCCTCGGGGTCCATGCCGGTGGTCGGCTCGTCGAGGAACAGCACCTCCGGCTGCCCCAGCAGCGCCAACGCCAGGTCCAGGCGGCGCCGTTCACCGCCGGAGAGCTGCTTGACGCGGACGTCCGCCCGCCCGGCCAGGCCGACGCGTTCCAGCGTCGCCGCCACCGGCTGCGCGCCGGAGGTGACGCCCGCCCACATGCGGGCGGTCTCCCGTGCCGTCAGGTCGGAGGGCAGTCCGCCCTCCTGGAGCATCATGCCGACGCGCGGCCGTACCGCGGTCCGCTCGCGGTAGGGGTCGTGGCCCAGTACCCGCACGGTTCCGGCGGTCGGAGCGGCCAGCCCCTCCAGCAGTTCCACGGTGGAGGTCTTGCCCGCGCCGTTGGTGCCCAGCAGCGCGAACACCTCGCCCCGCCGCACGTCCAGGTCCAGTCCGCGTACCGCGTCGAAGCCGGACGCACCCTTCGGGCCGTAGCGCCGCCGCAGCCCGCTTGCCGTGATCACTTGTTCCCCGGTGTCCATGCCTCCAGCGTTCCGCGGCGCACGGGCCGGCGGCAGTGCCGCCTGTCACCGGCCGCGATGACAAATGTCAGTCCGCGGGCGGGCGAAAGCGGGAGTCGGGGAGGGGGAACAGAGAACGGCCCCGGTCCAGTGGACCGGGGCCGTTCCTTCGTGGAGCGGACGACGAGGTTCGAACTCGCGACCTCAACCTTGGCAAGGTTGCGCTCTACCAGCTGAGCTACGTCCGCACGCCTCCACCCGGCTTTCACCGAGTGGCGCGAAGCCACTCTACCCGATCCTTCGGACCGGTCGAGCAGTGGAGCGGGTGACAGGGATTGCACACTGCGCCTCCCTCTTGGAAAGAGGGCGCTCTACTACTGAGCTACACCCGCATGATCTGCGTCACCTTGAGCGCCTGCCGTTTCCGGCCCGCCCTCGCGGTGTGCCCTGACTGTAGCGGATCACCCGGGGTGTGATGCAAATCGGTCCCCCGCCGAGGCGGCCGGCCGCCTCAACTCGCCGCGTTGAACGCCTCGTAGACCCGCTTGGGGATGCGCCCGCGGGCGGGCACCGCGTGGCCGTTGGACTTGGCCCAGGCCCGTACCGCCTGGGGGTCGGGCGCCACCGCGGTGCGGTGGTACGTCCGGCCCGACTTCGCACGCTTGCGTCCCGCCTCCACAAAGGGGGCAAGTGACTCGCGCAGTTTTCCGGCGTTGGCCGAGTTGAGATCGATCTCGTAGCCCTTACCGTCGAGGCCGAAGGCGACCGTCTCGGCCGCTTCCCCGCCGTCGATGTCGTCGGAGAGTGTGACCACTACACGCTGTGCCACGGATATTCGGTCCTTTCGGGAGGATCGCCTGCGAAGTACCGCTGCGATCACCGCGCTGACATGGGGTGACGCCGGTCGCGCCGGAAGGCGGCGCCGCCGCCTTTCCCTTTGTACAGCGGCAGCCATTGTTATGCGAAGCCGGAGAATTTCTGCCCGCGTGTCCACCGCAATCGGGACGATACGTTTCTCGCCGCGCGCAGGGCAGGGTTTTTTGGGGCCGAGATACGAATGTGATGAGGGCTGTCCGATATCTACCCGCGTAGATCCTGTGCCCGGGTACGCTGAGACAGCAGCCGATTCCTCCGCATGATCCGCACCGCCGCGGCAGCGGACACGGCACCGGGCAGCCAAGCACCAATCACCACCGGGAGTACCTGTGGCTCGCGTCGTAGTCGACGTCATGCTCAAGCCGGAGATCCTCGACCCCCAGGGCCAGGCAGTGCAGCGCGCCCTGCCCCGGCTGGGTTTCGAGGGCATCGCGGACGTCCGCCAGGGCAAGCGATTCGAACTCGAGGTGGAGGGGCCCGTCGACGACGCGGCCCTCACCCGCATCCGGGAGATGGCCGAGACGTTCCTGGCCAACACCGTGATCGAGGACTTCACCGTCCGCGTGGACGAGGCAGCCGCCGCGCGTCCCGCCGGGGCGGCGCAGTGAGCACCCGCATCGGAGTGGTCACGTTCCCCGGCTCGCTGGACGACGGCGACGCGCTGCGCGCGGTCCGCCTCGCCGGCGGCGAGCCGGTGGCCCTGTGGCACCGCGACACCAGCCTCCACCAGGTCGACGCCATCGTCCTGCCGGGCGGCTTCAGCTACGGCGACTACCTGCGCTGCGGTGCGATCGCCCGCTTCTCGCCCGTCATGGCCACCGTCATCGAGCAGGCCCGCGCCGGCATGCCGGTGCTCGGCATCTGCAACGGCTTCCAGGTGCTGTGCGAGTCGCACCTGCTGCCCGGCGCGCTCACCCGCAACGACCACCTGCACTTCGTCTGCCGCGACCAGCGGCTGCGGGTCGAGAACGACACCACCGCCTGGACGACGGACTACTCCGCCGGCCAGGAGATCACCGTGCCGCTGAAGAACGGCGAGGGCGGCTACGTCGCCGACGAGCGCACCCTGGACGCCCTGGAGGCGGAGGGCCGCGTCGTCTTCCGCTACCTCGGCGGCAACCCCAACGGTTCGCGCCGCGACATCGCCGGCATCACCAACGAGGCCGGGAACGTGGTCGGCCTCATGCCGCACCCCGAGCACGCAGTCGAGACCCTGACCGGCCCGACCACCGACGGGCTCGGCTTCTTCACCTCGGCGATCAAGAAGCTGGTGGACGCCTGATGACGCTCGACACCACTGAGCACGCAGCCAAGACCCCCGACGACGCGCAGCCCTGGGCCGAGCTGGGCCTCAAGAGCGACGAGTACACCCGTATCAAGGACATCCTCGGCCGCCGCCCGACCGGCGCCGAGCTGGCCATGTACTCCGTCATGTGGTCCGAGCACTGCTCGTACAAGTCCAGCAAGGTCCACCTGCGCCAGTTCGGCGAGAAGGCGCCGCAGTCCGACGCGCTGCTCGTCGGCATCGGCGAGAACGCCGGCGTCGTCGACGTCGGCCAGGGCTACGCCGTCACCTTCAAGGTGGAGTCGCACAACCACCCCTCGTACGTCGAGCCCTACCAGGGCGCGGCCACCGGCATCGGCGGCATCGTGCGCGACATCCTCGCCATGGGCGCCCGCCCGGTCGCGGTGATGGACCCGCTGCGCTTCGGCGCCGCCGACCATCCCGACACCAAGCGGGTGCTGCCCGGCGTCGTCGCCGGCATCGGCGGCTACGGCAACTGCCTGGGCCTGCCCAACATCGGCGGCGAGGTCGTCTTCGACCCCTGCTACCAGGGCAACCCGCTGGTCAACGCGCTGTGCGTGGGCGTCATGAGGCACGAGGACATCCACCTCGCCAAGGCCTCCGGCACCGGCAACAAGGTCATCCTCTACGGCGCCCGCACCGGCGGCGACGGCATCGGCGGCGTCTCCGTGCTCGCCTCGGAGACCTTCGACGCGGACGGCCCGGCCAAGCGGCCCGCGGTCCAGGTCGGCGACCCCTTCCAGGAGAAGCTGCTCATCGAGTGCACCCTGGAGATCTTCCGCGAGCAGCTGGTCGTCGGCATCCAGGACCTCGGCGGCGCCGGCCTGTCCTGCGCCACCAGCGAGCTGGCCAGTGCGGGCTCCGGCGGCATGCGCGTCGAGCTGGACACCGTCCCGCTGCGCGACGCCACGCTCTCGCCGGAGGAGATCCTCATGAGCGAGTCCCAGGAGCGCATGTGCGCCGTCGTCGAACCCGGCAACGTCGACCGCTTCCTGGAGATCTGCGAGAAGTGGGACGTCATCGCCACCGTCATCGGTGAGGTCACCGAGGGCGACCGGCTGGAGATCTTCTGGCACGGTGAGCAGATCGTCGACGTGCCGCCGCGGACCGTCGCCCACGAGGGCCCGGTCTACGAGCGCCCCTACGCCCGCCCCTCCTGGCAGGACGCGCTGCAGGCCGACGACGCCGCGAAGCTGCCCCGCCCGCAGACCGGCGACGAGCTGCGCGCCGACGTGCTGCGCCTGGTCGGCTCGCCCAACCAGGCGTCCAAGGCGTGGATCACCGACCAGTACGACCGCTACGTGCTGGGCAACACGGTGCTCGCCCAGCCCGAGGACAGCGGCATGATCCGCATCGACGCCGACACCAACCTCGGCGTCGCCGTCTCCACCGACGGCAACGGCCGGTACGCCAAGCTCGACCCCTACACCGGCGCCCAGCTCGCCCTGGTGGAGTCCTACCGCAACGTGGCCGCCACCGGCGCCACGCCGCTCGCCGTCACCAACTGCCTCAACTTCGGCTCCCCGGAGGACCCGGACGCGATGTGGCAGTTCGCGGAGGCCGCCCGCGGTCTGGCCGACGGCTGCCAGGTCCTCGGCACCCCCGTCACCGGCGGCAACGTCTCGCTGTACAACCAGACCGGCGACACCGCCATCCACCCCACCCCGGTGGTCGGCGTGCTCGGCGTCATCGACGACGTCACCCGCCGCACCCCGGTGGCGTTCGCCGAGGAGGGCCAGCTGCTCTACCTGCTCGGTGACACCCGCGAGGAGCTGGGCGGCTCCGCCTGGTCGCAGGTGGCCCACGACCACCTCGGCGGCCTGCCGCCGAAGGTCGACCTGGAGCGCGAGCGGCTGCTGGCCGAGATCCTGGTCGCCGCGTCCCGCGACGGCATGGTCGACGCGGCGCACGACCTGTCCGACGGCGGCCTCGTCCAGGCCGTCGTGGAGTCCTGCCTGCACGGCGGGCGGGGCGCGCGCCTGGTGGTCCCGGACGGCCTCGACCCGTTCGTGTTCCTCTTCTCGGAGTCGGCCGGCCGCGCGGTGGTCGCCGTTCCGCGCAGCGAGGAGGTCCGCTTCAACGACATGTGCGGCGCCCGCGGCCTGCCCGTCACCCGCATCGGCGTGGTGGACGGCACCGAGATCGAGGTGCAGGGCCAGTTCTCGCTCCCGCTGGACGAGCTGCGCCGGGTCCACGAGGCGGCCATCCCCGCCCTGCTGGCCTGACCGGCCCGCGACCGCGCACCACGACGGCGGCCCGTCAGCGCATCGGGGGCATCATGCCGCTGGGGCCCGACTGGCGGCGCTGCTCCTCGTCGACCTGCCGGTAGATCAGCGCGGTCAGGCCCTCCGGGTCGGGCACGTGCTTGAGCGTCATCATTCCCTGCTCGGACGCCGACTGGATGTTGAGCGTGCCGTAGCGCCAGATCCGCTCCCACAGCGACGCCTTGAACGACACGTCGTTGACGCGGCTCAGCGGGATGCTGCGCCCGGCCTTGGTGAGGAAGCCGCTGCGCTTGTACATGCGCTTCGTCGTCAGGATGTACATCGTCCGGCGCCACTGGAACAGCGGGATGAGCCAGAACCACAGCGAGGCGACCGCCGCCGCGCCGACGATCACCCACACCGCCGTGTCGCGCCACGTCTCGTCCGTGGGCGTCACCCACAGGAGTGCACCGGCGACGGCCCAGATGACACACAGCACGACGAACTCACTGACCATCTCGGTCCAGTGCTGGCGGGTGACGTGCACCAGCTCTTCGTCGTCCGCGAGATAGCGTTCCGCAATTGGCATGTGCAGAATCCTGGCACACGCCGTGCGGGTCGCCTACGGAGCGGGAACGCCCGGTACGCGCCCGTTACCCTCCTGCCATGCCTCCCGCACGCCGCAAGCCGCGAACCCACGACGCTCTCCGGGTGCGCAACGCCCTCGCCGCGCAGGTCGAGACGGTGCGCACGGCGGCCCACGACTGCACCGCCGAGCAGCTGGCACGCCCCTGCGGGCTGCCCGGCTGGGACGTGCACCACCTGCTGGTGCACGTCGCCGGGCAGATCGACGCGCTGCCGCGGCTGCTGGCCGAGCCGGCACCGGCGGCCCGCCGCCCGGAGACCGATCTGGTGACCTGGGCCGCGTCCACCGCCGGGATCGCGGAACTGCTCGACACCCGCACCAGGGAGCAGGCGGCGTCCGTGAAGGACCCGGCCGCGGCGATCGACGCCGCCGCCGAGGAACTGGAACCGGTCCTGGAGATGGCCGTCCGCGAGGACGTGCTGCTGCCGCACCGGTTCGGCGCGATGCGGGCGCTCGACTTCACCGTGACGCGGCTCGTCGAGCTGATCGTGCACAGCGACGACCTGGCCCGCGCCACCGGCGTGCCGCTGGCCCTGGACCGCTACGCGCTGGCGACGGTGGTGCGGCTGCTCGCGGACGCCCTCGCGGCCAGGGCGCCCGGCGCCTCGGTGGAGGTGCGGGTGCCGCCGTTCGCGGTGGTGCAGTGTGTGGCGGGCCCGCGCCACACCCGCGGCACGCCGCCCAACGTGGTGGAGACCGACCCGCTGACGTGGCTGCGGCTGGCCACCGGCCGGGTGCGGTGGGAGCGGGCCGTCGCCGCGGGCGCCGTCTCCGCGAGCGGCCCCCGCGCGAACCTCTCCGAGGTGCTGCCGGTCCTCGGCTGACGGCCGCCCGCCCCCGCGGCGACGGCCCGGGCCCGGTTGCGCCCGCCGAGGCCCGGGCACCAGCACCGGCCACCGGCACCGGCACCGGCACCGGCACCGTACTGGTGAACCGCACATCCCAGCGGTGACGTCGGTCTCGTACGAAAACGCGTCCGCGCAGGTCAGCAGGGTTCGGTGCGGTGGTCGATTCGGCTAAGCGGGTTCACCCGTCTAGACTCGTGAGCGTGCCACGTGGTGACGGACGACTCAGCCACGACCTGCTCCCCGGTGAAAAGGGCCCCCAGGACGCTTGCGGCGTCTTCGGAGTCTGGGCACCGGGTGAAGAGGTCGCCAAACTCTCCTATTTCGGGCTCTACGCTCTGCAGCACCGGGGACAGGAGTCCGCGGGCATCGCAGTGAGCAACGGCTCGCAGATCCTTGTGTTCAAGGACATGGGCCTGGTCTCCCAGGTGTTCGACGAGACCTCCCTCGGGTCCCTGCGCGGCCACATCGCGGTCGGCCACGCCAGGTACTCCACCACCGGTGCCTCGGTGTGGGAGAACGCCCAGCCGACCTTCCGCGCGACCGGGCACGGCTCCATCGCGCTCGGCCACAACGGCAACCTGGTCAACACCGTCGAGCTGGCGGAACTGGTCGCGGGCCTCGCCGGCAGCGGCGGCGGCCGGCGGGCCAACCAGGTCGCGGCGACCAACGACACCGACCTGGTGACCGCGCTGCTCGCCGGCCAGACCGACGAGGACGGCAAGCCGCTCACCGTCGAGCAGTCCGCCGCCAAGGTGCTGCCGCTGGTCAAGGGCGCGTTCTCGTTCGTCTTCATGGACGAGCACACCCTCTACGCGGCGCGTGACCCGCAGGGCGTGCGCCCGCTGGTCCTGGGCCGTCTGGAGCGCGGCTGGGTGGTGGCCAGCGAGACGGCCGCGCTGGACATCGTGGGTGCCTCGTTCATCCGCGAGATCGAGCCGGGCGAACTGATCGCCGTCGACGAGAACGGCCTGCGGTCCAGCCGCTTCGCTGAGGCGAGGCCGAAGGGCTGCGTCTTCGAGTACGTCTACCTCGCGCGCCCCGACACCGACATCGCCGGCC
Source organism: Streptomyces sp. 549 (assembly GCF_030124175.1). Lineage (GTDB taxonomy): Bacteria > Actinomycetota > Actinomycetes > Streptomycetales > Streptomycetaceae > Streptomyces. The sequence continues at coordinate 62,525 of NZ_JASKMT010000004.1, read as the reverse complement.
GGAACGTCTACCTCTCCCGGGTGGAGATGGGCCGCAAGCTGGCCGCCGAGGCTCCGGCCGAGGCGGACCTGGTGATAGCGACCCCGGAGTCCGGCACCCCGGCCGCCATCGGCTACGCGGAGGCCAGCGGCATCCCGTTCGGCGCCGGACTGGTCAAGAACTCCTACGTCGGCCGGACCTTCATCCAGCCCTCGCAGACCATCCGCCAGCTCGGCATCCGGCTCAAGCTGAACCCGCTGAAGGAGGTCATCCGCGGCAAGCGCCTCGTCGTGGTCGACGACTCCATCGTGCGCGGCAACACCCAGCGCGCGCTGGTGCGCATGCTGCGGGAGGCGGGCGCCGCCGAGGTGCACATCCGGATCTCCTCACCGCCCATCAAGTGGCCCTGCTACTTCGGCATCGACTTCGCCACCCGCGCCGAGCTGATCGCCAACGGCCTCAGCGTGGACGAGATCGGCAAGTCGCTGGGTGCGGACTCGCTGTCGTACATCTCCACCGACGGCATGATCGAGGCCACCACCATCGCCAAGCCCGACCTGTGCCGTGCCTGCTTCGACGGTGAGTACCCGATGGACCTGCCCGACCCCGAACTGCTCGGCAAGCACCTGCTGGAGTCGGAGACCGAGCAGCGGTCGAAGCCGGACGTGGACGGCGTGCAGACCCTGCTGACCGGCCCCGGCGGTGCGGACGCGCTGCGCCGCCCCTGACCCCCGTGATCCGCGTGATCCCTACGGAGAGACATGACTGACACATCGGCAGGACCCGCGTCCGCCGACCAGGTGAGCCCCGCCGTCGGCGCGGTCTCCTACAAGTCGGCCGGCGTCGACATCGAAGCCGGGGACCGCGCCGTCGAGCTGATGAAGGAGTGGGTGAGGAAGGCCCAGCGCCCCGAGTCCCTCGGCGGTCTCGGCGGGTTCGCCGGCCTCTTCGACGCGTCCGCCCTGAAGCGCTACGAGCGGCCCCTGCTGGCCTCCGCGACCGACGGCGTGGGCACCAAGGTCGCCGTCGCCCAGCAGATGGACGTGCACGACACCATCGGCCGCGACCTGGTCGCCATGGTTGTGGACGACCTGGTGGTGTGCGGGGCCGAGCCGCTGTTCATGACCGACTACATCTGCGTGGGCAAGGTCGTGCCGGAGCGGGTCTCGGCGATCGTCAAGGGTATCGCCGAGGGCTGCGTGCTGGCCGGCTGCGCGCTGGTCGGCGGCGAGACCGCGGAGCACCCGGGCCTGCTCGGCCCGGACGAGTACGACGTGGCGGGCGCCGGCACCGGCGTGGTCGAGGCCGACCGGCTGCTGGGCGCGGACCGCATCCGCAGTGGCGACGTGGTCCTGGCCATGGCGTCCTCCGGCCTTCACTCCAACGGGTACTCCCTGGTGCGGCACGTGCTGCTGGAGCGGGCCGGATGGGCGCTGGACCGCGAGGTCCCGGAGTTCGGCCGCACTCTGGGAGAGGAACTGCTGGAGCCGACGCGGATCTACTCCCTGGACTGCCTGGCGCTGACCCGCACCACCGACGTGCACGCCTTCTCGCACATCACCGGCGGCGGCCTGGCCAGCAACCTCGCCAGAGTGGTTCCCGACGCGCTGCACGCCCGGGTGGACCGCTCCACCTGGGCCCCCGGCGCGGTCTTCGACACCGTCGGCCAGGTCGGCGGCGTGGCGCGGGACGAGCTGGAGAAGACGCTGAACATGGGCGTCGGCATGATGGCCGTGGTGCCGCCGGAGGCCGTCGACGCGGCCCTGGCCACGCTGGCCGACCGCGGCGTGGACGCCTGGGTCGCCGGTGACGTCACCGAGCGCGGCGACCACTCCACTGCAGCGGCCCTCAGCGGTGACTACGCCAGCTGACCCCGGTGCTGCTGGGCGCCTCCTGACTCCTGCCTCCCGCGCCGGAGCCCCGGCAGGTCGGCACCCGCACCTTCGGCACCGATCCACGGCAACGCACCACCAGCGCCCCACCGGCCGCCGCCTCCGGGCAGCCGCCGGTGGGGCGCTGGTGGTGAGCCACTGACGGTTGCGCGGGTTCGCATCTGCCACGGCCACCGCAGGTGCGTGCCGACGGCCGTCGAGGCACGCCCGGCTGGCGGGCCCGGGCAGCACAGAACCCGGTCCGGCGGCTGCCGGACCGGGTTCCTAGGTGGAAATGCTGACGACCGACGCGTCAGACGCGCCGACTCGGCGAGTCCGACGATTGCCCGCCGTCATCGTCGTTGTAACGATCCGCGTACTGTGCGTACGGGTCGTCCTCCAGCTCATCGTCCTCGAAACCGTCGCCGTTAGGCGGCTGATCCGACGTCGATGCGCCCAGCTCCTCAGCCAGGCGCGAGAGATCCGTCCCGCCGCTGTTGTACTTCAGCTGGCGGGCGACCTTCGTCTGCTTGGCCTTGGCCCGGCCGCGCCCCATGGCTCGACCCCCTCAACGACGGGGCTCGACGGCCCCAGAGTCTTGACACGCGTTCATGGTTCGGAGCGGACCCTCACGTCAGGGCCCGGCTCCCAGGGCTTCAACGGTACCTGCTTCCGAGGCCGTACGGTACGCCGCCCGCACCACCCGGCAGCCCGCTGACGCCCCCGGCGACCAGTTGTTCGCTGGTCAGAGCTTATTTTACCTTCTGTACAACCCGTGTACCGCCACGGGGTGGTGAGCGATGTCTCTCCGCCACCGGACAGTCGCACGCAGGTCCGACATGTCGCTTCCGTGTGCGAGCGTGCGGGACGGGCTCAGCGCGCGGTGGTGTCCGCGGGACCGGCGGCCATGCGCTGCTCGGCGAGCCGGTCGGCGGCGACCGCGGGCGGCACGCCGTCCCGGTCGGCACCGCGGAAGATCTCCAGCGTGGTGTCGAGGATCTTCTCCGCCTTCGCCTTCGCACGAGCGAAGTCGAAACCGTGCAGCTCGTCGGCGACCTGGATCACACCGCCGGCGTTCACCACGTAGTCCGGCGCGTACAGCACGCCCCGGTCGGCGAGCGCCTTCTCGACCCCGGGGTGCGCCAGCTGGTTGTTCGCCGCGCCGCAGACCACGCGAGCGGTCAGCACCGGGACGGTCCGGTCGTTCAGGGCGCCGCCGAGTGCGCACGGCGCGTACACGTCCAGCCCCTCGGTGCGGATCAGCGTGTCGGTGTCGGCCACCACGGCCACCTGCGGGTGCTCGGCCGTGACCCGGGCCAGCGACTGCTCGCGCACGTCGGTGACGACCACCTCGGCGCCGTCCTCGACGAGGTGCCGCACCAGGTGGTGGCCGACCTTGCCGACCCCGGCGACGCCGACCTTGCGGCCGCGCAGCGTCGGCTCGCCCCACAGGTGCCGGGCGCTGGCCCGCATGCCCTGGAAGACGCCGAACGCGGTGAGCACCGAGGAGTCGCCGGCGCCGCCGTTCTCCGGCGAGCGGCCCGTGGTCCAGCGGCACTCCCGGGCGACGACGTCCATGTCCTGCACGTAGGTGCCCACGTCGCAGGCCGTCACGTAGCGGCCCCCGAGGGAGGCCACGAAGCGGCCGTAGGCGAGCAGCAGCTCCTCCGACTTGAGCGTGTCGGGGTCACCGATGATCACGGCCTTGCCGCCGCCGTGCGCGAGGCCGGCGAGCGCGTTCTTGTACGACATGCCGCGGGCGAGGTCGAGGGCGTCCTGGGCGGCCGCCTGCTCGGGGAACTCGGCGTCCGCGTAGGCGTGGAAGCGCGTGCCGCCCAGGGCGGGGCCCAGCGCGGTGGAGTGGAGGGCGATGACCGCCTTGAGGCCGCTGGCGCGGTCCTGGCAGAACACCACCTGCTCGTGGCCGCCCTGCTCGGAGCGGAAGAGGGTGCGCAGCACCCGGTCGCCGGGACCGGCCGGGAGGGTGTGGCCGGTGCGGTCGGCCTGGTCAGCGCGGTCGGCGTGCTGCCCGTCGACGCTGACGGGGAGACGTACGTCAGTCACGGTGGTGACTCCTGTAGTCGCATGGGACGCCCTCCTGCGGGTGGGGAGGGCCTGTAGTGCAGCAGAGTACGACCTGTCGGCGCGGCGGATCGTCACGGTGCCACTATCGGGGTAGATCGAGAGGGTCACCTGCCGGTGGCCGACCGGGCCCGCAGCGGGGCGGTGGCTGCCCGGAACCCCCGACGAGGAAAGGTGCCAGCTGTGGCTCCGACGCCGGCCCTGTCCGTGCCGTACGCGGCGTACCTGCGCGTGTACGAGCCGCTGGCGGCCTTTCCCGAGCCGGAGCGCTCCCACTGGGTCGGCTACGCCCGCAGGGCGGACCTGCCGGACGCCCAGGACGAGCTGCGCCGCTCGCTGGCCGCCCTGCTGGCCGTCCCGCCGCTGCCGGTGCCGGTGCGGGAGAGCGCCGACGCGTTCGTCAGCGAGGTGGACGGCGTGCTGTGCGTGTGCCCGTGGCGGACCCGGCTGCGCGGCTGGCTGGCCCTGGCGGAGGCGGGGGAGGAGCTGCCGCCCCCGGTGCGGGACGCGGCCCTGCCACCGGTGGTGCGGCGCGAGGCGCTGGCCGACTTCGACGAGTGGCGCAGCCGCGCCCCGCACCACGCGGACGCCCGCCCGTGGATCCGCTCGGCCCTGTGGCACGTCCCGGTCCGCTGGTTCCTGATGTTCGACGACGCCGAGCGCGAGTACGGCAAGGCCCGGGATGGGCTTGCGCTGCGCTACCGGACGCCCATGGTGCAGGCCCGCAGACGCCTTGCCCGCGCGCTGAAGCTGTTCCGCGCGGAGCTGGGCGAAGGAGCACTCGTGGACGGCCTGATAGATGTGGGGCGCTGGCTTGAGGACTTCCACCCGCGTTCGATGGTCGAGCTGGACTACGGGGGCCTGGTGTACACCATTCCCGAGGAGCAGCTCGCCGCCGACCGCTCGGCGGCGGACGCGGCTGCGGGAGTGGCGGCGCTGCGGGACGGCGACGCCGACCGGGCCGACGAGCTGTTCGACGTCCTGACCGAGCGGTGGCGTGCGGTGCGGGAGCGCCTGTACGCCAACTGACCCGGGCGGGCGGGGCGCCCCGGGCCGGTCGCGGGGGGTCGGTGGGGCCGTGGGACCTTGGTCCTGATCCGGTCTTTTGCCCTCAAGCGTGATGGACTGCACTAAACCTTCTCCAAAGAGGCCCTTGCCCTCAAGCCCACCCCTCGTGTCAAAATAGGACAAGGAGTCCGGCAGGGCCTCCTACCGCCCACCCATGGGCGGATACTTCGGTATTGCACTACTTGTTCTCTCAGTGGCATCTGGTCATGATCTGTGACGGATTGTCACAGCTGGTTGACTGTCCGTTATGACATGTTCCATCGGCATCCGTTGAGGTTGGATACGGGAGAGGGCAATTCCATCGGTTTGGCCGACGAGGCTGGACAGATGGTGTAGTTGTAGTGCCGAGGACAAGCCGTTCGTCCTATAACCGACTCGGCCTGCGTACGTCATTTCGGGCAACGCGGGCCAAGGTGCAGAATTTAGAGGAAAGAACCGTGATGGTTCGGTTCTCCCGAGGAGGCCGCTCATGACCGCTCGCACCCCTGACGCCGAGCCGCTGCTGACCCCGGCTGAGGTCGCCACGATGTTCCGCGTGGACCCGAAGACGGTGACGCGGTGGGCAAAGGCAGGCAAGCTCACGTCGATCCGCACGCTCGGCGGGCACCGCCGCTACCGCGAGGCGGAGGTGCGCGCACTCCTTGCGGGCATTCCGCAGCAGCGCAGCGAGGCCTGAACAACCGCATAACGGGCGGCCCCGGCCCCACCGGGAACGCCAGGCACCAAACGACGTCCGAGTCCGTGTCCCCCCAGGGCTTGGTCGTCGCATCGCGTCGGACTCCGCCGGGTCCGACGCGATTCTTTTTGCCCCCGTGCGGTCACCGGCCGCCGGGGGAGGGGTTCGGTGGTCGTCGTCGCGACTGGCACCGGGTGCCGCCCTCGCGGGTCGGTGTACGCCGGGTGCGCGGGGCCGCGACGGTCACTCGCACGGGGGTCGGCGGTCCGCTTCCGGGGCTTCCGGTGTCACTCGGAGGGGTCGTCTCGAAGCCCGGGGGCGCATGGGATACCAGGGTGCAATTGCACATATTAAATTGACCCGGTGTAGGAACGGCATAAACTCCCCCGTTCCTGCGAGCAGTTCGGTGACTCCCGTCACAGGTCCGTGTTCTTGCCGCGCATGACGCACCTACGGTAGTAGGGACGCCAGAAGGCGGCGATCCGTTGCCTGTTCCACCATCGCACCCCCGACGGGGGTGCGGGCACCGGTTCTGTCATCGGGGTGACGTACTTTTCTCGGAACCCGCGCCGGTCGCCTCCTCCTGCGCCTGCTCCATCACCAGCCGCTGCAGGCGGTGGCAGACCGGGCACCGGCGGGCCGCGTGGCCGAAGCGGGTGGCGGCCGACAGGTGGGCGCGCAGCAGCGCGTGCGTCGCGCGCCGCGGGGGCTTCGGAGTCGTCGACACGGCGACCACCTCCCTGTAGCAGGGGTACCGGCGCTGCGTGGGTGCGTCAAGACGTACCGTGCGCTTCCAGCCCGCCCGCCGGCGCCCGCCAGCGGCCCGGAAGCGTGCGGGACGGCCCCCGCAGCGGCCCCGGACCACCCCGGACCGCCCCGGACAACGGCTGAGGGCCCGCATCCGATTCGGATGCGGGCCCTCAGCCTCACTGCGGTCCTGACGGGATTTGAACCCGCGGCCTCCACCTTGACAGGGTGGCGAGCACTCCAAACTGCTCCACAGGACCTTGCGTTGCGACCAGTCACCGCCGGGCGCGAACCAGACTCTACAGCAGCTCAGGGGCGCATCGCCAATCCGTTCGCGACCACCCCGCGCAGCGCCCGCCCGAGCCCCACCGCGCCAGGTCAGCGCGGCGTCGGGACGGCCGCGTCGACGGCCTTCACGATGCGCTTGTCCGAGACGGGATACGCCGTGCCGAGCGCGTGTGCGAAGTAGCTGACCCGCAGCTCCTCGATCATCCAGCGGATCTCCCTGGCCTGCTCCGGCACCGGTCGGCCCGGCGGGAACTGCTCCAGCAGCCACGCGTACTCGTCGGCCATCTCCTGCACCTTCGCCGACCGCGCGCGGTCCCGCTCGGCGTTGCTCGGCAGCTGCTGCAGGCGCCGGTCGGCGGCCACCAGGTAGCGCAGCACGTCGGACAGGCGCCGCGCGCCGTGCTCGGTGACGAAGCCCGGCTTGACCAGCGCCGCCAGTTGGGCCCGCACGTCGGCCAGCGACGGCACCAGCACCGCGCTGGTGCTCAGCGGCGGTGCCTTCATCCGCCGCTCGCACGCCTGCCAGGCCGCGAGGACCTCCTGCACCTGGCGGACCGTCTGCCACGTCGCGTCCACCACATCCGCGCGGACCGCGTCGAACAGCTTGCGCCAGCCCTCCTCGTCCCACGCCGGGCCGCCCCTGGCCGCGACCAGCCGGTCCACGGACGCGCTGACGCAGTCCTCGAACAGCTTCTGCACACTGCCGTGCGGCGAGCGCGACAGCGCCAGCTTCTGCTGGTTGGTCAGCTTGCCCTGGACGAACTTCGCCGGATCCGACGGGAGGTTGAGCATGACCAGGCGCCGGGTACCGCGCCACATCGCCTGCCGCTGCTCGTCCTCGGAGTCGAAGAGCTGCACCGACACCGACGTGCCGTCGTCCACCAGCGCCGGATACGCCTTCACCGGCTGACCCGCGCGGCGCGTCTCGAACGTCCGGTCCAGCGTGCCGATCGTCCACGAGGTCAGCCCGGTGCGCCGGGCGGGCGCGGGCCCGGCGGGGCCGCCGGAACGCGGGGCGTCGTCCGCCCGGGAGCCGGCCTTCGCCGCCTGGGCCGCCGTCGCGTCGAACGCCTGCGACAGCGCGGCCTTCGCCTTGGGCCGCATGCGGTTCACCAGCGCGTCCAGGTCCTTGTCCTCCGCCTCGGCGGAGATCTTCCGCCGCCGTTCGTCCACCACCCGGAAGGTGATGCGGAGATGGTCGGGAACCCTGCCCCAGTCGAAGTCCGACGCCTCCATCCGCACCCCGACCATGCGCGGCAGCTCCCGGGCCAGCGCCGCGGTCAGCGGCTCGGCGGGCGCCTGCCCGCCGCGGGCGCCGACGGCGTCCAGGAACTGGGCCGCGAAGTTCGGCGCCGGCACGTAGTTGCGACGGATCGGCTTCGGCAGCGACCGGATCAGCTCCGTCACGACCTGCTCGCGCAGCCCCGGGATCTGCCAGTCGAAACCGTCGGGCGCGACCTGGTTGAGCACCTGGAGCGGCAGGTGGACGGTGACGCCGTCCGCGTCCGCGCCCGGCTCGAACTGGTACGTCACGCGGAACTTCAGCCCGCCCTGCCGCCAGCCGTCCGGGTAGTCGTCCTTGCTGACCTGCCCGGCACGCTCGTTGATGAGCATGGACTTCTCGAAGTTCAGCAGGTCCGGCTCGTCCCGCCGCTTGCCCTTCCACCAGGAGTCGAAGTGCGCCCCCGAGACGACGTCCTCGGGCAGCCGCTGGTCGTAGAAGTCGTACAGCGTCTCGTCGTCGACCAGGATGTCGCGGCGCCTCGCCCGGTGCTCCAACTCCTCGACCTCACCGAGGAGTCTGCGGTTGTCGTGGAAGAACTGGTGGTGCGTCCGCCAGTCGCCCTCCACCAGCGCGTTGCGGATGAACAGGTCGCGGGACACCTCGGCGTCGATGCGGCCGTAGTTCACCTTCCGCTGGGCGACGACCGGCACGCCGTACAGCGTCACCTTCTCGTACGCCATCACCGCGGCCTGCTTCTGCTCCCAGTGCGGCTCGCTGTAGGTGCGCTTGACCAGGTGCTGCGCCAGCGGCTCGATCCACTCCGGGTCGATGCGCGCGTTGACCCGCGCCCACAGCCGGGACGTCTCCACCAGCTCCGCGGACATGACCCAGCGCGGCGGTTTCTTGAACAGGGCCGACCCGGGGAAGACCGCGAACTTGGCGCTGCGGGCCCCCAGGTACTCGTTCCGGCCCCCGCTCCTGCCGCCCTCCTTGGCAGGCGCCCCGCCCTTGCCCGCCGGCGCCTCCTCGGTCGTCTTCAACCCGATGTGCGACAGGAGGCCGGCCAGCAGCGACTGGTGCACGGCGTCCGGCGACGCGTCCTGCTCGTTGGGCGTGACGCCCATCGTGCGCGCCACCTGGCGCAACTGCGCGTAGATGTCCTGCCACTCGCGTATCCGCAGGTGGTTGAGGAACTCCGCCTTGCACGACCGGCGGAACGCCGAGGAGGACAACTCCCGCTGCCGCTCCTGCACGTACTCCCACAGCTTGAGGAAGCCGAGGAAGTCGCTGTGCTCGTCGCGGAACCTGGCGTGCGACTGGTCGGCCTGCTGCTGCTTCTCGCTGGGCCGCTCGCGCGGGTCCTGGATCGACAGCGCCGCCGCGATCACCATCACCTCCCGCACGCAGCCGTTGCGGTCCGCCTCCAGCACCATCCGGGCCAGCCGCGGGTCCACCGGCAGCTGGGCCAGCTTCCGCCCGATCGGCGTCAGCCCCGGCCGCCCCCTGCCGCGGCTGCCGGCGGCGTCGCGGGGAGTGCCGGGGGCGGGCCCGGCGTCGAGCGCGCCCAGTTCCTCCAGCAGCTGCACACCGGCCTTGATGCTGCGGTGGTCCGGCGGGTCGATGAACGGGAACCTCTCGATGTCGCCGAGCCCGGCCGCCGTCATGTGGAGGATGACCGAGGCCAGGTTGGTGCGCAGGATCTCGGCGTCGGTGAACTCCGGGCGGCTGAGGAAGTCCTCCTCCGAGTACAACCGGATGCAGATGCCGTCCGAGGTCCGCCCGCAGCGCCCCTTGCGCTGGTTGGCGCTCGCCTGCGACACCGGTTCGATGGGCAGCCGCTGCACCTTCGTACGGTGGCTGTAGCGCGAGATGCGGGCCGTGCCCGGGTCCACCACGTACTTGATGCCGGGGACCGTCAGTGACGTCTCGGCCACGTTCGTCGCCAGCACCACCCGGCGGCCCGAGTGCCGCTGGAAGACGCGGTGCTGCTCGGCGTGCGACAGGCGGGCGTACAGCGGCAGGATCTCCGTCGCCCGCAGCTGCTTCTTGGACAGCGCGTCCGCGGTGTCGCGGATCTCCCGCTCGCCGGAGAGGAACACCAGGATGTCCCCCGGGCCCTCCGCCTGGAGTTCGTCCACCGCGTCGCAGATGGCGGTGATCTGGTCCCGGTCGACGTCGTCGCCGTCCTCCAGCAGCGGCCGGTACCGCACCTCCACCGGGTACGTGCGCCCGCTGACCTCCACAATCGGCGCGGCGGGCGCCTCGTCGGCGTCGGCTGTGCCGGAGGCGGCGGCGCGGGGGCGGTCGGGGCCGCCGACCGTGGCGAACCGGCCGAAGTGGCGGGCGAAACGCTCCGGGTCGATCGTCGCGGAGGTGATGACCACCTTCAGATCGGGACGGCGCGGCAGCAGCTGGGCGAGATAGCCCATCAGGAAGTCGATGTTGAGGCTGCGCTCGTGCGCCTCGTCGAGGATGATCGTGTCGTACTGGCGCAGCTCGCGGTCGGTCTGGATCTCGGCGAGCAGGATGCCGTCCGTCATCAGCTTGACCAGGGTGGTGTCGCCCACCTGGTCGGTGAACCGGATCTTCCAGCCCACCGCGCCGCCCAGCGGCGTGCGCAGCTCCTCCGCGACCCGCTCGGCCACCGTGCGCGCCGCGATCCGGCGGGGCTGCGTGTGGCCGATGAGCCCCTTGATGCCGCGGCCCAGCTCCAGGCAGATCTTGGGGATCTGCGTCGTCTTTCCGGAGCCGGTCTCGCCCGCCACGATCACCACCTGGTGGTCGCGGATGGCCGCCAGGATCTCGTCCTTCTTCTGGCTGACCGGCAGCTGCTCCGGGTAGCTGATCTCGGGCAGCGCGGCCCGCCGGGCGGCGACCCGCTGCTCGGCCCGGTCGATGTCGGCGGCGATCTCGGCCAGCGCGGCCTCCTTCGCCTCCGGCTTGCGGATGCGTCGCACCCCTTCCAGGCGTCGTCCGATCCGGCGCTCGTCGCGCGGCATCAGTTCGGGGAGCCGCTCCAGAAGGGCGGGCAGGGTGAGGGCAGGCACAGTGGACATACGGATCCCAGGATCTCACCCGCGGCCGACACCACGCGAACGGATAACCGGGCGGGTGATGGCGCCCCCGGACGGTCCGGCCCGGGGCCGGGGCCGGACACGGTCACGGCGGCGGCGGTAACGGCGGCGGTGGCGGTCACGGTGGCGGTGTGGGCAGCCGACCGCTGATGGCACACGTGGTGGGCAGCCAACGCGAAACGGCCCCGCCAGATGGTCCTGGCGAGGCCGTCCTCGCTGTTCAGCGCTGTGGCTGGGGCCGGGGTCGAACCGGCGACCTATCGCTTTTCAGGCGATCGCTCGTACCAACTGAGCTACCCAGCCACGCAGTTCACCGAAGTGATCTGCAAGCGGTCCTGACGGGATTTGAACCCGCGGCCTCCACCTTGACAGGGTGGCGAGCACTCCAAACTGCTCCACAGGACCAGGCTTGTGCGAGAACAAGTCTCGCACAGGATGGTGCGTGCCCCCAACGGGATTCGAACCCGAAACCGTTACCTCGCTGAGCTGCGATTCTGCTGCAGAACCGGGATGAGGTCACCCGTTCCCCTCCCTTCCCTCTGAGCCTGGCTCGATCCTCCTCGATCTGGCCTCCGTGCTGACATGTCAGCACGGAGTGGCTATTCATTCTGATCGCAAATTCTGGCTCGTCGAGAGCGGTGCGAGACCAGAGAGCTGAGAGGGCCGGTGGACAGCGCGAGACTCTGCGCGTGCCGGTTGGGTCATCGGTCCCCGTCAAGGATTCTCTGCACGTGGGCGGCCTCTTGCGGGAGGTTGTGCGCTATGGCGTTCCACAGGATGTCGTGGTCGACGGCGCCGTAGTCGTGGGCGACGAGATTGCGCATGCCTTTCATCGCGCGCCACCGCACCTCGGGGTGTGCCGCGGTGAAGTCGTCGTCCAGCCGGGCGACGGCCTCACCGATGCGGTGCAGGATCGCCTCGCCGGAGAGCCGAAGCATCTCGTCGCCGTCGTAGGCTTCGCGGCCTCGTGTGACGAGCCGGCCTGCGGTGGCAGCGAAGTCGAGAAAGTCGTGAAGTGTCTGCCGGGTGCGGGCGTCGAGGGGCTCTTGACCGGGGGTTCCGGAGTGCGCCGCGGTCACAAGGGCTTCGCCTCCGCCGCGATGGTGGTGTGGCTCTCGTGCAGTCCACCCGCGCTGACGACGTCGACCTTCACCCCGAGGGCGTCTTCAAGGTCTTGGGCCAGTTCGATCTGGTCGAACAGGGAGGCGTCGGGGGCGAATGACACCAGCAGGTCGAGATCGCTGCCGGGGCGGTCCTCGCCGCGGGCGACGGAGCCGAAGACCTTCACGCTGAGCGCCTTGTGGCGTGCGGCGAGTGCTTTCACCTCGGCCTTGTGCCGGGCGAGCGCGACGGATGCGCGGGGCCTGGCGGCGGCGGCCAGGCGTGCCAGCATCTTCGGGGAGGGACGGCGGGTGCCGTTCTCGTACGCCGCGATGTTGGGCTGGGCCACGCCCGACAACTCGGCGAACTCCCGCTGGGTCAGTCCGGCGGCCCGGCGGATGTCGGCGACCAGCGATGCGGAGCTCTCTGACGCCATGACAACCTCCTCTCATCCTTATATCAACGATATCGCAGTAGACGTGCTGTGCCGACGGTGAGGATCGAGTGCTTCTTTCGAGCGTTCCGGCCGGGCCTACGGATCGCCGAGGAAGAACCGTTCCGGGTCCGGCCCGCTTGTCTACCGGTTGATCCGGACTTCCGCGCGGCTTGTCGCCCCGGTGAGTACGTCGTTCTCGGGAACGAGCGGTAGCGCAGCGTAGTCGCTGCGTAGCATGGGCTGGTGAGCGAGTACCAGTACTACCACTTTCTGGCCGTGGACCGGCCGCTGAGCGAGCGCCAGCAGGCCGAGCTGCGCCGTATCTCGTCGCGGGCGCAGATCACCGCGCGCCGGATGGTGAACAGCTACGAGTGGGGTGACTTCGAGGGCGACCCGGTTGCCCTGGTGGAGAGGTACTTCGATGCGTACCTGTACTTCGCCAACTGGGGCAGCCGGCGACTGCTGCTTCGGGTGCCCGCCGCCCGAGTGCCGCTCATGGCGGTGGATTCCTACCAGCGGGACGACGCCGACGGCTCACTGACCGCCCATTGCAGTGGCGCGCACACGGTCATCGATCTGACCAGCGAGGACGAGGACGGCACTGGCGAGGCCTGGTGGGTAAGGGAGGCCGACTGGGACGACGAGGACGACAACGGTGCCCTGGGACAGCTGGCCGGCATCCGCGCGGAGCTGTGTCGCGGCGACCTGCGTGCCCTGGCCGTCGCCGGCGGCGCGCCCGCGGCCACTGCACCCCAGCGGGCGCTGGCCGCGTTCCTGCGCCTGCCCAGTGGGTGAACCCTCGGCATACGTGAGACACAGATCGGCCGCATCCGGACGACACAGACGACGCCCTGGTGACAGCGGCGGCGAAGGACACCTTGGGAGGGGGCGTGCAGAATCACGAGGACGAGAACGACGTACCGCTCGCCCAGTACGCGCAGGACACCGTCCACGCAGACAGCACTATGGCCATCCGGCCGTCGCAGCAGTTCGGCCCTGCCCTGCGTTGGGCTCACGGCGGACAGGGGACGCCCCCGGCCCCTGCCAGGTCCGGCGGGGACCGGCGGAAGGCCGCCCTCGCGATCGAGCCGGTGATCCCGTCGTCGTCGTCGCCCCACCACACCTCGGCCGACAGGATGGTCAGTCGATCTGCCCGGCGCTCGTCCAGGCCCATGGCCGGGGCCGGGTTGGCGCGGTGTTCGGCGGCGATCAGGTCGGCCGCGAGTCGCCCGTGCCGCGCCTTGAGTTCACGCCGGGCGGCGCGCACCACATCGGTGGGCTGCCAGCCGCGGTGCCACACCGCGTGCAGCACCTCGCTGCCTGCCGCCAGTACCGCGCGGCCCATGCCCGCCTTGGTGAAAAGGGCGGCGGCCCGCTCCAGCACGCTTCGTGGCGCGCTGTGTCGCGGGCGGGACGGCACACACCCTGTCCAAGGCCTCGTCGAGCAGGTCGGCGACGGTCAGCGAGCCGCGCGGACCCGGTACGGACCCCCTGCCGCCCGCCTCGCAGAAGGGGTCGCCGCCGTCGCAGTCGCCGAACCCGAGCGCGGCGCCGAAGGCCCGTTCCTGCTCGGTGCGGGCCGGCCTGGTGCGGGACGGCTCGGGCGCCGCCTACGACGTCTGGGTACAGGTCGTAGGGCGGGAACTGGCGGCGGAGTGCGACGGCCCTCACCCTGCTCGGCTGCGGCACGGCTTCATGGGCCGTGCCCACACGCAGGCGGGCGCTGCACGATCTCCTGATCCCTTCTGCGGTGGTGAGCCTCTGCGGCCACGTCCCGCAGCTGCTTGGGGTCCGCGCCCTTCCCCAAGCTCTCGGCTCCGCTCGAGCAGGGGGGGAGACCCCTTCCCCGAACCGGTGTGGCGGCGCCCACGGTGTCGCGCGGGCTGCGTGAGCTGGAACGCGGTGAGGAACCCGATGACCGTGATCGGCTACACCACGAGAGGGGGCGTGACCGGCTGCGATGCACGGAGTTACAGCGTCATGGACAACAACCGTCCACGTGACCTGCCGTGTGCGGGGCTCCCAGGACCCATCGCGGGAGAAGGGGGCCATCCCGAACCCGGGAAACACAGGCCTTCCCGGGCCATGTCAGCACCGTCGTACCGATACGTCAGCACGGAAAGATGTTCCGTGGTGACGTTTCCGCAAGTGAAGACAGGGCGCCTTGGGGCGCGTGAAAAAGCCCCGGGCGGCAGACCGTCCGGGACTCTTCGTTGTGGTGGCTGGGGCCGGGATCGAACCGGCGACCTATCGCTTTTCAGGCGATCGCTCGTACCAACTGAGCTACCCAGCCACGCAGTTCACCGAAGTGATCTGCAAGCGGTCCTGACGGGATTTGAACCCGCGGCCTCCACCTTGACAGGGTGGCGAGCACTCCAAACTCCTCCACAGGAGCATGATGCGCAGAAGTGAACACTGCACATGGTGTTGCGTGCCCCCAACGGGATTCGAACCCGAAATTGTTACGCCCCTGACCTACGAGAGAGCTGGAAAAGCAGGACAAAAGAGTTGTTAACGTCCGCCTGGGTCCAGCTCGATCCATCTGGACCCCTGTCCGGTGCTGACATGTCAGCATATCTACAGGACGATTGCAGGTGCGACCGTGTCGAAAGTTTCAGCGCAATATCAGATTCAGCTGGTCGAGTCACAGCGGACTGACACGCAGAGCGCGCTCTGCGTGTCAGCCGTCTGGGCAATGCAACCCCGCCGCAAGCTAGCGAGGGTTTTGGGCTGTTGTCTGAGCGAGATCTGCAAGATCTTTATCTGATGCCTGGATGACAGCGTTGAACAGCCATAGCAGGCGGTAGGACCGAGCGGCACCGAGGATCAGCGCGCCTTCCACCGCCCAGTGCACACCTTCCGGGTTAGTTTCGGTGGTGTCGAGGACGGTTGCAAGAAGGCATGTGCCGGAGATGAGTAGAGTGGCTGATAGGACACTCACCCAGTTCCGCCGGAATTGTGAGGCCAAGTGAGGCGCGGTACGCAGAACCCGCATCCTGCGGCCGCTCGCAGAAGCATACTGAGCAATGGCGGCGGTGACGAAGCTCCCGACCAGTGCGACGACGGTGGCGCCGGTGGTATAGATCGTCAAGCGCTGTTCGCGCTCAGGCGCACCGAGGATGTCACCACGTCCGGTCAGGGTGACTAGCAGACCGTGCCCGCCGAGGACAACTGCCGTCAGCAGCCAGTCCGCCGCCGGACGTGATCGCCAACCGTTGAGAACTCGGCGAACCGCTTCCACAAGCCTCGGCATTGTCACATCTCCCCCCGCGCGCCCCGACCAGGGCTTTCGCCCCAGTTACCCTCCTCCAGGCTAGATGTCGGCACTGACAGCGGCCCGTAGCACCCTCTCGTTCTCCAGGGAGACCCCCTCCAGCTTGTTCAGGGCCACCTGCAGGTCGATGGCGTGGCCATCGCCAGAGGAGAAGGGGACGACGCATTTTGCAGTGATGCGCTCGCTGACGAAGTCGATCTTCTCGTCATCAGCCTCGCTGTGCCATGCCTCCATACGGGCCTGCGCGGCAGCCGTGTCAACGGCGTCAGAGTTGTCCAGCCAGTCCTCGATGTCACTCGCAAAAACCCTTGTTGAGCCGAGGAGTTGGTTGTGACCGCGGGCCCGGCGGCGCGTCGACAGGATGCCCGACTTCTTCGGGACCTCTAGGGTCAGAGTGATTACCATGTCCGGGTTGTCCGTGTGCATGCGGCTGAGGGCTGTGCCGAGGTCGGAGCTGGCGCGCAGAGTGGAGGGGCTGTCAGCTGGCTCGGGAGCGATCTTCACCGTGAGTTTCTCGATGGCGACGGCATGCTGGAGCTTCTCCCGGGAACGGGCGTTGACCACCGGCCGCAGCACGATGTTGCGGACGTCGGGAGCTGCGACGCGCATCCCGTCGAGCCAGCGCTTGAGCGCCTGCGCACGGGGGGCCGAGATGCCGCCGGCCATTGTCGCAACGACGTTGCCGAAGGGTAGGAAGTATACGGTTGTAACGTCAACCAACTCCTTGTCGGCGGCAAGCTGGAGCCGACTGAGGGTGCCGTCGACGTGATCAATGAGCTGCGGTACGTCCTGACGAGACTTGGCGAGGAGCAAGTGCGGAGCCGTCTGATGGGGGTCGACGGCACCGATCAAGATATCCTCCCCCGCAGGCACGGTGCGCTGGGCCAGCGGCTGGGCGCACAGACGACGGATGTGCTCTCCCCAGTCTCGGTGGGGCAGACGGGCGCCGTCGGGAGCGTCGGCGTCTGCGATCTCATAGAAGTGGACGATTCTGTCCCGGTTGCGTGCGGCCATGCCTGCGGTCCCCCCCGTAGTGTTCTCGGACGAAGTCGGTCTATACCAGGATCTGACAACCTATCGAGTGTGTCGACAGCCGAAACGACCAGGCCGGGCCCTGCGAGGACCACCAGACCCGCTGTCCGACCCTATTCCTCCTCGAACTGGGCTTGCAGATTGAGGGTGTTGGCGTTTTCTGTCAGGGTGCGCACCTTGTCCGCGGGGAAACCGCCGGGCGCGGTCGCTTGGATCTCGACCGTGACCTCGACGTCCGCCCCGATGGCTTCGAGGTGCTGGAGGATTTCGAAGGCGTACTTAGTGGCGCGCTTACTGTATTGCTCGGTGTCCAGCCGGGCGTGGGCATAGAACCGGGTCGGGACGCGCGGCAATGGAGTCGGCCCCGGGACCGGGGCGCCGGGCGCAGGGCGGAGGGACACCGACGGACCACCAGGGCCCTGCCCAGCCCCGCTACCTGTGCCGTCGTCGGCATCATGGACCTGATTGGCTGACTTCTGGTGCTGAGCGGCGGCGGCCGCCAGATCGGCGGTCTCCTGAGCGATGGCAAGGTCGGGTCGTACCAGCAGCGTGCTGTCGGTGATCTGGCCGAAGGACACATTGCGGCAGGGCAGGACGAGTCCCAGGTAGCGGCCGGCCTCGGGATCGTGGCTGGTGGCGAGGGCGAAGCCATCCGTCTCCCAGGTGACGTGGGAGAGGACGTCCTCGACCCCCTGGTCGAGGACTGAGCGATCACGCAGCCGATTCATGTACGGGTACTTGGTGTGCAGTTCCCACAGGCGACCGACGGAGATGTGGCCGTCCCGGTTCCACTCCTGGCTCAGGGCGTCGTTGATCCGCTGATGCAGGACGGCAGGAGCCTGCAGGACGTAGAGCATGCCCTGGCGCTTGAGACGATCACCGACCTGGATGGCCGCGTCGTCGATGGCTTGCAGGTCGACCTTGAAGTTGACCCACTCGATCTTGGCGCCGGGGATCTGCTCGGGAACAAGGACCCACCGGTAGGCCTTGCCGAGGCGAAGGCTGACTGTCTCGTCAGCCTTCTCCATCCGGGTCCTGGCCTGCGTTCTCTGGTTCTCCGTCAGGTCGAGCTGGACGTGTTGCGTGAGGACCTGCTTCCAGCCGAGGTACTCGCGGACAGCCTCGGAGACACCCTCCATCTCCTTGCGGTCGGGGGCGAGGAAGACGAGGGCGTTGCGGTGCTGCCGGGCGCTGGAGCGGTACTGGTCAAGGGCCTCCTGGGCGAAGCTCAGGGCCTCAGTGTCGGGCACGTCCCGGGCGCTACGGTGGGTGAAGCGGGGGTGCAGCAGCACCAGGCGCGCGTTGTCGTTGTCCGGGATGTCGCTCGCGGGCAGCGGCGCCGCGTGAACGGCGTGGAACTGGCCGCGCACGCCCTGGACAACGCTGAGCCGGCGCACCACGTCCGCCCACACCTTGTCGACGTCGTCGAGGAGCTTGTTCGCCTCGTCCTTGGCGGTACGGGTGATGTTGGCGTGAGTGTCGTACCAGTGGCGTTCGCCGTCGCCGTAGAGGTAAGTGGAGCGGTCGGCGAGTGCGTTAAGCGCGGTGCGGAAGTTGCCCAGCGGTTCACCGGGGATGGCCATGCCGAGCCGGATGTGCGGCTCGGACAGGCCCTTGCGGGCGGCGTGCACGCGAGGTGCGGAGCCCATGAAGACGGTACGGGCCACGCGTTGGCTCATGCCGCGCTGCCCGAGCACGGGCTTCTCGGCGTCGACGGAGGCCGGGGTGGAGTCAGGGCCGTCGACGTCGGCGTCGATGATTGGCTTCCAGCGGTCCTCCAGGTAGTACGTCAGCTCCTGGTTGACGCGGGTGTCGTGTATCGGCACGTCACCGGGCATGATCATGGGGCTCTGGTTCTGGTCCCGCCACAGCGCGTGAATGACCGTGCTCATCAGCCGCAGCACACCTCGGGTGCGCTGGAACCTGGGCAGCGTGGACCAGTCCTCGTACAGCCGGGCGAACAGCTCTGGGTGGATCGGGTAGGTCGACTTGATTCGCCGCTCGTAGTCCATGGTGTCGCAGCCGGCCGGGAACTCGCGCTTCTCGGTACCGTAGAACTGCGTGTATAGCCGCGCCACCTTGTTGATCTCGGCCTGGACCTCGCTGGTGGCGGTTTGGAAGAGACGACGGCGCACGATCTCGAAGGACTCGTCGGAGCTGGCGGGCCGCCAAGCGTCGGCCTTGCGGTGGACGACGTTCTGGAGCCGCTCCAGCGCGGTGCGGTTGTTCTCGCCGCCGATGTCGTACTGGTCGGCGGCGCTGATCTCGCCGGTCGCGGACGCCGGGATGGAGACCAGCAACTGAGCCCCGTCGACGGAGGCGACGGCCTCGGTGAGGGACTGGGCGAAGGAGAAGTGTGTCTCGAAGGACCCGGCAGGCAGGTTGTCGTTGCCGAGCAGCGGACCGGCGTAATGAACCCACTCGTCGATGAGGATCACGCAGGGCGCGTAGGCGGCGATTAGGTCCTGGAGCAGGGCGGTGCCGGGGCTGGTGCTGGTGCGGTCGGCCTCGGCGATGATGTCGTACGCCTGCCTCTTGCCGAGCCCCCAGGCGAGTTGGCCCCACATGGTGTTGACGACGGTGCCGTCGGGCTTGACGTCGGGCTGTCCGATACCCAGCTCGTTGCCGACCAGCACGGCCCGGTGCACCGTTCCGCCGGGCAGTCCGCCGCCGGGCGCGGCGGCGATCAGTTCCTGAAGGTCCTGCGGCAGCCGGTTCACCTTCAGGGCCGGCGCGTACAGGTGGTACAGCGCCATCATGGAGTGTGTCTTGCCGCCGCCGAAGTTGGTCTGGAGGTTGATGACGGGGGCGGCGTTCGGGTCACCGCTGATCCGGCGCAGCGACTTGGAGAGCAGTTCTTCAAGGCCCTCGGTGAGGTACGTCCGCTGGAAGAACTCCTCGGGTTCGGTGTACTCGGCGGCGCCTTCCCCGCGCGCCACCCGCCACAGGTCGGCGGCGAACTCGGAGGCGTTGAAGTCACCGCGCGCCACGTCCACGTGCGGGGTGAGCACGTCCCGCCAGGGCCGCAGCCCCTCGGCGGCCACGCTCGGCACGGCTCGTGCCCGGCGCGCTGCCTTCTTCGTCTCCTCCTCTGTGACCTGCCGGTGCAGCGTCTGCCGGGACTCGCGGACCTCCTCGACCAGGGAGGGATCCGCGTGCACGGCCCGCAGCAGTCGCTCCGCCGTGTCCAGCGAGCGCAGGGTGTCGTCCGCGGTGAACTTTTCGTTGTGTGCCCACTGGTTGCGGACCGCGTTCATCTCGCTGGCGAATCCACGGGCGCTCGCCGGGAGAAGATGCCGGAAGTAGGTGCTCCAGTACCGCTGGAGGAGGTTCAGCAGGAACTGCGGATCGGTCCTGCCGATCTGTTTCCCTTGTCCCCGAGCCTCGCTCTCCGCGTCTTCGAACCAGCTGTCGCCCTGCCGCTTAATCATCTCCCGTTCCAGGAAGGGCAACAGACCCTCCCCAAGGATGTCGATCATGCGGGAGACACGGTCTCGGTTGTTCACCGCCATGGTGCGGGTGTCCTGCCTTTCCGGGTGCCTGTGAGTGGGACGGGCGTTCAGAAGAGGGGCTGGTGCTGGGGCTTGCGCGGGCCGCGCTTCTCGGCGTTACGGGCCTCGGTCTGGAGGTCGGACCAGGCACGGGCGAGGTTGTTGAACCGCTGCCCACTCTCGGACCAGCGCCGTCGGTCGCAGATGCTGTAGAGCAGGTGGGCGAGGTCACGGATGGC
Source organism: Streptomyces sp. 549 (assembly GCF_030124175.1). Lineage (GTDB taxonomy): Bacteria > Actinomycetota > Actinomycetes > Streptomycetales > Streptomycetaceae > Streptomyces. Next base: position 41,942 of record NZ_JASKMT010000004.1, on the reverse strand, counting down.
GTCTTCGTCGAACTCCCCGCGCGCCCGGATCCCGGCGAGCAGCTCACCGGCCGGTCCCACACCGGATTGTGCGCCCTTGCCGTCCAGCACCCGGGACAGGTGCATGGCCGCCTCCCAGACGGAGATACGGCCGTCCGTCTCCGGGTCGTACGACTCCGGCAGGTCAGCCGGGGCGAGCAGCCACACCTTGCTGTCGCCGGACGCGGTGACGTGGGCATCCTGGAGGCCCTTCACGGACACGTTGTATGCCTTCGCGAGCGTCTCGGCGTCCCCGAACGTGCCCTTGTTCCACTGGAACTGCTCGAACCAACGGATCGCCCACCGGGTGTCCTGGTCGAACTCTCCCTCTTGTTCGTTCAGCACGTCGGCGAGGACGTCGTTGATGAGTCCGAGCGCAGTGCGGACGCGCATGGGAGTGCCGTCGGGCTCGGTGACCTTCGCGTACCGCGAGAACACCGCGATACCGGGGCCGATCGCGGACTGAGGGAGGTCGACGGGGGCGAGATTGCCCTCCTGCAGCTTCCGCAGCTTGTCTGGGAGTTCACTGCGCAGGGCACGGAGGAAGCCACGACGGTCGGTGGAGCCGGCGGTGACGTGGCGGGGGCGGCAGGCGAGGACTACGGAGGAGGCGAGGGCGTTGGAGCCGATGTCACGGGAACGGCCGGTTCGCTCGGTACGGACCGGCCATGTGCCGGTGACCGACCAGCCAGCCTCGATCATGCCGCTGAGTAGCGTCTCCCAACCGGTCGAGGCCGTGCCGTCCTCGGCGTCGGTCTCCGCCTGCTTAAACGCGTAGTAGACCGTGAGCGGGTAGTCCGGGTGGTGGCCTGCGCGCATGTGCGTGAAGGTCTCGACGAAGCCGCGTTCGAAGTGCTTCTCGGCTGCCTCCCAGTTCCCGCCGTGGCGGTAGGGGGTGGCGATGAGTTCCGGCTCTTTGGGGGTGAGGATCGTGCTCATGACCTCGGGGTAGAAGGTACCTAGGGAACGGCGGAGCCAAATGTAGAAGAAGTCGGCGAGGTCGGCATAGCCGATGTTGTCATAATACGGGGGGTCGGTATTAATGACGTAATTTTCGTAGGGGCGGGTGCTGGCGTCGGCCTGCACAACATGACCAGGCATACGCTCCGCAGGTAGAGCGTCCAGCACGGCTGAAACTCGGCGTAGAGATTCAGAGATGCTGCCGGTCGACGTAAAGAAGGGGTTTCCTTCAGCAAAGTCCCAGGTCATTTGGAGGGTCTGCCTTGAGAAGGTAGCCCTGACGTGCTGCTTTGTCCCGTTAGAGTCCCAGGTGCTAATCGAGGATGACTCGTTGGCCAGTCGTGAGGCAGCAAAAGCAAGGTACGTCGAAACTGTCGTGGCGTACTCTGTAGCGTCCCTATCCGGCAAGCCCGCATGCCGAGCATCCCGCTCAACCCTCTCCCGCGCCTCGCTCACCAGATCGCTGAACGTGGTCATAGCGAGCAGTTGCCGGTTAGTGAACAGGTCCGCATGCTTCCGAATCCCATACCCCTGTACCCTGAACCCCAGTGCCTGCTCGGGCAGTTCGGACTCGGGCACATTGACAGGTCGTCCCACTTCAGCCGCCCCTACATGCTCCGCAGTGGGCGGTAGATAGATGCGCTGACGCTTTCCCTCCGCAACCACGGCCATCATGACGGCGCCCATCCGCCCGGCCTTGCCTTCGGTCCGCACATACTCCAGCGGAGCCCGATCGCCACACACGAGGCATTCGGCACTCTTGCCGTCCACTGTCCCGGCACGGGGCTCGCCCTCGGGGCCGCCGATCGTAAACGTCACCTCCCCGTCCACCGGCTCGGGGACTACGTAACAGGGCCGCTCCTTCTTCTTACTCAGCCAGAAGGACCGAACCAGCGGCATCTCGGCCGGACAAGCCGGGTCGCGACAGGCCACCGTCCGCGCCCAGAGCCAAGCAATGACCGGCGCCTCACTTCCGTCGTCCCGCTTGGCCTTCGGGTAGTGCGAGCCGATCTTCGCGTACGCCTGATCACGCATCCACTTCCCGTACTGGCGCACATCCTCCGCGAGCCCGCTCGCCCTCCGCCAGCTCTCCTCGTGCCGCAGCTCGGCAGTCGGCGAAACGGGCTTGCGGCCAGCCCACTTCGGCGGGATCTCGATCAACGCCTTGTTGATGACGACCGGCACCGGATTCAGGTCACTGGCGTGAGCCTCAAGCCCCAGCCGGTGCGCCTCCAGCGGAATCGTCCCACCGCCCGCGAAGGGGTCGAGGACAGGCGGAAGCGGACCCTCACCGTGCGACTCGGCGATCTTCTCCCGGACCTTGCGCATGATCCGCTCGTCGCGCGTGGCCTCCCAGGGGACCATCTCCTCGATGAGGTCGAACAATCGCTGCCGCTCGGCCTTCTGCTCCTCCGGCCCCGGATACAGATCGGGCCGCGAGGCCGGGTCGTCCACGAGCTGAGCGAAGAGCATCGCACGCGCAGCCGCCAACGGCCGGCGCGCCCACCACAGGTGGAGCGTTGACGGGTGCCCGTGCCGGATGGATTTCTCCCGGGCCGACTCCCTGTTGATCGCCTCCAGAGGGAGGGACACCTCGATGAGCTTGGTGCGGCGCTCCGGAGCAGAGGCCGTGTCTTCGGTTGCACCGCTCACTGCGGGGTTCCTCCCTTGTTCCAGGCGTCCTGCCAGGACAGCAGCACACCCTCGGTCTGCAGGTCGCCGAAGTCGGTGTCGGCGAAGGCGTCGGTCAAGTAGCGGATCTCGTCGTGCTCCGCTCCCCGCGGGCTGACGGAGACCAGGGCGAGACGATGCTGCGCGCCGCGATTCTTGGCGACGAGGACCTCGTTTCGGCTGACGTAGAAGTGCTCCGCACCCTCTCGGCGACCCTTCACCTCGATGTGCACGAGGTGACCGTCAAGACTAAGCGATCGGATGTCGTAGCCGGGATTGTTGTGGGCCATTTCCTCAGGGACGCGCCCGAGGCCACGCTCGGCGCCGAGTACTGCAGCCACAGCCCGCCGGTCGGTCTCGTAGCCGTCGGCCGCATGCATGGCATCCAGTACAGCCTTCTCCGCCGGGGTCTCGGCAGGGCCAAGGTGGCTGACCAGCCAGCCCACCGGCACGACGAGCGCGCACCCCGCCACGACTGGCGGGCGGGCCTGAAGAGCCTGGTCTTTGTCTAGCACGGCCAAACGCTGCTCACGGCGGCGCTCAAGGTCCTCAGCCCAAGCACGCGCGGTTTCCGGACGGTGACGGACCTTCTTGCCCTCGGCAACATCCAGTTCGAGTTTTCCGGCCTGCGCATGCCAGAAGCTGATCTCCTGCCGCAGCCGCTGCTCGACCTGGGCACGAGTACGCTCGATGACGGGCAGCAGTCGTTCCCGGGTGCGGTTCAGGTGCTGCGGGACCGCCTCCCGCACCGCCCAGGCCATGGCACGGGCGGGCCCACCGTCCCGCAGCCACTCATCCGTGAGTAGCACCCCTGCCGCCTCGGCCTCCCGGGGCGTGGGCGGGCGATAATCCAGATAGGGAGCAGGGCCGGCATCGTGGGCCGTTCCGTCCGGATTCAGCTCCACGAACGCAAAGGAACGGTCCACCGACCGCCCGTGCCCATCGACGACATCTTGGACCAGCGCGGTCAACAGCCGAGGGTTGGTCCCGGCATCGGAGGCATCGATCAGAACCGCGCCCCGCGTGAGTAGATCCCCGTGCCGGTGAACCGTCTCTTCCAGAACCGCGTCGAAGAGCGGGTGCCCAGGGGCGATCAGGTCGGCACGGGCGGCGCCAGGCACAGTGACGCGCTCACGGTCGAAGCACACCCGTTCATAGCGGCGCTGCACGACTCCGCCCAGGCCGAGCCCAAAGCGGCCCGTATCGCGCAGGACGGCCGGAATATGGGTGATCTCGAAACGGCCGTTCTCTCGCGCCCTGAGGTGACCACCGAGACGGTCGGAGGCGTCACGAAAGAAGGCTCGTACGTAGTGCGGATGCAACCGCTTGGCTTGAGCCTCCTCCATACGAAGCCGTACCGCCTCGACGTCCTCCAACCCCATGACATGGGTATCGAGTGCGAGCCCCTTGATCAGCTCCACTGCCCGCTCACCTACCCGGGCGTCGATGACCTGATCCAGGCGGCTCTTGACCTCGGGCCGGTCGCCGTAGCGGATTGCCTCCAAGAGCAAGCCTCGCAACGGCTCGCCCTCGAAGAGCTCACCCAGGACGTTGTAAACCTTGCCGTCGTACGCCCTCGACTGCTGTTCGATCTTGTCGAGGAGTCGTTGGAAGACCTGTCCCTCTCGAGTGTCGGCGGCAATCAGGTTCCACAGGTGGCAAACCTCGGTCTGGCCGATGCGGTGGATCCGGCCGAAGCGCTGCTCGATGCGATTGGGATTCCACGGCAGGTCGTAGTTGACCATGAGGTGGGCGCGCTGGAGGTTCAGGCCCTCGCCGGCGGCGTCGGTAGCGACGAGAACGCGGACTTCGGGGTCCTGGTTGAAGGCATCGCGGATGTCACGGCGCTGTGGGCGTGGGGTGCCGCCATGGATGGCGACGACTGCCTCGGGGCGTCCGATCAGGTTCCTGATGCGGCGGGACAGGTAATCAAGAGTGTCGCGATGCTCGGTGAAAATGATCAGCTTGCGCGGCAGCCCTCTCTCATCCCGCAACAGCGGGTCATCCTGGAGCAGCCCCGACAGCTCCCGCCACTTGCGGTCGTCGCCGGAGGCCAGGACCCGTGCAGCGAGCCGCTCCAGCTCGCTCAGCGCGGCGATCTCCAGCTCCAGCTCTTGGAGGGTGCGGGCGGCGGTCGCCGCATCGACGACCTGCTCCTCGAGATCCTCCAACTCGCCACCGGTCAAGTCGTCCAACTCGTCCTCGACGGGGACGGACGGTGCGGAATCGAGGGCCAAGTTCGCCACGGTCTGATCCGACAACATCTCCTGACGCCGGGCCTCCAGTCGCATCCGCCTGCGCTCTAGGGACCGGTGGATCGCCGCTGGGCTGGAGGCGAGGCGACGCTGGAGGACGGTAAGCGCGAAACCGACCTGGTTGCCTCGTCGGCCGTCCAACCGCTCGGCCCGGTTCATCTCCTGGCGGACGTACTCCGTGACCTGCTCGTACAGGTCATACTCAGCGGGCGACAGTTCGTACGGCACGGTGTAAGCGCGGCGCTCTGGGAACAGTTGCTTGCCATCGAAAGTGAGCAGGTCCTCCTTGATCATGCGGCGCATCAGGCCGGAGACATCGTGCCGGTGGATACCCGCCCGATAGCGGCCGCTGAACCGGTCGCTGTCCAGCAGCGTCATAAACAGCTGAAAGTCCTCCTCTTTGCCTGCGTGTGGGGTGGCAGTCATCAGGAGCAGGTGACGGGTGAGGCGACCGAGGAGGCGGCCAAGCTCGTAGCGCTTCGTGGTCTTCAGCTCTGTGCCGAAGTAACTAGCGCTCATCCGGTGTGCCTCGTCTACGACGACCAGGTCCCACCCGCTCTCCCCGAGTAGCCGCTGCAGGTCCTCGGAGCGCGCCAGCGCGTCCATGCGAGCGATGAGCCGGGGATGACGATCGAAGACGTTGCCCTCAATCGTCGCGTCGGTCAGCTGCCGGGTGAGGAGAGTGAAGTCGAGACCGAACTTCTCCAGCAGCTCGTCCTGCCACTGTTCGACGAGTCCTCCCGGCACGACGATGAGACAGCGCTCCAGATCGCCGCGGAGCGCCAGCTCCTTGATGTAAAGCCCGGCCATGATGGTCTTTCCTGCACCGGGGTCGTCAGCGAGGAGGAAACGCAGCGGGGTCCGCGGCAGCAGCTCGTTGTAGACAGCCTGGATCTGGTGGGGCAGCGGGTCGAGGAGACTGGTGGACACCGCCAGCATTGCGTCGCCGCGCGCAGCCATCCGGATCCGCAGCGCTTCGGCCGCCAGCCGGAACAAGCCAGGATCCACGTCGAAACCGCCGCCTACTGAGCCGCAGGCCGCCTCAGCGAGTCGCGCAGCATCCTCCTCGTAGAGGATTCGCTCCTCCACAGTGCCGTCGGGGCGCCGATACGTCACCTGCGCCGCCGCCGGCCCGAACATCTGTACAGCGACCACCGTGACGTCACCGCCGGTGACAATGCCCGACACCGCACGCCCTGCAGTCAGATCGCCGAGGCTGAGCCGGGCCCGCTCAGACATCTTTGTATCCCCCACTCCTGACATTGGCCTACCCGCGCGTGCACTGTAACCCTGCTGTTTGCCGCATGGGTCAGCATGTGGTGCGCCTCTGGAGGAGCACGGGTTCTACGCGGGAGCGAGAGTGGTGTGGGAGCCCGAAACGGTGCCAGTCCGGTGCTGACATGTCAGCACCGGTAAGGCTCTGAAGCCGATTGCTGTCAGGCCAGATTCTTTGCTGGGGCACACAACAACAGAGTCCCGGACGGCAGACCGTCCGGGACTCTGTTCCTGGTGGCTGGGGCCGGGATCGAACCGGCGACCTATCGCTTTTCAGGCGATCGCTCGTACCAACTGAGCTACCCAGCCACGCAGTTCACCGAAGTGATCTGCAAGCGGTCCTGACGGGATTTGAACCCGCGGCCTCCACCTTGACAGGGTGGCGAGCACTCCAAACTGCTCCACAGGACCATGATGTGCAGAAGTGAACACTGCACATGGTGTTGCGTGCCCCCAACGGGATTCGAACCCGTGCTACCGCCTTGAAAGGGCGGCGTCCTGGGCCACTAGACGATGAGGGCTGATGGCCCACCTGAACGCTGTAACAGCGCGTCGGGGACGTGAGAAGCATATGGGATACCGGGACCGTTCGCCAAAACGGATACCGGTGGACGCGACCGCCCCCGGGCCTCCACGCCCCGCCACCCTCCTCACCTGCGGTGTTGCCGTCCGCACGCGGCACGCCACCCGACGCCACCCGCCCCCGCGCGGGCCCCTCCCGCTCCCGCGTGTGCCCGCCGCGGTGCCGGGTCGGCTGCCGGTGCCGGGTCAGCCGCCGTCGGCGGGCCTGCCCGCGCCGGCGCCGGTCAGGACGGGCGACGGCGTCCGCTCCTGGCCGCCCTCCCCGCTCGGGCCGGCGTCCGGGTCGGCGTCCGCTTCGGGGCTGCCGCCCGGGGGCGGGCTGTCCTCGGCCGTGGGGTCGGCGTCCGGTGAGGGAGAGGGGCTGGGGGAGGGCGTGGTGTCGCCGCCGTCGGGGAGGGCGCTGTCGGGGACGTGGCGGCTCACCTCGGCCGAGGTGAGGCCCAGGCCGCCCAGGGTGATCTCGTCCCACGCCTGGAGTTCGCGGCTTTCCTGGTCGAAGTAGAGCACCGACGCCTGGACCTTGTCCGGTTCCTCCCCCTCCACCGCGCGCAGTCCGCTGCCACCGGTGGAACCCTCGACCATCAGCCGGGTGCCCTCGGGTAGTTGGTGCTGCTTGCGGTTGTGGGTGTGGCCGGCCAGCGCCAGCGGCACCAGGCCGTCCGTCTGCTTGGCGAGTTCGGGGTTGTGGGCCACCGCGATGTCGACCGGCTCGCCCGCGGCGCGCTGGGCGCGCAGGGCGGACGCGAGACGGCGCCCCGCCTCCCGCTCCTCCGGATCGCCGGCCGCCTCGACGGAACGGTCCGGCGTGAACTGCGGGTCGCCCCAGCCGGCGACGCGCAGCCCGGCGATCTCCACCGTCCGGCCCTCGTCGAGGACGTGCACGTTCTCCATGCCCTCCAGGTACTCCTGGGTCTCCATCGAGTCGTGGTTGCCGCGCACCCACACGAAGGGGGCGCCCAGGTCCTCGGCCGGGTCGAGGAAGGCGTTCTCGGCGGCGGTCCCGTGGTCCATGGTGTCGCCGGTGTCGATGATCATGTTGATCTCGTACTGCTCCACCAGCGACTTGATGATCGACCAGGCGGCCGGGTTGAGGTGGATGTCGGAGACGTGCAGTACCCGGGTCGTGGTCGGGTCCGGCTGGTAGGTGGGCAGCGTCGACGCGGCGTTGTAGAGCTTCGTCACGTTGGTCACCAGGCGGGCCAGCTCCTCCTGGTAGATGCCGAAGTCGCTGACGATGCTGCGGGCGTCGCCGACCAGGCTGGGAGCACCGGCCAGCAGCCCCGAGAACTTCGGCTCCAGCAGCGCCTTCGGATTCCAGGTGGCCGCGGCCGTCGCGCCGGACGCCACCAGCAGGGTGAGCGCCAGGCCGCCCGCGGCCATTGCCCGGCGCGGACGCCGGTACACGGCCAGACCGAGCGCGGTCGCCCCGGCGACGACGGCCGCGCAGGACCGCACGGCCAGGTCGCGGGTGCCCACCTCCACATCACGGGTGACGCTCTCCTGGAGGCCGCTGATACGTTCCGGCCGGTCGATGAGCGAGCCGACGCGTTCCGGGTCGAGGCGGGTGACGTCCACGTCGAGGCGCAGCGGTGCCCGGTGGCTTTCCAGCCGCAGGTCGCCCAGCGGCGCCACGTTGATCTTCGTGCCGCCGTCGAGCGAGGGACGCAGCGTCATCGTGGTGTCCATCGGCCCGACCGGCTTGTGCACGTTGCCGACGACGAGCAGGCCCAGCCACGCGCCCAGCAGCGTCACCGCGGCCAGCCCCAGTGCCCGGGCCAAGGGGTGAGAGCGTCCGGCCGGATCGCCGTCGAGCGGGGGGAGTCGGCGCCGGCGCCGACTGAGGGCGTCGCCGGCGCGGTGGACGCCTCGGGTCGCGGAACGGAGGCAGGCGCGCAGCAGCCTGTCGGGAGCACTGGCCATGGGGTGGCGTATGCCCTCGTGGGATGACGACTATGCGACGCGGCACGTCCGTACCCGACAATGGCGTAGTGGCGCCGACCGCAGGGAGCGCAGCGCCTTCGCACGGGCGCCGGGGACGCGAGGCCGAGCCGGTGGCGGTGGCGGGGCCGACGCGGGTCAGCCCCAGCCGAGTTCGTGCAGCCGCTCGTCCTCGATGCCGAAGTGGTGGGCCACCTCGTGCACGACGGTGACGGCGACCTCGTGCACGACGTCCTCCGCCGACTCGCAGTGCCGCAGGGTGGGGCCCATGTAGATCGAGATCCGGTCCGGCAGCACCCCCGCGTACCACTCGCCGCGTTCGGTGAGCGGCGTGCCTTCGTACAGCCCCAGCAGTTCGGGGTCCGACGCGTCCGGTTCGTCCTCCACGAACACGGCCACGTTGTCCATCATGCGGGTCAGTTCGGGCGGGATCTGGTCCAGGGCCTGGCTGACCAGTTCTTCGAAGGTCTCGCGTGTCATCTCCAGCACCCGGCCATTGTCCGTGACGGGGACCGGATCGGGCAGTCGGCGTCGCCGCGCGGTCGATCCGACGACCGGTGGTCGATCCGACGACCGGTCAGGGGGCCTCGGGTGTGCGCCGGACGACCGCGGGCGGTCCGGCGGCCCCGACGCGTCCGGGGGCCGTCCCGCGGTGGCCGCCCGACCGGTAGGTCGGGGCGTGTCCTCGGGGGCGGCGCGGGAGTTGAGCAGGGCGCCCGCACCGCAGTCCGGTCCTGAGGAGTCCGCCCGTGCGCTGTCCCCGCGCCCTGTCCCGTACGACCGTCGCCGTTGCGGCACTCTCCGCGCTGACCGGCTGCATGACCGTCGGTGCGCCCGGCGACGACCACAAGCGCGCTCCGGTCGGCAACTCGGCGGCGCCCGATCCGGTCGGCACCGACGGCGTCGGCCGGTGGGCGGGGGAGCAGCCCCGCCTCGCGTCGGAGGTCCCCGGGCGGCTGTCGGGCCGGGCGGTGACGGAGAGTCCGCCGTCGGCGAAGCGGTCGTCCCGGTCGTCGTCCGTGTCGAAGTCCGACCGGCCGGCCGTCGAACCGTCGCGGTCGGAGCGTGCCGAGCGGCCGGGGGAGAGCGAACCGAGCCGCCGCTCCCGGCCCAGCGGACCGGTCGTCGAACCGACCCGCCCGGCGCCGGCCCCGTCGCACTCGGAGGTCCCCGACCCGGCCCCGAGCGACCCGCCGCCGGTCACGCCGCAGGACCCGCAGGAGCCCGGCGAGGGCGAGGGCTGAGGGCGGAGGTGGGCCGCTCGGAACTCCACGTCATGACGGCCGGAGGTGATCCGCAGCACTTCGGCCGGGACGGGTTTGCCACCCGCACGGCAGGGTGCGTATGGTGGTAGATCGTTTGATCCCATTTGCCCGGCGCCCCAACCGAAGCGCGCCGTGTGGCGCGTTCCTTTGCTTAGCCGTGGGCTGACCGCACTGAGGCGGTCGTGTGCGAATCACGGAAGTGTGTGGCGCGTGCCGAATTCCGGAAGGTTCGCATGTCTGTTGTCACCCCTGAAACCGTAACGACCGAGGACGAGCAGCTCGTCGAGGAGACCTCCGCGGCCACCGCCGCCGAGGACACCACCGCTGCCGCGGCCGTCGTCCCCGCGGAGGCCGTCACTGAAGCGGCCGCTCCGGCGGAGGCCACCTCCGAGGAGGGCGCGGCCGAGGAGGCCGCGACCGCCGTCCCCGAGATCACCTTCACCACCCTGGGACTGCCCGAAGCCGTGGTGCGCAAGCTCGCGCAGAACGGTGTCACCAGCCCCTTCCCCATCCAGGCCGCGACCATCCCGGACGCCCTGGCCGGCAAGGACATCCTGGGCCGCGGCCGTACCGGCTCCGGCAAGACGCTGAGCTTCGGCCTGCCGGCGCTCGCCCGTCTCTCCGGCGGACGCACCGCGCGCCGCCGCCCCCGTGCCGTCATCCTCACGCCCACCCGTGAACTGGCCATGCAGGTCTCCGACGCGCTCCAGCCCTACGGCGACGTGCTCGGCCTCAAGCTGAAGGTCGTCTGCGGCGGTACCTCCATGGGCAACCAGATGAGCGCGCTGGAGCGCGGCGTCGACGTGCTCGTCGCCACGCCCGGCCGCCTGCGCGACCTGATCAACCGCGGTGCCTGCTCGCTCGACGACGTCGAGGTCGCCGTCCTGGACGAGGCCGACCAGATGGCCGACCTGGGCTTCCTGCCCGAGGTCACCGAGCTGCTCGACCTGGTGCCGCATGGCGGCCAGCGCATGCTGTTCTCCGCGACGCTGGAGAACGAGATCGACAGCCTGGTGAAGCGCTACCTCGTCGACCCCGTGAGCCACGAGGTGGACGCGGCGCAGGGCGCGGTCACCACCATGACCCACCACGTGCTGATCGTGAAGCCGCGCGACAAGGCCCCGGTCACCGCCGCCATCGCGTCCCGCAAGGGCCGCACCATCGTCTTCGTCCGCACCCAGCTGGGCGCGGACCGCGTCGCCGAGCAGCTGCGCGAGACCGGCGTCAGCGCCGACGCGCTGCACGGCGGCATGACGCAGGGCGCGCGTACCGCGACCCTGGCCGACTTCAAGGAAGGCCGCGTCAACGTCCTCGTCGCCACCGACGTCGCCGCCCGCGGCATCCACGTCGACGGCATCGACCTGGTGCTCAACGTCGACCCGGCCGGCGACCACAAGGACTACCTGCACCGTTCGGGCCGCACCGCGCGGGCCGGCCAGTCCGGCAGCGTCGTGTCGCTGGCGCTGCCGCACCAGCGCCGCCAGATCTTCCGCCTCATGGAGGACGCCGGCGTGGACGCCACCCGGCACATCATCGCCCGCGGTGACGCCTTCGACGAGGAGGTCGTGCGCATCACCGGCGTGCGGTCCCTGACCGAGGTGCAGGCCGAGTCCGTGAACATGGCCGCCAAGCAGGCCGCCCGCGAGGTCAACGCCCTCACCCGGCAGTTGGAGCAGGCCCAGCGCCGTGCGCTGGAACTGCGCGAGGAGGCCGACCAGCTGACGGCCCGTGCCGCGCGCGAGCGCGGTGACGACCCGGAGCAGGCCGTGGCCGACGCCGCCGAGGCGCTGGCCAAGGAGGCCGCCGAGGAGGCCGAGCGCGAGGCGCGGGCCGCCGTGGTGCGCGCCGAGAAGGAGCGCAAGGCCGCCGAGGTCCGCGAGGAGCGCCGGCAGAGCGGCTCGTTCGAGCGCCGCGACGACCGCCGAGGCGGCGACCGCCCCTACAACCGCGACCGCCAGGGCGGCGGTGGCGGCGGCTTCCGTCGCGACGACCGCCAGGGCCAGGGCGGTGGCGGTGGCGGCTTCCGCCGTGACGACCGCCCGAGCCAGGGCGGCGGCTTCCGTCGTGACGACCGGCGGGACGACCGCCGTGGCGGCGGCGACCGTCCGTTCAACCGCGACGACCGCCAGGGCGGCGGTGGCGGCGGGTTCCGCCGCGACGACCGTCCGAGCCAGGGTGGCGGCGGGTTCCGCCGTGACGACCGTCCGAGCCAGGGTGGCGGCGGCTTCCGTCGCGACGACCGTCCGTCCCGCGGCTTCGAGGGCCAGGAGCGCGACCGGGGCGGCTTCCGCCGCGAGCACGACCGTCCGGTCAACCGCGACGACCGCCGCCCGGCGGGCCGCCGCGACGACCACCGCGGCGCCGGCTCCACCGGCAGCACCGCCGGCCGGTCCTTCGACCGCCGCACCGAGAAGCCGCGCTGGAAGCGCAACAGCTGACGTCCCGGCGCTGACCGGACGGCCCGGCACCCGGCCCTTGAGGCCGGACGCCTGCGCCGCTGACCGGCGCTGACGACCACTCACCGGCAGGCCCCGGCGGACACCCCGTGTCCGCCGGGGCCTGCCGCTGTGCGGCGACGTCCGCTGCCGCCTCGCGGGGCCCGGCTTGCTCGCCACCGAGCCCCGCCACCGAGCCCCGCCACGGGCTCTCCCAGGGACGCCGACAGGGACGGCGGGGGAGGTCGTGACGCGGCTTCGAGGCGCCCTGACGGAGCCCGAGGCGGGTGGGAGCCGGCCGTCGCGGCTGATCCACCGTCGGAAGATCCAGGACCCGGGCCGTATGCCTTCGAGGTGCGCCCGTCCTGGCAGCTATGCTTCGGGGGCGGGCCGTTAGCTCAATTGGCAGAGCAGTGGACTTTTAATCCATTGGTTGTGGGTTCGAGTCCCACACGGCCTACCTGCGGCAGCCGGGGGAAGCCCCCCGACCTGCCCCCACCGCCCCGGCCGGGCTCACTGGCCGGGGCGTTCCGTGTTCCGCCCTCCCCCGCGTCGACCCCTGAACGGACGCCTCCTCTTCGCGCCCGCAGCCACCCGAAGGGCGCGCAGTCGCACGCGGGCGTGCACTCCAGTGCGCCGGGTGCAGGACTCGCCGCGGGGATTGCGGGTACCCGCGTGCGCTGCGCCCCGGTGGCGCGCGGAGGCAGAGGAACAAGGCGGGACGAGAAGAGACGAGGAGGCGGCTGAACATGACCGGTGTCGACCCGGCGGACCTTTCCGACGAGCAGCTGATCAAGGAACTGGAGACCCTGCACCGCACCCGGCACGAGACGCTGCTGCACGGCTCGCAGGACGCGTTGGGCGCGCACACCGAGCGCAGTTCGCGCCTGGAGACGGAGTTCCTGCGGCGCAACCCGCAGCGTTCGGTTGATCCGGAGCGCACGCGTGAAGGGGCGCGCGCCCGCGAGCTGTGACGACGGTGCGTCAGGTCGGGGGCGTCCGTCATGCGCATCGGTGCAGGTCGGAGCGCCGTGGCGGGGCAGATGCGTCGGGGGCGCGGACTGGCGCGGCTGCTCGTTGGTAACATCGCGATCACGACCTCGAGTTGGGCAGTCAGCTCGCGGCGGGGCTCTTCGGCGTGCCGTCTTCCGTACCGCTTCACCCGCGGTGGGGAGGCGGTGCGCTGCGCGAGCCCTCGTCAGCAGCGAGTTGCGCCACCGCACTGCCCGTCCCCCCGGAGCGGGCCTGCCGGTGATGGCGCCCCGACATCCGAGGAATGCCGTGAAGAACGAGATCGTCGGCCGGTTCACGTACCAGCTGGCCAGCGACACCTGGACGTGGTCGGACACCATGTTCCGGCTGTACGGGTTGAGACCGGGCGAAGTCGCACCGACGACCTCGTTGATCACCCGGCACCTGAGTCCCGAGGACCGGGACCACATCCTGGGTCTGTTCACCGCGTCGCTGCACGAGGACGGGCAGCCGCTCGCCCGTCTGCACCGCATCGCCGCCTCCGACCGCGACCGCACGGTGGTCACGCTCGTCGAGCGCGCTTCGGCGCCCGGTGCCTCCCCGGAGCTGCGCGGCTACACCGCGGACATCACGGTGCCGCTGCACGAGGCCGCCTCGCAGCGCGCCCGGCAGGACATCGAGGCGGCGGTGGAGTCGCACAGCATCATCGACCAGGCGGTGGGGGCCCTGATGCTGGTCCACGGGCTCGACGACCACACCGCGATCAACCTGCTCCGCTGGTTCTCGCAGAACTCCAACACCAAGCTCCGCACGCTCGCCGAGCGCATCGTGCACAGCACCCGGCACGGCATCCCGCTGCCGCGCGAGACGACACACGCCCTCGACGCGGCCATCAGCGACGCCGCGCTCGGGGACGGCACGCTCTCCGAGGTCCTGCGCACGCCGCCGGAGCTGCGCGCGCGCCCCCTGCACGTGGAGCTGCTGCGCTCGGCCGACGAGGTGGTGCTGAGCGTCCGGGGCTCGGTGGACCTGACGGCCACGCCGGACTTCGTCGGCGCGCTGTCCGAGTTGGCGCTCGCGGGCGGCTCCGGCCGCACCCTGGCGGTCGACCTGCGTGAGGTGACGCACGTCAGCTCGGCCGGTCTGGCGGAGCTGCGGCGCTTCAAGGAGCGCGCCGAGCAGCAGGACCGCACGGTGCGCGTCGTGCCGGCCACCGCGCTGCCCACCGAGACCTTCCAGGACCTGCTGAGCTGAGGCCCGGCTCTGTCCACCGGGCAGAGGCGGCTGAGGACAGAGAGGTGACAGGGGGCGGGCGGTATGGGTACTTTGTCTGTCTTGGTGCCAGCCCTGCTGTTTCGTCGTTCCGCGGAGCGGGAATCCGTTGGGCGGCAGGCCTCAAGGCGTACGGCGGGCCGCCGTGCCGCGGCTCGGCCCGTCCGGCTTGCGCGTCGGTGCACGACGCGCCCTTGCGGCGACAGTCGCGCGGTGCGGTGGAGAACCGGCCGGCGCGGGGCGGCCCGGGGCCGCCAGAGCCTGTGGAGGTGCAGTGACGACTCCCCCAGGAGCGGGATCAGGATCCGGTGGGCTGGGTGACCAGGCCCTCGCCCAACTGCACTCCCTGCTGCTCGGGACCGAACGTGTGGAGGAGTTCCTCCAGGACCTGGTGAAGCTCACCGCCACCGAGCTCAACGTGTCGTGCGGCATCACCATCCGGCCCGACGGCCGGCCCACGACGGCCGCCGCCAGCGACGCCAGGGTGGGCCGGTTCGACGAGGCTCAGTACGAGGCGGGCCGCGGACCCTGCCTGGAGGCCCTCGAGACCGGTCGTCCGAACCTGGTGCCGGACATGCGGGACGAGCGACGCTGGGACGACTACGCCCCCAAGAGCCTGGAGGCCGGGGTGCTCAGCGTGTACGCGCTGCCGCTGACGCCGTTCGGCTACCAGCGCCCGCTGGGCGCGATGAACCTCTACTCAAGTGAGGCCTGCACCTTCGACGAGGTGGTCCGCAGCGAGGCGCGCAGCTTCGCTACGTACGCGGCGGGAGCGCTGGGCGTCGCGCTGAAGATCGCCGGGCATGTGGAGTTCGGGCAGGACCTGCAGGCCGCGCTGCGTTCCCGGGCGGTCATCGACCAGGCACTGGGCGTCATCATGGCCCAGCAGCGCTGCAGCCCGGACCAGGCCTTCGAGATCCTGCGGCGCATCTCGCAGAACCGGAACGTGAAGCTGCACCGGGTCGCTGCCGCGATCGTGCAGCGCGTCAGCGGCGAACCGCCGCGGCCGGGCAGCGTCGAACCCCGGGGCGACGGCCCCTCGCGGCGACGCCAGTGACCGCGGTGGGCCGGTGGCGGACCGGACCCCGGCCCCGGGTCCGCCACCGACTCACAGTGCTCGGCTCACCGCCGCCAGCTCACCGTTCTCGGCTCAGCACATGATGTACGGCGAGGAGCGCTTGCCGTAGTCGCAGGTGTCGACCTTCGTCCCGGTGGCCTTGCGGAGCGTCGCGGTGTCACCGGTGTTGTTCCAGACGTACCACTTGCGGTTCCAGTAGCGGTTGGCCGCGGTGTCGCTGCCCTGGCCGGTGCGCACCTTGACCGTCTTGGACGCGCCGAGCGAGTACGTGCCGAAGGTGTACGTGTAGCCGGTCCGGTCCTTGATGGTCCAGCCCTTGAGGCTTACGGCCTTGCCGGTGGTGTTGCGGATCTCCACGTACTCCGCGTTCAGGCTGGTGTTGCCGCCGCGGTCGGCGCCGGGGCTGTCGTAGTAGATCTTGTACAGGTGGACGGAGCCGGCTGCCTGGGCCTGGGTGGGCAGCAGGAGCGCGCCTGCGCAGGCGGCGATGGTGGTTGCGGCGGCGAGCACGCGGGAGCGGGAACGGTTCAACGGGCGTCCTGTTCGGCCGGCCGCGCACCGGTTGTGCGCGGTGAGGGCGCTTACGTTAGGGAGTGACCCGCAAAGGCATGCTCTCTGTTACGAAACCGGAACATAGGACAAGATGCCGGACAGGTGGGCCCGCCGCGGCGGGAAACGGGCCTGACCGGCCGCAGGGGCCGATCGGGTGGCCGAGGCGACGCGAACCGGTGACGTGGGTCCGTCTCTGCGTGATCCCGATCACTCGGCAGTGCGGAGACGCCCCGCCGCTCGTTGCGGCAGGACGTGAACACCCATGACACCCACCACGCCGCGCCCATACTCCTGCCCCTGCCTCCCGTGCTGGCCCCTCAGTGCGCCGGGGGCCCACCGCCGCCCCAGGTGGTCGCGGACGCGCGTTGGCTGAACGGCTGCTGCGTGCTCACGCTCACCGGAGAGATCGACTTCTTCAGCGCGGCGTGGGTGCGCTCCGCTCTGGCCACCGCCACCGCCACCGCCTCCGCCACTCCGGCCCTTACCGCCTCCCCGGCCCCGGTGGCCAGCGTGTCCCCGACCGATACCGCCACCGCCAGCCCATCCGCCACCGACACCGCCACGGCATCCGCCTCCTCCTCCGCTGCGGGCCGGGGAGCCGCCCGGGTCGTCGTGGACGTCTCCCGGGTCACCTTCTGCGACTCGGGCCTGCTGCGTGCACTGCTGCCCTGGCGCACCGCGAGCCGCGAGGTGGACCTCGCGGCCCCTTCCGAAGCTGTGCGGCGGCTGCTGGCGGTCACCCGGGTGGGTGAGCTGCCACCCTGCCACAGCTCGGTGGAGCAGGCCCTGGAACGTCGCTGAGTCCCGCGGCACACGCCCGGGCCGGCCTGGGGCAATCCGTGGGAGGAGCTGCGAGAGGACCTGCGGGCAGACCCTCGCTGGTCACGGGCGTGTTGCCGGATCGGGTGAATCAGTGCCGAACGGCCGGAGTCAGAACGGACCGACTCGGGTATACGCCCGTTACCGCTGCACCCGCACGGGAAAGGCAAGTCATGATCATCACGTACCCGCTGCCCGGCACCGAGTCGGACGACGCCGTTCGCCTGCGGCGCGACACGGCCGTGAACGGGACATCGGAATCCGGCGCCCACGCCCGGCGCTTCACCGCTGACTTCCTGCACGACGTCGACGAATCGGGGGTCTTCGTACCGCCCCGCTCCCTCGAGGACGTGCAGCTCGTCGTGAGTGAGCTGGTCACCAACGCGGTGAAGTACGCCGGCGGCCCCGCTCTGCTGACGCTGTCGGTGGACCCGGTGGAGAGCACCATCCAGGTGACGGTCTGGGACGCCAGCCCGGTCGCGCCTGTGCTGCTGCCACCCGACGCGGCGCGCGTCGGCGGGCACGGGCTGGAGATCGTCCACGCTCTGAGCCTGTCGGTCCACGTCGAATCGGGCCCCGGCGGCAAGTACATCCACGCCACGATGCCCGTCTGAGGCCCCTGGGGCGCCATGCCCACCTGGGACGCCGTGCCCATCCGAGGCACGATGCCGGGCTGAGAGCTGTCGACGAGCCGGAGGCGAGGGCTTCGCGCCCGCGCCGACGCTCCGGCACCCCGATGCGCTGTGCCCCGCCCGTGACGAGCGGGGCACAGCTTCGCCCGCCGCCGCCCACGGGCCCGTCTCGCAGGGGGCCCGTGGGCGGCGGGGTGCCGGCCGGCCGGGACGGTTTCCGCCGGTCGGCCGGCGTCCGGGGCAGGTCAGTCGTTGACGCAGACGTTGCCGATGGCCGGGTTGAGCAGGCCGACGACGTTCACGCTGTTGCCGCAGATGTTCACGGGGATGTGGATCGGCACCTGGACGACGTTGCCGGACAGCACGCCCGGCGAACCGACGGCCGCGCCCTTCGCGATGCTGTCGGCCGAAGCGGCACCGGCGCCGCCGATCAGCGCGATGCTCGCGGCGGCAGCAAGGGCGGCGGTCTTCACCGTACGAATCATGGAGCGGTCCTTTTCAAGAGAGGCCGGCGCACACGAGGCGCACACGCCGGGCGGCGTACTGCCGCCTGATGTGCTTCGCCACGAACCGCCCCCCGGCATGAGGCCCGCAGCCCGCTTTCACCCCCGCGGGGGACAGACCTCACTCGCCTGCCGCCGAGGGCGGGGCGGGGTTCGAAGCGGCGGCTCGAACACCGGGCCGCGACCGCCCGTCGGGACCGCGGGCACAAACGGCCGTCGCCCGGTCGCCCCTTCTCCCCTGTGGGCTGAGAGTGGAGAGGTGTACAGACGACGGTGGTGGGAGGGCGAGTCGGCGAGCGGGCGCTTGGCGCGGCTGCTGCCGGCCGTGCTCGTGGTGCTCGGTGTGATCATTCAGCTCCTCACCCCGCCGGACATCACCTTCGCCGCCATCTTCGCCGCGGCGCCGCTCGTCGCAGCGCCCCTGTACTCCGCCCGCGCCACCGCTCTCACCGGGGTGGCGGCCACGGTCGCGCTGGTCGTGCTGATCGTCGCCTACGACAGCGCCGGCTGGGCCGAGGACGTCATGCAGACGGCGACGGTGGGCACCGTCGCCGTGCTGGCCGTCGGCATCAACCGGGTCGTGCGGCGCGGCAACCAGCGGCTCGCCTGGGCGCGGAGTGTGGCGGAGGTCGCCCAGATGGCGGTGCTGCCGGTGCCGCCGGCACAGGTGTCGATGCTCGACGTGGCGGCGCGCTACCAGGCGGCTCAGGCCGACGCCCGCATCGGCGGTGACCTCTACGCCGTCCAGGAGACCCCGTACGGCATCCGCCTGATCATCGGCGACGTGCGCGGCAAGGGGCTGGACGCGGTGGAGACCGTCGCCGTGGTCATCGGCGCGTTCCGGGAGGCCGCGGAGCAGGAGGCGGGCCTGCACCAGCTCGCCGGCCGACTGGACCGGGCGCTCACCCGCGAGGTCGGCCGGGGACCGCGGTTCGACCGGATCGAGGGCTTCACCACGGCCGTGCTCGTCGAGGTCGACGACCGGGGCATGCTGCGTCTGGTCAACTGCGGCCATCCGTCCCCGCTGCTCCTGCTGCCGGACGGCACCGTCCGCCTGCTGGACCCCGCCGAGCACGCCCTTCCGCTGGGCCTGCTGCAGCTCGGCGGCACCGACGCCGCCCGGCCGAAGCCGTGCGAGGTGCCCTTCCCGGTGGGCGCCACGCTGCTGATGCACACCGACGGGCTCACCGAAGCCCGGGACGCCCGGGGCGAGTTCTACGATCCGGCGCCGCGCATCCGCCGGGCAGGCTGGCAGCGGCACGGGCCGCAGGCCCTGCTGGACGGTCTGCTGGCCGACGTCGGCGAGCACAGCGGCGGGCGGTCCACCGACGACATGGCGCTGCTCGCCGTCGTCCGCCGCGAATGACGCCGTCGCCGAACCCCCCTCCGATGTCACTGTGGGTAAGCGCTTCGCACCCCTGTGGATAACAGTTTGATGAACATCGACTGACGAGGCATCGGGTGCCGGTGGGGAAATGCCCGCTTGCTGCCTGGGCGTGACGAACGTCCCGGCAATGAAGGCGCCTTATTCCCCGAAGACTTGGAATCTGACCTCCAGGTCTATTAACGTTCGATAACGCAGCGCGGTCGTCACTGTCGTCGCAAGAGGCGACACCGTGCGCCATGGCCGAATCCCATCAGTGCATCACCGCCAGTAACACCTGCACAAAAGGAACCGGGGAACCACCATTTTGGGGTGAATCGGGCGCCTCCTCGCCAGGAGACGCCGGTAGGAGACCTTCCTGCTCCGAACCCGTCAGCTAACCCGGTAGGCCAGAGGAAGGAAAGGAGAGCGCCCCCGTGGCGTCAAGCAGGTCTGCCACCGAGGCCCCGCCGGCCGAGGTCACCGCCTACGGTCCCGTCGCCGGAGACTCCTGGGACGAGTGGAACCCCACCGAGGAGTCCACCCGTTCCGTGCGAGGACGCCACCGCGTCGCCAAGCAGCGAGGCATGGCCCGCAGCAGCGCGGTCCTGGGCGTCGGCATGGTCGCTGCGATCGGCGCCGGCGGCATCGCCACCGCGCAGGACAAGCCGCGGCTTCCCGTGTCGCTGCCGGATCTCGGCTCTCTCACCGACAACCTTCCCGGCGTGGACACCCTCGCCGCCGACACCGCTGAGTCGGACACCACCACCGTGTCCGCGCCGTTCACCCAGGTCGGCCTGACCCAGAGCGATGCCGACGCCGGCCAGACCGACGCGGGCGAGGCGCTGCGGGCCCGCATCCTCCAGCAGGCCGACCAGCAGCAGGCCGCCGCCGACCAGCAGGAACGCGACGCGCTCGCCAAGGCGGCAGCCGCGAAGGCCGCGGAGAACGCCGCCAAGACCGCCGAGCAGGAGCGCAAGGCGGAGGAGGAGCGCAAGCGCAAGGCCGAGGAGGAGCGCAAGCGCAAGGCGGAGGAGGAGCGGCTGCGGAAGCTCGCCGCCACCTTCAGCATGCCGCTGGCGTCCTATCAGCTCACCTCCAGCTTCGGCGACTCCGGTTCCATGTGGTCCAACAACCACACCGGCCAGGACTTCGCCGCGCCGACCGGCACCCCGGTCAAGGCCGTGCACGCCGGCACCATCAAGGAGGCCGGCTGGGCCGGCTCCTACGGCTACCGGATCATTCTGGAGCTGAACGACGGCACCGAGGTCTGGTACTCCCACCTGTCGTCGATGACCAAGACCAGCGGCACGGTCACCACCGGCGACGTGATCGGCAACGTCGGATCGACCGGCAACTCCTCCGGCCCCCACCTCCACCTGGAGGTCCGGCCCGGCGGCGGCGACCCGATCGACCCGCTCGCCTGGCTGCGCGGCAAGGGCCTCAGCGTCTGACATCCGCCGAGCGGGCCGTCCCCGGACGGCCCGCTTCGCTGCGCTCGGCCGGCGCACTCCGCTGCCGCCGCGCACCTCGCCGCCGCCCCGCACCTGCCGGCCCCGGGCCGGTCCCAGGAGGGGAGGGGCGGCGGCGAACCCTCCCGGCCGGCGGCCCTGGTGCACCACCCCCCGGCACCAGGGCCGCCGGTGTTCTTGTGCACCGACCGCGTCCTTGCCCGCACCCGTGCCCGTCGGGGCCGACCGCACCGGCCGCGGCGCCCCGCCGCCGGTGCGCGCCCGCCGCACGGCCAGCTCACCGCTCGGGCACGATGCTGGTCACGATGTCCTCAACGAGGTCGTCCAGCGCGCCCGTTGTGGTGGACAGCATCTCCGGCAGCGTGAGGTGCTCCACGATCAGGCCGGTCATGGCCAGGTAGAGCAGAACCGGCGTGGTGCGGTCCCCGGGGAAACCGCCGGCGGTGTGGTGGCCGACGATCTCCTCCAGGTTGGCGCGGTGGTAGTCGGTCAGCGATGCCTGCAACTCCGGCCTGCGGGTGGCCTCCAGTCGCAGCTCCAGCATCGCCAGGTACCCGGCGCGGTCGCGCTGCGCCCGCCTGACGATGTCCTGCATCAGCACGACCTCCAGGCTGCGAGTGGGGGCCGAGGCCAGGCGCTCGGCCACTTCCCCCGGGTCGGGGGCGAGCCGGACGAAGATGTACCGCCCGGCCTGGCGCAGCAACTCCTCACGATCCGCGAAGTAGTTGGACGCGGTGCCGACCGGCACACCGGCCTGCTGGTCGACCGCGCGGAACGTCAGGCCCCTCGCCCCCGCCGCCGCCAGCACGTCGATGGCCGCGTCGAGCAGTGCCGTCCGGCGTTCCGGATTGCGTGCCATGCGTCTCTCCCGGGTCTGTGTCCGTGCTGGTGTGCGGGACTGGTGTGCGGTGCTGGTGTGTCGTGCTCGGGTGCTCGGGGGCGGGTGCCCGGGGTGTGGAAAACGCCTTGCACAACCACTACAGGTGTAGCACTCTGATCGTAGTGGTTCTCCCCGGTTCACTGATCACCTCTTGCAGGGAGTGTGCATGCGACGCCTGACGTACTACATCGGCCTCACGCTCGACGGCTTCATCGCCGGACCGAACGAGGAGGTGGACTTCCTTCCGCTCTCCGACGACCACACCGGCAGCATGGTCGAGGACTTCCCCGACGTCCTGCCCAGCCACATCCGCCGCGCACTGGGTGTCGGCGACCGGCCGGTCAAGGAGTTCGACACCGTCATCATGGGCCGTGGCACCTACGAACCGGCCCTCCGCGAGGGCATCACCAGCCCCTACAGCCACCTGCGGCAGTACGTGGTGAGCCGCAGCCTCGAGAAGTCGCCCGACGAGCAGGTCACCCTGGTGCGCACCGACCCGGTGGCCGCCGTACGTGAACTGAAGGCCGAGGACTCGCCGTTCGGCATCTACCTGGCGGGAGGCGGACAGCTCGCGGGTGCGCTGCTGCCGGAGATCGACCGCCTGGTCGTCAAGAAGTACCCGGTGGTGGCGGGCAGCGGCATCCCGTCCTTCGCCACCGCCTTCCGGCCCACCCGCTTCGCCCTGACGCACTGCCGGACCTTCGAAAACGGCTGCGCGGTCCTGGAGTACGACCGCGCCCACGGGTGACCGGCGGCGGGTCAGCGACGCGGCACGTGCCGGGCTGCTGTGCTCCGAGCGGGCTGCGGCGCCTCGGACCCCGCCGACGGGCCGGCGTCGGCCGGCTGCCCCGGCGGCAGCAGGTCCAGCAGCCCGCCGGACTCCCGCACCCACCCCTCCGAGCGGAAGACGGCGGTGCCGCGGGCCGGGAGCGACGGGTCGTCCCGCACCGCCGCCATCCACGTCCGCGGAGTCGGCCCGAAGAGCACGCGCAGCCGGGCCGAGTCGGCCAGCAGCGCCGACAGCACCGCTTCCTGGGGGCCGCGCGGCCGGGGCCGCCCGGCCGGGTCGGTGAGCACCCCGCGCAGGCTGACGTAGAGCTGGGCACCGCCCTGCGCCGTCGGTGTGCCGTCCGGCAGCAGCACCGGGAAGTCGGCCGGTGGCAGTGCCACCCGGCGGTAGTTCACGCTCTCGCTGACGTCCACCACGGCCAGCTGCTCCGGCGTCAGCCAGGTCAGCACCAGAGCCACCGCCTCCCCGGGGGCCCGGTACGGGGTGGCCGCCACGTAGCCCGCCCGGCTCACGTGCCCCGACAGGGCCACCGCCAGCCCCTCGACGCGTACCGGCGCCAGCGGCACGGTGTCAGTGACGCCCGCCCCGGTCAGCTTGTGGTGCAGCTGGGCGGGCGAACCGTTCGAGCCCACCGCCAGCACCGGCACCCGGCCCGTCACCGGGAAGCCCCGCAACGGCCGCAGCCGTCCGCCGCTCAGCAGGACCGGCTGCTCCGCGACCCGCCCCGGGTACCGCAGCGGTTCCACCAGCGGCGCCCCGGCGAAGCCGAGCGCCGCGAGTGTGCCGTCCCCCGGTTCGCCACTCACCGGCGGGGCTGCCCGTAGACGCGCTCCACGGCCAGCCGCAGCACCAGCCGCCGGTCCGCGACCATCGCCGCGCGGTACTCGTCCCAGTCGGGGTGCTCGCCGCGGATCGCCCGGTAGAGGGCCACCAGCTCGTCCGCGGTGGCGTCCTGCGGGTCCTCGGTCAGCGGCGTCAGCTCCGCCGTGCCCTCGGCCACCGTCCACGCCCACCCGTCGGGCGAGGTGACGTGGTAGCTCGCGCGGGCGTCACGGCGCAGGTTGCGGACCTTCGCCCGGCCGTCGGTCACCGACACCCGCAGGGTGCGGCCTGCCGGGTCGAAGCTGTGGTTGACGTTCGACAGCTGGGGCCGCCCGTCCCGCTTCAGCGTCACCAGCACCCCCAGGTCGCGCTCGGCGAGCAGCGACAGCAGGGCGTCGTCAGACGTGCCGTCGGCCATCAGGACTCCTTCGGTAGCGGCGGACCACCCGCTCCGGGCGTTGCCGCAGCGGCCGGAGTGGCGAGAGCGGCCGGGGCTCCCGGTCCGGGCCGGTGCCCGGGGGCGCACCCCGTGACTCCATCGTGCTTCCCGGCAGCCACCCCGGCTACTCGCACCGCACCCCGCCGTCCCCGTCGTTCCCGTCCGTCCCGTCGTCCTCTTCCGTCCCGGCCCGCCCGGGGGTCACGTCGCCGGCGGGGGCGGCGGTGGGCCCTGGGGTGGTGCTGGGTACCGGGCTGGGGCCGGCCGCGGGGATGGCGGGGCGTACGCGGGGGGCGGCACGTGGCGCGGGGCGGCGTACGGGGGTGGCGCGGCGTGCTGCGGCGGAGAGGCGTGCTGCGGCGGGGCGCCGTAGGGGTGCCAGCGGGGCGGTACGTGCGGGCGGGCGTGGGCCAGCGCCGCCGACGCGGTGGCGGGACCGGCGACGTCGCGCCGGGTCAGCAGGTGGTACAGCAGCTCCTGCTCCCGTGCGGTGAAGTCCGCCACGGTGGCGCCGCGCTCGGCGCGGGCCCGCAGCAGGGCCAGCGAGGTGGCCGCCGCGTGGTACTCGGAGACGGTCTGCGCGCCCGCCGCGCCGTGCGTCCGGCGGGCCAGCCTGCGGGCCAGGGCGCGAGCGCGCATGGAGCCCAGCGCCCACGGTTCCGGCTCCGCCATCCAGCCCTGCGCCGTGTAGGCCGGCAGCGTCGCCCGCACGGTGCGCAGGTCCCGCTGCCGGGACCAGACCGCCAGCCAGGTCAGGGTGGCGAATACGGGGATCATGAACAGCGCGTAGACGGCGAGGAAGTGCAGTCCGGTCAGCGACGCGGAGCCGTTCCACAGCGCGTGCAGCACCATCGACGTCAGCAGCCCCAGCAGCGGCAACGCGATCCGCAGCCCCCGGCGGTGGCGCGGCAGCGCGGCGGCGACGCCGAACCCGATGCCGGTCATCGCGGTGAAGAGGGGGTGGGCGAACGGCGACATGACGATGCGGATGAAGAAGGTCGCAGCGGTGGTGGAGGCGAACCCGCTCGAACCGAGCATCTGGTCCTCGTCGTAGGCGCTGCCCAGGTACAGCACGTTCTCGGTGAAGGCGAAGCCCGTCGCGGTGATGCCCGCGATGACGATGCCGGCCACCACCCCCTCGAAGGCCCGCCGCCGGTAGAGGAACAGCAGCAGGATCGCCGCAGCCTTCGCGAGCTCCTCCACCACGGGCGCCACCAGAGTCGCGCTGACGGTGTCCACGTCCCCACCGGCGATGACCGACGCCGCCAGCCACTCGGTGGCGAAACCGTTCGCCACGACGGCCACCAGCGTCGCCGCGCACGCCCCCCAGGCGAAGGCGAAGACCAGGTTCCGCCACGGGGTCGGCTCGACGCTGTCGATCCAGCGGAAGGCGGCTATCAGCAGCGGCACCGGCAGGACCGACAGCAGCAGGCCGATGGCAAAGCCCTCGGTGCCGGTCTCCTCCCGCACGATGGCCAGGACGGTGAGTCCGCAGACGGCGAGCAGCAGCGCCATCGCACCGACCCGCAGCGCCCGCCGGTGCCACCAGGGCGCGCGGCGCGGCGCGTAACGCCACTGGGCGCGCTCTGCCGGCATCGCCGGGAACCAGGCCGTGCGGTCGGACTGCTCGTTCGGGCCGGTCGTGCCGTGCCGGGCACCGAATCGGTGCTCGGGGGAGGGCCCCGGGACATATGGACGCACCCGTAGACCTTACGGGGCCGACGGGCCGCGGCGCGGGGCACCGGCCCGCAGCCGGGCGGCGTGCGTCAGCCGTCGGCGGGCGGGTGGGGCAGCCTGCGGAACAGCAGGTCGTGCACGGCGTGGCCCTTGCGCAGGCCCTGCCCCTCGAAGCGGGTCATCGGGCGGAAGCCGGGGCGCGGGGCGAAGCCGCCGTCAGGCCGCGTGTTCTCGAACGCCGGGTGGGCGGTCAGCACTTCGAGCATGCGCTCCGCGTACGGCTCCCAGTCGGTCGCGCAGTGCACCACGGCGCCCGGCGCGAGGCGGGACGCCGCCACGTCCAGGAACTCGGGCTGGATGATGCGGCGCTTGTGGTGGCGCGTCTTGGGCCACGGGTCGGGGAAGAACACCCGCAGACCGGCGAGCGAGTCGGGCCGCAGCATCTCGCGCAGCAGGATCACCGCGTCCCCGTTGGCGACCCGCACGTTGTCCAGGCCGCGCTGCTCCGCCAGGCGCATCAGGCTGCCCTGCCCCGGAGTGTGCACGTCCACGGCCAGGATGCCGGTGGCCGGGTCGTCGGCGGCCATCTGCACGGTGGCCTCACCCATGCCGAAACCGACCTCGACCACCTTGGGAGCGCCGGGCGGCAGGGTGTCGAACAGCTCGTCGAGGTCCAGCACACGGCTGCCGTCGACGTCCAGACCCCAGGCCGGCCACAGCCGCAGCAGCGCCTCGCGCTGGGCATGCGTGACGCGGCTGCGGCGCGGCTGGAAGCTGCGGATGCGGCGGTGGTGGTGCGCCCCGGCGGGGTCGGCCGTCGGGCCGGCACCGGGGGCGAACATGGGGATTCTCTCGGACACAGTG
Source organism: Streptomyces sp. 549 (assembly GCF_030124175.1). Classification (GTDB taxonomy): domain Bacteria; phylum Actinomycetota; class Actinomycetes; order Streptomycetales; family Streptomycetaceae; genus Streptomyces. Next base: position 15,408 of record NZ_JASKMT010000004.1, on the reverse strand, counting down.
CCAACGATTCTACGGTGGCCCCGACACCCGGGAGGCCCGCCCCGGGCCCGCCCGGGTGCTCCCGCGTCACAGACCGCGCAGCACCCGGCCGGCCACCTCCCGGCCGATGGGCAGCGAGGCCGTCGCGGCGGGCGAGGGCGCGTTCAGCACGTGCACGGTGTGCGGGCCCTCGGTGATCAGGAAGTCGTCCACCAGGGTGCCGTCGCGCAGCACCGCCTGCGCCCGCACCCCGGCCGGGGACGGACGGAGGTCCTCCTCGGTGACCTCCGGCAGCAGCCGCCGCACGGCGGCGGTGAACGCCCGGCGGGACAGCGAGCGGTGCACCTCGCCGGCGCCGTACCGCCAGTGCCGGGCGGCGATCCGCCAGGTGCCCGGCCAGGCGAGCGTGCCGGCGAACTCGGCCGCGTCCAGTGTGCGGCGGTCGTAGCCCTCCCGGGCCGTCGCCGGGACCGCGTTGGGGCCGACGTGCACATGGCCGTCCACGCCCCGCGTGAGGTGCACGCCCAGGAACGGGAACGCCGGGTCCGGCACCGGGTAGACCAGCCCCCGCACCAGCGCGGCCCGCTCGGGGGCCAGCGCGTGGTACTCCCCGCGGAACGGCACGATCCGGGCGGGCGGGTGATCGCCGGCCAGCCGGGCCACGCGGTCGCAGTGCAGCCCCGCGCAGTTGGCGAGCGCGCGGGCCCGCAGCACCCGGCCGTCCGCGGTGCGCACGGCCACGCCGAGCCCCGGGCGGCGGTCGATCGCGGCCACCGCGGAGCCGTAGCGGATCTCCGCCCCCGCGTCGGCGGCCAGCTCCGCCAGCCGCGCCGCGACGGCGGCGAAGTCGCACACGCCGGTGGTGCCGACGTGCAGCGCGGCCAGACCGCGCACCGCCGGTTCGTACTCGGTGATCTGGCACGGGCCCAGCTCCCTGATCGGGATGCCGTTCTGCCGGCCTCGCTGCGCGAGCGTGTGCAGCCGGGGCAGCTCCGCGCGGTGCGTCGCCACGACGAGCTTGCCGGTGACGCGGTGCGGCACGCCGTGCTCGGTGCAGAACTTCACCATCTCCGCCGCGCCCTGCACGGCGAACCGGGCCTTGTACGACCCGGGACGGTAGTAGACGCCGCTGTGGATCACGCCGCTGTTGCGGCCCGTCTGGTGCCGGGCGGGCCCGGCCTCCTTCTCCAGGACGATGACCCGCAACCCGGGCCGGGCCCGGGTCAGGGCGTACGCCGTCGACAGGCCGACGATGCCGCCGCCCACCACCAGGACGTCGCAGTCGTACACCCGGCCCTTCCGCCCGCCGGCCCGGCTCTGCTCCCCGCTGCTCACTGACACCACACACCCATCATGAGCGAGGCCACTGACATCCTGCCGCCCGCCCGCCGCCACACGCCCACCGCCGCCTGCCCGTCCGCCCCCACCCGTCTGTCGCCCGCGCGTACCGTCGGCCGGAGGCGCGCGGGAGCCGAGGCGCGGGGGCCGGCCGGCCGACTCACGCCGGGGTGACGAGCAGCGGCCTGGCCCTCTCCCGCAGCTCCACCACCTGCGGATCGTCGCCGTACGGCTCCAGGCGGTTCAGCAGGTCGCGCACGTACTCGGTGGTGCGGGCCGAGGAGATGCGCCCCGCGACCTCCACCGCGAGCGCCCCGGCCGCGCAGGCCGCGTCCAGGTTGCCGGACTCCAGCTCGGCCACCGCCGACACCACCAGACGCAGCCCGTGCGAGCGTACGAACTCCTCCGTCGGCCGGGACAGCGCCTGCTGCGTGAAGCGGCGCACCTGCCGCGGGGCCTTGAGGTCCCGGTAGCACTCGGCGGCGTCCGCAGCGAGCCGGTCGTAGTTGTAGAAGCCCAGCCACGACGGGTCGGGATCACCCTCCCGGGAGCGCTCCAGCCACCCCTCGGCCGCGGACAGCGCGGTACCGCAGGCCACCGAGTCGTTCGCCTTGGCCTGGGCACGCGCCTCGACCAGGTGGAAGAAGCTCATCACCCGCGCCGTGGCCACGCCGCGGTTGCGTTCCAGCGCGGCCTGCGCCAGATCCACGCCCTCGTCGGCGAAGCCCCGGTACGTGGCCTGGAGCGACATCGACGCCAGCACGTAGCCGCCCAGCGGGACGTCGGCGGCTGCCCTGGCCAGGCGCAGCGCCTGGATGTAGTAGCGCTGCGCGGCCTCCTGCTGGCCGGTGTCGAAGGCCATCCAGCCGGCCAGCCGGGTCAGTTCGGCGGTCGCGCCGAACAGCGCCCGGCCCACCTCGTCCGAGTAGGACCCCAGCAGCAGCGGCGCGGCGTCGACCCGCAGGCACTCCGGCACCATCGACGAACGCCAGTCGCCGCCGCCGTACTTGGAGTCCCAGCGCCGCGCCTCGGCGGCGGCCTCGCGCAGCTTGGAGACGTCGCTGTGGCCCACCCGCAGCGGACCGCCCGACGCGGCACCCGCGGCGTCGTCGTCCGCCGCACGTGCCACCGAGCTGTCCGCGGGGGTTATCAGCCAGCGCGACGCGGGCGTTGCATATGCGCTCACCGCGAAGGATCCGGCCAAGGAGTGCCAGATGCTGCCGTTGCCCCGGCGACCGGCGAGATCCAGCCGGTACAGATCCGTTGCGGCCTTCACAGCCGCACCGACATCCCGGGGGAAGGCGAGCCCGATCTCCGGGGCCGGGTCGGCGTCGGCCAGGCCGATCTCGTGCAGCGGAACCGGGCGGCCCAGCTTGCTGCCGATCGCCGCGGCGATCAGATGTGGCGCGGCGCCCTGCGGCACCATGCCCTTGGAGACCCACCGGGCGACAGACGTCTTGTCGTACCGCAGCGTCAGACCGCGCTGTGCGCCCAGGTCATTGACCCTCCGGGCGAGTCCGGCGTTGCTGATTCCCGCCAGCGCGAGAACAGTTCCCAGCTTCTCGTTCGGCCCTCGTGGCTCCCTGGACATGCGCACCCCTGACACACACCGACGGCCGCCCCGCCGCATGCGGAACATGCTCGGGGCATTCGTGAACCCAGCGTAGTTCGCCGCATCCCTACCGTTAAGGGGCGGCTTCGGGGATGGCGGGATTCGTCTGCGTGCCCCGGCGGCCGCGCGACCCCGAACGGCGCGCGGCGACCAGCGCGAGCGCGCCGCGCGGCGGCCGGATCACGTGCCCCGGTCGTGTGGCCGTGCGCCTGTCCGTGCGCTCTGTGCAAGGCCGCCGACACACGTTTACCTGGGAGATGCGTGGGTCGGCCCACTGAACTGGAACCAGTGGGCTGGGGGAATGCCACCGCTCCAATCCCCGCGAGCGGTGGCCCGGTCCGGGAGGCGACAGCGCCTCCCGGACCGTCGTGCACGTTCCGTGACGCCCCGGCCCGCCAAACCGCCGACGTCCGCCGCCCGTTGCCGCACCGCCGCTCCGGGACCCGCAGACGCTCCGCCACGAACCCCCGCACGGCTGGAAGTTGGCTGAATGTCGCTGTTTCAGTGACGGCCACTTCCACCCCGCTCGGCATGAACACACCCATCTACGCGCCCCCTTCGCGCCTCTCCCACGCCGGTCTCGTGGCAGCATGGGCCCGAAGAGCATCGGGAGCAATCCGTAACGGCGGTTGCGGGCGAGGAGTGACGGGCGGAGGCGGCGTCGATGCGGTGGTTGGTGGGATGGAGCAGCACCGCAGCGGGAAGTGCCCAGGTCTCCGGCCGGAACCTGCACCCTGTCGGTGCCCAGCAGTTGTGGGGCGACCCCGACCCGCTGTGGGCCGTCGGCGACTGGCGGCCCGACGAGGTCCGCGTCATCGAAGCCGACCCGGGCACCCGGCTCGCCGTCTTCGGCTGCTGCGGCGCCAGCGACGACCAGCTGCGCGTCGCCCTGTTCGCCGCCCGCGGCGGAGCCCTGCGCCACCTCACCGCCTGGCCGGGTTCCTACACCGCCGTCGCCCGCATCGGCCGCCGCGTGGCACTGGCCACCGACCTCGCCGGCGCCCGCCCCGTCTTCCACACCCCCTGGGCCGGCGGCACCGCCTACGCCACCGCCGCCCTGCCGCTCGCCGACCTCATCGAGGCGCAACTCGACGTCGGCCACCTCGGCGCGCTGCTCGCCGCCCCCGAAGCACCCGAAGCGATGGGCGACACCACGCCCTACCGCGGAGTCCACCGCGTCCCACCCGGCCACGCCCTGATCCTGCGCGAGGGCGGCACCCGGGAGATCACCAGCTACGAGCCGGCCGTGCCCACCGTGGTCGCCGCCCCGCCGCTCGAAGCCGAGAAGGCCGTCGACGGCGTGCGCGACGCCCTCATCGAAGCCGTCCGGGTCCGCCTCGCCGCGCCCCGCCACGTCCCCGAAGGCCCCGGCATGCCGGGAGCCGACGGCCTCGACCCGGGGCCCATCCCCGGCCTCGGCCCCGCCGCCCGCCGCGGCGGGCCCGCCCCCGGCATCGGCGCCGACCTCTCCGGCGGCTCCGCCTCCGCCACACTCGCGCTGCTCGCCGCCGGACTGCCCGGCGTGCCCGGCACCGTCTACGGCGCCCCCGGCACCCACGCCGGGCAGCGGCTGCTCGCCGTCACCTTCAACGACCTCACCGGCAACGGCGACTCCGGGCGCGTCGCCGAACTCGAACGGGCCCGCGCCGTCGCCGACAACCCGCGGCTGCACCACGTCGTGGTGACCGCAGGCGAGGACGCACTGCCCTACGCCGACCTCGACGACGACACGCTCACCGACGAGCCAGGACCGTCCCTCGTCCTCGCCGAACGCCACCGCAGACGCCTCGCGGCCGGCAGCGCCGACCACCTCATCGGGTACGGGGCCCGCCAGGTGCTGGACGCCCACCCCGCGCGTCTCGCGGACCTGCTCATGGACCGCCGCAGACGCCAGCTCCTGCGCCCCGCAGCCGCCCTCGCCGTCGCCGAGGGCCCCCGCCGCAACTCCGTCCTGGTGCCGCTGACCGTCTACCGTGCCGCCCGCCGCCTGGCCCGCACCTCGCAGCGCGAAGGTGTCACCGACACCGCCCGCCGCCTGCGCGACCGGGACTTCGCCACCGACGGTCTCGCCGAGAGCCCACTCGACGCCTCACTCGCCGCGCTCACCTGGTGCCGCCCGGGCCCGGCAGCGCGCTGGTTGACCGGTGAGGCTCTGGCCGAAGTATCGGTTCGGCTGGAGACCGCCGCCATCCGCTCCGGCTCCGGCTTCGGCCCCCGCCCCGGCGTCCAGCGGGCCCGCGCCGCCCTCGCACGGCAGGCCGCCGACTACCGGGTGATGGAGCAGGCCGCGGAGATCCGCAACCAGCGCCTGCACGCCCCCTTCCTCGACAACCAGGTGGTACGCGCCGCCCTGGAACTGCCCGAGGCCCTGCGGGTACGACCCGGCGCCCGGGCGTCGGTGCTGCGGACGGTGCTGGCCGGCGCCGGGATCCACGACCTGCCACCCGGCTGGGGCGCCACCTCGCACGTCGCCCACCTCGCCGCGGTCCGCGCCGGACTGCGCACATCCGTGGGCGAGCTGCTGGACCTCTTCGACGCGCCGCTGCTCGCCGACGCCGGGCTGGTGGAGGCGCGGGTGGTGCGCAAGGCACTGCGCTCGGCGGCCCAGGGGGAGGCGCTGCCCCTGGACGGCATCGCCGAACTGGTCTCCACCGAGCTGTGGTTGCGCCGCCTGCTGCAGCGCCGCGGCACCTGCTGGACGGGTTCCTCCGCACCCCGCCAGCGCGCCGTGGCCGCAGGCGTGCCGCCCCGCCCCGCGATCTGACGGGCTGGCGGCACGCGCCGTCGGGCACCGGTCGCTGACGGGCGCCGGGCTCCCGCGCCCGCTCCCGGTGCCCGCTTCCTCCGTCAGCGGCAGCGGATCACGGACTCGGCCCAGTCGGCCAGCGCCGCGGCCCCCAGCGGCGACTCCGGGGTCACGACCAGGCGCATCGTCCTGACGCCCGCCAGCGGCACGTTCACCGGTACCGCCTGGTCGCCGCCCCTGACCACCTGCGACTGCCAGAGCAGGACACCGTCACCGTGCACGGCGAAGCGCACGGCGCCCAGCCCCATGGTCAGGTCGTCGACGCCGGCGACCGCCGAGTACGACTCGCACTGCCGGTTGAGGTCGATGGTCACGGACGAGGGGGCGTGCACCGTGACCCCGTGGCCGTACTGGCGACCACCGATCCGCAGACCCGACCGCTGCCACAGCCACGAGCTCTCGGCCACCCGCACGGCCGGCTCGTCGGAGGCGCCCAGCACGTCCCAGCGCAGCTGGTTGATCTGGTAGCCCGCCGGGGCCGGTGCGGGAGGCGGCGGTACCGGCGGGGGAGTGGGTGCCGGAGTGGGCGTCGGGGCCGGACTGGGGGCGGGCGGTGAGGACGGCGGCGCGGGGGCGGGTGCCGGGGGCGGCACGGGAGCCGGGTCGGCAGGGCGCGGCTCCGGCTCGGGTTCCGGCCGCGGGGCTGGCGCCGGGTCCTCGGCAGCCGGCGCCGCAGCGCGCGCCTCGGGCTCGGGGGCCGGCACGAGCGGGGGTGGCTCCGGCGCGGACTCCTCCACCGGCGGGTCCTGCGGCGCCGGTTCGACCGGCACGGCGGACGGCTTGGCCTGCGGGGGCGGCGGCTCCTCCTGCTGCGGATTGCCCGCCAGCGCCAGTACGAGCGCCACCGCCGCCGCGGCAGCGGTGACCGCGCTCGCCGCGATGCCCGCCTTCGCGGGCGCGCCCAGCCCTTCGGACGCCGCTCCGCCGGCGCCGGCCTTGCCGCCCGCGGCCGCCGCGGAACCACCGACACCGGCCGCTCCCACCCCGCCGACGATGCCCGCCGCCTTGACCGAGTAGGTCGCGGCGAACCAGCCGATGACCGCCACCGGAAGCAGCAGGCGCAGCCGCTCGTTGACGTCCTTGACCTCCATGGCCGCCACCCGGCACCTGGAGCACTCCTCCAGGTGCTTGCGCAGGCCCCGCTCGGCCCGCACGCGCAGACCGCCGCGGGCGAAGGCACCGAGCCGGTCCGCGTAGCGCGCGCAGTCACCGCCCGAGGTCAGCGACTGGCTGACATGTGCCTGGAGGTACGCCTGCTTCAGCCCCTCCCTGGCCCGGTGGGCGAGCACCGCGGTGGCGTTGGCGGTCAGCCCCAGGATCGGAGCCACGTCCTGCGGTGAGGCGTCCTCGACGGTGGTGTGCCACAGCACCGTCTGCCAGCGTTCCGGCAGCGTGCGGAACGCCTGGACGACCATGGACTGCTCGGCCTCGTGCATGGCGCGCACGTCCGCACCCAGATCGAGCGTGTCCGCCTCGCTGGCCTGCGAGGCGACGGCCGAACCGGCGAAGAGGGCGAAGTCCTCCACCAGATGCTCCCGCCTGGCCGTCCGGCCCCACGCAGCCGCGGTGTGCCGGACCGCCGTCAGCAGGTAGGCGCGTACCGCCGTCTGTGGCCCCTTGCCGCTGTGCACGGCCTGCAGGGTCCGTGCGAACACCTCGTTGGTGAGGTCGTCGGCGGTGTCCGCGTCCCGGCAGCAGGTCCGGGCGTACCGCCGGACCGCCTCGGCGTGCCGTCGGTACAGCTCGTCATAGGCGGCGGTGTCCCCGCCGCGCATGCGTGACACCAACTCGGTGTCACCGACGGGCGGGTCCTCCGCCCCGGTGTCGCCGTCCGACCGGCCCTCCGAGGGCGGCGCCACGGATCCGCGGGGACCCCGGAAGACGCTTCCGGGTGCCTCTCCGTCCTCCTGAGCAGTCGCGCCCCGGGAGCGCTGCACGGGCACTGACCGAGGCGGCTCGCCCGGGGCGGAGCGCTCTGCGGACGCCGGTGCCGCCCCCTTGCCCGCCCGGTCGGCCTGCCCGGGAACCTTGGGAGCGGTCGCCCCGCCCGACTCCTGCGGACTCTCGCCCCCGCGCGGTTCGTCCCGCCCCTCAACACCCATAGCGGAAGCTCCCGTAGACCCCGTGGCAGTCAAACACCGGGAAAGACTCCCACAAGGTCGGTGCGTGAGCGCCGGCCCTGCAACGCAACCACTCGTCCGAGTGGGTTTCGCCCCGCAAGCCCTGAAGTATCACCCGTTCGGGTCACTGCGCCAGGTGCCCGGAGCAGGGCCCGGACCAAGGAGTAGAACCGGAACGCAACACCCTCACTCCGCACCCTCACTCCGCACCTGGGACGCAGTACCCGAGCACCGCACCGTCAGGGGCCGCCTCGTCTCAGGTCAGGGCCTTGACTCAGGTCACCGGCCGGCCTTCCCGCGAGCCGCTGGGATCAGCCACTCGCCCCGGCTGCCTGTCCCTGCTGTCGCCCGCCCGGCCAGAGGTGCCCGGACAGCGCCTCCCGGACACGCCTCCGGCCGACGCCGCCCGGTCACGCCGTCGGACCGGGCGGGACGACTCCCTCAGCGGTTCTCCCGCGACCGCAGCCCTTCCAGCAGGATGTCGAGCAGCCTGCCGGACGCCTCCGCCTGCTGCTCGGCATCCGGCAGCGAAGGAGCAGTGGTGGCTATGACAAGCAGGACGTCCGCCACTGTCACGTCGGTCCGCAGCGCTCCCGACTCACGGGCGCGGTCGACCAGATGGCTGACCACGGCCAGGAGTTCGGCGACGCCCTCGCCCTCGTGCGGCTCCTCCTGCGAGGCGAGCGGCGCCTCCTCGGCGTCGGTGCCCGACAGCACCGAGACGTCCGGTGCGGCGGAGCTGACAGGTGCCGCGGAGCTGACCGATGAGCCGGAGCTGACCGATGAGACGTCATCAACCAGCGCCGACCCGGCGCCGTCCGCCACGAGCCACAGCTCAGGCGTTGTGCCGCTGCCCTCGCCAGGCTGCCGCTGGTGCGGCACCCGCACGGCGGAGGCGGGCGTGCTGGCAGCGCCGCTGCCCGAACCGGCCCTCAGCACTCGCGGTGGCAGCAACCGCCCCGCGCCCGAGGCCACCGACGTCCGCAGGAAGCGCGCCAGAGCCGACCAGGGGTCACGCTCCTGGCTGAGCGCGGCATGGGCCTGGCCGGTCAGCCGGGCCGTCTCCTCCTCCGCTATCCGCCGGACCAGGACCTCCTTGCTGGGGAAGCGGCGGTAGACCGTGCCCACCCCCACCCGCGCCCGACGGGCCACGTCCTCCATGGGCGCGCCGTAGCCCAGCTCGCCGAACACCTCACGCGCCGCGCGCAGCACGTGCTCCAGATTGCGCTGGGCGTCGATGCGCAGCGGCGTCGACCGCCCGCTTCCGCCCCCGCCGTCCGATGAGACGGCCTCGGTCACCCCGTGCGTGTCCTGAAGGGAATGAACACCCTGAACACCTTGAATACGCATAGTCGTTCCCCCGGTAATCACTGTCTCCCCCCGGAGACTCCCCGTCATACGGCCGGACCACGGGGCCACGCCCCGCCACCGGCCGACTACGAACATAGTTGAGCGGTCGTCGGGAGAGAAGGGGGCTGGTTCCTGGCGGACTGCCCCCGATCGGAGTACAACCCTGATCTGCCCCCTTTGGGCACCTGATCCAATCCCGTCAGAACCCTCCTGACCTGTGCATTCTCGCATCCCTTCGTCCCGTTGCCGGATCCGGAGTCCTTGCTTCCTCCAGTCACACAATTCCTGGGACCTGTGGACAAACGGCGTCCCGGCGGTGCGTCATGGACAGGTGACGCACGGACAGGGGTCGAAGGTGGCGAAGGAAACAGCGCGCGTTCTGGTGGTCGGCGGCGGATATGTGGGGATGTACACCGCTCTGCGACTCCAGAAGAAGCTCAAGCAGGAGCTGAAGGCAGCCCGGGAGGGGCGCGGCGGGGTGGAGATCGTCGTGGTCAGCCCAGAGCCCTACATGACGTACCAGCCCTTCCTGCCCGAAGCGGCAGCGGGCTCCATCTCGCCCCGGCACGTCGTGGTGCCGCTGCGGCGCGTGCTCCCCCAGTGCCGGATCCTGGTCGGCGAGGCCACCGCCATCGACCACGCCCGGCGGACCGCCACCGTCGAGACCATCGCCACCAAGGACGAGGGTGGCGGCCCGCTCACCGTCCAGTACGACGAACTGGTACTGGCTCCCGGTTCGGTCTCCCGCACCCTGCCGGTGCCCGGTCTCGCCGAGTTCGGCATCGGCTTCAAGACGGTCGAGGAGGCCATCGGGCTGCGCAACCACGTGCTGGAGCAGCTCGACATCGCCTCCTCCACCCGCAACCCCGAGATCCGCGACGCCGCGCTCACCTTCGTCTTCGTCGGCGGCGGCTACGCGGGTGTCGAGGCGCTGGCCGAACTCGAGGACATGGCTCGTTACGCCTGCCGGTACTACCACAACCTGCGGCCCGAGGAGCAGAAGTGGATCCTCGTCGAGGCCAGTGACCGCATCCTGCCCGAAGTCGGCGAAGAGATGGGCAAGTACGCCGTCCGGGAACTGCGCGGGCGGAACATCGACGTGCGGCTGGACACCCGGCTGGAGAGCTGCGAGAACCGGGTCGCCGTGCTCAGTGACGGCGCACGCCACCCCTGCCGCACGCTGGTGTGGACCGCCGGCGTGAAGCCGCACCCGATCATCGCCGCGAGCGACCTTCCGCTGACCGCGCGCGGGCGCCTGCGCGGCACCGCAACCCTCCAGATCGAGGGCACCGAACACGCCTGGGCAGCCGGTGACGCCGCCGCCGTGCCCGACCTGACGGCCGACCAGCCCGGTCAGGAGTGCGCCCCAAACGCCCAGCACGCCGTGCGTCAGGCCCGCGTGCTCGGCGACAACGTCGCGGCCACCCTGCGCGGTGAACCGCTGAGCACCTACCAGCACTCGTATGCGGGATCCGTCGCCTCCCTTGGCCTGCACAAAGGGGTCGCCCGTGTGTACGGGCGCAAGTTGAAGGGCTACCCTGCCTGGCTCATGCACCGCGTCTACCACCTCAGCAGAGTGCCCACCCTCAACCGCAAGTCCCGGGTGCTCGCCGAATGGGCCCTCGCCGGGTTCTTCAAGAGAGAGATCGTCTCGCTCGGCTCCCTGGAGCACCCCCGGGCGGAGTTCGAAATGGCCGCCGGGGACGGGCACCGTCCTCCGCAGCGCTGACGTATGTCAGTCCCATCGGCCACACTGGGCATGTGACCATGGGTGCACTCCCGTCAGCAATGAGTCACGATCACCCCTCACCCCCCTTCCCTGACTCCCGGCAGAATCGGATCTGAACCGCAGTGAACTTCACGCGCTGGAGCGCCCGCCTGCCAGGCACGCAGCGACGCACCGCTGCCGCGCGGGCCGGGCGGACCGCCGAGTCCGCGGCCACCGGGCCCGGGACCCCCGGCTGGGAGGTGCCGTCCGCCCGCGGTGAGTTGCAGGACCCCGCCCGCGCCGCGCTCGGACAGGCCGCAGGGCAGGCAGGACTGGACGGGCTGTCGGTGCACCGGCTGCTCGGCCAGGTCCCCGCTCTGGTGGCCGTCGTACGGGGCCCGGAACACCGGATCGCCTACGTCAACGACGCCTACGCCCAGGCGTTCGGCCCGCGCAGCCTCGGCACGCCGGCGAAGGAGGCGCTGCCGGAACTCGTGGAGCTGGGCCTGCTGCCTCTGATGGAGCAGGTGCTGCGCAGCGGCAAACCCCGCACGGTCAAGGCCCGCCGGGTGCCGGGCGGGGCCAAGGCCAGCCACTACACCTTCACCTGCACTCCGATCGACCTCGCCGACAGCCGGACCGACACCGCCGGAGCCGCCACGCCGGGCGACAGCGAGGGCACCTCCCGGGCTGCCGGACTCCGGGAGAACATGGTGGCCGGCGACCGGCACGACCGGGGCGTGCTCGTGTTCGCCACGGACGTGACGGACCAGATCGAGTCGGCCGAGCGCCTGCGGGCCAGCGAGGCCCGGCAGCGGGAGGCAGCCGTCACCCTCCAGCGCAGCCTGCTGCCGCAGGAACTGGAACAGCCCGACGACCTGCGGGTGGCCGCCACCTACCAGCCCGGCGGCACCGAGGCCGCCGTCGGCGGCGACTGGTACGACGTGATCACGCTCGGCGCCGGCCGTACGGCCCTGGTCATCGGTGACGTCATGGGCCGCGGCGTACGGGCCGCCGCAGTGATGGGGCAGCTGCGCACGGCGGTCCGGGCCTACGCCCGCCTCGACCTGCCGCCGCACGAGGTACTGCAACTGCTGGACGGTCTGGCCGCCGAGATCGACGCCAGCCAGATCGCCACCTGCGTCTACGCCGTGCACGATCCCAACGAGGGCCGGCTGATCTACTCCTCCGCGGGGCACCTGCCCATCCTGGTGCGCAACGCCGACGGCACCGTGCACCGGGCGGACGAGCCGACCGGGCCGCCGCTGGGCACGGGGGGCTGGCTGCACACCTCGGGCTCGGTGCCGTTCGGGGAGGGCGCCACGGCGGTGCTCTACACCGACGGACTCGTCGAGCGCCGCGACGCCGACATCGACGAGGGCGTCGAGACGCTGGAGCGGGCCTTCGCCGGGGCAACGGGCGCTCCCGACATCATCTGCGGCCGGCTCCAGCGCGCGCTGGGCATCACCGCCGAACACGACGACGACGTGGCCGTACTGGTCCTCCAGCACCCGGCACGCACCGGTCACGACGCGGAGCTGTTCCACAACGCGGCGCTCGACCTGCTCGGCGGGGTGGAGGCGGCGCCCCGGGCGCGGGCCTTCGCCATCGGGGTGCTGACGTCCTGGCGCTTCCCGGCCGAGTTGCGCGACCTGGGCGTGCTGGCCGCCAGCGAACTGGTGGCGAACTCGCTCCAGCACGGCACGCCCCCGATGCGCCTGCGGCTGCGCCGCACCGACCGGCGGCTGATCGTCGAGGTCACCGACGGGGACGACCACCTGCCCCGGCGTCGAAGGGCCGAACCCGCCGACGAGTCGGGCCGCGGTATCTCCATCGTCGCCACCATCGCCTCCTCGTGGGGCTGCCGACGCACACCGGGCGGCGGCAAGGCGGTCTGGTGCGAGTTCGCCCTGCCGCACACCTGAGCCCGCTCGTCCCCCGACGGCGACCGGACCGGCGACGGCGGGTTGTGTCAGACCGCTGCCACGGCCTGCTTGTGAACCACCGGGGACGGGGTGCGCAGCTGCGGGTTGTCCTGCGCAGGCGTGAGTCGACGTCCCAGCATCAGCGCGAGCACGCTGACGCCGACCGAGCAGAGCACCAGCATGACGATGTAGGCCGCATAGGCGCCGTGCGCCGCCATCAGGCCGCCCACCGCCGGTCCGACGGCCACACCGAGCTGTTTGACCAGGGCGAACGCCGAGTTGTACTGGCCGATCACGCGGGGCGGCGCCAGGTCGGCAACGAGCGGCGCGACGGTCGGCGACAGCATGGCCTCGCCGACCCCGAAGAGCGCGTAGGTCGAGATCAGCAGGGCCGTCGCCACCGCCTGGGCGTGCGGAACCAGTCCGGAGACGCCCGCAGCCACCCAGGCCACCATCCAGATCAGGCCGACCAGCGCGATGACCCGGCTGCGCCGCCTGCCCTCGACCATGCGCAGGACCACGAACTGAGCCAGGACGATCATCGCCGTGTTGGCGAACAGGGCGAAGCCGAGCGTGGACGTCGACACCCCGGTGACCTCGACGCCGTAAGCGGCAAGACCGGACTCGAACTGGCCGTAGCAGGTGAAGAACAGGACGAAGCCGAGCACGCAGAGCAGGACCATGGCCCGGTGCGAGAGCATCGCGCGCCAGCCGCCACCGGACTCGCCGGCCTCCGTCGGCATGGATTCGCCGACGCCCGAGGCGCGCGGCAGACGAACGGTGAGCAGCACACCGGCCAGCACCACGAACATGACCGCCTCGACACTGAACAGCAGGGTGAAGCTGCTCGCCCGGTGCTCGTCCACCAGTTGCCCGCCGAGCAGGCCGCCGAGGCCCAGCCCGAGGTTGTTGAGGAAGAACTGCGTCGCGAAGGCACGTGACCGGGTGGCCGTCGTCGAGCACCAGACGATCATCGTCGCCAGGGACGGCTGCAGCACGGCTATACCGCCGCCCATGACGGCCGCGGAAACCATGACGAGCGGTGCACTGCTGGACATGCCGAAGCCGAGCGCACCGACGGACGCGGCGGCACTGCCGAAGAGCGCGACCGGCATCGGACCGTGCCCGTCGATCACCCGGCCGGTGAACGGCAGCACGACGAGCGCCGCAGCGGCGAAGGCCGCCAGCACGGCTCCGGCCGTGCTGGGCCCGAGTTCACGCACCTGCGCCACGTAGATGAACAGATACGGGACGGTGAAGCCGCTTCCGAACGCGCTCAATGCGTTTCCGAGCTGGATCCGGCGCAAGGTCGCGCCCATCGCGGTGGTCACACTCACCTACCTAGGTCGTTGCAGGGGGACGACGCCCCGTCGAGGAGGCGTCGTTGGTTTGGGGCAGCCGTCAGCGACACACCACGAGAGCTGAGAGCTGAAGACTTCGAAGCTAAAGAGTACACATCGCAAGTCTTCGATGCCAACGTGTTGCCGTGGGATACTCCGGCCCATGTCAGACCGGCAGCCGTCACTCGACGAGCAGATCGCGATCTACCAGCGCGAGTACCGCGACCTGGACCCGCAAGTGGAGAAGGTGGTCAGCGCCCTCAGTCGTCTCGACCGGCGCATGAGCGTCGCCTACGGACGCCAGCTCGCGACCCTGGGGCTCAACAGTGCCGAGTGGGAGGTACTGAAGGCGCTGGTGATGGTGGGCCGGCCCTACCAGCTCTGGCCCGGCACCATCGCGAAGCAACTCGGGCTGACGCCCGCGGCCATGACGCACCGCATCGACCGCATGGTCGCCGCGGGGCTCGTCACGCGGGAGCGCGACGAGGAGAACAGGGTCCGGGTGATCATCGGCCTGACCGACGAGGGCCGCGAGAAGTGGTTGCAGGTCATGCGCCAGGCCTCCTCCTTCGAGGAGTACCTGCTCCAGGACCTCTCCAGCGAGGACCGCGGCCAGCTCGGCGATCTGCTGACCCGTCTGCTCGACCGTGTCTCGGCCCACCTCGACTGAGTCCAGCGCCCGCTGTCGTCGAGGCCTCGGGTGCCGCAGTAGACGGGGGTTGACACCGGTTCGCCGGATCAGTAATGTACTCCGGGTTGCCGCGGAGCTGTCTGGTTCTGCTGGTGGCGTCTCTGCCGCTTCGGGCGGCCTCCACATCTACTGGTTCGATTCCCGTGAGGGTCTCTTTCGGTTTCTCCGGAATGGGTTCGGGTGGCTCGGTTTTGAGTCGCTGGGGATTGTCCACTAGCGTGGCGGTCTCACCGGGCAGTGCGCGACGGAAAGTCTTTGTTTCTGTGGTGTCTGCGGTGGTGGGTCCTCCGTCCCGGCGGAGGGTTGGGATTGCGGTTTCGGTCGGAGACGGCTGGAGGCGGGGTTCTGATAGTGTCGGGAAGCGCCGAAAGGTTGAAGCCGCGAGGTGAATACCGGAAAGCGTGAAGGGGATTCCAGTCTCCCTCGGGTTCGGATCTGGTCGGTGAAACGGCCGGTGAGAGTCTGGTAAGGTTGGAAACACCGAAGGGAAGCGCCCGGAGGAGGCCCGGAAGGGAATCCGAAGGAAGCGTCCGTTCCTT
>NZ_JASKMT010000039.1 GCF_030124175.1 Streptomyces sp. 549 | reverse complement strand
CCGCCAAGGCTTCCTCACCCAACCCGGACGAGGCCGCTATCAGAAACGGACTTAACGTCCACTGAGACGCCTCTGGCACGCCCACCGCCACGACGATGAACCATAGCCGCAGGTGCCAACTGCCCAGGTTGGGTGAGACAGGCCAACCATCGCCGTCTCACTCAGCCTGAACCACTCCAGGTCATGCCTGCACGATGGCCCACCTCAACTGCGTCAGGGTCACGATTGTCGTGCTGCCAGTGATCCTCCGCCTGGTGCGATGCCAGGATTTAGAGGCCGCGCGGATAGACGTGGTTGGGGGCCCGGCACCCAGGTCAACTGAGGACGGGCACGGCGGGCGTGCGGTCCGCCAGGAAGCCGTGGGCGCGGCGGGATCACGCCACCCTGCGGTGCACCGCTGAGCGTGGCGATTCACCGCCAGTCCTCCAAGTACCCGGCCTTGAGCATCTGCCGGATCAATCGCAGAAATCGTCCATCGTGGATTCTCTCCTCCAGAATTGCGAGCAGCACGAGGTATTCTTCGACCTCGCCGACATGATCATCACCGTGCGTAGTCTGATCTGGCAGGCACGGACGACTCACCGCTGGGACGAACGCCCGAACCGCCGGCCAGGAGCCCACGCCTATCTGCGCGGCCTCTTACGGAGGAGGAGCTGGCAGCGGCCCGCTACTACGGAACGAGATACCGCACCCGGTGCAGCCGGAAAACGAGCCCTCGCCATCACTGGGCCGCAGAGCATGCAGATGAGAGACGGTTCAGCGACTGTCCGTCTCGCTGCCTAGGCAGTCCAGCTCCCTCCTGGCCTGGTTGCGGAACTTGCCGCAGAGCATCCTGTAGCGGTGGACTTCGGTGCGTAGCAGTTCCATCTCTGTGGCGCTGCCGCCTGCGGCGGCTTCTTGCTCAGCTTCCTTGGCGAAGAGTTTGGGCCCCTCGGTCATGATGTGTGCCGACTCGAGGATCCTGAGAGCCGTGGCGGTGACACCGGTCGGGCCTTCCAACTCGATGCGATCGAACGCCATCGTCAAGGCGTGCAGGCGCTTAGGTGCTTCCGTGGACCACCCATCGCTGTAGTCGGCGGGGAAGGGTGACCAGAGCATTTCCGCCCAGGTGGTCACCTCTTCCAGCGTCTCGCTCTCCGGGCCAGTGCCATTGGCTTGATGGGCGACGTAGTCGCGATCCTCTGCGCGAAACAGTTCCTCAGTCAGGGGAGTGAACGCCCGCGCGGCGTCGCTGAAAGCCAGGTAGGCGTCCTTGCGCCGGTCGTGTGTCCAGTTGTCGCGCTGCGCCTGCTGCTGCTTGCGCTGGTTACTGATGGTCACCCAGAGCGCGCCGGAGAGGCCGATGAGTGCTGCTAGGAGTGCGCCTGACGCCGTGATGACGGAGTTCTGCATCCCCACATTGTGCGATGTTCGGGTCGGGGACGGGCGCTGAGTTCATGAGCGAGGTCACCCGTGCCGCTGGTCCCGATGCCATGGCCACTAGGGTCCGTCTTCAAAGTGATCTTGCCCAAAGTAGCAACGCCGCCAGGCTGACCGCTGCTTCGTAGGAAGTGGCGGTCTTGTCGTATCTGGTTGCGATGCCGTGGAAGGCTTTGAGTCGGTTGAAGCAGCGTTCGACGGTGTTGCGGCGGCGGTAGGTGTCGCGGTCGAAGCCTGGCGGTCGGCCGCCTCGCCGGCCACGGTTGCGGCGGTGTTTTCGCTGGTCGTCCTTCTCGGGGATGGTGTGTGCGATTCCGCGTCTGCGCAGGTAGGCGCGGAATCCGCGCGAGCTGTAGGCCTTGTCCGCGACGACGTGGTCAGGTCTGCGGCGAGGGCGGCCGGGGCCGGTGCGGGGCACTCGGATTCGTTCCAGCAGCGGCTCGGCGCAGACGCTGTCGTGGCGTTGGCCTGGGGTGAGGAGGATGGCCAGTGGTCTGCCGCGGCCGTCGGCCGCGAGGTGGAGTTTGGTGGTCAGTCCTCCTCTGGACCTGCCGAGGGCGTGATCGTCCGGTTCGTCCTGCCGGTGGATCCCCGTTACCGTCTTCGTGGCCTCGCAATGAGGCTCCCGGCCTTCGGCCCCGGTATGACTTGAGCCCCCAGTCGAGATGATCGAAAAGGTGGTGTCGCCGGTGCCGGAGGCATTGGCAGACCGCTGATTAGAGGCACGAGCGCCCTCGGGCAGTCTCTTCGTAACGTGGATGCCGGCACGCTGATGCCGCAGGTGAGGCCGGGGAACAGGCGAGCACGGGAGCGAAGGGGCATGTCGGACGAGACTGGCATCGACGTCTATCTGGGCCTGGACGTCGGGAAGGGTGATCACCACGCCACCGCCGTGAACCGGGCAGGGAAGAAGGTGTTCGACAAGTCGCTGCCCAACAGTGAACCGAAGCTGCGGGAGCTGTTCGACAAGCTTCAGGCCAAGCACGGGATTGTTCTGGTGGTCGTTGACCAGCCGACTTCCATCGGGGCCCTGCCCCTCGCGGTTGCCCGGGACGCGGGATGCCAGGTCGCCTACTTGCCCGGACTTACGATGCGGCGGATCGCCGATCTCTACCCTGGAGAGGCGAAAACAGACGCCCGTGACGCGTTCATCATCGCGGACGCCGCCAGAGCGATGCCCCACACCCTGCGGACTATCAATCCCGCGGACGAGACGGTTGCCGAGCTCGCGATGATCGCCGGGTTCGACGACGACCTTGCGAGCGAGTCCACCCGGATCGCCAACCGGCTCCGTGGCCTCCTCACCCAGATCCACCCTGCCCTGGAACGTGTCCTTGGCCCGCGGATCCAGCACCCGGCCGTGCTCGAGCTGCTTGACCAGTTCGGCTCCCCGGCTCAGATCCGCAAGGCCGGACGCCGTCGCCTCGTGACCCTGATACGTCCCAAGGCACCGCGGATGGCCGAGCGGCTGGTCGAAGACATCTTCGCCGCACTCGACGAACAGACCGTCGTGGTTCCAGGAACCGATGCCGCCGCGCTGATCGTTCCCAGCCTCGCGAGTTCGCTCCAGTCCGTGCTTGACCAGCGAAAACTCCTCGCCGCCCGGATCGAGGAACTCCTGGAGGCCCACCCTCTTTCCCAGGTCCTGATCTCGATGCCCGGCATCGGGATCAGGACCGCGGCCCGCATCCTCATCGACGTCGGCGACGGCAGCGGCTTCGCCACCTCCGGCCATCTCGCCGCCTACGCCGGCCTCGCGCCGGTGACCCGGAACTCCGGATCCTCCATCCGCGGCGAACATCCCTCCCGACGAGGCAACAAACAGCTCAAGAGAGCCTTCTATCTCGCCGCGTTCGCCTCGCTGTCCCAGCCCGAGTCACGCGCCTACTACGACCGCAAACGTCGCGAGGGAAAACACCACATCGCCGCCCTCATCGCCCTCGCCCGACGCCGCATCGACGTCCTGTTCGCCATGCTCCGCGACGGCACCTTCTACCAACCACCTACACCAGCTACGGCTTGACGAAAACCATAGAGGCACCTTTTCGGCCGGTGGCGGCGGCGTGCTGGTGGGCGCGAACGATGGTGGCGTCGATCTGAACCAGCCAGTCGATGTCGCCGGCTGCGTCGGCCTTGGCCTGGACTTGCTGCAGGGCCCGGGTGAACACGCCGTCCAGGGCGTAGCGCCGGAAGCGCGTGTAGACCGTCTTCCACGGTCCGTAGCGTTCCGGCAGGTCACGCCAGGAGATCCCGGTACGGATCTTGTAAACCATCCCGTTGACGACCTGCCGGTCCTCGACACGAGGCCTGCCTGTCGCAGCCCGCGGTATCAGCGGAGCGAGTAACTCCCACTCGAGATCCGTGAGTTCATGGCGGCGTATCACCGCACCATGATCCACCATCCGACAATCTTTGAAGACGGACCCTAGTAACGGATGTGTCATGGGGCGCTCATCGAGCGCGGGGGTGCGGAACCATGTCTAGCGGCTCTACGTCGTGCGGGTGCTGCGGCGGTACACGCACCTGCGACGCCGGTCGGCGTCGCCGAGATCGTGAGAACTGGAGGGGGCGGGATGGCGGGTTGGGTTCGATGGTCGGTCACGATGGTGGTGGCGGTTGCGACGTTCGGGGTGTGTTTGTGGGGGGCGCAGTCGTTGTCCTGGGGGTGGATGCCGCAGGCAGAGGCTGATCGATGGGTGGTGGCGACGGCGTTCGCGTCGGTGATGGCCACGGTGGTGGCCGGTGCGGTCGGCTGGTGGGCTGGCCGCGCACAGCCCACCACGGCCGGGCCGGTGGAGCGGACGGTGTCGCAGCGAGTGACCGCGTCCGGCCGGGGCCAGGCAGCTCAGGTCGGTGGCAACCAGAACACGCCCGCCCCCGGCGGTGCCGGGGGCGGGCCGTCGAGCGTCGAGCAGGAGGCGGAGGTAGCCGATGACGCGTCAGTGACGCAGGTGGGCGGGGACCAGCGCAACGGATTGGGGGACGATGAGCAGCTGCGCCGATCCTGACCGGACGTACCAGCACGCTACCGCCGCCGACCAGGCGCGGGTGAACCAGGTCGGGGGGAACCAGTACAACCAGACTGTGGTGTACGGCATGGGAAGCGGCCCTGCCCCGCAGGCACTTGACGCGCTCCCGGCCGTTGTGCCCCTAGTCGGCCGCGAGGGACGCGTCGGCGAGCTGCTGGACGTACTCGACCCGTCGGGTCCGGGGCCGGGCGTGGTGGTGGCGACGGGGCTTGCTGGGGTCGGCAAGACCGCGTTGGCTCTGCACACGGCCCACCGGGCCGTCGAACAAGGTTGGTTCGGCGGGGGCGTGTTGTTCGTGCACCTGCGCGGCTATGACCCGGCCGGACCGGTCAGCGGCGAGCAGGCGCTGGAAGCGCTGCTGCGGGCGTTGGGCATCCGCGAGGACGACCTGCCACCCACGCCTGGGGAACAGGAGAGCCTGTACCGGTCGGAACTGGCCCGACGGGCCCAGGTGGGGCAAGTACTGATCGTCGCCGACGACGCCTCCTCAACCACGCAACTGCTGCCTCTGCTGCCGGCGTCCGGTGGGCACCGGCTGCTGGCCACCTCCCGCGACGCGCTCACCGCCCCGGACTTCCCCGCCCGCCTGTCCCCCCTGGACCAGCTCGACACTGAACCGGCCGCTGCTCTCATCGCCGACGCCCTCACGCGCGCTCGGCCTGACGATCCGCGTCCGCGCTGTGAGCCCGAGGCGTTGCGGGAGGTGGCCGGGTATTGCGGGGGGCTGCCGTTGGCGTTGACGATTGTCGCCGCCCAGGCCACCGCGGACCCCGGCCTGCCTCTGACCACGTTGGCTGCCGACCTGGCTGACACCCGCTCCCGCCTGAAAGCCCTCCACTACGAGGATCGCGACGGGCGTTCTCTCGGGGTGCAGGCGGCTTTCGACCTGTCCTATCGGCGTCTAGACGAACAGAGTGCGCGGTTGTTTCGGCTGCTGTCACTCGCCCCCGGCCCCGACCTGGCCACCGACACAGCCGCCGCCCTCACCGACCAAGAGGCCCGGTCCGCCCGGCAGAGCCTGGCGGCCCTGGCACGCGCTGGACTCCTTAACGAACAGCCCCTCGGCTCCGACCGGTGGCGCATGCACGACCTGACCCGCCTCTACGCCAACGACCAATGCCAGCGCCACGACACCGAACCCACCCGACAGCAAGCCCTCGCCCGGCTCTATGCGCACTACCGCGACACCACCGAAGCCGCTGACGACTGCCTGTACGCGCTGCCCGGGCAGCGTGCACCCGACCGCTTCCCCGACCGCACCGCCGCCCTGGCATGGCTCGAAGCTGAACGCCCCAACCTCACCGCCACCGTCACCCACACCGCCACCACCGGCCACCCAGAAACCACCATCTGCCTGGCCTTCTGCCTAGTCCACTACCTGGACCGGTTTCGCTACTTCCACGACGCCCTCACCACCGCCCAACACGCCCTCACCGCCACACGCGAACTCGGTGATCGCCACCTCGAAGGCACGGCGCTGAACAACCTCGGTGTCGCCCACCAAAAAGTGCGGCGGTTCGACGACGCCATCAAAGTCCACACCACCGCCGCCGGCATCTACCGTGACATAGACGACACCCACAGCGAAGGCGGGGCGCTGAACAACCTCGGCAACGCTCTCCAGGAGGTGCGGCGGTTCGAGGACGCCATCGGCGCCCACACCGCAGCCGCCGGCATCTACTGCGACCTGGAGGACCGCCATCGCGAAGGCGGGGCGTTGACCAACCTGGGTCTCGCCTTGCGGGAGGTGGGGCGGTTCGAGGAAGCCATCACCGCGCACACCACCGCCGTCGCCATCTTCCGCGACCTCAACGACCCCCACAACCAAGGCAAGGCGCTGACCAACCTCGGTCTCGCCTTTCAGGAGGCGCGGCGGTTCGAGGATGCCATCGGCGCCCACACTCAAGACCTCGCCATCTGCCGTGACCTGGGCGACCGTCACGGCGAAGGCGGGGCGCTGAATAACCTGGGTCTCGCCTTGCGGGAGGTGGGGCGGTTCGAGGAAGCCATCACCGCCCACAGCACCGCCGTCGCCATCTTCCGCGACCTGGGCGACCGTCACGGCGAAGGCGGGGCGCTGAATAACCTCGGTCTCGCCTTTCAGGAGGCGCGGCGGTTCGAGGATGCCATCGGCGCCCACACTCAAGACCTCGCCATCTGCCGTGACCTGGGCGACCGTCACGGCGAAGGCGGGGCGCTGAATAACCTGGGTCTCGCCTTGCGGGAGGTGGGGCGGTTCGAGGAAGCCATCACCGCCCACAGCACCGCCGTCGCCATCTTCCGCGATCTCAACGACCCCCACGGCGAAGACCGGGCGTTGACCAACCTCAAGAACGTTCAGAACGAGAGACAGCGTCGATTGCGGGGGCTGCGGGCACTATGGCGAATGCTCACATAAGTTCCCGAGCCCACGCCTCATAGAGAGTCACGCACACCGCCCCAGACGCTCGCTCGCCGCGTCACCACACCGCTCGTTACGGGCAGGCTCTTCCTCCGACACCTTGCTGCTCGGACTCGGAACATGCCCCTGTCGCCCTGCACTGCCCCTCATGTTGATGGCTTCTGTCCCCGCACCAGTGCGGGGACAGAAGCCATCAACATGAGGACGCTCAGACTGCTTCTCTGACTCCGGTGCTCGAGTTGCTGCTGATCCGGTCCAGGAGCAGTTCAGCCACGGTGGTCAGGTCGCGAGGGGAGAAGTGGGTCTCCAGCGCGTCGACTACCTGCTGCGGCGAGGAGCCGGGAAGGAAGATGTGAGTGGCACCTTCCGGACCGGTGGCACTGATGCTGGTGTCGACGGCCGCCTCGGGGTGGCTCTGGGGGGGCAGGGTATTAACGCCGTTAACGGTCTCGGTCGGCGCGGCCTCAGCCTCGGGCCCCGGCTCGGGGGTATTAACGGCGTTAACGGTCTGAGCGTCCGTGCCTCCTGAGAGCGGACGCCGGGTCCGCTGCCTAGGAGGCTTGACAGCGTTGATGGTCTCCTCTGCGGCAGCGGCTTGCTGTTCCTTCGGGAGGCGGCCGAGTCGGCGGGCGGGCTCTACCTTCAGTTCCCCTGCTTCCACCTTGTCCTGCAACTCGGGTGTGAGACCGAGCAGGGCCAGACGCTGCGAGACCCATGCCGGGGTCTTCCCCAGTCGCTTGGCGACCTTTCCCTGAGAGCCGTGGACGTCGACCAGTTGCTGGAGGGCTCGTGCCTGGTCCAGTGGCGGGACGTCGACACGGTGCACGTTGGCGATGAGCGCGCTTTCCAACATGTCTGCGGCGCTGGACGCCAGGGCGTCGTTGACGTCGATCCGCAGTTCTTCGAGGCCGGCGATGGCTGCGGCGGCCAGGCGCCGGTTGCCGTCGATGACGACGTACTCGGCCTCGCCCAGGTCTTCGTCGCGGCCTGGGTGTGCGGAGAGGAAGGCCGAGCGGCGTACGACCGCGACCGGCTGGATCTGCCCGCGCTCGGTCAGGGAGGCGGCGGTCTCCTCGATGTCGGTGAGCTCATCGCGAGGATTGAACGGGTTGGCCGCGAGTGCCCTGAGCGGCGCCGCGGTGGGCGCGGGGACGCCGAGGGTGGGGGCGCCGGTGGCGGCGCCGATCGCTGCGCGTCGTGCGCTGACCGGCCTGGCCTGGCCGAAGGACGCGCTCGCCTTGAGCTTGTCTGCCTTGCTCATGAGATCTCCCGGGCGAGTGCGCGGATGCCGAGGGCCTGGTCGCAGCGGGGTGCGTAGTCCAGGAGCGGTTCCTTGAGACGGACAGCTTCCTTCTGTTCCTTCAGGTCCCCGATGAGGCCGACGACCTTGGGGTCCCTTATGTCCATCCAAGCACGCAGGGATGAGGTGGCGATGAAGCCGCGTCGGGCGTCGTAGTGGTTGACGACGATGCCGAGGTAGTCGAGTTCGAGAGCGAGGTCCGTGCGCAGGTCTTCGATCTGGGTGGTGAGGAGGTCGTAGGCGTCGGCCGAGCTGTCCTCGGCCTGCACGACGATGAGGACGCCAGACTGGCCGACCGGTTCACCGTCGCGGCGGCGGCCGTAGTGCACGGCGGCGTCCATGCTCAGGCCCAGGCTCGGGGGGCAGTCGACGAGGACGACGTCGAAGTCGCTCTCCACGGCCGCGAGGGCTCGCTCAAGGGCTGCCTCGCGGGCGCGGACGCCGGCGAGCTTCACGTCCAGGAGGAAGGCGTCGTTGCAGCTCGGCAGGAGGAAGAGCCGGTCGCCGAACCGGTCCGATTCGATCGGCACTATCAAGTCGGCAAGCTTCCCCGCTGGTTCGCCGGCCATGTGCTTGGTGAGGCTGTCCCCATCCATAGACAAGGGCATGTGGCCGAGCTGCTTGGTGAGGTGCCCCTGGGGGTCGAAGTCGACAAGGAGTACGCGCAGACCGATGCCGGGCAGCTCGCGCACTTCAGACTCGCCCTGCTCAAGGGCCGCGGCGAAGTGGCGGGAGACTCGGACGGGGTAGAGGTCGTCGGATGATTCAGCGAGTGCTTCGCCGACGCCCGCGGTGATGGCGGTCTTCCCGACCCCACCCTTCTGGTTGCAGACGATCACGCGCCGGGGAACGTCCGGCCGCTTCACCGCAGGCGCCGGGTTGGCGTCCAGCCAGACCCGAACCGCCTGCGCCAGGCCCTGGGTCAGTGAGACCTGTCGAGCAGCGGCCGTCGCCTTGAAGGTGTCCCACTGGCCTTGCGGCAGCCAGGTGGAGAACGAGTCGGCGCCGGCGGTATCGACCGCGTTGGGAGACGAGGCCAGAGCGGACCAGTGCGTGATGCCCTGTTCGACAGCTGCCTGGATCTCGATCCCCAGCTGCGCTGTGCGGACCTTGAGTTCCTGGCGCAGCCACCCAGGCAGCTTGGAAACGACCTTCTCGCGGTCGTGAGCGGGGGGAGAAGCCATGGCGAAACCTTACTAACGTTCCTGGGCAGAGCAAGTCGCATCGCGTTACCTGTGTCAAATCTTGATAATGCAAAGTCAGTCCAGCCTCATCCCCGCGCCTGTCTTCGGAGGGACAACGAGGCGGCAGCCCGCGGCCCAACCCCTCGGGCCCAACCCCTCGGGCCCAACCCCTCGGGCCCAAGCCCGCCGCAGCCGGACTCACAGCACAATGCCGGGCCACCTCTCTGAGACCGCGGACCCCGAAGCCGGCGGACCCACGCTGGAAAACAGTCGGCGTAGCGCGACTTGCTCCCCGTCGCCAGCTACACCCGCCGTTGAGACCAACGGGTGCGGTGCTTCCAACCCTGGGCAGGCACCGCACCCGTGCCACTACGGCGCTGCCCGGTTCTGCTCGCCAAACGCCCGCCACCCCTGTAACGCCGGTTGCTGCACTTTCGAGGAGGACGAACAGTGCTGCGCCGTGAGATACCGCCCTCGATGGCCCCGCGGATGACGCGCCACGGCAGCCGGTCCTTCGAGTTGAGGGAGGAGCAGTTTTACCGGCACCTCGGGAGGACGAGCACCACGACCAGACAAAGGGAGGGACTCCGTGCCGCCCCTGATAGGGCGCCTGTCACTGGCCTCGTCAGTAACGGAGAGGCCGTGGGCCGGGCCTTGAGGAAAGATGTCGCCTACGCCCCAGGCAGGCGTAGTTGACCGTCCCGGCTCTGGCGCTGCGCTGGCAGTGAAAGGGGCGTCCTCTCCTGTGAGAAGGAGAGATAGGAGCACGGTGGCCGCTTGGCTGTGGAGCACTTGTGCGGCCTCTTGCAAGCGGTGGGCCTGCTCGACCGGCATCGACAGCGCGAGACATTCCGCCTCGGTGGAGGTGGCGATGGGCACGGCCGCGCACACGGTACCGACCGCGTACTCCTGAAAGTCCAATACCGGCTGTGTGGGAAGACTGCTGTCGAGTGTGGCGAACAGGCGTCGCTTGTCCGTGATGGTCCGCGACGTCAGCCGCGTGGTCTTGTGGCGGGACAGATGGTCCATCCGCTCGTCGTAGTCGAGTTGCGTCAGCAGGCACTTACCCACCGCGCTGGCGTGCGCGGCGGCACGGAAGTCCACCCACTCGTTCACTTTCGGCGCCGCAGGCCCAGCGGAGAACTGGGTGATGCTGACCTCCCCGTCCACGTAGCGGCTCACGTACACCGCCGCCCCCACCGCGTCACGCAGCACAGCGAGGGTGCGCTGGAGAAAGCGGCCAGTCCCAATGCCATGCGCAGCGCTCAACGCGTGCAGCGTCGGGCCGGCCGTGTAGCCGCCGTCCGCGATCCAAGAGGCCAGGCCCTGACGACACAACCACACAAGAATCCGTCCCAGCACCTGGTGCGGCAGGCTCGTCTCCCGTTCGATCTGCGCGCAACTCACCCCGCCCGAGTACCGCGAGATGGCTTCCAACACCTGCAACGCGCGCTGCACCGGCTCTCTCGCCGGGGCCTTCGGCCGGCGGAGGGGGACCTGCTGCTTCGCGTTCGTGAGGGAGGGCGCTCGCAACGGCAGAACAGACCACGCCGGCCGGACTGCCACCGGTACGACGCTGCGCTTCACCGGGCGCGGCTGGATCGGCAGCGCCGCGTGCAGCCGCAGGCGAAGTGCAGCGCCCAGCTCGGCACAGAACTCGACGTCCTGGACTTCCTGGCGCTTCCGCTGGGCGCCGTCGGTGGACAGGACCCGCTGGGCGTCGGCGTGGCCCCATCGCGCGGCTTCGCCGAGCAGCCCGAGCACCACCGGTAGATCCGTCTGGACGCGTGCTCCCGCACGGGACGAAGAGGCATGGCGCAACATGGCCACCGCGGCGCGGAACGCAGCTCCGGGATGCTGACCGGCCCGAGCACGCGCGAACCAGCGCAGCGCCAGGTCGAGGTCATTGCGCCTCAGGGCCTTCGTGCCCAACCGATACGCGGAATTCGCGTCCCGCCGACTTTCCACCTCCTCCTGGGGGGCCTGCCCGCCCACGCCTGCGTTCGTGCCGGGCCAGTCCCCCTCGGGACGGTCCCAGAAGTCCGCCGGCCCGCGCAGCTCGGCCAGCAGACACTCCAGCGCTTCTCCCGTCCCTCCCATGTCTTCCACCGGATCGCCTGACTCGCTCTTGCTCACATCACTCACCCCTACGTCCTCCCCCGCTCCGACGTCCCTTCCGGTGCCCAGGGCGTATGTAACTGCGGACCTCGTCCATGGACTGCAGTTCGGCCACCCCCCGAGTGCGCTGTACCGAGACCTGCCCCCGGGGCACGTCCAGCTGCGCGGCGATCGCCTCGTCCTCCATCCCGGCGTTCTGCAACTCCAGGACCCTCCGGCGCTGCGTGGGACGCATCCCTGCGATCGCGGGCGTCACCACCTCCCGCAGATCGACCGAGCCGGTCACCCCGCCGTCATGCCCATCGCGCTGCCGCTCGCGCAGCTTTCCCAACCGCCCAGCCTCCACCGGCTCCTCTACCTCACCGCGGAGCACATCGATGGCCAGCCGCTGCGCGGTCTTCAACAGATACGGAAACGGGCCCCGACCCGTCTCAAGTCGGCCCTGCCGGCAGGCCTGCGCGGTCCGCAGGAAGGCCTCCTGGGCCAGATCCTCAGCCGACGCGGCCAACCCCGGATATCTGCTCCTCAGGCACCGGGCAACCTGCTGCGTATA
Source organism: Streptomyces sp. 549 (assembly GCF_030124175.1). Lineage (GTDB taxonomy): Bacteria > Actinomycetota > Actinomycetes > Streptomycetales > Streptomycetaceae > Streptomyces. The sequence goes on along the minus strand of NZ_JASKMT010000039.1, from coordinate 21,453 downwards.
CGTCTCGTAGTTCCGCAGAAGGAGCAGCCCCTGCTCACACTCGAAGTTCCACGGGCTGTGCCCGGCCGTGCCGTTCACCACAGCCGGTACTCTTCCGTCCCCGCGTTGGGACCTTGTCGCCACACCGTCACGACCGTCCCCTCCGCAGTCCGGAACTGGATACCGGTACCCGAGGGCAGGGTGCGGGCCAGAGCCACCACGCGTTCGAAAGCTGCCCGTTCCGTCTGCCGTCGGCGCCACGCCGAGAGCCGCCGGCCCACCACCTGCGCACCACGCCATGCCGTGCACACAGCGCCGACGGCACTCACACCGGCCGGAAGGAACCCGGCCCACTCCAGGGGCGTCATGTGGCGCTCCTCGCTCGTACGTATGGGGTCGGCGCAATCACGCCGCTACTCCCCCTACGGGCAGAGCCACCGCCGGATTAACAGATGAGCCCAACGGGTCACAAAGTGCCATTTGGCGACCGTAAATGCTCTATCTGGATCGCGAACTGTGCCTTCCACCGCAGACGGAGGGCGTAGGGCCGGCATCGTCCGGTGGCCCTGCCCCAGAACGAGGCGCCGCCCGACCCGCAACAGCCGGCTGTTCAGCCGGTTGCCGCTGCTGCTCGGGTCGCGTGGTCGTAGCGTCGGATGGCGGTGTCGGTGTTGTAGAGGTCAAGCTCGGCTGGGGTGAGGTGCATCTCGACGGGGATGCCGAGCCGGCCGCCGACCTTGACGAGGTACTTGCCGCGGCCGGGGTGGGGCCGGTCGGTCTCCCAGGACTCGGGCGCGGACCAGGAGGCGACCATCTCGCGTTCGCGGGTGGTCAGGCCCCGGACCCGGTGGACCCGGCCGAGTTCGAGGTCGGGCAGCGCGCCCATGACGGTGATCGCGGACCGCTCGACCAGGCCGCGGGCCTTGGCCTGGTCTTCGGCGGTGGGCAGCGCTTCGAGGTCGGCGAGGGAGTGGGTGGTGATGATCGATCCGATGCCTTTCTGCCGGTTCAGGCGGGTGAGCCGGTCGGTGCGCTCGACCAGTCCGGGGGCGGCGCGCAGGGAGCGCCACATTTCGTCTTGGATGGTGAGGTAGGGGCGGGTGTCGCCGACGGCGCGGGTGGCGTCGATCGCTCCGAATCCGTAGGCCCAGGTGCACAGCAGCGCGGCGGCAACGATGTCGTCGGCCGCGTTGTCCAGCGCGCTGATGTCGATGGAGACGGCCGGGGCGCTCAGGTCGGCGGGCGTGGTGGTGGGGCCGTCGAACAGGCCGCGCAGCAGGCCTTGGCAGATGCGGGCGAGGGTGCGCAGGACGCCGTCGGTCAGGTCGCGGTACTCCTGCCGGCTGCGGGCGAGGACCGCGCGGCCCATCTCGCTGCAGCCGCCCTCGATGGTGGCCATGACTTGGGGGATGACGGGCTGTTGGGAGGGGTCGCGGGCGAGGATGTCCAGGGCGCCGCCCAGGGCGAGTTCTTCGGCGTCGGTGATGGGTGCGCCTCGGGAGCCGCGGGCGATGAGGCACAGTGCCAGCAGCAGGTCGAGGCGGCGGGAGCGGATCTCGGCGCGTAGCGCGTGGGCTTTGTCGGGCTGGGTGCGCTCCAGCGCGGCGACGGCGTGGCCGAGGGCGCCGGAGTCGAGGGGGTTGAGGCGGGACTGCCCCCACCCGATGCGGACGACCTGCCCGCCGAGCCGGCTGACCAGGCCGGCGTATTCGCCTTTGACGTCGCCCAGGACGACGACGCCGGTCCCGAACGCGATGAGGCCGGCTGCCATCCGCTTGGAGAAGGCCGACTTGCCGACGCCGGGCTCGCCGAGGACGAACACCCCGGGGTTGGTGGTGATGTTGGCCCGGACCCAGTCGATGGGGTCGAGGGCGACGACTTCGCCCCAGATCATGTGCCGGCCGATGGGCACGCCGATGGCGGGGGCGCCGGATCCGGCGGTGAAGGGGAACAGGCCGCATCCTTGGACGGTGGTGGCCTGGTAGCGGGGTGGGATGGCGGCGTGGGAGATGCGGCCTCGGTGCGGGCCGGGCCAGCCCCACGACGGTGGTGTGGGCCCCAGGTCCGGCATGGTCTGGTCGTGCATCGGGCGGCCCCTCCTTTTCGGCGCCGGGGTGGGTCAGCGGGTGCGGCGGCGGGCGGCGTCGGGCAGGTAGATGCCCAGCGGCAGCGTGGCGGCGAACGCCGAGCCTTGCGACCAGTGGGCCCGGCGCAGCTTGATCTTCGAGGTGCCGGCGCGCTGCTCGACGTCGGCGACCGCGCGGGGCAGGGCGTCGGGGTCGGTGACGGTGGTGGTGATGACCAGGGAGTACAGGCCGAGCCCTGCGCCTTGGGCTTCTTCGTGGGCGGCCTGCTCGGCGCGGGCCCGGTCGGCGAGGTCGGTGGCGGTCTCCGCGCGCTGCTGGCGCTGGCGCAGGGCGGTGCGGAACGCGGCGGCGTTGACTTCCCGTTCCAGGTGGTCGGCGGCGGCCTCGGCCGGGTGGGGTTCGTAGGCGAGGGTGACGCGCTTGGGGTAGCGGGCGGGGGCCAGGAGCGGCACCAGGACCTCGGAGGTGACGTGCTGCCGGGGTGCGCTGGTCCACACCCAGGAGACGGAGGTGCCGGAGTCGTGCTCGTAGTAGGAGCGGTACTCGCGGGCGGCGATGGGGCCGGCGGTGCCGGGCTCCAGCAGCGCCTGGGGGGAGGTCTCCTGCAGGGTGTGGGGGTCGAGAGCGAGGGCGCGGGCGACGTCGGGCCGGGAGGCGGGGTCGAGGGCGGCGCGGGTGATCCCGGCGAGGCGGGCGGCGCTGGCGCGGCCCAGGACGGTGACGCCGCAGGCGCCCAGGGCGTTTTGCAGGCCGGTGAGGGTTCGGCCGGCTTCCGCGACGGCTTCGGCGAACGTCTCGCAGGGCTCGGGGCTGCGCGCGGGGTCGAAGGTGAGCGAGACGCGGGTCTCGACCGCCGCTGAGGCGGCCGGGGAAGCGGCGACCAGGTCCTCCATTAGCGCGGTCGCCGCGGCCGGTGCGGCGGGGTCGAGGCGGGCGGTGACGTAGTCCTCCAGGGAACTGCCCGGGTCGGGGGCGGTGTCGACGGTGACGGTCATCCACCGCACGGTGGGGCAGTGGCCGAGGCGGGCGAGCCAGGCGCCCCACTGGGCGACCCAGGTGTCGACGGCGTCCTGGTCGGCGAGCGCGGTGGACACGGCGGCGACGCGCAGGGTGGCGGTGAGGTGGCCGCTGCGGCGGTGCCAGGCCATGCCGTAGTGCCCGCCGTCGCCGTCCTCGCAGGACAGGATCGTCACCGGGGCGAGGAGGCCGGGCAGGTCGTGGTCCCGCTCGTGGAGCGTCACCACGCCGGAGGTGTACAGGTTCTCTCCCTGCGCTACGCCGCGCCGCCAGCGGGCGATGGTCAGCAGGGCCTCCAGCAGGGGCTCCCCGCGCCACCGCAGCGCCGTCAGAACGGCCGCGACGCCGATCGCGGGGCCGACGTAGAGCAGCAGGCGGATGTCGACGGCGGCGGTCGCCACGGCCATGACGAGCAGGGCGAGCAGGATCAGGGACTGACCCGTGGTCAGGCTGCCCAGGCCGATGCCGCGGGTCTGCCGCCAGCCTCCGTACAAGCGCACCGGTGAGGTCACTTCGCGTCCTTTCGGGAGCCGGAGTTCGACGGTGGAGGTGGCGGGGTGTCGGCGCCCTCGGTCATCGCGCGGCCCGCTGCTTTCGCGCCTGCGGCACTGACCATGACGGCTGCCGCCGCAGCCGCGCCGATGGGTCCGGCGACGGCTGCTGCTCTCGCGCCGCCCGCGCCTGCCCCGGCCGAGCCCGCGGCGCCGCCCGCCCCCGCAGCGGGGCCGCCTGCGGAGACGGCGCCGCCTGCACCCGAGGCTGCGCCGGAGGTTGCCCCGGCACCCGGTGCTGCACCGGCACCCGAGGCCGACCTGCCCGCGGAGCCAGCGGAGGCGCTGCCGCCGCTGACCCCGCCCGGCGGGGCCCAGGGGGATCCCGGCCCCTTCGCAGCCGTGGCGCCGGAGGCGGGCGCGCGGGGGCCGGGGACGGCCCCCTTCGCTGTCGGGGAAGTGCCGCTCCCACCGCCCGGTGCGCTGCCGGAGGGAGGCCCGCTCCGGCCACCACCTGAGGGCGTACCGCCGCCTGCCGTGCCGCCTTGGCGGGGGAGGGAGGAGTCGACCAGCCGGGCGTGCTGCCCCGGGCTCATCCGGCCGCCGCCCCTGGAGGTGCGCATCTGCTGGCCCAGTGCGACGGCGGCGAGCCGGGAGGAGCCTCCCGCACCGCCACCACCACCGCCGGGTGTGACGACCCAGGTGAACAGCTTCATCAGCATGGGCAGCGCGAAGATCGCGATGATGAGCATGGTGATGCCCACCAGCATCTCCTGCGGGCCGGACGCGTTCTCCATCATCGCGAAGGCGGCGAAGTACACCAGCGAGGCGGCCGGCTGCCAGAAGATCAGCGCCAGGCACCATCCGGCGATCTTGCGAAGCCAGTGCTCGCCCAGCCCCAACTGGCCCGATGCCGCCAGGGGCAGGCACCCGGCGAGGATGACCAGCGCCCCTTCCCGGAAGAGGGAGATCACCCACTGGGCCAGGCCCGCGAGGAAGCCGAGCAGGGACAGCAGCAGGACCAGGCCGACGTTGTCCTTGATGGGCCGGTCGAACGCGGTCAGCAGCTGCACGCCCAGCTTGCGGCTGCTTCCCTCGTCCAGCACCCAGCCGGAGAAGGCGCTGGCCGCTTGCATCAGCGTGGTGAGGACCGTGGTGCCGGCCACCGTCCAGAACACCAGCTTGGCGATGCCCTCGCCCATGCTCAGCAGCGGATCGTGCGACCCGGAGAGCACCATGCGGATACCGAGCAGGATCATCCCGGCCGCCGCCACGCTCACCGTCAGCGGCATCGTGACCTCGCGCACGGCGTTCACGATGCCGGTGTTCAGCACCTGCCCGTCGGTGTCGATCCACCACGTGAACGACTCTGTGATCATCCACCCGGCGGCGTCCGCCAGCGCCTCCGCCATGGCCTCCAGCCCGGAGTGGGCCGCGGCCGCGACGCATCCGCCCGGGTCAGTGATCCCGCACATCAGCGGGCCTCGCGGAAGAGGGTGTGCCCGCCGGTGCCCGCGACGGGCTGGCCCGGCCACCGGCCACCCGTCGGCGCCTCCAGCGCCCAGTCGCCGCCCCACCACGACACCGTGACGGGGACGGACACCAGGACCTCGCCGCCGTCCGGCCCGGCGCCGCGCGAGAGCAGATGCACCGTCACCCGCTCCGGCGCCCGCTCTGCGACCGGCACGGCGTAGCCGATGACCTGGGCGTAGATGCGCAGCGGTTCCCCCTCCGGGAGCCCGGACGCGGCGCGGGCCTTGGCGTAGTCGGCGTCCAACTGGGCCAAGAACGCGGTCCGATCCTCCACATCACCCCGCATCCGTTCAGCGGCCGGCACGTAGACCTCCGGCCCGAGCTGCGGGGAGACGCGGGTGGCCAGGTGCACCGCGGCCAGCACCGCGCCGCCGGTGTCGCGGCTGAAGCCCGCCGCGCGTGCCTGCGTGACCCGCTTCGGCCCGTGGACGGGGGAGACCGGCAGCTGCGCGCCGCGCACGTCCATGAACGTCAGCCCGGCCCAGTCCGGCTCCGCCGCGGCGCCGGACTGGGCGGGCGGCTCTCCGGCCGCAGCCGGCGGCGGCGCTTGGGCCGGGGCAGGCGGTGCGGAGACGGACGCGGGCGGCGGGGCCTGGCCGCTGTCCGCACGGTTGTGGGCGACCATGACGGCCGCCAGCAGGGCCAGCAGCGCGCCGCCGCCGACCATCAGCCCCTTGGGCATCCGCCGGGAGCCTTCGCTGCTCACAGGAACATTCCGAGGATGCCCGCACCCACCCCGGCGATGAACAGCGTGCCGACGACCTTCATGGGCAGTTCTGCGACCGCGTCGGCCGCCGTCGTCGCCCCGCGCCCGCCCTGGCCGCCCAGCTGCATGCGGATTCCGGTGTAGATGAACGAGCCGGCCGCGATGGCGAACCCACCCCACTTCAAGATGCCCAGCAGGATGTCGCGCGGGCCGGCCAGCCCCTTGGGCGTCTTCGAGCTGGGGTTGGGGATGGTCTCCATCACCGCGGCCAGGACCTCGATCATCACGTGCTCACGCTCCTCAGCAGGGCGGTCCGCAGGGCGACTGCGGCCTCGATCACCGGCCGGGTGAGCGGCACCGTCAGCGGGTCGTCGGTGTCCCGCCACTCCGGCACGTACGGGAAGCGGACGACCGCCTGGACGCGGTCCTGGACCAGCCGCACCCGGGCCCGCACCGTCGGCGGCTCCCGCAGCGGGCTGTCGGCGACCAGCACGAGCAGCGGCGGCCCCGGCAACTGCCCGGGCCCGATGCTCTGGTGGGCGATGGCCACCCCGCGGGTCGCCCAGTGCATGCCGTAGGCCGTGCTGCGGGCGACCAGCACCACGGGGGTGGTGAGGAGGTGGAGCGTGTCGCGCGTCGCCTCCCGCCCAGCCGGGGCCAGCAGCCGGGCCACGGTGGTGCCCCCGCACCCGCCGTGACAGCCCACCACGGTGTTCTCCGGCAGCGCTGACAGGGGCGGACCCGCGGGAGTGGAGCGCGCCGTGCGGACTGCCTTCAACACCTCTGCCCCCTGTTCCTCGTCGTCCGATCCGCTCAACGACCAGCCACCACGGTTAGTTATCGTCTGTGCCCGTAAAGTGACGGACGGCTGGTGGGGGCGCGTGGTGCAGACCGGCAAGACAGCGGCATGGGCAGGCAGCAGCGCCGCCCTGGCCCTCGTCGCACTCCCCCTCTTCCTCATCGCGAGCGTCGGCAGCGACGCCGTCACCGCAGGCTGCGCCTCCGCCGCCACCCAGACCCAGGCCGGTCACGCCGCCGGCGCCGACAGCCGCACCACCGCAGGGCAGGCCCACATCGACCTGCCCCTCGCCCAAGCCGACGTCCCGCCCCCCGTGCCGCCCAGCTCGCTCACCGCCGCCCCGTGGACCTACCCCGTCCCCGCCCCCGCCACGGTCACCGCACGGTTCGGGCAGAGCGGCTCGCACTGGGTCCGCGGGCACACCGGCATCGACTTCGCCCCACCCGCCGGAACACCCGTCTTCGCCACCACCGACGGCGTGGTCCTGGCCGTCGTCCCGGCCAGCGCCGGGCACCCCTTCGGCACGTTCGTCACCGTGCTCCACGCCGACAACATCGTCACCGTCTACGCCCACCTCTCCGCAGCCACCCCCACCCGCGGACAGCAGGTCTCCACCGGCGACCCCATCGGCAAGGTCGGCTCCACCGGCAACTCCACCGGCCCCCACCTCCACTTCGAGGTACGGCCGCAGATCGGTGGCCGCCACCTCCCCGTCAACCCCGAGCCCTACCTCTCCACAGCCCTCGTCCCCGCTGCCGGCCCCGCCCCGGCCGCCCTCACCGTCTCCGCCGTCGACTGCTTCGTCCCCACCGGCGGCGGGGTCCAGCTCCCCCACCTCGCACAGCAGATGACACCCACCATCCGACGGCTGGTCGCCGACTGCCCCCAGCTGCCCCCGGCGTGGGTCCAGGCCCAGGTGGCGGCCGAGAGCTCGTGGAACCCCGGCGCCTGGAGCACGGACAGCAACGGCGGCGCGGCCGGCCTCTACCAGCTCAACCGTGCCGCCTGGCAGTCCGTCGAAGGCGCCGCCGGCTCCTGGGCCCCGGGCCGCAAGCCACCGCCTGGCCACCCGGTGTGGGAACCCGGAACCCACCTGCGCGTCGGCGTCACCTTCACCTGCCGCAACCTGCGCCAGATGACCGCCCACCTCGCCGCACACCCCAGCAAGAAGATCAGACCGCTCGACGCGATGGCCGTCTGCCACGTCGCCGGCTGCTCACGCGTCACCCACTCCACCACCGGCATCCCCACCCCCGGCGAAGCCGGCTGCGGACCCAAGTGCGTGAACACCATCCACGCCTACCTGAACAACATCCACCGCCACCTGCCCGCCGCGTAAGCCTCGGATGCGTGGAATCCGCACAACACCCCCAGAATGCTGTAGATTTTAAGTGACGCACCCGTGCGTGAAAAGGGCCGACGGGACACCACCGAAGTGGTGACGGCATCCGTCGGCCCATAGCCCCATCACCACGCCCCAACAGGCGCGACGATGAACCACCCACGATACCGCCCGGAGGCCCCAACCCCATGGCACAGCACGCCGTCCCCGACGACCCAGACACGCTGCTCACCGCAGAGCAGGCCGCCGACCTTCTCGGGATCCAACCGGCGACCCTGAGGGCATACGCCTCCAGAGGGCAGGCACCGGAAGGCCGCAAGGTCGGCAACGGACGACGGTGGACCCTCCGCGAGATCGAAGACCACCGCAACCCCCCGCCCGGCACCACCCCCCGACGCCGCGGCCGGCCGCGCGGCGCCACCGACACCAGCCCCCGCAAGCCCTCCCTCGCCGCCCGACGCGCCGCTGAGATCGCCGCCCGCGAAGCCACCGGCGACACCCTCACCACTGAGCAGGTCATGGCCACCTACGACGTCACCGAACGCACCGCCCAACGCCTCCTCCAACGAGCACGCAACGCTAAGTGAGCTCAACCTGAGACCAGCAGTGTGGACCTGGCCGGGACCCCCGGAGTCGCTTCAGCCACGTCAACACCGTCAAGCTGGATGAGCACGCGCCGTCGAGCAGTGGAAAGAGATCTGTCGCGAGCCGCAGCGGTGAGGGCTCACCCGTGTGGGGGTCTCCGCCGCAGTGCTGATCTCCAAGATCGACCCCTACTCTGCGCAAGGTCGAGGTTGTACAGCGCCAGGCCTTCCCTGTGGCGGTCGCCCAGGTCGCGGAAGATGTCGGCAGCGGTGGCGTGGGCGGTAATGGCCTCCTCGAACCGCCGCACCTCCTGGAGGGCGAGGCCGAGGTTGTTCAGCGCGCCACCTTCGCCGCGGCGGTCGCCCAGGTCGCGGTGGATGTCGGCGGCGGTGGTGTGGGCGTCGATGGCCTCCTCGAACCTCCGCATTCCCTGGAGAGCACCGCCGAGGTTGTTCAGGGCTAGGGCTTCGCCGTGGCGATCATCAAGGTCGCGGCAGATGACGAGGTCTTGGGTGTGTGCGGTGATGGCGTCTTCGAACCGCCGCACTTCCTGGAGGGCGTTGCCGAGGTTGTTCAGCGCGCCACCTTCGCTGTGGCGGTCGCCCAGGTCGCGGTGGATGTCGGCGGCGGTGGTGTGGGCGTCGATGGCCTCCTCGAACCTCCGCATTCCCTGGAGAGCATTGCCGAGGTTGTTCAGCGCCTTGGCTTCGCCGTGGCGGTTGCCCAGCTTGCGGTGGATGTCGGCGGCGGTGGTGTGGGCGTCGATGGCGTCTTCGAACCGTCGCACTTCCTGGAGCGCAATGCCGAGGTGGTTCAGCGCGCCACCTTCGCCGTGGCGATCACCCAGGTCGCGGTAGACGTCGGCGGCGGTGGTGTGTGCGGTGATGGCCTCCTCGCATCGCCGCACCTTTCGCAGGGCGAGGCCGAGGTTGTTGCGTGCCTTGGCTTCGCCGTGGCGGTTGTCGTGGTTGCGGTGGATGTCGGCGGCGGTGGTGTGTGCGGTGATGGCGTCTTCGAACCGTCGCATTCCCTGGAGGGCGTTGCCGAGGTGGTTCAGCGCATGGGCTTCGTTATGGCGGTCGCCCAGGTCGCGGAAGATGTCGGCGGCGGTGGTGTGTGCGGTGATGGCCTCCTCGAATCGCCGCACCTCCTCCAGTGCGTTGCCGAGGTTGTTCAGCGCCCCAGCTTCACGGCGGCGGTCGCCGAGGTGGCGGGTGGCGGTGATGGCGTGTTGTGCGGTGGTGAGGGCGTCGTGGAAGTAGCGGAACTGGGTCAGGTAGAGGCCCATGCAGAAGGCCAGAACCACAGTGGTTTTCGGGTGGCCGGTGGTGGCCGTGTGGGCGACGGTGGCGGTGAGGTTGGGGCGTTCGGCTTCGAACCAGGCCAGGGCTGCGGCGCGATCGGGGAAGCGGTCGGGAGCACGCTGCCCGGGCAGCGCCCGCAGGTGGTCGTCCGCCGCGTCGGCGGCGTCGCAGTAGTGATCGAAGAGCCGGCCGAGGGCTTGCTGCCGGTCCGGTCCGCTGTCGTGGCGTCGGCTTTGGTCGTCGGCGTAGAGGCGGGTCAGGTCGTGCATGCGCCACCGGTTGGAGCCGATGGGTTGTTCGTTGAGGAGCCCGGCCCGTGCCAGCGTCGCCAGGCTCTGCCGGGCGGGCCGGGCGTCTTGGTCGGTGAGGGCGGCGGCGGTGTCGGTGGCCAGGTCGGGGCCGGGGTTGAGTGACAGCAGCCGGAACAGCCGCGCGCTGTGTTCGTCCAGGCGCCGGTAGGACAGGTCGAAAGCCGCCTGCACCCCGAGGGAGCGCCCGTCACGATCCTCGTAGTGGAGGGCTTTCAGGCGGGTGCGGGTGTCGGCGAGGTCGGCGGCCAGCGTGGTCAGAGGGAGGCCGGGGTCTGCGGTGGCCTGGGCGGCGACGATCGTCAACGCCAGTGGTAGACCCCCGCAGTACCCAGCCACCTCCCGCAGGGCCTCGGGCTCGCCGTGCGGGCGCGGGTCGTCTGGTCGAGCGCGAGTGAGGGCGTAGGCGATGAGGGCAACGGCTGGTTCGGTGTCGAGCTGGTCTAGGGGGGCCAGGCGGGCGGGAAGGTCGGGGGCGGTGAGGGCGTCGCGGGAGGTGGCCAGCAGCCGGTGCCCACCGGATGCCGGCAGGAGGGGCACCAGTTGCGTCGTGGCGGAGGCGTCGTCAGCGACGACCAGCACCGGCCCTACCTTGCCCCGCCGGGCCAGTTCGGAGCGGTACAGGTTCTCCTGCTCCCTAGGCGTGGGCGGCAGGTCGTCCTCCCTGATGCCCAGCGCCCGCAGCAGCGCTTCCAGCGCTTGCTCGCCGCTGACCGGTCCGGCCGGGTCGTAGCCGCGCAGGTGCACGAACAACGCACCCCCGCCGAACCAACCGGCTTCGACGGCACGGTGGGCCGCGTGCAGGGCCAGCGCGGTCTTGCCGACCCCCGCAAGCCCCGTCGCCACCACCACACCCGGCCCCGGACCCGACGGGTTGAGTACGTCCAACAATTCGCTGGCGCGCTCCTCTCGGCCGATCAGAGCTGCAACGGCTGGGAGCGCGTTCAGCGCCTGCGGGGCAGGGCCGCTTCCCATGCCGTACACCGCGGTCTGGTTGTACTGGTCCCGCCCGACCTGGTTCACCTGCCCCTTGCCGGAGGCAGTGGCCTGCTGAGACGTCCGGTTAGGAACGGGGTCGCCGCTCATCGTCCCCCGATCCCGTGCGCTGATCCCCGCCCACCTGCGTCACCGACGCGTCGTCGGCTACCTCCGCCTCCTGCTCGACACTCGTCGGCCTACCCCCGGCCCCGCCGGGGGTAGGCGTGTTCTGGTTGCCACCGACCTGGGTTGCCCGGCCCCGGCCGGACGCGGTGGCCCGCTGCGACACCGTCCGCTCCACCGGCCCGGTCGTGGTGGGCTGTGCGCGGCCGGCCCACCAGCCGACCGCACCCGCCACCACCGTGGCCATCACCGTCGCGAACGCCGTCGCCACCACCCACCGATCAGCCTCCGCCTCCGGCATCCACCCGAACGACACCGACCGCGCCCCCCACAAACACACCCCGAACACCACAACAGCCACCACCACCGTGACCGACCACCGCACCCAACCCGCCATCCCCACCCCTCCCAGCACCCACAGCCCCGCTCCGGCCTACGGAATCCCCCACGCCACGCATTCACCATGCGTGGTAACCACACAATCCCAGACCCCCACACCCGGCTTGTTGCCCATGACAGATCCGTTACCAGAGGACCTGCATCGGGGCAGAGGCAATCCGCCCGGACCGCTCCCCAGCGCCCCAACACGGGATTACCGTGGTGGCACAAGCTAGTTCTTCCTTCTGGAGTCTTCGATGAGTGAACAGTCGTCCTCCGCCGACACCGCACGGCAACTGGCGCCCGCAGCCGCCGATGCGGTGCGCGCCTACGCGGCGAAGACCCGCGCTGACGCCGACCGGTTCGCCGCCGTCCTGGAGGACATCGCCACCAACGGCCTGCCCGACCCCGAGCAGTGCACCCCGTGGGAGGAGTTGCGCGAGGCTCACTTCGCACGGCTCGCTGCGCAGCGCCCGGCCGTCGCCTGATGCCCCCGCAGTACGGTCCGCGCCGCGCCCGGATCGCCTTCTCCGACTCCGCCGCCAAGCAGTTGGAGAACTTGACCAGCGAGGCCGAGATCCACGCCCTGGACCGCGCCCTGGTCGTCCTCTCCGTCGACCCGGACGTCGGCGAGCCGATCCCCGGCGACACCGCCGGCCCTCAGCTGCGCCAGTACACCGACGACGTCGAGCGCGTCCGCGTCCTGTACTTCGTCACGGCGCTGCGCACCGTCGTGGTCGTCGCCTACATCGAGGTGTAGCCACACCCACCATGTCTATGCGACGCCTGCGGCCCAGTCTGCCCGCGCCAAGCTCATCTGCAGCGCGGACCAGGACTCCCCGTCCACTCGTTCCACGTCGGGAAGCACCTGATCCACGCGGAACCCGAGGCCTTCATACAGCCGCACTGCGTTGCTGTTGTGGGTGAAGACCCCCAGCTCCACTCGCTCCAGGCCCGGTTGAGCGAAGGCGAACTTCAGCACTTGAGTCAGCAACGCGGCCCCGTATCCCTGGCCTCGGGCCTCCGGAGCGATGAGAACCCGCCCGAGCCTGGCAGACCGGCCGTCAGCGGCCAACCGCAGCGACGCATGCCCCACGAGCCGGCCATCCGGACCGATGCCCGTCCAGGTCCGGCGCCCCGGCTCCACCACATAGGCGGCGAGTTGCGGATCATCCAACGGCCAGGTGAACCCGGGGCCAGCCCACGTCAACAGCTCAGCCGGCCCGGATATCCACGACACGATCACACCAGCGTCGGCAAGGGTGAACGCGCGCAGCTCAACCACAACGCCACCCACATGCAAGATCGGCTGCCATGCCCCGAGACACTACCGCGACCGATGACTGTCGTCCCTCTTCACCCACACCCGCTACATGCCTAACGTCCCTTGCGCTGCCAGATCGAGCTGACCTGCGGACAACGCGCCGCGACCTGAGATAGTGATTGTGGTCGTCGCCTACATCGAGGTGTAGCGACAAGCCCACCCGGGGGGGGAAGTCAGCTCGCTGTGGCCACGTAAACGCAGCTCAGCGGCCCTTTCGCTCAGGAACAGGCGCAGAGGTCACGCATACCCTGGAGCAGACCCGGCGCATACCGGCCGTCATAGTTTCGGGTCCCAGGGTCGGACGATGATGCACGGCCGCAGGTTGGCTGCCTCGGCTGTCCGGTTGGCCTCGATCGCCACGCTGTTCAGGAGGTCGACCAGGTCGGGCCATGCCCAGTAGACGACGCCGTGGATGTGCTTGGCGTAGGCGTACGAGAGCATGATCGTCATCAGTCGGGCGCGGCCTTTGCGGGCGCGTTCCAGCTCGTGCACCCACACTTGCTCGTCGCCGTCGGGGCCGGTGACGACGGATGCCAGGTCGGGGAAGGCCCGGCCGCCGGTGCCTCGCCCGGCGCCGATCTCGATGTCGGACCGTACCCGGGCGCCGGGGCCGGAGGAGGGGTTCGGCTCGCAGTGCCGGATCTCCTGTTCGGTGATGAGCTGGTGGTCGGGCTGGATGTTCGTCAGGTGGTCGGCGAGCTCGATGACCTCCAGGTCGTGGACGAGTTCCGCGACGCTCGGTGAGGCCGGGGTGCCGTCCATCCCGGCGGCCGTCATGCCGGCCCGGGTCAGCCAGTGGATGCGGGGCCGGTCGCCCAGCGGCCTCGCCTGCTGGAGCAGGCCCAGTGTGTGGAGTGCGCGCAGCCGGCGCTCGTATACCTCCCGGCGGCGCTCGCTGCCCGAGCGGCGGTCGAACTCGCGCGCCACCTGGGCGCAGGTGACGGCCCGCCACCTCCCGATCCATTGCAGGATCTCCAGGTCCCTGCTCGTCATCGCGTGGCGCCGGGCCGTGGTCGTCGGCATCAAGGGCCGCCCTCTCTCCCGCCCGTACTCCGGGTGTGGGCCGGAGGTGCGCGGGGTGTGCTTTCGGGTGTGCGCGGACTCTGCGGGCCGCAGAATAGTCCCGCGCGGCCTGACCTGCGGAAACGCCTACTCCGTACGTGTGACCTTGATGTCTGGGGGCTTCTTGTCGTCGTGTGCTGCTCGCTGGCCGGTGTGGTGCTAGGTGGGGGTGGCGGGCGGTACGGTGCGTGTCGTGCGTAATCAGGCGGGTGCGGTGGGTGACGGGCCGGAGTGGCCGCGGGCTCGGTGGGGTGGGCAGGAGCGGCGGACGGTCTCCGGGTGGGAGGCGCTGGTCCGGATGGTCACCGGGTTGGGGGCCGTCGTCGCTCCGCTGCCTGCCGTCGTCGGGGCGGTCGTGGCGGTGTGCGCGCGGCGGCTGGCGTTGCGGGGGCGGTGGCTGGTGGCCGGCGCCGGTGCGGTCGCTGTGCCGGTGGTGGTGGTGTTCGGCGGGTGGGAGGCGTACTGCGCGCCGTACCACCAGCTCGTGGACGGATTGACCGATGTGGATGCGCAGGCCCTGCTGCAGGCCGGTCCCGAGGGGCTGCTGTTCGCCGTGGCGGGGCGTGTGCCGGGCTGGGCGGCGGGGCAGGCGCCGCTGGCGGTCGCGGCGGGTGTGCTGGCCGGCGGGCTGTGGCTGACGTGGCGCTGGCGGTTCCGTCCCTGGTGGCGGGCGGGGGCCGCCGTGCAGCTGCCGGAGCGGAAGCTGGAGGCCGCAATCGCCGCGCTAGAGAAGGCCGACGACCGCGAACCGGCCCAGGGGCTGGGCGACCTGCGTGTCCGGGTGGGCGTCGACGCGGCCACCGGCGCCGTGTGCGACCTCCCCGGCCCGGCGCTGCGGCAGCACGTGTTCGTCGCGGGCGCCACCGGCTACGGCAAGTCCCGCACGATCGAACGCCTGCTGCACGAGCTGGTCGTCACCGACCACGCCGCACCGCTTCGGGTGCCGATCGTGTTCATCGACATGAAGGCCGACCCCGAGTTCGCCACCGCCCTGGAGGCGATGGCGACCACGGCGGGGCGCCGCTTCCACCTGGTGACCGTCACCGGGCAGGGCAGCACCTACAACCCCATCCGGAACGGATCGGTGGTCCAGGCGTGCTCGCGGATCGTGGAGACGCTCGACCAGGTCGCCGGCGGCGGCTTCTCCGAGCCGCACCACCGCGAGGCGTCCGAGGTGTTCCTGCGCCACGCGATGTGCGCTCTGGACGACCTGGTCGCCCAGCAGGTGACCGAGCAGTTCCCGGACGGCGCGCGGGCCTGGCGCCGGGACCTGCCCGACCTGGCCAAGCTGATGTCCGTGAAAGCCCTCGCCGACCGCACCCGGCTGCTGGCCGGAACCACCGGCCGCGAGGTGCACCGCTACCTCGACTACCTGCAATCCGACGGCCGCGAACTCCAGCGCTCCGTGCCGGGCCTGGCCGCGCGCATCGTCAACATGACGGCCGGAGACGCCGGCCGCGTCCTCACCGACCGGCCCGACGGGATCGACCTGCACCACGTCATCACCAGCGGCGACGTCGTCCTCTTCAGCCTCTCCGCCGCCCGAGACGCCCGCGCGGCCCGGCAGATCGGCAGCCTCGCCCTCACCGACCTCGGCTCCGTCGGCGACCGCCTCCTCGAGGAGCGCTGGGGAAGTCGGGGCGGCTTCTTCTTCGCCGGAGTCGACGAGTTCTCCGCCTTGGGTGGCTCCACCATGACCGCCCTCTTCCAACGCATCCGCGGCGCCGGCGGCGGCCTGCTGCTCGCAACCCAGGACATCGCCGACCTGGACGCCGTCAGCCCCGAGTTCACCGCCGCGGTGATGACCAACACCAACATCATGCTGCTGCACCGGCAGCGCTCCGCCGCCGAACCCCTCGCCGCCCTGCTCGGCACCCGACCCGGCTGGGAGGAAGCCCTCCAAGTCCAAGACGACGCCGGCCCCCTGGGCACCAGCACCGGCACCACCGGCAGCTCCCAGCTACGCCCCATCCACGAGCGCATCGTCGAACCCGAGACGCTGCGCCGCCTCCCTCCGGGGCAGGCGGTGGTCGCCGTCGGGCACCCGCAGGACACCACCCAGACCGTGCGCATCGCCCTGGCCCCGCGGCTCGACACCGCCAGCCCCGAAGCGGAGGTCTCGCTCACCAAGACCCTCGCGGTGCCGCCGCTGCCACGCCCCGTGTCGCTCCCGCCTGCGCTACCGCCCCGGCCGCCGGCACCGCCCACCGCCGCGATGCCGGCACCTCCCGCGCCACCGCAGTCCGCGCCCGTCGATCCGGTTCCGCAATCGCTCGCCGCGCCGGTCGTGGACGGCGCGGACATGTGGCACTGAGGCTGTCGCAGCGAGTTGTGTCAGACCGGCTGTCGCAGCCACGACTCGAGAGCCGCGTAGTCGCTGTCAGTCAGGCCACGGCGGGGATCGACACGATGGAGTAGGGCTTGCCCCTGATGATGGGAAGCGACCCAGGCCCGATCGGTATTCGTGATCTCGTCGTCGGCCCAGGCGAACGGGCGCCCCGCAGCCCATTCGACGAGGGCACGGGTCTTCCAGTGCAGTCCGTTGCGTTCGTCCTGGTCATCGATATCGGACGGCTCCGGCCAGACCACCACCGCCAACTGGGGCAGACCAATGCGGGGCGCGATGCACTCGTTCGCGTCCGTCATCCATGTCGTCGCCCAGACCACCTCGCACGGGAGCGCCGCCAGTCGGGGCCCATGCTCGGGGTTAATCCTGTTCAGGAGCGGATTCGGGTCCGCATCGGGCAGTTCAGGACCCGTCGCATAAACCGGATGCGGCTGGGGCACCGCGCCGAACGGGATGAGTGGCCCATCGACATCGAGAAACAGCAGGGCACGCTGCACGGAACCAGTCACGGGAGCACGATAGCGGCGGATCCCACCAGTGCCCGCCTCGATATCTAAGCCCGACATCTGACCGTCGCCCCGCCTGCGCTGCTTCTCGTGCACATCCACGGGCCTCAAGGTCCGCAACTGCTGCCCAGATCCCCCCGGCCTTGTCTCCGCGGGGGATCTTTCTTTCTCCCCGCGGAGCGGGTGGGCACGGTGCTTCGCACCGGCCAAGCGAGGATCAGCGCTGCGCGCTGATCACGCCTCGCTGCGCGAGGCTGCCCCGCTGCGCGGGATGCCGTCCGCTGCGCTTCCGGCCTGCCGGACTCCGCTTCGCTCCACCCGGCGGGGTGGCTCCCCGGCTGATCAAAAACCTGCGATGCGCCGCGTGTCGCCCACTGCTTCCCACCTTGCATGTTGTAAATTTTTCTTGTCGGGAAGGGAACGGCACCCAACCCGACGCCCCATCACCACGCCTCCGCAGGGAGAAAGACAAAGTGACCACCGCAACACCCCAACTCCCGCGTTCTCAGCTGCGGCCCCACCGGACTCCCCTCCGGCTGACGGCGCCCCACCGGTTCGCCGAACACCTTCTGCTCGTGCTCAGCGGCCGACGGCCGGTGCACTCCCTCCTCGGGCACATGCGCGGGCACGCCTACGACCAGGTGAGCACGCTCGCCTCCGTGGCGCCCCTGCGCCCGCGTCGCGCGGATCAGCGGACCGCCGTACTGGCCAGCGTGCACAGCCAGACGCCATGCGCGGGAGTCATCGAAGTGTGCGCCCGGATCAGCACGAGCGGCCGTGACCGGGCGTTGGCGTTCCGGCTGGAGCACGACCCCGACACCACTCGGTGGCGGTGCTCCGCCGTGCACCTGGGCTGACCAAGCCCGAGCCCCCTGCTGCGGGCGGGAACGGCACCCGCCCGCAGCATCACCCAGCCCCATCACCACGCGAAAGGCACAAGCACATGAGCATCCTCACCGTCACCCCCACCGAGGTCTTCTACGAGGACCACGCCGACGGCGACAACCTGTTCTCCCTCATCCGTGAGCAGGTCGGCGGCCACGTCCAAGCGGTCGCCCTCGAAGGCGACCGGGTCATGTGGGTGCACGAGGACGGCAAGGCGCTGGCCCAGCCCGTCAACCCCCGCGCTACCGAGGTCATGCGCGCGGCCGGAAGCACCTTCCCCGGCGACTGGGTCGCCGGAACCGCCGTCATCACCGGCCGCAGCGGTCCCGAGACCGCGCCGCTGAACGACGACCAGCTCGGCCGCACCTACCGGGAACTCGCGATCCACTGACACCCCCGCGCGCTGCGGGCGGGAACGGCACCCGCCCGCAGCGCCACCCCAGCCCCATCACCCACCCCTGGCAGACAGGACGATCCGCCATGCCCGAAACAGCAATCCGGCCCCCCAAGCCCCTCAACCGCCGCACCGCCAGCCCGGAGCAGATCACGGCAGCCCGCAAGGTCCGCCGCCGCTGGCTCGCCGACGTCGCCGACTGGGCGATCGGCTCCCTCACCCAGCCCGACGCGTGGCGCTCGTTCCTGTGGACCGCCGCCATGCACCCCAACCGCCCCCGCGTCACCAACCTCGCGCTGATCGCCGTCCAGGCGCCCGGCGAGGTGACCCGCACCTACCGGCAGTGGCGCGCGGAAGGCCGCCAGGTCCGGCGCGGTGAACCCGGCCTCCTGATCTACACCTCCGTCATCAAGGAGGAGGACGACAACGACCCGGAGCTGCGCGGCTTCAGCACCGGCACCCTCTTCGCCTACGGCCAGACCGACCCAGCCGACGGCACGCCGGCCGACGCCCAGCAGGCACCCCCCGGCCCGCCGTCGCCCCGCACGGCCGACGAGCTGCACGCCGCCGCCACCGTGGCCCTGCACACCCTGGAGATGCGCTACAACCGCGCACAGGGCATCCCTGCGGCCCTCACGGCCGCCGCCGCAGCCCGAGGACTCAGCCCGGACGACGCCGCCTCAGCGGCCTATCTCGCCGCGCTCACCCTCGGTGTGCCGGACCCCGGCACCGCCCCGCCGCCGCAGGCCCAGACGGGAGAGCCGGACGAGGTACGCGACGCGGCACAGCGCGTCATTGATCACGGCCGCGCCCTCGCTGAGCAGTTCGCCGCACTCGCCCTGCCCCCGTTCTGACAACCGGGGCCGGGGCGGACAACCGCCCCGCCCCGGCCCCTCCCTCCACGCACCAAGGGAGCGGAAATGACCCCGCAGAACACCCCCAAGCTCAGCGACGCGCAACTGACCTGGTTGCTGTCCCCCATCCGCTCCAGCCGGGTCGGGAAGGACGGCAAGGGCTTCGCGCACGTCGAAGCCTGGGACATCCGCCGCCACCTCATCCGCTGCTTCGGATTCGGCGGCTACAGCACCGAGCTGCTGTTCGCCGATCTCATGCACGAACGCGAGACCCCGGCCAAGAACGGCGGCAAATCCCGCTGGACCGTCGTCTACCGCTGCGCCGTCCGGCTCACGGTCAAGGTCGCGGGCATCGAGCTGGGCCGCTGGCACGGCATCGCTACCGGCGACGCCATCAACCTGCCCAGCGTCTCGGACGCGCACGACCTGGCGCTCAAGACCGCCGACAGCCAGGCACTCAAGCGCGCCGCCGTGAACCTGGGCGATCAGTTCGGGCTGAGCCTCTACAACAACGGATCGCATGACGCCGTGGTCCTGCGCACGCTCGCCCATGCCTCCGGCGGCGACCTGCCCGCCTCAGACCCGCCCGTACAGCCCGAGCCGCAGGCCGCCCTACCGCCCGCCCCGGAGCCGCAGGCCGCCCAAGCCGCACCGCAGCCGACGGCACCACCGCAGCCGCCGACGGCGCCGCAGCCGGACGAACGGGAAAAGGAATACGCGGCCATGATGCACGCAGCCCAAAAGGTGAACTTCACCGAAGGGCTTCCCGACCAGTTCCGAAGCTTCTTCGGTGTCCCGGTCGAGGAAGGCACCGCCGACCAGTTCCGGCAAGCCCGAACGCTCATGGAGGAATCGTGAGCCTGCGCGCAACCTCCCTCCGCGAAGCGGAACTGATCCTGCGCATCGACCAGCTCAAAAAAGAACTGAAAGACGTACGCGCCGCCACGCAAAAGGCTCTGGAGAAAGCACACGAAGAGACCGGAACCCGTCAAATCTCGGTCACTCTCCCCGACGGCGAGCGCGTAGGAACCATCAGCTTCAACGAGGACACGAAAAGAGCGGAGATCACCGACGAACACAGTTTCCGAGAGTGGGTGTCCCAGCACTACCCCTCGGAAATTGAAAGGAAGTTCGTCGCGGAAATCCGACCCGCCTTTGCCTCCAATCTCCTCACGCGGATGACCAAGGCAAACGCGGCACGCATCACCGACGCAGAGACCGGAGAAATCCACGACGTCCCCGGCGTCGAGATCCGCACCACCAGGACCGGCGGCCACACCCTCCGATTCCGCAACGACGAAGCCAAGGAAGCCGTCCGCGCAGCCTTCCCCGCCGGATAGCCGACCCCACGTAGGTCACACCGCCGGAAGGCCCCCTGACAAGGCACAAGACGCCGGGGGTGTGCTCCAGCCAGCACACCCCCGGCACACCCCACAGCACACCCGCAGCACACCCAGGAGACACCCCGTGATCGATCACCCCCGCATCCTCACCCAGTACCGCGCCCTTCGACTGCCTCCCGGCACGCCCGTCCGCTACAACGGCAGCGTGAAGGAACTGCACGGCGAATACACCACACAGCCCTGTACCTGCCATTACTGCATGCACGATCTTCAAGCGGGCATCCCTGCCGAGCGATACGACCTCTACCGCGATGGGGCTTCCGGCGGTATTCACCACGTGCGCCACACCTCCGTAACGCCCCTGAACGGAGAGCGTGAGAACGTGAGGAATTGGCTTTGTGGAGAGGCTACGGAAACTCACGTCAGCCGCCTTATCCACCGTGAGTTCCCGGCCATCCAGTTTTATCGGCTCTCCGTTGAGGGAGAAGTCTTGCACATCACGTGGGCGGGACAGCCACGAGAAATGGAGATGCGGACAGTCGTAGCTCCGTGCCTGGCAAATTATGTGCCAAGGGCGGTATCTCGGCCGTACCGTCCTCCGTTGCGGTGCGCGTGGCTGGAGTTGAATTCGTTGGCCCTCCGAAGGTTTCACGAGTTGAAACCCGCAGGCTCACGATGACCTACTAGCCGCCCCGCCACTCCCTCTAAATCTCTGGGGGAGTGGCCCAGAATCCCGAACAGTACATGTGCATCAGTTGGCGTGATGCGAAGGGTTCAGCCCCCACCATCTGATGCACGCTCACCGCCCCCGGCCACCCTCCCTCGTAGCCCGCCTCACCCGGCGCAGCCGGGTGGCTGCCTCGTACCCGCGTAGCGGGTGCGAGGTTCACGGTTGGGAGCGGAGCGGACAACCGTGGAGGCAGCGAAGCTGTCTGACGTGCCGCCAGGCACGCCGGGGCAGCGCGGAGCGCAGTCCCGGGCCGGGAGCGAAGCGGACGGCCGGCCTCGCGGAGCGAGGCCGCACACGCGGAGCGGGTGCGCGCCCGGCGCGAAGCGCCGGGCTTCGCTTGGCGAGCGCGCAGCGCTCTGCTACCCGCAAGTCGGAGGC
>NZ_JASKMT010000038.1 GCF_030124175.1 Streptomyces sp. 549 | reverse complement strand
ACCAGCGCATCGTCGAGGCGCTCGCCGCCGGAGAGGCCGCCGTCGCCGAGGCCGCCATGCGCCCGGGCCGGCACAGCCGGCAGTCCCGCTCCCGCCCCCGGCGACCCGCCCGGCGACCCGCCCGGCGCCGTCGGCAGAGCCGGTCCAGGTCCGGGCGGAGGCCCCCGAGCCGGCAGCCCCGCCACCCGTCCCGGCACCACCGGCGAGCCCGCCACCGCAGCCCGGCGTCGCGGAGCCCCCGGTCGCCGGGCCGCCACTGCCGCCGTCGATGCTGCGCGCGCCGCTCACGGTCAGGCCGCGCGAGGAGCCGCGGCCGTCGGGGACCTCCGTCGTGGGCCGCATGCTGCTCGTGGTCGCCCCTGCGGTGCTCGCCGCCGCCGCGACCCGACCCCGGGGGGCCGCCGCCTCCCGGTCACGTTCCGAATAGGAGAAGTGCGTTGTCCGCTTGGCTGGTCCTGGCTCTCGTCATGGTCGCGTCGTGCGTCGTGGTGCTCACCGTCGCGCTGTTGCGGCAGCGGCGCTCGGGCGAGGACGAGGACACCAGCGAGACGCCCGACGTCATCGAGTACATGATCATGATGATCGGCGTGGTGTACGCGATCGTGCTGGGCCTGGCCATCGCCGGGGTGTGGGAGCAGCGCAACGCCGCGACCGACTGGGTCACCCAGGAGGCACTGGCCCTGCACGAGGTCCACGAGCGCGTCGAGGTGTACCCGGTCGAGTTCCGCGACCGCGTCCGCGCGGACGTGGAGGACTACGTGGCCTACACCGTCGACACCGAGTGGGCTCCGGGGCCGGACGCGGGTGAACTCACCGAGCGCGGTGACCGGATGCTCGGGCGGGTCCGGTCGCAGGTGTCGGGCTTCGAGCCGACCACCACTCTGGAGTCGCACGCCTACCAGGGCGTGGTGGACCAGGTGGCGCAGGCGTCGCGGGCGCGCACCGAACGCGGCGGCAGCGCGGGCACCACCATGCCGGGCGTGGTCTGGTTCGGACTGATCATCGGCGCGGTGGTCGTGGTGGGCATGGTGTTCGTGCTCCAGATCCGTCGATCGGGACGGGAGTTGGTGCTTGCCGGGCTGTTCAGCGCGCTGATCGCCTTCCTGCTCTTCCTCATCTGGCACTTCGACGCGCCCTACGCCCGTGGGCTCACGGAGTCGGTGGAGGCGTTCCACACGCTCTTCCCGCAGGCCACGGGCGGCTGACGGTCGGCTCGCCGCGTCAGATCCGGGCCCTGACCCAGACGCCTGCCTCCTTCAGCACGCCGGTGCCGCCGAAGCGGTCCCCCGCGCAGGTGCCCTGCCGGAAGACGGCTCCCGAGCGGTGGTCGTCTGAGAAGTTCCAGTTGACCCAGGAGATCTGCTTGCGGTTCATCAGGTCGACGAACCGCTGGGCCATGGCGAAGTCGTTGCCTCCGTCACCGCTGTGGTCCTGGGTGCCGAACTCGGTGACGAACACCGGGAGCCGGTCGGAGGCGCGGTCGAGCGCGCTGAGGTAGGCCTCCCGGTGCGAGGCGGCGTAGAAGTGGAAGGTGTACATGATGTTGGAGGCGCGTACCGGACTGGCCACCACCTCCTGCTCGTTCGCCCCCTCGGAGACTCCGAAGGAGGACCAGGCACGGGTGCCGACCAGGATCGGGGTCTCGGGGTCCTGTGCCCGGATGAGGGGGATGAGCCGCTCGGCGTACGACCTGATCGTGTTCCAGCCGACTCCGCTGGGCTCGTTGGCGATCTCGTAGAGCAGGTTGCTCTGGTGCCCGTGCCGCCGGGTGATGTCGGCGAAGAACTGGCGGGCGCGGTCGAAGTTGGCGTTCGGGTCGCCCGGGCTGAGCATGTGCCAGTCGACGATCACGTACATGCCTCGGGCCGTCGCCTGGTCGATGATGCGGCTCGCCAGGTCGGTGAAGTGCCGGGGGTTGGTGGCGTAGCCGCCTTCCTGCACGTAGGTCGAGACCCGCAGCACGTCGGCTCCCCAGTCGTAGGCCAGGGTGTCCAGCGACGCGTTGGTGACGCATTGGGCGTACCACTGGGTGCCGTGGGTGGACATGCCGCGCAGCTGCACCGGCCGGCCCGCCGCGTTGCAGAGCCGGGTGCCGCAGACCTTGAGCTGGCCGTTGGCGGCGATCGGCGACCGCGCGGCGGGCTGCTGGCCCGAGGCGGCAACCGCGCCCGCCGGGAGGTGCGCCTGGACGGCGAGGACGACGGCGAGCAGGAACGCCGCCACGACCGCCGCGAGCGGCAGCCTGGTGCGGCGCAGGGGAGGTTGATGCACGTTGCGTCACTCCAGAAGTGGGGGGTGTGGGGTGCGTGTTTGGCAGATACATGACATCCGGCCACCAACAGCACCGGCCTGGCACTGGCCCGAAAGTTAGGGTTCTTTACTACCGGCGTCAAGAGGTTAGGAAGGTTTCCTTACATACCGACGCACCCGCAACCGTCGCTCCCCCGTGCTGTCCCCGCGCGGCCCGGTGATGAGATCGTGAAGCCAACGACCACCAGCGAAGGAGCACGGGTGTCACCTCTCATCCCCGCACTGGAGAACGAGCCGGCGAAGACCGCCGTGCGTTTCGGTGACGTCGAGCTGAGCTACAGCGAGCTCGCCGCCGCCGCCCGGCCGCTCGGCGCGCGGATCGTCACCCGGAACCGCGTGGCCGTCTGGGCCGCACCGCGCTGCGAGACCGCCGTCGCCGTCGTCGCCGCACTGCTGGCGGGCGTACCGGCGGTGCCCGTCAACCCGGGGTCGGGAGAAGCGGAACTGGCCCACATCGTGGCCGACTGCGCGCCCGACGCGATCCTGGTGGCGGCAGACGAGGAGTTGCCCACCCCGCTCGCCGGACTTCCCCGCATCGACGTCGACCTGACCCCCGATCCGGACGAACCGGCACTCGGGCACCCGGAGTCGGGCGCCGACTCGATGCCCGCCCTGATCGTCTACACCTCGGGGACCACCGGCGCGCCCAAGGGCGTGGTGCTGTCCCGACGTGCGCTCGCGGCCACGCTCGACGACGTCGCCGACGCCTGGCAGTGGACCGACCGGGACGTCCTGGTGCACGCGCTTCCGCTGTTCCACGTGCACGGCCTCGTGCTCGGGCTGCTCGGCCCGCTGCGCCGCTCGGGCACGCTGCACCACCTGGTGCGCTTCACCCCGGACGCGGTGAGCCATTCCCTGCCCGAGGGCACCATGTTCTTCGGCGTGCCGACGATGTACCACCGGCTGGCCGAGCAGGCCCCAGGCGACCCGGTACTCAGCCGGGCGCTCAGCGGCGCCCGGCTGCTGGTCTCCGGGTCGGCGGCACTGCCGCTGCGTGACCACGAGGCGCTGACCCAGGCCACCGGCCAGCGGGTGATCGAGCGCTACGGCATGACGGAGACCCTGATGAGCACCAGTGTGCGCCTCGACGGCCCGTACAAGCCGGGCACCGTCGGTGTGCCGCTGCCCAGCGTCGACGTGCGGTTGGTCGACGACGACGGCGAACGGGTGACCGCCGACGACGGCGAGACGGTCGGCGAGATCCAGGTCCGCGGCCCCAACCTGTTCACCGAGTACCTCGGCCGTCCCGACGCCACCGCGGAGGCGTTCGCCGGAGGCTGGTTCCGCACCGGCGACATGGCGACGAAGGACGCGGACGGCTTCTACCGCATCGTGGGCCGCCGCTCGACCGACCTCATCAAGTCCGGCGGATACCGCATCGGCGCCGGTGAGATCGAGAACGTACTACTGGAGCACCACGGTGTGCGGGAGGTCGCGGTGACCGGTGCACCCGACCCGGACCTGGGCGAACGGGTGGTGGCCTGGGTGGTGCCCGAGGGTGAGCAGCGCCCGGACGAGGCGGAGCTGGCCGAACTCGTCACCCGCAGGTTGGCCGCGTACAAGCGCCCGCGCGAAGTGCGGTTCGTCGAGCGGCTGCCCCGCAACGACATGGGCAAGGTCCTCAAGAAGGAACTGCGGTGAGCGGTGCGGGCGCACCCGGTTCCGCCCGTGCGGCCGTCGCCTCCCTGACCGGCGACTTCACCGAACTCCCCGTCCCCCAGGCCGGGCAGCCGGTGAACGGCCCGCTGGGCTGGGAGGGCTACGACGTCGCCCGGGACCGGGCGGCCGAACGCACCGGTGAGGACGAGTCGGTGGTGTGCGGGACGGCCACCATCGGCGGCACCCGTGCCGTGCTGGTCTCCTTCGAGTTCGGCTTTCTCGGCGGCTCGCTGGGATCGCGCACCGGGGATCGGCTGGAGGCGGCGCACGTGCGTGCCAGGGAGCTGGGCGTGCCGGTGGTGTCGCTGATCGCCACCGGCGGCAGCCGTATGCAGGAGGGCATCGTCGCCCTCACCCAACTCCAGCGCATCGCACGGCAGTCCGCTCTGACTCGGGCCGCCGGGCTGGCGCAGGTCGCGGTACTGCGCGACCCGTCCACCGGCGGCGGCTGGGCCACGCTGGGTGCCGGGGCGGATCTGCTGCTCGCCCTCCCCCGCGCCCAGATCGGCTTCGCCGGTTCACGGGTCAGGCCGGCGGACGCCGACCCGCTCGCCTACTCGGCGGAGGGCCAGCTCGCGGCCGGGCACGTCGACGGCGTGCTCACCGCGGAGGAACTGCCCGCAGCCCTCGCCGGCTGGCTGCGGCTGCTCACGCCGCGCGGGGGCGGGGAGCGTGCGGCAGCGGTCGACCCGCCGGGCGCGCTCGGCACGGGCGGCCTGCCCGGCACGGGCTGGGAGGCGGTGACGCGGGCCCGCGATCCGCGGCGACCCAGGGCGGAGAGCTACCTGGACGCGTTCTTCGGGACGCGGGCGGAGATCAGCGGTGACCGCAGCAGCGGCGTCGACCCGGGCATGCGCTGCGGCTTCGGGCTGCACAACGGACGGACTGTGGCGTTCGCCGCGCAGTGCGGGACGGCGACCCGACCCGCCGGGTTCCGCACGGCGGCCCGGCTGATCCGGCTCGCGGGACGGCTGGGCTTCCCCGTGCTGACCCTGGTCGACACCCCGGGGGCGGCCAACGACGCCGAGGCGGAACGCTCCGGCGCCGGGGGCGCGCTCGCCGAGTGCTTCGCCGCCGTCGCCGAGTCGCCCGTCCCGGTCACCACCCTGGTGGTGGGCGAGGGCGGCTCGGGCGGGGCGCTGGCACTGGCCGCGCCGGGCAACACCTGGGTGGCGCCGGACAGTTACTTCTCAGTGATCGCTCCCGAGCTGGCCGCGGCCATCCTCAAACGCGGCCCCGACCAGGTGCGCCCGACGGCCGACCAGTTGCGCATCCGTCCTCAGGACCTCGTCGAACTGGGCATGGCGCGTGGCGTGGTGGCGCCCGAGAGCCCGGCGAGCGAGGCCAGCCGGCGGTAGGAGTCGAGCCGGTCGTCCGGATCGTGGGTGGCGAAGGTGAGCAGGAACTCGTCCGCCCCGGTCCGGCCGGCCAGCGCCGCGAGCCGCCCGCCGACCTGCTCCGCGTTGCCGTTCAGCTGTGCGGCGCGAGCCTGCTCGAGGTGGCGGAGTTCGCGTGCGGTGGCCGACGCGAGAGGAACCCCGGCGGGCGGCAGCAGCGGGGCGAACGCGCCGGTGGTGCGTGACCTCGCGACCGACCACGCCTCGGGCAGCTGCCGCAGCTCCGCCTCCTCACCGGTGGCCGCCACGGCTGCGTTCACCGCCACCACCACGTACGGCGCGGCGGCCCGCGGGGAGGGACGGAAGCCGGCGCGGTAGCGGTCGACCGCGGCCGCCAGGGTGTCCGGGTCGCGCCCGGAGCCGATCACCAGGGGCAGTCCTCGCCGCGCGGCGAGGTCGGCGCCCGCGCCGGTGGCCAGGACGAAGACCGGCAGGGGCCCGTCGGCGGGCCGGGCCGACGGCAGCGGTGGGAGCGCCGCATGCCCGTCGAGGTGGGCGAGCAGTTCGTCGACGCGCTCGCCGAAGTCGGCGGCGGCGTCCCGGTCCGCGCCCAGCGCGCGGCGCACCTCCTCGGTGAATCCCACCGACCGGCCGACGCCCGCGTCGATCCTGCCGGGGTGCAGGGCCTCCAGCACGCCGAACTGCTCGGCGACGACCAGCGGCACGTGGTTGGGCAGCATCACTCCGCCGGTGCCGACCCGGATGCGTGTGGTGGCCGCGGCGACCGCCGCCGCCAGCACGGTGGGAGCGGCCCCGGCGATGCCGGGCACCCCGTGGTGCTCGGCCACCCAGAAGCGGTGGTAGCCCAGCGCCTCGGCCTCCCGGGCGAAGCGCACCGTGCCGCGCAGTGCGCCGCCGGGCCGCTCGCCCTGCCGGACGGGCGAGCGGTCGAGCACGGACCACCGGATGCCGCTGAGTGCCTTCATACCCAGGTCAACAACTGCGGCCCGCCCTGATTCCCCAGCCCCGGCACGCCGGACGGTCGGGGACGGGCCGGCTGGGCACGGTCGAGGTTCGGCCGCTTCGGCGACGGCCGGTTACCGCCGGGCAACCCCTTGACCGGCCCATTGGTCTATGCCAATCATGGTCTCCCCCCACTTTCAGCCAGCTGTTCGAAGCTGAACAGCACGTCTCTGGGGAGAGCCATGCTCAGCCGCACCCGCGGAAGAACCGTCGCACTCGCCGTCACCGCGGCACTCGTGGCGTCGGCCTGCGGAACCGGACCGAACAGCCCCGCGGAGGACACCACGCTCGACGTGTGGCTGATGCAGCACAGCCTCAGCGAAGAGCTGGTCGAGGACTTCGTCCGCGACTACGAGAACCGCAATCCCGGGGTGCGGGTGGAGGTCACGGTCCACGAGTGGGGCGGCATCGGCGACAAGGTCACCGCCGCGCTCGCCGCCGACAAGGCGCCCGACGTCATCGAGGTCGGCAACACCCAGGTCGCCCAGTACGTGGCGAGCGGCGGCGTGGAGAACCTCACGCTGAAGGTGGCCGACCTGGGCGGCGACGACTGGATCCCCGGCCTGGAGGAGCCCGGCAAGATCGACGGGTACCAGTTCGGCATCCCCTACTACGCCGCGAACCGCGTGGTCATCTACCGCAAGGACCTCTTCGAACGGGCCGGCATCACCAAGCCGCCCGCCACCCGCGAGGAGTGGTTCCGCGCCAGCGAGCAGCTCAACCAGCCCGGCCAGCAGGGCATCTACCTGCCGGGGCAGAACTGGTACGTGCTGTCGGGCTTCGTCTGGGACGAGGGCGGCGACCTGGCCGTGGAGCAGAGCGGGCAGTGGCGGGGCGCGCTGGACACACCCGAGGCGATGCGCGGCATGGAGCTGTACCGGGAACTCCAGTCCTACGGCGACGGGCCCACCGACTCCGACGAGGCCAAGCCCGACCAGAACGAGGTCTTCGCCGAGCAGGAGGTCGCACAGCTCATCGCGGTTCCCGGGCACGCCAAGCTGATCGAGGAGGCCAACCCCGCGCTGGCCGGGCGCCTCGGCTACTTCCCCATCCCCGGCGAGAAGTCCGGCAAGCCGGGCGCGGTGTTCACCGGCGGCTCGGTTCTGATCCAGCCGGAGCGATCCGCCCACCCGGAGGAGGGCTACGCCTTCATCAAGCTGCTCACCGGGGACAAGTGGCAGCGGCAGATCGCCTCCTCGATGAGCTACGTGCCCAACAAGACGACTCTCACCGACGCCCTGGACGGCGACCCTGGCGCCACCGCCATGGCCAAGGGCGCCAAGAACGGGTTCGCCACCCCCAACTCGCCCTCCTGGGCGGCGCTGGAGGCGGCCAACCCGATCAAGGACTACCAGACGGCCGTGCTCACCGGGCAGGACCCCGAGGCCGCCGCCCGGCGGGCCTCGGACGCCGTCACCACACTGCTCAGCGGCAGCCCCTGACGGCCCGCCGGGAGCGGTTTCGGCAGCGGCCTCAGGTGCGGCCGTCAGCAGCGGACGTCAGGTGTGGTCGGCGCCGCCCAGGCCGCGGGCCGCGAGCCAGTGCAGCTGCCTCTCCGACTGCGACGCGAGGCCGCCCGCGTGGTCGCCGAACTCCCACACGGCCATCTCCCGGTCCGCCGCGGCGTAGCGGTTGTACGCGGCGAACACCGTGGACGGCGGGCAGACCGGGTCCATCAGCCCGACGCTGAACAGGGCCGGCGCGGTGGCCCGCGGGGCGAAGTGCAGCCCGTCGAAGTAGTTGAGCGTGCCGAAGACCCGTTCGGGCGCCACCCGCTGGTGGTATCCCAGGTACTGCACCAGCTCCGGGTACGGCCCGGCGCCGGCGGTGTCGGCGCCGCGCCGGAAGTGGCACAGGAAGGGCACGTCGACCAGTGCCGCCGCGACCGCGTCACCGCACAGCCCCGCGGTGGCCAGGGCTAGGCCCCCGCCCTGGCTCGCGCCGCTCACCACGATCCGGTCCGCGTCCACCGCCGGATGGGCGCGCAGCGCGTCGACCGCGCGCACGCAGTCGGTCATCAGACGCCGGTAGTAGTGGTCGGCCGGGTCCTCGATGCCGCGTGTCATGAAGCCCCGCACGTACTGCGGGGAAGGCACCGGGTCGGGGTCGGGCGTGACGTGGCCCTGGCCCCGGCTGTCGACGACCAGTTCGGCGTACCCGGCCGCGGCCCACATCAGGTGCTCGACCGGCAGGCCCCGGCCGCCGCTGTAGCCGATGTACGACACCACCGCGGGCAGCGGCCCGGACGCTCCGCGCGGCAGCAGCAGCCACCCCGCGACCGGCTGGCCGTCCCAGCCGGGGAACCGCACGTCGTACACCTCGGTGGAGCGCAGCCGGGTCTCCACCGGGCGGTACTCGGCCGGGTCGCCCGCCTGCCGGGCGGCGGCAAGTGTGCCGCCCCAGAACTCGTCGAAGTCGGCCGGCTCCGCTATCTCCGGGCGGTACTCCCGCAGTTGCTCCAGCGGCATGTCCATCAACGGCATCGGGTCGGGCCCTCCGGTCTCGCGGCAGGATCTGACAGGACGGTGACGGCTGCCGCGCCTCCACCGTTGCGGGGTGCCCTCCCACCTACCGTGGGCCGGGTGAGCACCTCCCTCTTCCGTCGCAAGGATATGTACGCCGCCGGGGCGGCGGTGGCGCTGTTCGCCGTGGCCGCCGCCGTGGGCCACCACCTGGAGAACCGGGACGGCACCCTGCGACTGCGCTGGCCACCGCTCTACGCCTACTGGGAGCCGCACGTCGGCCCCGGAACTCCCGCGGCCCTCGTGGTCGCCGCCCTGGTGGTGGTGTACGGCCCGACCGCCGCCCGGCGGCTGGGCTGGCGGCGGCTGCTGTGGGCGTCGTGGGGCGTGTCGGCGGCCTGGATCTGGTCGCTCGCGCTCATCGACGGCTGGTACCGCGGCGTGACCCGCCGGCTCACCACCAAGTACGAGTACCTCCAGTCGGTGCCCGAGGTGCAGGACGTGGGCGCCACGCTGCGCGAGTTCAGCGGCCGCATCCTGATGGACGCCCCCGACAACTGGCCGGCGCACGTGGCGGGCCACCCGCCGGGCGCGCTGCTGACGTTCGTGGGCCTGGACCGGATCGGGCTCGGCGGCGGCGCCTGGGCGGCCGTGCTGTGCGTCACCGTGGGCGCGTCCGCGGCGACGGCCGTCCTGGTGGCGGTCCGTGCGCTCGCCGACGAGCACACCGCGCGGGTGGCCGCGCCCTTCCTGGTCCTGGCACCGGCGGCGGTGTGGATCGGGGTGTCGGCGGACGGCTACTTCGCGGGCGTGAGCGCCTGGGCGGTGGCGCTGCTGGCTCTGGCCGCCACCCGGCGGGCCCGACTGCCGTGGCTGGCGGGCCTGGGGTCGGGTGTGCTGTTCGGCTGGACCATGTACCTGTCGTACGGGCTGGGCCTGCTGGCCGTCGTCGCCGTCGCCGTGCTCGTCGCGGCCCGCACCTGGCGTCCCGTGCCCTGGGTGGTGCTGGGCGCGCTGCCGTGGGTGGTGGCGTTCACCGTCGCCGGCTTCTGGTGGTACGAGGGCTACACCACTCTTGTCGAGCGCTACTACCAGGGCGCGGCCGGCGTCCGCCCCTACGCCTACTACGTCTGGGCCAACCTGGCCGCGCAGGTCGTGGTGGTCGGCCTGGCCACCGTCGCCGGGCTGCGCCGGGCCGCCGGGCGGGAGGTCCGCCGCAGCGGCCTCGTTCTGCTGGTGGCAGGCGGACTGCTCGCCATGCTCGTCGCCAACCTGTCCGGGATGAGCAAGGCGGAGACGGAACGGATCTGGCTGCCGTTCGCGATCTGGCTGCTGCCGGCCGCCGCACTGCTGCCGGTCCGCGACCACCGCTGGTGGCTCGGTGCCCAGGCGGCCGTCGCCCTCACCGTCAACCACCTGCTGGTGACGGGATGGTGAGCGGCCTGGTCGCGTTCCGCGGGCGACTGCACGACGCCCGTACGGCGACCGCCGTGGGGCGCTGGCTCGGGGTGGCGATCCTGGTGTGCTTCGTCACCGGCGTCATCAGCCACCTGCTCCAGGAACCGCCCGCCTGGCTGCTGGGCCGCCTGCCGACCCGCCCGGTGTGGGGCTACCGCCTCACCCAGGGCCTGCACGTGGCCGCCGGTATCGCCGCCGTCCCGCTGCTGCTGGCGAAACTGTGGACGGTCTACCCGCGGCTCTTCCAGAAGCCGCCGGTGCGGTCCGTGCGGCACGCGCTGGAACGGCTGTCCGTGGCGGTCCTGGTCGCCGCCGCACTACTGGAGCTCTTCCTCGGCCTGCTCAACATCGCCCAGTGGTACGTGTGGCCGTTCTCCTTCCGGCAGGTGCACTGGGCACTGGCCTGGGTGCTGGTCGGTGCGCTGCTGCTGCACCTGGCGGTGCAGGCGCCGCGCATCACCGCACACTGGCGGCGGGACCGCACCGACCCGGACGGACCCGACCGGCGCGCGCTGCTGCTGGGCGTCGCCGCCGCCACCGGCGCCGTCACCCTGGTCACCGCGGGCCAGACACTGCCGCTGCTGCGTCCGCTCAACCTGCTCGCCCCCCGCCACCCCGACCACGGCTCGCAGGGACTGCCGGTGAACCGCACGGCGGCTGCCGCCCGTGTCACGCCCGAGGTACTGCGTAACTGGCGACTGGAGGTCGCCGGCCCCCGCCCGTACACGCTCACCCTGGCGGAGCTGGGCGGCATGCCGCAGCACCGCAGCGATCTGCCGATCACCTGCGTCGAGGGCTGGAGCGCCGACGCCCGGTGGGACGGGGTGCGCCTGAGCGAACTGCTGGAACGGGCCGGCGCCCCGCCGGGAGCGGCCGTGCGGGTGGTGTCGCTGCAACGCGGCGGTGCGTTCCGCACCTCGGTGGTCGGCCCGCGGCACGCCCGTGACCCACTGACCCTGCTGGCGCTGCGGGTCAACGGCGAGGTGCTCAACCCCGACCACGGATATCCGGCGCGCATCATCTCGGCGAACCGCCCCGGAGTGCTGCAGACCAAATGGGTGACCCGGCTGGAGGTGCTGGCATGAGCGCGGCGCGGGGCGTACGGATCGGCCTGGGAGCGGTCGGCTGCGTGCTGATGGGCGTGGGGGTGTGGCTGCTGCTGGCGGACTCCCGGCCGGGTACGGGCGTGCAGGTCGCGCTGTGGCTGGCGGGGGCGGTGACACTGCACGACTTCGTGCTGGTGCCGCTGGTGCTGGCCGCCGGCTGGGCGCTGGCGCGCCTGCCCGGTTCACCTCGGCGGCACCGGCTGTGGCGGGCGGCGCTGGTCACCGCGGGTGTGCTCACGCTGGTCGCGGCGCCGGTCCTGCTGCGGCCGGCGTCCGCGAACCCCTCGCTGCTGCCGCTGGACTACCCGCGCAACTGGGCGCTGCTGCTCGCGGCGACGGCGGCCGTGGCGCTCCTGGTGCCTTGGGCCGAGCAGCTCGGCCGCAGGCTCAGAAAGGGCCGCCCGTAGGCGGACCACTCCTCCACGACCTGCCAGCCGGCGGCCTTCGCCCGGTTGCGCAGGGCCTCCGCGCCGATCCGCGCCCATCGGAAGGTCGGGCCGCTCCCGCCGTTGCCGTCGTCGAGGCTCACCTCGACGCACTCCTCCACCTCCGCCGGCGCCGCCTCCACCAGCAGCACGCCCTTCGGCCCCAGCAGCTCCGCGACGCGGGCCAGCAGCAGGTCCGGATCGCCGCCGATGCCCACGTTGCCGTCGAGCAGCAGCGCGCTGTCCCAGCGCCCCTCGCCGGGCAGCGGCTCGAAGACCGAGCGGCACAGCGCCGCGCCGCCCAGCCGGCGGGTGCGCCGCACCGCGGCAGGCGCGGTGTCGATGCCCAGCGCCGGATGCCCGTGGCGGGCGAGCGCAGCGACCAGCCTGCCGGGCCCGCAGCCGATGTCGAGCACCGCGCCGGTGCAGCGTCCCAGCACGGTCATGTCCGCGGCGTCCGCGCCGGCGCACCAGCGCTCGACCTCCAGCGGCAGCAACCAGCCGTCGGTGCGGCGCAGGAACAACGGGCCGCGGCCGGTGCGCAGGGCGTCGGCGTACGGGTCGGTGTGCCAGGCGATGCGGTCGGCGTCGGGCGGCGGAGACGTGGTGGTCATGCGACCTCCGTCCGCCGGGTGCGGGCGTGGGCGGCGGCGAAGTGCCCCGATGTGGCGGCGGCGACCTCGGCGGCGTCGGCGGCCGTGTCCACGTCCCGCAGCTCGGGCAGGTCGCGGACGCGCAGGCCGGCGTCGGTGAGGCGCTTGCGCTGCACGGCACCGGTGCGGTCGCTGGACATCGGCACGCCCAGGACCAGGGCGGGGTCGGGGTCGGCCAGGCCGAGCGCCCAGAATCCGCCGTCGGCGGCCGGCCCGAAGCAGGCGTCAGCGGCCGACCAGGCGTCCGGCGCGCACAGCGGCGCGAGCAGTGCGGCGCTGAGCTGGGGGGTGTCCATGCCCACCAGCAGCGCCGGGCCGTCACACCCGGCGAAGGCGGCGGCGATCCGCTCGTCCAGGCCGCCCGCGGCCTGCGGCACCACGTCGAAGCCGACGGGCAGCCACGGTCCCGGCCGCCCCTCCAGCACCAGCACCCGGCGGGCGGCGGGCAGCGCGGCTACCGTCTCCAGCGTGTCCGTCAGCGCCGCCTCCGCCAGCCGTGCCGCCTCCTGCGGGGTGAACGGCGGGGTGAGCCGCGTCTTGACCCGGCCGGGTACCGGTTCCTTGGCGATGACCAGCACGGTCGTGCCTCGCCCTGATCTCACCGCAGCACTCCTCGCATGTCGCGGACGGCCTGGGCGGTTCCGCGCCAGGTTCCCGTCACCTTGGAACGCCCGGTGCGGGGGTGGTAGCCGACGGAGGTCTCATGGATGCGCCAGCCCGCGTCCGCGGCCCGTACGACCATCTCCAGCGGGTAGCCGCTGCGACGATCGGTCAAACCCAGGCTGAGCAGGGCCGCCCGGCGGGCGACCCGCAGCGGCCCCAGGTCGTGCAGCCGCACACCGGTGCGCCTGCGGACCATGTGGGACAGCGCGTAGTTGCCGGCCCTGGCGTGCAGCGGCCAAGCCCCCCGCCCGACCGGGCGGCGGCGCGCCAGCACCAGGTCCGCCCGCCCCGCCGCGACCGGGGCGGCGACCTCCGGCAGCCCGGCGGGGTCGAGCGAGCCGTCGCAGTCGCAGAAGGCGACCAGTTCGGCGTCGGCCGCCTCCAGCCCCGCATGGCACGCGGCGCCGAAACCGCGGCGTGGTTCGAGCACCACGGTCGCGCCCAGTTCCCGGGCCAGGGCGGCCGAGCCGTCGGTGGAGCCGTTGTCCACGACGATGGGGTGCCAGCCCTCCGGGACCCGGCCGAGGACCCAGGGCAGGGCCCCGGCCTCGTCCAGGCAGGGGAGCACCAGATTCCCTTGCAACGTTGGCATCGAGTTCATCTCTTTCACCCTACGAGGACATACGCCGCATAAGGGATCGCCTTCCCTTACGAAACGCGGACATCACCGTCTGGCGGCACTCTTCCGGTCGTCTGCGGCGTGGCGGATGCAAGACTCGGCGCATGACTGAGCCGCCCGCACCCCGGCGCGTCCTGGTGGTCGACGACGACCCGACCGTGCGCGAGGTCGTCGCCGGCTACCTCGAACGGGCGGGGTTCACCGTGGACCACGCCGACGACGGACCCGCCGCGCTCACCCGCGCCCAGGCCTCGCCTCCCGACCTGGTCGTGCTGGACCTGATGCTGCCCGGCCTGGACGGACTCCAGGTGTGCCGCCGGCTGCGGGCGGCCGGCCCGGTGCCGGTGGTGATGCTCACCGCGCGGGGTGCCGAGGAGGACCGCATCACCGGGCTGGAGGTGGGCGCCGACGACTACGTGACCAAACCCTTCAGCCCCCGGGAACTGGTACTGCGGGTGGAGTCGGTGCTGCGCCGGACGGGCGCCCCGCCCGCCGCCGGGCCGCGGCTGCGCGGCGGCGGCCTGGTGGTGGACCCGGCCGCGCGCACCGCCACCGGTCCCGGCGGCCGACTGGCGCTGACCGTGCGGGAGTTCGACCTGCTCGCGCACTTCCTGCGCCATCCGGGAAGGGCGTTCACCCGGGAGGAGCTGATGTCGGCCGTCTGGGGCTGGGACTTCGGCGACCTGTCGACCGTCACGGTGCACGTGCGCCGGCTGCGGCACAAGGTCGAACGGGACCCGGCCCGACCGGTGCTGATCACCACCGTCTGGGGCGTCGGATACCGCTTCGACGGCTCAGGAGGCACAGCGGACACCGGCGCCGCCGAGGGAGAGGACCTGCCTTGAACGACCTGCTGCTCATCGCGCTGTACGCGGGGTTCGGCGCGACCGCGGCCGGCGTGCTCGGCGCGCTCGCCCTGCGCGCCCTGCGCCGCCGCTCGGTGGCCGTGTCACTGACGGTGCTCACCGGGGTCGGCGTCGCCGCGATGCTCGCCGGCACACTCTCGGTGTGCTGGGCGATGTTCCTCAACAAGCACGACCTCGGCGTCGTCACCACGGTCCTGGCGGTGGCGGCCGTCGCCGCCACCGCAACGGCGCTGCTGCTCGGGCGCTGGGTGACGGCAGGTCACCGCGCGCTGGAGCGCTCCGCACGGGCCCTGGGCGCGGGCGCCGGCTTCACCGCACCCGCGGTGGCGATGCCGGCCGAGCTGGCCTCGCTCGCCCGCTCGCTCACCGAGGCCGGGGCCCGACTCGCCACCGCCCGGGAGCGCGAGGCGGCGCTGGAGGCGTCCCGGCGGGAACTGGTCGCGTGGATCTCGCACGACCTGCGTTCCCCGCTGGCCGGACTACGGGCCATGGCGGAGGCGCTGGAGGACGGCGTGGCCCCCGACCCGGCCCGGTACCACCGGCAGATCCGCAGCGACGTGGAGCGGCTGAGCGGCATGGTCGGCGACCTGTTCGAACTCTCCCGCATCCAGGCGGGCTCACTCACGCTCTCCCCCACCCGCATGTCCGTCTACGACCTGATCAGCGACGCGATCGCCGGCGCCTGGCCGCTCGCCGCCGAGCGCGGCGTCCGGCTCGCCGACGACGGCGTCGAGCCGGTGCCCATCGAGGTGGACAGCCGGGAGATGACCAGGGTGCTGGCGAACCTGCTGGTCAACGCCATCCACCGCACCCCGGCGGACGGCACGGTGGCGGTCGCCGCGCGCAGGCACGAGGACGCCGTGGTGCTGTCGGTGACGGACGGCTGCGGCGGCATCGCCGCAGAGGCCCTGCCGCGGGTGTTCGACACCGGCTGGAGCGGCGACGACGCCCGCACCCCGCCGTCCGGCGCGGGCCTCGGGCTGGCCATCGTCCGGGGCATCGTGGAGGCGCACTCGGGCCGCGCCTCGGTGCGGAACGTGCCGGGCGGCTGCCGTTTCGAGGTCACGCTCCCGGCTCGGGCACGGGTGCAAGCGGCGCCTTGGCGAAGCGCGCCATCCCCTCACTGAAGCCGACCGCGGGCCGCCAGCCCAGCTCCTGCCGCAGCCGTTCGGAGGAGGCCGTGATGTGCCGGACGTCCCCGAGCCGGTACTCGCCGGTGACCTGCGGCTGCGGGCCGCCGAAGGCCGCGGCGAGCGCGGAGGCCATCTCGCCGACGGTGTGCGGCTCGCCGCTGCCGGTGTTCAGGGCGCGCAGTTCACCGTCGGGGCGCCCGTCCAGCGACTCCAGCGCCGCCACGTTGGCCGCGGCCACGTCGGAGACGTGCACGAAGTCGCGGCGCTGCCCGCCGTCCTCGAAGACCTGCGGGGGCCGGCCGGCCTCCAGCGCGGAGCGGAAGAACGAGGCCACACCGGCGTAGGGCGTGTCCCGTGGCATGCCGTCGCCGTACACGTTGTGGTAGCGCAGGCTCACCGCCCGGCCGCCCGTGGCGCGGGCCCAGGAGGCGGCCAGGTGCTCCTGGGCGAGCTTGGTGGTTGCGTAGACGTTGCGCGGGTCGACCGGGGCGTCCTCCCCGACCAGGCCGGGGGCGAGGTCGGCTCCGCACAGCGGGCAGGGCGGTTCGAAGCGGCCCGCGTCGAGGGACGCGCGGGCCCGCGGCCCGGGACGCACCACGCCGTGCTCCGGGCACAGGTACCGGCCCTCGCCGTAGACGACCATCGAGCCTGCCAGGGCGAGCCGCCGCACGCCGGCGGCGGCCATCTGCTCCAGCAGCACGGCCGTGCCGAGGTCGTTGACACCTACGTAGTCGGACGCGTCCTGAAAGCCCTTGCCGAGGCCGACCTTCGCCGCCTGGTGGCAGACGGCGTCGACTCCGTCGAGCGCGCGGAGCACCGCGTCGCCGTCGCGGACGTCGGCACGCAGGGCGTGCGGACCGGGCTCGGCCGCGGTGTCGAGCACCGTGACCTCGTGGCCTGCCGCGTGCAGCGCGGGAACGATGTGCGAGCCGATGAAACCGGAACCGCCGGTGACCAGGACATGCATGCCGCCCACGCTATGGCCGGCAGCACCCCTGGCCGCCCTGGCCGCGCCGGGCGTCAGCAAACCGTCACACCTCGGCGGGCCGGGGCCATGCGGCCCGACGGGCCCTCAGCTCCCGTCGCGTTCCGGCCCGTCGGAGCCCGGTGGCCCGTCACCGGGCGCCGGCTGCCGCCAGCGCCGCCACCGGCAGCAGCAGCATCCACTGCGGCAGGCGCAGCAGCGGCTTCGACCAGCCGGCTGCCAGGGACACGGCGAGGAAGACGCCCGAGTAGGCGGCGAAATGGGCGGCCAGGAGCCAGGCGGCGGCGTCGCCGCCCGGGTGGTCGCCGAGAGACAGCCAGATCAGGGCGGCGGCGGCGAGCACAAGATCTGCCGTGACCATGTGCCAGACCGCGTGCAGCACGCGGCGCGGCTCGTCCGGGAGGCCGCCGGCCAGCAGGGCCCGGATGACGTCCCGGCCTCCGGCGACGACGTGGACGGCGGCGACCACGCCACTGGTGATGCCGCCCGCGAGGAACCAGGCGTTCACCGGGTCTCGATTCCGCGGCCCACGAGGGCCGCCAGCCGGTCGGCCAGCTGCGGACCGGGCCGCTCCCCCACCACGCCGACGTGGAAGAAGACGGCACCGGCCAGCGTGTCCAGCACGAGGTCGACCGGCAGGTCGGCGTCGGCCTCGCCGCGCCGGACGGCGTGCTCGAACACCGCCACCAGGCCGGCCTTGGCCGGGGCGAGGAACTCGGACCGGATACGGGCCTGCAAGTTCGGGTCGGCCGCGAAGTCGGCCAGCACACCGGGGAGCGCAGCGGTGGCAGCCGGCGTGGAGAACTCCTGGACCAGTGCCTCCAGCAGGACGGTGAGGTCGCCGCTCAGGCTGCCGGTGTCCGGCACCGGGGCGGCCTCGGTCGCGGTGAAGACCGCCTCGTACACCAACTCGGCCTTGGCCGACCAGCGGCGGTAGACGGTGTCCTTGCCCACGCCGGCCCGCACCGCCACCGCGCCGATGGAGGTGCCCGCGTAGCCGCGTTCGGCCACCAGCTCGGCCGCGGCGGACAGGATCGCCAGGTAGGCACGGTTG
Organism: Streptomyces sp. 549; assembly: GCF_030124175.1. Taxonomy (GTDB): domain Bacteria; phylum Actinomycetota; class Actinomycetes; order Streptomycetales; family Streptomycetaceae; genus Streptomyces. Next base: position 20,163 of record NZ_JASKMT010000038.1, on the reverse strand, counting down.
TCCCTGGGACGCCCGCGGGGGGCGCCGGTGAGTGTCATGAGATTAACCATACGGGACGACCCGTTGGATTAATACCGCTCCTCCCGGCCGGTGCGCGCCGATCGGCTCCCGGGTCTGGTCAACGGGTGGCGGCTGCTGACACGATCGGTGGCATGACCAACGATCGCCTTCGAGACGTGTACGTGGTGGACGCCGTCCGCACCCCGGTCGGGCGTTACGGCGGCGCACTGTCCGGTGTCCGCCCCGACGACCTGGCCGCGCACGTGGTGCGCGCCCTGGTGGACCGCAGCCCGGCGCTTGACCCCGAGCGCATCGACGACGTCGTGCTGGGCAACGCCAACGGCGCCGGTGAGGAGAACCGCAACGTCGCCCGGATGGCGGTGCTGCTGGCCGGTTTGCCGGTGTCGGTCCCCGGCGCCACCGTCAACCGGCTCTGCGCCTCGGGCATGGAGGCCGTCGTCCAGGCGGCCCGGGCCATCGCCGTCGGGGACGCCTCGGTGGTCATCGCGGGCGGTGTGGAGTCGATGAGCCGCGCCCCCTGGGTGGTGCCCAAGCCGGAGCGGGCCTTCCCCGCGGCGGCGCCGGAGACGCACTCGACCACACTGGGCTGGCGTTTGGTCAACACGCGTATGCGGCCGGAGTGGACGGTCTCCCTCGGTGAGGGCGCCGAGCAGGTCGCCGACAAGCACAAGATCAGCCGCGAGGAGCAGGACGCCTTCGCGCTGGCCAGCCACCGCAAGGCGGCGCAGGCGTGGGAGCGGGGCGACTACGACGACGAGGTGGTGCCCGTCGACGGCACCGACCTCACCCGCGACGAGTCGATCCGGGCCACGACCACGGCGGAGGCCCTGGCCAAGCTGAAGCCGGTGTTCCGCCGCGAGGAGGGCACCGTCACCGCGGGCAACTCCTCACCCCTGAACGACGGTTCGGCGGCGCTGCTGCTGACGGACGAGGACGGCCTGCGGGCCTGCGGCCGGGAGCCGCTGGCCCGGATCGGAGCGTCCGCAGTGACGGGCATCGAGCCGCAGTTGTTCGGGCTCGGCCCCGTGGAGGCGGTCCGCCGCGTCCTGGCCCGCACCGGGCGCGGCTTCGGCGACCTGCACACCGTCGAGCTGAACGAGGCGTTCGCCGCGCAGGTCCTGGGCTGCCTGGCCGAGTGGCCCGAGCTGGACCCGGCCCGGGTCAACCCGCGCGGCGGGGCCCTCGCCGTCGGGCACCCGCTGGGTGCTTCCGGCGCCCGGCTGGTGGGCGCCGTGGCCCGGCAGCTCGCCGACGCCGGTTCCGGCACGGGGCTGGCCGCGCTGTGCATCGGTGTCGGCCAGGGGCAGGCGCTGGTCCTGGAGCGCTGAGCCGGCGACACGGGGGCCGCGCGTCCCGGCGGGCGACGCACGACGGTGGTACGCATGCGGGGTGGAGTGGTTCGCGGCCCCCGACTACTGGCTGAGCCGGCTGGTCTTCCAGCGGGCCCTGGCCGTGCTGTACCTGGTCGCGTTCGCCGGGGCGGCCCGGCAGTTCCGTCCGCTTCTCGGTGCGCGCGGCCTGACACCCGTGCCCGAGTTCCTGCGCCGCACGCCGTTCCGGGCCGCGCCGAGCCTCTTCCACGTGTACTACTCCGACCGCTTCTTCGCCGCCGTCGCCTGGTCGGGGGCCGTGCTGGCCGCGGCGCTGGCGGCGGGAGCCGGGGACCGGGTGCCGCTGGCAGCCTCGATGGCGATGTGGGCCGTGCTGTGGGCGCTCTACCTGTCGATCGTCAACGTCGGGCAGCTCTGGTACGGGTTCGGTTGGGAGGCGCTGCTGCTGGAGGCGGGCTTCCTCGCGGTCTTCCTCGGCAACGCCGAGGTGGCGCCGCCGCTGCCGGTCCTGCTGCTGATGCGCTGGCTGCTGTTCCGGGTGGAGTTCGGAGCCGGGCTCATCAAGTGGCGAGGCGACCCGTGCTGGCGGCGGCTGACCTGCCTGGACTTCCATCACGAGACCCAGCCCATGCCGGGTCCGCTGAGCTGGTTCTTCCACCGGCTCCCCCGTCCGGTGCACCGGGTGGAGGCGGCGGCCAACCACGTCACCCAACTGGTCGTGCCGTTCGCACTGTTCGCACCGCAGCCGGTGGCGGGCTGGGCGGCACTCGCGGTGGTGGTCACGCAGTTGTGGCTGGTGGCGTCCGGCAACTTCGCCTGGCTCAACTGGCTGACGCTGCTGCTGGCGCTGTCCGCCGTGGACAGCTCCGCCTGGTACCGGGCCCCGGCGCACGGGCCGGCTCCCGCCTGGTTCACGGTGGTGGTGCTCGCTTGCGCTGCGGTCATGGTGGCCCTGGCGCACCGGCCGGTGCGCAATCTGCTCTCCGCCCGGCAGCAGATGAACCGCTCCTACAACTCACTGCATCTGAGCGGTAGTTACGGCGCCTTCGGCAGCGTGACTCGGCTGCGGCACGAGGTGGTGGTGCAGGGCACCGCCGATGCCGGGGACGGCGAGCACACGCGCTGGTCGGAGTACGGGTTCAAGGGCAAGCCCGGTGACATGCGGCGGCTGCCCCGGCAGTGGGCGCCGCTGCACCTGCGGCTGGACTGGATGATGTGGTTCGCCGCGCTGTCCCCGGCCTACAGCAGGCCGTGGTTCACGGCGTTCCAGCGGCGGCTGCTGGAGAACGACCGCGCCACCCTGCGCCTGCTGGCGCACAACCCGTTCCCCGGCGAGCCGCCCGCCCGGGTGCGGGCGCTGCTCTACCGCTACCGCTTCACCACCTGGCGGGAGCGGCGCGCCACGGGGGCATGGTGGCACCGCGAGCTGGTGGGCGAGTACGCCCCACCAGTCACGCGGCACTGAACGCCACGCCGCGCCGAACCACTTCCGAGCCGGCCCCGGGCATGCTGGCGCCGGACCGGCCGGACGCGGACGCCCGGCGACCGGGAGGGAGGCGGACGCCGGCCGACCGGGAGGCGGTCAGGGAACGACGACGATCTTGCGGCCCTGGCCCGCGGCGAACTGCTCCAGCGCGGCGGGGTAGTCGTCCAGCGGGTGCCGGTCGCTGATGAAGATCCCCGGGTCGATGACACCGGCGGCGAAGAGGTCGGCGGCCCGCTCGTAGCTGTGCAGCACGGCCATCGAGCCGGTGATGGTGATCTCCTGGTTGTAGATCTTGTACGGCTCGATCACCGCCGTGGTCGCGTAGTCCGACACGCCGAACTGAAGAAACGTTCCGGCCTTGGCGACCCGGCCGATGCCGTCCTGGATGGCCTTGGCGTTGCCGGTCGCGTCGATCACCACGTCCCAGCCCTGCGGCCGGTCCAGCTCGTCCGCTCCCGCCGCGGCGGCGGAGCAGCCGAGCGTCCTTGCGGTGGCCAGCCGCTCGGGGTTGAGGTCGAGCATGTCCACCGACGCGGCGCCAGTGCGCTTGGCCAGCTCCAGCATCATCAGGCCCATCGTGCCCGAGCCGTAGATCAGCACCCGCGCGCCCATCCGGGCCTTCAGCACGTCGTAGCCGCGCACCGCGCAGGACAGCGGCTCGATCAGCGCCGCGTCCTGCAGGCCGACGTGGTCGGGCAGCTTGACGCAGTTGGCCACCGGAGCGACCGCGTACTCGGCCGCACCCCCGGCGGTGGTCACGCCGATCGCCGCCCAGCGGTCGCAGAGGTTGTTGTGGCCGCTGCGGCAGTAGCGGCACTCGTAGCAGTACAGCGACGGGTCGACGGCGACCCGGTCGCCGGCCACCAGCTCGGTCACCTCGCTGCCGACGGCCGCCACCTCGCCGGCGAACTCGTGGCCCGGAACGACGGGCAGCGTCGGCGCGAACTCCCCCTGGAGAATGTGCAGGTCGGTACCGCACAGCCCGCACGCAGCCACCTTCACCACCACCTGGCGCGGCCCCGGTGCGGGGTCCGGGACGGTGGTGAGGGACACCTTGCCGGGGGCTTCGATGACTGCGGCTTTCACTTGACTGCTCCAAGCGACAGGCCCTGGACGAGTTTGTCCTGGGCGGCGAACCCCGCTGCCAGCACCGGCAGGGAGATGACGATCGACGCGGCGCACACCTTTGCCAGGAACAGGCCCTGGCTGGTGATGAAGCCGGTGAGGAAGACGGGCGCGGTCTGTGCGGTGACCCCGGTCAGCACCCGCGCGAAGAGCATCTCGTTCCAGCTGAAGATGAAGCAGATCAGCGCGGTCGCGGCGATGCCGGGACCCGAGATGGGGGCGATGACCCGCCCCAGGATGGTCGGCAGCCTGGCGCCGTCCAGCTGGGCCGCCTCGATGATCGCGACGGGTACCTCGGCCAGGAAGGACTGCATCATCCACACGGCGATCGGCAGGTTCATCGCGGTGTAGAGGATGATCAGCAGCCAGATGTTGTCCAGCAGCCCGGCGTTGCCGGCGATCAGGTAGATCGGCAGCAGCGCGGCCACCACCGGCAGCATCTTGGTGGACAGGAAGAAGAACAGCACGTCCTTCCACTTCTCCACCGGCCGGATCGACAGGGCGTAGGCCGCGGGGAAGGCCAGCAGCAGTACCAGCAGGGTGGAGACCACCGAGGCGGTCACCGAGTTGATCAGCGGCGGCCAGGGGCTCGCGCCGCCGCCCGCGCCGAAGAACTCCCGGTAGCCGTCCAGCGTCAGCGGGGCGAGCAGGGACGGCGGGTTGGTGGCCGCGTCCGGTTCGGAGTGGAAGGACGTCAGCAGCATCCAGGCGACCGGCAGGAAGAACAGGATGGCCACCGCCCAGGCCAGCAGGCCCAGGGCGTTGCTGCGGCGGCGGGCGCGGCGCAGCGTCGGGGGGATCGCGGGGACGGCGCTCATCACCGGGATGCCTCCTCACTGAAGAGGGACGAGACCACCCGCAGGGCGAAGGTGGCCAGGATGATCGACCCGATGACGACGAGCACACCGGCCGCCGACGCCAGGCCGTACTCGTGGGCCCGGTAGAAGGTCTCGTAGATGGTGTAGGGCAGGTTGGCGGTCCCCAGGCCGCCGGACGTCATGGTGAACACGGCGTCGAAGTTCTGGACGATGTAGATCGAGCCGAGCAGACCGCCCAGTTCCAGGTAGCGGCGCAGGTGCGGCAACGTCAGGTAGCGGAAGATCTGCCAGGCGCCGGCGCCGTCGATGCGGGCGGCCTCGATCATCTCGGCGGGCCGGCTCTGCAGTCCGGCGAGCAGGATCAGCATCATGAACGGCGTCCACTGCCACACCAGCGCCGTCTCCACCGCCAGCAGCGGCATGTCGGAAATCCAGTCCGGCTGGATGACGTCCTCGAAGCCCAGCAGCCCGCCGAACCAGTTGAGCATGCCGTTGAGCAGGCCGTACTCGGGGTTGAACAGGACGTGCTTCCACAGCAGTGCCGCGGCCACCGGGACCACCAGGAACGGCGCGATCAGCATCGTGCGCACCAGGCCGCGCCCGCGGAAGCTGCGGTCCAGCAGCAGCGCCAGAGCGAGCCCGAGCACCAGGCTGGCCAGGACGACGGTGACGGTCAGCACCACGGTGGTGAGGACCGAGTCGCGCAACCGGGCGTCGCCGAGGACCGTGCCGTAGTTGGAGAGCCCGGTGAACGAGCGGGCGTCCGGGTAGAGCGAGTTCCACTCGAACAAGGAGATGACCAGCGTCGCCACGAACGGCAGCTGGGTGACGACGATGAGGAAGACCAGCGCCGGCATCAGCGGGGCCCGGGTGGCCCAGGCCCGCAGGTTCTTCGGCCTGCCCGGAGGCGGGGCGGCGTGCCGCCCCGCTCCGGTGGCCGAGGGCGGCGAGGCCGCCTTCAGGGGGGTGCTCATTACTTCTGGTACTCCTTGCCGACCTTCTCGGCCAGGCTCTGGGACTTCTTCAGCGCTGCCTCGACGGACTGGCGTCCGGCGATGGCGGCGCTGATCTCCTGCGAGACCTTGGTGCCCAGGTCGGTGAACTCGGGGATGCCGACGAACTGGATGCCGGGGGCGGGGCGCTCCTGCACTCCGGGGTTGCGGGGGTCGGCCTCGCTGATGGCCTTGTAGGTCACCTCGTGGAAGGCCGACGCGGCCTTCTGGTAGTCGGGGTTCTCGTAGGTCGAGGCGCGCTTGCCGGCGGGCACGTTGGACCAGCCGATCTCCTCGCCCACCAGCTCCTCGTACTGCTTGCTGGAGGCCCAGGACATGAACTTCCACGCGTTGTCGGTGTTCTTGGACGCCTTCTGCATGCCCCAGGCCCAGGTGTAGAGCCAGCCGGAGCTGTCGGTCTTCTCCACCGGCGCGGGCACGTAGCCGATCTTGCCCTTGACGGGCGAGTTGTCAGCCTCCAGCGAACCGGCGCCGGCGGTGGCGTCGTACCACATGGCGGTCTTGCCCTGCGTCATGTTGTTGAGGCACTCGGCGTAGCCGGACTGGGCCGCGCCCGCCTCACCGTGGTCGCGGACCAGGTCCACGTAGAACCTGGTGGCCCGGGTGAACTCCTTCGAGGTGAGCTGCGCGTTCCAGTCCTTGTCGAACCAGGTGCCGCCGAAGGTGTTGACGACGGAGGTGAGCGGCGCGGTCAGCTCGCCCCAACCGGGCAGGCCGCGCAGGCAGATGCCCTTCATGCCCTTCTCCGCGGTGTCCGTCTTCTCCGCGATCTCGGCGACCTCCGTCCAGGTGGGCTGGTCGGGCATGGTCAGGCCGTTCTTCTCCAGCACGTCCTTGCGGTACATCAGGAACGACGACTCGCCGTAGAACGGCTGGGCGTAGACCTTGCCGTCCTCACCGGTGAGGGAGAGGCGCATCGGGTTGAGGATGTCCTCCTCGTCGTACTCCTCGTCCTCCGACAGGTACGGGTCCAGCTCGTGCAGCCAGCCGTTCTTGGCGTAGATGGGCGTCTCGTAGTTGCTGATGGTCGCGAGGTCGTACTGGCCTGACTGGTTGGCGAAGTCCTGGCTGATCTTGTCCCGTACCTCGTTCTCCGGCAGGACGGTGAAGTTCACCTTCACGCCGGTGTCCTTGGTGAAGTGCTTCGCGGTCAGCTTCTGCAGTTCGACCATCTGCGGGTTGTTGACCATCAGGACGTTGACCGTGCCGTCCTCGGAGTCGCCGGAGCCGCCCGCTCCGGCGCAGCCCGAGAGCAGCAGTCCGCTCGCCGCGGTGAGGGCCAGGACTGCTCTGCTTCGCTGTCGACTCTGACTGCGCATGGTGGGCTCCCGTTCCTTGGTGCTGTGCCTGATCGGTTCGTGAGGAGTTCTTGCGGACTGCGCCCGCGGGCACGCCGAGCAGCGCGGCCCGCGGTGCCGCACGGCGTGGGGCGCCGTAGGAGGCGTGGAGGGTGGGGCTTGTGGAGGTGTGCCGCCGGAGGCGGTCAGACGCGGATGACCTGCGGACCCAGCAGGGAGTAGCGGTGTGCCTCGGCGGACGGCAGACCGGTGCTGGTGACGATCGCCTCGAAGTCACCGACCTCGGCGAACTTGCAGAAGCTGACCGCGGCGAACTTGGTGTGCATGCCGACGAAGATCCGGCGGCGTGCGGTGCGTACGGCCTGCGCCTTCACCTCGCTGACCGCCGGGTCCGGGGTGGTGAGCCCGAAGTCGCGGGAGATGCCGTTGGCCCCGATGAACGCGAGGTCGATGACAAAGCCGGCGAGCATGCGGACCGTCCAGTGGTCGACGGTGGCCAGGGTGCCGCCGCGGACCCGGCCGCCGAGCAGCAGCACGGTGTACTTCTCCTCCTCCGCGAGCGCGCCGGCCGTGGCGAGCGAGGTGGTGACCAGGGTCAGCGGCCGGTCCCGGGGCAGGGCCTCGGCGATGAGCTGCGGGGTGAAGCCCTCGTCGATGAAGACGGTCTCGGCCTCGCCGAGAAGTCCGGCGGCCGCGGTGGCGATCCGGCGCTTCTCGGGCACGTGCATGGTGGTGCGGAAGGCGAGCGTCGTCTCGAACCCGGCGCTCTCCACCGGGTAGGCCCCGCCGTGGGTGCGGCGGACCAGTCCGTGGTCCTCCAGCAGGCGCAGGTCGCGGCGGATGGTCTCCTTCGCGACGTCGAGCTCAGCTGCGAGCTCTGCCACGTCGACCGCGCCGGCCCGTCGGGCGGTGGCGACGATCTCCCGCTGGCGTTCCTCGGCGTTCACGGCGCTGCACCTCCCGCTCGGTTCTGCGAAGTGCCCGTTCGGGCCCTTGGGGGAAGTTGTACAGCCGCTCGAACAGCGTCACCAGGTGCACCACTGTGTTGATCGTGCCCGCTTGTGCCCGTCTTCGAAAGCCGGGAAGGCAGCCACGACAGGGCAGGGACTGGTCTCAGCCGTCCGGATGCTCGCCCGATCTCTCGCGTCGAGTGCCCGCTTACCGCCCGTCTGCCCGTTCGGGCCGCGCCCGGACGGGCATGATCAGGCCGACCCGGACACCCAGTGGTAACGGCGCTCGGGGCGACCGGTGCTGCCGTAGCGCAGGCTCACCCGGGCCCAACCGGCGGACACGAAGAACTCCAGGTAGCGGCGCGCGCTGACCCGCGAGAGGCCGCTGAGGGCGGCGCACTCGGTTGCGGACATACCCTCGGGGTGGCCGGCCAGCGTCTGCCGGACCAGGCCCGCGGTCTGCTCGGTGACCCCCTTGGGCAACCTGACCGCCGCTGCGGGAGCCCCGCCCGCGACGGCGGCCACCGGCAGGGCCGCGGGCCCCGGGCCCTCGCCCGGCGCCTGCGGGCGGCCGGGGGCCGACGCGGCGCCGAAGACCCGGTCGACGTCCTCCTGCCCGGGAGTGGCGATGCTGGCCAGCTCCTGGTGGCGCCGAGCGTAGTGCTCCAGCCGCTCCCGCAGGACCGGCGCGTCGAAGGGCTTGATGATGTAGTGCACCGCGCCGCCGCGCAGCGCGCCGCGCACCGTCTCGGCGTCGCGGGCCGCCGTCACCACCAGCGCGTCCACGTCCAGCGGTGCCGCCGCCCCGCGCAGCTCGCGCAGCACGTCCAGGCCGCTCATGTCCGGCAGGTAGATGTCGAGCAGCACCAGGTCGGGGCGCAGCTCCCGGACGGCGCTCAGCGCCTCCGCGCCGCTGCGCGCCTCCCCCACCACGGTGAAGCCCTCCACCCGCTCGACGAGCTTGCTGTGCAGGCGGGCGACCATGAAGTCGTCGTCCACGACCAGTACGCGGATCATGGCGTTCCCCCTTCCCGGGGTGTGCGGGACCGCTCAGGCGATACCGGCCGGTCCGGGGCCGTCGCGGCGGGTACGGGTTCGGCGGACAGGTCGCCCGCGGGAATGTGGTGTGCGGCGGGCGGGCGGGGGACGCGGGGCAGGACGGCGGTGAACTCGGCCCCGGTGGCGGTGACCGAACCGCCGCGGCGGGCGCACACCAGCCGGGTGATGGCGAGCCCGAGGCCGCGCTGCGACCCCCGAGCGGACGCCTTGGTGGTGAAGCCGTGCCGGAAGACCGCCTCGGTCAGCTCCGGGTCCACTCCCGGGCCCGAGTCCCGCACCCGGACCACCACGTCCGGCCCGCGCTCGGTGATGCGGACCTCCGTCCAGCTGTCGGGCCCGGTGTTGCGGACCGCGTCGAGCGCGTTGTCGACGAGGTTGCCGACCACCGTCACCAGGTCGGAGGAGAGCGCCTCGTCGACCGGCCCGAGACCGCCCTCGTCACTGATCCGCAGGGCTGCGCCCTGCTCCGCGGCGAGGCTGCCCTTGGCGATGAGCAGCGCGGCCAGCGAGGCGTCGTGCACCCGCTGCTGCACCTCGGAGGTGCGGCGCGCGTGCGTGCCGCTGATACCGCGGATGTAGCGGGCCGCCTCCGGGTACTCCTCCAGCTCGACCAGCCCCGCGATGACGTGCAGCTGGTTGTGGAACTCGTGGGCCTGGGCGCGCAGCGTGTCGGTGGCGCTGCGCGTGGTGTCCAGTTCGCTCTGCAGCGCGGCCAGCTCGGTGAGGTCGCGCATCGTGGTCACCGAGCCCGCAGTGCCGGACGCGGTGAGCAGCGGCATGCGGTTGAGCGTCAGCATCCGGTCGCCGGTGACGACCACCTGGTCCCGGCCCTGGACCCGGCCGCTGAGCACGTCGTGCAGCAGCGGTTCCAGCCCCAGCTCGGCCAGGGTGCGGCCCGCGGGGTCGGGCGGCAGGCGCAGCAGGTCGACAGCCGTGTCGTTGGCCAGCGTCACCCGGCCCTGCCTGTCCAGGCCGAGCACGCCCTCCTTGATGCCGTGCAGCATCGCCTCCCGGTGCTCGACCAGCGCGGTGATCTCCTCCGGTTCAAGACCCAGCGTCTGCCGTTTGATCCTGCGGGCCAGCAGGACCGAACCGATCGCGCCCAGCGCGCTGGCGATGCCCAGGTACACCAGCAGGTGCGGAGTGGCGGTGGCGATCTGCTCGCCGAAGCCGCGGTACTCCCGACCTGCGGCGACCACGCCCAGCAGTCGCCCGCGCTCGCCGAACACCGGGACGTGCGCCTCCAGCGTTTCCCGGCCGCGGGACTGGGCGGTGCCCACCCAGGAACGACCCGCCAGGACGCCGCTGGGCCCCAGCGGCAGCCGGTCACCGATGCGCCGCGGATCGGCGTCGGTCAGGATGCGCCGGTCCACCCCGGTGATCACCACGTACGACGCGCCGGAGACACTGCGGGCGCTCTCCGCGGTGGGCTGGAGGATGCCCTGCTGCTCGGGGTCGGCCAGACCCACCCGCACCGCGTCGTTGGACGCCACCGTCTCGGCCACGCTCAGCAGCCGCCGCCCCTCGGTGCGGCGGAACTCGGCGCTGGACTGGGCGACGGACACGGCGGCGATGACGATCAGCACCACCACGATCAGCGCCAGCTGGAGGGCGAGGAACTGCCCCGCGAGGGACAGCCGGGGCGCGCGGGGACGACGCATCGGGCCTCCCTTCGCCGGCGTGCGGTACACCGCCGACATTCTCCCGCCGGCCGGCTCGCCACGGCCGTGAACACTATGTCCAAAACTTTTGTTATCGCCAATAGCTGCACAACGCGCCCACCCCTTTATCGGGCCGCTCCGCGCTGTTTGCATGGCGGCGCCTTCACTTCGAAGGCGCCCGACACCCCCAGCTCGCCGTGGAGGCACCCGTGTTCCGTTCAGGCACCAGAGCGCCGGTGGCAGCAGTCACCGCCGCTTCGGCCATGCTGCTGCTCACCTCGTGCGGCGAGGACACCGCCGCCGCCGGCGGCGACTGGAAACCGAGCAAGCCCGTGGAGTACATCGCGCCCGCCGCGACCGGCGGCGGCTGGGACACCCTGGCCCGTACCAGCTCCCGCGTTCTCGACGAGTCGGGCCTGGTCGACCGCCCGATGCGGGTGGTCAACAAGCCGGGCGCGGGCGGCGCGATCGGCTGGTCCTACGTGGCGAAGTTCCCGAAGGACCCGCACCGCCTGTTCGTCACCAGCCCGCCCGTGCTGCTGGTGCCGCTGGCCGGCGAGTCCGACCAGACGTACCGCGACTTCACCCCCATCGCCCGCCTGAACAGCGAGCCGCTGGCCTACGTGGTGAAGTCCGGCTCGCCCTACAAGACGTTCGAGGACGTGGCGGCGAAGGTGAAGTCCTCGCCCAAGGCGCTGGCCTTCGCCGGCGGATCCGGCCCGGGCAGCCTCGACCACGTCGGTCTCGCCGGTGCCGTGCAGGCCGCCGGAGCCGACGCCTCCAAGCTCAAGTACGTGCCGTTCGACGGCGGCGGCGAGGCCCTCACCTCGCTGCTCGGCGGGCACGCCGACGTGGCGGTCGCGGGTGCCTCCGAGGTCCGCGGCCTGGCCAGGTCCGGCGACATCCGGGTGCTGGCCGTCTCGTCCGCCGAGCGGTCGAGCATCCTGCCCGACGCGCCCACCCTCACCGAGTCCGGCATCGACTACGAGTTCGACATCTGGCGCGGCGTGATGGCTCCCAAGGGCCTGACCGACGGCCAGGTGGCGTACTGGGAGAAGACGTTCGCCGACATGCTGAAGGAGGACGGCTGGAAGGCGGAGAGCAAGAAGCTCGGCTGGACCGACGCGTATCTCGGCAGTAAGGAATTCGGCGAGTTCCTGGACGAGCAGAACGAGGAATTCACCGAGATCCTCACCGATGTCGGACTCAAGAAGTAACCGGTCCGGAGACCTGATATGCATCACTTCCGCTTCTCCCAGCGGACGGTGGCCGCCGTCCTCGGCGTGCTGGCCGTCGCGTACACCGTGCAGGCGTACCTGATACCCGACTTCACCGCGGTGGAGGTGCCGGTCCAGCCCGGCACGCTGCCGCGCGGTCTGGGCCTAGTCCTGATCGTGCTCTGCGCGGCCCTGTTCTTCCAGCGCCCGGCCGCTCACCCGGCCGACGAGGCGCCGGGAGAGGCGCCCGAGCAGGCGCCGGCCACCCGTACCGCCGACGGGCCGGCCACAGCCGACCCGTCGGCGGCGGCGGACGCACCGGCCGGTACCGCCCTGCCCGGGCAGGCGCCGGCGGTCCCGCCGCCGGCGCCCACGGCCGGGCCGTCTCCCGCCGCGCCGAAAGCGGCCGGGCCCGCGCTCGGGCGACTCAGCGACACCCGGCTCGACCTGGCGGTACTGCTCGGGGCGACCTGCCTGTACGTGGCGCTGTTCGTCCCGCTGGGCTTCGTGCTCGCCACCACGCTCTTCGTCGCCGGCACCGCCTGGTACCTCGGCTCCGGTCGGCACTGGGTGAACGTCCTCGTCGGCGGCGGCATGGCGCTCGGCCTCTACCTCGGCATGGCGGAAGGGCTCGACGTGGCCCTGCCGACCGGGCCGCTGCCCTTCTGACCGGGAGTCGCCATGGACGCCATCAGCCAACTCGTCAACGGTTTCGGGGTCGCACTGACCCCGGCCAACCTCGCCTTCGTCTTCCTCGGCGTGCTCATGGGCACCGTCATCGGCATGCTGCCCGGGCTCGGCCCGATCAGCGCCATCTCGCTGATGATCCCCATCGCCTTCACCATGGACCCCACCTCGGCGATCATCATGCTCGCCGGCGTGTACTACGGGGCCATCTTCGGCGGCTCTACCTCCTCCATCCTCCTCAACGCGCCCGGCGTCGCCGGAACCGTCGCCACCTCCTTCGACGGCTACCCCCTGGCCCGGCAGGGCCAGGCCGGCAAGGCGCTGTCGATCGCCGCCATCGCCTCGTTCGTCGGCGGCACCGTCGGTGTCGTCGGGCTGATGCTCGTCGCGCCGTCCCTGTCGGCGCTCACCGTCAGCTTCGGGCCGGCCGAGTACTTCGCCCTGATGGTCCTGGGCCTGACCGCCGTCGTCTCGCTGTCCGGCAGCAACCTCACCAAGGGCCTGATCTCCGGCACCGTCGGCGTGATGATCGCCCTGGTCGGCATCGACTCGCAGACGTCCACCCTGCGGTTCGCCTTCGACCGGCCGGAACTGTACGAGGGCGTCGAGTTCCTCATCGTCGCCCTGGGCGTGTTCGCCCTGGCCGAGGTCTTCGTCATGCTGTCCCGCCGAGGCGAGGGAGCGGGCGACGGCAAGGTCAGCTCGCTGCGGCTCAGCAAGCGGGAGCTGCGGACGATCAGCGGGCCCACCGGCCGCGGCTCGGTGCTGGGGTTCTTCGTCGGCGTACTGCCCGGTGCGGGCGCCACCGTCGCCTCCTTCCTCTCCTACTCCTTCGAGAAGCGGCTCGCCAAGGACGGCAAGACCTTCGGCAAGGGCAACATCAAGGGCGTCGCCGCACCCGAGTCCGCCAACAACAGCGCCGCCGTCGGCTCGTTCGTGCCGCTGCTGACCCTCGGCGTGCCGGGATCGGGCACCACCGCCGTCCTGCTGGGCGCGCTGCTCGTCCTCGGCGTGCAGCCCGGCCCGCTGCTGCTCCAGGAGCAGCCGGACATGTTCTGGGGCGTCGTCGCCAGCATGTACATCGGCAACATCGTGCTGCTCATCCTCAACCTGCCGCTGATCCCGCTGTTCGCCAAGGTGCTCAAGACCCCGCAGACCCTGCTGCTGCCACTCGTCGTGGTGTTCTGCGTGGTCGGCGTCTTCGGCCAGTCCTTCAGCACCTTCGACCTGTGGCTGCTGGTCGGCTTCGGCGTCCTGGGCTTCCTGATGCGGGCCAACGGCTTCCCCGCCGCGCCACTCATCCTGGGAATGATCCTCGGCGGCCTGATGGAGAAGTCCATGCGGCAGGCCCTGCTGATCTCCTCCGGCGACCTCACCACGTTCGCCACCAAGCCCATCTCCGCGACCCTGCTCGCGCTCGCCGCCCTGTCCCTGCTGGCGCCGCTCTACGGCGCCTGGCGGCGCACCCGCCGCCACCAGAAGTTGCCGGACACCCCGGACGGCGACCAGGATGAGCCGGTCGGAAGCGCCGGAGGGAGGCGGGTGAAGGAGTGAGACGGGCCGTGGCCGTGGTGGTGCTGCTGGGCCTGCTGCTGTCCGGCTGCGCAAGCGGTCCGGCGCAGCCGGACCCGCTGCGGCTCATGGTCCCCACCCCCGCGGGCGGCGGCTACGACACCACCGCCCGCGTGCTCGCCCTCACCCTGGAGGAGTCCGGTCTGTCCGGTGAGGTGGAGGTCTTCCACCTCACCGGGCAGGCCGGGACGACCGCGCTGACCCGGCTCGTCCACGAGAAGGGCAACGACCGGCTGCTCATGCAGATGGGCCTCGGCCTCGTCGGCAGTTCGCTCACCACCGGAACCCCCTCGGACATCGGCCGGGCCACCGCGCTGGCCCGGCTGGTGGAGGAACCCGAGGTCGTCGTCGTCCCCGCCGACTCCCCGTACCGCACCCTTGACGACCTGGTCGGCGCCTGGAAGACGGCGCCGGGCCTACGGGCAGGCGTCGGCTCCCACCCCGGCGGACCCGACCACCAGGCGCTGATGCTCATCGCCGAGCACGTGGGCCTCTCCCCCGCCGACGTGCCGTTCGGCCGCTACGACGGGGGCGGGGAACTGCTGGCCGCCCTGCTCAGCCACAAGGTCGACTTCGCCGTCACCGGCTCCGCCGAGTACCGCCACGCCATAGCCGCCGGACGGCTGCGCGTGCTCGCCGTCACCGGGGCCGAACCCGTCGCCGGAATCACCGCACCCACCCTCCGCCAGGCCGGATACGACCTGGAGGTGGTCAACTGGCGCGGGCTGATGGCGCCCCCGGGACTGACCCCGCAGCAGCGCGGACGACTCACCGACCTGCTGCGACGGCTGCGCGCCACCCCCGAGTGGGAGCGGGCGCTGCGCGACAACGGCTGGACCGACGCCTACCTGCCCGGGGACGCCTTCGCCCGCTTCCTCACCTCTGAGAACCGCCGGGTCGGCATCCTCCTGGACCGTCTCGGCATCCCCCGCTCCGACGCCACTCCATCCCCGGCGCGGACGCCGTCCTAGCCGGGCCCGTGTCGGGAGCGCACCAGCGCCCATACCCGCCGGCTCCCGCGCCCGCCGGCTCCTAGGTCCACCAGCGCCTACGACCGGCCGTCACCCCCGGCCTCCGTCCGGGCGCCGCTTTCGGCACCCACCCGGGCCGTCTCCACAACTCCGGCATCCACGTCGGTCAGCCGGGGGAAGCACAGCAAGTAGTCCTTCGGGTTGATCACCCCCGCCTCGGCCACACGGTGGGATTCCCTCGACAGCTTCCGGGCGGCCTTGCAGCCGGCAGACGCCGCCGACGATCACGCTCCGGGGACCGGCTCCCGTCTGCCTCCAGGACATCGGAATCACGATCGGTCCCGGGCTCGCAACCCTCGCCCGCCTGCCGAAACCTCCCAGCAAAGGGGTGCGCGGGCACTCCGCCGAGTGCGGTATTGTTCTCATGCACGCACGGCGAGGGCAGCGGCCCGAGCCGCAGGTGCACCGGGACGTGGCGCAGCTTGGTAGCGCACTTGACTGGGGGTCAAGGGGTCGCAGGTTCAAATCCTGTCGTCCCGACGGTGCAACAGCAGCTCAGGGGCTGTCTCTCCACACGAGAGACAGCCCCTGAGCTGTTTGCGCGACTAAGTGAGTGACTACGGCCGGTGATGCGCGTCTGTCGGGCCCTTCGGCGGCTCCTCCTTCCCGACGTCTCGCCCCTCGCGGGAGACGTCAAAGATGCGGTCCATGGCAACGGCCCCGGTCTGGATCACCGGGCGGATCTGCTTGCGGTAGACCGCCTCGGTCACCGACGTTCCGGAGTGACCGACGAGACGCGAGATCTCCTCGACCGAAAGGCCGTCGTCCGAGAGCAGCGACACGAAGCTGTGCCGCGTCTCGCGTGGAGTCCACTCCGCCGGCACGATGCCCGGGACACCTTTGAGTGCATGCCGGAACGCCCTGCGGACATTCGCGGCGTCCAGCTCGGTTCCCACGTCTGAGGTGAAGACCAGCCCCCGTTCCTTCCACCGCTCCCCCGCCGCGTAGCGCTGCCATCCCTGGCGTTCACGCTGTGCCAGCAGGGCGGCGACGGCCCGTGTCGGGAGCGCGAGGGTGCGCCGGGACCTGCGCGTCTTGGTGTCTCCCGACGCCCGGACGGATCGCCAGACGGCGATGTAGGGCGGGATCGGCGGATCGGCTTTCGGGTCCCCTTCCAGGTCCACGTGATCCCAGGTGAGGGGCCGCAGCTCCTCGGTGCGGGCCCCGGTGAGGAGAGCCACCACGATGTAGGCGTGCAGAGGCGACTTCTCGGCAGCGAGCAGTACACCTTCCGCCTGGCGCAACGTGAGCGACTTCGACGGCCGCCCCGGGCGCCCGGCTGGGATCTCGCACAGCTCCACGACGTTGCGCTTCACCTTGTCCCTAGCCATGGCTCGCTTGACCGCCCGGTTCAGGCAGGAGTGGATGAGTGCCAAGGTGCGGGTGCTCAGCGCCCCGGACCGTTCCTTCAACCAGCGGTCCACGTCCTCGGCTCGCAGTTCTCTGAGCTTCGTGTGGCCAAGCCGCGGAATGATGTGATTGGCGCAAAGGGAGGCGTAGTTCTTCCTCGTCTCCTCATCGACGTCGGCAACTCCGAAGGTGAGCCAGTCGGTTACCGCCTCCTCCACGGTGTAGTTCGTCGGAGCGATGGCCAAGCCGTCTTCGTGGTCCCGCAGCATCTCTTTGAGCTTGGCCTTTGCCCCGGTCTTGGTCCTGCCGCTCGCGCGCTTCGTGATCCGCTTGCCAGCACCGTCGTAGCCCAGGCTCGCCGTGGCGATCCAGCGCTGACGGCGTTCGTCCCAGTGAAGCCCGCCGTCTCCCCTGCTACGGCGCTTCGTCACTTGTTCTCTCCTGCCTCGCGCTCCAACAGCGCGACGTACTCGTTGATGGCGGATGCGGGGATGCGCCGCGCGGCGCCCTGCTTGACCGTGCGGAGACGCTTGGCGCGGATCTGCTCGTAGACGACGCTGCGGCTCAGCCTCAGCAGCGCGGCAACCTCCGTGACGCGGTACAGCACGGGGGCGGTGAGATCCGGCTCGGGGATGGCAATGCTCATGACTGCTCCCGGCAGATTTGGTCGGGCCACATTGCTCTGAGTCGTGACTCATCGCGACTCAGAGCGGGTTGGAGGGGTGTTGAGTCGCGATGAGTCACGACTCAGGGGAATGTGGGTGCGACTGGTTGAGGGTGATGCCGTTGTAGGTGGCGACCTGCCGGCCGTAGGCGTCGCGGGGGCGGGTGCGGTTGAGCTGGGGGACGACGGAGAGCAGGTTGCGGCCGAAGACCTGCTTGGTACCGGTGGCCTTGACGCCGTTGTCCTCGGCCCACTCGCGCCAGACTGACCACAGGGTGTCCACGGGGATGCTGCACGTGGGTCCGGTGGTGCAGCGTTCGCGGACGAACGCGCTGGTGGGGGATGCGGTGTCCTGCATGGTGATGACCGCTTCGCGGCTGGAGGGCGGCTCTGTGATGCGGCCGTTGCGCTCCAGCCGTGCCAGCCCGTCCAGTGACCAGTTGATGATTCCGGGCATCTCGGCTGCGAGCTTGTCGGTGAGGGTGGTGTCTTCCTTGCCGAGCCAGGAGACCGTCATGTTGAGCACCACGAACCTGCGCGCGATGACGCCTGAGGAGTCGCCGAAGTGCGGCAGCTCGTTGGTGAGGATCATCAACCGGGTGGGCAGGCGGCCCGTCCATGCGTCGCGGTACTTGCGGTCGATGTCGATGGTGTCTTCACCGGAGATGGTCAGCAGCCGTTCCACGACCTGTCCGCCGTCCTGGCCGGACAGCCGCGCGTCGGAGATGACCGCCAGCGGCTTGCCCAGCAGCGACGACAGACCGAAGTTCGTGCCGAGTCCGGCGAGCGTGGGACCGGCCAGATTCTCCTTACCGACCAGCTCCTTCAGCACCCGCGCGATGGTGCCCTTGCCCGAGCGGGAGGGGCCCTTGATGAGCATAATTTTCTGCTGGTCGGTCCGCCCGGACAGGACGTAGCCGAACCACTCCTGAAGCGCGTTGATGGCGGCGGAGTCGTCAGGCCAGAGCTGGTGCAGGAAGCGTTCCCAGGTGGGTGCGGTGGCCTGCGGGTCGTAGGCGTAGGGCACGGCGACGAGATTGAAGAAGCCAGGCGTGTGCGGCAGCAGCTCCCGGTCCCCGATACGCAGCAGCCCGTTGCTGCACGCCACGATCGGACTGTCACACCCGCGGGCCGTGTCGCCGTCGAGCCAGGCCGGTGCGTCCACCTCGGTAGGCAGCAACGTGATGGCGCCCAACGCGTCCAGCAGGTTGCTGAGCTTCGGCTTGGTCGGTGCCCAGTCCCGGATCTCCGGCTGTCCGTCCTTGCCGGGCGTGGCGAACGTGGCGTGCTCCAGCCGCTTGTACAGCGAAGCGCGCATCTGCTGCTCGTCCAGCTCCCGCCAGCAGGTACCGGTCCACCGCATCCACGACCCCCGCCACCGCCGGCACACCAGGTGCCCGTCCTCGGTCTGCCAACGGGGGATGAGCCGACGCGCCACAGCCATCGGGTTCGAGGGCGCGGGCAGTTCTTCCAGCGCGTTCATGCGGCCGTCCTCCCTTCCTGGGGACTGCGGAGCGGGCAGGTGTGGCGGTGTGCCTGGTGGTCGTCGATGAGGGCCAGCACGCGTGCCCTGCCGACCGCGCGGCGGTCCCTGCCGCACAGGCACCGCGACGTGGCCGAAGGAACCGCGCTGCGGCCGGGCACGTAGATGTGCAGCCACGCGATGGGGTGCCGTCCGTCGCCCGGGGGCGGGTCAGGGCGAACAGCAGTGGGGACGCCTTCGGCGACGACCTTCAGCGCCCCACCGTCCGACGCCGCCGAGCCGAGCATGGCGGCTCGCGGCTGTTCGTTGGTCACGGGCTGGCTTTTCAAGGGGAGGGGACGCTGCTGGCTCATGCCGCCCCCTGGGTGCGGGCGGTGCGGATGGACCAGTTGAGGGCGCTGGTGATGGTGGCGCGGCACTCGGCCGGCGGCAGTCCCGCCGCCTCCCCCGCCCCTTGAAAAGCGTCTTCGACCACGTGCCGGGGGATCTCGCCCCACGCGACGAACCGCCCAAGAGCGCGCGTCGCCCGCAGCAGCGTCGCGTTGCGCGCACCCTCCGGAGCGGCGTGGACAGCCGCGATTTCAGCGTTCAGGGCGGCTGTGACGCGACGAGAGGATCCAGAGGCGACCGGCGCAGCCATCAGGCCCCGTACGACCTGACGGACCGTCAGGCGGGCGTACAGCCATTCGGGCAACGGCGCGGGAGGGGCATCGCCCAGAACTTCGTACGTGCCGCTGGGGGTGTGGCTGCCGGGGGCGACGACGTAGCCGCCCCACGCGCGGGTGTCGACCAGCGGCGCGAGCGTGCCCGCACTGTTGCTCAACCGGACCCCGTCCGGGGCGGTGAAGTACAGGTGCCGACCACCGCTCGCGGTCCGCACCGTGCGGGTCGTGGGCACGGGCTGTTCAGCGCGCTCGCAGAGCGCTTGGAAGGTCGTCACGCCGCAAGGCGTGTCCGCACTGCCCCTGCCCTTCGGCCGGTCCAGGTCGACGACGAGGAGTCCAGCGGGGCCGGTGGCGATACCGACGTTGAACGGTGCGGCTGCCCACGCGTGCCGGATGCGGTCGGGGTCGGTGGTGGCGCGCTGCTCCCACTTCACGTGCCCGCCGGCGCAGGGGCCGGTGCGGGTGCAGGCGTTCTCGCCGTGCAGGGCCGGGCGCTTGCCGCCGGGGCGCAGGGGCAGGACGGGCCAGCCGCGGGCGGTGGCGTCGAGCGCTGCGGACAGCAGGTTCCCGCTCATGCCGCCACCCCCAGCGTTGCGGTGGCGAGGTAGGCGGCGCCGATGTGTTCGGTGTAGGCGGGTGGGATGGCTTCGGTCAGTTCTTCGCGGACCTTGGTCCAGGTGATGCCCATGGCGGTCTGGAGTTCCGGGACGGACGGCTTGCCGCCGCCGTTGC
>NZ_JASKMT010000037.1 GCF_030124175.1 Streptomyces sp. 549 | reverse complement strand
TGCGGCTCCGACGGCCGCACCCCACCCTGCCCATCACCCACAGAAACCCACTCCCCCACTCACCACACGTCACCGCATCGATGGTCACCGCCCGATCCCGGCGTGATGCGCCCTGACACTGTAGCCACCAAGCAACCCGGTTCCCACCGCAAGGAGAAGACGAGCGCCCACAGTTGCTGAGGCATCCACCACACGATGAAGCCCCTGCTCCTTACCCCGAGACCCATGACGTGACGCCTCAGAACCGGCCACAGCCGCCGGGCGGACGGCTTTGCACCAGGAACTCGAATGCCCTGTGCAGACGATGGAGACGTCCCCGCGCGTGCCGGTCACGGACCACCCCGAGAGGTGCGAGCCCGGCGGGCGCCTCGTTCAGGCGTCCTGCGGGGGCGGACCGCCGGCCCGGTCCAGTCGGGTCCTCAGCTCCGGCTCCAGTTTCAGGTCTAGGCCGCCCAGCACCTCGTCCAGTTGTGCCACCGAGCTGACGCCGACGACGGGCAGCGGCTGGGGGTCGCCGCCCAGCAGCCAGGCCAGTACCACCTGGTTCGGGGTGGCGCCCACCTCTGCCGCCACCTCGCGCACCGCGGCGAGCCGGGCGGGGGTGCCGGGATGCTCGTAGGCGGCCGACAACGGCTTGTCGGCGCGGGTGTAGGCGCCGGACAGCAGCGTCGAGTACGTGGTGAGGGTCAGATCGGGCTCGTTGCGCACGTAGTCCAGAAGTTCGGCGGTGACGTGCACGTGCCCCGACTCCGGGAACGCCACGTCGAAGCGCGGCTGGAGGTAGGAGTAGCGCTGCTGCACGCAGGTGTAGGGGGTCCAGCCGTGGCTGCGGGACGTCGCCCGTGCCTGTTCCATGCGCCAGGCGGGCTGGTTGGAGCTGCCGAGCAGCCTGACCTGCCCGTGCCGCACCAACGCGTCGAGGGTGCCGAGGGTTTCCTCCAGTGGGACGGAACGGTCCTCGATGTGCGTCCAGTACACGTCGATGCGGTCCGTCCGCAGCCGGCGCAGGCTGTCCTGCGCGGCGCTGCGTATCACCGCGTCCGACAGGCCTTCCGCTGTCTCCAGGCCCGTACCGGGCACGGTGGGCCGAGCGCCGGCCTTCGTGGAGATCAGCATCTCGTCCCGCACCCCGCGGGACTCCATCCAGCGGCCGACGACGGTCTCCGACTCGTCCCCGGTGCAGCCGGGTATCCAGAACGCGTAGTTGTTGGCCGTGTCGATGAGGTTGCCGCCCGCCTCACGGAAGCGGTCCAGGATGGCGAAGGACGTCGCCTCGTCCACCAGGCTGCCGAACGGCATCGCGCCCAGGGAGAGGAGTCCCGCGCTCGGGCCGGACGGCCCACCGATGTTGCGTCGCCTCATGAGTGGCTCCTTGCTGGGTCGAGGAGGGGTGAAAGGTGAACACCGCCCGCTCCACCGGCGGTCACCGGTGGCGGGCGTGCTCCTCAACGTAGGCAGGGAACGGTCCGGTGTCCCGGACCGATCGGCGAGCGGAATACCGGACCGATTCACGGAGCTGCGGCCGTCCGGTCGTCAGGGGGCTGCGGGGGCGCCCGGGCTTCAAGGGGTCGCGGTCGTTCCGGCCGACTGCTCACCCGGGGGGCAGGTTGCTTCGCGGTGGCGGTTCGCGGTGTCGAGCAGCAGCCAGACGTCCGGCGCGGCGCCGGCGGCTCCGGAGGGCGATGGGCGGCGCTCCGCATGCCAGGCGGTGCCCGCCGCGTCCGCGGCGACCTGCCGCCAGAAGCGGGCCGCGCCCGGATTGGCCTCCTGGTAGGCGATTCCCCATGGCCCGGGCCGGCCGGACAGCAGGTACAGCGCGGCCCGCCGGCCGACGCCGTGTCCGCGCAGGGCCCGCACCACGAAGAAGGCCGAAAGTGAGGTGCGCTGGTCACCGTCCGGACCGACCCGTTCGTCCATGCGGCGGGTGAGCGCGAAACCGGCGAGCTGGTCGGCGGCTCGGATCAGGTAGGCCCGGCGGTCCGGTGCGTCGAAGAACGACGGCAGCGGACCGAAGCGGAACGTGCCGTCGGCGGCGGGCAGCTGGCCCGTGAACTCGGAGAGGTCGTGGCGGTAGAGCTGGGCCAGGTTCTCGACGGTGCGCCGGGCGTGCTGTCCGGTGGCTGGGTGCAGGGTCACCGGGCTGTGCTTCGCAGGGACATCCATGGGCGGAGTATGCCGGGCGGTGTGGCGCCGGGCGGGCCGGTGCGTGCGCTCCTCGGACGGCGGAACGGCATACCGCGTGGGACCTCGGGGCATGCGGCGGCCCCGGTGCCGCAGCCGCTCCCCACCGGGGGGCGGTGACTGCTGCGGGCTCCGGGGCGAGGCTGGTACGAGGTCGGGTTCCGCACGAGATGGTCAGGCCCGCACGGGTGACCCAGGCCCGCACGGGGTGGTCAGGCCCGCACGGGTCGGCCGAGGAGGCGCTGCGTCAGCGCCCCGAGCAGCGCCGCGTTGACGACGGCGGCCGTGGCGATCACCGCGAAGAAGAGCGCCGCCGGAGCGCCTTCCGGGAGCAGCAGGGTGAGCAGGCTGGTCGGCGCGGTGGCGAGCAGGGGTACGACGGCCGCGAACGAGGCGTCCTGGTGCGTCACGAACGCGTGGTCGGCCATCGCCCAGATCAGCAGGCCCAGCGTCGCTGCCAGGTACAGGCGTGAAACCCAGTTGCCGGCCACTGCGGAGAGGAAACCCTGCACTCGATTGTTGTCGCTCATTTTTCTCTGCCTTTCGGGAGGTCGTGGGAACAGCATGGCAGGAGGGTCGGTCAATCCATATGGGTACTCGTACTCATATGGATTTCTTGTCTGTTGAGCAGGGCTCTGAACTGGGAGTTTGCTATTCTCCTTACTTCCAGGGCGATTGGTGTCCGTCATGTGCAAGGTGTGAACAAGAGTCCGGCAAGAGGAAAGCAGGAGAAAAGCAGAGATCGAACGGGGGGTCGCTGGGCCCGGAAGTAGGTGGGGGACTCGCGTGAATTCTGGTGGCGGGGATACAGGGAAAGTCGTCCGAGGCCTGTGCCTGGCCGGGCCGGTGGCCGGGGGCCCGGTCGGGGGTGGCTGGCAGGGGTGCCGCTTGACGAGGGCCTGCCGGGTGAGCAGACTGCAAGTTACAACATCTAACAACAGTGACTATATGTAGCTAGGTGAGGGTCATGACTGGTACGGGGCGAAGTGCGGAGCCGGCGAGCGGTGGCGACGCCGCGGGGGAGCAGGCGGAGGTAGCCGAAGGACGTACGGCCACGGAGGTGGTGCTGCCCGGGGTGGTCGAGGCGGAGGGCCTGCGCGTGCGGCGTCGGCCGGTGCCGGTGCCGGGAGCGGGACAGGTGGTGCTGGCGATGGAGGCGACCGGGGTGTCCTTCGCGGAGCAGCAGATGCGCCGCGGCAAGTACTTCGACCAGCCGCCGTTCCCCTTCGTGCCCGGCTACGACCTGGTCGGAGCGGTGGCCGCGGTGGGGGAGGGCGTCGACGCGGCGCTGCTGGGGCGGCGTTCCGCGGCGCTGACCAAGACCGGTGGCTGGGCGAGTCACGTGGCGGTCGACGCGGCGGACCTGGTCGAGGTGCCCGCGTCGGTGGGTTCGGCCGAGGCGGAGACGGCCGTGGTCAACGGGGTGACGGCCTGGCAGATGCTGCACCGGGTGGCGCGGGTGCCGGCGGGCGGCACCGTGGTCGTGCTCGGAGCGAACGGCGGCGTCGGCTCGACGCTGGTGCAGCTCGCCCGGCATGCCGGGCTGCGGGTGATCGGCACAGCGTCCCCGCGTCACCACGAGGCGGTGGCGCGGCTGGGGGCCGAGCCGCTGGACTACCGCGATCCGCAACTTTCGCAGCGCATCCGCGAGTCGGTGCCCGGCGGGGTGGACGCGGTGTTCGACCACGTCGGTGGCGAGGGCATCGTCGACTCGTTCCGGTTGCTGGCCCCCGGTGGCAGCCTCGTCGCCTACGGAACCGCGTCCACCAGGGACGTGTCCGGCTCGTCGAAACTGCCGGTGCTCAAACTGGTCGCCCGGCTGCTGCTGTGGAGGGTGCTGCCCAACGGGCGGCGCACCCACTTCTACAACATCTGGTCCGGCAGGCGCCGCCCGGCGAGGTTCCGGGCGCGGTTGCGGGAGGACCTGGGGCGGGTGTTCGCGCTGGTCGAGCAGGGTGCGCTGGTCCCGCAGGTCGCGGCCCGGCTCCCGCTCTCCCGGGCGGCCGAGGCGATGCGCCTCGCGGAGTCCGGCACGGTCACCGGCAAGGTGGTCCTCGTTCCGGACCCGCCCGCCGTCTGAGCCCGGTTCGGCTCCCGACCGCCACCGGGACGCGGAGCCGGTTCCGCCGATGGCCGACCGCCGCCGCACGGGGCATGCTGGAAGCCTCGAAGGCCGGCCCCGAGCGGCTCCCGCCGGAACGGGCCGGCCTCCCCCGAGGGCCGGCCACCGCCCGAGTTCGGCGGGTTCCGGCGGGTTGTCAGACCCCGGTGTGAGGATGGCGGCATCCGAGGCGGCGTGTGAGGTCTGGAAGGGCAGAGCCATGGCACAGAAGCAGATCGACGAGGAGTTCCCGCGGCTGGCCGACCCGTTCCGGCGGGAACTGCTGGCGCACTGCTACCGCATGCTGGGGTCGGTGCACGACGCCGAGGACCTCGTCCAGGAGACGTACCTGCGTGCCTGGCGTGCCTACGACCGGTTCGAGGGGCGCTCCTCGATGCGCACCTGGCTGCACCGCATCGCCACCAACACCTGCCTCGACGCCTTGGAGAGCCGCAGCCGCCGGCCCCTGCCCACCGGTCTTGGCGCGCCCAGCTCCGACCCCTCGGACACGCTGGTCGAGCAGGGCGAGGTGCCGTGGCTGGAGCCCGTGCCTGACGCGATGGTCGGAGCCGCGGGTGCCGACCCGGCGGCCGTCGTCACCTCCAAGGAGAGCATCCGGCTGGCGTTCGTCGCCGCCCTCCAGCACCTGCCGCCGCGCCAGCGGGCGGTGCTGCTGCTGCGGGACGTGCTGAAGTGGCGGGCCGCCGAGGTGGCGGAGCTGATGGACACCACCACCGCCTCGGTGAACAGCGCGCTGCAGCGGGCCCGCGCCCAGCTCAAGCAGCTCACCCCGACGGAGGAGAGCGTCTCCGAGCCGTCCGACGCCGCCCAGCGGGAGCTGCTCGACCGCTACGTCACGGCCTTCGAGAACAAGGACATCAGCGCCATCGTGCAGCTGTTCACCCAGGACGCCGTCTGGGAGATGCCACCCTTCACCGGTTGGTACCGGGGGCCGGAGGACATCGGCCTGCTCATCAAGAACCAGTGCCCCGCAGGGCCCGGCGACCTGCGCCTGGTGCCTGCCGCGCTCAACGGCCAGCCCGCGTTCGGTATGTACATGCGCCAGGCGGACGGCAGCTTCGCGCCCTGGAACCTGCACGTCCTCACGCTCTCGGGCAGCGGCGTCTCCCACGTGGTGGCCTTCTTCGAGCTGGACCTCTTCAGCCGCTTCGGGCTGCCCTCGGTGCTGCCCGCTGCATCCTGACCGGGCCCCCGGCCGGCGACCCGTGATTGGAGCGCCCGCGCCCGGTGCGGCCGGGGCGAATCCGCCGCACCGGCGGGCGAGGAAAGGGAGGGGAACGGGCCGCCACGCCACCCGGCAGGATGCGGCCGCGCCACCGGCACACGAAGGAGAAACCGTGGACACCAAGCTGCTGCGCGCGGTCGGAGCCGCCACCGCCGTGTACGGGCTGGCGGTGACCCTGCGCCCGCAGCTGCTCGCCAAGCCCTCCGGGCTGGTCGACGCAGCCGGCCGCACGGCACCCGACACGGCGACCTCGCTCCGGCCGCTGGCCTGGCGGGACGCCGCCTGCGGGGCCGCCATGGCCGTCGCGCCCGCCGGTGGCCCGCTGCGGGCGGCGGCGTCGCTGCGCATCGCCGCCGACTTCGGCGACGCGGCGCTGCTGGCCGCGACCCTGCCGCGCGGTTACCGCTGGAAGGCCGTCGCCGTGTCCGTCGCCTGGGGCGCGCTCTCGGTGGCCGGGCTGCTGCGCCACCCCGGTGCGGACTGACCCCGCCTCAGGCGGGCAAGCGCCCCGGCGAGGGCCCGTCCACGGCCTGCGACCACACATCACCGCGCCACCACGCCACCGTCAAACGGTCCCGCCGTCACACGTGTCAGGTCGGCGGCGGCCCACACGTTCCCGGCCGGCACCTGCCGGGCCGGCCGAGGGAAGGCACCCGTCGTGCAGCACGTCCCGCTGGACATCCGCGTCCGCCCGGCCACCTCGCAGGCCGCGGTGCTGCTCCTGCACGGCGGTCGGGCCGACGCGCTGGAGCCCCCGACCCGATGGAACCTGCCGGCCCGTCGTCTGGGTCTGCTCGCCCGCGCGCTGGGCCGTGCCGCCCCCGTGCCGTCCCTGGTGATCGCCGCCGCCCGCTACCGCCACCGCGGCTGGAACGGCGGACGGGCGGACCCCGCCGCGGACGCCCGTGCGGCGCTGCGTGCACTGGCCGAGGCGTGCGGGCCGCTGCCGGTCGTGCTGGTCGGGCACTCGATGGGCGCCCGGGCCGCACTGCGTGTCGCCGACGCCCCGCACATCGCGGGAGTGGTGGGCCTCGCGCCCTGGTGCCCGCCGGGTGAACCGGTCACCCAGCTCGCCGGCCGCACCGTGGTTCTGGTGCACGGTGACCGCGACCGCGTCACCGACCCGCGGCAGACGTGGGCCTTCGCCGCCCGTGCGCGGGCTGCCGGGTCCGCGGCCTGCGGGGTGGTCGTGCCCGGCGGTGACCATGCGATGGTGCGCTCTGCCACCGACTGGCACCGGATCACCGCCGCCGCGGTCCGGGGCCTGCTCGACCCGGCCCGGATGCCCGCCCCGCTCGCCGCAGCACTGACCACCGGCCCGGACAGCGGTCCGGTCGGTGGTCCGCACGGCGACACGGACAGCGACCCTGACGGTGGCGCCGGCGTCCGCCCGGGCCGGACGGGGACGCGTCACCCGCTGCCGCTGCCGCTCAGCCAAGTGCTCGGCCGGGGAGCGACCTGGCGCCGGGTCAGGGACGGCGGCGGTTGGCGCGCAGGAACTCCCGGTTCATCGCGGTGATCGACTGGAACGGGATCCCCTTGGGGCACGCCGCCGCGCACTCCCCGACGTTGGTGCAGCCGCCGAACCCCTCGTCGTCCATCGCCGACACCATGTCCAGCACCCGGCTCTCGCGCTCCGGGGCGCCCTGCGGCAGCACGTTGAGGTGCATGACCTTGGCCGCGGTGAACAGCATCGCCGCGCCGTTGGGGCAGGCGGCCACACACGCACCGCAGCCGATGCACTCGGCGTTCTGGAACGCGGTGTCGGCCGCCTGCTTGGGCACCGCGGTGGCGTGCGCGTCGGGCGCGCTGCCCGTCGGCGCGGTGATGTAGCCGCCCGAGCCGATGATCCGGTCCAGCGCCGACCGGTCGACCACCAGGTCCCGCACCACGGGGAACGCGCCGGCCCGCCACGGCTCCACGTCGACCGTCTCGCCGTCGGTGAAGTGCCGCATGTGCAACTGGCAGGTGGTGGTCCGCTCCGGACCGTGCGCGTCTCCGTTGATCACCATGCCGCAGGCGCCGCAGATGCCCTCGCGGCAGTCGTGGTCGAAGGCGACCGGTTCCTCGCCCCGCAGTGTCAGCTGCTCGTTGAGGGTGTCCAGCATCTCCAGGAACGACATGTCGGGGGAGATGCCGTCGACCTCGTAGGGCGTCATCCGGCCCGGCTCGTCGGGGCCGGTCTGCCGCCAGATGCGCAGGGTGAGCTTCATGAGTAGCTCCGCTGGGTGGGGTGTACGTACTCGAAGTGCAGGTCCTCGCGGTGCAGCACCGGAGGTTCACCGACGCCGGTGTGCTCCCAGGCGGCGACGTAGGAGAACCGTTCGTCGTCGCGTTCGGCCTCTCCGTCCTCGGTCTGGCTCTCGGTGCGGAAGTGGCCGCCGCAGGACTCCGCCCGGTGCAGCGCGTCCACGCACATCAGCTCGGCCAGCTCCAGGTGGTCGGAGACCCGGTGGGCGCGTTCCAGCGACTGGTTCAGCTGCTCGCCGCCGCCCGGCACGCTGATGCGCTCCCAGAACTCCTCCCGCAGCCTGGGAATGCGGTCCAGGGCCCGGCGCAGCCCTTCCGCGGAGCGGGCCATGCCGCACTCCTCCCACAGGATCTCGCCCAGCTCGCGGGAGAAGGAGTCCGCGGTGCGGTCGCCGTTGTTGGACAGCAGCCGGTACAGACGGTCGGTGACCTCGGTCATCGCCTCGTGCACGGCCGGGTGCTCGGCGTCGACGTCCTCGTGCGGGTGCCGGGCCAGGTAGTCGCCGAGCGTGGCCGGCAGCACGAAGTAGCCGTCGGCGAGGCCCTGCATGAGCGCCGAGGCACCCAGCCGGTTCGCGCCGTGGTCGGAGAAGTTCGCCTCGCCGATCGCGAACAGGCCCGGCACGGTCGTCTGCAGGTCGTAGTCCACCCACAGGCCGCCCATCGTGTAGTGGATCGCCGGGTAGATCCGCATCGGCACCTCGTAGGGGTCCTCCGCGGTGATCCGCTCGTACATCTCGAAGAGGTTGCCGTACTTCTCCTCGACCGCGTCGCGGCCCAGCCGTTCGACGGCGTCGGCGAAGTCCAGGTAGACGCCCTGGCCGGTGGGGCCGACGCCGCGGCCCTCGTCGCACACGTTCTTCGCGGCCCGGGAGGCGATGTCCCGGGGCACCAGGTTGCCGAAGGCCGGGTAGAGCCGTTCCAGGTAGTAGTCCCGCTCGGACTCCGGGATCTCTCCCGGCGGCCGGTCGTCGCCGGCGCGCACGGGCACCCAGATGCGCCCGTCGTTGCGCAGCGACTCGCTCATCAGCGTCAGCTTCGCCTGGTGGTCGCCCGACCGCGGGATGCAGGTGGGGTGGATCTGGGTGAAGCAGGGGTTCGCGAACAGGGCGCCGCGCCGGTGGGCCCGCCAGATCGCGGTGGCGTTGGAGTTCTTGGCGTTCGTCGACAGGTGGAAGACGTTGCCGTAGCCGCCGGTGGCCAGCACCACCGCGTCGGCGAAGTAGGTGTCGATCCGGCCCGTCACCAGGTCCCGGGCGACGATGCCGCGGGCCCGGCCGTCGATCACCACCAGGTCCAGCATCTCCGTCCGGGCGTGCATCTCCACCCGTCCGGCGGCGATCTGCCGCGACAGCGACTGGTAGGCGCCCAGCAGGAGCTGCTGGCCGGTCTGGCCGCGGGCGTAGAAGGTGCGGGACACCTGCACACCGCCGAACGAGCGGGTGTCCAGCAGGCCGCCGTACTCGCGGGCGAACGGCACACCCTGCGCCACGCACTGGTCGATGATCTCCACGGACACCTCGGCGAGGCGGTGCACGTTGGACTCCCGCGCGCGGAAGTCGCCGCCCTTGACGGTGTCGTAGAACAGGCGGTGCACCGAGTCGCCGTCGTTGCGGTAGTTCTTGGCGGCGTTGATGCCGCCCTGGGCGGCGATGGAGTGGGCCCGGCGCGGCGAGTCCTGGTAGCAGAACTGCACCACCCGGTAGCCCTGCTCGGCGAGCGTCGCACCGGCGGCGCCGCCGGCCAGACCGGTGCCGACCACGATGACCGTGTAGCGGCGGCGGTTGGCCGGGTTGACCAGCTTCGCCTCGAACCGGCGCCGGTCCCAGCGCTCCGCGATCGGCCCCTCCGGGGCGCCGCAGTCGTCCGCCGTGAGCGGGCTGCCCGTCACCCAGCGGTCGCCGTCGCCGCCCGGGTCGGCAACGTCCGGCGCCGAGACGTCCGGCGCCGAGACGTCCGGCGCCGAGACGTCCGGCGCCGAGACGTCCGGCGTCGCGACGTCCGGCGCCGAGACGTCCGGGGCGGGGGGTGCCGGGGCGGCCGGTGCGGTGCCGGGGGCCGGGCTGTCGGGGGAGGACATGTCAGCTCACCAGTCCCGTCATCACGCCGAGGGGGACCGCGAGGAAACCCGCGGTCAGGATCAGGGCCAGCCCGTTGGACAGGAGCCGCAGGCCCCGGTCCCGCGCGGGACTGCTCGCGCCGAGCGTCTGCGCCGCGCTCCAGAAGCCGTGCCGGATGTGCAGCCCTACCGCGAGCATCGCCACCACGTAGATGACGTTGCCGTACCAGGTGCTGAACGTGGCCACCACGTTCTCGTAGGGGCGTCCGGCCTCACCGCGCGGGTTCACCGTGCCGGTCGTCAGGTCCAGCAGGTGCCACACGACGAACAGCGCGATGATCACCCCGCCCCAGCGCATGGTGCGCGTCGCGTAGCTGGTCCGCGCCCGCCGGTGGGCGTAGCGCACCGGGCGGGCGGCGATGTCCCGGCGGCTGAGCTGGTACGCGGCGACGCCGTGCAGCACCACCGAGGCGAGCAGCACGACGCGGGCGATCCACAGGAACCACTCGTGGTGCAGCACTGGCTGACCGATGGTCCGGAGCCAGTGCGCGTACCCGTTGAAGTCCTCAGGACCGAAGAAGATCTTGAGGTTCCCCAGCATGTGCGCGATCAGGTAGAGCAGCAGCATCACGCCGGTGACGGCCATGACGGCCTTCTTCCCCAGCGTGGACTGCCACAGCAGGCGCACGGTGGAGGGGCGGCGCTCGGTTAGCGGGGTACCTGCCATAAGTCACCACGGTAGGCAGCCGAGCGCGATCAGTCCAAGACATAGAAGAGTTCATGTCGATAGCCGATGTCTATGCTGGAAGGATGCAGCTCCAGCAGCTCCGCTATGTGGTCGCCGTCGCCGACACCCGCCACTTCACCCGGGCGGCCCAGCGTGAGCACGTCGCCCAGCCCTCGCTCTCGCAGCAGATCCGGGCCCTGGAGCGGGAGCTGGGCGCCGACCTGTTCCATCGCGCGCGCGGGCACATCGCGCTGACCGACGCGGGGGAGGCGCTGCTGCCGCTGGCCCGGCGCATCCTCGCCGACGCCGAGACCGCCCGCCGCGAGGTGCAGGAGGTGGTGCGGCTGCGGAGGGGCCGGGTGCGGATCGGCGCCCCGCCGAGCCTGTGCACGAGCCTGCTGCCGGACGTGCTGCGGGTCTTCCACCGGCGCTACCCGGGGGTGGAGCTGGTGGTGCACGAGAACGGGTCCCAGGACCTGGTGCGGGTACTGGCGTCCGGCGAGCTGGATCTCGCGCTGGTGATCACGCCGCTGCCGGGGCAGTCGCCGGCCCTGGTGACGAAGGAACTGCTGCGGGAGGAGCTGGTGGTGGTCTCGTCGCCGGGTGCGCCTCCTCCCGTGCCCGGCCCGTACCTGAAGGTGGCCGACCTGCGCGGGCATCCGCTGGTGATGTTCCGCCACGGCTACGACCTGCGGGAGTTCACCCTCTCAGTGAGCCGTGCCGCGGGGTTCGAGCCGGTGCTGAGCGTGGAGGGCGGGGAGATGGACGCCGTGCTCGGCTTCGTCCGCGCCGGCCTGGGCCTGGCCGTGGTGCCCAGCATGGTGGCGGTGCGCTCCGGCCTGCGCATCATGCCCTTTCCGCCACCGGGCCTGCACCGCACGGTCTCCGTCGCGCACAGGGGCGACGTGTCGCCGCCGCGGGCCGCCCGGGAGCTGGAACGCATACTGCACGAGCACGGACACCGCCTCCGGCCGGGCGGGAGTGACGAGTCGGGTGGGGGTGACGAGCCCGGCGGGGGTGACGAGCCCGGCGGGAGTGACGAGCCCGGAGTGCAGGGCGGGAAGAGCGGCGGCGACGGGCCGGACGCGGACGGCGGTCCGGCCACGGGCGGCGACGCGGACGGTGCGGCGGGGGTGGGCGGGCCCCCGGAGGTCAGCGGCTGAGCCGCCGGACCGCCCAGGAGGCCAGGTAGCCGCCGGAGTTGAGCGCGGTGTGCAGCAGTGCGGGCGCGAGCAGGCTGCCGCTCCGCTGCCGGAGCAGGGTGAAGACCGCGCCCCCGGCAGCGGTGGTGACCACCGCGCCGGCGGCGGCGCCCAGTCGCGTCGGTGTCCGGCCGCCGGTCGAGACCTCCGTCAGTGCCGGGTTGGCCGTCAGCAGGTCGCCGGACGGCAGGACGTGCCACAGGCCGAACAGGGCGATCGAGGCCCATTCCGCGCCGACCGGCCCGCAGGTCTGCCGCAGTACCGCGGGAAGCACCCCCCGGAACGCCGTCTCCTCCAGCAGCACGGTGCCCAGCGGCACGTCGACGAGCGCCTGGCGCAGCACGCCGGGCAGCGTGTCCTCGGCGCGGTCGTCGGCGAACAGCGGCCGGGTGGCGGGTAGCACGGCGGCGACGGTGTAGGCGGCGGCGACCGCACCGGCCGCCGCGCCCCCGTACCGCAGCCCGCGGCGGCGCCGGGCTCGTGCGTCCCCCGGGGCCGGCGGGCCCGCGGGACGCCGGCCGGCGGCGTGGCCTCGGCCGATCGCGGCGACGACGGCGGTTGCCGCCACCGAGGTCGGCACGCTCGCCTGCGGCGCCCACCGGTTGTTCAGCAGGTTCACGGCGCCCAGCACGCCCAGTACGGCGACCGGCGCTGCGGCTTCGCGAAGAGGCATACCGCGACCCTACGGCCGCCGCCGTGCCGAAGGTGAGCCGTCGCACTGGGGGAGCCGCCGTGCCGAAGGTGAGCCGACGTGAGAAGCCAGGCCGCCGCGCCGTCCGCGAGGGCTGGATCGCGGGCGGCGCGGCCTCAGGGATGGCCTCCTGGTGTGAAACGGGTGCGGGTGCGGTCTTGGGAGCGGTGGATCACCGCTCCCGTGTGACCCGTGCGGCGGTCGCCGCGCAGGCCAGACCGAGGCAGAACACCACGGCGCCGACGATGAGGTTGTTCCAGATGATCCCGGCGTCGGGGTTGGTGCCCACGATCCACGAGGACACGGCCAGCCAGACACCTATGGCGCACATGGCCCAGCTCATCCCGTACATCCGCTCGGGCACCATGGTGAAGCCGAGCGCCATGACGGCGATGGCTATGCCGATGATGAGGTGATGGGTCGCGAGCGCCGGCTGTGAACCGGAGAAGTTGACGACCCAGGGGGATATGGCGCAGTACAGACCGGCGAGGAACACCGGCCCGTCCACGAACGCCACGTCCCGTCCGCCCAGCACTCGGGAATAGCGCTCCCGCATCTCGGAAGCGTCCGGGTGACCGGTCAGGTCACCCCTGTGGTGTGAGACGTCGGCCATGCGACTCGCCCCTTTCTGGTCTGTCGAAACGCAAGCCTCCACGCATGTTCCATTGTGCGCCTCAGTTGGGCAGATCGAAAGATATCTGTACATAACGGTCCGGTTCGGCGTCCCCGCTCGGCGTGTGCCGGTGGTGGCCCCAGGAGCCCCAGGGGCGCGGGCAGGGCGACTCAGGTGGGCTCGGAGAGCGGCACCATGGTGTAGCCCTGGTCGATCAGCCGGGGCAGGTAGTGGGCCAGTGCGTCGACCGTCTGGCTGCGGTCCCCGCCGCCGTCGTGGGCCAGCACGATCGCGCCGGGGTGCGCGCCGGTGAGGACGCGGGAGCGGATGGTGCGGCTGCCCGGCTCCCGCCAGTCGAGTGTGTCGATGGACCAGCCCATGGGTTCCATGCCCAGCTCCGCGCAGATGCGCAGCGAGGGGGCGTGCCAGGCGCCGTAGGGCGCCCGTGCGAAGCGCGGGGGTGCGCCGAGGGCCCGCTCGATGAGGTCGCAGGTGCGTCCCAGCTCTCGGCGGACCCTGGCCTCGGGCACGCGGTTGAGCTGCGGGTGGCTCCAGGAGTGGTTGGCGATCAGGTGGCCGTCGTCGGCGATCGCCTTGACCAGGTCGGGGTTCCAGCCGGCGTTCTCGCCGATGACGAAGAAGGTGGCCCGGGCGCCGTGGCGGCGCAGGATGCGCAGCACCGCCGGGGTCTGGCGCGGGTGGGGACCGTCGTCGAAGGTCAGCGCGATCTTGCTGCCCGGCTCACTGAGAGTCAGATGCGCCTCGGTGCGGACCGTGCGCGGCCCGTGCGGTGGCGCACCTGACGGCAGGCGCTCGGTGCCGGCGAGCGGGCGCAGCCGGTAGGACTCGGCAGCGGGCCGTGCGTCGTCGGCAACCGCCGCGACGCCGCCGAAGCCGGGTGTGTGTGCGGGAGCCGCCGCCAGCAGGCGGTGGACGCCGACCAGCCCCAGGCAGGCCGCGCCGCGCAGCAGCATGCGCCGTGTCGCGCGCGGGGCGGCCCGCCCGTCCGGGGTCGGGGCCTGCGACCCGACCGCCCCTGGCGACTCGTCGGGACCCGCGGGCGGCGGGTCCGCGGGGTGCTGGGGTGTCCTCGCTGAGTGGCAGAGCGCATCGGATTTGTCATATTGCATGACGTACAGGTCTCACGAAGTCGCCGCTGACCCGGGGCGGCGGCGCCGTGTCCGGCCGTACAGCACCCGTACGACCGTTCCAGCGCGCGCCACCGCTCCCGAGCCGCTAGCGTTGCCGGTCAGTCCAGCCGATCTGCCGTTCTGCCGGTCCACCCGTCTGCCGATCCACCGGTCGGCCCGTCCATCCGGCCGCCGGCCGGTCAGCCGGTCAGCCGTGCGGCAGGACGGTGCCGAGCACCCGGGGGAGCGAGGCCCAGTCGGAGGTCACCAGGCCCGCGCCCCGGGAGGCCAGCAGGGCGACGCGGGCGGTGGCGTCGGGCTCGGACGGGGTGCGCGCGTCGATCGCAGGCGGCACGTTGTGCGCCGAGGTCATCACGAGCAGGTAGTTGCGGCTGGTGTACCAGCGGGTGTCGATCGACCCGTAGGCGGCGGCGTCCCCGTCGAAGACCACGAACCACGGGCGGATGGACGCGTCGGCGTAGCGGCCCACCCGCGGGTCGCCGGCCTCGGCGCGGTGGACCGCGGGGAAGGCGACGGCCTCGTTCAGGCGGCCCGCCGAGGCGAGCGTGCGCAGGTGGGTGGCGTACTCGCGGTCGGTCCACAGGGTGTCGAGCGGATTGCCCTCCTCCACCGTGCCGGGGATCAGGTGGATGAGGAACTTGCCCGCCAACTGGTCGCGGGTGGGCCAGCCGTCGGCCCGCACCGCCTCGTCGAGCGTGGCGTGGCCGCCCGTCAGCTGGCCGGGCCGGTAGACGGCGTCGCCCAGCTTGCTGTTGACCAGCGCGTCGAACT
Source organism: Streptomyces sp. 549 (assembly GCF_030124175.1). Taxonomy (GTDB): domain Bacteria; phylum Actinomycetota; class Actinomycetes; order Streptomycetales; family Streptomycetaceae; genus Streptomyces. Next base: position 27,470 of record NZ_JASKMT010000037.1, on the reverse strand, counting down.
GGGCAGGTCCGCGGCCTCCCTTGCCGTAGAAGCCGTCCTTCATCTCGATCTTCAACAGGATCGGCCGGTGCCCCGGGTTCGCGTCGTGCCAGGCCCGCAGGTCCGCCAGGCACCCGTCCAGCCGCTGGTTCCGCGGCCGGGTGCGCAACTGCGCGGCGGAGGAGGCGTTCTCGCAGTTGTTGTCGTTGGCGAGCGGTTTGTTGTGGGAGACGCGCCAGCCCGGCGCGAAACTGTTCGTCCACACGTCGAACTCCAGCAGGCCCGCCCCGGAGTCCAACGCGTCGGCGAGGAAGGGGAAGGTGGACTTCTCGTAGGCGTTGTGCACGCCCACGCCCGTGGTGGCGGAGTAGGGCAGGGAGCCGGTGTCGGCAGCCTGCGCGGGAGCGGTGGCGAGCAGGAGAAGAGCCGCTGCTGCGGCCAGGGGGGTGGACTTGAGCACGTCGGACGCCGCCTTCGCTGTCATGGCCAGTCAAGTGGGCGACAGCGTAGGGCAGTTGACTCCCTCGCAGGCAGAGGGTCGACAAACGCCGACGCACATTGCGGCGACGGCACGGCAACGTGCGCAGCAAGGGGGAGGGCAGGGGCGCACGGCGACGGGCGCACCCGGGGCTCGCTGCCCGGGTGCGCCCGTCGCCGCTGTGGTCAGGCGGCGGCCGGTAAGGCCGCGCCGGAGGTGGTGGCCACCCCGAAGTCCCGGCAGACGGCTCTCGCCGCCCGGCGTGCGGAGTGCAGCGCGCCCTGCGGGGTGCTGGTGTCCCGGTGGTCACCGCAGACGTACAGCCCGGTCAGCACCCGCACCGGGCGCTGGAGGTCGTGCGGCGCCGGCATCGCGGGCACCGCGTACGCGTCGTGCCGGGCGGACAGCAGCTCCCAGCTGTCCGCGCCGGCCCCGTGCAACCGGGTCAACTGGGCCCGGGCGGCGCGGTCCAGGGCCGCCACCGAGTCGAACGCGCTCCTGCCCAGCACCACCGACGTCACCAGCGTCCGCCCCGGCAGGGCCCGGGACGGGTCCACCGCCGAGGCGACCATGGTGTGCGCCACCGGCCCCCGGCGGTCGGCGTCCAGCAGCAGCGAGGTGTCCTCCAGCGGCGGGTCGGCGTCCGCCGCGTGGTGCAGCACGGTCACCGGGTGGAACGCGGGCACCCGCAGGCCCGGCAGCAGCGCGGCGGCGTCCCGCGCGCCGGTGGCGATGACCACGGCCCGGCACGCCAGCACGCCGTGCGCCTCGGTCTCGACCGCGTTGGTGGACACCGACACCGCCCGCACCCCGGTGCGCACGGTGCCGCGCGGCAGCGCGGCGGCCAGCAGCTCGGGCACCGCCGCGGCGCCGCCCGCCGGCAGGCACAGGCCGCGACGGGCGAACCCGCGCAGCGCGAGGTCGACGACGCGGCTGGAGGTGGTGAGGTCGAGGTCCCCGAGCAGCGCGCCGACCAGCGGCCTGACCAGCCCCTCGACGGTCCGCGCCGGCACGCCGCGGGCGGTCAGCGCGCGACCCGCCGGCAGCTCCGAGCGGGTGTGCAGCCGGGCGATCGGGGTGCTGCCCAGCCGTGCCAGCTGCCCCCGCAGCCGGGCGGCGTCCAGCGCACCCGCCAGGGCGCGTGCGGAATGGCGTGCGCCCCCTGCGCCTCCCCCCGGGCGCAGGGTGCGGGCACCGCTCACCCGCACCGAACGGTCGCCGCTGCGCACGACCGCGCCGGGCGAGAAGGGCCGCAGTGCCAGCGCCTCCAGCCCGCGGCAGCGGGCCAGTTCGGGCCAGTCGGCGCAGAACAGCTGGGCGCCGTGGTCGAGCCGGTAGCCGTCCGTGCGCTCCGTCCCCAGTCGGCCGCCGATCCGGTCGGCGGCCTCCAGCACCGTGACGGCGACGCCGGCGCTGCTCAGGTGGTGCGCGGCGGCGAGTCCGGCGAGTCCGGCGCCGATGATCACCACGTCGGCGGTGTCCGTGCGACGTATCGGTGCGGTGCTGGGCACATGCCCTCCCGAGAATGCTTACCCGATGTGCGGGCCGGTCCCCGGCCCGTGCGAGCGGAACTCACGTACGACACGACCCTACGAAGGTAAGGGCTCCGGGGCAGTCGCGCACCGGCAGTGCACGGTCGCACGGCGGTCGCACGCCACCGGAGCCCTGCCGCCGGTCCTGCGCCGACCCGCCGGCGTGTGCGGACGGCTCCCCTCCGCGGTGTGCCCCGCGCCGCCCCGGCTCAGCCCAGGGCTGCCCGGATCGACTCGTTGATCTTTGGGAAGGCGAACCGGAAACCCGACTCCAGCAGCCGCAGCGGCACCACCCGCTGGCTGCCCAGCACGTCCTGGGCGAACTCGCCCAGCGCCACCTTCAGCACCGGGGCCGGCACCGCGGCGATCGTCGGGCGCCGCAGGACCCGGCCCATCGCGGCCGTCACCTCCCGGTTCCGCACCGGGTCGGGCGCCGTGAGGTTGACCGGCCCGGACAGCGACCCGGTGTCGATCAGGTGCCGAAGGGCGGCGATCTCGTCGTGCATCGAGATGAAGCTCCAGAACTGCCGGCCGTCACCCATCCGGCCGCCCAGACCCGCCTTGAAGATCGGGAAGAGCCGGCCCCACGCGCCGCCCTCCCGGGACACCACCAGGCCGGTGCGCGGGAACACGGTGCGGATGCCCGCGTCGGCGGCCGGCGCCGCCGCCGCCTCCCACTCCTGGCAGATCTCCGGCAGGAAGCCGGTGCCGGGCGGTGCGTCCTCGTCCACCGCCCGGTCGCCGGTGTCGCCGTAGAAGCCGATGGCGCTGCCGGACACGAACACCTTCGGCGGTGTGTGCAGGTCGGCCAGCGCCGCGGCCAGCGTCGCGGTCCCCTGGACGCGGCTGTCCCGGATCACCCGCTTGTAACCGTCGGTCCAGCGCTTGTCGCCCACGCCCGCACCGGCCAGGTGGACGACCGCGTCGCAGCCCTCCAGCCCTGCGGAGTCCACCCGGCCGGCCTGCGGATCCCACTCGACCTCGTCCGCCGCGGCAGGCGGGCGGCGCACCAGCCGTGCCACGTCGTGCCCGTCACTCCGCAGCGAGCGGACGAGGGCGGAGCCGATGAGTCCGGACGCACCGGTGATCACGATTCGCATGGCCCCATCCTGGTGGACACCCGCCCGGAAGGCGAGGCAGAGTGCCCGGCATGCAAGGGGAACCGCTGATCCGAACCGCCGCCGCGACCGACGGGGAGGCCCTGGCGGACCTCGACGGGCGCACCTGGTCGCCGCTGCACGCCGTCACGCCGCGACCGCGCAGGCCGTACGGGCCGTTCTTCGACGGCCACCACCTGCCCCGCAACCACCTGGTCGCGGTGGTCGGCGGACGCACCGCCGGGTACCTGCGGCTGGTGGCCCCCACCCCGCTGCCCAGCAACCGCCATGTGCGCCAGATCCAGGGCCTGGCGGTGGACGACTGGGCCCGCGGCCGGGGCGTGGCCCGCGCCCTGCTGCGGGCCGCCGCCGACACCTGCCGCCTCCAGGACGTCACCCGCCTCACCCTGCGGGTGCTCGCCACCAACACCCCGGCCCGCCGGCTGTACGCGACGGAGGGCTTCACCGTGGAGGGTGTCCTGCCGGGGGAGTTCGTCGTCGAGGGCCGGACCGTCGACGACGTGCTGATGGGCCGCGTCCTCCCGCCCGGCGGACGCTGAGCGACGGGCCCGCGTCGCGCTCCGGCCGGCGACCGGACCCGCTCGCCCGCGGGCTGCTTCAGCCGCTCAGCTGCGGAAGCGGGCCCACAGCAGGGGGAACTCCTCGGCCAGCACCGCGTCGTCCTCCAGGGCGATCGGCGTGCCCTGCGGATCGGCCGGAGGCTCCGGGCCCAGATCGGGCAACTCGCCTCCGGTCAGCTGCTCGTACGCCTCGTCCGCGGCGTACGCCAGATCCTCGCCCTCACCGTCGGCCTCCGGGTCGAAGTCCTCCAGCAGCTTCGCCAGCGCGTCGCCGCCGGAGTGCAGCGCCCCCTCGAACACCTGCCGGCCCTGCCCGATCAGCCAGCAGCGGAACGAGTCGAAGACGTCGTCGCTCGCCCCGTCGAGCAGCACCCAGGCGGCGCCCCACAGGTCCCAGCGGTAGGACCGCTGGTAGCGGGCCTCGAAGTGGCGCGCGAAGTCGACCACCGTGTCCGGGTCGAGACCGGCCAGGCGGTCGACCAGCAGTTCGGCATGCTCGTCCGGATCACCTCCGGCGGCCTGCCGGGTGGCGTCGATGAGCTGCCAGAACTCGTCCTCGTGCAGTGTCACGGGACCAGCATCGGGCCTGGCGGCCCTTCGCGCACGCGGAGCCACGCGGATGCGCCCGTGTCGTTACGTGCGGCATGCGGGCGTCGAACGCGCTGACCGGTCGGCTGCGCCCCGGCGGCGAGCTGCCCGTCCTGGGCTGAACCTCGTCGCCCTGGGCTGAGCCGTGGCGACCTGGCCCCTGATCCGGCGGGCGACCCAGCGCGGGAAGGCCGCCCGGCGGGGCCGCCCGGAATCCGGTCCGGAACCCGGTCCGGGAAAGGCGACAGAAGATGTCCGGTTTCCCTGTCAGCGTGGCGGGAGTTGCCGATGACGACCTGGTGACGGCAACCGGACGAGAGGACGTTGCACCATGACAGAGCACGCGCACCCCACCCAGGACGGCCCCGGGGACACGTCGGACGGTCCCCGGCGCCCGCTGGCCGGCAAGGTCGTGCTGGTCGCGGGCGCCACCCGGGGCGCCGGCCGGGCGATGGCGGTGGAGCTGGGACGGGCCGGCGCGACCGTGTACGCGACCGGGCGCACCACAAGGGACCGGCTGAGCGAGGTCGGCCGGGCGGGCGAGACCATCGAGCAGACCGCGGAACTCGTCGACGAGGCGGGCGGCACCGGCATCGCGGTGGTCGTCGACCACCTGGACCCGGAGCAGGTGGCGGGGCTCGCCGAGCGCATCGACCGCGAGCAGGGGCGGCTGGACGTGCTGGTCAACGACATCTGGGGCGGCGACCACCTGCTCGTGTTCCACAAGCCGCTGTGGGAACTCGACCTTGAGGCCAACCTGCGCATGCTGCGGTTGGGCATCGACAGCCACGTCATCACCAGCCACCGCATGCTGCCGCTGCTGATCCGCCGGCCGGGCGCCCTGGTGATCGAGGTGACGGACGGCACGGCCGACTCGAACCGGGAGTACCGCGAGAGCTTCTGCTACGACGTCGCCAAGTACGCCCCCATCCGGATGGCGAAGGCCCTCGCCGCCGAGCTGAAGCCGCACGGCGGCCACGCGGTGTGCGTCTCCCCGGGCTTCCTGCGGTCGGAGCAGATGCTCGACGCGTTCGGTGTCACCGAGGAGAACTGGCGGGACGCCGTAGCCAAGGAGCCGACCTTCGCCATCGCCGAGTCGCCGCTGTTCCTGGGCCGCTGCGTGGCCGCGCTCGCAGCGGACACCGACGTGGCGCGCTGGAACGGGCAGTCGGTGGACAGCGGACAGCTCGCTCGCGAGTACGGCGTGAAGGACGCGGACGGGTCGCAGCCGGACGCCTGGCGCTACCTGAAGGAGGTCATGAGCGGCAGGGAGGTCGACGTGGCGGACTACCGCTGAGCCGGGTGCCGGACGGGAACGCCCCCGGGTGCTCCCGTCCGGCCGTCAGGGGCGCCGGTAGACCTCGGCCATGCGCGCCGCGGCCCGGGCGAAGCGCTCCCGCAGCGGGGCGGGCGCGCACACCTCCGCCTCCGGTCCCAGCGCGAACAGCTGCCCGAAGGCCACCTCCTGGGACTCCACGGCCAGCGTGACCGTCAGCCGGCCGTCCTCCTCGCGGGTCCCGGCGGCCACCGCCTCGTCGGCCGCGACGCGGTCCCCGCAGACGAACCGCAGGTTCCGCACCCCGGCCGGGGTGAGCCGCAGCACGACCTGCTCTCGCAGCACCGAACGGGCGAACGCCGCGGCCCGCTCGTCCCAGAAGCCCGGGAGGTCGAACTCCTCGTCCCGCACGAAGCGCCCCTGCCGGGCCGTCACCTCGCCGAAGCGGTCGACCCGGTAGACCCGGAAACCGCCGCCGGTCGCGGCGGCCAGATACCACACGCCCGCCTTCAACACGAGGCCGTAGGGCTCCAGTTCCCGGACCACCTCGCCGTTGCGGCGACGATAACGCACCGTCACGGGCAGGTCGTCCCAGACCGCCTCGGCGAGAGCCGGCAGGAAGGCCGGCGTCTCGACCTCCTGCCACCAGTTCGGCGCGTCCAGGTGGAACCGCTGGGCCACCGTGCGGGGAGCGTCGCGCAGCTCGGGGCTGAGCGCGGCGGAGACCTTCAGGCGGGCGGCCGACGCCGCGTCCGCCAGGCCGAGGTCCCGCAGCGCCGAGGGCACACCGGAGAGGAACAGTGCCTCCGCCTCGCCCTTGGCGATGCCCGTGAGGCCCGTGCGATAGCCCCCCACCAGGCGGTATCCGCCGGACCTGCCACGTTCGGCGTAGACCGGGACACCCGCTTGGCCGAGTGCGGCCACGTCCCGGGTGACGGTGCGTTCCGACACCGAGAGCTCCGCGGCGATTTCGGCGGCGGTCATCGTCCGCCGGTGCTGCAGCAGCAGCACCATCCTGATCAGCCGGGCAGCACGCATGGCTGCATTGTGCCGCGCGGCGGGTGCGGATGGGTGACCGGGGCGTTGCAGCCGTCTCGCTTTCCGGACACGAGGCCTGACGAGATGTCTGAAATGTTCTTCACTGCTAACGTTCGGTCACCTCTACCGTCACCAAGGATTTGAGCCATGGTCACTAAACCCCGCGAGCAGTGGGGCACTCGGGCGGGATTCCTGCTTGCCGCGATCGGTTCCGCGATCGGGCTGGGCAACATCTGGAGATTCCCGGCCGAGGCCTACAGCAACGGTGGCGGAGCGTTTCTGCTGCCCTACCTCATCGCCCTTCTCACCGCCGGTCTGCCGCTGCTGATCCTCGAGTACACGATCGGCCGCAAGTACCGCCAGTCCCCGCCGGCCGCGTACCGGCAACTGGCCAAACCGGCGCAGTTCATCGGCTGGTGGCAGGTCGCGATCTGCTTCGTCATCGCCACCTACTACGCGGTCATCCTCGCCTGGGCCGTGCGCTACGTGGGGTTCTCCGTCGGTCAGCAGTGGGGCGGGGACCCCGAGAGCTTCCTGTTCGGGGACTTCCTCAAGCTCGGCGAGGAGCCCGGCACATCCTCGACCTACGTCAGCGGGGTCTTCTGGCCGCTGCTGTTCGTGTGGGTGGCCGTCCTGGTCATCCTCGCCTTCGGCGTGCGGCGCGGCATCGAGGCCGCGAACAAGATCTTCATCCCGCTGCTCGTCGTCTTCTTCGTGGCGCTCGTCATCCGGGCCGTCACGCTGGAGGGCGCCTCTCTCGGGCTGGACGCGTTCTTCTCACCCGACTGGGACGCGCTCACCGACGGCAAGGTGTGGGTGGCGGCCTACGGGCAGATCTTCTTCTCGCTGTCCATCGGCTTCGGCATCATGATCACCTATGCCTCCTACCTGCGCCGCCGGGCCGACCTGACCGGCTCCGCGCTGGTGGCCGGCTTCGCCAACAGCTCCTTCGAACTGCTCGCCGGCATCGGCGTCTTCGCCACGCTGGGCTTCCTCGCCGCCAGCACCGGCGGTGAGGTCGGCGACGTGCAGGGCGGCCTGGGACTGGCCTTCGTGGCCTTCCCGACGATCATCTCCAACATGCCGCTGGGCACCCTGTTCGGCGTGCTCTTCTTCGGCTCGCTGGTGATCGCCGGCCTGTCCTCCCTGATCAGCATCGTGCAGGTGGTGGTCTCCGCCGTGCAGGACCGCACCGGGATGGCCCGGGTGCCGGCCGTGCTGGTCTGCGGCGGGGCTGTCGCGCTGGTCTCCCTCGTGCTGTTCCCCACGGACGGCGGCCTGTACCTGCTGGACGCCTCCGACCACTTCATCAACCAGTACGGCATCGCGCTCGCCGCGCTGGTCAGCGTGATCACGATCGCGTGGGTGCTGCGCCGGCTCCCGTCCCTGCAGAAGGACGCCGACGCGACGTCCGCGGTGCGGCTCGGCCACTGGTGGAAGATCTGCCTGGGCGTCATCACGCCGGTCGTGCTCGGCTGGATGCTGGTCGACGCACTCCGCCAGGAGTTGTCGGAGAACTACGAGGGCTACGACACGGGCTTCCTGATCTGGTGGGGCTGGGGCGCGGCCATCGGCGCGCTGGTCGTCGCCGTACTCATCGCCCTGATCCCCTGGCGGCGGCCCAGTGACCTGCCACCGGAGGAAGGCGTCCCGGTGGTCACCGACACCCAGGAGCCCCCGGCCGCCCCCGACGAGAGGAACAGCTGATGTCCACCGGTGCCATCGTGATGATGATCATCTCCATCGTCATCGTGTGGGGCGGCCTGATCGCGGCCATCCTCAAGCTGCGGGGCCACCCCCAGGAGGTCGAGCCGGAGGCCGACGCTCAGACCGGTCCGCCGGCCTGAGTCAGCGGCCGACCCCCTGCCGTACCGGAGCGCCCCCGGCCGGAAGCCTCCGGCCGGGGGCGCTCTCGCCTGTGCGGGAACCTCAGCTCAGGCCGTACCGCTCCGCCGCGAGCCTGACCGTCTCCCGCTTCACGTCACCGCGCCGTGCGAGCTGCGCCAGTGCCGCCACCACGATCGAGGGCGCGTCGACGCCGAAGTGTCGGCGCGCGTTCTCACGGGTGTCGGAGAGGCCGAAGCCGTCCGTGCCGAGCGAGGAGTACTCCTGCGGCACCCACTGGCTGATCTGGTCCGGGACCTGGCGCATCCAGTCGCTGACGGCCAGCACCGGGCCGGGCGCGCCGGCGAGCGCGCGGGTCACCCACGGCGTGCGGTCCTCGCCGCGCAGCGCGGCGGCGTCGCAGTCCAGCGCGTCCCGGCGCAGCTCACCCCAGGACGTCGCCGACCACACGTCGGCGCCCACGCCCCAGTCCTCGGCCAGCAGCCGCTGCGCCTCCAGCACCCAGTGCACGGCCGTGCCCGAGGCGAGCAGCTGGATGCGCGGGGTGTCGGTCGCGTCGGCCTTCGGCAGGGCGGCGAGATCCGCCTCGCGGAACCGGTAGAGGCCGCGGACGATGCCCTCCTCGACACCCGGCGGCATCGCCGGCTGCGGCATCGGCTCGTTGTAGACCGTCAGGTAGTAGAAGACGTTCTGATCCTGGCCGGTGTCCGGGCCGTACATGCGGCGCAGGCCCTCGCGGACGATGACGCCGACCTCGTAGGCGAACGCGGGGTCGTAGCTCAGCGCCGCCGGGTTGGTCGCCGCGATCAGCGGCGAGTGGCCGTCCGCGTGTTGCAGGCCCTCGCCGGTCAGCGTGGTGCGTCCCGCGGTCGCGCCGACCACGAAGCCCCGGCCGAGCTGGTCGCCGAGCGCCCAGAACTGGTCGGCGGTGCGCTGCCAGCCGAACATCGAGTAGAAGATGTAGAACGGGATCATCGGCTCGCCGTGCGTCGCGTACGACGTGGCGGCGGCGGTGAAGTCGGCCACGGCCCCGGCCTCGGTGATCCCCTCGTTGAGGATCTGGCCGTCCTTGGCCTCCTTGTAGTACATCAGCTGGTCGCGGTCGACCGGCTCGTAGGTCTGCCCCAGCGGCGAGTAGATGCCCGCCGACGGGAACAGCGCCTCCATGCCGAAGGTACGGGCCTCGTCCGGCACGATCGGCACCCAGCGGGCGCCGGTCTCCTTGTCCCGCATGAGGTCCTTGACCAGCCGGACGAACGCCATGGTGGTGGCGACGGGCTGCGAGCCCGAACCCCTCTCGCCCGCCTGGAACGCCTTCTGCGGCGGTTCGGGCAGCGCCACCGGATGCACCCGCCGGGCCGGTGCCGGGCCGCCGAGGGCGGCGCGGCGCTCCTGGAGGTAGCGGACCTCCGGCGAGTCCGGGCCGGGGTGGGCGTAGGGGACGAGGTCGTCGTCGAGCCGCGCGTCGGGAATGGGCAGGTCCAGCAGGTCCCGCATGGCGCGGAACTCCTTGCCGGAGAGCTTCTTCATCTGGTGGTTGGCATTGCGGGACTCGAAGCCCGGCCCGAGAGTGTGGCCCTTCACCGTCTGCGCGAGGATCACGGTCGGCGCGCCCTTGTGCTCGACGGCGGCCCGGTAGGCGGCGTACACCTTGCGCGGCTCGTGCCCGGCCCGGGACCTCTGGAAGCACTCGGCGATCTTCGCGTCGCCGATCAGCCCGGCCATCTCCACCAGGGCCGGGTCGGCGCCGAAGAAGTGCTCGCGGATGTAGGCCGCGTCACGGGTGGCGTAGGTCTGGAACTGGGCGTCCGGCACCTCGCGCAGGCGGCGCAGCAGCGCGCCGGTGGTGTCGAGCCGGAACAGCTCGTCCCAGGCACTGCCCCACAGGGACTTGACCACGTTCCAGCCGGCGGCCCGGAACTGGGCCTCCAGTTCCTGCACGATCTTGAAGTTGGCGCGGACCGGACCGTCGAGGCGCTGCAGGTTGCAGTTGATGACGAAGGTCAGGTTGTCCAGGCCCTCGCGGGCGGCCAGGGCGAGGGAGGCCGTCGACTCGGGCTCGTCCATCTCGCCGTCGCCGAGGAACGCCCACACGTGCGAGGCGGAGGTGTCCTTGATGCCGCGGTGCGTCAGGTAGCGGTTGAAACGCGCCTGGTAGATCGCGGACAGCGGGCCCAGGCCCATGGAGACGGTCGGGAACTCCCACATCCACGGCAGCCGCCGCGGGTGCGGGTAGGACGGCAGCCCCTGGCCGCCCGCCTCCTGGCGGAAGTGGTCGAGGTGCTGCTCGCTGAGCCGCCCGTCGAGGAAGGCGCGGGCGTAGATGCCGGGGGAGGCGTGGCCCTGGATGTAGAGCTGGTCGCCGGAGCCGTGCGATCCGGCGTCCTCCTTGCCGCGGAAGAAGTGCTGGAAGCCCGTCTCGTAGAGCCAGGCCGCGGAGGCGAAGGTGGCGATGTGGCCGCCGACGCCGTGGCGGCTGCCGCGGGTGACGATCGCGGCGGCGTTCCAGCGGTTCCAGGCGGTGATGCGGGACTCCATCGCCTCGTCACCGGGGTGCTCCGGCTCGGCGTCGGTCGGGATGGAGTTGACGTAGTCCGTCTCCAGCAGGGACGGCACGGCCAGCCCGCTGTGCCGGGCGTGCTCGACGGTCCTGCGTACCAGGTAGGCGGCGCGATGCGGCCCCGCGGCCGTGGTGACGGCGTCCAGGGACTCGCGCCACTCGGCGGTCTCCTGCGGGTCGCGGTCCACGAGCTGGTCGAGCTCGCTGGTACGGGGGGACACGGGGTCGGTCATGAGGCCGCCTTCCGGGATGGGGACGGTGCGGGGTGTTCGGGGCAGGCAGGACAGGGGTGCGCCCGCGGGGTCGACTGTAAGTCGCGATCGATGATCGATCAAAGTGTCGGAGCCAAAAAGAGCTTTCGCCGGGCAAAGTTGGCATTCCGTGCCACTGAAGCGGGCACCCAGTGCAGGGAGAAAAGTGATGTTCGGTGCGTAAGGTGCTGCCGCGCGCTGGTCCCCATCGGGACGGGCGGGAGTCACTGCGGGGACGTCACCGGCGGCGGAGTCACCGGCGGGATGTCACCGGCGGACTTGGGCGGGCTGTCACGGGCGGGCTGTCACGGGCGGGCTGTCACGGGCGGGGTGCGCAACCCAGCACGTGGTCCTTCACCAGCTCGGCCACCCGCGGATCACCGGACCTGAACGCCTCCACCAGCGCCTCGTGCTCCTCCGCGTAGGACTCCTGCACCGTGCCCAGCCAGCGGATCGACAGGGCCGTCCAGACCTCGATGCCCAGCGACTCCCAGGTGTGCAGCAGCACGCTGTTGCCCGAGGCCCGCACCAGCTCCCGGTGGAAGGCCACGGTGTGCCGCACCTGGGCCTCCGCGTCCCCCGCCCGGTCCGCCGCGTACAGCGCCCGCACGTGCGGCTCCAGCGCCGACACGTCGGCGGCCAGCCGGGGGGCCGCCGCCTCTGCGGCGATCTGCTCCAGGCCCGCCCGCACGGGGTAGATCTCCTCCAGGTCCGCCGCCGACAGCGCCCGCACCCGCACGCCCTTGTTCGGCGCCGACTCGATGAGGCGCAGCGTCTCCAGCTCCCGCAGCGCCTCGCGGACCGGTGTCTGGCTGACCTCCAGCTCCACCGCGATCCGGCGCTCCACGATCCGCTCGCCCGGCTTCCACCTGCCGCTGACGATGCCCTCCACGAGGTGCTCGCGGATCTGCTCGCGCAGCGAGTGGACGACCGGCGGGGTCATGGGGGCTCCTAACTGTCGTTCCCTGACGATACGGCGCCGCACCCGGCAGCCGTGCCGCGCGGTGGCCCGATCCACCCGCCGCGGGAAGCCGCCCGGTCCGCCCCGGGTCCCAGGGGCGGACCGCAGACGGCGGTGCCCCGCCCGGAGAGGTCTCCGGGCGGGGCACCGCCGTGCAGACGGGGAGCGGGTCAGAGACCCAGCTCGCCCTCGAACTCGCCTGCCTCCAGGCGGGCCTTGACCGCGCTCAGGTAGCGGGCGGCGTCGGCACCGTCGACCAGCTGGTGGTCGTAGGAGAGCGTCAGGTAGACCATGTCGCGGATGGCGATGGTCTCACCCAGCTCCGGGTGGTCGATGACGACCGGGCGGCGCACGGTCGCACCGATGCCCAGCTCGGCCACCTGCGGGTAGTTCACGATGATCGTGTCGAACAGCGCACCGCGCGAGCCGGTGTTGCTGATCGTGAACGTGCCGCCGGACATGTCGTCCGGGCTGAGCTTGCCGGTACGCACCCGGCCGGCCAGCTCCGCGGTCTTCTTCGCGATGCCGGCGATGTTGAGGTCGCCCGCACCCTTGATGACCGGGACCATCAGGCCCTTCTCCGAGTCCACCGCGATGCCGATGTTCTCGACGTCGTGGTAGGTGACGGTGCCGTCGTCGTTGATCTTGGCGTTGACGACCGGGTGGGCCTTCAGCGCCTCGGCGGCGGCCTTCACGAAGAACGGCATCGGGGACAGCTTGACGCCCTCGCGCGCCAGGAAGCCCTCCTTGGCCTGCTGCCGCAGCCGCATCACGCGGGTGACGTCGACCTCGACGACGGAGGACAGCTGCGCCTGGTTGTGCAGCGCCTTCATCATGTTCTCGGCGATGACCTTGCGGATCCGCGACATCTTGACCGTCTGACCGCGCAGCGGCGACGCCTCAAGAGCCGGGGACCTGGGTCCGGAGGCCGCGGGCGAGGAGGCGGCCGGGGCCTGCGCCTTCGCCGCCTCGGCGGCAGCCAGCACGTCCTGCTTGCGGATGCGGCCGCCGACGCCGGTGCCCTTCACCGAGGACAGGTCCACGCTGTTCTCACCGGCGAGCTTGCGCACCAGCGGGGTCACGTAGGCGCCCTCGCCTCCGCCGGCAGCGGGCTGCTGCGGCGCGGGAGCGGACTGCGGGGCCGGCGCCTGCTGCTGCGCGGCCGGTGCCGGCTGCTGCGGCTTCGCGGGCGCGGCCTGCTGCGGCTCGGGCTCGGCCTGCTGGGCCGGCTCGGGCTGCGGCTCGGCCTGCTGGGCGGGGGCCGCACCGGCCTCGCCGATGACGGCGAGCTTGGCGCCGACCTCGGCGCTCTCGTCCTCGCCCACCAGGATCTCCAGCAGGGTGCCGGCGACGGGGGCGGGGATCTCGGTGTCGACCTTGTCGGTGGAGACCTCGAGCAGCGGCTCGTCGGCCTCGACGGACTCGCCGACCTCCTTCAGCCACCGGGTGACGGTGCCCTCGGTCACGCTCTCACCCAGCGCCGGCAGCACGACGTCGGTGCCGGAGGCACCGCCCTGCTTCTGGTCCGGTGCGGGCTTCTGCGCGGGCTCGGCCTGCTGCTGCTCGGCCTGCTGCGGCTCGGGCTGCGCCTGCTGCTGCGGTGCGGGCTCCGGTTCGGCCTGCTGCGCCGGCTCGGCGGCCGGAGCGGCGGCCTCGTCGTCCGCGGCGGAGCCGTCGTCGATCAGCGCCAGCTCGGCGCCGACCTCGACCGTCTCGTCCTCGGCGACCTTGATGGAGGACAGCACACCCGCGACGGGGGCGGGGATCTCGGTGTCGACCTTGTCGGTGGAGACCTCGAGCAGCGGCTCGTCGGCCTCGACGCGCTCACCCTCGGCTTTGAGCCAACGGGTGACGGTGCCCTCGGTGACGCTCTCGCCGAGCGCCGGAAGGGTTACGGAAACCGCCATGGTTTCTGTTGCTCCTAACGATGGTCTCCCCGGGCTCGGACTGCTCGTGTGCGCCCGGGGAAGTGCGAATGTGGTCGTGCGGTCGCGCCCGACCGGCTCAGTCGTGGGAGTGCAGCGGCTTGCCGGCGAGGGCCAGGTGGGCCTCGCCGAGGGCCTCGTTCTGCGTCGGGTGGGCGTGGATGAGCTGCGCGACCTCGGCCGGCATCGCTTCCCAGTTGTAGATCAGCTGGGCCTCGCCCACCTGCTCGCCGAGCCGGTCGCCGACCATGTGGACGCCGACCACGGCACCGTCGCGTACCTGGACGAGCTTGATCTCGCCCGCGGTCTTGAGGATCTTGCTCTTGCCGTTGCCGCCGAGGTTGTACTTGAGCGTCACGACCTTGTCGGCGCCGTACACCTCCTTGGCCTTGGCCTCGCTGATGCCCACCGAGGCGACCTCGGGGTGGCAGTACGTCACCCGGGGGACACCGTCGTAGTCGATGGGGACGACCTTCAGCCCGGCCAGCCGCTCCGCGACGAGGATGCCCTCGGCGAAGCCGACGTGCGCCAGCTGGAGGGTGGGGATGAGGTCGCCGACGGCCGAGACGGTCTCGACGTTGGTGCGGCAGTACTCGTCGGCCAGGACGAAGCCGCGGTCCATCTCGACCCCGGCCTCCTCGTAGCCCAGGCCCTGCGACACGGGGCCGCGGCCGATGGCGACGAGCAGCACCTCCGCCTCGTACTCCTTGCCGTTCGCCAGGCTGACCTTGACGCCGTTCTCGGTGTACTCGGCCTTCTCGAAGAACGAGCCGAGGGAGAACTTGATGCCGCGCTTGCGGAACGCGCGCTCCAGCAACTTCGAGCTGTTCTCGTCCTCGGCGGGGACCAGGTGGGGCAGGCCCTCGACGATGGTCACGTCCGTGCCGAAGGACTTCCAGGCCGAAGCGAACTCGACGCCGATGACACCGCCGCCGAGCACGATCGCGGACTGCGGCACGCGGTCCATGACCAGCGCGTGGTCGGAGGAGATGATCCGGTTGCCGTCGATCTCCAGACCCGGCAGGGAACGCGGCACGGAGCCGGTCGCCAGCAGGATGTGGCGGCCCTCGTAGCGGGTGCCGTTCACGTCCACCGAGGTGGCGGAGGACAGCCGGCCCTCACCCTCCACGTAGGTGATCTTGCGGGAGGCGATCAGGCCCTGGAGGCCCTTGTACAGGCCGGAGATCACGCCGTCCTTGTACTTGTTGACCGCCGCCATGTCGATGCCCTCGAAGGTGGCCTTGACACCGAACTCGGCGCTGTTGCGCGCGGCGTCGGCGACCTCTCCGGCGTGCAGCAGCGCCTTGGTGGGGATGCAGCCGTTGTGCAGACAGGTGCCGCCGACCTTGCCCTTCTCGATCAGGGCGACGTCCAGGCCCAGCTGCGAAGCGCGCAGGGCGGCGGCATAACCGCCGCTACCGCCTCCGAGGATCACTAGGTCGAAAACGGTGCTGGCGTCGTTCGCCACGTCACGTCCTCCATGCATGGGTGCGCCGGAGCCGGTCGGCTATGACCGGGCGGCTGTATGTGCGGCCGCTACTTGCTTCGGCCCTTCGGATTCAGCGGGCCCCTGTCCTGCCGGTACAACATCTTCGCACTTGTTGGCGGGCGGTGGGACGCCGGGCCGGGGTCCCAGGGGTGACCAAGCGGTCGTACCGCCAGAACCACGGCACTCAGGGCGCTTCTACCGGCAGGTACGTGACGGGGATCGCTCTGGGCGAACACACCGGCGACCTGCCGCGCCGCGCCCCGCCGGCCGCCCGCAGGACCGGGTGCGCGGAAAGCGGCAACCCAAACCCCGCGGCGGGACGTCACGGTCGGCGTGGGCGGGCGCGGGCGGCGCAGCAGGCGGCCGGCCCGCCGAGGGGCGGGCCGGCCGGTACGTGCGGCGGTCAGCCCAGCGCGCCGTCCGCGGTGCGCTCGGCCAGCCGGACCAGGGTGCGCACGGCGGAGCCGGTGCCGCCCTTGGGCGTGTAGCCGAAGGGGCCCGACTCGTTGAACGCGGGACCGGCGATGTCCAGGTGCGCCCACGGGGTGCCCTCGGAGACGAACTCCTTCAGGAACAGGCCGGCGACCAGGCCGCCGCCCATACGCTCACCCATGTTGGCGATGTCCGCCACGGGCGAGTCCATGCCCTTGCGCAGCTCGACGGGCAGCGGCATCTGCCACGCCTGCTCGCCGGCCTGCTCGGCCGTCTCGTGGATCTCGGCGCGGAACGCCTCGTCGTTGGACATGATGCCGAAGATCCGGTTGCCGAGCGCCAGCACCATCGCGCCGGTCAGCGTCGCCACGTCCACCACGGCGTCCGGGGACTCCTCGCAGGCGCGGGTCAGGGCGTCGGCCAGGACCAGGCGGCCCTCGGCGTCGGTGTTGAGCACCTCCACCGTCGTGCCGTTGTACATGTTCAGCACGTCGCCCGGGCGCGTCGCGTTGCCGGAGGGCATGTTCTCCGCCAGCGCCAGCCAGCCCGTCACGTTGACCTTCAGCCCGAGGCGGGCGGCGGCGACCACGGCGGAGAACACCGCGGCGGCACCGCTCATGTCGCACTTCATGGTCTCGTTGTGGCCGGCCGGCTTCAGCGAGATGCCGCCCGAGTCGTAGGTGATGCCCTTGCCGACCAGGGCGAGCGTCTTGGCCGCCTTGGCGTGCGTGTAGGACAGGCGGACCAGGCGCGGCGGGTTCTGCGAGCCCTGCCCGACGCCCAGGATGCCGCCGTAGCCGCCCTTGGCGAGCGCCTTCTCGTCCAGCACCTCGACCTTGACGCTGAACTCCTTGCCGGCGGCCTTGGCCTGCTCCGCGAACGTGCCCGGGTACAGGTCGTTGGGCGGCATGTTGATCAGGTCCCGGGCCCGCGCGACCTCCTCGGCGAGCACCGTGGCGCGCTCGGCGGCGGCCTTGTGCTGCTTGTCGCGGGACTTCGCGCCCAGCACGGCGATCTCGGCCAGCGGTGCGCCGGAGTCCTTCGCGCCGTTCTTGCCCTTGTCCTTGCCCTTGCTGCGGTAGGCGCGGAACGTGTAGGCGCCCAGCAGCGCGCCCTCGGCGACGGCGGCGACCGACTCGGCGCCGTCCGTCAGGGGCAGCGCGAACCCGGCCTTGGCGGTGCCGGTGAGGGCACGGGCAGCCGAACCGGCCGCCCTGCGCAGCGACTCGGGGGAGAAGGAGGCACCGTCGGCGGGCGCGTCGCCCAGGCCGACGGCCAGCACGACGGGAGCCTTCAGGCCGTCAGGTGCGGGCAGCTTGGTGACCTCGCCCTCACCCCCGCTCGCGCCGAGCGTCTCCAGGGTGGCACCGAGCTTGCCGCCGAAAGCCTTCTCGACGGCCTCCGCGCCCGGGGCGACGGAAGGAGTGCCGTTCGGCTTACCGCTTTTGGCGATGCCGATGACAACGACGTCCGCACGCAGCGTCGCGGCGGACGATGAGCTCAGGGTGAGTGCAGTCACGGTGGTGGCGATCCTGTTCGTCGGTTTCTGAGAGCCCCGAGCCTACGCCTGCGCGCCGTGCGCCTCACGGGTCAGGTCCCGCGACGCCCGCCGCAGCGCCCGCCCGCCCGGCGGCGAGCGGTCTCATCCGAGGGCGAGCACCAGCAGCGCCGCGGTGGCGGCCACTTCGGCGAGCGCCCCGAACACGTCCCCGGTGACCCCGCCCAGCCGCCGCCGGCAGTGCCGCAGCAGCACCTCGGCGCATCCCAGCGCGGCCAGCACCGCCACCGCGCCCTGCACGGCCCCGAGCACGCCGCCCGCCGCGCCCAGAACGGCGGCGGACGCCGCCGCGGTCACAGCGGCGACCGCCACCGCACCGGGCACCGGCACGGTGCCGGCGACCGCCGCGCCGAGCCCCTCCGGCCGCGCCGCCGGCACACCGCGGCGGGCGGCGGCGGTGAGCGCCGCGCGGGCCGCGGTGGCGGCCACCACGACCGCCGCGCCGCCCGCCGCCCAGCCGGCGGCGTACAGCTCGGCCACCGCCGCCACCTGGACCAGCAGCACGAGCACCAGGGTGAGCACACCGAACGGCCCGATGTCGGACTGCTTCATCACCCGCAGCGCCCCGTCGGCGTCTCTGCCGCTGCCCAGCCCGTCCGCCACGTCGGCCAGCCCGTCCAGGTGCAGCCCGCGGGTGAGCGCCGCGGGCACCGCCACCGTCACCGCCGCGGCCAGCAGCGGACCGGCCCCCGCCAGCAGCAGCAGACCACCCGCCGCCGCGGCCAGCAGCCCGACCACCACGCCGGCCAGCGGGGCGCAGAGCATGCCGGCCCGCGCCGCCTCCCGGTCCCAGCGGGTGACCTTGACGGGCAGCACGGTCAGCGTGCCGAAGGCGAAGCGCGGGCCGTCCGTGGGACGTGCCGGTGTGTCGTTCATCGGGCGACAGGCTAACCGCCCCCGGCGGCCGACCCTGTGGCCATGGGTGACTGGTGGCAGCGCGACATCCTCGACACGGGCAAGCTCCCGCTGACGCTGGCGCTTCTGGCGTTCCTGACGACGTTCCTCCTCACCCGCACGGTGACCCGGCTGATCCGGGCCGGGCACGGCCCGTTCCGCAACGTCTCCTCCGGCGGCGTGCACGTCCACCACGTGGTGCCCGGTGTCGTGCTGATGGTCGTCGGAGGCTTCGGCGGGTTCGCGGCGGGCATCGGCACACCCGACGCGTCCGCCGTCGCCTACGCCACGGCGCTGGTGTTCGGCACGGGCGCCGGCCTGGTGCTCGACGAGTTCGCCCTGGTGCTGCACCTGTCGGACGTGTACTGGAGCGAGAACGGCCGCAAGAGCGTGGAGGCGGTGGTGCTCACCTCGGCGCTGCTGGGTCTGCTGCTGCTCGGCTTCGCCCCGTTCGGCACGGACGGCCTCACCGAGGACGAGCGCGGTGACCGGACCGCGGTGCTCGGCACGGTGGCCTTCCACGTCTGCTGCTCGCTGGTGGCGCTGGCCAAGGGCAAGTTCCGGATGGCGGTGCTGGGCGTGCTCGTGCCGCTGGTGTCGCTGGTCGGCGCGGTGCGGCTGGCCCGGCCCGGCTCACCGTGGGCACGCCGCCTCTACCGGCGGCGCCCCAGGGCCCGCGCCGCGGCCCGGCGCCGCGCCACCCGGCACGACGCCCGGTGGGGCGTGCTGCGGCGGCGCTTCGACGACGCGGTGGCCGGCGCGCCCGACCGGGACTGAGCGCCGCGCGGGCCGCCACGGCAGCCGCGTGGACCGCTCGGGTGGCGTCCCGTCGGGCGGCTCCCGTCAGGTGGCGTCCAGGACCTCCGGTTCGGCGGCGGCCTCCGGCTCCTCCGGCCGGGCCGGCAGTTCCGCGGCGAGCGCCGAGGCGGCCAGCACCAGGGGCAGGGCGAGCAGCGCGCCGGTGCCCTCCCCGGCGGTCACCCGCTGGTCCAGCAGCGGGTCGAGCGACATCCGGTCCAGCGCCTTCGCCTGCGCCGGCTCCCCGCTGCGGTGCCCGGCCAGCCACCAGTCGGGCGCGCGGAACGCGACCCGCTGCGCCACCAGGGCGCACGCGGCCGACACGACGCCGTCGAGCACCACCGGCGTGCGCCGGACCGCGCACTGCAGCAGGAACCCGGTGATGGCGGTGAGGTCCGCGCCGCCGACGGCGGCGAGCAGCTGCAGCTGGTCCCCGAGCACCGGACGGGCGCGGCGCAGCCCGTCGCGGATGGCCGCGCACTTGCGCATCCAGACGAGGTCGTCGACGGGGGTGCCGCCCCGGCCGGTGACCACCGAAGCGTCGGTGCCGCACAGCGCCGCGACGAGGATCGCGGCGGCCGTCGTGCCGCCGACGCTCAGGTCGCCGAGCACCACCAGGTCGGTGCCCGCGTCTGCCTCCTCGTCCGCGACGGCCATGCCCGCACGGAACGCCTGCTCGGCCTCGGCCGGCGTCAGGGTGTCCTCGATGTCGGCGCGCCCACCGGAGCGCCGCACCCGGAAGCGGGTGACCTCGGCGGGCAGCTCCGCCGGGTCGCAGTCCACGGACACGTCGACGATCCGCACCGGCACCCCGGCCCGGCGGGCCAGCACCGCGGCGGCGCTCTCCCCGTCCAGTGCGGCCCGTACCAGCTCGACGGCGGAACCGGCCGGACGGGCGGACACGCCGAGCGAGGCCACGCCGTGGTCCCCGGCGAAGACGACCATGCGCGGCCGGCTGAGGTACTGCGCGGGGACGCGGCCCTGCGCGGCGGCCAGCCACTCGCCCAGCTCGTCCAGCCGGCCGAGGGAGCCGGGGGCCGGAGCGGTCCGCGCGCGGCGCTCCTCGGCGTCGCGCCGGATGCCGCCGTCGGGGCGCTCGATGAGGTTGCCGAAGTCGTCGAGGTCCAGCCGGTCTTCACTCATGCGGTGAGATTACCGGCCCTCCGCGGCCCCGTAGCTCCGCAGCCCCGTGGCCCCGCCCCGCGGCCCGGGGCTGCGCGAGACTGCGTCCCGCGTGCCGTGCCCGCCGCCGGTTCAGCCCCGCAGCGGGCTGGCGATGCCGGCGGTCACGAGCAG
This sequence comes from Streptomyces sp. 549, assembly GCF_030124175.1. Taxonomy (GTDB): domain Bacteria; phylum Actinomycetota; class Actinomycetes; order Streptomycetales; family Streptomycetaceae; genus Streptomyces. The sequence goes on along the minus strand of NZ_JASKMT010000037.1, from coordinate 6,892 downwards.
CACGTGCTCGCACTCGGCGGCCACCGCCGCGTTGAGGCGGCCCAGCTCGTCCCGGAACCGGCGGCCCGACGCGGTGGCGGGCACCACGCCCGAGCCGACCTCGTTGCTGACCGTGACCACCGTCCGCCCGGTCTCCCGGAACGCCTCCGCCAGTTCCGCGACCCGCGCGGCGAGCCTGCGGGCACCGCCGTTGGCCCACACCTCGTCCGTCCAGGCGTCCACCGCGTCCATCGCGTCGGTCAGCCACAGGGCCAGGCAGTCCACCAGCAGCGGCGGCCCCTGCTCGTCGGCCAGCAGCGGCACCAGGTCGCAGGTCTCGACCGTCCGCCAGCCGGAGGGCCGCCGGTCCCGGTGCAGCCGGACGCGCTCCGCCCACTCCCGGTCGCCGCTGCGGGTGCCGCCGGTCGCCACGTACAGGACCTCGGGGAACGCGGCGAGCCGCCGCTCCGCCTCCACCGACTTGCCCGACCGCGCCCCGCCCAGCACCAGGGTCCGCCGTGGGATGTCCGGCACCCGGCGGTAGTCGCCGACGGTCAGCGTCGTGCCGTCCGGCACACAGCGCGCGCCCAGCGCCGCCAGGCGGCGGCGCAGCTCGACGCCCGGCGGCACCTGGTGGCCCAGGTGCACGGCCACCACGTCGGTCGTCGGCCCGACGGCTCCGGCGGCCCGCAGCCGGGCCAGCGCCTCGGGGCGGTTCACCACGTCGAGCAGCACCAGGTCGTAGGGTTCGCCGCCCGGCGGTCCGGCCGGCCCGGCGGGCGCCCCGCCGGGCGGCAGGTACAGCAGCCGGCGCCCGTCCGGGCCGCCGACCTCGTAGCCGGTGCCGGGCGCGTCCAGCGCCACCGCGCGCACCCGGTGCCCGCTGATCAGCGACAGCCGCTGCCCGTCCGGCACCCGCACCGGCGCGGGCAGCCCGGCGGGGAACTCCAGCGGCGGGCCGTCCTGCGGATGCGACAGCACCACCTGGCGCACGCCCTGGAGCGACTGGCCGGCCCGCGCTGCCGCGAACGCCGGACCGGGGGTGAGGTCGACCAGCAGGAGCCCGTCCACGAGCAGTGCGGTGGCGGCACGGGCGTGCTCGCCGACGGCCGTCGCGCACACCGCGCAGGAGCAGCCGGGGCAGGGGAGGCCGGCGGGGGCGCCGGTGCCGAGCAGAGTCACGTCCACCTGACGATCGTCTCCTGTCCGGGCCGGGAAAGCGCGGGGACCCCGCCTGCGGACCGCTGCGTCACGAGTACGCTGCGGGCAGTGATGCCGATGATCTCCTGGAGGCGGACATGGCGTGGACGTGGCGGTTCGAGAAGGCCGACGGTACGGAGACCGGTTCCCCGGTGGCGGTTGAGGACTTCTCCACGCAGGGCGACGCGGAGTCCTGGATCGGGGAGATCTGGAAGGAGCTGCTCGACGGCGGCGTCGACCAGGTGACGCTCTTCGAGGACGGGAGCAAGATCTACGGGCCGATGAGCCTGCAGGAGGCCCAGGACTGAACCACCCGTCCGGGTGCGCCCGACCGGCGTGGCGCGCCCGGACGGTTCGGTGGGAACGGTTGGTCCGGTGCGAGCGGCTGGGTGCGCCCGGAAGACGCCGGTGCCCCGGCTCCCGGGGGTTCAGGGGAGCCGGGGCACCGGCGGTTGCTGCGTCCGGGTGTTCAGCTGCCGGGCTCCAGCGGGATCAGGCCCTCGTCGCTGAGCATCGCGCGGACCTCGTCGATCGTCGCCCCCCGCTCGGGGAGGATCAGCTCGGACGGCTCCAGCACGTCGTCCGCCATAGGCGAGCCCAGCTGGTGGACGGCGTCGAGAAGGGCCTCCAGCGTGCGCCGGAAACCGTCCTCGTCACCGCTCTCCATCTCCGCCAGCAGCTCGTCGTCCAGTTTGTTGAGCTCGGCGAAGTGGCTGTCGTCCAGCTTCACCTGGCCTTCCCCCATGATCCTTACGATCACGCTGCGCTCCTTCTCACGGGGCTCAGAGCCACTGTCGTCACTGCTTGTCGAACCTGGGGGCGCTCTGGCCCCGGGGGTCCTGCGCCGTGCCGTCGCCACCCTCGATGGCCTGCTGGCCACCGCTGGTACCGCCGGCCAGCTCCGCCTTCATGCGCTGCAGCTCCAGCTCGACGTCCGAGCCGCCGGAGATGCGGTCCAGCTCCGCGGTGATGTCGTCCTTGGCGGTGCCGGTGGGGTCGTCCAGCGCCCCGGAGGCGAGCAGCTCGTCGATGGCCCCGGAACGGGCCTGGAGCTGCGCGGTCTTGTCCTCCGCCCGCTGGATCGCCATGCCGACGTCGCCCATCTCCTCGGAGATGCCGGAGAAGGCCTCGCCGATCTGGGTCTGCGCCTGCGCCGCGGTGTAGGTGGCCTTGATGGTCTCCTTCTTCGTGCGGAAGGCGTCCACCTTGGCCTGCAGCCGCTGCGCGGCGAGCGTCAGCTTCTCCTCCTCGCCCTGCAGCGTCTGGTGCTGCACCTGGAGGTCGGAGACCTGCTGCTGGAGGGCGGCACGACGGGACAGCGCCTCGCGGGCGAGGTCCTCCCGGCCCAGCGCCAGCGCCTTCTTGCCCTGCTCGGCCAGCTTGTCCGACTGGCCGTTCAGCTGGTTGAGCTGCAGTTCGAGACGTTTGCGGGAGGTCGCCACGTCGGCGACACCGCGACGCACCTTCTGCAGCAGTTCGAGCTGCTTCTGGTACGAGTAGTCCAGCGTTTCGCGCGGGTCCTCAGCCCGGTCCAGGGCCCTGTTGGCCTTCGCGCGGAAAAGCATCCCCATCCGCTTCATGACACCGCTCATGGGCCTCGCGCGCCCCCTTCGTAACGGACTTGAGCCTTGCGCACCTTCTCAGGACCCACACTACGGGCCCTGGTTCCATTACCGCACTGTTCGGCGCCGGATGCGCTCATTCTCCAGGACGATCGTGCCAGCCGCCTTCTCCCGCTCAGGGAGTAGACGCGGCCCCGAGGAAACGTGCGACGCGCGCGCGGTGCGGTTCCACCGTTGCCGGATCGTTCCCACCGGGGGTGGGGCCCATACCCGGGCACGACGTACTCTTGGCTCGTGTTCCGAAGCCGTTCCAAGGATGAGCAGGCCGCGCCCGCCCCGGCGACCGAGGACCTGACGCAGTCGACCCGCAACCCGCAGGCGCCCAAGGGCCGCCCTACGCCCAAGCGACGGGAGGCCCAGTCCCAGCGACGCAGCCTCTCCAAGCCGCCGGCCAACCGCAAGGAGGCCGCCAAGCGGTCGCGTGAGCTGCGCCGCGCCGAACTGGCGAAGCAGCGCGAGGCGCTCGCCACCGGTGACGAGCGGTACCTGCCGCTGCGTGACCGGGGTCCGGTGCGCCGTTTCACCCGCGACTTCATCGACTCCAAGTGGCACGTGGCGGAGTTCTTCCTGCCGATCGCGGTGTTCATCCTGGTGATGAGCCTGATTGAGTCGGCTCAGGCGAAGAACATCTCGCTGCTGCTCTGGATGGGCGTGATCATCATGATCGTCGTCGATTCGGTGTTCACCCGGTTCCGGCTCAAGAAGGCGCTCCAGGAGCGCCTGCCGAACGAGAACCTGCGTGGCGCCACGATGTACGGCCTGATGCGCACCCTGCAGATGCGCCGCATGCGGCTGCCCAAGCCCCAGGTGGCCCGTGGTGAGGCCCCCCGCCGCTGATGACCGGAGTACTGGAGTTCGGCGGGGACGCCGCCGAACGGTGGCTGGACGGCGCCGGACGGCTGCGGGACGAGGTCCGGCAGTCGCTGGTGGCCTGGCAGCTCGACGAGCAGATAACCGCCCGCTTCCCCGTCGGCCGGCGCCTGCGGGTGCTGGACGTCGGCCCGGGGCAGGGCGTGCAGGCGCTGCGCCTGGCCCGTGCCGGACACGAGGTGACGGGCCTGGAGCCCGACCCGGTGATGCTTGACGCCGCCCGCGCCGCGCTCGCGGGGGAGCCCGAGGGCATACGCGACCGGGTGCGGCTGCTGGCCGGCGACGGCCGGGAGACGGGCGCGCACTTCGATCCGGGCACCTTCGACGTCGTGCTCTGCCACGGTGTGCTGATGTACATCGACGAGCCCGGTCCGATGCTCGCCGGGCTGGCCCGGGTGCTGGCCCCGGGCGGGCTGCTGTCGCTGCTGGTGCGCAACGCCGCCGCGCTCGCGATGCGGCCCGGTCTCGCCGGGGACTGGACGGGCGCGCAGGCCGCCTTCGACGACCCCGCCTACACCAACCGGCTCGGGGTCGCCGCCCGCGCCGACCGGCTCGACGCGCTCACCGCCCACCTGGTGGGCATCAACGCGCCGCTGCACCAGTGGTACGGCGTCCGGGTCTTCACCGATCAGGCACCCGACGGCGCGTCGGTGCCCGAGGGCGAGGAGTGGGACCGGTTGTTCGCCGCCGAGGAGCGGGCCGGCCGCACCGACCCCTACCGCCAGGTGGCGGCCCTGCTGCACCTGTGCGGCGTGCGCGGCTGAACCCGCGCCCGCGCCCGGCTGAGGCACTCCGCGCGGTCCTGCGGTCGGGTTCGCGGCTGCTCAGTCGAGGCAGAACTCGTTGCCCTCGACGTCCTGCATGCCGAGGCACGACTCGTTGACGCCGTCGGCGCGCAGCAGCCGCCCGCGTACCGCGCCGAGCGCGACCAGCCGTGCGCATTCGGCCTCCAGTGCGGCCAGGCGCTCCTCACCCACGAGCCCGGTGCCGACCCGCACGTCGAGATGCAGCCGGTTCTTGACGACCTTGCTCTCGGGAACGCGCTGGAAGAACAGCCGTGGGCCCGCACCCGAGGGATCCGTGCAGGCGAACGCCGCCCCCTGACGCTCAGGCGGCAGCGTGCGGTCGAACTCGCCCCAGGTGGCGAAGCCCTCCGGTGGCGGCGGGACGACGTACCCCAGTACCTCGCACCAGAAGCGGGCGACGCGCTCGGGTTCCGCGCAGTCGAAGGTGACCTGGACCTGCCTGATCAGCGCCATCGGCCCACCATAGGGGCGGGGTTCCTCCCTCACCACACGGTTTCTCGCGCACGCGACTGCTCGGCCCGCCTTACTGGTGGGGGCGGCTGTGCCACGTTCGAACTCGCGGCAAGCTGTTCCGGCGTGCGCAGGCAGATAGGCCTCAGTCAGGCCCTTTTGCGCAGTGTCGCGGCCTTCGTCATCGGCTCAGGGTCGTCGGGTGTGTGTGACGGTGAGCAGCAGAGGTGTGCGGAGCCCGAGGGAGGCGTAACAATCGGCGATCACTTCGCTGAGCCATCCGATCGCGTCCACTGTCCATTCTGCGAGTTCTCCGCGCATCGTCACGCTGTGCCGGGGCGGTCCGTCCCAGGCGCCGTCGTCGATCGGAGGAGGGATCACGGCGTCATGGTCGGCCACCTCGTGGATCTCGTACGTGAAGACGTCCTGGTCCAGGTGAGCGATGTGGTCGGCGAGTTGCTGTGAGAGACCGGGGAATGCCGGGTTCTGGCCGCTGCTGATGTGGACCTGCACACGGGTCCTCGCGTGCGGGGCGCTCTGAGCGAACCACTCCTTGGTCAGCATGGCCGGCACGGGCGCGTACGGGGGGCGCGAGGCAGGGTCGAGGCCCTGTACCGGTAGGAGAAGCTGCACCGCGGACAGGTCCTGGGTGCCGGCGCGTGCTGTCGCGGCCTCGGCGCATCGCAAGAAAGGACGTACCGGCAATGGCCGGTCGTCGGCGACTGCGCTGGCCTCTACCTGGAACCACGCGATCAGGCCGGTTCCGGCCGTCTCCAGTGGGTGGTCCCACCCGGCGTCGTTCATGCCCCAAAGCCCGGGTGCACGGGTCATGCGATCCTCGGAACCGCCCCCGGCTGACGTGTCGTCGAGCCATCCCATCGCGATCGAACCATCGTGGAACAGCGAATAGGCGTCGGGCTCCGAATCCGCAGAGTGCCATGAGTGGGGAGCCAGCGTGCCGTACAGAGCGGCGAACATCATGCCCGCGCTCCGCCGGGCTCCAGGCATAACGCCCGGCTGCGCTGAGATACTGCCGTCCGACACGCTGGCTCCCTTATCTTTCCGTTCTTCAACTATGTCGCAGACTAGTAGACCCGACAGTTGACCTGGGCCTGCCTGTAGGGCCGGTCGGCGGTGTCACCTTGGCCGACTACATCGACATCCACGTGGTTGCGCCATGAAGTCTCCTGCCGGCCGTCACACTTCGCGCGCCACTGTGCGATCGCCACTTCCGGTGTACGGCCGAAGTCTCTTCTTCGGCGAGCACGCCTTCTGGCGCCAGGAGTTGTCCGTGTACCACTCATACAGGCAGTTGTACACGTCGGCACGGTCCTTGGTGCAGGTCCCCTTCTTCCACCAGCCGTGACCGGAAACGTCTCCCCTGGAGTAGTGGGGGTTGTCCCGTCCGCTGTAGGGCGTGCACCCTGCAAGGGCCGATGGAGTTGACGTGGACTCCTCGCCCGCTGACATGTCTATTTCCTTGCCTGAGCCGTCTAAGTAGACAGCAGTCGAATCGGCGTCTAACGGGGCAACGCCCGGAACTGCCTCTTCGGATGCTGCGAACGAGCGCGTCGACTCAGCGGTAGCTGACGGAGCTGCAAATGTCTGAGCTCCCAGCCCGAGTACGAGGGCGGCTGCAGCGATGTGGTAGCGCTTCTTGAAGGTCATGACCCCTCCACGGTGATTCCATTCACGCGAAAGGCAATCGCTGTTCCCGGGCTCCGGCAAGGAAGCTTCTCGGCTTCATCCGTGACTTGGCCTGTTCGCATGGGGAGTGTGGCTGGCGTCCGCTGGCCGAGTAACTACAGCGATCTGGTCTGCGCTGGGCGGTCGACGAGCTTCGCTCAGAGCCCACGCGCCGTCAGTGCCCCGCTGATATCGCCGTCCAGCCCGCGCGGCCATGACTGAGCTTGTTCCGCTTTGACGGACACCATTGGTGTGGTGGTCAGGCTGCGAGTGCGGTCT
>NZ_JASKMT010000036.1 GCF_030124175.1 Streptomyces sp. 549 | reverse complement strand
CGAGTAGTCCACCCCGTTCACAGCCTTCACCACACCATCACGGGTGTGGAACTCCACATGGAGGTCCTTCACCTCCAGCAGCGGTCCGCCGTTGCCGGCGGCGTCACTCGGAGTGGGAACGTCCGCGGTCTTGTCCATGGTGGTCACGTACGCCTCCCTCAGCGCGTTTTGGGGTCGAGGGCGTTGCGTACCGCATCGCCGAGCATGATGAACGCCAGAATCGTGAAGCTCAGCATCAGGCCGGGCCACAGGAGCACGTGCGGGGCGACCCGCAGCTGGTCCTTGCCGGAGCTGATGTCGATGCCCCAGGAGACGGTCGGCGGCTGGAGGCCGATGCCGAGGTAGGTCAGGGTGGCCTCGGCCGAGATGTAGCCGCCGAGCGCGATGGTCGCGACGACGATGACCGGTGCCACGGCGTTCGGCAGGATGTGCCGCATCAGGATGCGGCCGGTGCCGGCGCCCAGGGCCTTGGCGGCCTGGACGTAGTCGGCCTGCTTGACGGTGATCACCGAGCCGCGCATCACCCTGGCGACCATGGTCCAGCCGAAGATCGCCAGCGCTCCGATGACCATCGGCACCCCGGGGTCGAACGAGACCAGCACCACCATGGCGCCGAGCAGGAACGGGATGCCCAGGAAGACGTCGATGACGCGGGAGATGACGGTGTCCACCAGGCCGCCGAAGTAGCCGGCGACCATGCCGGCCAGGCTGCCGAGCACGGTGACGATGATGGTCACCACCACACCGATGGCGATGGACGCCCGGGTGCCGTAGATGATCCGGGTGTACACGCTGTAGCCCTGGCCGTCGTAGCCCAGCCACTCGGGGCTGAAGACGGACCCGAACTCCGGCTCCTGGAGGTACTTGCCTGCCAGGTCCGCCTCGCGGGGGTCGAGGCTGGTGAACATCGTCGGGACGAACGCGATCACCAGCAGCAGCGTGATCATGCCCGCCGACACCACGAAGAACGGGTTCCGGCGCAGGTCCCGCCAGGCGTCCGACCAGAGGCTGCGCGGCTTGCCCGGCGAGGGGTCGGCCGAGGTCGCGGCGCCCGCGCCCGGCACGACCGTCTCCGGCGAGTTGTCGGTCTTTGTCAGATCAGGCATAGCGAATCCTCGGGTCCAGGACCGCGTAGAGCAGGTCGACGATGAGGCTGACGGCGAGGTAGATGATCACGATCAGCGACACGATGCCGACGACGGTGGAGCCCTCGCGGCGGAAGAGCGCCTCGAACAGCTCACTGCCGATGCCGTTGATGTTGAAGATGCCCTCGGTCACGACGGCTCCGGCCATGAGGCTGCCGATGTCCACGCCCAGGAAGGTCACCACCGGGATGAGGGAGTTTCGCAGCAGGTGCACGCTGAGGATCCGGTGCCGGGGCAGGCCCTTGGCGACGGCGGTGCGCATGTAGTCCGAGCGCAGGTTCTCGGCGATCGAGGTCCGGGTGAGCCGGGCGACGTACGCCAGGGACAGCGAGCCGAGCACCATGGCTGGCAGCAGCAGCTCGCCCCAGTTGTCGGAGTCCTGCACGACCGGGGTCACCCAGCCGAGCGTGTGCCCGAAGAAGAACTGGGCGAGGTAGCCGAGCACGAAGACCGGCACCGAGATGAAGAGCAGGGTGACGATCAACACGGCGGTGTCGACCGGCCGGCCCGCCTTGAGACCGGCGATCATGCCGAGAGCGATACCGAACACGACCGTGAAGGCGAAGGCCAGGAGCGCGAGCCTGGCGGTGATCGGCAGAGCGTCCGCGATGATCTCCGACACCGGCACCTGGCTGGCGATCTGCTGTCCGAAGTCCCCTTGCACGAGGCCGAACAGGTAGTCCATGTACTGCTTCCACAGGGGCTGGTCGAGCCCCAGGTCCGCCTTGATGGCCGCGATCTGGGCCGGGTCGTACGTCTGGTCTCCGTAGAGAGCCCGCACGGGGTCGCCGGGCAGGGCGTACATCATGAGGAAGACCATCAAAGTGACCCCGAGGAAGACCGGGATCATCTGGAGCAGTCGCCTTGCGACATAGCGCCCCATTATTTCCTCCACGTTGCTCATTCAGAAGGAGCCGAGGGCTGTTCCTGTCTGCAGGAACGGCCCTCGGCTCCCCCTTGCACGGGACGACCGGCGAGGGTGGCCGGCGTCTGCCTGTGCGCAGCTACTCGACGACGGTTACTTCTTGACCTGCACGTCCTGGACGATGGCGAAGTTCGCGAGGTCGAACTTCACGTTGTCCACCTTGGTGCTGTGGCCGGCGTTCGTCTTGTAGTACCAGAGCGGGATGGCCGGCATCGCGACCTCCTCGAACATGTACTTCTCGGCCTCCTGGTACGCCTTGACGGTCTCCTCCAGCGTCTCGGCCTGGTCGCCCTTCTTGAAGAGCTCGTCGACCTTCTTGTTGCTGAACTTGCCGTAGTTGGCGCCCGCGGTGGAGAAGTACTGCTCCTTCAGGAAGTTCACGTTGACCGGGTAGTCGAGCACCCAGCCACCGCGGTAGAAGGTCTTGACGTCGCCGGACTCACGGATGTTGAGGTCCGTCTGGAAGTCGGGCTTGGAGTCGGGCGTGCACTCCACGCCGGTGGCCTGGCGGATGCTGTTGCAGACCGCCTCGACCCACTCCTTGTGACCGCCGTCGGCGTTGTACTGGAGGAAGATCTCGTCGTTCGGGACGCCGCCGCCGTCCTTGATGTTCTTCTTGGCAGCCTCGGGGTCGAACTTGGCGTAGTCGCCGCCGACCTCGGGCTCGTGACCCTGGAGGTTCGGAGCGGTGAGGCTGTTCGCGGGGTCACGGGTGCCGTTCAGCACGGTCTTGGTGATCGTGTCCCGGTCGATCGCCTGCGAGATGCCGCGGAGCACCAGCGGGTCGACGTCCTCCCAGCCCTTGGCCTTGAAGTTGAGCTGGAGGGTCTGGATGCCGGCCATGGGGGCGTCCACGGCGCGGTCGCCGAGGTCGTCCTTGTACTTCGGCAGGTCGCGCGGCGGCACCATGGTGATGATGTCGGCCTTGTCGGACTTGACCGCGTCGTACTCGGCTTCGGCCGTCTGGTAGTTGACGTAGTCGACGCCGCCGTTCTTGGCCTTGTCCGGACCCTTGTAGTCGTCGAAGCGGACGACCGAGATCTTCTTCTTCCGGTCCCAGCTCTTGAACTTGTAGGGGCCGTTGCCGACCGGCTTCTTGCCGTAGGCCTCGGGGTCGTCGTAGAACTTGCTGGGCAGCGGGGACCAGCAGTTGTAGGCCAGCTTGAAGTCGAAGTAGCTGACCTTGTTCTTCAGCTCGATGGTGAAGGTCTGGTCGTCGACGACCTTCAGACCCTCCATCTCGGTCTTCGAGGGCTTGCCCTTCTCGGGGTGGACGTCCTCGTAGCCCTTGATGTCCTCGAACCAGTAGCTGTTCTTCTGCTCGTTCTCGATGTTCGCCGCCCAGTTCCAGGCGTCGACGTACGACTTGGCGGTGACTTCCTCGCCGTCGTGGAACGTCCAGCCCTTCTTGAGCTTCACGGTCCAGGTCTGCGCGTCGTCGGACTCGACCGACTCCGCGTTCATCATCTGGAGCTCGCCCTTCTCGTCCCAGTCGACGAGCGGGGTGAACAGGCCCTTGATGACCTGGCCGCCCGCGGTGTCCTGGGAGTTGGCGGGCTGGAGAAGTGCCTGCGGCTCGCTGTTGGCGAGCTTGACGATGCCGTCAGGGTCGTATCCGCCCTTGCCGCCCTCGTCACTGTCACCGCTGCCGCCGCCACAGGCGGTCGCGGCCAGGGCCACGACGATCGCACTCGCGACCCACTTGGCGCTCTTGGCACCGCGCATGGGTATGCCTCCTCAGGAGTCCACTGTCATTACGGGAACGGGGGATGCAACTGTCCTGCCGGCATGCATACCGGCAGCAGCCACCCCCGGAATCACGAATCAGCGCTCCCCAACAGTGCGTGACTCGCAGACCCGAGCTCGATGAAGCCAACTATTGGGCACGCGGCGCTCGTAAACCACACGTCAGGGATCTCGGTTTGGTCACATACCGACAGGACGGATATCCGAAATCCGGACAAAGCAATCCGTTACAGACAGCCGCGAAACGGACTGTTAACGCGTCTTCCGGCATCTGGCGTTCGGTTTCCGGACATGCACTGGACCAAAGTGTTTGACTCGGAAAGATCAAAAGGATAAGAGGAGACATCTCTCACGTCTCCTCGCCCACCTCTTCTGATATGCCTCAACAAAAGCGACACGAGGCATCAATTCCGGCACTTCCGCCGATCCATGACCTGCCGCCAGATCTCCCCCGCCGCCCGCGCACACGGACGAGGGCGCGGCCCCCTTGGCGGGTGGCCGCGCCCTCGTCAGTCAGGCAGTCAGGCAGTCAGGCAGGGTCAGCGCTTGGCGCGCGAGGCGGTCCTGGCACGCTCGCGCTGGTCCAGCGCGACCTTGCGGATGCGGACCGTCTCCGGGGTCACCTCGATGCACTCGTCCTCGCGGCAGAACTCCAGGGACTGCTCCAGCGAGAGGCGGCGCGGCGGCACCAGGTTCTCCGTGGTGTCGGAGGAGGCCGCACGCATGTTGGTGAGCTTCTTCTCCTTGGTGATGTTCACGTCCATGTCGTCGGAGCGCGAGTTCTCACCGACGATCATGCCCTCGTACACCTCGGTGCCGGGCTCGATGAAGATCGTGCCCCGCTCCTGGAGGTTCATCATGGCGAACGGGGTGGCGCTGCCCGCCCGGTCCGCGACCAGGGAGCCGCTGTGCCGGGTGCGCAGCTCCCCCACCCAGGGCTCGTGGCCCTCGGAGATGGAGTGCGCGATGCCCGTGCCGCGGGTCTCGGTCAGGAACTCGGTACGGAAGCCGATCAGACCGCGGGACGGCACCAGGAACTCCATGCGGACCCAGCCCGAACCGTGGTTCGTCATGGTCTCCATGCGGCCCTTGCGCGAGGCCATGAGCTGCGTGATGGCGCCGAGGTGCTCCTCGGGGCAGTCGATGGTCATGCGCTCGATCGGCTCGTGCAGCTTGCCGTCGATCTCACGGGTGACCACCTCGGGCTTGCCGACGGTCAGCTCGAAGCCCTCCCGGCGCATCGTCTCGACGAGGATGGCCAGCGCCAGCTCACCGCGGCCCTGCACCTCCCAGGCGTCGGGGCGCTCGGTCGGCAGCACACGCAGCGACACGTTGCCGATCAGCTCGCGGTCGAGCCGGTCCTTGACCAGGCGCGCGGTGACCTTGTGGCCCTTGCCGCCCTTGCCGACCAGCGGCGAGGTGTTGGCGCCGATGGTCATCGAGATGGCCGGCTCGTCGACCTTGATGAGCGGCAGCGCCACCGGGTTCTCCGGGTCGGCCAGCGTCTCGCCGATCATGATGTCGGCGATGCCCGCCACCGCGCAGATGTCACCGGGCTTGGCGACCTCGGCGGGCTTGCGGGTGAGCGCCTCCGTCATCAGCAGCTCGGTGATGCGGACGGAGTGCACCGATCCGTCCCGCTTCATCCAGGCGACCGTCTGGCCCTTGCGCAGCTCGCCCTGCTGGACGCGGCAGAGCGCGATCCGGCCGAGGAAGTTGTCCGCGTCCAGGTTGGTGACGTGGGCCTGCAGCGGCGCGCCCTCGTCGTACACCGGGGCGGGGACCGTCTCCAGCAGCGTGGTGAAGAACGGCTCCAGGCTGTCGCTGTCCTGCGGGACGCTGCCGTCCTCGGGCTTCGTCAGCGAGGCGACGCCGTCCCGGGCGCAGGCGTAGACGATCGGGAACTCGATCTGCTCCTCGGTCGCGTCCAGGTCGAGGAAGAGGTCGTACGTCTCGTCGACGACCTCGGCGATCCGCGAGTCGGGCCGGTCCGTCTTGTTGATGCACAGGATGACGGGGAGCTTGGCCTGCAGCGCCTTGCGCAGCACGAAGCGGGTCTGCGGCAGCGGGCCCTCGGAGGCGTCGACGAGGAGCACGACCGCGTCCACCATCGACAGGCCGCGCTCCACCTCGCCGCCGAAGTCGGCGTGGCCCGGGGTGTCGATGATGTTGATGACGATGGACTCGCCGCCGCCCTTGGGGTGGTAGCGGACCGCGGTGTTCTTCGCGAGAATGGTGATGCCCTTCTCGCGCTCCAGGTCGTTGGAGTCCATCATCCGGTCGTCCAGATGCTGGTGGGCCGCGAAGGCGCCTGCCTGCTTGAGCATGGCGTCGACCAGGGTCGTCTTGCCGTGGTCGACGTGCGCGACGATGGCGACGTTACGGATGTCATTACGCGTGGGCATGCTGGCGGCGCTTCTCCCGGATCGGTGACGGCGGTGCGACGTTCTCAGTCGCTTTAGTCGCTCCCCGCCGGGCCGGTTGCCGGCCCAGGGGCCCGGGGTCTGGCCCCGGAAGACTGCAGCGGCATCGCCGCGGCCTCAGCCCCCATGGTACGGCCCGGGACGGCCGTGGTCGTCCCGGGCCGTTTCCCGCCCCCTCCGGGGCTGCGCCCCGGCTGTCCCCGGGCTACGCCTGCGCGCCGCCCCGCAGGTAGCCGATGTCCTGGTAGCGGGGGGTCTGGAAGCCGAAGGCGCCGATGTTCCCCAGCCTGCTGTTGACCGCCACCAGCTGCGGCCTCTGGTAGAGCGGCACCGACCCGGCGACCGCCCACACCCGGGCGTCGATCCGCTTGACCAGGTCCCGCTTCCTGCCCTCGTCCAGCTCGTTGGCCGCCTGCTCGAAGAGCCGGTCGATCTGGTCGGTGCCCACCCGGGTGTAGTTCTGCTCGATCAGCAGCGAGCCGTCGGCGAGGACCTCCGGCTTGGCGAAGATCGGCCGGGCGTCGGTCACCGGGTAGGCGGTCGCGGGCCAGGAGAACAGGGCCAGGTCGAAGTCGCCGGAGGCCACGTGGTCCTTGAAGAAGGACTCGTCACGGACCTCGGTGATCCTGGTGCGGACCCCGACGCCTTCCAGCATCCGGGCGACCTGCCGCCCGGTGTCGCGCAGCTGGGCGGAGCCCTTGCCGGCCGGCAGCACCATGCTCAGCTCCAGCTCCCGGCCCTCCTTCGCCCGCACCAGGCTGCCCTCGGCCCGCAGCAGGCCGCCGACGAAGCGGGACAGCGCCGCGTCGGCCTCCTTGGCCTTGCGCATCGACTCCTTCGCGGCCGCCCTGCGCTTCGCCGCGCCCTTGGCGCCGTCCTCCGCCGCCGACTCGGCGGCGGCCTCGTCGGCGTACGCGGCCTGCCGCAGCAGGGCCGCGTGGGCGGCCGCCGCGCTGTGCGTGAGGCCGGTGAAGACCGGAGCGGTCACCGCGTACGGCGAGCCGCCGTCGTCGGCGTCCGGGCCTGTGCCGCCGTCGCCCTCTGTGCCGCCACCGTCACCGGCGCCGTCGGCGCGGCGGGTGCCGGCGATCGGGCCGCCCTTCCAGCCCGCCTCCGCGAGCAGCGCGGACGCCGACTCCGCACCCGCGTCGCCGAGGGCCCCGCTGTGGTCGTGGTAGCCGTCCTGGTCGTACATGCGCAGATGGCTGCCGAGCGGCCTGCCGGGCAGACCCGCCGGGCGAAGCACCGCCTCGGCCAGCTCCGCGCGGTCCACCGCGCGGGCGACCGCCCGCCGCACCCGCTCGTCCCGCAGCGGGCCCGAGGTGCCGTTGAGCGCGAGCTGCGTCCAGGCCGGATCGTAGGCCCGCCGCACGGTGAGGGCCCGCAGGTTGGCCTGCTGCTCGGCGGCCTTCTGCCGGGCCGCTTCGCGCTTCTCGCCCTCGGCCCGCGCCTTGGCGTCCTCCTTCTCGCTGCGGTGCCGGTGGGCCCACGCCCGCAGGGCCTCGGCGGCGTGCGGGGCGCTGCCCAGCGGGGCGAGCACACGGTGCGTGCCGCTGCGGCCCGACCCGTTCTTGCCGTCGTCGTCGCGGGCCCCGGCGGGGTCGGTGTCCCGGCCGGTGCCGGTCTGCGGCGGGGCGGCAGCGGCGGTGACGGACCTGACCGCGGACTGCTCGATCTCCGCGAAGTCCAGGCGGCCGGCTGCGAGTGCCTTGCCGCGGGCGGTGCGGGCGACGGGGACGAGGCGGATCTCGTCGAGCTTGGCCCTGGCTCCCCACCACCGCGGGTTGCGTTCCAGCACCACGGTCCTGGCCGCGCGGTCGAGCTTGCCGCCCTTGACCTGGAACGGCCCGCCGGAGACGGGCATCGCGGTGCGGGAGTCGTCGTTGAACGCCTTGGGCCGGCCGGTCACCGACCGGGGGTAGAGCGGTGTGAACAGCGACTTCCAGTCGCTGTAGCGGCGGGCGAAGGTGACCTTGACCTGGTCGTCGCCGTCGCCCTTCTCCACCTTGTGGATGCGTTCGTACCCCGCGTTGCGGGCGGTCCAGTAGGCGTTGTCCGAGCCGCCGAGCGCCTTCCACTGCGCCTGGAAGTCGACCGCGTCGATCCGCCTGCCGTCGCTCCAGCGGGCTTTGGGGTTCAGGGTGTAG
This sequence comes from Streptomyces sp. 549, assembly GCF_030124175.1. Lineage (GTDB taxonomy): Bacteria > Actinomycetota > Actinomycetes > Streptomycetales > Streptomycetaceae > Streptomyces. The sequence continues at coordinate 34,982 of NZ_JASKMT010000036.1, read as the reverse complement.
ACGACCGTCTGCTGGGGTTCGCGCGCGACGACCTCCGCCGAGCGCAGCACGTCGGTGTTGAGCTGCGGCTCGGCCCGGCCGTCGAGGGTGAACATCCGGGGCAGGGTGGCGTCGGCGACGCGGTCGGTGGCCGCGTTGGCGTCGCTCTGGAAGGTGTTGAGCGTGGTGGGCAGCGACTCGACGGCCCAGCGCAGGCTGCCGCCGTCGCTGATGCGGTCGCGGGAGACCGCGGGCACGTCCCGGGCGGCGCCGCCCTTGCCCTCGTCCGCCGGGGTGCCGGCCCCGCACCCGGCGAGCACCGGCGGGAGCAGGATTCCCGCCGCCAGTACGGCCGCGCATCGCCGCGCAGCGGTGTCGATGGCTGGCATGGCTGTCCACCTCCGGGAGCTGACGCCCGCCCGCTACACCTTTCGGCGGCATAGGCGGCTCATCACATCTATGGATCTCCATGGAAGATGAGCGCGGCTGCCCGGACCGGCCGACACGGCGGGCCGGGACGGCATGCCACCCGGTTGGGTGCCCGCCACGCGGCGACGGACCGTTTCCGCACCGGCCGTACGTACCCGCTGCCCGGCCACCGCCGCCCCGGCACACGCCAAGGGCCGGGGCGTTCCGCGTGGTGCGGGCCGCCCCGGCCCCTGGTCGCTCTGTCCGCGGGCCGCGTCAGGACACGACGTCCTTGCGGGCGAAGTGGCGGAACGCCAGCGCGAACAGCACCAGCGCGAACGCCACGGAGACCGCCGAGCCCTTGATCATTCCGCCCCACTCCAGGGTCGGCTGTAGGGCGTCCGCCCAGGCGAACTGCCAGTGCGCGGGAAGCAGTTCGCGCCAGTCGCCGAGTGCGGTGACGGCGTCCAGCACATTGCCGACGATGGTCAGCCCGACCGCGCCGCCGACCGCACCCAGCGGTGCGTCGGTGACCGTGGACAGCCAGAACGCCAGACCGGCGGTGACGAGTTGCGACACGAAGACGTACCCGACCGCGACGGCGAGCCGCCCGGTGGCGTCCCCGGCGGCCAGCGAGCCGCCGGTGGGGACCTGCAACGGTCCCCAGCCGTAGAGCACCGTGCCCACCGCCAGGGCCACCAGCGGCAGCAGCACGATCGCGGCGAGGCTGAACGCCAGCGCCACGGCCAGCTTGCTGAGCAGCAGCCGGGTGCGCGGCACCGGCGCCGCCAGCAGGTAGCGCAGCGAGGCCCAGTTCGCCTCGGACGCCACCGTGTCGCCGCAGAACAGCGCCACCGGGATGACCAGCAGGAACCCGGCCGACACGAACAGCGCGGTGGCGGCGAAGTTCAGCCCCGAGGCGGTCGCGGTGTCCATCAGGTTGATGCGGTTGCCGCCGCGTTCGCCGCCGTCCTCGCCACCGATGGCGAAGGCGGCGGCCAGGATGAACGGCAGCGCCGTCAGCAGCGCGGCCATCACCGTGGTGCGGCGGCGGCGCAGCTGCCGTTCGGCCTCCACCCGCAGCGGCAGGGTGCGGCCCGCCCAGTAGCCGGGTGCGTACTCGCGCAGGTCGCTCATGCGCTCTCACCTCCGATGAGGGTCAGGAAGGCGTCCTCCAGGCGGCGGTGCGGCCCGAAGCGCTCCACGGGGATGTCCAGCCGGACCAGCTCCGCCAGCAGCTCGGCCGGTGCCAGGCCGTCCAGCCGGACCAGGAGGCCCTCGTCGGCAGGTGCCGCCTCGGCGACCCCGGGCAGCGCGGCGACCTTGTCGCGGACCGCGGCCGACACACCGCCGGGCACGCCCACCAGCAGGCTGTCGCCGGAACCGGTGATCTCCGCGACGCGCCCGGCCTGGACCAGCTGACCGCGGTCCATGACCACCAGGTCGGTGCAGGTCTGCTCGACCTCGGCCAGCAGGTGGCTGGAGACGATGACCGTCCGCCCGCCTTCCGCGTAGCGGATCATCACCTTGCGCATCTCCCGGATCTGCGGCGGGTCGAGGCCGTTCGTCGGCTCGTCGAGGATGAGCAGTTCCGGCAGGCCCAGCATGGCCTGGGCGATGGCGAGGCGCTGCCGCATGCCCTGTGAGTAGGTGCGCACCGCGCGGTCCAGCGCCTCGCCGAGCCCGGCGATCTCCAGTGCCTCGTCGAGGTGGGCGTCGGCGGCCGGGCGGCCGGTGGCCTGCCAGTACAGGTCGAGGTTGGCGCGGCCTGTCAGGTGCGGCAGGAAGCCTGCGCCCTCGACGAACGCGCCGACCCGGGACAGCACCGGGGCGCCGGGGCGGATGGCGTGGCCGAAGACGCGGATCTCGCCCTCGTCGGGCGCGATGAGGCCCATGAGCATGCGCAGTGTGGTGGTCTTGCCGGCGCCGTTGGGCCCGAGCAGACCGAGCACCTGGCCCTTCTCGACGCGGAAGCCGAGGTCGCGCACGGCGTACTGGTCGGCGGACCCGGCGTACTTCTTCGACAGGCCGGTGATCTGCAGCGGCACGTCGGCCAGTGCCGGGTCGGGCGGTGCGGCGGCGGTCCGGCGCAGCCGCACGCTGAGCAGCAGCAGCGCGGCGACCAGCGCACCGCCGGCCGGCAGGCCCCACACCCACCAGGGCAGCGGCACGGCCTCGGTGCGCACCTCGGGCGCGGTGGGCACCCGCAGGCCCTCGCTGACGACGGCGACCCGGTAGTCGGCGGGTGCGGTGGGTGAGGCGTAGGCCAGGTCGGTGGCGGAGACCACCAGTTCCAGCCGGTGTCCGGCCTCCACGCTGTGGTCGATCGCTGGCAGCCGTACCGCGGCGGTGCCGTCCCCGCCACCGGGCACCCGCAGCGGCGTGACGAGCTGGCCGGGCAGCTGGCGGCGGCCGTCCGGGCCGACGACGTACATCTTGGCGAAGAGCACCGCGTCGTCGCCTCCGGTCTTCACCGAGAGCCGTACCGACGGGCTGCCGGTGACGCGCAGCGTCTCGCGCAGCGGCGCGGACCGGAAGGTGGCGTACTGGCCGGGGAAGTCCATGGTGAGGCCGCCGCCGAGGGAGTTGAGCTGGGTCAGCGCGCCCACGCCGGGCACACCGGAGATGGCGGGCGGGCCGGCGCCCGGCGGGTTGCGGAACGTCTGCTCCTCGCCCTTGAGCGCGATGTTGCGCGGCTCCTGCTCAAGGCCGCCGTAGGAGTCGGCGGTGGCACCGCGCAGTTGGGCGGAGCCGTTGGTGGTGTCCACGCCGCCGGTCCGCGAGACCCGGAAGCCGGGTCCGATGTCGGTGCCCTCGTCCTCCTTCAGGTACCGGTCGAACCAGGTGTGGACGCGGCCCTCGACCCGGGCGGTCTCCATGTTGCCGCCGTCGTGGCCGCCCGCGATCCAGTCCATCGCCACGGGCGCACCGTTCGCGGTGATCGCCTCGGCCATGGCGTCGGCCTGGTCGAGCGGGAACAGCGAGTCGGACTGGCCCTGCACGATCATCGTCGGCACCTTGATGCGGTCGCCGACCGCGACGGGGCTGCGCGCCTCCAGCAGTTCGCGGGCCGCGTCGTCGGGCGCGCCGGCCTCGGCGACCCGCTCGTACATCTCGCACAGCTCCTTCTCGAACCGTCCGCAGCCGCCGCGGGTGGGGCCGCCCTCCGCCGGGTCGGCCGAGCCGGTGGTGAAGAAGATGCCGGACCACAGCTTCTTGTAGACGCCGTTGGGGAACAGCGCGTCGGCGAGGTTCCAGTAGGTGATCATCGGGGCGATGGCGTCCACCCGGTCGTCGTGACCGGCCGCCAGCAGCGAGACCGCGCCGCCGTAGGAGGCGCCGGTGACGCCGACCCGCGGATCGCCGTCGGAGTCCAGCTCGACCTCGGGCCGCTCGGCGAGCCAGTCGATGAGCCGGGAGACGTCGGCGACCTCGGCGTCGGGGTCGTTGATACCGATGCGTCCGGTGGACTTGCCGAAGCCCCGCGCGGACCAGGTGAGCACCGCGTAGCCGTCCGCGGCCAGGTTCTCGGCCTGGGTGCGGACGTCGGCCTTGCTGCCGCCGAAGCCGTGGCCGATGAGGACCGCGGGCCTGCGTTCTCCTCCGGAGCCCTCCGCGAGGAAGTAGGAGGTGTCGATCTTGGCGCCGGGCATGTCAAAGACCTTGTCCTCGCGCTGCACGGCCGGTCCGGAGTCGGAGGCGGCGGCCGTCCAGGTGCCGGCACCGGCGAGCACCGCGAGCGCGGCTGCCCCGGCGAGCAGGAGCCGTCCGCGGCGGCCGGAGAGTTGCAGATCCATGCCTGTCACCCTAAGCGCAGGCCCTCACCCACCTGGCCGTACGGGCTCCGGGGCGCCCTTTCCCAGGCAACTCCCAGGCACCGGCGGCACTCGCGCGCGGCGGAGGGGCCTCAGAGCGCGGGATAGGCGTCCAGCAGCGCGTCGATGGAGTCCGGCGGCTTGGGTTCGCCGTCGGGCAGCGGCAGCTCGAACCACACCGTCTTGCCGCGCGGCGTGCGGCGGCTGCCCCACCCGGCGGAGAGCAGCCCGACCAGTTGCAGACCGCGCCCGCCCTCGTCGGTGTCGCGGGCGCGGCGGCGGCGCGGCTGCACCAGCCCGGCGTCCCACACCTCGCAGACCAGGGTGTGGTCCAGCAGCAGGCGCAGCCGGATCTGCCCCTCGCCGTGCCGGAGCGCGTTGGTGACCAGTTCACTGACGAGCAGTTCGGTGGTGTCGGCGAGCCCGTCGAGCTGCCACTCGGCGAGCTGGGCGCGGGCCAGTTCGCGGGCCCGCGCGACGGACCGCGGCTCGGGCGGAAGCCGCCAGTCGCCGACGGACGAACGGGGCAGGCCCTGGACGCGGGCCAGCAGCAGCGCGATGTCGTCCTCGCCGTGGTGGGTGGCGGTGCCGGCCAGCACCCGGTCGCAGACGTCCTCCAGGGGGCGCTCGGAGTCGGCGAGCGCGCCGCGCAGCGCCTGGAGGCCGTCGTCGAGCGGCTGGTAGCGGGACTCGACGAGGCCGTCGGTGTAGAGCGCGAGCAGTGTGCCGTCGGGCAGTTCCACCTCGATCTGCTCGAAGGGTTCCCCGCCGACGCCCAGCGGCACTCCCTTGGGCACCTCCAGCAGCAGGGCGGGAGCGCCGTCGCTGTCGGGTTCGACGAGCATCGGCGGCAGGTGGCCGGCGTTGGCGAAGGTGCAGCGCCGGGACACCGGGTCGTAGACGGCGAAGGCGCAGGTCGCCAGGTACACCTCGGACAGGTCCTCGCCGCCGCGGCGGGTGGAGCGGGTCTCGCCGAGGCCGCGGGCGACCTCGTCAAGGGTTTCCAGCACCTCGGCGGGTTCCAGGTCGAGCAGCGCCAGGGTCCGCACCGCGGTGCGCAGTTCGCCCATGGCGACGGCGGCGCGCAGGCCGCGGCCCATGACGTCGCCGACGACGAGCGCGGTGCGGTGGCCGGGCAGTTCGATGACGTCGAACCAGTCGCCGCCGACCTCGGTGGCGTCGGTGCCGGGCCGGTAGCGGCAGGCGATGTCCAGCCCGGCCGCCTCCGGGTCGCCCGGCGGCAGCAGGCTGCGCTGCAGTATCAGGGCGCGCTCGTGCTCACGCCGGTACAGCCGCGCGTTGTCTATGCAGACGGCCGCGCGGGCGGCGAGTTCCGCGGCCAGCGCGCCGTCCCGCTCGCCGAAGGGCTCGCTGCCCTTGGTGCGGGAGAACTGGACCAGGCCGAGCACCCGGTCGCGGGCGACCATCGGCACGGCGAGCGTGGAGTGCACGGCGATTCCGAACGCGGACGCACGCGGGAGCCGTCCGGCGTCGGGCGCGGTGACCGGCCGGACGCGGGCGGTGCGCAGCGCGGCGGCGGGCGCGGACTCGAAACCGTAGCGGTGGGTGGAGCCCAGCGGGACGCTGTCGGGGTCGGAGCCGTCGCCGACCGCACTGGCGAACGCGACGCGGCGCAGCGGCGCGCTGCCCTCACCGCCGCCGCCCGGGTGCGGTTCCTCACCGGCGAGGACTTCCTCGTACAGGTCGACGGAGGCGAGGTCGCAGAACTGGGGGACGGCGACGTCCAGCAGTTCGCGGGCCGTCTTCTCCAGGTCGAGCGAGTTGCCGATCCGGGCGCCCGCCGCGTTCAGCAAGGCCAGCGCACGCCGCACGTCGTCCGGCTTTCCTGCCTCGACTGGAATGTCGCTCAACGCCGCCCCTTCCCCGTCGCACTCGGCTCACGAGCTTCCTGGCAGTGTGGCAGGCCCGGGCGCCGCGGAACATAGTCTTCCCGATTGCCGCCCGGCTGCTGTCCGCTTCTGCTAATGCCGGTGCTGCTGCCCGTGCCGACGCGCGTGCATGCGGAACGGCTGGTCCCGCCGGTGATTGTGTTTCTGCCGGTGCGGCCGGTCCTGCCGGTCCTGCCGGTCCTGCCGATGCTGCCGATGCTGCCGGTGCGGCCGGTGATGCGTGCCCTGATGCCGGTTCCCTCCCTGCCCGCGTGCGGGGCCGGTGGTCGGTGACGCCCCGGCTCCCGGGTGCTCCTCTTCTCCTAACCATTGGGGAGGGCTCTCTAACCCTGGGAAAGGGCTCTCTCACCAGGCAGGGTCAGCTCGAACCACACGGTCTTGCCGATCGGGCCGTGCCGGGTCCCCCACCGCCGGGACGACTGGGCGACGAGCTGGATGCCCCGGCCGCCCTCGTCGTGCTCGTCCGCGACCCGTTCCCGCGGCGGGTCGGGCAGCGGGTCGGAGACCTCCACCAGCAGCGAACTGCCGCGCACCATGCGCACTCCGATGGGCCCGTGGGCGTAGCGCAGCGAGTTGGTGACCAGTTCGCTGACCAGCAGCACGGCCTCGTCGGTGAGCGCGTCAAGACCCCACTTGTGCAGGGTGCGGCGGACCTCGTCACGGGCCCGGCGGACCGCGCGGCTCTCGGCGGGGAACGTCCAGCAGGCCGCGCTGTCCTCGGGCAGGCCGCCGAGTTGGGCGACCAGCAGCGCCACGTCGTCCACCGCGGTGTGCGCGGCGACCACGCCGCTCGGGCCGCCCGGACGGGTGTCGCCGCCGCCGTCGCCGGGCGCGGCGAGAGCGATGACGTCGTCGCAGACGTGCTCGATGTCGAGGGTGCCCCGGACCGCGGACAGGCTGCGACAGAGCCGGTCGAGGCCCTCGGTGATGTCCTCGCCGCGGGACTCGATCAGACCGTCGGTGTAGAGCACGAGCGCCGCGCCCTCCTCGACCTCCAGGTCCACCGAGGCGAACGCGACACCGCCGACGCCCAGCGGCGCGCCGGAGGGCAGGTCGAGCGCGCGGGCGCTCCAGCGGCCGTCCCGGCCGGGGGTGAGCAGCACCGGTGGGACGTGGCCGGCCTTGGCGAGGGTGCAGTGCCGCGTCGACGGGTCGTAGACGGCGTAGACGCAGGTCGCCATGAGGGGTTCCTCGGGACCGTGGGCCAGGTCGTCGGCGATGTCGTTGACGCGGCGCAGCAGTTCGTCGGGCGGCAGGTCCAGGCCGGCCAGGGTGCGCACGGCGGTGCGCAGCCGGCCCATGGTGGCCGCGGCGCGCAGGCCGTGGCCCATCACGTCGCCGACGACGAAGGCGACCCGGCCGCCGGCCAGCGGGATCACGTCGAACCAGTCGCCGCCGACCTCGGTGCCGCTGCTGCCGGGCACGTACCGGTAGCCGATCCGCACGCCGGGCGGCGAGGGCACCCGCTGCGGCAGGAGGCTGCGCTGGAGCATCAGCGCGCCCTCACGCTCCCTGGCGTAGAGGCGGGCGTTGTCGAGGGAGACGCCGGCCCGGCCGGCGAGTTCCATGGTGAGGGCGAGGTCGTCCCGGTCGAAGGGCTCACGGCGTTCGGCGCGGCTGATCACCAGCAGCCCCAGCACGATGCCGCGGGCGCGCAGCGGCACGCACATCAGGGAGTGGATGCCGAGGTCGAGCGCGGCCTGCACCTTGGGGTCGCCGGGGTAGGTGGCGGCGAGCAGTTCGCGCTGGGACGCGGCGAGGTGGGGCACGCCGGTGGCGAGCACCGTGCCGAAGAAGGAGTCGGGTGCGAAGGCGATGTCCTGGCCGACCCGCAGCATGCGCTCGACCTCGGGGCCGGTGCTCTTCGCGGCCACGCCGAGTTGGAGCAGCGGCACTCCGGCGGCGGTGCCGCCGCGGGGCAGTTCGTCGCCGTGCGCGACGGCGCCGTGCAGCATCACACCGGCGTAGTCGGCGAATCGCGGCACCAGGGACCGGGCCAGCGCCCGGGAGATCCGGCGCACGTCGAGCAGGTCTCCGAGGGCGACACCGACGTCGTCGAGCAGGCTGAGCCGCTGCCGGGCGCGTTCGATCTTCTCCAGCGCCTCGCGGCGCTCGGTGACGTCCATGACGGTGCAGCTGACGCCGAGCACGTGGCCGGAGCGGTCGGTGAGCCTGCTGTAGGACACCGAGCGAGCGCCCTGGCCGTCGGGGGAGGGCATCACCATGTCCACGAGCGTGCGGCCGGTCCTCAGGACGACGCTCTGCACCTCGGAGATCTCCTGCGCCATGAACGCGGGCAGGACCTCCTCCACGGTGCGGCCGAGGATCTGCTCGCCGGGCTTCTGGTGGAGTTCGACCAGGGCCTTGTTGACGCGGACGAAGCGCTTCTTCTCGTCGAAGATCGCGATGCCCAGCGGGGAGGAGTCGAAGAGCGCGTCGAGCGCGGCGAGGTCGTGCTCGATGGCTTTGAGCCTGCTGACCTCGACCACATTGGCCAGAATGAAGGGCTCACCGTCGGCGTCCTCCAACAGGGACGCCTGGCCGTCGACCTCGACCCCGTGGCCGTCGCGGTGCAGTCCGCACAGGCCGCCGCGCCACAGCCGTCCGCGGCGCAGCTCGCCGTAGATGCGCAGGGCCGGGTCCGGGTCGCGCTGGGCGGGGTGGAGGAACTCCACGAAGCGGCGGCCGGCGACCTCCTCGCTGCGCCAGCCGAGCAGTTCCTCGGTGGTCGGGCTCCACAGCAGGATGCGTCCGCCGGTGTCGAGGATGACCACACCGATGCGAAGCGTGTCGAGCAGCGAGTCCGCTGCCTCTGGTGCTTCGCTCACTTCCGCCCACGTCCCTGCTCGGGTGACCATGCCGGCGTGCGCGGGTGTTCACCCGGCGACCGTCCAGCCATGTCGGACTAAAGCCCACATACCCGATTCTGCACGGACTCAGGCGTCGCCACCGTTCGAGTGCCCCAAACGCTCCACCAGATAACACCGGTCTCCCTCGTCCATCAAGTCCCGGCGGCGTTCTCGCAGGCGATCAGCGAGCGTCTGGGCCTCCAGCCGCGTGGCGTAGCGGCCCACCCGGTACCGGCTGCCGTCGTCGTCCTGGCGTATGACGAGCCAGGGCAGCAGGCCGCTTTCGCTCATCGTGCACCCCGGCAGGTCCGGCGGCGCACGGCGTCCTGTCCCTGTGGTGCTCCCGCGTTCTGCATATGCCGGAGCTTACGCCCGACCTTTACTCACCGCATTCGACTTGGCACAAGGAGAGACGAATTCGGCCATGCCGAACGGGCGGGCCCCCGGATCTGCGAGGCACCGGTTCTCCGAAGCACCGAAGCACCGAAAGGTGGAACACCGGTTCGGTGACGGAAAGGCCGAAGTGGTCGGCGGCCGGGCTTCAGCGCACGGGGAGGTGGTAGGTGAGGCGGTAGCGGTCGGCGGGGACCACCACGTCCGCCGTCTCCACCGGTCGCCCGCCCGCCAGGTGGGTGCGCGAGACGACCAGCACGCAGTGGCCGGGCACCCCGCCCAGCACGTTCATCTCCTCGGCGAGGCCGGGGCGGGCGGCGACCTCCTCCAGCAGGTTGTCCACCACCACGTCGATGGCGGCCATGCGCTCGACCACGCCCAGACCGCCCAGCGGCCCCTCTTCGGGCAGCATCACCGGCGTGCGGCCGGTCAGCTCCAGCGGCTCCCAGGAGGTGCTGAGCATCATCGGCTCGCCGCCCTCCCGGAAGAGGTAGCGGGTGCGCATCACACGGTCACCCGGCTGGATGCGCAGCCGGCGGGCGACCTGGGGGGACGCCTCCTCCTGGCTGCTGCCTGACTCCCAGCTGCCCTTGCCACCGCCAGCCGCCTGCTCCTGGCGGAAGACGCCGGAGCCGCCGGCCGAGCGGTAGCCGGTGCGCGAGACCGGGCGCGGCTCGGGCAGCTCCCGCACATAGGTGCCGGAACCGGAGCGCCCCTCGACCAGGCCCTCGGCCATCAGCACCTTGCGGGCCTCCAGCGCGACGGTGTCGGAGACGCCGTACTCGGCCCGAATCCTGGCCTGGGACGGAAGGCGGGTGTGCGGGGCGAGGACGCCGTCGGCGATCTTCTGACGGAGGTCCCCGGCGACGCGCAGATACGCGGGTTGCTCACCGAACGGCACGTGCCCTCCCGGGAGGTTGACGGTGAGCAACAGCTTGACAACCCAGGGTGGCGGACCGCAATGAACGGCCAAAGATTCACTCGAAGTGATGAGTAACTGCTCACGCACGCATCAACCCCCGGAGGCCCGCAGTGGGGCTCTCCGGGGGTCGGCGCGGGACGTCACAGCGAGTCAGCGACCCGCCGGGCTCAGAACTGGAGCGCCCAGCGGTCGATGAAACCGGTGTCGTAGCGGGCGTTGTCGCTCACCCGCAGCTTCCAGGTCCCGTTGGCGGCGACCGAGGAGGCGTTGACGGTGTAGTTGCGGATGATGTTGTCGCTGCTGCCGCCGTCACCGTAGTTCTTCAGGCGGAAGGTGGTGCCGTTCGGGGCGACCAGGTCGACCTGGAGGTCACCGATGTAGGTGTGCTTGATGTCCACCTCCACGGTCAGCGCGGAGGGCGCGTTGCCGGAGACACCGCTGACGGTGATCGGGGACTCGGTCGTCTGGTTGTCGTTGATCGGGTAGTCGGCGGCGTTCTCGAACCGGTTGCCGGGCTCACCGGGGTCGCCCGGGCCGCCGGAGCCGACCTGGAGCAGCCGGTTGGGCGAACCGGTGCCGGGGTTGGTCACCTTGCCGGTGACGGCCGCGGAGTTCAGCGCGCTGCCGATCTGGGCGGGGGTGGCGGAGGGGCTGGCACCCAGCAGCAGGGCGGCGGCGCCGGCCACGTGCGGGGACGCCATCGAGGTGCCGGAGATGGTCCGGGTGGCACTGTCGCTGCCGATCCAGGGCGCGGTGATGTCCGAGCCGGGGGCGAAGATGTCGACGATGGTGCCGTAGTTGGAGAAGGACGACCGGGCGTCGGTGCGGGTGGTGGAACCGACGGTGATCGCCTCGGCCACGCGGGCCGGGGAGTAGTTGGCGGCGTTGCTGTTGTCGTTGCCCGCGGCCACCGCGTAGGTGACGCCGGAGGCGATCGAGTTGCGCACGGCCTGGTCGAGCGTGGCGTTGGCGCCGCCGCCGAGGCTCATGTTGGCCACGGCCGGCTTCTTGGCGTTCCGCGTCACCCAGTCCACACCGGCGACGACGCCGGTGATGGTGCCGGAGCCCTGGTCGTTGAGGACCCGGACCGAGACCAGCGAGGTCTTCTTCGCGACACCGTAGGCGGTGCCGCCGACCGTGCCGGCCACGTGTGTGCCGTGCCCGTTGCCGTCGTTGCCGTTGCCGCCGAAGGCGTCGAAGCCGAAGCTGGCGCGGCCGCCGAAGTCGGAGTGGCTGTGCCGGATGCCGGTGTCGATGATGTACGCCGTCACCCCTGCCCCGGCCTGGTCGGGGTAGGTGTAGCTGTTGTTCAGCGGCAGGTTGGGCTGGTCGATCCGGTCCAGGCCCCACGAGGGCGGGTTGGTCTGGGTCGCGGACGCGGTGACCTTCTGGTCCTGCACCACCGACTCGACCGCCGAGTCGGCGGCGAACTTCTTGGCCTGCTTCTCCGTCAGCTTCACCGAGTAGCCGTTGAGGGCCGCCTCATAGGTGACGTTGATCTTGGCGCCGTACTTCTTGGCAAGTGCCCGGCCCTTCGAGGACGAGGCGTCGGCCGCGTCCTCGTCGAGCGTGATGAGGTAGCTGTCCTTGATCGCGCCGGGGGCGCCGACGTTGTCGATGACACCCTCGGGGCCGTCTGCGGCTGCCGCGGGTATCGCGGAGCCGAGTCCGAGGGCGACGGCCGCGGCGGTGGCCACGGCGGCAGCTGACCATCTGTGTCTGGGGGAACGCATCACTGCCATGGAGAGGTCCTTCTCGTGGTGGTGCGCCAATGTGGGGAGTGACAGACGCGGACATGACATCCAGGCGCCGTCAGCCGAAAGATTCGCCGAACCATAGGAATCCCACAAGAGCCCCGTACGCATTTCATGTGTCTGTCATACAGAGGTCATGCCAATCGATGCCAACTCGGCAGCAATACGCCGAAATTGACCACCACGGAGAAGTACCGGAAAGCCGCCCGCGCGCACTTCGGGGCGTTGTTGCGGGTGACCGGCGCACCCGTGCGGCAAACCGGCCAGAACCAGCCACCGGGTGCGCGGACTCCGGACGAGCCAGGGACGGCGGGGCGACGGGGCGACGGGCCAGGGGCGATGAGCCCGCGGCAATGGGCCAGGCGCTATCCGGCAGCGGGGCGGAGGACGGAGGCGGCAGTGGTACGCCGCTCGGGCCGACGTTCCGTCAGGTGCCCCGGGTGGTGCCGAACGTAGTGCCGGACGTGACGCCGACCCCGGTGCCGGTCGTGGTGCCGGTCGTGGTGCCGGTCGTGGTGCCGGACGACGCGGAACCGCAGCGCAGTCGCAACCCGGGGCGGCCGGTGGCGGCGCGGGCGTGCGCCAGGGCGGCCACCGCGTCGGCCTGTACCGCCGCTGCCGCCGTCGCGGCGACCGGCACCAGGGCGGCCGGCAGCCGCCGGTCCGACCAGGGACGTGTGGCGCGCGCGGCCGCCGACGCGCCGCTCACCGCTGCTCCCCGTCGGCGGGTGCGGGGGTCAGGCCGTCCACGGTGACCTGCACGTCGAGCACGGGTGTGCCGGTCAGCTCCGCCGAGCGCGCGGCGACGGCACCTCTCAGCCGCATGCAGGTGCGCCCAGGTCGCTCGGGCAGGGCAGTACCACTCCGATCTTGATGCGGGTGCCGCCCCGCCGTATGCGGACGGCCGCCCGGGGCAGCCCGGTCGGCGCACCGGGCACCGCCCGGCGCAGCGCCTCCCCCGCCGCGCCTGCCGCGACGCGCTGGTGGGCGTGCTCAGAGATCCGGGTGGCGCCGCGCTCCCCGCCGGGGACCGGGTGCGAGGTGCTGTCAGTGCCGTCCCCAGCCTGCCCGGTGGCGTCACCTGCCCGGTCGGCGGCGCCACGTGCCGGGGCGGCGGCGTCACGTGCCGGGGCGGCGCCATGTGCCTGCCCGCTGCCGTGTGCTGACTGCTCTTCGCGCGGCGCCGCCGACTCGTCACGCGGCGCCGCCTGCCCTCGGCGTGTCACTGCCTGCTCCTCGCGAACGACCGGAGCCACTGCGCGGGTTCGGTGTCACTGTCCGCCGCACGCCCCGCCAGCCAGCCGAGCGCACCCAGCGCCCCGACCAGCAGGAAGGCGGCAAGGCCGCCGAACCAGCCGGCGAAGCCGAGTGCCATGCCGACCATCAGCCCCACGACGGACCTGCTCACCGCTCACCTCTCGTGCTCCCAGCGCCGCTCGCCGACGCCCTGACTGCCCTGCCTCCACCCGGCCCACCGCGGCATCAGCCCACCGCGGCACCGGCCTGCCCGGCTCCGGGCAGGCCGGCCGTTCCCACCGGGGCGTCGCCACCCGGAGGTACGTCACTCCACCCGGGACTCGGCGAGCGCCTCGGGCTCGTCGTCCGGGAGCTGCACGTCGTTGACGGCGATGTTGACCTCGACGACCTCCAGGCCCGTCATGCGCTCGACCGCGGCGATCACGTTCTCCCGCACGTCGTGCGCCACGTCCGGGATCGGCACGCCGTACTCGACGACGATGTCCAGGTCGAGGGCGGTCTGCCGCTCCCCGACCTCGACCTTGACGCCGCGCGTCACGTTGGGGCGGCCACCCGGCACCCGGTCCCGGACGGCGCCCAGCGTGCGTGCCAGGCCGCCGCCGAGCGCGAACACGCCCGGCACCTCGCGGGCCGCCATGCCGGCGATCTTCTCCACGACGCTGTCGGCGATCGAGGTCTTGCCGCGCGACGCACCCTGCGCGCCGGAGGAGTCGACGTGCACGGTCGTGGTGCCGACCGCGCGCGTCCGGGTCTCCGGCACCTGCTCGCTCGCGGTCTTCGGCGCGACGACCCCCTGCGGTGCGCTGGCGCTCTGCGGTGCGGTCGCGGTAGCCGGCTTCATGGCCATGGCAGATTCTCCTGTCGCATTCGGGTGAGGTCTGTCCCCACCACTCGTTCCCCCTGCCCGGTCCCGCCGGGTGCGGTACCGCCCGTCCCGTTTCCGGGCCCCTTCAGGTGCTCCTGCCCGGGTTTCCCCCGGAACGAGCGGGTGACTCGTGCTCGGTGAAGACTTGGACCCGGCAGAGCCGCATCCGTCACGCCGTCCTGGCAACTTGTTCGGATTCCTCGGATTCCTCGGAGCGGCCTTCCCGGACCGGACCTCGCTCGGCGCGTCCGCGCCCCACCGGCGGTGAATCGCGTCCGCAGGCGTGATGATGGGCGGGCGGCCGTGTCGAACGCGCGGCAGCGGCGGCGGGCGGAGGGTTTCGCCGCGGCTGCGACCGGGAGGACACGGTGGGAAACGTGACAGGAGAGGAGCGGGCACGTGCCGGAGGACGATGAGGCACCGGTGGCCACCGGGCCGGTCGCGCAGCCGGAGCTGGGCGACGCCCTGCTGGCCGTCCGGGCGGGCGAAGGCGACGAGGAGGCCTTCGAAGTCCTCGTCCGGCGCCACAGCCCGGTGCTGATCAGCCTCGGCACACGCATGCTGGGCAGCCGCGCCGACGCCGAGGACGCCGTGCAGGACGCGTTCGTCAGCGCCTGGCGGCGGCTGCCTGAGTTCCGCGGCGACTCCGCGTTCCTGACCTGGATGTACCGCATCGTGACGAACCGCTGCCTCAACCTGCTGCGCGCCAGACGGCCCACCGAGCAACTCGACGTGCTCGGCGAGCCCAGCGCGCCCGAGTACCGCTCCTCCCCCGCCCGCGCCGCCGAGACCACCGCGGCGGTGAAGGACCTCACCCAGGCGCTCGCCCAGCTCAGCCCCGAGCAGCGGGCATGCTGGGTGCTGAGGGAGCTGCACGGGCTGGGCTACCGCGAGATCGCGGGCGTCGTCGGCATCAGCGAGCAGGCGGTCAGAGGCAGGATCTTCCGCGTACGGCGCTACCTGACGGAGGCGATGAGCGCATGGCGATGAGCGCGACCCCCGACCCCCGGCGGGACGAACCGCAGCACAGCGAACCGCAGGACAGCGAACCGCAGGACAGCGGACCGCAGGACAGCGGACCGCAGGACGACACCGAGATGCTGCCCTGCGGTCGGAGCCTGGACGAGGTCTGGGAGAACGGTCCCGAGGCGTCCACCGACCCGCACTCGGCGAGCTGCCCGCACTGCACGGCCGCGCTGGGCGAACTGCGGCTGCTGGACGGCTTCGTACGGCAGGAGATCGCCGCCGAGCAGCTGACGGCGGCCGAGGAGACGGACGGCGTCTCGGCCCGCATCACCGCCCGGGTGATGGACATCGTCCGCACCGAACTGCGGCCCGGACCGGCCGTGCCGCTGGGGACCGATGCGGACGACGCCTGGATCGTCGAGACCGCCGCCTCCCGGACGTTCCGCGCCGCCGCGGAAGAGGTCCCCGGAGTGCAGGCCGGCAGCTGCCGGGTCACCCCGATGGACGCCCCGGGGCGGCTGTACCTGATGCCCGGCGGACGGCTGCCGCGCGAACCGGTCAGGGTGCGCCTGGAGGTGTCGGCGCCGCTGGACCCCGCGCGGCCGGTGCCGCTGATCGCCGAAGCCGTCCGCGACCGGGTGCGCGGTGCCGCGCAGGACACCCTCGGCATGGAGGTCGGCGCCGTGGACGTGGTGGTCATCGATCTGCTCGACGGGCCGGAGGACGCATGAGGGTGACGGACCAGCAGCTGCGCGAGGTGCGCGACCGCCTCACCGAGACGGCCGCGGAAGCGGCCCGCCGCACCCCGGGCGTCGCCTTCCTCCGCTCGGACCTGGCGACGGTGCTGCGCGCCACCTCGCGGCTGGCGGGCGGCAGCGGTTCCCCCGGCGGCGCCGCACCGGCGGTGCGGGTGCACCGCACCGGGTCCGGCGACGCGTGGGAGGCGGAGGTGGACGTGCGGCTCGCCGTGCACCGCGGCACCCGCGTGCTCGACGTGTCCCGCGCGGTGCGCGGCGCCGTGGAGGCCGCCGTCACCGCAGACCTGCCCGCCGACACCGCGCACCTGCCGGGCGGCCGGGTGCCGCGGGTGCGGGTGAGCGTCATCGTCACCGGCGTGGTCTGAGCAGCCCCGCAGGGCAGGCCCCCGGCAACCCCGCCGAGCAGTCCCGCCCGGGGGCGAGGAGTCAGCGCAGGATGCCGGCCGCGCGGGCCGCGGTGAGCCAGGACGGGAACTCCGACAGCAGCCGGTCGTACAGCTCCGGGTCGGACAGCGAACCGATGTCGTCCGCCGCGAAGAAGCCCACGTTGTCGACGCGGCGGCCGGGCAGCGTGTCGAACTTCTCCAGCACGCCGTAGTCGGCTCGGCCGAGCCCGACGAACTGCCAGAAGACCGGCTCCTCGACGGCCGCGCGCAACTCCCGCTCGATCTCCGCGTTGCGGTAGACGCCGCCGTCGGAGAAGAACAGCACCAGCGTCGGGTCGGACGCCGGGTGGTCCCGCACGAAGGCGCGCACCTCGGCGATGACCTTCTGCTCCTCGTTCTGGATGCCGACCGTGCGCATGTCCACCTGGCCCTCGGCCAGTCCGCGCTTCGCCTTCTTGGGCCGTCCGAACAGGCTCATCTGGCCCACCCTGACGTGCAGCCGCAACCAGTCGGGCAGCTCGCCCAACCGCAGGTCGGGCAGCCGGGCGGGGTGCGAGGCGAACGTCCACGCCTGCATCTCGCCGTCGTCGTCGAGCTGCGCGGCGACCGCCGCCATGCGCTCGACGACGTCCGTCACCACGCCCTTCGCGTACAGCGGCGCCATCGACCCGGACGCGTCCAGTACCAGCAGGACCCGGGCCGTCGCACCGGCCGCACCGTGCTTGCGCAGGCTCACCGCGACCTGCTCCTTGCGCAGCGACAGGCGCTTGCGCATGTCCACCGGCAGGTCCTCCTCCCCCTTCGCCCACCGCACCCCGCCAGGGGCGGGCGCCTGGGGCTGGGGCTGGGGCTGGGGCTGGGCGGGCGGTGGTGCCTGCGGGACGGCGGGGATGGTGGGGGCGGCCGGGACGGCGGGGATGGTGGGGGCGGCGTGGGCCGGTTCCTCGTCGACGCTGATGCCGAAGTCGCCGGCCAGCCCGGCCAGCCCGGAGGCGTAGCCCTGCCCGACCGCGCGGAACTTCCACTGCCCGGCCCGCAGGTACAGCTCACCGCCGACGAACGCCGTCTCGGTGGTGGCGGTCATGTCGAAGTGGGCGATCTCCGTGCCCGCCGCCGCGTCCAGCAACGCCAGCCGCAGGCCGGGGACCTGGCCGAAGGTGCCGCCGTCGGCGGACGCGCACAGCACCACCCGCTCGATGCCCGGCTCCAGCCGGGCGAGGTCCACCGCGACCGTGTCGCCGGCCGTTCCGGCAGAGGCTCCGCCGGTGTCCTTGCCCTCGTGCCGCACCGCCCCGGAGGCGTGCCGGGGCTGGTTGTAGAAGACGAAGTCCCCGTCGGAGCGCACCCGTCCGTCACCGGCCAGCAGCAGCGCCGACGCGTCCACGTCCGGTGCGCCGGGGGCCGCCGTCCAGGTCAGACGCGCCCGGACGGCGGGAACGGGAACGGGCAGGTTGGCGCCCTTGCGCAGCGGGAGAGACGTCACCGGCACAGTGTGCCGCAGGGCCCGCCCGCAGCCCAGCCCCCACCGGCGGGCAGTGGAGCTGCGTCGGGCGGGCCCGGCGGCCGGGGCCAGGCGCGCCTACGCGGCGGGGAGGCGACCGACGACCACGGTGGCGTCCAGCTCCTCGCACGTCGTGCTGGTGGCCGTGAGGCCGCCCCGGGCCACGGCCTCGGCGGTGCCGGCCGCCTGGCGCTCACTGGTCTCGACGAGCAGCACACCCCCGGGCGCCAGCCAGCGCGAGGCGCCGGCGGCGACCCGGCGCTGCACGGCGAGGCCGTCCTCACCACCGTCCAGGGCCACCCGCGGCTCGTGCTCCCGTGCCTCGGGCGGCAGCAGGCCCAGCGAACCGGTGGGCACGTACGGCGCGTTGGCCACCAGCACGTCCACCCGGCCGAGCAGCCGGGGCGGCAGCGGCGTGTACAGGTCGCCCAGGTACGCCCGTCCCCCGGCGGGCAGGTTGCGACGGGCGCAGCGCACCGCGACCGGGTCGATGTCCACGGCGTGGCACTCGGTCCCGGGCAGTTCGACGGCGAGCGCCGCCGCGACCGCCCCCGACCCGCAGCACAGGTCCACCACGACGGTGCGCGGACCGGCCGACGAGGACCCGGCCGAGGCCGACCCGGCCGACGCGGACCGGGCCAGCGCCGCCGCCTGCCGGACCAGGAACTCGGTACGGCGCCTGGGCACGAACACCCCGGGTTCCAGCACCACCCGCAGACCGTGGAACCGGGCCCAGCCGAGGACCTGTTCGAGTGGCAGGCCGGACACCCGGCGATCGACCATGACGGCCAGCTGGGCGGGCGTGCGCGCGGTGCAGGCGAGCAGGTGTGCCTCCTCCTCGGCGAAGACGCAGCCGGCCGCCCGGAGCCGGTCGACGAGAGCGGGAGAGAGAAGGGCAGCAGAGGGGAGGTCGAGCGGGGGAACCGGCATGGGGGCCTTTCGGGGAGCCGAAGGGCGCTCTCCCGGTCAGCTGCGCGGAGCGACCGGACGGCCGAGGGAGGAGAGCACCCAGCCTGCTGGAGCGGTGATGGGTCCCACCTCCCCGGTTCTGCTCGGTCCTGCCGTGGGCGCTCGGACGCGCCGCACGGGTCACCGCCAAACTACCCGAGCCCGCCCGCCGGCACACGGCGGCCTCCTCCTCGGCCCCGGAGTCGGCGGCGGAGTCGGCAGCGGAGTCGGCAGCGCCCAAGGCGCGCACCGCCCCGGACCACGTGCCACGCGTGCCGGACGCCGAACACCTGCCGTACGAGACGTTCTTCACCACGGGGGCTCAGTGGCCGACGTCGTGGCCGCCGGCTTCGACGAGGCCGCTCTCGTAGGCGAAGATCACGATCTGGGTGCGGTCGCGCAGGCCGAGTTTGGTGAGGATGCTCGACACATGCGACTTGACGGTCGCGGCCCCGATGAAGAGCCCACCCGCGATCTCCGAGTTGCTGGCCCCCCGGGCGACGGCGGCCACCATCTGGCGTTCCCGCTCGGTGAGGCGTTCCAGTCGTCCGGCGACGGCGGGGTTGACGGTGCGGTGCTCCGCGAACCGGCCGATGAGGCGCCGGGTGATGGACGGCGCGAGCAGCGCCCCGCCCTCGGCCACCGTGCGCACGGCGGTGGCGAGTTGCTCCGGGGGGATGTCCTTGAGGATGAAGGCGGCGGCACCCGCGCGCAGCGCCCGGTAGACGTACTCGTCCGGGTCGAAGGTGGTGAGGATCAGCACCCGGACGTCCCAGTCCGCGTGCTCCAGAATCCGGGACGTCGCCTCCAGGCCGTCCAGTTCGGGCATGCGGATGTCCATGAGGACCACGTCCGGGCGGTGCCGGCGGGCCGCCTCGATCGCCTCCAGGCCCGTTCCGGCCTCGGCCACCACCTCGATGCCGTCGTCCATCCGAAGGATCATGGCGAAGCCCCGGCGGACGAGTGCCTGGTCGTCGGCGACGACGACGCGGATACTCACGCGGGCTCCCCTCCGGTGGGCAGGCGGGCGGCCACCCGGAAACCGCCCCGGGGCTCCGGCCCCGCGTGGAGGGTACCGCCCAGCAGAAGCGCCCGCTCGCGCATGCCGACGATCCCGTGGCCCACCACACCCGGCTGGGCCAGGCCGGGCGCCGGCCGGTCGCGGGCGCCCCGGCCGTCGTCGACCACCTCGACGGTGACGGCGGCACCGGACTCCGCGCGGCTGAGGCGTACTTCGGCGCGGGTGCGGGGGCCGCTGTGCTTGAGCACGTTGGTCAGCGCCTCCTGCACGATGCGGTACGCCGACAGCTCCACCCGCGCCGGGAGCGGGGCCCGGACCCCGTCCGCGAACGACACCTCAAGGCCCGCCTCGCGCACCTGCTCCACCAGCAGGGGAATGTCCGCCAGCCCGGGCTGCGGGCCGAGTTCGTCCCGGTCCCCGTCCGGCCGCAGCACCCCCAGCAGGTGCCGCAGCTCGTCCAGCGCCTGGCGTCCCGCCTCCTCCACCGCCGCCATGGCGTCGACGGCGCCCTCGGGGTCCTCGGCGGCCACCATCCGCGCCGCGCCTGCCTGCACCGTCATCATGCTCACCCGGTGGGCGACCACGTCGTGCAGTTCACGAGCGATGTGGGTGCGTTCCTCGGCGACGATCCGGCGTGCCTCGGCGGCCTGTTCCCGGCGCAGCTGGGCGGCGCGTTCCTCGCGCAGCCGCAGGCGCCGGCCGACGTACCAGTCCACGAACATCACCACGGCCCCGAAGGCGGTCTCCCCCCAGGGGACGGAGAGCGTGAGGCCGTCGACGGTGAGCACGGTGACCGCGCAGGCCAGCCCGACCGGGCCCTGCCTGCCGTGCGCGGCGTACCGACCGACGGAGTACAACGCGACGAGCGCGGCGCCGCCCAGGTCGGCGTAGCCGCTGCCCAGGGTGGCGGCCCAGGCGGCGAGCACCACACCCAGGCAGACCACCGGCGCCCGCCGTCGCCAGTACAGCGCCGCGCAGCCCACGGCGAAGACCAGCAGGGCGGCGACCGGGACGTCGGTGACCGGGCGGAACACGATCGAGTCGCCGGGCCCCTCCACCAGGGACACCGTGGCCGCCAGCATGGCGGCCGCCAGCACCGCGTCCGCCGTCCGCGGCCAACGGCGGAAGGGCCCGCGGAACCGTCTCGAGCCGCCGGGGACCCGCGTTCCGGAGGGCGGCGCCGTGCGGTTCATCGTCGCTCCAGGGTCGGGCGTCCGGCGCTGCGGCGCAGGTCCTCGGGACGCCGGGCAGGCCGTGCTGTCTCAGGATCGTAGACGCGGGCCGGACGCCGGGTCACCCGCCCGCAGGCGGATGGCGGACTCCCCCGCCGGGGGGAGGCACCGCCCGGCCCCGACCGTCGCCCGGGCGAGTGCGGAACCCCTCCGGCGGCCGGGGACGGCGGAGCCGCCGACGCCCACGATGGAGGCCCCCGAACCGCTGAGGACTCCCGCCGCCACGGCCGGAGCCGGGCGTCGGCCATCCCACAGGAGCACGCATCCATGAACCGGATCACCCGCCGCATCGGCGACGCCAGCGCCCGAAGGCCGTGGCGCACCATCGTCGCCTGGGCCGCCGCTCTCACCCTCGTCCTGTCCCTGGCCGGCGCGATCGGCGGCTCGTTCACCGACGACCTCGCGGCCCCCGGCAGCCAGAGCGAGAAGGCGATGGCGCTGCTGGAGGAACGCTTCCCGGAGGCCACCAGCGGGACGGCCGTGGCGGTGTTCGCCGTGCCGGAAGGGGAGCGCCTGGAGCCGCAGCGGCCCGCTGTCGACGGCGCCGTCGCCCGGCTCGCCGACATGGACCGCGTCGCCGCGGTGGCCGGCCCGTTCACCGCGGGCACGCTGTCGCCCGACGGGCGCATCGGCTTCGCCCAGATCACCTTCGACCTGCCCGTGACGGAGGTGCAGCCCGAGCTGCTGCGCGCGCTGGCCGAGGCGATCGCACCGGCGCGGGAGGCCGGTCTCGTCGCCGAGTTGGGCGGGGACGCCGTCTTCATCAACGCCGAGACGGAGACCTCGGGCGCGGAGGCGGGCGGTCTGCTGGCCGCGCTGGTGGTGCTGGTCGTCGCGTTCGGCACCATCGTCGCCGCACTGGTGCCGATCACGCTCGCGCTGGTGGCGGTCGCCGCCGGACTGGGCGGTGTGATGCTGCTGGCCCACGCGATGGACGTGTCCAGCGCGGCCCCGGCCATGGGGGCGATGATCGGCCTGGGAGTCGGCATCGACTACGCGCTGTTCATCGTGGTGCGCTACCGCGAGAACCGCGCCGCCGGGCAGGACAACCCGACCGCGCTCTCCAACGCCATGGCGTCCTCGGGCACCGCCGTCCTGTTCGCGGGCGGCACCGTCGTCGTGGCCATGGCCGCCCTCGCGCTGACCGGCCTGGGCTTTCTGACCTCGATCGGCCTGAGCACCTCGCTGATCGTGCTGTTCGCCGTGGCGACCGCGCTCACGCTGCTGCCGGCGCTGCTGTCCCTGCTCGGTGACCGCATCGACAAGGGACGGCTGCCGGGCCGCCGGCGCCGGGCCAAGCGGGCCGAGGAGACGGCGTGGTGGCGTTTCGCCCACCGTGTGTCTCACCGGCCGTGGCGGTACCTGCTGGTCGCCTCGGTGGTACTACTCGCACTGGCGGCCCCCGCCCTGCGCATGGAGACGGGCTTCCCCGACGCCGGCGACGACTCGACGAGCACCACCCACCGCCGCGCCCACGACCTGCTGTCGGAGGGCTTCGGCCCGGGCTTCAACGCCCCGCTGCTGATCGTCGCCGACCTGCGCGCGCCCGGCGTGGACGCCCGCTCCCTGCCCGCGCTGGCCGAGCGCGTCGCCGCCGACCCCGGCATCGCCACGGTCGGCGAACCCCGGACCTCCCCCGCCGAGGACACCGTGGTGCTGCCCGTGCTCCCCACCACCTCCCCCTCGGACGCCGCGACCACCGAGACCCTGGGACGCGTCCGCGACCTGCTCCCCGCCAACGTCGCGGTGTCGGGCCTGACCGCCATGACCGCGGACCTCACCCAGCAGCTCGACGACACCCTGCCGGTCTTCATCGCCGCGATCCTGGCAGCGTCGTTCCTGCTGCTGATGCTGGTGTTCCGCTCCCTCGTGGTGCCGCTGAAGGCCGCCGTGATGAACCTGCTGTCCATCGGCGGTGCCTACGGCGTGGTGGTCGCCGTGTTCCAGTGGGGCTGGCTCTCGGGCCTGTTCGGCCTGGAGGAGACCCTGCCCATCGTCTCGCCCCTGCCCACGCTCTTCTTCGCGGTCCTCTTCGGCCTCTCCATGGACTACGAGGTGTTCCTGCTCTCCCGCATCCGCGAGGAGTACAACGCCACGGGTGACAACGCCGAGTCGGTGGCGCGCGGCATGGCCGCCACCGGCCGGGTGATCACCTCCGCCGCGTTGATCATGACGGTGGTGTTCCTCAGCTTCGCCACCCAGCCGTCGCCCCTCGTCAAGATGATGGGCCTGGGCCTGGCGACCGCGATCGCACTCGACGCGACGATCGTCCGCATGGTGGTCGTGCCCGCCACCATGGCACTGCTGGGACGCGCCAACTGGTGGCTGCCCCGCGCCCTCGACCGCCGCCTCCCCCACATCGGCGGGGCTGGGGTAGGGACCGAGATCGGGGCTGGGGCCGGGACCGAAACGTCCGGGCGGCCCGGATCGGTGGACGCTCGGCAGAAGGCCCAGGTACCGGGGAGGTGAGCGGTCCGGACGAGCCGGTCGCGCCTCGTGGGCGGCGGGTTGCGGACTCGGTTGCCGACCCTCACAGCCAGTCGTACTCCGTCGCGTCGGGCGAGTACGAGAGTTCGAGGCCTTCACCCACGGGAGCGTGCCCGGACGGTGTGGAGCGCACCGCCTGGACGTGGAGGCGGTCACCGGGGAGGACAGCGAGCAGGGCCAGCCCTGACGGGACGGGACGGCGGTGAGAAGCGGGTTCCGTCAGGTTCCCGACCTCCAGGAAGTCGGCTTCCTCGGTGACGAGGAGTCCCACGACTCGTACCATCTCGTCACCTTCGTCCTCAGCCGCCCTGCCGGTGTGAAGCCGGACCTCCGTTTCCACGACGAACGCCGTGGCGTGACCGCGCAGCACTCTCGCCCGTGCCGAGGCATCATGCAGGTCGAAACCGAGCGGACCACCCCCGAGGGGTTCGGCGTCCGACCAACGCCCGTCGCCGCATTGGCCGCAGTCACGCGTCGAGTAGTACACCTCCTCCGCGACATGCCCGTCGTCCCTGCGGTGGACGAGCAGGACAAGGCCGAGATCATGCGCGGTCCAGACGTCCGCGGCGAACTGCCCCACGTCGCGGGTCGTGCCGCCGGTCGCCATCGGGAGGCCGCCTTCGAGGGCCTCCCGGGCGAGTTCGGCCATGGGGCGCCTCATTCCGCTGTCACTGGACACGTCGACGGGCGACGTGTCGGCGGGACTTGGTGCGGTTGCCGCACAGTCGCATGGAGCACCAGCGAGCGTATGCGTCGGCCGAGACGGGCACGGCGGTGCCGTGCCCGGAGACGATCTCGATGGCCTCGTGATCGTCGTTGACCGTCCTGATCAGTGGGAGAAGAGCCCTGCGGGCATCCCTCGCGGTGATGGACATGACCCGACCCTTCGCCAAGTGCACGCTCGCGTCAACATGGAGCGGTGAGCAGCGGCCTGTCCGCGGGCCGCCGGCCCCTCACGCGGGTGCCGTGGGCCTCTCGTCCGCCACGCCCAACCGCGCCTGTTCCTCCTCGACGATCTGTCGGGGCGACTCGGTGTCCGACACGTCGACCGCGTCCGGGGTGGCCTCGGCCATGGTGCTGCGCCGGGCGTAGGCGTCGAACAGGCGGGTCTTCTGCTCCAGCATCCTCACCATGCGTGCGTCCACTCCCCCGGTGGCGATGCTCCGGTGGGCCGGTCCGGACGACGGCGTAGTGGGCAGGGGCTCCGCACCGGCGGGACTTACTCTCCACCCCATTCACCACGCGTTCATCCATTTCTCCGGCGGCGAGAGGCGACGCGGGCCCACGTGGCTGGTTCCCGCCCACTCGTGACTATGACGCAGGACACGCGTGCCCCTGAACCGGGAGAGACAAAAAGTGCACACCCCCCAGCAACTGGGCGGAATGAAAGATTCGACTTGTGAGCGGTGAGATGCCGGGGCAATTCTCGGCCAATACCGAACCTTGACCGTGATCTACCGCACGTCATAGCCTCAGAATCGTACTCGCGGGCCGCACTCAAAGGTCCGTGGTACGCAACTAGTTGACGGGGGATTGTATGTACGACGTCATTGTCGTGGGTGGTCGCTGTGCCGGATCACCATTAGCGATGCTGCTGGCCCGGCAGGGGCACCGGGTCCTCGTGGTGGATCGGGCCTCGTTCCCCAGCGACGCCGTGTCGACCCACTACATCCACCAGGCGGGGCTGCTTCGGCTCCAGGCCTGGGGCCTGCTCGACGAGATCATCGCCGCGAAGACCCCGGCACTGCGGAAGATGCACTACTCCTACCGGGGGATCGACCTCAACGGGTTCGCCGATCCGGTGGATGGCATCGACGCCGTCTACTGCCCGCGCCGCATCGTGCTGGACGAGATCCTTCTCAACGCCGCCCGCCGGGCCGGCGCCGAGGTCGTCGAGGGCTTCACCGTCTCGGACCTGGTCTTCAGCGACGGCCGCGTGACGGGCATCCGCGGACGTGAGGGGGACGGGCCGGAGCGGGAGTTCCGCGCCACCGTGGTCATCGGTGCCGACGGCTTCCACTCCACGGTCGCCAAGAAGGTCGGTGCGGAGCTGTACAACGTCCGCCCTGCCGCGGGTTTCATCTACTACTCGTACTACAGCGGTCTCGACTGGGGCCTGCACCACAAGACCGGCCTCAACGAGAAGTGGTTCGGTACCTGGCCGACGAACGACGGTGTGAGCATGCTGGCCGTCATCTGCACCCGGCGCCAGCTCAAGGAGTTCCGCCAGGACGTCGAGGCCGGTTTCCAGGGCGTGTTCGACGACGTGTCCCCCGAGATGGGCGTGCAGCTGCGCGATCAGGGCAGGCGCGAAGAGGACTTCAAGCCCATGCGCTACCCGGACAACTACTACCGCCGTGCCCACGGGCCCGGGTGGGCACTGGTCGGCGACGCCGGCTACCACAAGGACCCGTACACCGGATGGGGCATCACCGACGCCTTCCTGCACGGCGAGCTCCTGGCCGAGCGCCTGCACCAGGGCCTGTCCGGCGAGCGTCCGATGGAAGACGCGATGGCCGAGTACGAGAAGATGCGCGACGAGGAAAGCGCCGGCGTCTACGACTTCACCACGACACTCGGTGAGCTCACCGAACTCCCGCCGTTCTTCCAGGCGACCATGAGTGCGATGAGCAAGAACCAGGAGTGGACCAACAAGATGCTCGGGCTGATCGGCGGAGTCGTTCCGGACTACGAGATCTACGCGCCGGACGCCCTTGAGCGCCTCTACGACGACGCCGGCGTGCCGCAGGCGGAGCGGATCTACGACCCGGCGGGCTGAGGCAGACAGCCTAAGCCGCACCACCGGACCGGACCGGACCGGGCACACCCACGCCAAGCGCCGTGCTTCGAGCGCGAGGCACCGACGCTCACGCCGGTGCCTCGCGCACCCCTCACCCGAGCAATCGTGCGTGAACGCCGTGCGCCCGTATTCCGACCGGTTCAGCTCGTCGAATTCCCTGGTGCAGCCGGCGGCCTTTTCACCTGACCGGCCGGCCGCCCAGTACCTGTTCGGCGTTTAGCCACACCTCTTCGTTCACCATGCCGTTTTCCACCCTTCCCGTGGCTCAATGCGGCCCTCTTTCCGCATGCCTCGGTCAGCGGCATTCCGGCACTGCATTCATGCGCTTCACCCCTGAGGGAGCCCAGCAGATGACGCGTGCGTCCAGCATGTTCGATCTCATCAGTGATCAGGACGATGAAAGGCCCTACTTCGAGTCAGGCGGCATCGGCAGGTCGCACGAGTTCTACACCGGCGAGGAGCAGCACCGGCGGGAGATGTCCCGCATCTACGGCCGGCGCTGGCTTCCGGTCGACCACGTCTCCCGGTTGAAGGAGAAGGGCGCCTACAGCACCCTGAACATCGGCACAGGCTCCGTCCTGATCATGCATGGGGACGACGGGATCCAGGCGTACCACAACTACTGCCGGCACCGGGGCTACAAGCTCGTCGAGGAGGCCACCGGCAAGCGTCAGAGCCTGGTCTGCCTCTACCACTGCTGGGTGTATGACCGCAACGGCAAGCTCAAGAGCCTCAACGGCACCTACTTCGACCACTTCTTCGAGAAGGAGAAGAACGGTCTGCTGCCGGTACGGACCGAGGTGCGGTACGGGGTCGTGTTCATCGCCTTCTCCGACGACGCCCCGGATCTCGACACCTCCCTGGGCGAGTTCGGCGAGTTCGCGCGGGTCTACGAGCTCGCCGACCTGGAGTGCGTGGAGGCGAAGGACTATCCGGTCGCCTCGAACTGGAAACTCGTCGCGCACAACGTCAACGAGAGTCTGCACTTCCCCACCGCCCACAAGGACCTGCACCGCATCACCGACTTCGACGACGCCGGTACCTACGACCTCGAGGGCGACATCGTCGGAGCCTGGCAGTCGATCCGCAACGGCTACAACTCCGTCTCCATGACGGGCCGCAGCGGCCGGACGCCGCTGCCGCTGGTACCCGAAGCGGACCAGCAGAAGATCAACTGGATCACCATCCTGCCCAACCTCCTGTTCGGGTTCACGGCTGACTACGTGATGATGCAGTGGGTCTGGCCCGAGAGCCCCGGTACCTGCTTCGTCCGGCACTTCTGGCTCTTCCACCCCTCCGAGACCGCCAAGAGCGACTTCTCCCACGAGGCCGTGTTCGCGCTGTGGGACAAGGCGAACTACGAGGACTGGGAGATGTGCGAAAGGACGCACCGCGGCCTGTCGAACCCGCTGTGGACGCCGGGGCAGCTCTCGCTCGACGAAGAGGTCGTCTCGCAGATCGACGCCTGGGTCGCCGCCGAGACGTCGGGCGGTCCGGAGGCGGCGGGGCACTCGGACACCGCTGCGAAGGATGAGGCCGTCGCCGAGTCAGCGGACGCCTCCGAGGCCGGGGAGGCCAAGGAGTGAGCACCGCAGCCAGTTGCTTCGTCATCGGCGGCACCCGAGTCCTCACTCAGTGCGCCGCGCAGCTCCTTGAGGCGGGCGTGCGGATCGAGGGCGTCTTCAGCGACGACCCGGCCGTGTCGGCCTGGGCGGGTGAGCACACGATTCCCGTCCTCGACCCGCACGGCGACCTGTCGGAGACTCTCTCGGCACAGCCGTTCGACTACCTGTTCAGCATGGTCAACTTCCGGATCCTGCCCGCTGCGGTCCTCGACCTGCCGCGGGTCGCCGCGATCAACTTCCACGACGGCCCGCTGCCCCGCTACTCCGGCAGCCACGTCCCCGCCTGGGCGTTGTACGAGGGCGCGTCCCGGCACGCGGCGACCTGGCACCGGATGACGGAGGCAGTGGACGCCGGCGGTGTGCTGCTGGAGCGGTGGTTCCCCGTTCGCGACCACTCCACCGCCCTGTCGCTGACCTATGAGACGGCCGAGAAGGGCATCGAGCTCTTCGCCGACCTTGTACCGCACGTGGTGGCGGGCACCCTGCCCGAGCCGGTCGACACCAGTGACCGCGAGCGGCGGTTCTACCGGCGGTCCGCCCGGATGGCGTCCGGCGGCCTCATCCACGCCGGCACCCTCGCTGTCGAGGCCGCCCGGCTCTCCAAGGCCCTGGACTACGGTTCCTTCCCGAACCCGCTCGGCGTACCGACGCTCGTCACCGAGCAGGGTGCGGTCTTCGCCCGGCAGGTCAGGCTGATTCCGCGGGACGAGCCCCGCACCGATACCAGCGTGCTGTCGGTGACCACGTCGGCCATCACCCTGGCCGCCCCGGACGCCGACCTCGTGCTGAGTGACTGCGCTGCCGTCGACGGCAGTGCGCTCAGCGGCCAGGCGGCCGCGCAGCGGCTCGGCATCACCCCGGGGGCACCGCTGCCCGCCGCCTCGGCGGAGCGCCTGGCCGACATGGCCGCCGCGCAGAAGTCGCTGCGGCCGCACGAGCCGTGGTGGCGCGAACGGCTGGAGAGGCTGCGCCCCGCCCCGCTGTCCGCTGACGACTTCTCCGCTGCCGCGGCTCACTACGGCCACCACGAACTGGCTTTCACCCCCGCGTCGCGGGAGGAGACGGTCGCGGTCATCCGTGCCTTCCTGGCCGTCGTGGCCGAGCGCACCGGCGAGCACACCTTCGACTTCGCCTGGTCGCCGACGACCGCGCGGGTCCTCGCCGAACGGACCCACGGCCTCGCCGCCGCGCGTTTTCCTGTGCGGTTCGATCGCGACACCACCCGGACCCTGCAGGACAAGCTCGACGAGGCGACCGCCCACGAGGGCTACGCCAGCGACCTCGAACTCCGGCTCGGCCTGGCCGGACGTCCGCTGGGCTCCGACGAACCGAGCTTCACCCGCGTCATGGTGCTGGACCGCAGCGCCGGGGAAGAGGCGTCCGCCGAACCGCACACCGAGATCGCGCTGCTGTGCCTGCGGGACGGTCCGCCCACGGTCTTCGTACGGGAGACCGCGATGGGCGAGGACGAGGCGCTGGAGTTCACCGAGCGGGTGGAGGACATGGTCCTGAGGGCGCTGCTCCACGGCGAGGAGTCTCCCGAGGGACGGTCCGAGCAGCCGTCGGAGAAGCCCTCCGAGCAGCCGTCCGGGCAGCCGTCCGAGGGGCGGTCGGACGACCCCGCGATCACGCCTGGTCCGGGGACGGTACTGGACCTCCTCGCAGCGACGGTGACCGACCGGCCCGGCGCCACCGCCGTCCGCAGCGGCGCCCGCGCCCTGGACTACGCCGGCCTGGACGCCTGGGCGGACGCGATCGCCGCCCGCCTCCACGACCAGGGCATCGAGTCCGGCTCGGTCGTCGGCGTACTCATGGAGCGGGACATCGCGCTGCTCCCGGCCGTGCTCGGCATCCTGCGGGCCGGTGCGGCCTTCCTGCCGCTGGACCCGGGCTACCCCGTGGAGCGGCTGCAGCGGTACGTGGAGGTGTCGCGGTGCGACCTGATCGTCACCGACGCCCGCACCCACGCCCTGGGGGCCTCGCTGGGCCCCGCGCTGCGTGTGCCCGAGGCGGATGGCTCAGCTCAGGCGGTTCCGCCCCGGGTCACCGCCGGTGACCTGGCCTACCTGCTCTTCACCAGCGGATCGACCGGCGACCCGAAGGGCGTGGAGGTCGAGCAGGGGGCGCTGGCCAACTTCCTCACCGGAGTCGGTGAGCGGCTGGGCGTGTCACCCGACGACACCGTGCTCGCCCACACCACCGTGGCCTTCGACATCTCCCTGCTGGAGCTGCTGCTCCCGCTGACGGTCGGCGCGACGGTGGTCCTCGCCCCTCGCGAGGCGGCCGGCGACCCTCACCGGCTGGCCAGGATGGTGGGCGAGGTGACCGTTGCCCAGGCCACGCCGAGCATGTGGCGCCTGCTGCTCGGCACCGGATGGACTCCGCACGAGAAGCTCACCGTGCTCTCCGGTGGCGAGGCCCTGCCGCCGGCCACCGCCGAGCGCCTGCACACACCGGCCCGCGCCCTGTGGAACCTGTACGGCCCGACCGAGGCGACGATCTGGGCATCGTGCCACCAGGTGACCTCGGTGGGCTCCTTCCTGCCGCTGGGCGCCCCCCTGCCGAACATGGGACTCCACGTTCTGGACGGGGAGCTGGAGCAGTGCGCGGCCGGAGCGACCGGCGAGCTGTACCTCTCCGGTACCGGGCTGGCCCGCGGCTACGCCGGTCGTCCGGACCTGACGGAGAACGCCTTCACCGTTCACCCGGTGACCGGCGTACGGCTCTACCGCACAGGTGACGAGGTACGGCTGCATCGGGACGGCGCGATCGAGTGGCTCGGCCGCGTCGACGCGCAGGTGAAGGTGCGCGGCAACCGCATCGAGCCCGCGGAGATCGAGCGGGTGCTGGAGAGCTTCGACGGCGTCACCGCCGCCGTGGCCGTCGCGGTGCGGTTCGAGGGACGCGGCGAACCGAGGCTGACCGCCTACCTGGTGTGCGACGGCACGCCGACCAAGTCCCAACTCGACGAGTTCGTCGGCAACGCCCTGCCCGGTTACATGGTGCCCGACGCGTACGTCAGCCTCGACACCCTGCCGCTGACCGACAACGGCAAGGTGGCGCGTGCGCGGCTTCCGATGCCGACGCGGGACACCGTCCTGCGCTCGGCCACCGCCGAGGCCGCCGTAGCCGCCGTCCCGGCGGAGCCGGTGGCGCCCGAGACGCCGGAGGCGCCGGGTACCACCGCGGACGCGCTGGCGGAGACGATCGCACGGGTATTCGCCGCCACTCTGGACCACCCCGACTTCGACGTGCACGCCAACTTCTTCGATCTGGGCGGCGACTCCGTCAACGTCACCTTCGCCGCCGTACAACTCGGCCGTGAACTGGGCGCGGACATCACCGCACCGTCGATCTTCGCCTCCGGCACCCCGGTGAAGCTGGCCCGCCTGCTGGGCGCGGAGGGTGTGGTGAGGCTGCTCGGCCCGGATGCCGCGACTGCGGAGCCCGCCGAACCCGCCAGGACCGGGACACCCGCCGCGACCGCAGGGCCCGTATCCGCGGTGACCAAGACGGCGGCGCAGGCCCCGGCGGAGTCCGCGCCGACGGAGCCGACCCGGCCCGCCGACGAGGGGGCCCTGGCCGTCATCGGCATGGCCTGCCGGTTCCCGGGGGCCGCCACACCGGACGAGTTCTGGCTGAACCTCGTCAACGGGGTGTCCAGCGTCGGTGACGCCCCGGACGGCAAGCGCGGCTGGGCCCACCTGTGGACCGGCGACGACAACGAGCGGATGGGCTGGGTGGACGGCGTCGAGTACTTCGACGCCGGCCGCTTCGGACTCACCGACCGCGAGGCCCGCCGCATGGACCCTCTGCAGCGGATCCTGCTCAGTGTGACGGCGGAGGCCCTGGAGAGCTGCGGCCACGACCACGCCTCCCTCGGTGCCGCCACCGGCGTCTTCGTCGGTGCCATCGCAAGCGAGTTCCCGGAGCTCGTGGCCCGGAGCATCGGTTACGGCGACCCGCACGTGGCGACCGGAACCGCCGCCTCCATGGTCGCCAACCGGCTGTCGCACGTCTTCGACTGGTCGGGGCCGAGTCTCGCCGTCGACACGGCCTGCTCGTCCTCCCTCGTCGCCCTCCACCAGGCGGCCATGCACCTGCGCGCGGGCGAGGTGGAGGCCGCCGTGGTCGGAGCCGCGAACCTGGTGCTCACCCCGGACAGGACGCGCTCCTTCGTCCGCAACGGGATGCTGTCCCCGCAAGGGGTGTGCCGCGCCTTCGACGACGAGGCCGACGGCTACGTACGGGGCGAAGGCGCCGGCGTCCTCATCCTCAAGCGGCTC
Source organism: Streptomyces sp. 549 (assembly GCF_030124175.1). Classification (GTDB taxonomy): domain Bacteria; phylum Actinomycetota; class Actinomycetes; order Streptomycetales; family Streptomycetaceae; genus Streptomyces. Next base: position 2,820 of record NZ_JASKMT010000036.1, on the reverse strand, counting down.
GCCGACGCCGAACGCGACGGTGACCCGGTCCTCGCTGTGATCCGCGGCACCGCCGTCAACCACACGGGGGGCAGCGCCGGCTTCCTCACGGCGCCCAGCAGGCCGGCTCAGGAAGCCGTGCTGCGCAACGCGCTTGCGCGGTCCGGGTTCACCGCGGCCGACATCGGCTACGTCGAGGCGCACGGCACCGGAACCCAGCTCGGCGACCTCATCGAACTCGAAGCTCTACGCGCGGTGCTGGGCGAGGCGGCCGGCCGGCGCCCCGTCGCGGTGGGCTCGGTGAAGACCAACATCGGCCATCTGGAGCCCGCCGCGGGTATCGCCGGACTGATCAAAACGATCCTGGCGCTCCAGGCGGCTCACATCCCGCCTTCGTTGAACTTCAGCACCCCGAACAAGTCCTTCGACTTCGACGGTTCGCCCCTCTTCGTGGCCGACCGGCTGCTGCCGTGGGGCAGCGGTCCGCGCGTCGCGGGGATCAGCAGCTTCGGCTTCGGCGGTGCGAACGCCCACGCGGTGGTCGAGGCGGGCCCCGGAACGGAGCCGGACGGCCCGGAGCCCGGTTCGCGGCTGCTGATCCTGTCCGCGGGCTCGGACGAGGCGCTGCGCACCCTTGCCCACCGGCTCGTGCTGATGCTGCGTTCCTCGTACTGCCCGACCCTTGACGCGCTGAGCGAGGCGAGCCGGCAGCGACCGGCCGCAACCCACCGGCTGGCGTGCGTGGCGGACAGCGTGGAGCAGCTTGAGGACAAGCTCCAGCTGTTCCTGGCCGGCGTCGAGGACACCCGCTCCCTCCATGTGGGGGTGGCGTCCGAGGCCGCGCGTACCGACGCCGGTCCGATCAGCGCCGGGGCGGGTCGCGAGACGCTTGACACGGCGGCCCGTGCGTTCGTGACCGGCGCGGACCTGCCCGCGGGCCGGCGGCGCCGGGCGGGCGTACGCTTCCCGACCGCGCCACACGCGGAGAAGTACCTCTGGCTGGAGCCCGCCGGCCAGCCGGACGCGGCCGTTCGGGAAGGTGCGCCTGCCCGTACGGGGAGCACGTGGACAGAGCACCCGGAGGCCGCGGAGCACACGGTCCTCGGCAAGCCGACGCTCCCCGGCGCCGGATACCCCGGCAAGGTCGCCGAACTCATCGGCCGAGCCCGGTTCGGTCTGCGGGACCTCACCTTCCGGGCAGCCGTCGAGGCCCCCGCCACCCTCACGGCTGAACGCGACAACAACGCGATCGCCTTCCGCGACGGCACCGGCGCGCTGGTGTGCACCACCGAGGTGACCGAGACCGAGCAGCCGGTGCTCTCCGCTCCGGCCACTGCCGACGGCTTCACAGCCGTGGGACTCGACGCCATGTACGACGCGTTCGAGCGCGCCGGGCTCAGCTACGGTGCGGGCTTCCGGACCGTGGCCACCCTGTCCGTGGCGCCCGGACAGGCCCTGGGTGAGCTGCGCGGCGACGGGCGGCCCGCAGGGGCGGTGGACACCCGGCTCCTGGACGGCGCCTTCCAGATCGCGCTCGCCGCGTGCGGCGCGCAGGCCCTGTACGTCCCGTTCACCATCGAGCGGCTCACCGTCCTCGGTCGGCTTCCCGACACTGCCCGGGTGTACGCCCGGCGCGATCGGGACACCGGGCCTGACTCCGGTCTGCTGACCGCGAGCCTCGTGGTGCTCGACGGCGATGTCCCCGTGCTGGAGGCCCGTGGAGTCACCTGGAAGCGGCTCTCCCCGGCGCCGTCGCCGGGAGGCACGGGAGGTGACGCGCGCAACGGCCACCGTCCCGCTCCCGTGGCGGTGCCCCCGCCCGCGCCGGCCCCGGCGACCGGTGGCACCCGTCCCGTGCCGCCCCCCGGCCGCCGGGGGGCCGGCCTGGACGCCGCACTGGGCCGGTGGGTGGCGGCCGCCCTGGAACTGGACATCGACGAGCTGGAAACGGATCGCCCGCTGCAGGAGCAGGGTCTCGACTCGATGCTCGCTGTCTCTCTTGCCCAGGACATCCGGGCCAGACTGGACGTGGACATCCCGGTGACGCTGGTCCTGGAGACCGGTACGGTCGACCGGCTGGCCGCCGAGCTGCGGGACGAGTACGGGGTCACTGCGGCACCCGCCGGCGAGGAGGGACCTCCGGTTCCGGGCGGTGCTCCGCAGGCCCCCGTACCCGAGGAGCCCGTGGAGCCGAAGCCGGGACCGACCCCGGCTCCGGCCTCGGCCCCGGCCCCGGTGCGGCTTGCCGCGCAGCCCGATGACGCGGAGTCCGGTGACGCGGAACCGAACGACATCGCCATCGTCGGCTTCGACGGGGTGTTCCCCAACGCCGAAAGCCCCGAGGAACTATGGCGCGTTCTGGTGGAAGGCGAGGACTGCCTCACGGAGGTGCCAGCGTCCCGCTGGGACATCGACTCGTACTTCGGAACGGACGGCAAACCCGGCACCGTCTATCTCAGGCGTGCCGGATTCGTCCGGGGGCTGACCGACTTCGACCCCGGGTTCTTCCGGCTGTCGCCCTCGGAAGCGGAGTGGATTGATCCGCAGCAGCGCCATCTTGTCCAGTCCGCCTGGCGGGCCCTGGAAGACGCCGGCCTGGCGGGAAGGACCCATCGCTCGACCGGCGTGTTCGTGGGCGCCAGCTACCAGCACTACCGCGACACGGTTGTCGGGGACGTCGTGCAGACCGCGGCCGGCCTGGGCAACCACAACGCGATCCTGGCGAACCGGGTGAGCTACTTCCTGGATCTGCGCGGGCCGAGCATGACGATCGACACACTGTGCTCGTCGTCGCTGGTCGCCCTGCACACCGCGGTGCGCAGCATCCGGGACGGCGAGTGC
>NZ_JASKMT010000035.1 GCF_030124175.1 Streptomyces sp. 549 | reverse complement strand
GGTACCGGCTGAACGGCATGTGGCCCGCCAGGCAGGGCATCGCCCTGGCGTTCGCCGCCGGCCGCCCCCGCCCCACCGGCCGGCTTCGGCCCGCCCGCCGCGTCCCCGCCGCCGCCGGCCCCCGTGCCGCAGCACGCCGCACCGACGCTGGCCGCACCGCTCACCCTGCCCCCGCAGGGCCCGCACGCACCTCAGCCGCCCGGCCCGCCGCAGCAGTACTCGCCCCCGCCGGGAGTGCCCGCACCCGCCCAGGCCCCGCAGGCGCCCCCCGCCATGCACCCGCCGTCCATGCACCCGCCCGGCATCCCCGCCCCCGGCATGCATCCGCCCGCCATGCCCCCGCCCGCCATGCACCCGCCGATGCCCGGCCAGGGAGCCCCCGCCGGGCAGGGTGTGCCGCAGGGCGGCGCCGCCGGGCTGCGGGTCACGCTGGAGAAGTACCGCGAGGCACCCACCGGCCAGCGCTGGACCCTGCAGAACTCGCAGCTGGCCCGCGTCGACCTCGGCGTCGACCCGCAGCCGGTGCTGGCCCGCCAGGGCAGCATGGTGCTCTACCAGGGCAAGGTCGACTTCGGTTACAAGGGCGCAGGGTTCCGCAACCGCGTGGTGGGCAACGCCACCGGCCAGGAGATGCAGCTCATGCGCTGCACCGGCAACGGCCAGGTGTTCCTGGCCGAGGACGCCGACTACCTGCACCCCATCGAGCTCCAGGGCGACGCCATCTGCGTCTCCGCCGAGCGGGTCCTCGCCTTCGACGAGTCGCTTCAGCACGAGGTGCGGCGCATCGAGGGCCACGGCATCCCCGGCGGCGCCCTGTTCACCATGCAGTTCCAGGGCACCGGCACGGTCGTGGTGAAGACCCACGGCACCCCCGTGGTGCTGCCCGTCACGCCCACGACGTACGTCGACGCCGACGCGGTGGTCGCCTGGTCGGCAGCGGCCCAGGCGATCGTCTCCACTCAGGTGCGGCTGCGCCGGCAGGCGTACCCCGGGCACAGCGGGGAGAGCGTGAACCTCCAGTTCCGCGGTGCGCCGGGGAACTTCGTCGTCGTCCAGCCCTACGAGATCTGAAGGCGCCGCCATGAGCCAGCAGTCGCTTACGGGCTTCGCCCCGACCCCGCCAGCCGCCCGCATGGAGAACCACGGCAGCAACATGCTGAAGGTAGCCATGGCCGGCGGACACGACCTGTTCGCCCGCACGGGCTCGATGGTCGCCTACGAGGGCTTCGTGCAGTACGAGCCCAACCCGCCGGCCGTCCGCCAGATGGCCTCGCAGTGGCTCACCGGCGAAGGCGCGCCGCTGATGCGCTGCCACGGTGACGGGCTGCTCTACCTCGCCGACTACGGCGCCGACGTCGTGGTGCTGCACCTCGCCGAGGACAGCCTGTCCGTCAACGGCACCAACATCCTCGCTTTCGACGCCCACCTGCGGTGGGGCGTGCAGCGTGTCAAGGGCATGGCCAAGTTCGCCGGCCAGGGCCTGTTCAACGTGGAGATCTCCGGTACGGGATGGGTGGCGCTGACGTCCCGCGGCACGCCGATCGTCGTCGACTGCGGGCGCGGTGCGGACGAGACGTACGTCGACCCGGACGCGCTGGTGGCCTGGTCCACCAACCTGCGCATGAAGGGCAAGCGCAGCTTCAAGGCGTCGTCGATGATCGGCCGGGGCAGCGGCGAGGCCTACCAGCTCGGTTTCTCCGGGCAGGGATTCGTTGTCGTCCAGCCCAGCGAGGACAGTGCCGACCGCCTCCGGGCGCGGGGCTGAGGGGGAGCACCATGCAGAGTCCGCTTTTCGCGTACACCGAGGTCCAGAGCCAGGACCGGTACACGCTGCAGAACGACAAGATGCTGCGTGTCGCGCTCACGGGCCACGAGGACGTGCTCGCCCGCAAGGGCAGCATGGTCGCCTACCAGGGGCTCGTCGAGTTCGACGGGGAGTACCGCACCCAGGGCCAGCGCCACGCCCGCTCGGCGACCGGCGAGGGCCTCGACCTGATGCGCTGCTCGGGCCAGGGCACGGTCTACCTGGCGAACCTCGCCCAGGCGATCCACGTGGTCGACGTGGACCAGCAGGGGCTGACGGTGGACGGTGCCTACGTGCTTGCCCTCGACTCCCACCTGCACTGGGACGTGGTGAGCGTCGACAGCCAGTACGGCATCTCCGGTTCGGGCAAGTACAACCTGGTGATCTCAGGCCAGGGCAAGGTCGCCCTGATGACGTCGGGCCAGCCGCTGACGATGCGGGTCACGCCGGACACCTACGTGAGCGCCGACTCCGACGCCGTGGTCGCCTGGTCCAGCTCGCTGCGCGTGCAGATGCAGGCGCAGACCAGCTCGTCCGGTGTGTGGCGGCGGCGCGGCCAGACCGGTGAGGGCTGGGAGCTGAGCTTCATGGGCGAGGGCTTCGCCCTGGTCCAGCCCAGCGAACTGCTGCCGTCGCAGGGCGCCGAGATCGGGCAGGGACTGCGAGCCCAGTACGGCATGGGCGGTCAGGGCGCGCACGGCCGCAACCAGGGCAACGCCTGGGGCGGCCAGCAGGGCGGCAGCATCTTCACCAACTGACCCCCGACGACTGCGGGACCCGGACGTGCGACACCGGACCTGCGGACCCCCGGGTCCCGCAGGTCCGGGCCTCAGACCAGCACGCGGACCCGCTCGGTCAGCAGCGCCACCGAGCGGTCGGCCACCTCGGCGACCTCGTCGAAGCGGTACCAGCGCAGGTCGAGCGACTCCTCGCTGACCGCCTCCACCGCGCCGGGCGGGGCCAGCGCCGCGTACTGCACGTCCAGGTGCCAGGCGCACGGCGTGCGGTGCCGGTCCAGTCGCACCGGCCCGCCGGGCAGCAGCCGCAGGTCCGCGATGCCGGACTCCTCGACGGCCTCCCGCAGCGCGGCCCCGGCGAGCGTGCTGTCGCCGGGCTCGCAGTGGCCGCCGGTCTGCAGCCACATGCCCAGTTTGCGGTGCAGGGTCAGCAGCACCTGCCCGCGCTCCGGGTCCACCACCAGCGCGCTTCCGGTCAGGTGCCCCTGCGCGCACGCCTTCCACATGCCCTCGGGATGCTCCCCCAGGTGCTCCACGTACTCCTGGCGCAGTGCGTCCTGCGCCGGCCCGGGTGCGGTCCACTCCGTCAGGGCGCGCACCGCGTCCTGGTGCAGGCTCACTTCTGCTCGTCGTCCTCGCGCCCGGTGCCGCGTTCGCCGGGACCGTCCGGGCCGTCGGCCTGCTCCCGGCCCTCAGGGCCGGGGGAGTCCTTGCCCTTGGCGCTGCCGGCGGCGTCGCCCAGCATCCGGTCCAGCTCGGAGAAGTCGGCCTGCTCGTGGTGCACGAAGCCGTCCGGGTCGTCCAGGTCGGCGGCGGTCGGCAGCATGTCGGGGTGCTCCCAGAGCGCGTCCCGGCCGTCGGTGCCGCGGGCGTCGGCCAGCGAGGCCCAGAGCCGGGCGGCGTCCCGCAGGCGCCGGGGCCGCAGCTCCAGGCCGATCAGCGTGGCGAAGGTCTGCTCGGCCGGGCCGCCGGACGCGCGCCGTCGCCGCAGGGTCTCCCGCAGTGCGTCTGCCGAGGGCAGGTGGGGCTGTGCGGCGGCGTGCACCACCGCGTCGACCCAGCCCTCGACCAGCGCCAGCGCCGTCTCCAGGCGGGCCAGAGCGGCCTTCTGCTCGGGGGTGTCCTCCGGCTGGAACAGGCCCTGCTGGAGCTTCTCCTGGATCTCCTCCGGACGGGCCGGGTCGAGCTGCCCGACCACGTCCTCCAGCTTCTCGGTGTCCACCTTGATGCCGCGCGCGTAGCCCTCCACCGCGCCGAACAGGTGCGAGCGCAGCCACGGCACGTGCGCGAACAGCCGCTGGTGCGCGGCCTCGCGCAGCGCCAGGTAGAAGCGCACCTCCTCCTGCGGCACGCCCAGACCGGAACCGAACGCGGCGATGTTGGCGGGCAGCAGCGCGGCCTTGCCCGCAGGGCCCAGCGGCAGCCCGATGTCGGTGGACCCCACGACCTCACCGGCCAGCACGCCCACCGCCTGGCCGATCTGGGTGCCGAACATGGCGCCGCCCATGGACCGCATCATGCCGAGCAGCGGGCCTGCCATGGCCTGCATCTCCTGCGGCAGCACGTCGCCCATCGCGGCACCGACCTGCTCGGCGACCGGGTCGACCAGCTCCCGCCACACCGGCAGCGTCGCCTCGACCCACTCGGCGCGGCTCCACGCCACGGCCGAGCCGGAACCCGACGGCAGCGACGTGGCGCCGTCCAGCCACAGGTCGGCCAGGCGCACCGCCTCCTCGACCGCGGCCCGCTCCTGCGGGCCCACGCTGGAGTCCTTCGAACCGTCCGGCGCGCCCTGGGCGACGGTCTGGCGCGCGATGTCCTTGGCCATGTCCCAGTTGACCGGCCCGCTGTCGTAGCTCAGCATCTGCCCGAGCCGCTGGAACGCGGCACCGAGGTCGGCGGGGTTGCCGCCGCCGAGCGAACCGAACATCGCCGCGAGCGGGTTGTCGGCGCTGCCCTGGCCGTCGCCGAAACCGAACGGCCCCTGGCCCTGGCCGGGGCCCTGACCGGGCTTCTTCCGCGCCTCGTCGCCGTCCTCCGGCTCCTCCGGCGGAACGCCGAATCCGAATGGGGTGTCGCTCACGGGTTTCCTCGGATCTCTGCGGTGACGGGTGGACTTCGCGCTCGGCCGGCGCGGCCTGTGAGGGGCTCTACCCCCCAGCCTAGACACGAGTCAGGCAGGATGGGGGGCTGGCGCATGCCGTACCGGAAACAACCGCTGGAGAAGTCCGTTGAGTTCCCAGGAGTCGAACGTTCGCGCAACGCGAAACGGTGCCGCCCGCCGTGTCGTGGCGGTGACCGGAGCCGCCTCGGGGGTCGGCGCGCTGCTGGCCCGGCGGCTCGCGGACAGCCCGGAGATCAGGCAGGTGGTCGCGCTGGACGAGCGGAGAGGGGACCTGGACGACGCCCAGTGGCACGTGCTCGACGTACGGGACCCGGCCATCGCGGACCGGTTCCGCCGCGACGGCGAGCCCGTGGACGTCGTGGTGCACCTGGCGCTCGACCTGGACCTGGGCACGGACGCCGCCGCCCGGACCGCCTACAACGTGCGCGGCGCGCAGACCGTGCTGACCGCGGCTGCCGCCGCCGGGGTGCCCCGGGTCGTGCTGTGCACCTCGGCGATGGTCTACGGCGCGCTGCCCGACAACGACGTGCCGCTCGCGGAGGACGCCGAGCTGCGGGCCACCGCCGAGGCGACCGGCGTCTCCGACCTGCTGGAGATCGAGCGGCTGGCCGAGCGGGCGCCCCGCGCGCACCCGGGGCTGGACGTCACCGTGCTGCGGCCCGCGGTGCTCGTCGGCGGCACCGACACCGCGCTGACCCGCTACTTCGAGTCGCCGCGGCTGCTGGTCGTCGCCGGCTCGCGTCCCTGCTGGCAGTTCTGCCACGTCGAGGACCTGGTGAGCGCCCTGGAGTTCGCCGCGCTGGAGAAGGTCGACGGTGTGCTCGCCGTGGGCTGCGACGGGTGGCTGGAGCAGGAGGAGGTCGAGGAGCTGTCGGGGGTGCGGCGCATGGAGCTGCCGTCCGCGGTGGCGCTGGGAGCGGCCTCCCGGCTGCACCGGCTCGGCCTGACTCCGTCCCCGGCCGGGGACCTGGCGTACACCATGAACCCGTGGGTGGTCAGCGGCAGCCGGCTGCACGACGCGGGCTGGCGTCCGGAGTGGACCAACGAGGAGGTCCTGGCGGAGCTGCTGGCGGAGGTGTCGGGCCGGCACACCGTCGCCGGCCGACGGCTGGGACGCAAGGACGCCGCCACCACGCTCGGCGCGGCCGGCGCCACCGTCGCTCTGGTCGGCACGGCCGCCCTGGTCCGCCGGGCCAGGAAGCGCCGCGGCCTGTGACCGTCCGGCCGGCCGCGTGGAGCGGGCGCCCGGCCGGCGGGGTGGTCCACGCGCCGGTCGTCCACGCGCTGGTCGGCGGTTCCGAAATCCGGTCGGGTGCGGCAGCATGAGCCGCATGGCCCTGAGCGAAGACCACCCCGGCGAGCGCGCCGCCGCCGACCCGATCCGGCTGCTGGCGATCCGCGAGACCCCGCTGTCCCTCGACGAGGTGCACCGGGCGGTCGGTGACGACGCCGCCGGGGGCACCGCGCTGTTCGTCGGCACGGTGCGCAACCACGACGGCGGCAGCGACGTGGCGGCGCTCGGGTACTCCGCCCACCCGACGGCCGAGGCGGAGCTGCGCCGGGTCGCGGAGAAGGTGGCCGCCGACTTCCCCGTGCGCGCGCTCGCCGCGGTGCACCGGGTGGGCACGCTCACGGTCGGTGAGGCGGCCGTGATCGTCGCGGTGTCCTGCCCGCACCGCGGGGAGGCGTTCGAGGCCTGCCGCAGGCTCATCGACGACCTCAAGCACCAGGTGCCGCTGTGGAAGCACCAGACGTTCGCCGACGGCACCGAGGAGTGGGTCGGCGCCTGCTGACCCCCGTCGGCACGCCCCGCGGGCACACCCCCTGCCGAACGTCCCTTTTCGGCCGATCGGGTGACGGTCCGCCGGGTCTGTCCGGCAGCCCCCATGAGCCTCTGCCCTGCGCCTGCGGCGGTCCTGGGCCCCCTGCTGCGGGGCGGCCGGATTCCGCCCGGTTGCGGAACCCCGGTCCCGGGCCGAGCGTTGTCACTCCGACGACGGATCACCGTCCGACCCACGGCTCGGGCGGGGGAGTGGGAGGCGTTCATGGCTTCGCTGGTCTGGCTGCTGATACCGCTCACCGCCGGCATATCCGCGGTCGTATGGGCGTCGTGGGCCGCCCGTCAGATAGCCGACGGCAGCAGCGGCGACGCCGCCGGGGTCGCCGGCTACGACGCCTTCCGCACCGCCATGGAACGCTCGCAGGACCGCACGGGCCGGGGGCTGGCGCGGATGGCCACGGACGGACCGTCCCGAGCGGCCGACTGACAGGTCCGTCCCGTACTGTCGTCGCATGTCACGCCGACACGCGACGCTCCTCGCCTCCACTCTGCTGCTGATAGGCATGCTCTGCGCCCTGGTGCTGGTGCGCGTGCCCTACGCCGAGCTGTCGCCCGGCCCGACCGTGAACACGCTGGGCGAGCACGCCGGCGACCCGGTCCTGAACATCGAGGACGAGGACCAGCGGACGTACCGCACCACCGGTCACCTCAACATGACGACGGTGCGGGTCACCAGCGCCGACTACCGCATGGGCCTGGTCGAGGCGATGTACGGCTGGTTCAAGGACGACGCGGCGGTGGTGCCGCGGGAGACGCTCTACCCCGACGGCAAGACGGCCGAGCAGGCCGAGGAGGAGAACGCCGAGGAGTTCTCCCAGTCGCAGGAGAGCGCGAAGGTCGCCGCCCTGAAGGAGTTGGGCCTGAAGGTCCCCACCCGCACGGTGGTGGCGTCCGTGGTCAAGGGCAGCCCCGCGCAGGGCACGTTGAAGGCCGGCGACGTCATCAAGGCTGTGGACGGCAGCCCGGTGCGGCAGCCCGGCGACGTCGCCGAACTCGTCACAGAGCACGAGCCCGGCGAGGACGTGGTGTTCACCGTCGTGCCGGTGAAGACGGCCGAGGCCGCGGAGAAGGCCGGTGACGACCCGGCGGAGGGCGACACCCGCGAGGTCACGGTCACCACCGCGGCGGCCGACGACGACCAGCGGGCCATCGTCGGCATCCAGGCCGGGACGGCCCACACCTTCCCGGTCGCCGTCGACATCAAGCTGGCCGACGTCGGCGGCCCGAGCGCGGGCCTGATGTTCGCGCTGGGCATCGTGGACAAGCTCTCCCCGACCGACCTGACCGGCGGCGCTTTCGTGGCCGGCACCGGCACCATCGACGGCGAGGGCCAGGTCGGCCCGATCGGCGGCGTGACCATGAAGACCCGGGCCGCGAAGGCGGCGGGCGCCTCCTACTTCCTCACCCCCGAGGCCAACTGCCCGGCGGCGGCGAAGAGCGGGCCCGACGGACTCACCCTGGTGAAGGTCACCAGCATGGACGACGCGATGGACGCGCTGGAGCAGATCCGCGAGGACCGCACCGACGACCTGCCGCGCTGCGCCGCGGGCTGATCCCGCCCCCGCAAGCAGCCCCCGGGGCGCCGGGACAGCACTGCCCGGCCTCGGCCCCCGTGCCGCCCGTCACGGGCGGGGCGCGGGGGCCGGGGAGCCCGCCGGTCCGCGTAGGCGGCTGTCAGCCCTCGAAGGTGGCGGTCAGCGCGTCGGCGAGGCCGGGCACCAGGTTCCCGCCGGTCAGCACCTCTGTGGTGCTGTCCTTGTCGCGCAGCCGGATCGCCGACTCGCGGGTGCCGTCCCGGAGCACCGCCACCGTCATGCGCACCTCCTGGTGCTGCGGGTGCTCGGCCACCCAGCGGGCGAGCTGCTCGTCGTCCAGGTCGTCCGGTACCTCGCCCTCCGCGCTCGGCGGCAGCATCAGCCGCTCCACCGTCATGGCGCATCCGGTGACCGCGTCCGGCCAGGCGATGGTGCCGAGGAACTCGTCCAGCGGGAGGCCGTCGGGCAGCTCGTCCTGCTCGACGGGGGTGAGGGCGGCCTGCGCCGGGCCGTCCTCTTCGGTGTCGTCGAGTCCGAGCTGGCCGGCGAGGGCGGGCTCCTCGCTGCGCAGCCGCGCGGTGTCGACCAGGGCGAACAGCCGGGCCGGCTGGTCCCAGCCGAGCCCCGCGGTGTACTCGTCGATCTCCAGTACGGCCCGGGTCAGGGGAGTGGCGGCCAGCGGTGTGCCGCCCGTGGCACCGGCGGGGGAACCGGCGCCGTCAGGGGAAGTTTCACTCATGCCCATATCGTGCCCTGCATGACCCCGGAAACGGGAACTGAGTAAAGCTTGAGTAAGTTGACTAGGTGAGCCCTAGTATGCGGGGCCAGTTTCATCCATTGCGATCTTCGAGGTGCGCACCTTGGCTTTCCAGATGCCGGACAGGGGCTCAGGAGGTCCCACCGGACCACGGATCAGAGTCGGCCAGCCCTCCAGGCGCGCCAAGACCCTGCTGATCACAGCAGGCGTGCTGGCGGTGCTGGCCATGCTGTTTGTCATGTTCGCCGGGTTCTGGACCGACTGGCTCTGGTACCGGTCCGTCCAGTACACGACGGTCTTCACCACCACCCTGTGGACGAAGATCGGGCTGTTCGCCGTCTTCGGCCTGCTGATGGCGGTCGCCGTCGGCTTCAACGTCTGGCTGGCCCACCGGCTCCGCCCGCCGCTGAGCGCGATGTCGCTCGAGCAGCAGAGCCTGGACCGCTACCGGATGGGGATCGCGCCCTACAAGAAGTGGGTGCTGCTCGCCGTCACCGCGCTGGTGGGGCTCATCTCCGGCGCTTCCGCGGCCGGCCAGTGGCGGACCTGGCTGATGTGGGTGAACGGCACGTCCTTCGGCAAGACGGACGCGCAGTTCGGCAAGGACATCTCGTTCTTCGCCTTCGACCTGCCCTTCTACCGCTTCCTGCTCGGCTTCGGCTTCGCCGCCGCGGTGCTCTCCCTGCTGGCGGCGGCGCTCGTCCACTACCTCTACGGCGGTCTGCGTCTCACCACCCCCGGTGCCCGCGCGACCTCCCAGGCCACCGGCCACCTCTCGGTCCTGCTGGGCGTCTTCGTGGCGCTGAAGGCAGTGGCGTACTGGCTCGACCGGTACGGGCTGGCGGTCAAGTCCAGTGAGATCCGCGGCACCAGCGACTGGACGGGCCTGCGCTTCACCGACGCCAACGCGTATCTCCCGGCGAAGACGATCCTGTTCTTCATCGCGGTGATCTGCGCGCTGCTGTTCTTCGCGACGCTGTGGCGCCGCACCTGGCAGCTGCCGGTGATCGGTTTCGGCCTGATGGTGCTCTCGGCGGTGCTCATCGGCGGGCTCTACCCGGCGATCGTGCAGAAGTTCCAGGTCCAGCCGAACGAGCAGGCCAAGGAATCGCCGTACATCGAGAAGAACATAAAGGCCACGCGGGAGGCGTACGGCATCGACGATGCCGACGTACGGGACTACCAGGGCGTGACGCCGGACACCGACGCGCAGAACGACAAGCTCCGCGAGGCGGCCGACACCACGGCCAGCATCCGGCTTCTCGACCCGAGCGTGGTCTCGCCGACGTTCCGCCAGCTCCAGCAGGTCCGCGGGTACTACACGTTCCCCGACACCCTGGACGTCGACCGGTACACCGACGAGGACGGCAACGAGCAGGACACCGTCGTCGGTCTCCGTGAGATCAACATCGAGGGCATTCCCGAGCGGAACTGGATCAACGACCACTTCAAGTACACCCACGGCTTCGGCATGGTCGCGGGTTCGGGTACCGACATCGAGAACGACGGTACCCCGGTCTTCACCGAGAAGAACCTGCCGCCGGAGGAGCAGCTCGCGGGCGAGTACCAGCCGCGGGTGTACTACGGCGAGCAGACCACCCAGTACTCCATCGTCGGCGGCCCCCAGCAGGAACTGGACTACGCCGACGACGAGGGTGAGAAGACGTACACCTACACCGGCAAGAGCGGTGTGGACGTCTCCGGCCCGGTCAACCGGGCCGCGTACGCGCTGACCTTCGGTGAGCCGCAGATCATGTACTCGGGCGCCATCGGCGACGGTTCGCGCATCCTGTACAACCGCACCCCGAAGGAGCGCGTGGAGGCGGTCGCCCCCTGGCTGACCATCGACGGCGACCCGTACCCGGCGGTGGTGGACGGCAAGATCCAGTGGATCGTCGACACCTACACCACCTCCAACGGCTACCCCTACTCCTCGCGCACCACGCTGGGGGAAACCACGCAGGACTCGCTGACCGACGGGCAGCGGGCGGTGATCGCCCAGCAGGACCGGGTGAACTACATCCGCAACTCCGTCAAGGCGACGGTGGACGCCTACACCGGTGAGGTGAAGCTCTACGAGTGGGACACCCAGGACCCGGTCCTGAAGACGTGGATGAAGGCGTTCCCCGGCACGGTGGAGAAGAAGGGCGAGATCAGCAGCGAGCTGATGGACCACCTGCGCTACCCGCAGGACCTCTTCAAGGTGCAGCGCGAGCTGCTCCAGCGCTACCACGTCACCAGCGCCGGCCAGTTCTACAGCGGCTCCGAGCGCTGGCAGATCCCGGACGACCCGACGCACAAGGGCACGCCGGTTCCGCCGTACTACCTGAGCATGAAGATGCCGGACCAGGAAGCGCAGACGTTCTCCCTGACCACCACCTTCAACCCGAACCGACGGGAGACGCTCGGCGCGTTCATGGCAGTCGACGCCGATGCCAGGAGTGATGAGTACGGCAAGATCAGAATCCTGAAACTGCCGGCCAACACCACGGTCGCCGGTCCGCAGCAGGTGCAGAGCAAGTTCAACTCCGATCCGACCATCGCGGAGTCGATCAACCTGCTGAAGCGCGGTGACTCCGAGGTGGAGTACGGCAACCTGCTCACGGTGCCGCTGGAAGGCGGCCTGCTCTACGTCGAACCGGTCTACGTCCGCGGCGCCGGGACCAACTACCCGCGGATGCGGAAGGTCCTGGCGACCTACGGCGAACGCCTCGCCTTCGAGAACACCCTGGACGAGGCGCTGGACAAGGTCTTCAACGTGGACGGCGACTCACCGTCAGAACCGGCGGAGGGAGAGACGCCGCCGGCCGAGGAGGAGCCGCCGGCCGAGGAGGAGGGCGCCACCCCGCCGGGTGAGGCCCCGACCCTCTCGGAGGCGCTGAAGGACGCCAGGGAGGCCTACGAGGACGGCCAGAAGGCGCTCCAGGACGGTGACTGGGAGGCGTACGGCAGGGCCCAGAAGGACCTGCAGGACGCTCTCAAGGAAGCCGAGAACGCCAGGTAGCGACCATCCGCACGCCCGTGCGAGACGGGTACGGATGCCATCCCGCGCCGTGTTAGTGTTGGTCACGCAACGGCGCGGGGTGGAGCAGCTCGGTAGCTCGCTGGGCTCATAACCCAGAGGTCGCAGGTTCAAATCCTGTCCCCGCTACTGCACATGAGGGCCCGGAGTCACATCGACTCCGGGCCTTCTGCATGTGTGGGGAAACGGGGGGCACTGGTGTACGGAGAGTTTGAACGACCGCCATGTCGGGAAGTCGACAAATTGCTGAAGTGACCTCACTGGCTGCGGTATACCAGGTGTACCCAGGTTGCAGGTGGTGCGACGATGGACCTTATGGGGGATATGGCAAGGCTTGGGGAAACAGGCTGCCCGGACACCCTCGACGGCGCGGCTCCGCTGACGGAGCCCGCCGCCGATCTGCCCGGCGACAGCGCGGCTGCCAGCGCGCTCGGCGCTGAACTGCTGCGCCGAGGTGAACTGTCCGCAGCGGAACCGCAGTTGCGGACAGCCGCCGCAGCCGGTGACCGCGCCGCAGCCAACAACCTGGGCGTGCTCCTGCACCAGCGCGGCTACCCCGAGGAAGCCGCCGTCTGGTGGCGCTCCGCTGCGGTCGCCGGTTCCGCCGCGGCGGCACACGCCCTCGGGCGTCACCACCGCGAGCGCGGTGACGAGCCCGCGGCCGCCTACTGGCTGCGGCAGTCCGCCGAGTCCGGCCACACCCTGGGCGCCTACGCGCTGGCCGACCTGCTCGCCCACCGCGGTGAGGACGGCGCCGCGCAGTGGTTCCGGGCGGCCGCCGAGCACGGCCACCGCGAGGCCGCCTACCGGGTCGGCATGCTCGCGCTGCGCGGTGCCGAGCGAGGTGAGGCCGGCGCCTCCGCCGAGGAGGCGGAGCGCTGGTTCCGGCAGTCCGCGGCTCGCGGCCACCGCAAGGCGGCGCTGCGCCTGGGCACGCTGCTGGAGGAGCGCGATGACCTTCGCGAAGCGGGCCGCTGGTACCTGATCGCCGCCAACGACGGTGAGCCCAGGGCCGCTTGCGCGCTGGGCTTCCTACTGCGCGACGCCGGCAACGAGGAGGCCGCCGAGCAGTGGTGGCGCCGGGCCGCGCGGGACGGCGACGGCAACGCCGCGAACGCTCTCGGTGCACTGCACGCCGACCGCGGTGAACTCCAGTCCGCGGAGCGGTGGTACCGCGCCGCGCTCGACGCCGGTGACGTCAACGGCGCGTTCAACCTGGGGCTGCTGTGCGCCGGACAGGGCCGGACCGCGCAGGCCGAGCAGTGGTACCGCAGGGCCGCCTACGCTGGGCACATCGAGGCGGCCAACGCCCTTGCGGTGCTGCTGCTGCAGCGTCAGGACGCGGACGGTGCCGAGCCGTGGTTCTCCAAGGCGGCCGAAGGCGGCAGCGTGGACGCCGCGTTCAACCTGGGCATCCTGTACGCGGGCCGCGGTGACGAGCGGGCCGCGCTGGACTGGTACCGCCGGGCGGCCGACTCCGGTCACTGCGAGGCGGCCCTCCAAGTGGCCATCGCGCTCCAGCGTGACGGCGACACGGCCGGCGCGGAGAGCCGGCTGCGGCAGGCCGCGGACGGCGGCAGCGCCGAGGCCGCGTTCCGGCTCGCCTCCCTGCTGGAGCGCGCAGCGGACGAGGGTGCCGGGTCGGCCGAGCGGGCGCAGCCGGACGAGGAGGCCACGGAGTGCGAGCGGTGGTACGAGCAGGCGGCCCGCAAGGGCCACCGCCGGGCGCAGGTGCGGCTGGGCATGTGCGCGGCGGCTCGCGGGGACGTGGTCGAGGCCGCGCACTGGTACCGCATGGCCGCAGAGGCCGGGAGCAGCAACGGCGCGTTCAATCTGGGGCTGCTGCTGGCCCGGGAGGGCGCGGAGCCGGAGGCGGCGCTGTGGTGGACGCGGGCCGCCGAGGCGGGCCACGGCCGCGCTGCGCTGCGCCTGGGCCTGCTGGCGGCTCGGCGCGGTGACCTGGCCGAGGGGCGCCACTGGTGCGCGAGGGCGGTGGAGTCGGGCCCGGCGGAGGTGGCCGAGCGGGCCGCCCGGCTGAGTGAGGCCCTGCGGGCGGAGCTGAGCGCCTGAGCGGCGGCGGGATCGCCGCCGCTCAGGCGGCCCCGCCCTCCGGGCCCGGCGCGGGGTGTCCGGGCGCGATTTGCGCTGGTCGTCGCCGCGCGGCTACAGTGAAGGCACAACGACGCGGGGTGGAGCAGCTCGGTAGCTCGCTGGGCTCATAACCCAGAGGTCGCAGGTTCAAATCCTGTCCCCGCTACTTCAGAACGAAGGCCCGGATTCCTCAGGAATCCGGGCCTTCGTCATGTGCGGCTCTCCCTGAGCGCCCCGCACGGGCGGGGGCCGGCGGGGCGCGGGGGCGGTCAGGCGTCGGCGCAGGTCGGGCACACGCCGCGGTAGGTGACGGTCGCCTCGGAGATGCGGAAGCCGAACCGCTCGCCCTCGGGCAGCGCCGCCAGCGGGTCCTCGGACGGGTGCACGTCCTTGATGGTGCCGCAACGGGAGCACACCAGGTGCTGGTGGCTGTGGTGGGCGTTCGGGTCGTAGCGCTTGGCGCGGCCGTCCGTGCTGACCTCGATGACCTCCCCGAGGGAGACCAGCTCGCTCAGCGTGTTGTAGACGGTCGCCCGGGCGATCTCGGGCAGGCGTTCGGCGGCTCGCGCGTGAACCTCGTCGGCGGTGTAGTGCACGTGGTCGCCGTTGAGGACCTCGGCAACGACCCTCCGCTGTGCGGTGAGCCGCCAACCGCGGTCGCGGAGTCGTTCCAGCAGGTCGCTCATCAATCCCACCCATCGTTCAGGTCGAGCCCAGTTTAGCAGCGTGGGCCGCCTACCCCGGACTCCGTACGGGCTTCACATTCATCTTGACTTGGACAAAGTCTAAGGTAAGCTCAGGTCTCGGCGAAAGCCCAGGGACAGTACGTTGAGGCGCAGGAGGCGTAGTGACTGCTCAGAACGAGATCACCGGACCGCTCACCACGGAGTCCGGAGCACCGGTCGCGGACAACCAGAACAGCCAGACCGCCGGTGTCGGCGGTCCCGTTCTGGTCCAGGACCAGCTCCTGATGGAGAAGCTCGCGCACTTCAACCGGGAGCGCATCCCGGAGCGGGTGGTGCACGCCCGCGGCGCCGGCGCGTACGGCACCTTCACGCTCACCGCGGACGTCTCGCGCTACACCCGGGCGAAGTTCCTCTCCGAGGTCGGCAAGCAGACCGAGGTCTTCCTGCGCTTCTCCACGGTGGCCGGCAACCTCGGCTCGGCGGACGCGGTGCGCGACCCGCGCGGCTTCGCGCTGAAGTTCTACACCGAGGAGGGCAACTACGACCTCGTCGGTAACAACACCCCGGTGTTCTTCATCAAGGACGCCATCAAGTTCCCCGACTTCATCCACACCCAGAAGCGCGACCCCTACACGGGCTCGCAGGAGGCGGACAACGTCTGGGACTTCTGGGGCCTGTCGCCCGAGTCGACGCACCAGGTGACCTGGCTGTTCGGTGACCGCGGCATCCCCGCGACGCTGCGCCACATGAACGGCTACGGCTCGCACACCTTCCAGTGGGCGAACGAGGCCGGCGAGGCCTTCTGGGTCAAGTACCACTTCAAGACCGACCAGGGCATCAGGAACCTGACGCAGGACGAGGCGGACGTCCTGGCCGGTCAGGACGCGGACAGCCACCAGCGCGACCTGCGTGAGGCCATCGAGCGCGGCGAGTACCCCAGCTGGACCGTGCAGGTGCAGATCATGCCCGCGGCCGAGGCGGCGAACTACCGCTTCAACCCGTTCGACCTGACCAAGGTCTGGCCGCACGGCGACTACCCGCCGATCGAGATCGGCAAGCTGGAGCTCAACCGCAACCCGGAGAACATCTTCGCCGAGGTCGAGCAGTCGGTCTTCTCCCCGCACCACTTCGTGCCGGGCATCGGCCCCTCGCCCGACAAGATGCTCCAGGGCCGCCTCTTCGCCTACGGCGACGCCCACCGCTACCGGGTCGGCATCAACGCCGACCACCTGCCGGTGAACCGTCCGCACGCCACGGTCGCCAACAGCCACGGCCGGGACGGCCTGATGTACGACGGCCGCCACGGCGGGGCGAAGAACTACGAGCCGAACAGCTTCGGCGGCCCGGTCGAGACCGGCCGCCCGCTGTGGGAGCCCACCCCCGTCTCCGGTGCCACCGGTGACTGGGAGGCGCCCGCGCACTCCGAGGACGACGACTTCGTGCAGGCCGGGAACCTCTACCGGCTGATGTCGGAGGACGAGAAGGAGCGCCTGGTCAACAACCTGGCGGGCTTCATCGCCAAGGTCTCCCGCGACGACATCGCCGAGCGGGCGATCGACAACTTCCGCAAGGCGGACGCCGACTACGGCAAGCGGCTGGAGGTCGCGGTCAAGGCCCTCCGCGGCTGACGACGCTTGCCGTAACACCCCGGAGGGGTCGGACGCTGCTGAGCTCCGGCCCCTCCGGCATGCCGTCACCGGTCGCGCGGCCCGCGCCGCGCGACCGGTTTCCCGCGGGTGCCCCCGGTCAGGCGAGCGCGGCGCCGGTGGGTTCGGGCGCGGTCGACCAGCAGCGGACGATGTCGCGGACCGAGACGATGCCCACCGGCTCCCGGTCGTCCAGGACGATCAGGTGCCGGAAGCCGCCGCGGGTCATCGCCCCGGCCGCCTCGGCGAGCGTCCAGTCGGGCGCGGCGAACACCACCTCCGTGGTGGTGTGGGTGCCGGCCCGTTCCTGGTCGGGATCCTGCCCCGCGCCGAGTGAGTGGATGATGTCGCGTTCGGTGAGGATGCCGACGCCGCTGTCGTCCAGGTCGAGGACCACCGCGGCCCCGACCCGGCGGGCCGCCATGAGGCCGGCCGCCTGGCGCAGGGTGTGGGTCGGGCCGATGCTGAGCACCACGGTGCTCATGGCGTCGCGTACGTGGGTGGGCATGGTCGTTTGCCACCTCCTTGGAGGAACCCGCTCGAGAGTGAGTTCACAAGGGCACAAGCGAGTGAGCCTTCATGGTCACACGTGAGGTGGAACACAACAAGAGGCGCGCGACGCGGCACTCGGCCGGTTCGCGCGCCTCGGCGCCGTGGGGAGCCGCCCGGGGGGAGGCCCGTCAGCCCCTCAGATAGCCCAGCAGGTCCTCGTGCAGCAGGCCGTTGGAGGCCGCCGCGTTGCCGCTGTGCGGGCCGTCGCGCCCGTCCAGACCGGTGAACGTGCCGCCGGCCTCCTGAACGATCACCGCGTTGGCAGCCATGTCCCACAGCGACAGCTCCGGTTCGGCGCACATGTCGACCGCGCCCTCGGCGACCATCATGTAGGGCCAGAAGTCGCCGTAGGCCCGCGTCCGCCAGCAGTCCCGGCCCAGGTCGAGGAACCCGCCCAGCAGGCCCCGCTCCTCCCAGCCGCTGAGCGAGGAGTACGCGAACGAGGCGTCACGCACCCGCGACACCTGGGACACGTGCATCCGGGTCGCCTGGGACAGGCTCCGGCCGGTGTAGGCGCCGCTGCCCTTCGCCGCCCACCAGCGGCGGTTCAGCGCGGGCGCCGAGACCATGCCGACCACCGGGTGGTCGCCGCCCTCGCCCATCTCCATCAGCGCGATCAGCGTCGCCCACACCGGCACACCGCGCACGTAGTTCTTGGTGCCGTCGATCGGGTCGATCACCCAGCGGCGCGGGCCGCTGCCCTCGGTGCCGAACTCCTCGCCGAGCAGCGCGTCCCGGGGACGGGCCCGCTTCAGCGCGCTCCGGATCAGCTCCTCGGTCGCCTTGTCCGCCTCGGTGACCGGCGTCATGTCGGGTTTTGTCTCCACCTTCAGGTCGAGCGCCTTGAACCTCTCCATGGTGGTGGCGTCGGCGGCGTCGGCCAGTACGTGGGCGAAACGCAAGTCATCGTGGTACTCCGGCATGGGTGAACAGTAACCAGTGCGATGCCCGACGGCCGCACGAGCACCTTCCCGGGCGGGGCGCACACCGGCCCGTCCGCTCCCTTGACACCGGCCGACACCGCGTCAATTCTGTGCGGCAGGTCCATCGTCGGACCGGGAGGGGAGCCATGCCCGCCGCGCGTGAAAGCCTGCTGTCCGCCGCCCAGGCAGCCCTCACCCACCGGCCCTGGGCCACCGTGCGCATGGTGGACGTGGCCGCTGTCGCCGGTGTCTCCCGCCAGACGCTCTACAACGAGTTCAGTTCCAAGGAGGGCCTCGGCGCGGCGCTCGTCGAACGCCGGACGGAGGCCTTCGTACGCGGGGCGGCCACCGCGGCCGCCACCGCCCGCCGGGCGGGCGGCGACCCGGCGGTGTGCTGCGCGTCTGCCGCCGGCTGGCTGGTCTACCGGGCCAAGGAGGAACCCCTGGTGCGGGCCGCGCTCACCGGGAGCTGGGACGCCCGGCTGCCGCTGCCCGGTGACTCCCCGGAGCTGCTGCTGCGCCGCCTGTGCGAGCGGCTGGTCGCCGTCCTCGGCGGCCCGGAGCAGGTTCCGCCGCGCGCCGTCGAGACGGGGCTGCGGCTCGCCCTGTCGTACGTGGTGGCGCCGCCGGCCGAGCCGGAGGTGCCGGCCCGCGTCGCGGACACCGTGACCGCGCTGCTGCGGCGGCGCACCACCAGCCCGTACTGACGGCCGCCGGCCGGACCCGGCGGACACCGGGGGCACCGCCGGGCAGGGGCGCCGCCGACCCGGGGCGGCCGGGGCTCAGTCGCCCTCGCGGCGCTCGCGGGTGGCGAGCAGTCGGCGTAGCGAGTACAGCCGGGCCGGGTCGGCGTGCCCGGCGGCCACCCAGGCGTCCAGTGCGCACTCCGCCTCGTCGTGGCTGCACGAGCGCGGGCACTCGGCGGTGCCCGGCTCCAGGTCGGGAAAGGCGTTGATGACCCGCGACGGGTCCACGTGGTGCAGGCCGAAGGACCGCACACCCGGAGTGTCGATCACCCAGCCCCCGCGGCCGGGCGGAGCGTCCGGATCACCGGTCGGCAGCGGCAGTGCGAGCGCCGAGGTGGTGGTGTGCCGGCCGCGCCCGGTGACGGCGTTGACCACACCCGTCGCCCTGATCCGGTCCGGGACGAGCGCGTTGACCAGTGTGGTCTTGCCCACCCCCGAGTGCCCGACGAAGGCGGTGACACGTCCCGCCAGCAACGCCGCGACCTCCTCGGTCGAGCCCTTGTGGTGCACGGCGACCGCGGGCACACCCAGCGGCGCGTAGCTGGCCAGCAGGGTGTCGGGGGAGGCCAGGTCGGACTTGGTGAGCACCAGCAGCGGGGTGAGCCCGGCGTCGAAGGCGGCGACCAGGCACCGGTCGATCAGCCGGGGCCGCGGTTCGGGATCGGCCAGCGCGGTGACGATGGCCAGCTGGTCGGCGTTGGCGACGACGATGCGCTCGAACGGGTCGTCGTCGTCGGCCGTCCGGCGCAGCACCGACGAGCGCTCCTCGACCCGCACGATCCGAGCGAGCGTGTCCTTCTCGCCGGTGCGGTCGCCGACCACCGCCACCCGGTCCCCGACGACCACACCCTTGCGGCCCAGTTCGCGGGCCTTCATCGCGGTGACCGTGCGGTCCTCCACCAGGCAGGTGATGCGGCCCCGGTCCACGGTGAGCACCAGGCCCTCCACCGCGTCCTCGTGCTTGGGACGCTGGTGGGTGCGCGGCCGGGTGCCGCGGCGGTTGGGGCGGAACCTGATGTCGTCCTCGTCGGTGTTCTTGCTGTAGCGCCGCATCGCGGGTCCCTCAGACGCCTTCACCGAGCATGTCGTGCCACATCCCGGCGAAGTCGGGCAGCGTCTTCGCGGTCGTGCCGACGTTCTCCACCTGCACTCCCGGCACCACCAGGCCCAGCAGCGCCCCCGCGGTGGCCAGCCGGTGGTCGTCGTAGGTGTGGAAGACGCCGCCGTGCAGCGGGCGCGGGCGGATGTGCAGGCCGTCCTCGGTCTCGGTGACGTCGCCGCCCAGGCCGTTGATCTCCCGGGTCAGCGCGGCCAGCCGGTCCGTCTCGTGCAGCCGCAGGTGCGCCACGCCGCGCAGCACCGACTCGGAGTCGGCCAGGGCCGCGACCGCCGCGATGCCCGGCGTCAGCTCGCCCACCTCGCCCAGGTCGGCGTCGATGCCCTGCACCTTGCCGGTGCCGGTGAACGTCAGCCCCCGCTCGGTCAGTTCGCAGCTTCCGCCCATCGCGGTGAACAGGTCGCGCAGTGCGTCACCCGGCTGGGTGGTGTGTGCCGGCCAGTCGGGGATCGTGACCCGGCCGCCGGTGACGAGCGCGGCGGCCAGGAACGGCTGCGCGTTCGACAGGTCCGGCTCGACCACCAGGTCGCGGCCCAGCAGCGCACCCGGCGTCACCCGCCACACGTCGGCCTCGCCGCCCGCCTCCGGGGTGTCCACCTGCGCGCCGGCCGCCCGCAGCATGTCCACCGTCATGCGGATGTGCGGCATCGACGGCAGCGTGCCGCCGACGTGCCGGACCTCGACGCCCTGGTTGAAGCGATGGCCCGACAGCAGCAGCGCGCTCACGAACTGGCTGGAGGAGGACGCGTCGATCTCCACCGCGCCACCGGTCAGCGAGCCGCCGCCGAACACCGTCATCGGCAGCGCGCCGCGCCCGTCGTCGTCGATCATGGCGCCGAGCGCCCGCAGCGCGTGGATGACGCCGTGCAGCGGCCGTTCGTAGGAGCGCGGGTCGCCGTCGAACCGCACCGGGCCGTCGGCCAGCGCGGCGACCGGCGGCAGGAAGCGCATGACCGTGCCCGCGTTGCCGACGTCGACCGTCGCCGGGCCGTGCAGCCCGGCCGGGATGATGCGCCACGCCTCGCCGGTGCCGTCCGGGCCCACGCCCTCCTCGATGCCGACGCCGAGCGTGCGCAGCGCCTCGGCCATCAGCACGGTGTCCCTCGAACGCAGCGGCCGGCGCAGCCAGCCGGGTTCGGCGGCCAGGGCGGCGAGCACGAGTCCGCGGTTGGTGACCGACTTCGATCCGGGCACGGTGACGGTCGCGTCGACGGGGCCGGAAGCGGTCGGCGCCGGCCAGAGAGCGGTGTGGTCGGTCATGGCCCTCACTTTAGTGGCTGTTCAGCGCCTCCCCACGTCCCCGGTCGGGGTGGAACCGGGCCCGGGCGCCGCTTCGCCACCACCCGCCGCGGTGGTGCGCCGCTCCCGCCGGCGGACGGCCGGCGGCGGGGCGCCGGGCAGCCGAACGGGTGGCGGGCGCCCCGCGCCCGGCGCACTCCCCGCCGGGGGGTGGCGGAAACCGTGGCAGCGCCGGATCGCCGGATCGCCGGATCGCCACGGGTCGGGTGCGGCACCATGTGGGTCTCGACGTCCCGCACCACCAACCGGCTCCGGCCGGAACCGCGCCGGGCGGGGACGCCGGGTCACTACGGGGGTGGAACGTCCGGCGCGAGGGCTGGGGGACCAGTGGAATCCGTGCAGCGACTCGAACCCGCGGACCCGCGGCAGATCGGCGGCTTCCGGATCGTCGGACGGCTGGGCGCCGGCGGCATGGGCCGGGTGTACCTGGGCCTGTCCCGCGGCGGCCGGGCGGTCGCGGTGAAGGTCGTCCGGCCGGAACTGGCGGAGGACCGCGAGTTCCGGCAGCGCTTCCGCCGCGAGGTCGTCGCGGCCCGCCGCGTCAACGGCGCCTTCACCGCGGGGGTGGTGGACGCCGACCCGGAGGCGGCCCCGCCCTGGCTGGCGACCGTCTACGTGCCGGGCGTCTCGCTGGACGAGGCGGTCGCCGCGCACGGCCCGTGGCCGCAGCCGTCGGTGCTCGCGCTGGCCGCGGGCCTGGCCGAGGCGCTGGAGGCCGTGCACGCAGCCGACCTCGTGCACCGGGACCTCAAGCCGTCCAACGTGCTGCTGGCCTCCGACGGGCCGCGGGTCATCGACTTCGGCATCTCGGTGGCCGGCGAGGCCAGCGCGCTCACCCGGACCGGCATGGTGGTCGGCACACCCGGGTTCATGTCGCCCGAGCAGTTGACCGGCCGCCCGGTGGGACCGGCCAGCGACGTGTTCTCGCTGGGCGCGGTCCTGGCCTTCACCGCCTCCGGCACCGGGCCGTTCGGCAGCGGATCGGCGCAGGCCCTCATGTTCCGCGTCGTGCACGAGCAGCCGGAGCTGGACGCGCTCTCCGGCAGACTCGCCCAACTGGTGGCGCGCTGCCTCGACAAGGACCCCGCGCGGCGCCCGCAGGTCGAGGAGCTGCTGGCGTCGGTGGCGGGGGCCGCCGGCAGCGAGGGCGGCACGGTGGCCTTCTCAGGCGCGCGCTGGCTGCCGCCGACCGTGGCCGCCACGGTCCGCGCACGCACGGACGAGACCACCGCGACGCACGGGCCCGCAGCGGACCCCGCGCCGGGTCCGGGGCCTGCGCCGCGCCCTGACCCGTCATCGGGCCCCGTGCCGGACCCCGCGCCGGGTCAGGGCACTCCGCCCGGGACTCCGGCGCCCCCCTGGCCGCAGCCGCAGCCGCAGCCGCAGGGGCAGTGGGGGAGGGGTGGGCCGACGTGGCAGCCGGGGCCGGCCGGGCATCCCGGTCACCCCGGCCCTCCGTCCGGTGCCGGTCACCCCGGCCGGAGGACGGGCACGGCGGTGGTGACGGTGTGGTCGGTGATCGCCGCGGTGCTGGTGGCCGGGCTGGTCGTGTGGAGCGGGTACGCGCTCAGCGGCGCGGGCAGCGGATCGGGCGGGACGCACGGCTCCGGCACGGAGGGGTCGACGCCCGGCGGCGGCGAACTCGACGGCCGTCCGGCGACGGACGGCCCCGACCCCGGAGGCACGGGAGGCGACAGCGCCGAACCCCGGCCGTCCTCCGGCACGTCCGTACTGGCGGTGGCCGGTACCTGGCAGGGGACCTACGAGTGCCTGCAGGGGACAACCGGTCTCCAGCTGACCGTGGGGCCTGGTACCGACGGCCAGGTGCACGCCGTCTTCTCCTTCTTCCCCGTGCCCTCCAACCCGGGCGTGGCCAGCGGCTCGTTCGTCATGGTCGGTACCTGGGAGGACGGTGTGCTGCGGCTCTTCGGCGACCGCTGGATCCAGCAGCCCGCCGGATACGAGATGGGCGACCTGGCCGCCCGGTACGACCCGGCCGCCCCGCGGCGACTCCAGGGGCGGGCCATCGGGCCGGGCTGCACCACCTTCACCACCACCAGGTCCGGCTGACCGGCGACCGCCCGCGGCACACGGGCACGCCGGACCGGCTCCGACGGGCGGTCAGCGGTATCCCCACTACCGCTCGGAGGGCCTGCCCGGATGCGCCTGCGCGGCACGGGCGGGCGGGACGTTCCGACCGGGTGCGGACTTCCCGTCGGCCCGGTCCGCCGCGGCGCCCGCCAGCACCGCGGCGTGCACGGCCCTGGCCAGCGGGGCGCCCCAGCGGGACCGGGGGCCGGCGAAGGGCTCGGCGGTGCGCCCGGGGGCGAGCGCCGGCACGATGACGGCGACGGCGTCGGACGGCGTGCCCGAGCAGTCCAGTCCGGCGTCCAGCAGCGCCTGCACCTTCGCCTCGGTGGCGGTGGCCACGGCGTTGACCAGGGCGGCGTCCGCCAGCGGCGCCGGCAGGGACACGACGATGTTCACCGTCCCGGCCGGAGGTGCGCCGGGAGCGCCGGGCGCCGGTGAGGCGGCCCAGGTGCGCACGCCCAGGCCCGTGGTCACCACGGCGTGCACGCCGTCGTCGTGCGCCTCGGTGGCGCGGCTGACGTCGGCGGCGGTCATCAGCCCGGCGCCCGGGCCGCGCAGCCCGGCCGCGCCGGCGATCTGCGCGAGGTGGGCGGCCGGGTCGGTCCGGCGGTAGCCGGCGGGCACCTGCGCGTTGAGCACCCAGCGCCGCTCCCCGATGCCGCCGCCGAACACGGCCGTGCTGCACACCCGGCTGCCCGGCGCGAGCCGCCACAGCAGTTGCGGCAGCACGCGGCCCTCCTCCCGGCGGGTGGCGGCGACGGGCACCGGCAGGGGGCGTTCGGGCCGCCCGGGAGCGGTGGGCGCCGTCGTCATCGCTGCTGCTCCGGGACGTGGGGGCGGACGGCGGCCGGGTCGGTCCGCGCCGGTCGATGGTATGCCGCCCGGCGGACGGCGCTCCCGGTGGTGACGCCCCGAGCGCCCCGGGCCCCCGGTGTCCCGGGCCCCCGGCGCCCCAGCCCCGGCCTACCGCCGCGCACGCCGGGCCGCTGCGGCGCGTCCTCCCGGGGCGTGGTGACGGTCCGGGTGACTCTGGGGGCCGGACGAGCCGAGAGGGAGAAGCGCATGGACTTCGACGGAGCCCGGGTGCTGGTGGTCGGCGCCACCGGTGTGATCGGCGGCGCGCTCGCCGGTGAACTGGCCGCCCGCGGCGCGCAGGTGGCGCTGGCCGGCCGGGACACGCGGCGGCTGGCCGAGCGGTCCGGCGAACTGGGTGGACGGCCCACCCGGGAGTGCGACGCCTACGACCTGGACGGCTGCGGGGCGCTCGCGACCTGGGCACGGCAGGAGCTGTCCGGCCTGGACGCGGTGGTGTGCGCGACGGGAGTGGCCGCCTTCGGCCCCGCCGACGAGCTGCCCGACGAGGTCGCGGAGCACCTGATGGCGGTGAACGCGCTCGCCCCGATGGCCGTCCTGCGCGGAGCGCTGCCCCTGCTGCCGTCCGGTGGTGCGGTGGCAGCGATCACCGGTGTGCTGGTGGACCGCCCGCAGCCCGGCATGGCCGCCTACAGCGCGGCCAAGTGCGCGCTGAGCGCCTGGCTCACGGCTGTCCGCGGTGAGCAGCGCAAGCGGAAGGTGGCGGTGGTCGACGCCCGGCTGCCGCACCTGGAGACGGGCTTCGCCGGGCGTGCCGTGGCCGGGCAGCCGCCGGCGATGCCGGCCGCCGCCCGACTGGACGCGGCCGTCGCGGGCATCGTGGAGGCGGTCGGCACCGGCGCCGCCCTGGTCCTGCCCGGTGACGACGGCGGTGTGCGGATCGAGGCCCGGGCACGCTGACCGGCCGCCCACCCGGCGTGCGCCACACAGCGGTCCCCGGCGGGCGGCGCCGGTCAGACGTCGAGCAGCCAGCGACCGCCGCCGATCAGCGAGCACAGCGACACGGCGTGGAACAGCAGCAGCCAGCCGCCGGCCGGCACGTTCGTCAGCCGGTGCAGCTGGTCGGCGTCGGAGTCGGGCGCGCCGCCCCCGCGTCGTTTGCTCTGCAGTTCGAAGACGGGCCGGACCCCGCCCAGCAGCAGGAACCACACCACGCCGTAGGCGAACGCGGCCTGCACGCCCGCCTCGGTGAGCCAGGAAACCAGCAGGAACACCGCACCGGTGAGCACCACGCTCAGCACGCCGTAGGCGTTGCGGACCATGACCAGCAGTGCGAGCAGCAGGGCGGTGGCACCCCACAGCAGCGCCGTGATGTGGCCCGCCGCGAGCAGCCAGGCCCCTCCCAGCCCCAGCAGGGACGGCGCGGTGTACCCGGCGGCGGCGGTGAGGACCATGCCGATGCCCGTCGGCTTGCCGCGCGAGACGGTCAGCCCCGAGGTGTCGGAGTGCAGGCGCACCCCCTCCAGGCGGCGGCCGGTGAGCAGGGCGACGAGGCCGTGGCCGCCCTCGTGCGCGATGGTCACCGCGTTTCTCGCGACCCGCCAGGACAGCCGGGTGCCGACCACCGCCAGCGCGACCACGCCGGTCGCGATCACCAGCCACAGGGCCGGGGTCTCCTGGGTGCCGAAGACCTGGTCCCACATCTCGGTGAAGCTGTCGACGTTCATGCGTCCGTCCCCTTAGTGCTGCTGCCCCCACTGCCACTGCCACTGCCCAACGGACGCCATCCCACCAGAGTGCCGCCGCTGCTCCCGCACCGGTCCCGGCTGCCGGGCGCCCGGCAGCCGGGACGGAGGACCGCTCGGCGATGTCCGCGCCGCTCGGCGGAAGTCCGCGTCGGTTGTCGGTGCCGCGTGGCAGGCTGGACCGCATGTGCGGTAGGTATGCGGCGAGCCGGCAGCCCGAGGACCTGGTCTCGCTCTTCGACATAGGCAGGTGGGAGCCCACCGAGGCGCTCGCACCGGACTGGAACGTGGCACCGACGAAGGAGGTGTACGCGGTCCTGGAGCGCCCGGTGAAGGACTCCGGCAGTCCGGAACCGGTGCGCCAACTACGCCCGCTGCGCTGGGGCCTGGTGCCGTCCTGGGCGAAGTCCCCGGACACGGCCGCCAAGATGATCAACGCGCGGGCCGAGACGGTGCACGAGAAGTCCTCCTACCGGCGTGCCTTCACCTCCCGGCGCTGCCTGCTGCCGGCCGACGGCTACTACGAGTGGGTCACCGCCCGGCCCGAACTGGACCTGGAGCAGCAGGGCCGCCGCAAGCGCCCCCGGAAGCAGCCCTACTTCGTCACCCCCGCCGACGGCTCGGTGCTCGCGATGGCCGGGCTGTACGAGTTCTGGCGGGACAGCACCCTGCCGGAGGGCGATCCGCGCGCCTGGTGGGCCACCTGCACGGTGATCACCACCGAGGCCGAGCAGGCGCCGCTGCCCTCGGCGGACGGCGGCGCCGTCCCGTCGTCGCTCGCGGACATCCACCCCCGGATGCCGGTGGCCCTGCCGCCGGACCGCTGGGACGCCTGGCTCGACCCGCGCCGCAGCGGCGTCGACGAACTGCGGGCGCTGCTCGCCGACCTGCCCACCGGCAGGCACCGCGCCTACCCGGTCAGCACCGCGGTCAGCAACGTGCGCAACAACGCGCCGGAGCTGCTGACGGAGCTGGAGGCCCCGGAAGAGGGCACCCTGTTCTAGTGCACCCTCCTCACGACGCTCGCCACGACGCTCGCCAGGATCATCGCCGCGGCCCCCGCCCCGGTCCTCACCGCCACCCCCGTCCGGTCCCGGCGGGCGGGGTCGGGCGGTGAGCGCCGCCGGGCCGGAGCCGGCCCGCGCGGTGCCCAGCGGCACGTCCCTGGTCGGTACGACGGCGGGGGAGGCGCGCATCACCTGGTTCCGCGCTCCCGGCGCCCGCCGTGTGCTGGCCCTGGGCCACGGCGCGGGCGGCGGCATCGAGGCGCGGGACCTGCAGGCGCTCGCCGCCGCGCTGCCGGCGGCGGGGTTCACCGTCGCCCTGGTCGAGCAGCCGTGGCGGGTCGCCGGTCGGAAACTGGCCCCGGCGCCCCGCGCGCTCGACGCCGCGTGGACGCAGCTGTGGCCCGCCCTCACCGAGGAGGGCGTACCCGTGGTGACCGGCGGCCGCAGCGCCGGAGCGCGGGTCGCCTGCCGCACCGCGTCGGCACTGGGCGCCGCAGCGGTCCTGGCGCTGGCGTTCCCGCTGCACCCGCCGGGCCGTCCGGAGCGCTCCCGCGCCGACGAGCTGCCGACCGGTGCGCACGAGGTGCCGCTGCTCGTCGTGCAGGGCGGCCGGGACACGTTCGGCCGGCCCGGCGAGTTCCCCGACCTGCCGTCCACCGCCGCTCTGGTCGAGGTGCCGTACGCCGATCACGCCTTCGCCGTCCCCGCCCGGCTGCCCAAGGACGTGGCTGCCCGGGCGGCCGAGTCGGGAGTGGCCCCCCAGCCGCTGCTGGGGCAGCCGGCCGCGCTGGACCTGCTCACCTCGTCGGTGGCCGAGTGGCTCGACCGGCTGTGAGGCGCGGCGGGCGGTGAGGCTCGACCGGCTGTGAGGCGCGGCGGGCGGCGGCGGGCCTCAGCTCCCCGGTGGTTCGGTGTTCCCCGGTGGTTCGGTGTTCCCCGGCGGTTTCGGTGCCCCCGGTCCGCACCGAGACCGGCCGGACAGCCCTTGGGACATCGGGTGACGGCCGGGAATGCGTCCGGCCGTCGCCGTGTTGTCACGGGTACACCGGTACGCGTGCGTGCCGGGGAGGAGCGCGGTGTCCGCACCGCCACGACGTGATGGAGAGGGAGCCACCCCTATGGGTTCAGTCGCTTGCCCGCAGCGCCCCAAGGCCGCCGAGCTGGACTGGGCCACGCTCGCACTGGCCGGCGCGGGCCGGTCTCAGGCGGCGGAGGGTGCGGATCGTCGTCTATTCTCCGTTTCGGGCGGGTCCGCTCTCGGACTCGCCACCGTCACGGAGGAGGTGGGTACGGTCGCCGGGACCGAGGACCGTTCGGACAGCGCCCCGCAGGAGACCGACGCAGAGCGCAACGCGCGCTTCGAGCGCGACGCACTCGGCTTCCTCGACCAGATGTACTCCGCCGCGCTGCGCATGACCCGCAACCCCGCGGACGCCGAGGACCTCGTGCAGGAGACGTATGCCAAGGCGTACGGGTCCTTCCACCAGTTCCGGGAGGGCACCAACCTCAAGGCGTGGCTCTACCGCATCCTGACCAACACCTTCATCAACTCCTACCGCAAGAAGCAGCGCGAGCCGCAGCGCAGCGCCGCCGAGGAGATCGAGGACTGGCAGCTGGCCAGGGCCGAGTCGCACATGTCGACCGGTCTGCGCTCGGCCGAGTCCCAAGCCCTCGACCACCTGCCGGACTCCGACGTGAAGGAGGCCCTCCAGGCCATTCCCGAGGAGTTCCGGATCGCCGTCTACCTCGCGGACGTAGAAGGCTTTGCCTACAAGGAGATCGCCGACATCATGGGTACCCCCATCGGTACGGTGATGTCCCGGCTGCACCGCGGGCGCCGCCAGCTGCGGGGCATGCTGGAGGGTTATGCGCGGGACCGGGGGCTGGCGCCCGCCGGGGCCTCGGCCGACTCCGGCCCGGCCGACGCGTCGCACAACCGGAAAGGTTCCACCTCATGAGCTGCGGAGACCCTCACGAGACGGACTGCTCCGAAGTCCTGGACCACCTATACGAGTACCTGGACCAGGAGATGCCGGTCGGCGACCGCGCGAAGCTCGCCGAGCACTTCGACGAGTGCTCGCCGTGCCTGGAGAAGTACGGCCTCGAACAGGCCGTCAAGAAGCTGGTCAAGCGGTGCTGCGGCCATGACGACGTGCCGACCGACCTGCGCTCGAAGGTGATGGGCCGCATCGAGCTGATCCGGGCCGGCGAGGCCGTGCCCGACGAGGCGGTGATCGAGACCACCGGCTACTCCCACGGCGTGCCCGAGGCCTCCGACACCGAGCAGGACGCGGTGAGCGGCGCCCCGGCGGCGCGCAAGCACCTCACCTGACCCAGCCTCACCGGCAAAGCCAGGAATCGCGCCGGATGTTCACTCGAAGGGGTTAATCCGCTCGCAAGTGACCGGCCAATAACCGGATAAGCCCGCTTGCGACCGTCGCGCGCTCCTATTCTCCCGACGCGGAGGACAAAGGGGTGCGCGATGCGGGAACGGCCGCTGCCGTGGAGTGCCAGGACGTACATCGGCGCCGCCGTGGCCGGCTGCGCTCTGGCTGCCGCCCCGGGCCTGCTGCCCGCGGCCCAGGGCCTGACGCGGACGCACTGGCCCACCGTGGCCCTGCTCGCCCTGGCCTACGCCGCCTGCGAGTGGCTGCCGCGATGCCCGCTCCTGGCGCACCGCATGCCCAAGGAGATCAGCGCCCCGGCCGACCCGGGCGGTTCACCGCCGCGATGGGCCACCCCGCTCCCGCTTGCCGCCGCCCTGCTGCTGCCGCCCCCCGCCGCGCTGCTGGCGGTACTGCCGGGCGCGCTGCTGGGCCGGACCGCCGGGGGGCGCCCGCACCGCGCCGCGCGCCGGATCTGGCACGCCGCGCAGCTCGGCCTGGCCGTCTGGACCGCAGCGCTCGTCCACCACCTGCTGGGCAGCGCCGACGCGCTCGGCCGCCCGGCTCCCGCCCTGCTGCTGCCCGCGCTGGCCGCCGCCGCGGCCTTCAGCCTCTTCCTGACGCTGTCCGACGGAGGCGTCCTGGTCGCCGCCGAGGGCTGCTCACCGCGGGCGGCGTGGCGCGGGCGCCTGCTGCGCGGCCTGGTCCCGCACCTGGTGCACGGCCTCGCCGGGCTGATGACGGCGCTGCTGTGGGTCGGCCCCTACGGGCCGCCGGCCGCACTGTGCGTGCTGATGCCCATGGTGACCGGCTGCTGGGTCGTCGCGCAGTACCAGCGGGAGCGCGCCGCGCACCGGGCCACCGTGCGAGCCCTGGTGCAGGCCGTCGACATCAAGGACCGCTACACCCGCGGGCACAGCGAGCGGGTCGGGCGGGCCTCGGCACTCATCGCCGCCGAACTGGGCATGGACGCGGACCGGACCGAGGCGCTGCGGCTCGCCGGAATCCTGCACGACGTGGGCAAGCTGGGCGTGCCGACCCGAATCCTGCGCAAGGCCGGGCCGCTGACCGACGAGGAGCGCCGGATCATCCAGCTCCACCCGGAGTACGGCCACGAGATGGTCCGCGGCATCTCCTTCCTCGGTGAGGCCCGCGCGGCGATCCTGCACCACCACGAGCGGCTGGACGGCAGCGGATACCCGCACGGGCTGCGCGGCAAGGAGATCCCGGAGACCGCCCGCGCGGTGGCCGTGGCCGACACCTTCGACGCCATGACCTCCACCCGCAGCTACCGGCGTGCCCGTCCGGTGGCCGAGGCCGTCGCCGAGCTGCGCAGGTGCGCCGGCCGGGAGCTGGACCCGCGGATGGTCCGGGCCCTCGTCCGCGCGCTGGAACGCGGCGGCTGGTCGCCGGCCGTCACCGCCGACGGACCGGCCCCCGACCTGCCCGCGGCCCGCACCGCCGCCGCGCTCGACCCGACGGGCCGCCACCGGTGAGCCCGGTCGGCTTCACCGTGCGCGCGGCGGCGGTCCTGGTCGCCGCCGCCTCACTCGGCTGGACGCTCCGGCACGGCCTGGACGACCCCGCCGTGGCCGTCGCCTTCGGCCTGGTGGTCCTGACCGGCGAACTGCTCCGCGCGGCCCTGCCGGGTGACGGCGAGGCCGCGCCACTCGCCGCCGCCGCGGCCCTGGGCTACGCCCTGCTGGTGGAGTCCGGTGGTGAACCGGCCGCGCCCGGTGCCGCCCAGGCCGTCACCGTCACCGCCGCCGCGGTGCTGCTGGGCCTGGCCCGGCGGCAACCGCCCGGCGGGGTGCCCGCCGCCGACGGGCTCGCGCGGCGGGTGCTCACGGTGGCGTTCGCCGCCGCCTGCTTCCAGCCACTGCACGCCTCCGGCGCGCTCGGCCCGGCCGCCTCGCACGGGCAGTGGCACGTCGTGGTGATGCTCGCCGTCCTGGTGCTCACCGGGCTGAGCGACGCGGTGCTCGGCGCCGCGCTGTCTGCCGGCCGCGCCGGCCGGCCGTTCGCGGCGCTGCTGCGCGACGAGCTGCGCGCGCTGCGCGGCATCGGCTCGGCGGTGTGCGCGACGGGCGCGGTCATCGCCCCGGCCGTCGCCACCGCCGGGCTGTGGGCGCTGCCGGTGTTCTGCGTGCCGCTGCTGCTCACGCAGCTCTCGCTGCGCCGCTACGGCGCCTCGCAGACCGTCTACCGGCAGACCATCGCGTCGTTGGCCCGGTCCACCGAGGTCGCCGGGCACACCCCGCCCGGTCACGCCCGCCGGGTCGCCGAGCTGAGCCGGGCCACCGGGCGCCGCCTCGGGCTTCCGGAGGCCGAACTCACCGTTCTGGAGTACGCCGCGCTGATGCACGACATCGGCCAGCTGTCGCTGCTGGACCCCGTGCCCGGCGGCGCGACCGAGCTGCTCGCGGCCGACAGCCGCCGCCGCATCGCCCGCCTGGGCGGCGCGGTGGCCCGGCAGTCCGGGGTGAGGGAGGAGGTCGCCGTGATCGTCGAGCGGCAGGCCGACCCCTTCCGCGGCCAGCCGCTGCCGGCCCGGATCGTGCGTGCCGCCAACGCCTACGAGGACCACCGGCGGGTGGCCGCCGGGGCGTGCGGCCCGGTGGACGGGTCGCTGCGGGCCCTGGAGCAGCTGAGACTGGCCACGGCCCACGAGCTGGACCCCCGCGTGGTGGAGGCGCTGGCCGGCGTCGTCTCGCGCGGCGCGTCGGACTGACGCAAGCTGGGGGCCGGCAGGCGGGGAACATGTCCGGGATCCGTCCGGCCGACGGGTAATGAGCAGGCCCCTCAGCGGGCATGGTTGGATGCGAGGAGAGGGACCGTTGACGGGCCCGCTATCGGGCACCACCTCCAACAGGCGGGAATCAGGCGGGATCATCGTGAGGATCTTCGGCAGGGCACGGCACCGACCGTCAACCGACTGGCGGCTGGCGACCGACCGGGCGTTCACGCTCATCGGGGACGGCCGCTACGAGGACGCGGGCGCGCTGCTCACCCGTGCCGCCGACCTGGAACCGTGGCTCTCGGAGTCCTGGTTCAACCTGGCGCTGCTGCACAAGTTCCGGCACGACTGGGAGCAGGCCCGCACGGCCGGGCTGCGGGCGGTGGCGCTGCTGGACCGGGCGACCGGCGCACCCGACTGGTGGAACGTCGGCATCGCCGCGACCGCGCTCCAGGACTGGCCGCTGGCCCGCCGCGCCTGGCAGGCGTACGGCCTGCGGGTGCCGGTGACGGCCTCCGACACGGCAGGCACCTCCGAGCCGCGCGGCATGGAGCTGGGCGGCGCGGCCGTGCGGCTGTCCCCCGAGGGTGAGGCCGAGGTGGTGTGGGGGCGCCGGCTGGACCCGGCCCGCATCGAGATCCAGTCCATTCCGCTGCCCTCGTCGGGGCGCCGCTGGGGTGAGGTGGTGCTGCACGACGGCGTCCCGCACGGCGAGCGCACGCTCACCGCGGGCGGCACCCTGTCGGCGTATCCGGTGTTCGACGAGATAGAACTCTGGGCACCGTCGCCGGTGCCCACCTGGGTGGTGCTGCTGGAGGCAGCCACCGAGGACGACCGGGACGCCCTGGAGCGCCTCGCCGCCGACGCCGGGTACGCCGCCGAGGACTGGTCGTCCTCGGTGCGGCTGCTCTGCCGGTCCTGCTCGGAGTCGCGCATGCCCAGCGACGAGGGTGACGGCACCGTCCGCCAGGACCCGCACGACCACAGCGCGCCCGGCCAGCCCGGCCCGCTGGGCCACATGAGCCCCGGCGGCCCCGGCCAGCCGTGGGTGCCCGAACGCGAGTGCGGGCTGGCCGCGCCCGCCGGCCTGGTCAGGGGGCTGCTGGACGGCTGGGTCGCGGACAGCCCGGACACCCGTGAGTGGCGGGATCTCGAAGAGGTCTGCTGAGCCGGTGCCCGCGCCACGTACCCTGTAGGGCGACCCACTCGGCAGGTGTGGGCCGGCAGCGAGGAAGGCGAACGGCGGCATGGCGCAGCAGCAGGACACCCGATCGGAGCCGGTCGACGAGTTCGTCGACGACACCGTGGACTGCGAGGAGCGGGAGGAGGCGTACCGCGCTCGCGGGACCGCCCGGCCGATCACCGTCGTCGGCAACCCCGTGCTGCACCGGGAGTGCCGGGACGTCACCGAGTTCGACGGCGAGCTGGCCCGGCTGGTCGACGACATGTTCGCCTCGCAGCGGGCCGCCGAGGGCGTGGGGCTGGCCGCCAACCAGATCGGCGTGGACCGCAAGGTCTTCGTCTACGACTGCCCGGACGACGACGGCGTGCGGCACGTCGGTGTGGTGGTCAACCCGGTGCTGGACGAGCTGCCGGCCGAGCGGCGCGTGCTGGACGACAGCAACGAGGGCTGCCTGTCGGTGCCCGGCGCGTACGCGTCGCTGGCCCGCCCCGACTTCGCGGTGGTGCGCGGCCAGGACGCCGAGGGCAAGCCGATCACGGTGCGCGGCACCGGCTACTTCGCCCGCTGCCTGCAGCACGAGACGGACCACCTCTACGGCCGCCTGTACATCGACCGCCTCTCCAAGCGGGAGCGCAAGGACGCACTGGGGCAGATGGCCGAGGGCACACCGCGCTACGACACCGTCCCCAACGACTGACCGCCGAACGACTGACCACCGAACTGACCGCCGAGGACGGGCCCGCCCGGAAGCGGGCCCGTCGGGTGAAGGCGGGCTGCGGGCGGGCGGTCAGAACTCGTCGTCGAAGGACACCGAGCCCTCCACCGCCACCTGGTAGGCGGAGGCGCGGCGCTCGAAGAAGTTCGTCAGCTCCTGCACGTTCTGCAACTCCATGAAGGAGAACGGGTTCTCCGAGCCGAACACCGGCTCCAGCCCCAGCCGCACCAGC
Source organism: Streptomyces sp. 549 (assembly GCF_030124175.1). Taxonomy (GTDB): domain Bacteria; phylum Actinomycetota; class Actinomycetes; order Streptomycetales; family Streptomycetaceae; genus Streptomyces. The sequence goes on along the minus strand of NZ_JASKMT010000035.1, from coordinate 13,559 downwards.
CGCTGGTCGGCGACGCACTCCAGGTAGGCGCGCATCGACTCGGTGTTCATGCCGGCCAGCCCGTCGCCGCACAGGTCGCGGGCGAACTGCAGCTCGGCCTCCACCGCCTCCTTCATCATGTCGACGACCTGGGCGCGCAGCTCCTCGTCGAACAGCTCCGGCTCCTCGGCCCGCACGGTGTCCACCACGTGGAAGGCGAAGTCCATGTGGCAGCTCTCGTCGCGGAACACCCAGTTGGTGCCGGTGGCCAGGCCGTGCAGCAGGCCCCGCGAACGGAACCAGTAGACGTAGGCGAACGCGCCGTAGAAGAACAGCCCCTCGATGCACGCGGCGAAGCAGATCAGGTTCAGCAGGAAGCGCCGCCGGTCGGCCGCCGTCTCCAGGCGGTCGATGCTCTCCACCGAGTCCATCCAGCGGAAGCAGAACTGCGCCTTCTCCCGGATCGAGGGGATCTTCTCCACCGCCGCGAACGCCTCGGCCCGCTCGTCCGGATCGGGCAGGTAGGTGTCCAGCAGCGTCAGGTAGAACTGGACGTGCACGGCCTCCTCGAACAGCTGGCGCGACAGGTACAGCCGGGCCTCGGGGGAGTTGATGTGCTTGTACAGCGTCAGCACGAGGTTGTTGGCGACGATGGAGTCACCGGTGGCGAAGAAGGCCACCAGGCGGCCGATCATGTGCTGTTCGCCGGCCGACAGCTTGGCCAGGTCGGCCACGTCGGAGTGCAGGTCCACCTCCTCGACCGTCCAGGTGTTCTTGATCGCGTCCCGGTAGCGGTCGTAGAACTCCGGGTAGCGCATCGGCCGCAGGGTCAGTTCGAAGCCCGGGTCGAGCAGGTTGCGGACGGGCCGGGCGGGCGCTGTGACCTTGGCGTCCGCGGCGTCCGCGGCGTCCGCGGCCCTCTGGGCGGGTCGGGCGGGCCGGGCGGTGGTGGGCTGGGTGGTCATCACTGGCATGCCTCGCAGGACTCGGGGTTCTCCAGGGAGCAGGCGACCGCGTCCGCGTCGGCGGCGGGCGCCGGCGGCCCGGCGGGAGCGGGCGGTGGCTGCTGGGCGGGGACGGCGGTACCGCGCGCGGACTGCGCGATGCGGGTGGCCGGGCGGGACCGCAGGTAGTAAGTGGTCTTGATGCCGCGCTTCCACGCGTAGGCGTACATCGAGCTGAGCTTGCCGATGGTCGGCGCGGCCATGAACAGGTTCAACGACTGGCTCTGGTCGAGGAACGGCGTACGGGCCGCCGCCATGTCGATGAGCGCACGCTGCGGCAGCTCCCACGCCGTCCGGTACAGCCCGCGCAGCTCCTCCGGGAGCCCGGGCAGGTCCTGCACCGAGCCGTTGGCCTCGCGCAGCAGTTCCCGGGTCCGCTCGTCCCACCGGCCCAGCCGCTTGAGGTCCGCGACCAGGTAGGCGTTGACCTGGAGGAACTCCCCGCTGAGCGTCTCCCGCTTGAACAGGTTGGACACCTGCGGCTCGATGCACTCGTAGGCGCCGGCGATGGACGCGATGGTGGCGGTGGGCGCGATCGCCAGCAGCAGCGAGTTGCGCATCCCGGAGCGGGCGATGCGGGCGCGCAGCGCGGCCCACCGCTCCGGCCAGGTCACCTCGGCGTCCGGGTAGTGGTCGGGGTGCAGCACGCCCCGGGCGGTGCGGGTGGACTCCCAGGCCGGGTGCGGTCCGTCCCGCTCGGCGAGGTCGGCCGACGCCTCGTAGGCGGCCAGCATGATGCGTTCCGAGATGCGGGTGGACAGCTGCTGCGCCTCGGGCGAGTCGAACGGCAGCCGCAGACGGAAGAACACGTCCTGTAGGCCCATCAGGCCCAGACCCACCGGCCGCCAGCGCAGGTTGGAGGTGCCGGCCTCCCCGGTCGGGTAGAAGTTGACGTCCACCACGCGGTCCAGGAACGTCACCGCGGTGCGTACCGTGCGGTCCAGCCGCTCCCAGTCGACGGTGAGCGGGCCGTCGCCCTCACCGGTCAGGTGGGCGGCCAGGTTGACCGAGCCGAGGTTGCACACGGCCGTCTCGCCGTTGTCGGTGACCTCCAGGATCTCCGTGCACAGGTTCGACGAGTGCACGGTCCGGCCCGGCTCGGCGGTCTGGTTGGCGGTGCGGTTGGCGGCGTCCTTGAAGGTCATCCAGCCGTTGCCGGTCTGCGCGAGGGTGCGCATCATCCGCGAGTACAGCTGGCGGGCGGGCACCGACCTCACGGCGAGCCCGGCCGCCTCCGCGTCGCGGTACGCCCGGTCGAACTCCGCTCCCCACAGGTCGACGAGCTGCGGCACGTCGGCGGGGGAGAACAGCGACCAGCCGGTGTCGGCCTCGACGCGCCGCATGAACTCGTCCGGGATCCAGTGCGCCAGGTTCAGGTTGTGCGTGCGCCGGGCCTCCTCGCCGGTGTTGTCCCGCAGCTCCAGGAACTCCTCGACGTCCGCGTGCCAGGTCTCCAGGTACACGCAGGCCGCGCCCTTGCGGCGACCGCCCTGGTTGACGGCGGCGACCGAGGAGTCGAGGGTGCGCAGGAACGGCACGATGCCGCCGGAGTGGCCGTTGGTGCCGCGGATCAGCGAGCCCCTGGCCCGGATGCGGGAGAAGGACAGCCCGATGCCGCCGGCGTGCTTCGAAAGCCGCGCCACCTGGTGGTACCGCTCGTAGATCGAGTCCAGCTCGTCCAGCGGGGAGTCCAGCAGGTAGCAGGAGGACATCTGCGGGTGGCGGGTGCCGGAGTTGAACAGCGTGGGGGACGACGGCAGATAGGACAGTGTGCTGGTCAGCCGGTACAGCTCGGCGACCTCGGCCAGTGCCTCGGCGCTGTCGTCGGCGGCCAGGCCGCACGCGACCCGCAGCAGGAAGTGCTGGGGCGTCTCGATGACCTGCCGGGTCAGCGGGTGGCGCAGCAGGTAGCGGGAGTGCACGGTCCGCAGGCCGAAGTACCCGAACCGGTCGTCGGCGCCGTCGGCCAGGGCCCGTTCCACCAGGTCGTCCAGCGCCCGGGCGTGGGCGGCGACGAAGGCGGCGGTGCGGTCGGCGACCAGGCCCTCGCGGTGCCCGGTGGCGACCGACTCGGAGAAGGCGGTGACGCCCTGCCCGGCGGCCTCGTCGCGGACGGCCAGCGTCAGCAGCCGCGCGGCGAGCCTGGAGTACTCCGGCTCGTCACCGATGAGTCCGGCAGCGGCCTCGACGGCCAGCGACCGCAGCTCCGCCTCGTCCGACCCCGCGTGGCGGCCCCGCAGCGCGGCAGCCGCCACTCTGGACGGGTCGGTGGCCGGCAGGTCTGCGGTGAGGTCGGTCAGGGTGCGCAGCAGCACCGCGGACACGGACTCCGGGGGTGCGATGGTCACTGGACGTGCTCTCCCTCGCTGGGCGGGGGCCCGGTGGGAGGCGCGAGGGCGCGTGCGGGCCTCAGCCGGGGACGGCATGCCGCGCAGCGTCCCGCGGCCCATCCCTCGGGGCCCGGACGTGTTCACACGCCGCCGGCAGGTACTCGGACTCACGCAGGCCGAGGGCCTGCGCTCACCGTTGCGGGACAGTCCCGGAATCACACCGGGTTCCCCTGCGTCGACAGCGAGAGTGAGCATACATCTAGTGGTGCGCCCGTCCAGCACCCCCATATCTTGTGTCGGCCCGGAACTTCCCGTCCTGTGGCGGTTCTTCGGGAACGGACGGAGGGCCGCCGCTCCCCCTGCGGAGGGGCGCACGCCGGGCGGCGGCCCTCCGCAGGGGGAGCGGCGGTCAGCAGCAGCGGAAACCCTCGCGGGGGTCGCTGCCGCGGGCGTCGGTACGGCGCCGCTCGAAGGTGCCCCGGCTGAGCGGCGGCTGCCCGGGGTGCTCGCGGCGGTGCCGTTCCACGTACCGGTCGTAGGCGGTCTCGCCGGTGAACTCGCGGACGTACCACCACAGTCGCGCGGTGGCGTGCCGCAGGCCCGCGGTGGCGCTCATGTCCGGCTGACCTCCCGCTCCTCGGGAACGCCGCCGCCGGGGCCGAGCCCCGCCGCCTCCAGCTCCGCCTTCTCCTCCCTGGTCGGGAACAGTCCGGCCGGGGCGATCAGGCGGGACTGCTCGAACGGCGCCTCCTTCAGCTCGACCGTCTCCGGGTTCCGCACGGCCTTGACGCAGATGCGCGCGGCGTCGGCGATGACCACGACGATGAGCACGGCGAACACGGCGGACAGCGTGCCCTGCACGGTCGTGTTGGTGACGATCGTCTGGAGGTCCTGGAGTTCCTGGCCGCTGAACTCGCCGCTGGCGATCTGCTCCTTGGCCCGTGCCCGCTGGCTGAAGAAGCCGACCCGCGGATCGCCGGAGAACACCTTCTGCCAGCTCGCGGTGAGCGTGACCACCGCGTCCCAGACCAGCGGCACACCCGTCACCCAGGCCCACTTCAGGCGCCCGGACTTCACCAGCAGCACGGTGCAGACGGTGAGCGCGACGGCGGCGAGCAGCTGGTTGGAGATGCCGAAGATCGGGAACAGCTGGTTGATGCCGCCGAGCGGGTCGTGCACACCGACCCACAGGAAGTAGCCCCAGGCCAGCACGACCACGGCACTGGTGAGGTAGGCGCCCGGCATCCAGCCGACCTCGCGGAAGCGGCCCAGCGTCGGTTCCATCCTGCCGATGCCGCGTCCCAGGCCGGCCGGCATCCACGACGCCTGCCGGGCCCGGCTGAGCAGCGGCTGGGTGTTGCCGATCATCTCCTGGAGCATGAAGCGGCCGACGCGGGTGCCGGAGTCGATGGCGGTGAGGATGAACAGCACCTCGAACATGATGGCGAAGTGGTACCAGAAGGCGACCATGCCGGAGCCGCCGATGACTCCCGCGAAGATGTACGCCACGCCCAGCGCGAAGGTGGGTGCGCCGCCGGTGCGGGAGAGGATCGAGCCCTCCTCGACCTCCCGGGCGGCCTCCGCGAGTTGGTCCGGGGTGATGGTGTAGCCCCAGCCGGTGATGGTCTGGGACGCCGACTCCAGGGTGTCGCCGATGATCGCGGGCGGCGCGTTCATGGCGAAGAACAGGCCGGGGTCGAGGATGCAGGCGGCCGTCATGGCCATCACCGCGACCGACGACTCCATCAGCATGCCGCCGTAGCCGACCATGCGGACCTGGGTCTCCTTCTGGATCATCTTCGGGGTGGTGCCCGAGGAGATCAGCGCGTGGAAACCCGACAGCGCGCCGCACGCGATGGTGATGAAGACGAACGGGAAGAGCGAGCCGGCGAAGACCGGCCCGTCGCCGCGGGTGGCGAAATCGGTGACCGCCTCCATCTTCATCATCGGCAGCGTCACCACGATGCCGACGGCCAGCAGGCCGATGGTGCCGATCTTCATGAAGGTCGACAGGTAGTCGCGTGGGGCCAGCAGCATCCACACCGGCAGCACCGAGGCGACGAACCCGTAGACCACCAGCCAGACGACCAGCGTGCTCTTGTCCAGCGTGAAGGCCGCCGCCCAGGAGGAGTCGGCCACCCAGCTGCCCGCGGTGATGGCGAACAGCAGCAGCACGATGCCCAGCGCGGACACCTCCGCCACCCGGCCGGGCCTGATCCACCGCAGGTAGACGCCCATGAACAGGGCGATGGGGATGGACATCGCGGTGGAGAACGTGCCCCAGGGCGACTCGGCCAGCGCGTTCAGCACCACCAGCGACAGCACCGCGATCAGAATGATCATGATGGTGAAGACGGCGACGAGGGCGGCGACGCCGCCGATCGGGCCGATCTCCTCGCGGGCGATCCGGCCCAGGGACTTGCCGTTGCGCCGGGTGGAGAAGAACAGCACCACCATGTCCTGCACCGCGCCGGCGAAGATCACGCCGACGATGATCCAGATGGTGCCCGGCAGATAGCCCATCTGCGCGGCGAGGACCGGGCCGACCAGCGGGCCGGCCCCGGAGATCGCCGCGAAGTGGTGGCCCAGCAGTACCCGGCGGTCGGTGGGGTGGAAGTCCACGCCGTCGTTGAGCCGTTCGGCGGGCGTGGCCCGGTTCCGGTCGGCCTTGAGCACGCGGTGGAGGATGAACCGGCTGTAGAAGCGGTAGCCGATCGCGTAGGAGCCCAGGGCGGCGGCCACCATCCAGGCGGCGGACACCTCCTCGTCCCGGGAGAGTGCCAGCATGGCCCAGCCGAGTGCGCCCACCAGGGCGACCGCGGTCCACAGCACGATCGTCCTCGGCGCCGGACTGCCCCGCTTCTGGGGCTCCCGGGCGGTCGGGGCGGCTGGCTCGGCCATGCGGCGGCTCCGTTCCTGCGCGTGGTCTCGGTCGTTGACGCGCAGGAAATCTAGGCCGTGCTGTCGGCGGACGTCACCAGGGCGTCGGCGGTCCGAGAGAGGAACGGTCGTTCTGTGCGGTGAACGGCTCACTCCGCTCATCCGCCCGTGCACACCGTGTGAGGGCCGCCCCGGAGCCGGGGCGCGCGACCCGGTGCGCGGCGCTCACTCCTCGGGGCGCTGGAGCCTCGCCACGAACTTGTACCTGTCGCCGCGGTAGACCGACCGCACCCACTCCACCGGCTCACCCTGCCGGTCGAAGGAGTGCCGGGACAGCATCAGCATCGGCAGGCCGGTGTCGGTGCCGAGCAGCCCGGCCTCGCGCGGTGAGGCCAGCGAGGTCTCGATGGTCTCCTCGGCCTCGGCGAGGTGGACGTTGTAGACCTCGCCCAGGGCCGTGTACAGGGAGGAGTACTTGACCAGGCTGCGGCGCAGCGCGGGAAAGCGCTTCTGGGACAGGTGCGTCGTCTCGATGGCCATCGGCTCGCCGCTGGCCAGCCGCAGCCGTTCGATGCGCAGCACCCGGGCGCCGGTGTCGATGTCGAGCAGCCCGGCGAGCCGGTCGTCGGCGGTGACGTAGCCGATGTCCAGCAGCTGCGAGGTGGGCTCCAGGCCCTGGGCGCGCATGTCCTCGGTGTAGGAGGTCAGTTGCAGTGCCTGGGAGACCTTCGGTTTGGCGACGAACGTGCCCTTGCCCTGGATGCGCTCCAGGCGTCCCTCGACGACCAGTTCCTGCAGCGCCTGGCGCACGGTGGTGCGCGAGGTGTCGAACTCGGCCGCCAGGGTGCGTTCGGGCGGCACGGGTGTGCCGGGCGGCATGGTTTCGGTCATCTGCAGCAGGTGGCGCTTGAGGCGGTAGTACTTGGGTACGCGGGCCGTTCTGCCGTTCGTGCCGTTCGCGTCGGCGCTGTTGCCGCCGGACGGCAGGGCCGTGTCCACCCCGGCTGCCATGGCACGCCTCCCCGGTTCCTGTCCTGCTGCTGCCGTCACCGGCTTCCTCCGACTCCGTCGTAGCGGCTCACATCGTGGCACGGGCCCCTGCGGCGAGGGGCTCCCGGCTCAGGTGTCGTTCCGGTAACGGACCGGACTGCCCTTCTTATACACCCTTGACACCCCTATAGGTCTAGGCCAAGCTGCGGGCACTGGTCTAAACCATTAAAGACCAATCCCAGCCCCACGGGCAGTACCTCGTCGTATGTCTCCGCGGTGGGCGGGAGGTTTCCTGGCATCCCCGAGGAGGGTGACGTGAAGCGCAAGCTCATAGCGGCCATTGGTGTCACGGCGATGATGGCGGGTGTGGCTGCCTGCGGGTCGTCGGACACCGACAGTTCGTCGAAGGACCCGAAGGACCGCAACGAGACCCTGACGGTCTGGTTGATGAACGACGCGGAGAGCACCTGGCCGGAACTGGTCAAGGACGTCAACGCGCAGTTCAAGAAGAAGTACCCCAATGTCGACGTCAAGGTCCAGTACCAGCAGTGGGGTGACAAGGCCAAGAAGCTCGACACCGCGCTCGGCGGCACGAAGTTCCCCGACGTGGTGGAACTCGGCAACACCGAGACCATGACCTACATCCTCAACGGCGCTCTCGCGGAGATCGACCCGGAGAAGTACGAGAACTCCGACACCTGGATCGGCGGCCTCAAGGACACCTGCACCTACGAGGGCAAGCAGTTCTGCGTGCCCTACTACGCGGGTGCCCGTGTCGCGGTCTACAACACCGAGATGTTCGAGAAGGCCACCGGCTCCAAGGAGCTGCCGCAGACCGAGGACGACCTGAAGAAGGCGCTCGCCGAGGTCGGGGACGAGTACGGCAAGGACAAGGCGTTCTCCTCGCTCTACCTGCCCGGCAAGTACTGGTACGCCGCGATGTCCTACGTCGCGGCCTACGGCGGCCAGATCGCCGAGTACGACGAGGGCGCCAAGGAGTGGAAGGCGACGCTCAGCACGCCCGAGGCGCAGAAGGGCCTGGAGCACTTCGTCGACCTGGTCAACACGTACAACAACGCGGACAAGACCAAGGACGAGCAGGACCACGCCAACGTCATGGCGAACGAGAAGGCCGCGCTCATCTACGGCAACGGCTGGGAGGCCGGCTCCGTCGTCGAGGGCGAGAGCGGCAACCCGAAGCTGGAGGGCAAGATCGCCACGGCCGGCATGCCCGGCCCGAACGGCAAGGCCCTGCCGTCCTTCATCGGTGGCTCGGACCTCGCGATCATCGAGAAGTCCAAGGTCAAGGACCTGGGCGAAGAGTGGGTCTCGATGTTCACCAGCGAGAAGTCCATGGAGGTGCTGGTCTCCAAGAACATCCTGCCCAACAACACCAAGCAGCTCGAGCCGCTGAAGGACAAGCCCGAGACCGCGCCGATCGCCAACGCGGTGCCGGACGCCTGGTTCACTCCGATCGCCCCCGGCTGGACCGCGATCGAGAAGCAGCTGATCCTTCCGAACATGCTGAACGACATCATCAAGGGCGGCTCGGTGAAGGACGCCACCGAGAAGGCGGACAAGCAGATCAACGAACTCATCAACAACGAGTCCTGATCCGGCACGTCAGCAGGTGAGGGCGGGGGCTCGGTCGCAGGCCCCCGCCCGCACACGCCCTCCTGGTGCACAGATACGAACGGAAGGTCAGCACTGTGACTGCCGCCGACACCAAACCAGCCGACCCGCCGGTAGCCGGGCCGTCCCGCCCCGGGGGCGACGGGCCCGCGCCGTCCCCCGGAGCCGACCGGCCGAACGGCAGGAGCCCGGGCAAGCGCTCCGGCACGCTCCTGCCCTACCTGCTGATCGGTCCCGCGATCATCGCCATCGGAGCGGTCTTCGCCTGGCCGCTGGTGCGCACGATCGTCATGTCCTTCCAGGACATGGGCAGACGCGAGCTGTGGACCGGTGAGACCCCGCCCTGGGTGGGGTTCCAGCAGTTCAGCAACATCCTGAGCGACCCGCAGTTCTGGGCCGTCACCTTCCGTACCGTGCTGTTCATGGTCGTCTGCGTCACCGCGACCATGGTCCTGGGCCTGCTCATCGCCATGATGATGCAGCGCATGTCCACCTGGGTGCGGCTGCTGCTCACCGGCGCGCTCGTCGCCGCCTGGTCCATGCCGCTGCTGGTGGCCACCTCGATCTTCCGCTGGTTCGCCGACTCCGACTACGGCGTCGCCAACAGCCTGCTCAGCAAGCTCCCGGGCATCGACCTCCAGGGCCACAACTGGTTCCTCGACCCCAAGCAGGGCTTCAGCGTCGTCGCCGCCGTCGTCATCTGGGGCGCCATCCCGTTCGTCGTCGTCACCCTCTACGCCGCGCTCACCCAGGTCCCGCGGGAACTGGAGGAGGCGGCCCAGCTCGACGGCGCCGGACCGCTGGGCGTCTTCAAGCACGTGGTGTTCCCGGTCATCAAGCCGGTGTTCCAGATGGTCGCCACCCTGTCGGTGATCTGGGACTTCAACGTCTTCGGCCAGGTCTTCCTGATGCGCGGCAACAAGCCCGAGCCGGAGTACGAGCTGCTGGGCATCTACTCCTTCCAGAAGGCGTTCGCCAGCTCCTCGTTCAGCCAGGGCACCGCCATCGCGCTCATCACCGTGCTGATGCTCTCCGGCGTCGCCGTGTACTACCTGCGTCAGCTGCTCAAGACGGGAGAAGTCGAGTGACGACCTCCACACGTGTCGCCCCGGACGCGTCGACGACCGAAGAGGCCAACCCCGCCTCGCGGAAACCGGCGCTGCGGCCCGACCGCAGGAAGAGCCGCTGGGGTTACGACCTCATCGGGCTGATCACCTTCGTGATCATGGCCTTCCCGGTCTACTGGCTGCTCGTCAGCGCCTTCCGGCCCAACCACGAGATCCGCAGCTACGACCAGTCGCTGTGGCCGACCTCGATCACCTTCGACAACTTCGTCCGGGCCACCGAGACCCGCTTCTTCTGGACCGCCATCCAGTCCAGCCTGATCATCTGCATCACCTCGGTGCTCGGTGCGATGATCATCGGCACCATCGCCGCGTTCGCCATCGGCCGGTTCAACTTCACCGGCCGCAAGGCCTTCATGATGGTCCTCATCGTGGTGCAGCTGCTGCCGCCGACCGCGATGCTCATCCCCATCTACGTGCAGCTGAACGCGCTCGGCGCGCTCAACGAGTACTGGGGCGTCATCGTCGTCTACCTGGTCTCGGTGCTGCCCTTCACCACCTGGATGATCCGCGGGTTCGTCATCAACGTGCCCAAGGAGCTGGAAGAGTCCGCCATGGTGGACGGCTGCACCCGGATGGGTGCCTTCTGGCGGGTGATCCTCCCGCTGCTCGCCCCCGGCCTGGCCGCCGCCTCGATCTTCGCGCTGATCACCGCCTGGAACGAGTACCTGTTCGCGTACATCCTGATGCAGGACAACGACAAGTACACGCTCAACGTGTGGCTGATGAACTTCACCACCGACCGCGGCACCGACTACGGCGGCCTCATGGCCGGCTCGGTCATGATCGCCATACCCGTCGTGATCTTCTTCATGATCGTCCAGAAGAAGATGGCCACCGGCCTCACCTCCGGCGCAGTGAAGGGGTAGCGCACGCCCATGACGACACTCGTCCACGAAACCGACACCGTCACCCGCGACGCACTGGCCGTACTCCAGCCCGGCTTCACCGGCACCACCGCCCCCGAGTGGCTGCTGCGCCACCTGCGGGAAGGGCTCACCTCCGTCGGACTGTTCGGCCGCAACATCGAGTCCGCCGAGCAGCTGGCGGCCCTCACCGCGCAGCTGCGCGCCGTGCGGCCCGACGTGCTCGTGGCCATCGACGAGGAGGGCGGCGACGTCACCCGCCTGGAGGCCCGCACCGGCTCCTCCTTCCCCGGCAACCTCGCCCTCGGCGCCATCGACGACCCCGCGCTCACCCGCGAGGTGGCCAGGGAGCTGGGCCGCCGCCTCGCCGACTGCGGCGTCAACCTCAACTGGGCACCCTCCGCGGACGTCAACTCCAATCCCGGCAACCCCGTGATCGGAGTGCGCTCCTTCGGCGCCGACCCCGCACTGGTCGCCCGGCACACCGCCGCCTACGTCGAGGGCATGCAGGCGGCAGGCGTCGCCGCCTGCACCAAGCACTTCCCCGGACACGGCGACACCAACGTCGACTCCCACCACGCGCTGCCGCGCATCGACACCGACCTCGACACGCTCGGCACCCGGGAACTGGTGCCCTTCCGCGCCGCGGTCGCCGCCGGCACCAAGGTCATCATGAGCGCGCACATCCTGCTGCCCGCTCTCGACCCCGCACTGCCGGCCACCCTCAGCCCGTCCGCGCTGAACGGCCTGCTGCGCGCCCCCGTCGAGCAGGGCGGCCTCGGCTACGACGGCCTCATCGTCACCGACGCCGTGGAGATGAAGGCCATCGCCGACACCCACGGCATCGAACGCGGAACCGTGCTGGCGCTGGCAGCCGGAGCCGACGCCATCTGCGTCGGCGGCGGCCTCGCCGACGAGCACACCGTGCTGCGGCTGCGCGACGCGCTGGTCCGGGCGGTGCGGGACGGCGAGCTGCCCGAGCAGCGCCTGGCCGACGCCGCGGCCCGCGTCCGGGCCCTGGGCCGGTGGACGGCGGCCGGCGCGGGCGCGCGGCAGGAGGGGAGCGCGCCCGCCCCGGCGATCGGCCTCACCGCCGCCCGCCGCGCCCTGCGCGTCACCCCGGCCGCGCCCTACCAGCCGCCCGCCGGCCCCGCGTTCGTGGCGGCCTTCACCCCGCTCGCGAACACCGCGGTCGGCAGCGAGACGCCCTGGGGCGTGGGCCCTGAGCTGGCGCAGCTGCTGCCCGGCACGCTCACCGGCGCCTACGGCCGCGAGCAGGCGGAGCGGGACGGTACCGGTGCATTGATCGCAAATGTGCTCGACGACGCGGCGGACCGTAGGATCGTCGCAGTGATCCGCGATGTCCACCGCCACCCCTGGATGGCCGACGCCCTGGACTCCCTCCTCGCCGCCCGGCCGGACACGGTCGTGGTGGAGATGGGGGTTCCGCAGTCGCCGCCCGCCGGGGCCCTGCACATCGCGACCCATGGCGCCGCCCGCGCCTGCGGGCGGGCCGCCGCTGAGGTCATCGCCGGCAAGGAGGCCGGCGGCTGACCCCCGCGGACCACACGCAACACCAACTGGAGGCACCCAGCATGTCCGCCACGACCGGTCGGATCATGTCCGGCGAGATGGCCGAGCAGCCCGCCGTCCTGCGCCGCATCCTGAGCGAAGGCGCGCCGAGGATCCGCGAGGTCGCCGAGCAGATCGCGGCCAGGAACCCCCGCTTCGTGCTGCTCACCGCGCGCGGCACGTCGGACAACGCCGCGCTGTACGCGAAGTACCTGCTGGAGATCCAGCTGGGCAAGCCCTGCGGCCTCACCTCCATGTCCACCACCACCGCCTACGGCGCCACGCCGGACCTGACGGACTGCCTGGTGATCACCGTCAGCCAGTCCGGCGGGTCGCCCGACCTGGTGGCCTCCACCCAGGCCGCCCGGGACGCCGGCGCGATCACCCTGGCGGTGACCAACAACGCCGACTCGCGGCTCGCCGCGGTCAGCGAGTTCCACATCGACGTGCTCGCCGGCCCGGAGAAGGCCCTGCCGGCGACGAAGACCTACACCGCCGAGCTGCTGGCGCTGTACCTGTTCGTCGACGGCCTGCGCGGCGGCGACGGCGCGGACCGGGCGAAGGTCCTGCCCGACCTGGCCGAGCAGATCCTGGCCCGCCAGGACGAGGTCAAGCAGCTCGCGGGCCGCTACCGGTTCGCCGAGCGCATGGTGCTGACCTCCCGCGGCTACGGCTACCCGACGGCCAAGGAGGCGGCGCTGAAGCTGATGGAGACCAGCTACATCCCGGCCCTGTCCTACTCGGGTGCCGACCTGCTGCACGGCCCGCTGGCCATGGTCGACAACGTCTCGCCCGTCATCGCGATCGTCCCCGACGGCAAGGGCGGCGAGGCCCTGCAGCCGGTGCTCGACCGGCTGCTCGACCGCGGCGCCGACCTCGTGGTCGTGGGCCCGAAGCCGCAGGTGGAGGCGGCCTCCGCCGGCTTCGTGCTGCCGACCGAGGGTGTGCTGGAGGAGTTGCAGCCGATCCTGGAGATCCTGCCGTTGCAGATGCTGGCCTACGAGGTCACCATCGCCCGGGGCCAGGACCCCGACGCGCCCCGCGCCCTCGCCAAGGTCACCGAGACGCACTGACCGGTGCACTGACCGGGATGCCCGCGGGCCCGCCCCCACAGGGGAGGGGGCGGGCCCGCGGGCGAGTGCGCATGCGGGGGGGTCGCCGCTTCGAGAGAGGGGTCCAAGA
>NZ_JASKMT010000034.1 GCF_030124175.1 Streptomyces sp. 549 | reverse complement strand
GCCAGCGATCAGTCACACGATCGAGCGATCACGAACCGAGGAAGATCGGACTTAACGTCCACTGAGATCCCGTGAAAGTGGCGCCGCCACACCCCATCTGAACTACGAAAGCGCGGGAGTTGGGTGGCGCGGGGGCGTCTCTGGGGCTTTGAAACAGCCCTGCACGCCGACCTCTTCGCACCGCGTGTTTGTGTTCGTACTCGGCTGAGCACTGCGGGCTGCGGGCGGAGCGCTGCGGTGCCGAGTGTCACAGTGCGCCCCGACAACCCTACGCGCCGGTCCGGATCTCCCAGCGCCATGTACCGCCCCGGCAGGACAGGACGACGCCGCCGTCCCGTATATGCAGGACGTCGTCGTCCTCGTCCCACGCCATGCGTAGGACCTCGTCGCGCGGGTCTCCGCGAAGCACCCTCTTCCACACCGGGTCGGAGGGCGCTCCCGGCATGTGCAGCGCGATGGACCGTACGTCGTCGAGCGTCAATGTCACCTGCCCCAGAGGTCGGTACGGCTCCGTCTCCGACTCGGCGTACGCGGCAGCGAAGGCCAGCTCCACACGCAAGGTCTCACCCGTGGGGAGCACGGACAGCCGAAAACCCTCGGACTCGACGTCGATCTCACCGACGCCGGGAACTCGCCACCCCGAGATCGCCCGCCCGGCCGGGCTCGTCGTCGAGGACCGGTGTGCAGTCATGCCACATGGGGACGACCTTTCAGTTCACAGCACTCGGGCAGCGCGGGGCGGGAGGGTCCTGTCCGTCTGCCCCACGCTCCCCGAGTCTCACGACAACTCAGTCGTCAGGCTGCCGTCCTTGTCCGCCCACGTCGTCGAGGTCTCCGTCCGCTCCGACAGAGCCTCGACCCGCTTGCCCGACCGGGCCGCGACCTTCGCCGAGGCGATGTCAGCCGCCTGCGTCACAGCGGGCTTCGACTTCTCCGGCGCCGACTGCTGCGGCGAAGCCGCGCTCGTGCCCTCGACCAGAGTGACGGACATCAGCGGAGCGAGGCCGCCGCCAGTCCAGCGCATCCGCCTGCTCCCCGATCCTCAGGGGCTGGGGGACGGATTACCCGGCACTCCACGTGGTTCGTCATCGGAAGGTGTCGGCCTGGACGGGTTGCGGAAACCCCTGGTCAGAGCCAGTTGTTCTCGACTCATCGCCATTCGCGCAGGCGCCCAGAGCGTCAGATGCGCGTCACAGCCGGCGAAGACGACGCCTCAGGAGCGCGCCTTCGACTTCAGAGGGGAAGATCGTCTGGGAGAACCCGGAACGCCTTGTGGCGACCCAGCGGGTGCACCGCACGGAAGTCGCGGCGGTCGAGAGTGAGGACAGCGTCAGTGTCGTAGTCAGCGGCGAGGGCCACGTTCACGGCGTCCGCCAGATCCAGGTCAAGGTCCCGATAGCGGGCACGAACGGACTGGGCGACCCCCAAGTGGTCCTCCGTGACTTCAGGGACGACGATGCGACCGCGACGCATCCAGTTCCGCATGTCATCGACCGCGCTGAGCGCAGCTTCACGACCGAGTTCCCGAGTGGCTACATGATCGATCTCCGCAAGCAGCAGAGGCGACATCACCAGGAGGCCGGCGGCCATGATCGCTTCGTTGGACGCCTGGTGCTCGGGATGGGTGGAGTCGAGCGCCGCGAGGAGCCCGGACGTGTCCGCGATGACGATGATCACGCCGCAGTCGCGGTCCCGGTCTCGCGGCGCACGGCGTCGGCCACGGTGTCACGCACTTCGCGCTTGCCGGGAGTACGGCCGGCCCCCTCGAAGGTGCGGGAGAAGAGGGGTTCGTCCCAGACGCGATTGGCCATGGCCGCGAGATGGATGCCCTGCCGGATGATCTCGGCTTCGCTGATGCCGCGCCGCTTGGCCGCCTCCTTGATGATGGCGAGGTCCTCGGGGTCGGCGTAGACATTGGTTCGCTTCATGGACATGTACCAAGGTTAGCGTATGTACCAGTCTGATGTATACGCTGGCGAACGACGGTCGACGGTGCAGCAGTCCCGTCCCAGCATCAGGCTGTCCAGGTCAAAGGGGCGGTCTCTCCGTCGCACTCCCCGCCCGCGCCGGCAGCGAGGCGGGTCAGGAGCAGCCGGCGGCCCGGTGGCGGGACCTGGGGCGGCTCAGAGGCCCCGGCCATCACGAAGCCGCAGCAGGGCGCCGCCGCCCATGCGCAGTGCACCCGGACAACCCCGCTCTCACACGTGCGAGCACGTTCGAGGCGTCGTTCGGGGCCGGGCCACGAAGAGCAGGCCTGGACCCGAAGTCGGTACATTTGTAGCAGGGCGTGCTGCAGCTCAGCCGACGTTGCTGCCTGTGCTCACCAGCCTCCGGAGCGGGGAAGACATGTCCGACCTGAGTGCGCCGGTTCTGGCCACGTTCATCGTCTACACGGTGGCCGTGATCGCGGTGGGAGTCTGGGCCTACACCCGGACCCGCACCTTCGCCGACTTCGCGCTGGGCGGGCGGAGGCTCAGCGCGCCGGTAGCGGCGCTGTCCGCCGGCGCGAGCGACATGTCCGGCTGGTTGTTCCTGGCCCTTCCCGGGGCCGTCTACGCGGTCGGTGTCGGCGCGGGCTGGATCGCCGTGGGTCTGGCCGCCGGCACCTATCTGAACTGGCTGCTCGTCGCGCCCAGGCTGCGTACCTACACCGAGCGGGCCGGTAACGCCGTCAGCCTGTCGGCCTACCTGGAGGAACGTTTCGAGGACCGCACCCGGACGCTCCGGATGGTGTCGGCCGCCGTCACCGTCGTGTTCTTCACCGTCTACGTCGCCAGCGGCCTGGTGGCCGGTGGACTGTTGTTCGCCCAGGTGTTCGGGATCGTCTTCGAGCTGGGGGTGGTGCTGACCGCTCTGGCGATCGCGACCTACGCGTGCCTCGGCGGCTTCCTCGCCGTCAGCCTGACGCACGTCATGCAGGGCACCCTGATGTTCCTCGCCCTGCTGGTCCTCCCCGTGGTCGGTATCGCGACGCTCGGGGGCCTGGACTCCCTGGCGGACTCCCTCAACAGCAGGACGCCGGCACTGCTGGACGTCGGGACCGAGGCCAGCTTCGTCGACGACCGGTGGACGGCGGGCGGGTCGCTCGGCGCGGTGGCCGTCGTGTCGCTCCTCGCCTGGGGCCTCGGTTACTTCGGCCAGCCGCACATCCTCGCCCGCTTCATGGGGATCCGCAGCCCCCGGGCCGTCCCGGCGGCCCGGCGGATCGGAACGGCCTGGGTGCTGGTCGTGCTCACCGGCGCCATCCTCGTCGGCCTTGTGGGCATCGCACAGCTCGACACCCCGCTGGAGAACCCGGAGACCGTCTTCATCGTCCTGAGTGAGACCCTGCTCAACCCCTGGATCGCCGGGTTGATGCTGGTCGCGGTACTGGCCGCGATCATGTCGACGGCGGACAGCCAGCTCCTGGTGTCGTCCGTCGCCCTCACGGAGGACTTCTACCGGGCGTTCTTCAGGCGGAGCGCCTCGGACAGGACGCTGGTGTGGGTCGGTCGCGGAGCCGTGGTGGCGGTGGTCATGGCCGCCTGCCTGGTCGCGCTGGAGGGTGGCGGCGTACTGAACATCGTCGCCTACGCCTGGGCGGGCTTCGGCGCGGCCTTCGGACCCGTCGTCCTCCTGTCGCTGTACTGGCCCCGTATGACCTGGGCGGGGGCCATGGCCGGAATCGTGTCGGGCGCGGCCACGGTGCTCCTGTGGGACAGGATCAATCCGCTGCTCGGGCCGTTCGAGTCGGACCTCTACGAGATGGTCCCGGGCGTGCTGGTCGCCACGGCCGCCGCGCTGGTCTTCGGCAGGTTCGTCGGCCGGGCACCGCAACGTGCTTTCTGGCGCATGCCGGGAGGCGGGGTCAGCCAGCTGCTGCTCGTGCCGTTCCTGTCCGACGCACCGGTCGGTGTGGCCGTCCTGGACACCGATCTGCGCTACGTCTGGGTGAACAAGGTGCTGGGGCGGATGATCCCACCGGAACGACGGCTGGGGCGCCGGGTGAAGGAGGTGTTGCCGGGGCCCACGGCGGAGGCGTTCGAGGAGACGATGCGGACCGTCCTGCGGACCGGAGCTCCGGTGATGGACCACGAGTTCCGCGGCTTCGGCCATGGCGAGCCCTACCAGGAGCGGGCGTACTCGGCCTCGTTCTTCGGGATGAAGGACCGCCGCGGCCGGCAGGTGGGCGTCTGGTACATGATCATCGACGTCACCGAGCGCCGGCGGGCACAGGAGCGGCTCGCCCTCCTGAACGACGCCAGTGCCCGTATCGGCAGCGCGCTGGATGTGCAACTGACCGCGCAGGAACTGGCCGACAACGCCGTGCCCTCCCTCGCCGACTTCGTCGCCGTCGACCTGCTGGAATCGGTCATCAGGGGCGAGGAGCCCGCCCCTGGGCCGGTCGATCTCGGACCCGTCATCCGGCGCGCGGGACAGAGGTCGGTCCGCAAGGGCAATCCGGAGGCGCGCCTGGCCGTGGGGGAAGTGGTCCAGCGCGCGCCGTCCTCGCCCGTCGCCCGCTGCCTGCTGGAGAGCAGGACCCTGGTGGAGGACCTGGAGCACTCCCCCGAGGCGTGGGTGACCATGGACCCGTCGCTGGGACCCGCCATCCGTCGGTTCGACCTCCGCTCGGTGATGGTGGTGCCCGTCCGGGCCCGCGGCGTCACCCTGGGCGCGGCGACGTTTGTCCGGTCCGGGCGCATGTGCCCCTTCGAGGAGGACGACGTACGCCTCGCCGAGGAACTCGTCTCCCGTGCCGCTGTGGCCGTCGACAACGCACGCCGCTTCACCCGCGAGCGGACCGCGGCCCAGTCGATGCAGCAGTACCTGCTGCCGCAGGAGGTGACCGGAGGGTCCGCTCTGGAGGTGGCATCGTGGTACTGCCCCGCGGACGCGCCGACCGGCGTGGGCGGTGACTGGTTCGACGTGATCCCCCTTTCCGGGGCCCGGGTCGCACTGGTCGTCGGGGACGTGGTCGGACACGGCATCCATTCCGCGGCGACCATGGGGCGGCTCCGCACGGCGGTGCGCACGCTGGCCAACCTGGACCTTCCCCCCGACGAACTACTGGCCCACCTGGACGACCTGGTCATCGGCCTCAGCGAGTCGCGCGGCGGCGGCGAGCCGGCATCGGCTGAGAGCGAGCGTGTGAGCGCCGCGATGGTGGGGGCCACCTGCCTGTACGCCGTGTACGACCCGGTCACCGGGCTGTGCACGCTGGCCCGGGCCGGTCACCTCCCGCCTGTGATCGTCAGACCGGGCGGCGCCGCCGACCTCCTGGACCTGCCCGCCGGGCCACCGCTCGGTCTCGGTTCGCTGCCCTTCGAGTCCGCAGAGGTGGAACTGGCCCAAGGCAGCCTGATCGGGCTGTACACCGACGGCCTCGTGCGGGCTCCGGACCACGACATCGACATCGGGCTCTCCCGGCTGAGCAGCACACTCGCGGTGCCCGGCCTGTCGCTGCAGGAGACGGGCGACCACGTGGTCGACGCGCTGCTGGCCGTTCCACCGAACGACGACGCCGCCCTGCTTCTTGCCCGGACCCACCTGCTGGGCTCCGACCAGGTCGTGTCCTGGGACCTGCCCTCGGACCCCGCAGCCGTCGCACACGCCCGCAGCGTCGCCGGCCGGCAACTGACGGCGTGGAGCCTGGACGACCTGACGTTCACCACGGAGTTGATCGTCAGCGAACTGGTCACCAACGCCATCCGCCACGCGACCGGTCCGATCGTGCTGCGGTTGATCCGGGACCGCGCCCTGATCTGCGAAGTGTCCGACGCGAGCAGCACCTCGCCCCGCCTGCGCCACGCCCGGACCACCGACGAGGGAGGGCGGGGCCTGCTGATCATCGCGCAGCTCGCCCGGCGTTGGGGCACGCGCTACACCAAGACGGGAAAGATCATCTGGACGGAGCAGGTGATTCCGGATCCACCGCCGACATGAGTGCCCACCTCGTCTTCAGCCGTCAGCCGTCAGCCGTCAGCCGTCAGCACAGGAACTCGGGTCGCCTGCGCCCCAGGACGACAAGGGGGTTTCCCTGAACGGGTGCCTTTCCGCACGCTCACTCGGAAAAGGCCGATCAGTGAAATGCGACGTGTGCCGCCGCGCCCCGGGAGCGAGAACACGCCAGCCCGCGTCGCTGAATGGCCGAAGGCCTACCAGGCACGCCGCCGGGTGCCGAACCGGCAGCCTACGCGACCGGATAACCTGACGATCACCGGGCCGAACGCACAATGCGCACAGGCCCTTTGCTCGTCGCGACAGCAGAAAGAGGACTCGCTCACGTGATGCTTCTGGCCGAGTTAGTCTCCTACTTCCTCCCCGAGGAAGTGAAGACCCGGCGCGCTTACCTGGTCTCCTGCGCGGTCACCGCCGTCCTCGCGGGCCTTGTCGTCTCCACTCTCGCCCGGCACCTCGCGCAGCCGTCCACAGCGACCCTTCTGTGGTGGTTCACCGGGGCAGCCGGGTGCGTGGGTGCCGGATACCTACTGGCGTATCCCTTCGCGAGCAGGGCTCTGATGAGGGAGGAGAAGTGATGCGCACAGTGCCCATGTGCATCCTCTCCAGCCCTGGCATACAGGCCTCACGAACTGTCGGCGGCCATGACCCCGACGCCTTCGTGGAGATCGGCTCGCTCACCAAGGTCCTCACCGGTACCGCGGCGATGCGGTTGGCCGCCGAGGGAACACTGGCCCTGGACGACCCCCTGGAGCGCTGGCTCACGCGCACACCGCCCACCGGGATCACCCTGCGCCACCTGCTCGACCACACGTCCGGCCTGCCCAGACTCCCTCCTGGCACCGCGCGGTTCCGTGATCCCTACCGCTCCTTCACCGAGCACGCGCTGGACGGACTCATCCCCCGGCTCGACGTCCTCCTCGTCGGCGAACCGGGGCGCAGCCAGGAGTACTCCAACTTCGGATACGCCGTCCTCGGCGCCGCGTTGGCCGCCGCCGACCGGCAGCCCTACGAGCAGCTCGTCCGCGAGCGGGTGCTGTCCCCTCTCGGCCTCGCCGATCACTTCGCCGCCCATCCACCCCCGGACCGCGCCCTGAGGGCCACGGGGTTCCTTCGCCGCAGCCGCAGGACGTGGACCCTGGACGGCGCCATCCTGCCCGCGGGAGGGATGTGGGCCACCTCCGCGGGCGCGGCGGCCCTGCTCACCCGACTGATCGTGGACCGGGTGCTCGGCGACCCCGCACCCACCTGGCAGCGCGCCGGGAAGCTGCTCTGGCACAACGGAGGCACCCGCCACGCCTCCACGTTCGCCGGCGCCTTCCCCGGCGGGGAATGGATCTTCATCCACCGCCTGGGCGGGTCCGCCGACAGGACCGACCAACTCGCAGCCTCCTACCTCAAGGCAGTGCGGCGATCGTGAACCACGGTCCGCTGTCCGGCCGACCGGTCCGCTTCCCCTGGGCGGGCTCGGCAGCGGGGCCGGAACCGGCACCGCCGGCTTCCGGACTCCCCTGCCCGTTCAGCGCTCATCGTGTCGCCGGTGTCGTGGGACACCAGGCGGTCATGTGACGGCGGCACTTCCCCCGGTTGGCTGAAATCCACCACCCACAGGACCAGTTGCGTCCGCGAGTGGGCAGCAGCGGGCCCGTGCGGGCAGGCAGCAGAAGGGGTCCGGTCAGCGTACGGGCAGGTAGGGCGGGACTCGTGCCGCGGTGGCCAATACCACGCTGTTCCGCGTCGAGGGCGAGTTCACGACGAAGTCCTCCATTGTGCGGATCGCGGGTCGCGGTCGGCGGGTTCACGCCCTCCGACGTGACTAGCATGAGCGCCATACGAGGGGCCGGAAGATCACGTTCTGTTCGAGGGCCGGCATCCGACCATGCCGTGTCGCACAGATCGGCGGCTCCCTCCTGGAACGCACCGCACTCACGACCGAGGGACCGCGGAATGTCAGTGCCTGTCACCTCCCGCCCGCGCCGGACGACTGCGGCACGGCGCCTATCGTTCGCCGTACCCCTGGTCCTGCTGGTGGCGGTGGGAGCAGTCGGCGGCGCGGTGGTCGCCGCCGCCCCGGCCGCGTCCCGCGGCTGGGTCCTGGCGGTGGTGCTGGGTGCGTGGGCGTGCCTGGTCGCCGCCGTGCTGATAGCCGCCGTGGGCGTGCAACGCGCCCGCCGGGACGCGGTGTCCGCCCATGAACGAGCCGAATCGCTGCAGGCCCAGTGGTCGCGGCACGAGGCCGAGACCGCCCACCTGGTGCACGTCACGATGCCGGCGGTCGTCAAGCGCCTGCGCGACGGGGCGAGCGCCGGTGAGGCGCTGAGCGGCAACCAGTCACCCTCGGACGGGTCGCTGCGCCGCGTGCTGCAGTCGTTCGCCACCGAGTTGGCCGCCGGGGAGGACCGTGCGGCGTCCGCGGTCGCCGCGGCCGAAGCCGCCAGGCGCCAGGAGGCGTACCTGGCCGGGGAGCTCGACCGGCTGACCACGCAGACCCTGCCGAGCGCACTGGAGATCCTGCGCAGGGGGTCGTCCGCGAACACCGTGCTGGCCGGGGTGGAGTGCCCGGAGGACGAGCGGGTCCGCGTCCTGGTCGAAACCGTCGTCCGGGAGTTCGCGGTCAGTGAGCGGCGCGCCTCGGCCGCCCAGGCGGCGAGCGCCAAGGCACTGAGCCGGGTGCAGGCGAAGGCCGTCAACATGCTCGCCGACCTGCGCGAGATGCAGGACCGGCACGGCGAGGAGGTCTTCGGCGACCTGCTGCGCCTTGACCACAACACCTCCCAGCTGGGCCTGATGACGGACCGTCTGGCCCTGCTGATGGGCGGCCGGACGAGCCGGGCGTGGAACAAGCCGATCGGCATGGAGAGCATCCTGCGCGGCGCGGTCGGCCGCATCGCCGCCTACCAGCGGGTCCGGCTGCACTGCTCAAGCACCGCGGCGATCGCCGGGTTCGCGGCCGAGGGTGTGATGCACCTGCTCGCCGAACTGATGGACAACGCCGCGAACTTCTCGCCGCCCATCGACGAGGTGCACGTCTACGTCGAGGAGCGCACCGCGGGCATCGTGGTCACCATCGAGGACAGCGGCCTGAAGATGGCCGCCGCGGCGATGCGCCGGGCCGAGGAGTCGGTCTCCGGCCGGGTGACCGACCTGGCGGCCCTCCAGGGCACCCGCCTGGGACTGGCCGTCGTCGGACGGCTGGCCGCCAAGTACGACATCGGTGTCAACTTCCGGCCGTCCTCGCGCGGCGGCACCGGCGTGGTGGTGCTGTTCCCGCCGCAGCTGCTGGCCCAGCAGCGCGTCGCGCCGCACCTGCAGCCGCACCGGCAGCCGGTGACCGCGCCCGCAGCACGCGTGGCGGAGCCCGCGGCGCAGGCAGCAGCCCCGGCGGCGCCCGCGGAGCGGGCCGTCGAGCCGCTGCCGCAGCGGGTGCCGCAGCCGCAGCCCGCGCCGCGCGCGGAGACGACCGAGCCGCGACTGCCCGCGCAGGACGCCGGCTCGCAGACGCCCGGCGGCCTGCCGGTGCGTCCGCCGGGCCGGACGATGGCGTCCGCCGGGCACGAGCGGGCGCAGCGGCCCGAGCCGCCCGCCCGTCCCATCCGGCCGTCGCAGGCCGGCCGGGACGCGGGAACCCAGTTCGGCGCGTTCCACCGGGGGCGGAACGCGTCGGGTGACACCGCGGCGGCGGAGCCGGACGACGCACCGCCGCACGACTAGCGGCACCACAAGCTTCCACAGGGCGCACCCGGGGTTGCCCGCCCTACTTCCACGCACGAGAAAAGTCAGATTGGAGGCACGGGCAGACAGCCGCTTCCACGGCGCCCGTCTGTCCCACGCACACCATGCAGACCACTGACAACAGCCTGACCTGGCTCCTTGAGAGCCTGCTGGAACGCACACCCGGCACCCGGCACGCCCTTGTGCTCTCGCGTGACGGCCTGAAGCTCTGCTGGAGCGGCGCGCTCTCCCTGGACCAGGCGGACCAGCTGTCGGCCATCTGCTCGGGCATCCAGGCCCTCGCGCAGGGCGCCTCGGTGGAGTTCGGCAGCGGTTCGGGGGGTGTGCGGCACTCCATGACGGAGTTCCACGGCGGCCTGCTGTTCATCGTCGAGGCCGGGGACGGCGCTCATCTGGGAGTGGTCGCGGACGAGGGCGCGGACCCGAGTGTCGTCGGCCACCAGATGACCGAGCTGGTCGAGCAGATCGGTGAGCACCTGCGGGCGGAGCCGCGGACGGCACCGCAGGAAGGCCTGCCCTCGTGAAGCGCAGGCCGGTGGACACCGGCGATCCAGACCGGCTGTACACCGTCACGGGTGGCCGCAGCCGGTCGGACGACGGCACCTTCGACCTGGTCACGCTGATCGTCCGCGAGTCCGAGGCGTCGCCCGGCATGCAGGGTGAGCACGTGCGGATCCTGGACATGTGCCGGCATCCCACCGCCGTCGTGGAGATCGCCGCCGAGCTGAAGCTGCCCATCACCGTGGTGCGAATCCTGCTGAGCGACCTCCTGCTGACCGGGAAGATCACCGCCCGTCAGCCGCGCGCGGCGCGGTCGGTCGCCTCGATGCCCGATTCCGACCTCTTGAAGGAGGTGCTGCATGGACTCCGCAACCTCTGAGCTACCGGGCCGGACACCGCTGGACGACGCCGCCGAGACGGGGCTGAAGATCGTCGTGGTGGGTGGGTTCGGGGTGGGCAAGACCACCCTGGTCCGCTCGGTCAGCGAGATCCGGCCGCTGAACACCGAGGAGGTGATGACGCAGGCCGGTGTGGGGGTCGACGAGACCTCCGCGGTGGCTTCGAAGACCACGACGACGGTGGCCTTCGACTTCGGGCGCATCAGCCTCAACGAGCGCATGGTGCTGTACCTGTTCGGCGCGCCGGGCCAGGAGAGGTTCTGGTTCCTGTGGGACCGGCTGTTCTCCGGCACCCTCGGCGCGGTGGTGCTCGTCGACACCCGCCGGATGAGCGACTCCTGGTACGCGATCGACCGGCTGGAGCATCACCGCACCCCGTTCGTGGTGGCGGTCAACCGGTTCGACGACGCCTCCGCGCACTCGCTGGAGGAGATAAGGCAGGCTCTGGCGCTGCCCGAGCACGTGCCGCTGATCGACTGCGACGCACGGGTCAGGTCGTCGGGCAAGGACGTCCTGATCACCCTCGTGGACCACCTGTACGAACTGGCCATGGCCCGGGAGATGACACCGTGACCGACCCCACCGGCTCCTCCACCGAGCAGGACGCGCCCCCGGGCTGCCCCGCGCACGCGGGGGCGGTGCGGCTGAGCGGGCTGGAGTACCAGCAGGCGCCGTCCGAGCTGTACCGCACTCTGCGCCGGGAGCACGGCTCGGTGGCCCCGGTGCTGCTGGACGGGGACGTGCCCGCCTGGCTGGTGCTGGGGTACCCCGAGGTCAGCTACGTCACCAGTCAGGACCAGCTGTTCGCCCGGGACTCGCGCCGGTGGAACCAGTGGGACGCGATCCCGCCGGACTGGCCGCTCATGCCGTTCGTCGGCTACCAGCCGTCGGTGCTGTTCACCGAGGGCGACGAGCACCAGCGGCGGGCCGGGGTGATCACCGAGGCGCTGGAGACGGTGGACCAGTTCGAGCTGGCCCACGAGTGCCGGCTGCTCGCCGACCAGCTGATCGACGCGTTCGCCGGCAGCGGCCGGGCGGAGCTGATGGGTTCCTTCGCGCACGCGCTGCCGATGCGGGCGGCGGTCCAGATGTGCGGCATGCCCTCCGGCGCGGAGGACACCGAGGACCTGGTGCGCGACCTGCGCATGTCGCTGGACGCCGGGGAGGGCGACGACCCAGTCGCGGCGTATGTGCGGGTGCAGGAGCGCATCCAGCAGCTCGTCAAGGACAAGCGCCAGTTGCCGGGAGCGGACGTCACCTCGCACATGCTGCTGCACCCGGCGGAGCTGACCGACGAGGAGGTGGTGCAGGACCTGATCTCGATCATCGCCGCGGCACAGCAGCCGACGGCGAACTGGATCTGCAACACGCTGCGGCTGCTGCTGACCGACGACCGGTTCGCGCTGAACGTCTCCGGGGGCCGGCTCAGTGTCGGTCAGGCGCTCAACGAGGTGCTGTGGCTGGACACGCCGACCCAGAACTTCATCGGCCGCTGGGCGGTGCGGGACACCCAGCTGGGCGGGCGGCACATCCGGGCCGGTGACTGCCTGGTGCTGGGGCTGGCGGCGGCGAACACCGACCCGCAGATCTGGCCGGACTCGCATGTGGGCGCGGAGAACTCCGCGCACCTGTCCTTCAGTAACGGCGAGCACCGCTGCCCCTACCCGGCGCCGCTACTGGCGGACGTGATCGCGCGGACCGCGGTGGAAACGCTGCTGGAGCGGCTGCCGGACGTGGTGCTGGCGGTCGAGCCGGAGGAGCTGACCTGGCGGCCGTCGATCTGGATGCGCGGGCTGACGGCGCTGCCGGTGGAGTTCACCCCGGTCGTGCACTGAGCCGGCCCGGTCCGGCGGCCCCAGCGGGGCTGCCGGACCGGGGCACCGGACGGTGGGCGCTCGTCAGGAGGTGACGGGGGTGAACACGACCGGCAGGGACTGCGGGCCGCGGGTGAAGACGCCCTCCTCGGTCGGCTCGAAGCCCGGGGCCAGCCGGAGGTCGGGCATGGCGTCGAGCAGCTGGTCGACGCCGATCTCGACCTCGGCCTTGGCCAGCAGGGCACCGACGCAGAAGTGCCGCCCGAGCGCGAACGCGAGGTGGTCGGCGGCTGCGGAGAACGCGGTGGTGGTGGTCAGGTCGTCGCGGTGGATGTCGAAGCGGTCCGGGTCCCGGTAGCGCTGCTCGTCCCGGTTGGCCGCGCCGATGAGGCAGGTGACGGTGGCGCCCGCGGGTATCGTGCCGCCGCTCAGCTCCACCTCGCGGGCCGTCTGCCGCATGATCATGTGGACCGGCGGGGTGAACCGCAGCGTCTCGGCGAAGGCGCGGGCGATGAGGCTGCGGTCCTCCCGTACGGCGGCGAGCTGCTCGGGATGGGTCAGCAGGTTGGCGAAGATGCTGGCGATGGCCTTGTCGGTGGTCTCGCCGCCCGCCGCGAGCAGCAGGCTGCAGAATGCCTTGATGTCCTCGTCGCTCATCCGCACCCCGTCGACCTCGGCGCGGCAGAGTGTGGACAGCAGGTCGTCGCCCAGGCTGTCGCGGCGCTGCTGGATGATGGGGATCATGTACTCGGCGAACTCGACGCGGGTACGCTCCCCGGCGGCGGCGACCTGGGGATCACCGGCGAGGTTGCCCAGGAAGGCGATGACGGTGGTGTACCAGCCGTGGAACCGGGCGTGGTCGGCCTTGTCCAGGCCCAGCATGTCTGCGATGACGTTGACGGGGAAGCGGGTGGCGTAGTCCTCGACGAGGTCGACGGCGCCGGTGTGGCGGAAGGCGTCGACCAGTTCCCGCGAGTTGCGCTCGATGACCGGCAGGAACTTCTGCTGGAGGTCGCTGCCCCGGAAGGCGGGGGCGACGAGGGCCCGGCGCACGGCGTGTTCACGTCCGCTGAGCTGGAGGATCGTCTTGCCGTGGACGGGTTCGACCTGCCAGTCGTAGTTGTCGGTCGTGAACTCGTTCTGCTTGTCCTTGAAGACGCGTTCGACGTCCTCGTAGCGCGAGACGATCCAGCTGCTGGTGGCCTCGTGCCAGATCATCGGTGCGTGCTCGCGCATGATCCGGTAGGCCGGATAGGGGTTCGCGGCGAACTCCGGGGAGAGTATGTCGGGGACCTGTTGCGCGGTGGACATGGAGCTCCCTCGGTCGGTATCAGGCAACGCGCCCCAGGCTATTGATCATTCAATGGCAAAAACAGCCTCGTCCTGGCCGACCTCGTGACGCCCCGGCGGGGACGGGCGGGGCGGGGTGCCACCCCCGGGACGCACGCCACCCGGCCGCGCCGCTCGCCCCGGCCGGGCCGGTGTTGCGGGACGCGGCAGCCGCAGGGCCGAGACGCGCGGTTCGGCATGGTTTCTCCGACAAGCCGCTGGGTGCGGCGTGCTACGGCGCACGCCGCGCACGGTGACGGGCCGCCGCGGCCGTCTCCGGCCACGGTGGCCGACGAGGGCCGCGCACCGCCGCCGCGTTGGCCGAAAACCGCCCTGGGGCCCGGCGGCCGGAGCGTCCGGTTCCACCCGCGGGGGTGCGACTTCCGGCGCGAGGGACACGCTGCGGGGAGGCCGGTGGCGGTGCGGCGTCACCCGTCCCGCTGACCTGTGTGCCGCCGAGTGCAGGTGGGGAGTGGGGGACGGGTGGGACTCTCCGGTAGCGTCGTCGCATGAGTCATCCCCATCCCACACTCGGACCGCCGCCGCGACTGCCCGCCGGAGGGCTGCGGGTCATTCCCCTCGGCGGGCTGGGCGAGATCGGTCGCAACATGACCGTCTTCGAACACGACGGCAAGCTCCTCATCGTCGACTGCGGTGTGCTGTTCCCCGAGGAGCACCAGCCCGGGGTGGACGTCATCCTCCCCGACTTCACCGCCATCAGGGACCGCCTGGACGACGTGGTCGCCGTGGTCCTCACGCACGGCCACGAGGACCACATCGGCGGTGTGCCCTACCTGCTGCGCGAGCGGGCCGACATCCCCGTGGTCGGCTCCAGGCTGACGCTGGCCTTCCTTGACGGCAAGCTCAAGGAACACGGCATCAAGCCGCGAAAGGTGCAGGTCAAGGAGGGCGACCGCCGCAGTTTCGGACCGTTCGACTGCGAGTTCGTCGCCGTCAACCACTCCATTCCCGACGGCCTCGCCGTCGCGCTGCGCACCGCGGCCGGGCTGGTGCTGCACACCGGCGACTTCAAGATGGACCAGTTCCCGCTGGACGAGCGCATCACCGACCTGCGTGCCTTCGCCCGGCTCGGCGAGGAGGGCGTGGACCTGTTCCTCACCGACTCGACCAACGCGGAGGTGCCCGGCTTCACGACATCCGAGCGCGATCTGGTGCCCGCGATCGAGCAGGTGTTCCGCACCGCGCCCCGGCGGGTGATCGTCTCCAGCTTCGCCAGCCATGTGCACCGCATCCAGCAGGTGCTGGACGCCGCACACGAACACGGCCGCAAGGTGGCGTTCGTCGGCCGGTCGATGGTGCGCAACATGGGCATCGCCCGTGATCTTGGTTACCTGAAGGTGCCGCAGGGGCTGGTGGTGGACACCAAGGCGCTCGACAAGCTCGCGGAGAAGAAGGTCGCGCTCGTCTGCACCGGCTCTCAGGGTGAGCCGATGGCCGCGCTGTCCAGAATGGCCAACCGCGACCACATGATCCGCATCGGCAAGGGCGACACCGTCCTGCTGGCCAGCTCGCTCATCCCCGGCAACGAGAACGCCATCTACCGGGTCATCAACGGGCTCACCCGCTGGGGTGCCAACGTCGTACACAAGGGCAACGCCAAGGTGCACGTCTCGGGCCACGCCAGCGCGGGCGAGCTGGTGTACTGCTACAACATCGTGCGTCCGCGCCACGTGATGCCCGTGCACGGCGAGTGGCGCCACCTCCAGGCCAACGGCGACCTCGCCGTCCGCACCGGCGTGGACCGCGACAACGTGCTGCTCGCCGAGGACGGAGTGGTGGTGGACCTGGTCGACGGCCGGGCGTCCATCACCGGCAAGGTCCCGGCCGGGTACGTCTACGTCGACGGCATGACCGTCGGCGGCGCCACCGAGGCGTCGCTGAAGGACCGCCGCAACCTCGCGGAGGAGGGTGTCATCACCGTCGTCGCCATCGTCGACGCGGACACCGGCGCCCTGGTGGAGCCCCCGGACTTCCTGGCCCGCGGCTTCGTGCACAGCGAGGACACCTTCGCCGGCGTGGTGCCGGTGATCGAGAAGACGCTGGCCAAGGCCGCCGAGGAGGGCGTGGGCGACGCGGTGCAGCTGGAGCAGCTCATCGTCCGCTCGGTGGGCAACTGGGCGTTCCGCACGTACCGCCGCCGCCCGATGATCATCCCCGTGATCATCGACGCCTGAGTCCCGCACGGCACCACGGGAAACGGCAGACGCCACCGGCCCTCAGGGCCGGTGGCGTCTGCCGTCGGTGGTGTGAGCGGGTTCCGCCGCCCGGTGGTGCCGGGCGGCGGCTGCTCAGCCTCTGGTCAGGCTGCGCCGGTAGCGGTGGTGCGGCGACGGGCCTGCGAGGGGCGGCTGCGCCGGCCCCGCGAGGAGGAGGCGCTGCGCTTGGGGCGGTCCGCCACCGGCACCGTGATGGTCACCGGCACGCCGGACGGCGCACGGGCACCGGTCACGCGGCTCAGCTCGGCCTCGCCGGAGCGGACCTGGGCGCTGGAGGGCGTGATGCCCGCGTCCATCATGAGGCGCGTCATGTCGCGGCGCTGGTTGGGCAGGACCAGCGTCACGACGCTGCCGGACTCACCCGCACGGGCGGTGCGCCCGCCGCGGTGGAGGTAGTCCTTGTGGTCGCTGGGCGGGTCCACGTTGACGACCAGGTCCAGGTTGTCCACGTGGATGCCGCGGGCGGCGACGTTGGTGGCGACCAGCACGTTGACCAGGCCGTTCTTGAACTGGTCCAGCGTGCGGGTGCGCTGCGGCTGCGACTTGCCGCCGTGCAGGGCCGAGGCCCGCACACCGGAGTTGAGCAGGTCGCGGGTGAGGCGGTCCACCGCGTGCTTGGTGTCCAGGAACATGATCACCCGGCCGTCGCGCGCGGCGATCTCCGTGGTCACGGCGTGCTTGTCGGCGCCGTGCACGTGCAGCACGTGGTGCTCCATCGTGGTCACCGCACCGGCGGAGGGGTCCACCGAGTGGACCACCGGGTCGGTCAGGTAGCGGCGGACCAGCAGGTCCACGTTGCGGTCCAGGGTGGCCGAGAACAGCATGCGCTGCCCCTCCGGGCGCACCTGGTCCAGCAGGGCGGTGACCTGCGGCATGAAGCCCATGTCGGCCATCTGGTCGGCCTCGTCGAGCACGGTGATGGCGACCTGGTTGAGGCGGCAGTCACCCCGGTCGATGAGGTCCTTCAGCCGACCCGGCGTGGCCACGACGACCTCGGCGCCACCGCGCAGCGCACCGGCCTGGCGGCCGATGGACATGCCGCCGACGACCGTGGTGAGCCGCAGGTGCAGCGCACGGGCGTAGGGGGTGAGCGCGTCGGTGACCTGCTGGGCAAGCTCGCGGGTGGGCACGAGGACCAGGCCGAGCGGCTGACGGGGCTCGGCGCGCTGACCGGCGGTCCGGGCGAGCAGCGCCAGGCCGAAGGCGAGCGTCTTGCCCGAGCCGGTGCGGCCCCGGCCGAGCACGTCGCGACCGGCCAGCGAGTTGGGCAGCGTGGCGGCCTGGATGGGGAACGGCTCGACCATGCCGAGGCTGGTGAGCGTCTTCATCAGCGCCGCCGGCATCTCCAGGTCCGCGAAGGACGCGACCGGGTCGAGTGCGGGCGTGGTCGTCACCGGGAGAGCGAACTCACCCTGCGGGGCGGACGGGCGCCGGCCGAAGCGGCTGGAGCCACCGGAGCGACCGGAGCCGCCGGAGCGACTCTGGGGCTGGGCGCCGAACCGGCTGCGGCCGGAGCCGGACGAGCCGCCCGAGCGGGTGCGGGAGTAGCGGTCGTTCGTGCGAGTGCTGCGGTTCATGCAGAACCTTTCCTCGATGCGGCACGTATCGAGGAACTCTCTCGGCGGTGGTGAGCCGCAAGAGGAGCCGCAAGAACGAGCCGGACAAATGAAGAACGAAGCCGGGCGGCAAGCCGCAGCCCGGTGTTCGAAAGGGAGAGTGGCGCCGACCGCGCCGTGTGGGGCGGTCGTGCTGCCGGGCCTCCGGGGCCGGGGCGGGCGCAGACGTGCCAGCCGCGGGGCGGCGCGCTGCGCCGCCGGTCGCCGCCGTCGTGGCGGCCCTCGGCCCTCCGGAGGCCAAAAAGCAGCGAGCTGGGGCCCGCACCCAAGGTGCGGGCCCCAGCTGCTGTGTTACGCGTCAGCGTCAGGCAGGAGTGATGTTCTCGGCCTGCGGGCCCTTCTGGCCCTGCGTGACGTCGAAGTTGACCTTCTGGCCTTCCTGGAGCTCACGGAAGCCCTGCGCAACGATGTTGGAGTAGTGGGCGAAGACGTCAGCGCCGCCGCCGTCCTGCTCGATGAAGCCGAAACCCTTTTCGGCGTTGAACCACTTCACGGTACCGGTAGCCATATCAATTCTCCTTCGGGGCAGTGCCCGGAGACCGCACTGTGCGGACTCCGCGTCGCCGCGATGATTGCCCCCTCCGGAAACAAGTACCGGAAATACAAAAGTGCACCCACCGGAATGGAGAACCGGTGCGAGCACTTGAAGTCTTTGGGAACCACAACTGCAACTGAGATCGACAGTAGCACGGTGAGAGCGGATGAGCGCGGTGGGCTTCCTCACGCCACTCGCGGGAACAAGAATCTTCTCCGCTGATTAGTCTGAATTCTACCCGCGCGATGACAGATATCCATGCACGCGCAGGGCAGTTCACGGGCGACGGGCCCAGAACGGTGGGCCCGCACGCTCCTGCGGCCCGGCGGACTCCCGGCTGCCAGGCGGCTCTGAACCCAGACGCAACAGGTGAGCGGCGGAACCTGACCGCCGGGCGTGTCGCCGGGCGGCCAGGCCCTCGCGCAGGAGTCGCGGGATGCCGGCCCGGCTCCACGCGTCGCCTTAGGCGTCGGCTTCGGCATCGACACGGGAAGGCCCGCGCAGCTGCTCGTTGAGCCGCAGCGCCTCCTCCAGCTGGTCCTCCAGGATGACGATGCGGCAGGCGGCGTCCACGGGGGTTCCCGCGTCCACGAGTTCACGGGCGCGGGCGGCGATCCGGAGCTGGTAGCGCGAGTAGCGGCGGTGTCCGCCCTGCGAGCGCAGCGGAGTGATGAGCCGCGCGTCACCGATGGCGCGGAGGAAGGCGGGGGTGGCACCGATCATTTCGGCGGCCCGGCCCATGGTGTAGGCGGGATAGTCGTCGTCGTCGAAAGGGTCGGCGGCCTGCTGGTGGGTCCTGGGGGGCACTGGTACCTCTGGTGGGACGCGTCGAGGGCCCGGTGCCGTGCGGCACCGGACTCGAGGGGGACGCCGCCTGCCGGCGCTGCGCGCCGTCCGTACTGCGCACCGCCGCCGCAGGGGCGGGCGGTGCCCGGATCACCGTCGCGCGGCCGAGACCGCCGTCCTGGGCGGGCTGCGGTACCCGAGCGCAACGCTGCGCCGCTCAGGCGATCCGGATGGCGTCCACTCCTCGTTCCTCTTCGGCGTGGGCGGGAACTGATACGTGCGGTAGCCCCCGTTCGACGTTCCGGACGGGGCACCACCCGGGTGAGACCCCGGGCCCACCGGCAGAGCCGGCTGCCGCACGCGGAAACCCTAACCAGGCCCGCCTCACATGTCTACTACGGTCGGGGTAGATTTCACCGATCGCCGAGAACAGGATCGGGCTCGTTCATGCTTCTGCCCCAGTCGTTCCGGGCTGGGGCGGGCGGTACGGGCCGGTGCGCGGTGGCCTGGGCGATGTCAGAGGCGGCGGGCAGGATCGGGGCAGCAGAGCATGCCGCGACGACCCGAAGGCACCGCCGATGACCTCCCTGTCCCGAGCTGAGACGTTCCGCGCCCTGCACCGGCCCGGCCACCCGTTGCTGCTGCCCAGCGCCTGGGACCACGCCTCGGCCGCCGCGCTGCACCGCCGGGGTTTCGCCGCGATAGGCACCACCAGCCTGGGCGTCGCAGCGGGTGCGGGCCTGCCGGACGGCACGGGAGCAGCCAGAGAGGTCACGGTCCGGCTCGGCAGGCTGCTGGCCGCACTGCCGGTGCCGGTCAGTGTGGACGTGGAGGGCGGGTTCAGCGACGACCCGGCCGAGGTGGCGGCGACGGTGTCGGAGCTGGCCGCCGCGGGTGTGGTCGGCGTCAACCTGGAGGACGGGCGCGCCGACGGGTCACTCTCCGACCCCGAACTGCACGCGGACAAGATCACCGCCGTTCGGGAGGCCGCCCCGGGCGTCTTCGTCAACGCGCGCACCGACACCCACTGGCTGCGCGCCGCGCCCACCGTCCGTGCCGCCCTGGACCGGGCGGAGCGCTACGTGCGGGCCGGCGCGCACGGCCTGTTCGTGCCCGGGGTGAAGGACCAGGACACCGTCACGGCTCTGACCGGCTCACTCCCGGTGCCGCTCAACGTGCTCCACTCCCCCGGCGGGCCGTCCGCCGCGCAGCTGGCCGAATGGGGCGTCGCGCGTGTCAGCACCGGGTCTCTGCTGTCCCGGGCCGCGCTGCAGCGCGCGGTGGACGTGGCCTGGGCGGTAGGCCACACCGACGCGCCTCCGCAGCCTGTACCCGGGTACGCGGAGGTGCAGAGTCTGGCTACGGGGTCCACGGGCGGGTCGGGAGCCGGGCCCGACTGCCGGGGGTGAAGCTGTGCCCGGTCGTCGCGGTCGGGCCCGGGATCGACACGGGGTGGGCGCGGGCGGTCAGGGCAGGACGGCGATGCCGTCGAGTTCCACCAGCGCGGTGTCGTCCCAGAGGCGGACGACACCGACGAGGGCCATCGCCGGGTAGCGGCGGCCAGCCGCGCGCTGCCAGACACGGCCCAACTCGGCGGCGTTCCGCCGGTAGCCGGCCACGTCGGTGGTGTAGACGGTGACCCGCGCCAGGTGCTCCGGGCCGCCGCCCGCGGCGGCGAGCGCGGTGAGCAGGTTGTGCAGCGCCCGCTCGAACTGGGCCGGCAGGTCGTCGCCGACTATGCGGCCCGCCCCGTCCAGCGCGGTCTGACCGGCCAGCAGCACCAGGCGGGTGCCGGTGGCGCTGACCGCATGGGTGAAGCCGACGGGAGGCGCGAGTTCCGGGGGGTTGATCCGGTCCAGTGCGGCGGCCGGCGGACGCGGCGGGTCCGGCTGGGGGGCGGGTTCGGCGTCGGGGGTCACCGGTACAGCTCCTTCGCGATGATCGACCGCTGGACCTCGGTCGCGCCCTCGTAGATGCGGGGTGCGCGCACCTCGCGGTAGAGATGCTCCAGCAGGTGCCCGCGCTCCAGTGCCGCGGCGCCGTGGATCTGGACCGCGTGGTCGACGACGTACTGGGCGGTCTCGGTGGCGTGGAGCTTGGCCATGGCCGCGCGCAGCACCACGTCGGCGTCGCCCCGGTCGTACGCGGCTGCGGCGGCGTACACCAGCAACCGTGCGGACTCGGTGCGGGTGGCCATCTCCGCGAGCCGGTGGGAGACCGACTGGAGGTCGCGCAGCACGCCGCCGAACGCCCGCCGCCGGCCCGCGTGGGCGAGGGCGGCGTCGAGGGCTGCCTGAGCCATGCCGACAGCGAAGGCGCCCACACTGGGCCGGAACAGGTTCAGGGTGCGCATCGCGACGGCGAAGCCGCCGCCGGGTTCGCCGAGCACGTCCGCCTCCCCCACGGGGACGTCCTGGAACTCCAGGGTGCCCAGGGCGTGCGGGGACAGCATGTCCAGGGGGGTGCCCGTGAGGCCGTCCCGGTCGGCGGGGACAAGGAACGCGGTGACACCCCGGGACCCGGCGTCCGCGGTGGTGCGGGCGAAGACGGTGTAGAAGTCGGCCGCCGGGGCGTTGGAGATCCAGGTCTTGGTGCCGGTGAGGCGCCAGCCGGCGCCGGCGGGGCGGGCCGCCAGGGTGAGGGCCGCCGCGTCGGATCCGGCGTCGGGCTCGCTCAGGGCGAAGCCCGCGACGGCACGGCCCTCCGCGGTGGCGGGCAACCACCGGTCCTGCTGCTCGGGCGTCCCGGCGAGCTGCACCGGGGTGGCGCCCAGTCCCTGCAGGGCGAGGGCCGTCTCCGCCTCGGTGCAGCCGTGCGCGAGCGACTCTCGCAGCAGGCACAGGTCGAGCGCCCGGGCGGGGAAGAGGCGCCGCAGCAGGCCCAGCTCGCCGAGGGCGGCGACCAGGGGCCGGTTGACGGTCCCCGGCGTGCCGGAACGGGCGATCGGCCCCAGCCGCTCCGCTGCCAGGGTTCTGAGTTCGGCGCACCAGGCCGTCTGCTCCGGCGTCAGGGCGAATGCGGGCACCGCCCACCTCCACTATCGCGGACCGTTGACTGTCGTCACCATCACGCTACGCTCATCAGCACATCGGCACGCCCGGAACCACCCTTCTCGGTACCGCCGCAAGGGGAGAACCCGCCATGCAGCTCAGCCGCTCAGCACACGTGGACTCCTTCACCCGCGACCACCTGCCGCCACCGGAGCAGTGGCCGCGGCTGCTGCTGGACGAGCCGTGGCTGCCCAGGGGAGACCGGCTCAACTGCGGCACGGAGCTGCTGGACGCCACCGCGGAACGGCTGGGCGGCGACCGCGTCGCGGTGGTGGACGCGCGGGGCGGCACCTGGTCGTACGGCGAGCTGCGCGAGCGGGTGGACCGCATCGCCCGGGTGCTCACCGAGGACCTGGGCGTGGTGCCGGGCAACCGGGTGCTGCTGCGCGGCCCCACCTCGCCGTACCTGGCCGCGTGCTGGCTGGCGGTGATGAAGGCCGGCGCGGTCGCGGTGACCGTGCTCGACGCGCAGCGGCGGACCGAGCTGCGCACGGTGTGCGAACTGGCCCGGGTCGGGCACGCGCTGTGCGACAGCCGCTCGCTGACGGAGCTGTACGCGGCCGGGGTGGACGGACTGCGGGTGACGGCCTACGGCGGCGCCGGACCCGGCGACCTGCTGGCGCTGGCCGCCGCGAAGCCGGACGGGTTCACCGCCGTGCCCACCGCCGCGGACGACGTGGCGCTGATCGCCTTCACCTCAGGGACCACCGGCCGCCCCAAGGGCTGCATGCACTTCCACCGCGACGTGCTGGCCGTCGCGGACACCTTCGCCGCCCACGTGCTGCGGCCCACCGGCGACGACGTGTTCGCGGGCAGTCCGCCGCTCGGCTTCACCTTCGGCCTCGGCGGGCTGCTGGTCTTCCCGCTGCGAGTCGGGGCGCGCACCGTGCTCGCGCCCTGGGACGGCGCCGCGGGACTGCTGGACGGCGTGCGGCGGCACCGGGTGTCGGTGATGTTCACCGCCCCGACGGCGTACCGGGCGATGCTGGAGCACCTTCCCGGCGCCGACGTCTCGTCGCTGCGCCGCTGCGTCTCCGCCGGGGAGAACCTGCCCGCGGCCACCTGGCACGACTGGCACCGGCGCACCGGTCTGCGGCTGATCAACGGCATCGGGGCCACCGAGATGCTGCACATCTTCCTGTCCGCAGCCGACGAGGCGGCCCGGCCGGGCACCACCGGGGTGCCGGTACCGGGGTTCCGGGCACGGGTGGTCGGCCCGGACGGCGCCGAGGTGCCGGACGGCGAACCGGGCCGGCTGGCGGTCCGCGGCCCGGTCGGCTGCCGCTACCTCGCCGACCCGCGCCAGGCGGAGTACGTACGGGACGGCTGGAACCTCACCGGCGACACCTACATCCGCGAGCCCGACGGCTACTTCCGGTACGTGGCCCGGGCCGACGACATGATCGTGTCGGCCGGCCACAACATCGCCGGCCCCGAGGTGGAGGAGGCTCTGCTGCGGCATCCGGACGTGCGGGAGGCCGCGGTGGTGGGACGGGCCGACGACCGCCGGGGCCAGCGCGTCGTGGCGCACGTGGTGCTGCGTGACGGCGTCCCACCCGGGTCGGCGACGGCGGACCGGCTCCGGGAGTTCACGCTCGCCGAGATGTCCTACTTCAAGTGCCCGCGGGAGTTCGTCTTCGCCCAGTCCCTTCCGCGCACCCCGACGGGCAAGCTGCAGCGCTTCCGGCTGCGGGACGCGCCCTAGAGTGATCACGTGGCAGAGCAGCAGAGTCCCGGGTCCCTCATCGTCACCTTCTTCGGGGCCCACGGCCGCGAACTGACCCCTGACGGGCGGGTCCCCATCGCCGCGCTGGTCAGGCTGCTGGGGGACGTCGGCGTGGACGCACCCGCGGTCAGGTCGGCGGTGTCACGTCTGAAGCGCCGCGGGCTGCTCACCGTGCACCGGTCCGGCAGCCGTGAGTCGGGCTACGCGCCGTCCGAGGCCGCCCGCCAGCTGCTGGAGGACGGCGACCGGCGCATCTACCAGCACACCCGGCACGACGGGCAGTGGCTGCTCGCGGTGTTCTCCGTACCGGAGAGCGAGCGCAGCCGCCGCCACGTGCTGCGCTCCCGGCTGGCGCGCCTGGGCTTCGGCAACGCCGCACCGGGGGTGTGGGTGGCTCCCGCCCATCTGGAGGCGGAGACCCGGCACGCTCTGGAGCGGCTGGAACTGAGCGCGTACGTCGTGCTGTTCCGCGGTGTGCACGCCGGGTTCGAGCCGACCTCCGAGGCGGTGGCGCGCTGGTGGGACCTGGACGCCCTCGCGGAGCTGCACCGGGCCTTCCTCACCGTGCACGAGCCGGTGCTCGCCTCCTGGGCGCGGCGCCGCGGGACACCGGAGGAGGAGGCGTACCGCGACCACCTGCTGGCGCTGGACGCCTGGCGCCGCCTGCCGTACGCCGACCCGGGCCTGCCCGCGGCGCTGCTGCCCGGCGACTGGCCGGGCGCCCGCTCGGCCCGGGTGTTCACCGCCCTGCACGAGCGGCTGGCGCCGGCCGCGTCCCGGTTCGCGGCCGCCCGGCTGGACGAGGTGCGGCGCCGTAGCCTGGAGGCATGACGGACCGGCCGCCCGGCGCTTCCGGAGACGGCGTCCCGCGGCGCACGTACGGGCGCCGGCGGCGCCGCTACCTGGCGCTGATGGCGGTCTGCGTCGTCCTCTTCGTCTGCGCGTGGGGCTTCGTTCGGCTGGTTTCGGTGCCGCTGGCCGTCGGGATGTGCGTGGTGGCGGCGCTGATCCCGCCGGTGGCGGCCGTGGTCGCGAATCGCCGTGGCCCGGACGACCCCTGGTGGGACGACCCGCGGCGCTGACCACGTCGTGCCCACCCGGAACCGCGCCGGGGCGGTGACGGACCGGGCTGTACAGGGCTGTACGGGGCTGTACGGGGCTGTACGGCAGGGTGCCGCATCCTCCTGCACGCGACGACGGAGCTGGGAGTGCGTGTTTCTGATCCTCGGACCCGATCACAGCGGCCTTGGGTTCTCGGCTGTGCCCTACCCGCAGGCAGCCTGGCTGGACAGCCAGGCTGTCGCAGCCTCCATCACCGGATCCTGTCTGCTGCCTCGGCCATGGTTGTCGGCTACTTCTTCGTCGGGTGGGATGGCCTCGTCGTACGTGCGGCCGGTGCGGTCAGCATCCTTGGCCACGGTCAGGTTCAGGACGGCCCCATCGGACAGTCGATGCGGCCTGTTGCTGGTGGGGACACCGGCAGTGGCCTCTCCGAAGGACCGCGTAGCCGGACGCCCGCGGAAGGCCACCGCCACCGCCTCACCGGAGCTGGCCGTGGAACTGTTGACGAGTACGGCGACTGGCGCCGTTCCCTCTCCGATCGGATCGCTCGGCCCCCAACCCGTGGACTCTCCGTCAAGTCGCGGAATCCCGCTCTCCATCGACCACACGAGCTTCTTGCCGCGGGCATCGACAAAAGCACCGACGTCACCGTCGCCGAGAACCGGGCCCACGACAGCCAGCATCGGCCACATGTTTCCACCATGGTTCCGGCGAAGATCGACCACCCAGCCACATGCCTTCGGCCGATCGGCCTTCGCCAGGGCGGCCCGGCCTTCCCTCACGTACTGCTGAGAGACCTCCTCCGATCCCTGCACGCCGGGAAGCGACAAGTACCCCACGCGGCCAGGCAGCGCACGCCCCTCCACCGGCACGCGGACAGGCGCCTCGTCCTCCAGGTAGTTCGCGACGCTCTCCGGATCGTAGAAGCGGCTATGGCCGTCTTCCAACGCGCTCAGGGCCGCTTCGACCGCCGGATGGGTGTCGACCGGACGCTTGGCACTGCCGGCCTGCGCGAAAGCCGCCCGTCGCACGTCCGCCCAGTCGACGTCGTCTCGACGCAGGGCGTTGTCCTCCATGATGGTCAGCGCTTCGGAGAGATAGGACCGGGCCTCGGCAGACATCTGTGCACCGGGCGAAGACGGCTCCGCTCCGGTGCACCCGCTCCCAACAGCCAGAACACAGGCCAGCCCGACAGCTCTCAGACGCAGCGAACGCCCCTGTCTCACACGCCCCCCACTGCCGGCTCCTTGGGTATTCGCCGACCCTAACGTCTGACACCCTTCCGCCATAGGTCGTCCGGTCCGGAAGCAAGCGCTGAGGACCAACCCGTGGAGGTTCCTGGACAGGAGGGTCATGGAGTTGTTTCCATCGATGTCGAACCGCCTGGCGAACAGCGCCCTAGGCGTTCTTCCGGCAGTCGGAGGCCTCGCTTACGCGGTCCAGGCAGAGGGCGGCGTCCAGCGACTTGTGGCCTGGCTCGCCGTGATCGGCTCGACCAGCCTCGCGGCTCGCGGATACCGACTCGGCGTTACGTGTGACCGCACCACGGCGACGATCCGCGGCTACCTGCGGACGAGGGTGATCGAGAAGGAGCGCATCACCGGAATCACGGACTTCCCCGCCGTCAGCTGGACGACTCGGAGCGGGCGCCGCCGGTGGACTCCGATCTCGGCATTCCTGACCAGCCCGGCCGAGACCGCGGGAACCCGGATGTCGAAGGAGCAGAACACCGCGAAGCTGCGGCGATGGGTGAGGTCGTAGCCGATCGAGGTCGGACGGTTGATCGAGGTCGGACGGTTGTGCGTCGCACTGGTCTGGACCAGACTGGGGTCGGGAGGGACACATGACCGGTTTCATCGTGTTCATGACGCTGCCGGGGCTGGTCATCCTGCTGGTGGCGGTGGCGTTCGTCGACCAGCTGATGCTGCGGGCCGGGCGGGCCGGCATCCTGCCCTGGTTCGGCCCTGCCCGCGGGGGACGTGTGTCGGCGACGGGGTTCGAGATGCTGCACGCCAGCCTGCTCCCCGGCAAGGAACACGAGTTGCAGCAGCGGGAGACGATGACGATGCTCCGCGACGAGGAGGGTGACGGCGCTCCCCCGGTGTCCGAGGTCGACCTGGACCAGGGTGTCGCCCTCATCCGCGTCGAACGCCGTTCCTGACCGCGGAGCCAGCCGCAGCCCGCCGTCGGACAGCACGCGAGAACACCCACGGCTCCTCCCAGGCCGGGCGCTGCCGGTGCGAGGGGACGCGGCGGCTGGCCGGTCGGCGGGCGGGTAACCAGCCGGGACGAAAGGCTCAGACCGAAGGTCGATCGTCTTGCCCTTCTTCACCTCTTCCAGGCGTGGCGTCGGCCGTCAGCCTGGAGTCGTGCAGGACCTTCGCTTTGATCACGGCCCCGCCGTGCGCATCTCGTGGCCGACATGCGCACCCTCACAGTGCGAGGCGGGGCTTCGGGGCGTCGGTACGGCCGGTGGGCGGGGGGCGGCGGCCCGCTCGGTAGGGGTAGGGCCAGGGTGCGCCGGGGCCCTCGTAGCCCTGCTCCGCGGCGGCGTGCAGCGTCCATTGCGGGTCGTACAGATGGGGGCGGCCGAGCGCGCAGAGGTCGGCGCGGCCCGCGAGCAGCAGCGAGTTGACGTCGTCCCACGAGGAGAGGGCGCCGACCGCGACGACGGGCACGCCGAGGGAGTTGCGGATGCGGTCGGCGAACGGCGTCTGGTAGGACCGGCCGTAGTCGGGTGCCTCGTCGGCGACCACCTGGCCGGTGGACACGTCGAGCGCGTCGGCGCCGTGGGCGGCGAACGCGGCGGCGGCGGTGAGCACGTCGTCGAAGGTGATGCCGCCCTCCGCCCAGTCGGTGGCGGAGATGCGCACGGTCAGCGGACGGTCGGCGGGCCAGGCAGCGCGTACGGCGTCGAGGACCTCCAGGGGGAAGCGCAGCCGGCCGGCGAGGTCGCCGCCGTAGGCGTCGGTGCGGTGGTTGGTCAGCGGGGAGAGGAAGCTGGACAGCAGGTAGCCGTGTGCGCAGTGCAGTTCGAGCAGGTCGAAGCCCGCGCGGGCGGCCCGTTCGGCGGCGGCGGCGAACGCCTCGCGGACGGCGTCCAGCCCGGCCTGGTCGAGTTCCTGCGGGACCTGGCTGACGCCGGGGCGGTAGGGCAGCGCGGAGGGGGCGACGAGCGGCCAGTTGCCACTGGGCAGCGGGTCGTCCATGCCCTGCCACATCAGCCGGGTGGAGCCCTTGCGTCCGCTGTGGCCGAGCTGCACGCCGACGGCGACACCGGGTGACGCCCGGTGTGCGAAGTCGGTGACGCGCCGCCAGGCGGACTCCTGGTCGCTGTTCCACAGGCCGGTGCAGCCGGGGGTGATGCGTCCCTGCTCGGTGACGCACACCATCTCCGTCATCACCAGACCCGCCCCGCCCATGGCCCGGGTGCCCAGGTGGGCGAGGTGGAAGTCGCCGGGCACCCCGTCCTCGGCGGAGTACATGTCCATCGGGGAGACCACGACCCGGTTGCGCAGTGTCAGACCGCCGAGCCGGAAAGGAGTGAACATCGGCGGCGTGCCGGCCGGTACGCCGGCCTCGCGTTCCACGGCGGCGGTGAACAGCGGGTCGCGTAGGCGCAGGTTGTCGTGGGTGACGC
The DNA here is from genome assembly GCF_030124175.1 of Streptomyces sp. 549. Taxonomy (GTDB): domain Bacteria; phylum Actinomycetota; class Actinomycetes; order Streptomycetales; family Streptomycetaceae; genus Streptomyces. The sequence continues at coordinate 26,017 of NZ_JASKMT010000034.1, read as the reverse complement.
GGCGGCTGCGGGTGAGCAGGTCGAACGCGAACCGGTGCGGCGGGCGGTCCAGCCGGTGCGCCAGTTCCTCGAACCACTCCAGGCTTGCCCGCGCGGCCCGCTGGGTGGACGCCACGACCGGGCGGCGCTCCTGCTCGTAGGCGGCGAGCGCGTCCGGGACCCGGTCGTGCTCCCGCAGGCAGGCGGCGAGGGCCAGCGCGTCCTCGACGGCGAGTTTGGTGCCGGAGCCGATCGAGAAGTGCGCGGTGTGGGCGGCGTCGCCGAGCAGCACGGTGCGGCCGTACGACCAGCGCGCGTTGGTGACGGTGCGGAACGCCGACCAGCGGGAGGTGTCGCCGCGCAGCGGCCGTCCGCCCAGGGCGTCGCGGAACAGCTCGGAGCACCAGCGGATGGAGTCGGGCACGTCCCGGCTGTCGAGGCCGGCGGCCCGCCACACCTCCTCGCGCATCTCGACGATGACGGTGGAGGCGTCAGCCGCGTACGGGTAGCCGTGCAGTTGCACGGGACCGTGGGCGGTGGTGGCGATCTCGAAGCGGAAGGCGTCGAAGGCCAGGTCGGCGGCCAGCCACAGGTAGCGGCAGCGGTGGGTGGTGGAGTGGGGCCGGAACACGTCCCGGTGGGCTTCGCGGGTGGCGCTGTGCACACCGTCCGCGCCGATCACCAGGTCGTGTCCGTCGGCGAGGCGCGCCGCGGGCGGTGCGGGGGTGCCGAAGCGCAGCCCCACGCCCAGTTGCCGGCAGCGCGCGTGCAGCACGGCGAGCAGCCGGCGGCGGCTGAGGGCGGCGAAGCCGTGCCCGCCGGATCTCAGGGTGCGGCCGCGGTGCACGATGTCGATGGCGTCCCAGCGGACGAACTCGGCGCGCAGCGCGTCGTGGACGACGGGGTCCGCGTGCTCGATGCCGCCGAGGGTCTCGTCGGAGAGCACCACGCCGAAGCCGAAGGTCCGGTCGGCAGGGTTGCGTTCCCACACGGTGACCTCGCGGTCAGGGTCGAGCCGCTTGAGGAGGGCCGCGGCGTACAGGCCGCCGGGGCCGCCGCCTACGACGGCGATCCTCACGGCGTGCCGTCCTGCCATTCCGGCGGGCGCCGCTCGGTGAACGCGGCGTGGAACTCGGCGTAGTCGGCGCTATGCATCAGCAGGGCCTGGGTGGCGGCGTCCATCTCGACGGCGGCGGAGAGCGGCAGGTCGAGTTCGGCGGTGAGCAGGGCCTTGGTCTGCGCGTGGGCGAGCGCGGGGCCGTCGGCCAGGCGCCGGGCCAGCCGGCGGGCCTCCTCGTCGGCCGTGCCCTCCGCCACCGCGTAGCTGACCAGGCCGATGCGTTCGGCCTCCTCGCTCCGGACGGGTTCGCCGAGCATGAGGATCCGGGTGGCGTGCCCGAGTCCGACGACGCGCGGCAGCAGGTAGGCGGCGCCCATGTCGCCACCGGACAGGCCGACCCTGGTGAAGAGGAAGGAGAACCGGGCGGTCGGGTCGGCGACACGGAAGTCGGCGGCCAGTGCCAGCACGGCTCCCGCCCCTGCGGCGGCCCCGTGCACCGCCGCGATCACCGGGAACGGCGCTTCGCGCAGGGCGCGGACGACCTGGCCGGTCATGCGGTTGAAGTCCAGCAGCGGACCGGTGTCCAGTTCCAGGGTGCGGCCGATGATCTCCTCGACGTCGCCACCGGAGCAGAAGCCGCGCCCGGCCCCGCCGAGTACCAGGGCCCGGGTGCCGCCCTCCCGGGCGAGTTCGCCGAGCAGGTCGCGGAGGTCGGCGTATGCCTCGAAGGTGAGCGCGTTGAGCTTCTCCGGACGGTCCAGGGTCACGGTCACCACACCGCGGTCCCGCCCGACTCTCAGGTGTCGCCATTCTTCGGTGCTGCGCGCGGAACCGGTGAACGGGCTCATACCGTCGAAGGTATCACCGGTTCCTGACTGTCGTCACGAGTGCGCGATACACGGCGCCGACCGGCGGGTGCGCGGGCCGCGCCTACGGACCGGACGGTCAGTCGGCCAGGGTCGCCACCAGGACGGCCTTGATGGTGTGCAGCCGGTTCTCCGCCTCGTCGAAGACCACCGAGTGCTCGGACTCGAAGACCTCGTCGGTGACCTCCAGCGAGTCGAGGCCGTGCCGCTCGTGGATCTCGCGGCCGAGCGCCGTGCCGAGGTCGTGGAACGCCGGCAGGCAGTGGAGGAAGCGCACCGAGGGATTGCCGGTGGCCCGCAGTACCTCCATGGTGACGGCGTACGGGGACAGCAGGGCGATGCGCTCGTCCCACACCTCCTTGGGCTCCCCCATGGACACCCACACGTCCGTGAGGACGAAGTCGGCACCCCGCACGCCCTCCTCGACACCCTCGGTGAGCGTGATCCGGGCCCCGGTCCACTCGGCCAGCTCACGCGCCCGCGCCACCACCGGCTCGGCAGGCCACAGCTCCCGGGGCGCGACGATGCGCACGTCCATGCCGAGCAGCGCACCGGTCACCAGGTAGGAGTTGCCCATGTTGCTGCGGGCGTCTCCGAGGTAGGCGTAGGCGATGGCCTTCAGCGGCTTGTCGCAGTGCTCGGTCATGGTGAGCACGTCGGCGAGCATCTGCGTCGGGTGCCAGTCGTCGGTGAGCCCGTTGAACACCGGCACCCCGGCGTGGGCGGCGAGTTCCTCCACGACGTCCTGACCGCTGCCCCGGTACTCGATCCCGTCGAACATCCGGCCCAGCACCCGGGCGGTGTCCTTGATGGACTCCTTGTGGCCGATCTGCGAGCCGGAGGGATCCAGGTAGGTGGTGGACGCGCCCTGGTCGGCGGCGGCGACCTCGAAGGCGCAGCGGGTACGGGTGGAGGTCTTCTCGAAGATCAGCGCGATGTTGCGGCCGGTCAGCCGGGCGCGCTCGATACCCGCCCGCTTGGCGGCCTTCAGCTCGGCAGCCAGGTCGACAAGGTGACGGAACTCCTCGGGGGTGAGGTCCAGCTCCTTGAGGAAGTGGCGGCCCTTGAGGTCTGTCGCCATGCGGAGGCTCCTAGGTCGGGATGCGGGTACGAGGGCGAGTGGAAGTATATACAGTGGAGCGTATCTGTATACGGAGGGGTGGCGGAGCCGGGCCGAGGCAGCGAACGACCCGCACCGGCGGGCGGTGCGGGTCGGCCGCCGCTGGTAGCGCAGCGAGTGCCGCTTGTGTCACAGGCGTCACACAAGCGACGCCGCGTCACACGGCGTCGCGCTGCACGGGGCAGCTCATGCAGCGCGGGCCGCCCCGGCCGCGGCCCAGCTCACTGCCGGGGATCTCCAGCACCTCGATACCCTGCTTGCGCAGGTGCGTGTTGGTGGTGACGTTGCGCTCGTAGGCCACCACCACTCCCGGCTCCACTGCCAGCACGTTGCAGCCGTCGTCCCACTGCTCCCGTTCGGCGGCGTGCACGTCCTGGGTGGCGGTCAGCACGCGGATCGAGTCCAGGCCGAGTGCGGCGGCGATCGCCCGGTGCATGTGCTCGGCAGGGTGGTCGGTGACCTTCAGCTCCTGCTCACCGCCGGGTTCGATGGTGTACGACGGCAGCATGCCCAGCCCGGCGTACTGGGTGAATGTGTCCGCGTCGATCATCGTCATCACCGTGTCCAGGTGCATGAACGAGCGGCGCTTCGGCATGTCCAGGGCGACGATGGTCCTGGCCGCACCCGCGGCGAACAGCGAGCGGGCGAGCGTCTCCACGGCCTGCGGCGTGGTGCGTTCGCTCATCCCCACCAGCACCGCCCCGTTGCCGATGACCAGCACGTCACCGCCCTCGATGGTCGACGGGTGGGTACTCTCCCCGCGCGACCAGAAGGTGAACCCGCCCTCGCTGAAGAGGGGGTGGTGCCGGTAGATCGCCTCGAAGTGCACGGTCTCGCGCTGCCGCGCGGGCCAGCGCATCGCGTTGATCGCCACCCCGTCGTAGATCCACGCCGAGGTGTCCCGGGTGAAGAGGTGGTTCGGCAGCGGGTTCAGCAGGAAGTCGTCCGGCTCCATCACGTGGAAGCGCACCGAGGCGGGCTCGGCGTGGCGGGTCAGGAACTCCCTCTTCGTCGCACCGCCGATCAGCGCCTCCGCCAGTTCCGCCACCGGCAACTGCTCGAAGGCCTCCCGCAGGTGGCCGGTGGCGAGCGGACCGTACTCCTTCTCGTCGAAAACGCGGTCCATCACCAGGGCACGCGCCGCCGGCACGTCCAGGGTCTCCGCCAGCAGGTCGGCGAAGAGGTGCACCTCCACGCCGCGCTCCCGCAGGAGCGCGGCGAAGGTGTCGTGCTCCTGCTGCGCACGGCGCACCCACAGCACGTCGTCGAACAGCAGGTCGTCCATGTTGGTCGGGGTGAGCCGCTTGAGCTCCAGCCCCGGGCGGTGCAGGATGACGCGGCGCAGCCGCCCGGCTTCGGAGTCCACGTGGAATGCCATCCCCCCATCCTGGCGGAGCCGGCAGGCGAACGCTCGTGCATCGGCGACCCACCTGGCGCCGATCCGCCGGGCGGGCGCCTCGGGCGGCGAGGGCCACCGGGGCCGTGCCCGGCGGCGGCAGGGCGGACGGCCGCTGCTCAGCGCGGCTTGCGTCCGGCGGCCGGGCCGCCCAACTGCGCGGCGATGCGGGCGATGTGCGGGGCTCCGACGCGGCAGCAGCCGCCGATCAGCCGGGCTCCGGAGGCACGCCAACGCGCTGCGGCTGCCGGCTCGAAGGTGGGCGTGCCCTGCCAGCCACGCCTCACCGCGTCCCAGTGCTCGCCGCTGTTGGGATACACCACGGCCGGCTTGCCGCTTGCGGCGACGGCGAGCGGCACCGCCGCGTCGGCGTCCTCGGGCAGGCAGCAGTTCACCCCGACCGCGATCACCTGGTCGATGCCCGCCGCGACGCCGAACGCCTCCTCCAGCGACTGCCCGGCCCGGGTCCGGCCGTGCGCGACGGTGTAGCTCAGCCACACCGGCAGCCCGCAGCCCTCCACCGCCCGCAGCAGCGCCTCGGCCTCACGCACGTCCGGCACCGTCTCCAGCGCCAGCACGTCCGGCTCGGCCGCGGCGAGCGCGGCCACCCGGGGCCGGTGGAACCGGACCAGTTCCGCGGTGCTCAGCCCGTACCGCCCGCGGTACTCGCTGCCGTCGGCGAGCACCGCGCCGTACGGACCGACCGACGCGGCGACCCACCCGGCTTCCGGGCCCGGGACGGAGGCGGGGTCCCGGTGTGGGAACGGGCCCGGGTATGGGAACGGGTCCGGGTCAAGGGAGGGGTCTGTTGCCGACTCCCGTCCTGGGGCGTGGCCCGCCGGGGTGGCGAGGGCCGAGCGGGCCAGGTGCACGCTGCGGGCGAACAACCGTTCCGCGTCAGCCGTGTTGATGCCGCGGCGTGCGAACCCCTCGAAGGACGCCTGGTAGCTGGCGGTGATGTGGACCCGCGCCCCGGCCCGCGCGTAGGCGGCGTGAGCAGCGGCGATCTGCTCGGGCGCGTCGGTGAGCAGCCGGGCCGACCAGAGCTCGTCGGAGAGGTCGTTGCCCATCTCGGCGAGTTGGTGGGCCAGTCCGCCGTCGAGCACCTGCGGCCCCTGGGCGAGCGCGTCGGCGAGCGGGAGCGCGGGGCGGGTCATGACAGCTGCGACTGGACCTGCGAGGAGATCAGCTCCAGGTGGTCGAGGTCCGCCAGGTCCAGCATCTGCAGGTAGACGCGGGAGCAGCCGATCTCCTGGTAGCGGCCGATGCGGTCCACCACCTCGTCCGGTGATCCCGCCAGTCCGTTCTCCTTCAGCTCGGCCACGTCCCGGCCGATCACCGCCGCCCGGCGGGCGATCTCGCGGTCGTCCTTGCCGACGCAGGCGACCAGCGCGTTCGAGTACACGAGGTCGTCGGCCTTGCGGCCGTGCTCGACCGCCGCAGCCCGCACCCTGCCGAACTGGCGGTCGCTGTCGGCGACAGACGCGAACGGGATGTTGAACTCGTCGGCGTAGCGGGCGGCGATCCGCGGAGTGCGGGTCGCACCGTGCCCGCCGATGAGCACGGGAATCCTGGACTGGGCGGGCTTGGGCAGGGCGGGTGAGTCGGTGAGCTGGTAATGGGTTCCCTCGTAGCTGAACTTCTCCCCGGCGGGCGTGTTCCACAGCCCCGTGATGACGGCCAGCTGCTCCTCCAGCCGGGCGAACTTGGCCTTCGGGAAGGGAATGCCGTACGCGGTGTGCTCGGCCTCGAACCAGCCCGCGCCCAGACCGAAGTCGACCCGGCCGCCGGACATCGCGTCGACCTGCGCGACCTGGATGGCGAGCACCCCCGGCAGGCGGAACGTGCCCGCCGTCATCAGCGTGCCCAGCCGGATGCGGCTGGTCTCCCTCGCCAGGCCCGCCAGCGTGATCCACGCGTCCGTCGGGCCGGGCAGCCCGTCGGCGTCGCCCATCGCCAGGTAGTGGTCGGAGCGGAAGAAGGCGTCGAAGCCGAGATCCTCGGTCGCCTTGGCGACCTTGAGCAGGGTCTCGTAGTCGGCGCCCTGCTGCGGTTCGGTGAAGATACGTAGGTCCATGCCCCCATCCTGCCCCCTCACGCTGCGAGGACCCGTGCGCGGGGCGGTCGCCGCCCGCTCCGCGCGAGCAGCGGTCCAACGACGGGAAGGCGCCCCGCCGACGGTGACGTTCCGCGAAGTTCTGCGGAGTTCCGCGACGTCCCCCCATGCCCGCTCCCCCGCACCTCGCCCGTCCGGTCACGACCCAGGGTGCATCTCTTCGGCAGCACTCGCACGGACCGCGTGGAATCTGTGGACAACAGGCCGGTCGTGGACAGTTCCCTCACTCGAACGAGTGGTTACCGCCTACCGGGAAGCGCTGTTCGTTGCGCTCGATCTTCGCCTCCAGGGCGGCCAGCGGGTCGATACCGAGCGTCTCGCAGAACTGCAGCAGGTACGCCAGGACGTCGGCGACCTCGTCCTCCACGCGCGCCGCACGGGCCGGGTCGGACATGACACGTGCCGACTGCTCCGGGGTGAGCCACTGGAAGATCTCGACCAGTTCGCCCGCCTCCACGCTGAGCGCGGCGGTCAGGTTCTTCGGGGTGTGGTAGCGGCCCCAGTCACGGGCGGCGGCGAACGCGGCCAACCGCTCCTGGAGTGCGGGGACATCGCGGGGCGGGCCGGGTGAGGCGGGGTCCGGGGACGCGGCAGTGCTCATCCCCCAGGTGTACCACTGCGTGCGGCGGCCTCCTCGGCCGCCGGGTACTCCTCCGCGCAGGCAGGGCCGTCCGGGGCGGCGGCCGAGCCGTCCGGACGGGCTGCCCGGGCGCCGCCGAGCCGCAGCACGCACGCCCCGGGGACGGTCCGGGCCGCCGACACGTCGAAGAGCGTGCCCAGCAGACGCAGGTCCCCCTGCGCGCAGACGCGTCCGGCCAGCGCCAGCAGCGCCTGCGTCTGGCGCTTGTCGAGGCCGCGGTCGAGACCGTCGGCGAGCACCAGCACCGGCAGCCCCGCGTCCGGCACCCGGCCGACCGGGCCGGAGTCGAGCAGGTCGGGGCCGCCCAGCAGCGCCAGCACCAGCGCCGTGTAGCGCAGCTCACCGTCGGCGAGCCACTCCAGCGGGGTGCGTCCCGCCCGGCCGCGGTCGGCGACGGCACGCACCAGGCCGCCCTCCGCGCCCTCGCAGCCCTCGGCCCGCAGGTCCCGGACGTCGGGGCCCGCCCACCCGGCGCTGGCCGCGGCCAGCAGGGCCGCGTGTGCGGCGGCCGACCCGGTGCGGTGGCGGCGCAGGACCGCCGCAAGGTTGTCGCAGCAGCCCCGCAGCAGAGCGTCTCCGGGGGCGACCGCCGCCCGCATGCGCTCCGGACGGGGGTCGCAGCGGAACACCGAACGCAGGGCCAGCACCGTCTGCTCGGCGGCGGCGAGGACCTGGCGCTGGCCCTCGGTGGTTCCGGCCACCCGCAGCGGGAGCAGCGCGGTCGCCAACCGGTCGTCGGGCAGCGGCGCCCGGGTCACCGGGTTGCTGCCCGCCGTGTGCCAGGCGGCCTGGACGGTGCGCCTGCCGGGGTCGCGCAGGGCGGTGGTCAGCAGGGTGCGGTCACCGCAGACGAGCCGTTCACCGACGACTCTCAACTGCGGTTCGGCCTGCACCGCGATGTCGAGGTGCACCTGCCCCGCCGGCCCGGTCACGGTGCAGCCCAGACGGAAGCCGCGACGTCCGGTGCCGTCGGGCCTGGCGGTCAGCGGCACGCAGGCCGCCGACCCGCCCGGTGCCGAGTCGAACACCTCGTGCACGGTGTCGCCGGCCGCGAGGCGGGCCAGGGCGGTGTGCGCCTCCAGCACGGTGGACTTGCCGCTGCCGCTGGGGCCGGACAGCAGCGTCAGCGGGCCCAGCGGCAGACGGGTGCCGCACAGTCCGCGGAAGGCCGAGAGGCGCAGTTCGGTCACGGCCGGCCGCGGTGCGGCACCGGTTTCGCTCATAGCCGGGGAAGGTATCGGCGGCCGGGTACGCCGAACCGTTACGGCGGATGATCATTCCTGCGAACGGGTGACGGCTGGCTCCTCCACCTCCGTACCGGCGGGCGTCAGCAGGAAGACGTTGGTGTCCACGCGGTGCATGCCGCTGGCCCGGCCGAAGACGACGCCGCTGCAGAAGTCGAGGATGCGGCGGGCGACCTCACTCTCCGCGGCACTGAGGTCCAGCAGCACCGGAATGCTCGCCATGAGGTGCTCGGCGACGTCCCTGGCGTCGGAGAAGGTCTGCACCCGCAGCACCACGAACTGGCGTGGCTGGGCTTCGGGTTCGGGCGCCGGGCGCGCGGAGTGGGCGGGCCAGGTGGGCCACTCGTGGTCACCGCGCAGAGGGACGACCTGGGCAAGGCCCTCCCACTGCTCGTCGGTCGCTTCGCTGGATATCCGCATCCCGCGAGTGTAGGGAAAAGCAGATCATTCCCGCACACATCCGGTGTTCCGCTCCGGCGTGTCGCCCGTGGGCGACAGTCGCGTCCGACGACGTCCCGCCGTCTGCCCGCCCCTGCCACCGCCATGCGGGCGCGGTGCGCCAGGCGTGCACGAGGTCAGCTCGCGCCGGGCGCGCCGGGGCCGTCGGGGTGGTCGGAACGGGGCGCGGGTGCGGGGGCAGCGGCGGGTGCGGTGGGGGTGGCCGGCGCGCTCCGGGCCGCCGGACCTGCGGCGGGCCCGGGGGTGGGCAGGGGCCCGGCCGTCGGGGAGGGGTGTCCGGGGGCGGTTCGGCGGGCCAGCCACCAGCCCCCGACGGTCAGCGCCAGCAGCCCCGCCATCGACCACCACAGGGCGGGCGAACCCGGGTCGGTCAGCGAGCCGCCCAGGCCCGCGTAGACCACGGTGGCGGGGGCCGTGCCGACCACGGTGGCGGCCAGGTAGGGGGTGAATCGGACCGCGGTGACGGCCGCCCCGTAGTTCACCGCGGCGAACGGGAAGACGGGGACCAGGCGCAGGACCAGCACGGCGGCGAAGCCGCGGCGGGACAGCCGCTCGTCAAGGTCCGCGAGACGACCCGAACCGGCCAGTCTGGCCACCGCCGGACGGCCGAGCCAACGTGCCAGGCCGAAGCAGAGGGCGGCGCCCACCGTGGCCCCCACCAGCACGGTCGCCGAACCCAGCGCGACGCCGAACAGCACCCCGGCGGACGCGGTCAGCACGGACCCGGGAACGAACGCCGCCTGTGCGACCGCGAAGACCAGTGCGTACATCAGCGGGGCCCAGAGCCCCAGTGAGGCGACCCAGGTGTTCAGCCCGCTCAGCGTCTCTCCGCCGTCCTTCACCGCCCAGTAGCCCAGTCCCGCGACGAGCAGGAGCAGCAGCGCCAGCCGCAGTGCCGTGCCGCGCGTCAGCGCGGGCCGGTCCGGGGCGGCAGCGGAGCGGTTCGCGCCGGCCGGGCGGGCACGCGGGTCCGAGGCGTCCGCGCCGTCCTGCCCGGCGGGGCGAGCGTGCCGCTCCTTCCGATGCACAGCGGTGGCTCCTTCTTGTGCGCGTCTTCTTGTGCGCGTCTTCTTGTGCGCGTCTTCTTGTGCGCGTTCTTCTTCACGCGGCCGGCGCGGGACCGGACCGGGCCCCGTCCTTCGTTCGTCCCTCCGCATGTGACATGGCAACGCCTGAGTTCCCCGATTATCCGGAACTAGTGCGTCCACTTCCATTCGGACCACCCGCTCAGCCGTGGCGGACAACTCTCGCGACGCAGTCGGGAAGGTAGAGAACGCACCGCTGGGAAAGACGCCGTACATGACGCCCCACGCCAAGGACCCCCAGAGCCCGCCGCCCTCCGAGCGTGACGCGGACGGATCACGACGACCGGCATCCGATGCGGCCCGGGAGGCAGCCCCGGAGCCCGACCAGGCCGCGGACCGCGAGGCGCCCGACCAGCCCGGGGAGCTGCCCACCCGGTCGTGGTGGCAGGTCGCGCGCCGGACCGCGAAGGAGTTCCTGGAGGACGAACTGCCCGACCGCGCGGCGGCTCTGACGTACTACGGCGTGCTGTCCATCTTCCCCGCCCTGCTGGTGCTGGTGTCGTTGCTGGGTGTCGTCGGCGAGCGGGCGACCGACGCGGTACTGGAGAACCTGCAGCAGATCGCGCCGGGTGCCGCCCGCGACCTGCTGGAGAACGCCGTCACCAACCTGCGGGAGAACGGCGGCACCGGAGGCGTGATGGCCGTCATCGGCCTGCTGGGCGCCCTGTGGTCCTCGTCCGCGTACGTGGCCGGCTTCATCCGGGCGTCGAACAAGGTGTACGACCTGCCCGAGGGGCGGCCGGTCTGGAAGATCACCCCGTTGCGCGTGGGGCTGACCGTGCTGCTGGCGCTGCTGCTCGCCGCCGGTTCGGTGATCGTCGTCCTCACCGGCCCGGTGGCCGAGCAGGTGGGGCAGCTCCTGGGGCTCGGCGACGTGGCGGTCGCGGTCTGGTCGATCGCCAAGTGGCCGGCGCTGGTACTGGTCGTGATGTTCGTGATCGCACTGCTGTACTGGGCGGCGCCCAACGTGCGCGGGCCCGGTTTCCGGTGGCTGAGTCCAGGCAGTTTCATCGCGGTGCTGCTGTGGCTGGCCACGTCCGGCGCGTTCGCCTTCTACGTCGCCAACTTCGGCTCCTACAACCGCACTTACGGCACCCTGGCCGGTGTCATCGTCTTCCTCGTCTGGCTGTGGCTGTCGAACCTCGCGATCCTGCTGGGCCTGGAGTTCGACGCGGAGCTGCGCCGTGCCCGCGCGGTGGCGGCCGGGCACCCGGTGGACGAGGTGCCGTACGCGGAGCCGCGCGACACCCGCAAGTGGCCCGACGACGTCCGCGAGGAGTACGAGCAGCGCGTCGAGGACGAGGAGGAGCGCGAGGAGGCGGCAAGCGAGCAGGACGCACGCGAGGACGAGTCGGGCGGGAATCCGGGGGACGGCAGCGGGGGCGCACCCGCGGAGGCGGACCCGCCTCGCGGCACCGGCGGACTGCCCCGGCAGGGGCGGGCGCCGGACGACTCCGGGCAGTCGTCCCGCCGCCCCGCGAACGGGGCCCAGGGGGCCTGAGGAGCCGACGCCGGCGTCTCACCGCACGCCCTCACGCCCCCTCAGAGGGGGGAATAGGCTGGCGACATGCCTACGTCGCTGCGCCTGCAAGAGGTCACCGCCGACAACCTCGACACCGCGATCAACCTGCAGGTCCGCGCCGACCAGGAACACCTGGTGGCGCCGGTGGTGAAGTCGCTTGCCGAGGCGTACGTCCATCCGGGCGTCGCCTGGCCGCGACTCATCTGCGACGGCGACGAGGTCGTCGGCTTCCTCATGGCCTTCCACGACATCGACTGGACCGGCAAGGGCACAGACTTCCGCTCCGGCCTGTGGCGCCTCAACATCGCCGCCGGCAAGCAGGGGCGGGGCTACGGCCGTTTCGCCGTGGACTCGGTGGCCGCCGAGATCAGGCGGCGGGGCCGAACGGAGCTGACGGTCACCTGGCACCCGGGCGCGGACGGCCCAGGTGACTTCTACCTGGCGCTGGGGTTCCGGCCGACCGGCGAGGTCGTCGAAGGCGAGACCGTCGGCACACTCGACCTGACCTGAGGCCGGGCCGCAGCGGCCGGATCACGGACACCGGGTCACGGGCGGCCGGGTCGCGGCGGCCGGGCGCTCGCCAACGCCGGGTGTCATGGGCGGGAGTGTCAGCGGCGCCGGGCTTCACGGACGAGGGTTTCGAGGTGGGCGCGGCCCGGGGCCAGCAGCGCCGGCAGGTCGGCCGCATGCCCGTACCAGCGGCGTTCGTACTCCCAGCACAGCCAGTCCGCCCCGCGCATACCGCTCGACTCCTTCGCGAACGCCACGCAGGCGGCGAGCGGAAGCACCCCGGCGCCCAGCGGCAGCGGTGTCAGGTCGACCGCCGACGCGACGTCCTTGACCTGCGTGTAGCCCGGGTAGGGGGCGAGCGCGGCATGAGTGGCGGCCGGTGACTCGCCACCGAGCCAGGTGTGCAGGACATCCCAGAGCGCGCCCGCGCCGGGGTGGGCGACGGCCCCCAGGATCCGGGCGGTGGAGGCACCGGTGCGGTGCGAGTCGTGGGTCTCCAGCAGCACCCGCACGCCGGTCCCGGCCGCCTCCCGGGCGGCGGCCGCCAGCCGCCGGACCGCCGTGCGGTCCGCCGCGTCCCGGCGGCCCGCACAGGTGGCCTCGGCCGCATCCGTGACCTCGGCCACGTCCCAGCAGCGGTCCTCGCCCGTGCCGAGGTCCGCGCCCGGGAAGATCCGGACGTAGGGGGCGCCCAGGTCCCGGGCGAGCCGGGAGAGTTCGCGGATCTCGTGCAGCACGTGGGCGTCGGCGCCCGGCGCCGCGACCCGCGCGTAGCCCGCGACCGCCAGGACCTGCACCCCGACGCGCCCGAACTCCCCGGCCACCGCGGCGCGTTCGTGTCCGCTGAGGGCGGGGTGCACGGGCTCCTCCGGGTGGGCGCGCAACTCCACTCCGTGGTAGCCGGTGTCGGCGGCCAGCTCGGCCACGTCCCGGACCGGCATGCCGGGCACACCGAGTGTCGAGAAGGCGTACCTCACGTCCCAACGCTCCCCTGGCCGCGCCCGGTTGCGGCTCCGCACCGGGCACTCACGCCGGCCCGCCGCGACGGCGTGCGCGTCACGGTTTCCGGGGCGCGGCGGTGGAGGCGCGCACCACCAGCTCCACGGGGACGGTGGCGCTGCCGCCGGGCGGCGGTTCCAGCAGGCCCATGGCGAGCCGGCCCGCGCGCAGTCCGGCGTCCTGGAGCGGCACCCGGACCGTGGTGAGGGCAGGCACGGCGTCGACCGAGAACGGCAGGTCGTCGAATCCGGTGACGGACAGGTCCTCCGGCACGCGCAGGCCGCGGTCGCGCAGCGCCGCGCACACGCCGAGCGCCACCGTGTCGTTGGCCGCGGCGATCGCGGTCAGGTCCGGGTCGCGCTCCAGGAGTTGCACCGTGGCCGCGTAGCCGGAGGAGCGGTCGTAGGAGCCCTGCACCGCGGCCTGCCCCTGTTCCGCGGCAGGGGCGGCGGAGGGGTCGGCGGTGCCGGACTCCCCGGCGGGCGGGGTCAGCAGGCCGGCCGCCGCCAGGGCCTCGCGGTGCCCCTCCCAGCGCTGCCGGGTGGTCGTGCGGCCGGCCGGACCCGCCACGTAGCCGATGCGGCGGTGGCCGAGGCCGACGAGGTGTTCGGCGAGCAGCCGGCCCCCGGTGCGGTCGTCGAAGCTCAGCGTCGCCGCGACGGACGCGCCGGGCATCGGCGGACGTCCGCACAGCACGACGGTGGTGCCGGCTTCGGCGAGCCGGGCCAGCTTCGCGGTCATCGCGGCGGTGTGCGCCGCGTCCTCCGGCGCACCGCCGGTGATGACGACGGCGGCGGCCCGCTGCCGCTGGAGCAGCGTCAGGTACGTCAGCTCGCGCTCGGGGGAGCCGTTGGTGTTGCAGACCACGGCGAGCTTCTCGCCGCCGCCACGCCCCGAGGTGTCCTCGCCCACCGCCAGTTGCACGGCACCGGCCATGACGCCGAAGAACGGGTCGGCGATGTCGTTGACCAGGATGCCGACCAGGTCCGAGGTGGACGCGGCGAGCGAGCTGGCGGGGCCGTTGAGCACGTAGTCCAGTTCGTCGACGGCTCGCAGCACCCGGTCCCGGGTGGACGCCGCGACGGGGTAGTTGCCGTTGAGCACCCGGGAGACGGTCGCCGGCGACACCCGGGCCCGGGCCGCGACGTCCGCGAGTGTGACTGTCATGGCGTTCCTCTGCGGCAGAAGGGCTTTGCGCCCTTGTCCTGGTCGGTGGCGGCAGGTTATCTTCCCCAGGCATAGAAAGCGCTTTCTATCCGTTCGTGAGATGCCGGGGCAGCCCGCCGCCGCCACGACGGACCGCACCGTGGAGGTCGCAGCGTGAGTCGCAGAACCGTGCGTATAGCCATGAACGGGGTCACCGGACGGATGGGGTACCGGCAGCACCTCGTGCGCTCGATCCTCGCCATCCGCGAGCAGGGCGGCCTGGACCTGGGCGACGGCCAGACCCTCTGGCCCGAGCCGGTACTCGTCGGCCGCCGCGAGCACGCGCTGCGGGCGGTGGCCGAGCAGCACGGCCTGAGCGAGTGGTCGACCGACCTCGACGCCGTACTCGCCGACGACACGATCGACGTGTACTTCGACGCGCAGGTCACCTCCGCGCGTGTCGAGGCCGTCGAGCGCGCGGTCGCCGCCGGAAAGCACGTCTACACCGAGAAGCCCACCGCGTCGGACCTGGAGTCCGCCCTGCGGCTCGCCCGGCTCGCGGACGCGGCGGGCGTGCGGCACGGCGTCGTCCAGGACAAGCTGCTGCTGCCCGGCCTGCTGAAGCTCAAGCGGCTCATCGACAGCGGCTTCTTCGGCGAGGTGCTGTCCGTGCGCGGCGAGTTCGGCTACTGGGTGTTCGAAGGCGACTGGCAGGAGGCGCAGCGCCCCTCCTGGAACTACCGCGCAGAGGACGGCGGCGGCATCGTCGTCGACATGTTCCCGCACTGGGACTACGTGCTGCACGAACTGTTCGGCCGGGTCACGTCGGTCCAGGCGCACGTTGCCACCCACGTGCCCCGCCGGTGGGACGAGGACGGCAAGCCGTACGCGGCGACCGCCGACGACTCCGCGTACGGCCTGTTCACGACCGAAAGCGGCGTCGTCGCGCAGATCAACTCCTCCTGGGCGGTCCGCGTGAACCGGGACGAACTGGTGGAGTTCCAGGTCGACGGCACGCACGGCTCGGCCGTGGCCGGACTGCGCCGGTGCCGTGCGCAGCACCGCACGGCCACCCCGAAGCCGGTGTGGAACCCGGACCTGCCGGCCACCGAGGCGTTCCGCGACCAGTGGCAGGAGGTCCCCGACAACGCAGAGTTCGACAACGGCTTCAAGACGCAGTGGGAGATGTTCCTGCGCCACGTCACGCTGGGCGAGCCCTACCGCTGGGACCTGCTGGCCGGTGCACGCGGCGTGCAACTGGCTGAACTGGGGCTGAGGTCGGCCGCCGAGGGACGCCGGCTCGACGTGCCGGAGCTGACGCTGTGACCCTGCGACTCCCCCTGCCCGGTGGCGGGCTCGACACCTACCAGCCCCGGTCGGCGCCGCGCACCGGAGTCGCCACCGGCCCGGCGGCCCTCTCGCTCACCTCCCGCACGGTGTTCGCCGCCGCCCACGTCGTGGCCGACCCGTACGCGGACGTGCCGCCGGACCGTGCGGCCGTCGACTGGGACGGCACTCTCGCCTTCCGGCGCCACCTGTGGGCGCACGGGCTGGGCGTCGCGGAGGCCATGGACACCGCCCAGCGCGGCATGGGCCTGGACTGGGCGGGCGCGGCGGAACTGATCCGCCGCTCGGCGGCCGAGGCGAAGGCCGTCGGCGGCCGGATCGCCTGCGGCGTCGGCACCGACCAGCTCACCGCGACGGACGCCGCGTCGGGAGCCGGCCTGGACGCCGTACGGGCCGCCTACGAGGAGCAGTTGGCACTCGTCGAGGACACCGGCGCGCAGGCGGTGCTGATGGCGTCCCGGGCACTGGCCGCCGCAGCCCGCACCCCGGACGACTACCTCTCCCTGTACGGCGACCTGCTGCGGCAGGCCGCGGAGCCGGTGGTCCTGCACTGGCTGGGGCCGATGTTCGACCCGCAACTGGCCGGCTACTGGGGCGACTCCGACCTCGACGTGGCGACCGAGACGTTCCTGCAGGTGGTGGCGGAACACCCGGACAAGGTGGACGGCGTCAAGATCTCGCTGCTCGACGCCGGACGCGAGATCGCACTGCGCCGCCGGCTGCCCAGCACGGTGCGCTGCTACACGGGTGACGACTTCCACTACCCGGAGCTGATCGCCGGCGACGGGCGGCACTTCAGCCACGCCCTGCTGGGCGCCTTCGACCCGCTTGCGCCGCTGGCCGCCGAGGCCGTCGCCGTGCTCGACACCGGCGACATCCCGGGCTTCCGCGAAGTCCTCGACCCCACCGTGGAGTTGTCCCGCCACCTCTTCGAGGCGCCGACCCGGTTCTACAAGACCGGGGTGGTGCTGCTGGCGTGGCTGGCCGGCCACCAGTCGCACTTCACCATGGTCGGCGGCCTCCAGTCGGCACGCCCCCTGCCGCACCTGGCGCGGGCCTACCGTCTCGCCGACGAACTCGGCCTCTTCCCCGACCCGCCGCTCGCCGAGCGGCGCATGCGGTCACTGCTCGAGGTGTACGGGGTGCCGCAGTGAATGACCTCCAGCGGCTCAGCCTGAACCAGATGACCGTCAAGTCGCTCTCCCTGCCCGAACTCGTCGACGTCTGCCGGCGATCGGGCATCCCGGGAGTGGGTCTGTGGCGGGAGCCCGTGCAGGAGTACGGCGTACGGGACGCGGCGAGACTGGTGGCGGAGGCCGGGCTGACGGTGACCACACTGTGCCGCGGCGGCTTCCTCACCGCCGTCGACTCCGGCGAGCGGCGGCGGGCCCTGTCCGACAACCGCGACGCGGTCGACGAGGCCGCCGCGCTGGGCACCGACACGCTGGTCCTCGTCTCCGGTGGCCTTCCGCCCGGCGAACACGACCTGGCCGCCGCTCGGCGGCGGGTGGCGGACGCGTTGGAGGAGCTGGTGCCTTACGCCGCCGAGCGCGGGGTACGGCTGGCCGTCGAGGCGCTGCACCCGATGTTCGCCTCGGACCGCTGCGTCGTGTCCACTCTGGACCAGGCGCTGGACCTCGCCGAGCCGTTCCCGGCCGCGCAGGTCGGTGTGGTGGTGGACACCTACCACGTCTGGTGGGACGACCGGGCCGCCGCGGCGGTCGCTCGGGCGGGCGCGGCGGAACGCATCCACTCCTTCCAGCTCGCCGACTGGGTGACGCCGCTGCCCTCCGGGGTGCTCACCGGCCGGGGCCAGCTCGGCGACGGCGTGATCGACCTGCGGACGTGGCGCGAGCGGGTGGACGACGCCGGCTACCGCGGGCCGATCGAGGTGGAGATCTTCAACGAGGAGCTGTGGGCCCGGGACGGAGGTGAGGTCGCCGCCGAGGTCGCCGAACGCTACCTCCGGTACAGCTGACCGGGCCGCGAGGCGGCACGGCGGAGGGGGTGCAGGGCGGGGACGGCGTACGCGGGCGCCGCCCTGCCCGGCGGACGCGGTCCCTTGCCCGGCAGCCCCTGCCCGGCGGACAGGCCCTGACCGGCAGACGCAACCCCTGACCGGCAACGCAGGTCCTGCCCGGTCAGGAATGGGCGGGCAGGGTGGCGGGTTGCACGAAGCGGACCACTTCTGACCCGGGGCGGTCCTGTTGCCGACCGAAAGTGGACTTCTTGATGCCCAGCAGTGCAGCGGAACGCGCCCAGGACGTACTCGTCCGCCCCGTCTCCATCGGGGACCTGACGCTCGCGAACCGGATCGCGATGGCGCCGATGACACGGCAGTTCTCGCCCGGCGGCGTGCCCGGGGCGGACGTCGCGGAGTACTACGCGCGGCGGGCCGCGGGCGGGGTGGGGCTGATCTTCACCGAGGGCACCTACGTGGCCCACGACTCCGCCGGCACCAGCGACCGCGTGCCGCGCTTCCACGGCGAGGACGCGCTGGCGGGCTGGGCCGAGGTGGCCGCGGCCGTCCACCGGGAGGGCGGCCGGATCATGCCGCAGCTGTGGCACGTCGGCATGGCGCGCGTCGCGGGCAAGGGGCCGGTCCCCGACGCACCCCGCGTCGGCCCGTCGGGCGTCCCGCTGGACGACTCCGAGCCGGGCCGGACCATGACGCGGCAGGACATCGACGCGGTGGTCGGCGCGTTCGCCGCCGGTGCCGCCGCGGCCGAGGCGGCAGGCTTCGACGGCGTGGAGATCCACGGCGCGCACGGCTACCTCGTCGACCAGTTCCTGTGGGCGCACACCAACCGCCGCACCGACGCCTACGGCGGTGACCTCGCCTCCCGTGCCCAGTTCGCCGCCGAGATCGTGGCCGCCTGCCGTGCGGCCGTCTCCCCCGGCTTCCCGATCGTGTTCCGCATGTCGCAGTGGAAGATGGGCGCCTACGAGGCCAAGGTCGCCGCGACGCCGCAGGAACTGGACGCCCTGCTCGCGCTGCTGACCGGGGCGGGCGCGGACGCCTTCCACTGCTCGACCCGCCGGTACTGGCTCCCGGAGTTCGAGGGCTCGGACCTCAACCTGGCGGGGTGGGCCAGGAAGCTGTCCGGCAAGCCGGCCATCAGCGTCGGCTCGGTCGGCCTGGACAACGAGTTCATCAGCGCCTTCCAGGGTGAGCGGGGCGGCGTGACGGACATCAACCGCTTGCTGGACCGGTTGGAGCGGGACGAGTTCGACCTGATCGCGGTCGGCCGGGCGCTGCTGGGCGACCCGGAATGGGTGGCCAAGATCCTCGACGGCCGCACGGACGAGCTGAAGCCTTTCGAGAAGGACATGCTCAGCGTTCTCTCCTGACCGGAGACCGGAGGACTCGCACCCCCGGGACGCAACCAGCCGCACCCCTCGGTGCCTCACGGCCGAGGGGTGCGGCTGTCCGACTCCCGGCGTGCAGGGTGCGCGCACTCCGGAACCGACTTCCCACGCTGCCACGGCGCCTACGTTGACAACGATGTCAGATTTGTGGAGCGCTCGGAGGCACGGACCGGGCAGGTCAACACGATCGACAACGCGGCGGAGATCGTGCTCATCGGTTCGATGACCGCCTACGCCATCGACCGGTTCCGCTTCCGCGCCAGGAAACCCGTGCTGGGCCTGTTCCTGGTGGCCGCGCTGGTGCCCGGGGTGACGACCCAGGTCGCCACCTTCCAGGTCGTCAACGGCTTCGGCCTGTTCGACACCCGGTGGGCCCCGATCCTGCTGTACATGGGGACGGACATCGTCTCCATCTACGTCTTCCTCCAGTTCATCCGCTCCATCCCGGTCTCCCTCGACGAGGCCGCGCGGCTGGACGGGGCGAACTCCTTCAGGATCTACCGCAGCGTCATCCTGCCCCTGCTGAAACCGGCCATCGCCACCGTCGTCATCATCAAGGGCATCACCGTCTACAACGACTTCCACATCCCGTTCCTCTACATGCCGTCGCAGGAACTGGGCACCGTCTCCACCGCCCTGTTCCGCTTCAAGGGCCCGTTCGGGGCGCACTGGGAGCACATCTCGGCCGGGGCGATCGTCGTCATCCTGCCCACCCTGCTGGTCTTCCTCTTTCTCCAGCGCTACATCTACAACGGCTTCGCCCAGGGCGCGACGAAGTGAGGCGCGCCGGAGCTGCCGGGCGCGATCCCGGGCCCGCTCCCCGCTCGGGCGCCCTCACACCATGGCGTCGGGCTCCGGCAGGTTCTCCAGCCGTGCGGCGACCCGACCACGGAAGCGAAGGTAGTCCTGCCAGCGGTGGGCCAGGGGCCCCGGCGGGCGGGTCACGACCCGCGCGGCGACGACGCTCTCGCCGAGCCGGAACTGCTCGCGGGTCAAGTCGAGTTCGACGCCTCCGGGCAACCGGTTCCACCAGTGGAAGCCGTGCTGCTCGCCGTCCAGACGAACTTCGCCCACCTTCAGATCGCCACCGAACACGTCGTGGACGACCAGCGCCGTGAGGTCGCAGTGGCCCCGGGCCGGGTTGTCCGGTTGCCAGCCGGCGCGTTCGAGGTCGTCGGGGGAGCAGGTGTCGACGGCCCAGGCGGCACGCAGGGCCGCGTCGAGAGAGCGCAGGTTCCAGGGTGTC
Organism: Streptomyces sp. 549; assembly: GCF_030124175.1. Taxonomy (GTDB): domain Bacteria; phylum Actinomycetota; class Actinomycetes; order Streptomycetales; family Streptomycetaceae; genus Streptomyces. The sequence continues at coordinate 5,913 of NZ_JASKMT010000034.1, read as the reverse complement.
ATGCGGGCACTCTGGCATCGGCCACTGACAGCGCCGGCAGCTGTTCCCCCGGGGCCCCGGGGCCTGCCCGGCTGCCCCTGCGTCCGGCCCGGCGGCATCCGGGTGCATCGGGGACCTCGGGGGCGTCGGGGACCTTGGGGCGTCGGGGGCGCGTTTGCGCCAATCGCCGCGATCCGGCCCTGGATTCGGCTGGATGGGGCGTGGTATCCGACCGGGCGGCCTACGGTGGCAGGCATGAGTGCCGACGAGGACCGGCCCGAGGACGAGTGGCCCCTGCCGCCCGTCTGGATGTGGGGCTGTCACGACTGCGCGGTCCGCTACCGCTCCATGAAGCGCGCGCAGGAACTGGTGGAGGAGCGGCGCCTGGCCTGCGGCCCGGGCGTCGACCACGACCCGATGGACAGCATCGTCGGTACCCAGATCGCGCTCGCCGAGCACATGGCCGCCGCCCATGCCGCGCAGCTCACCGACTGGGTTCCCTCCTGCCCCGTCTGCAGCGGCCACCAGCAGGCCATCGCCACCGAACACGACGGATCGGCCCGGGCCAGGGCCCTCACCCGGATCGGCAACGAGCACCGCGCCCGCCACGTCTTCGCTCCGCCCCGCATCGTGGGGCTGTACTGACGCGGCGGGCACGGTGGGCGGCTCAGGCGGGCGGCTCAGTCGGGCGGGGTGGTCCCGGCGACGTTGCCGGGTATCGGAGCGACGCCGGGCAGCGGTGCCATCACCCAGCGCTCGTCCTCCCAGGCCACCGTCTCCGTGACCTCGACCGGGCGGTCCTCGGCCCGGGCCGTGCCGGTCAGCTCGATCCTCCACACCCCGGTGAACTCCGAGGTGCGGCTCCACAGGACGTCCCATGCCTGCCCGCCGTAGGCGTCCACCCGGGCTCGGGCATCCTGGGCGCCCTGGGGGTGGCTGTCGAGCAGCCGGGCCAGCCGTTTCTCGTCCGAGGCGTTGAGCGACTGCACGTACTCCCGCAGGAAGCGGTCCTGGTCGGCCATGTCCGGGGCCGCGGACCCGTTGTCGGAGCTTCCACAGGCGGCGAGCAGGAGGACGCAGACCGCAGCGACGAGCACCGCCGCTCGGCGCCGTACGCCGCGGTCAGGTGCGGAAGGCGTAGTACGTCGCCCTCGGACTGGACGCCACAAGGCTGGCCACCGACTTCCGGTAGGTGTTGGTCGAACGGTAGGTCAGGTAAGAGACCGGAGGAGAATCCCGCTTCGGCGGCCGTCACCCCTGCCCGGCCGGTCACAGCCCGGGGGCGCACCGTGTGCTTCTTCCGTGCAGCTCGGTGTGGTGTACGGAACGCCGCCGACCGGGCGGGGACCAGGCCCGGAGAGCGCCCGTCAAGGACCGGTGTCCACCGTGCCCAGTACGCGGATGTGGGGGCGGCCGTCCCCGTCCGGGTCCGGGCGGGTGACGTGCACGCGTACCCCGTACACCTCGGCGACCCGTCGCTCGGTCAATACCTCCTGCGGCGATCCGGCCGCGGCGACAAGGCCGTTGCTGAGCATGACCAGGTGGTCGCAGTACATGGCGGCGAGGTTCAGGTCGTGCAGGGCGACGACGGTGGTCACCGGCAGCGCGCTGACCAGGTTCAGCAGCTCCAACTGGTGCTGGATGTCGAGGTGGTTGGTCGGCTCGTCCAGGAGCAGTTCGCGCGGTTCCTGGGCCAGTGCCCGCGCTATCTGGGCGCGTTGGCGCTCGCCGCCGGACAGGGTGTGCCACCGCTGCTCGGCCCGCCCGGCCAGGCCCGTGCGCTCCAGCGCGTCACGTACCGCCGCCTCGTCGGCCGCCGAGGCGGGGGCCCAGGCACGCCGGTGCGGCACCCGCCCCAGGCGCACCACGTCGGCCACGGTCAGGTCCACCGACGTGTCTGCCTGCTGCTCGACCACCGCCAGGCGGCGCGCCACGTCCCGGCGGCCCAGCCCGCCGATGGGGCGGCCGTCCAGGGTGACGACGCCCGAGGTGGGTGCCAGCAGCGCGGCGAGCAGACGCAGCAGCGTCGACTTGCCGGAGCCGTTGGGGCCGAGCAGGCCGGTCACCGCCCCCGGGGGTGGTGCGATGCTGACGCCGTCGACGATCAGCCGTCGGCCGGCGGTGCGGGAGACGCGGTCGGCGCTGAGGGTCATCGGGAGGTCCTCCGGGTCCGGTGCAGCACGAGGACGAACGCGGGCACGCCGACCAGCGAGGTGACCACGCCCACCGGGATCTCCTGCGGGTCCAGCACGGTGCGGGCGAGGGTGTCGATCCACACCAGGAAGACGGCGCCGGCCAGGGCGGTGACCGGCAGCAGCCTGGCGTGACCGGGGCCGACCAGGGCCCGTGCGGCGTGCGGCAGCACCAGCCCGACGAAGCCGATGGCTCCGGCCGAGCTGACCAGCGCGGCGGTGAGCAGGGCGGTGACGCACAGCAGCACCAGCCGGGTGCGGCCCACGTGCACGCCGAGTGTCGCTGCCGCGTCCTGGCCGAAGGCGAAGGCGTCCAGCGTCCTGCTGTGGGCCAGGCACACCACGAGCGCCAGGCACAGCAACGCGAGGCACAGCCACACCTCGGTCCAGCCGGCGCCGCTGAGCGAGCCCAGCAGCCAGAACAGCACGCCTCGTGTCGTCTCGGCGTCCGCGGACACGACCACGACGAACGAGGTGAGCGCGGAGAACAGCTGCATGACGGCCACGCCGGACAGCACCACGCGGTCCGTGGTCCCGCCCAGGGCGTGGCTGAGGCCCAGCATCAGCGCGAACGAGCACAGCGCGCCGACGAACGCGCCGCCGGACAGGCCGATCGCTCCCCCGCCGACCCCGAGGACCACAACAAGCACCGCGCCGGTGGACGCGCCGGAGGAGACGCCCAGGACGAACGGGTCGGCCAGCGGGTTGCGCAGCAGGGACTGCATCACCGCGCCGCACAGCGCCAGCCCGGCACCGCAGACGGCGGCGAGCAGGGTCCGCGGCATGCGGAGGTCCCACACGATGCCGTCGCGGATCGCGGTCAGTCCCGACTCGCCGCCGCCCAGGTGGGCGCTGACGACGGACCAGACGTCGCCGACGCCGATGTCGGCCGGGCCGATGGTCACGGCGACCGCGACGGACAGGGCGAGCGCCACGAGCCCCGCCGCCGTCCGCAGCAGGGCGGCGGTCACTTCGCCAGGCCGTGCTCGCGGACCGCCTCGGCGACCTGCTCGATGCCCTCGACTGTGCGGATGGTCGGATTCATGGCCTGGCCGCTGAGCAGCACGTACCGCTTGTTGCGGACCGCGTCCATGCTCTTCGTGGCGGGGTTCGACTCCAGGAACTCGATCTTCTTCGCGGCGCTCTCGGCGGTCTGCGACTTGCGGGTGAGGTCGCCGATCACCAGCATGTCGGGGTTCCGGTCGGCGACCGTCTCCCAGTTGATCTGCGGCCACTCCTCGGTGGTGTCGTCGAAGACGTTCTTCGCCCCGATCTCGCGGGTGATGACGCCCGGCGCCCCGCAACAACCCGCCAGGTAGGGGGACTCGGCGTTGGCGAACCAGTAAAGGACGGTGACACCGGAGGCGTCGAGGCCCTTCGTGGCCTTCGCCACGCGGGACTTGAGCTGCCCGACGAGTTCGTCACCGCGCTCCTCCACGCCGAAGACCCGGGCCAGGTCGCGGACCTCGCCGTGGACGGTGTCCATGCTGAGCGGCTCGGTGCGGACCCCGTCGCCGCCGCCGCTGTTGTCCTTGCCCTGGCAGTCGGCCGGGGAGAGGTAGGTCGGCACGCCAAGCTTCTCGAACTGCTCGCGGGAGGCCACACCGCCCTTGCCGAGCACGGAGGAGAAGGACGCGGCGACGAAGTCGGGGTCCGCGTCGAGCACCTTCTCGAAGGAGGGCTTGCTGTCGGAGAGCCGGGGCACGCCCGCGTTGGCCTTCTCCAGGCCCTTCATCACCGGGTCGGTCCAGGTCGCCGTGCCCACCATGCGGTCCTGGAGGCCGAGCGAGAGCATGATCTCGGTGGTGCCCTGGTTGAGGGAGACGGCACGCTTCGGTGCGGCGTCCAGCGTGACGGTCCGTCCGCAGTTCTCCAGCGCCCGGCCCTTGTCCTCGCTGCTGGAGGGGCCGGTTCCGGTGCCGGAGGAGCCGGCGCAGGCGGTGAGCAGGAACGCACCGCAGGCGAGCAGGGCGAGGCGCGGGGCAGGGCGGGGCAGGGTCACGGCGGTTCCTCAGCGTCGAGGGCCCGTTCGCGGGGCCCGTCCGTACGGTCCGCCAGCAGGTCTTCGGACTCGGGATCCCCCGGGCGGTGGCGCCTTCCCGGGTCGCACCGCGACCCAGTGGCTTCGTGCCACGCCCGTCACCCTCACCGCTGCGCGTCAGTTCCGGATTCGCACCGGATTCCCTGACCCGTCCACGTCCACGTGCACGAGTTCGACTGGCGTCCGGAAGCTACCACGGGGTCCGGCTGCCCGGTCCGGTGGGTCGGGCAGCCGTTCCCGACCCAGCCCTCAGCGGCTGTTGCGCATCAGCAGGTGGAGGAATCAGGGCGTGCCGATGACCGCGGTCATCAGGACGGCGCCCAGTTGGGCCGGTGCGATCACGGTCCGTCCCAGCAGGTCAGCGGTGCACACGAGTACGGCCCCCAGGAGCACCGCGTCGGGCACCACCCGGGCGTGGCGGCGGCCGACGAGGGCCCTGGCGGCGTGCGGCGCGACGAGGCCAACGAAGCCGATCGTTCCCGCGGCGGCGACGGCGGTCGCGCTGAGCAGGACGCTGAGCGCGAGGAAGCCCAGGCGTTCCCCGGACAGGGTGATCCCGAGCAGCCTGGGTGTGTCCTCGTCGAGCGACACCAGGTCCAGCTCGCGGTGGCGGGAGAGCGCGAGGGCCAGTCCCGCGGTGACGACGACGGCCCTGTCCGGCGTCGCGAAGGGGCGGCGGCACGCAGCCGGTCAGTAGGGCAGGCCCTCCGCCGCCGCGCGCAGGGCGGCGTGCAGGCAGGCGGCGAGTTCCCCGGCGGAGGCGTCCGGGTTCTGGGCGTAGCGGGCGGCGAAGTCCTCAGCCGCGGCCCGCAGCGCGCCGTTGACCGTGGCGGCGTGCACCTTGACGCGCAACCCGCCGGGGTTTCCGCCGACCCGTCCGGCGAGGAGTTCGGCGATCACCGGCAGCGCGTCGTCGTGCGCCTGGAGCCAGACGGCGCGCAGGGCGGGCTCGTTCGGGGTCATGCGGATCAGGTCGAGTACCGCGGGGTCGGCACGCGGCAGGGTCCCGTGCCGGCAGGCACCTGCCAGGAACTCCACTAAGGGTGTGCCGGGCGGCCAGCGGCGAAGTGCCTCGGTGACCGCGTCCAGACCGACCGTCAGAAGCGGGCGCACGCAGCCTTCCTTGGTCGGGAAGTGCCGCCACAGCGTTCGGGTGGAGATGCCGACGGCCTGGGCTATCTCGTCGCCCGTGGTGGCGCTGACGCCCTGGGAGTTGAACAGGCGGACGGCCTCGCGGGCGATGTCGAGGCGCAGCGCCGCCCTGCGCCGCTCACCGAGCGACGGGCGCGGGGCCGACTCCGCGGTCAGCGCGTGCCCCGGCGCCGTCTTCGGCGTCACCGCCCACCACCCCTGTCGGTCGACATCCCGGGACCCGAGCATAGTCACTCACCCAGATGGCGCATGCAGACATCTTGTCACTGAGTGACAGGCGCTCTAATCTCCGGATGTGACCGCCGGTAACCCCGACGGTCGAACGTCTCACGTCACCGCCCCCGACTGTTGTGACGCGGGTGGCGGAGCCGCGGCCACGAGCCCCGGATCTCCGCCCTGCGCAGAGCACGACGCGGGCGCTCAACGCTCACTCGGACGCCGCTCATGACGGCACCCCCGAGCCCTGGGCGACCCCCCACCCCCCACACCCCCACGCAGCACTCCACCCCCCACGCAGTACCCCACCCCCCACGCAGTACCTCCTCACCC
>NZ_JASKMT010000033.1 GCF_030124175.1 Streptomyces sp. 549 | reverse complement strand
TGCCGTGGCAGCGGCACCCAGGGGGGTGGGGCACACGGCGGTGGTGCGCACGCGGGCGGCCCGCACGTCCGGGACGGGGGCCCGTCCCGGACGTGCGGGCCGCGCTCACCACACGTGCGCCGTCCGTCAGGGCAGGTTGCGGACGTGCGGGCCGACCACCGAGGACCAGGCGTTGTTCGCCGTCGCGTCCCAGTTGGTGGACCAGGTCATCGCACCCCGGATGTCGGGGTACGTGCGGGACGGCTTGAACGAGCCGCAGTTGGTGCCGCGGGCCAGGCAGTCCAGCGCGTCGGTCACCACCTTCGGCGCGACGTAGCCCGAGCCCGCGCCGCGGGTCGAGGCGGGCAGGCCCAGTCCGACCTGGGAGGCGTCCAGGCCGCCCTGGAGCTGGATGCAGGCCAGCGCGGTGAGGAAGTCCACCGAGCCCTGGCTGTAGACCCTGCCGTCGCATCCCAGCATCGAACCGCTGTTGTAGTACTGCGTGTTGACGACCGTGAGGATGTCCTTCACGTTCAGCGCCAACTTGAAGTACTCCGAGGACGTGGACTGCATGTCGAGCGTCTGCGGGGCCATGGTGAGCACCATGCCCGGTCCCGCCTTCGCCGACAGGGAGCGCAGCGCCTGCGTGAGATAGGTGCTGTTGATGCCGTGCTCCAGGTCGATGTCGACTCCGCCGAAGCCGTACTTCTGCATCAGCGCCCAGGTGCTGTCCGCGAAGCGGGTCGCCGTCGTGGGACTGTTGACCGTGACGTTGCCCAGTTCACCGCCGACCGAGATGATCACCGACTTGCCGGCCGCCTTCTTCGCGGCGACGTCGGAGATGAACTCCGCCTCCGAGGCGTAGCCGAGCGCCGGGTCGAGGTTGAAGGTGATCTCACCCGGCACGTTGGTGGAGTCTGCGAAGGACACCGCGATGATGTCGTACGCGTTCTGCACGTTGCGCAGCTTCTGCACGGTCGCGCCGTTGTCGAAGTTCTGCCAGTAGCCGGTCACCGCGTGCTTGGGCACGCCCGGGCTGGGGTTGCCGCCCGAGGGCCGGGTGGTGGCGGTCACCGGGGACGAGCGCGCGGACTCGCCGGCGCCGTTGACGGCACTGACCCGGAACTCGTAGGAGGTGGCGGCGGTCAGGCCGCTGACGGTCGCGGAGGTTCCGGTGGGCGACTGCACCCGCTGCCCGTCGCGGTACACGTGGTAGCCCGTCGCGCCCTGCACGGCAACCCAGTTGAGGGTGACGGAGGAGGACGTGGTGGAGCCGACCGCGAGCGAGCCCGGCACACCCGGCGGCACGGGGTCGGGATCACCGGGTGCGTCGCCGGGGCCGGTCAGCGTGAGGTCGTCGGCGTGGTAGGCGGCCTGGCCGTACCAGCCGTGCGTGTAGACGGTCACCGAGGTGGTGTTGGGCCCGGTGCGGAAACCGGTGGTGAGCCGCTGCCAGCCGGAGCCGCCGGGCGTCCAGGTGGACACGTCGGTGGTGCCGGTGCCGGACGCGCCCAGGTAGACGTACGAGCCCTGGACGTAGGCGCCGAGCTGGTAGTTCTCGTTCGGCCTGACGGTGACCACCTGCGAGCAGCGTGCGTGGTCGCTGCCGGCGGGGGTGGCCCGCAGTGCCGAGGCGCCCGAGCGCACCGGGTTGCTCACGGTCTGGCCGCTGCCGTTGGCGCAGCTCCAGCCGGACAGGCCCGACTCGAAGCCGGGGTTGCTGAGGAGATTGGGTTCGGCGGCGCCGGCGTTGCCGGCCAGTCCGCCGGTGACCAGACCGGCGGCGGCCACAAGCGCGGCGAGCGCGCCGCTGAGCAGCCGTCTGCTGCCCCGTGGGGTGGAGCGTTCCACGACATGCCTCCAGGCATAGGAATGCGGGGGGTGCGAGATGCGGGAGTACGGGGGGAGTACTCGGAGGAGTGGAGGTGCGCTGGCTGGGGAGACGCAGGGGAGGACGGACGGCGGCCACCGTTACTGTTGCTGCGGAAGACTGGTCCAGACCAATGGGGTTGTCAAGGGTTCACGCACCGATCCGCGCCCCGCGCGCGTGTGCGAGAGCCGGTGCCGGCGACCGCCGCCCGGCCGGGGAGCCCGCCGGTATGTGCCGCCGTCAACTGTTCACCGGCGCGTCCCGCCCGGCTAGGCTGCCGTGACAGGAAGACCACACAAGGTGATGTACGACAGTCGTTCCGCAAGGCCCGGGCCGGGGAACGCTGCGGGAAGCCGCACCGAGCCGGACCGCCCAACAGGACCGCAGGCAAGGACAGAAGGCCACCAGGACAGAAGGCGGGGAAGAAGACCAGGTGCCCACCGCGATCGCCGTCACCAGTCCCGAGCTGGTGCTCCCGCCGCCGGACCGGCAGACGCCGCCGGCCCACGTCCTCACCGCCCCCGCCGACCAGCCACTCGACGCGGCGCTGGCCGAGACCCGCCAACTGCTCGACCACCACGGCTACCTCGTCACCGTCTACCCGCACTCGCTGCCGCGCGCCTTCCGCGAGCGGCTGCACACCGTGCGGTCCGTGCTGGAGAGCGACCGCATCGCGCTGGTCCGCACCGACCTGCCGCCGCTGGCGCTGGCCGTGCTCGTGCGGCAGCTGCGGCAGCTGTCCGTCACCGACTTCCCCGCCGGGGTGCTCGCCGCCGCGATCCGCCTGCTGTCGCACTACATCCACGCCGGAGCGCTGCTCAACTCGGTCGCCCGCCTGGACCACGTCCCGGTCTCGCTCACCTCCCACGCCAGGTCCTGGGTCCCCGGCAGCCAGTTCGCGGTGCTCACCACCCCGGCCCCGCAGCTCATCAAGCTCGGCGGCGGCAGCACGCTCAAGGGCCCCGACTACGCCACCCGGCTGGTCACCGCCGCCGGCCAGCTCAACTCCGACTGGCCCGACACCGCGCTCGCCGCCCACTGGCAGGTCAGCGGCGTCGAACAGGTCGCCCTGCCACCGGAGTCCGCCGGATGGTGGGGGACGGGCAAACTCGTCGAGTTCGCCGCGGCGATCCCCGACATCTCCGTGCTCTACCAGGTCGTCAGCTCCGTGCAGCGCACGCTGTGCCACTGGTGCGGCCTTCAACTCATCGGCGACCGCTGCGCGTTCTGCGACTCACCGGTCGTTCCCGGCGCGCCGCCGCGCCTCAACCGCGCGGCCCCGGCAGCGCTCACCGCACGCCCCGGCATCCCGGCTTCGGCAGACGGGCAGACATAGACCGGTGCAGACGGCACCATTCGTTGTGCACACGTTCATACGCACGGCTCGCACGCACCGTTCACTGTCCCGGCCCCGAACGAGGTAGCTCCCGGTTATGAATTCCCGCCAGCGCCGCGGCGTCATCCTGCTGGTCCTGTCGATCGTCGGCGCGATCGCCGCCTTCGGCGGGGTGCTCTCGGTGATCAACAACGTGGAGTCGAAGGTCGGGCCCGAGGTGACGGCGTACGAGCTGAAGAGCGACGTCGAGCCCTACCAGGCCCTCGAACGGGACCAGTTCACCCGCATCAGCATGCCGGAGCGCTGGCTGCCGGAGACCGCCGTCACCGACCTCGCCCAGGTCGACGGCAAGATAGCCGTGAACCCGCTGCGCAAGGGCTCCCTGCTCCAGGCCGACATGATCGCCGACCGCCCCGCGCTCGACGCCGGGCAGCAGGAGATCGCCATCATGATCGACGCCGCCACCGGCGTCGCCGGGAAGATCACCCCGGGCTCGCGCGTCAACATCTACGCCACGTTCCGCGGCGAGGGCGACACCGAGTCCGTCTCCAAGGTGCTCGTCTCCGGAGCCCGCGTCATCGACGTCGGCCGGCTGACCAGCATCCGCCCCGAGGACAACGAGGACCCCACCGGCAGCGGCCAGGCCGTCCCCATCACCTTCGCGCTGGGCACCACCGACGCCCAGCGGGTCGCCTACGCGGAGTCCTTCGCCACCCACGTCCGGCTCGCCCTCGTCGCCCCGGGCGACGACGCCACCATCGACAAGGACGAGCGCAACTACACGCTGTCCGGGGACAAGTGAGGCAGCAGATGGTCATCCGAGTCATCCCCGCCACCCCCGACGCCGATCTCGCACGGGCCGTGCTGTCCCTGCTCGGCCAGCTGCCCGGCACCGAACCCGCCCCGCCCGTCGGCCACTCCACCGCACTGCTGGACCTGCTGGCGTCCGTCGCCGCCGAGTCCGTCGCCGACCTGCCCGAGGTCGTGCTCGTCCACGAGCGCATCGGACCCGTCCCGGCCCTGGAACTCATCCGTGAGATCGGGCTGCGCTTCCCCGCCGTCGGCACCGTGCTCATCACCACCGACGCCAGCCCGGCCGTCTACTCCGCCGCCATGGACTCCGGCGCCCGCGGCGTCATCGGCCTGCCGCTCACCTACGACGAACTGGCCGCGCGCACCCAGTCCGTCGCCCAGTGGGCCACCGGGGTGCGCCGCCACCTCGGCAGCGGCCCCGACGTGCTGCCGCCCACCGGCGGAACCGTCGTCGCCGTCGCCGGCGCCAAGGGCGGCGTCGGCACCACGCTCACCGCCGTGCAACTCGCCCTCGCCGCCCAGGCCGCCGGCGGCAGCGCCGCCCTCATCGACATGGACCTCCAGGCCGGCGACGTGGCGTCGTTCCTCGACGTGCAGTTCCGCCGGTCCGTCGCCGACCTCGCCGGCATCGGCGACCTGTCGCCGCGCGTGCTCCAGGACGCCGTCTTCGCCCACCCCTCCGGCCTCGCCCTGCTGCTCGCGCCCGCCGAGGGGGAGCGGGCCGAGGAGGTCACCGACGCCGTCGCCCGGCAGATCGTCACAGCGATGAGCACCCGCTACGACACCGTCGTCATCGACTGCGGCACCCAGCTCACCGCCGCCAACGCGGCAGCCGTCGAGATGGCCGACACCGCCGTGCTCGTCACCACCCCCGACGTCGTCGCCGTCCGCGGCGTCAAGCGCATGGTCAAACTGTGGGACCGGCTCCAGATCCGCAAGGCGGAGGAGACGGTGACCGTCGTCAACCGCCACACCCGCGGCACCGAGATCCAGCCGGCCCTCGTCCAGCAGATCACCGGCACCCTCATCGCCCGCACCACCGTCCCCGCCAACTTCCGCGAACTCCAGGGCTGCCTGGACGCCTCGCGCATGCATGAGCTGGACAGCCGCGGGGCAGTCAGACAAGCACTGTGGGCACTCGCCGGTGAACTCGGCCTCACCGGCCAGGCGGCTGCCCAGCAGCCCGGCAAGGGACTGGTCCGGCAAGGCGACCGCGGCGCTCTCGCCCTGCGACGCCGACGCGGCACGGCAGGGGAGCGCTGAACCATGCGGAGACAGCGGACCGGCACCGACCACGGGCAGACCACCGTGGAGTTCCTCGGCATGGCGCCGCTGATCCTGCTGGTCCTCGTCCTGCTGTGGCAGTTCGTCCTCGTCGGCTACACCTTCACCCTCGCCGGCAACGCCGCCGACGAGGCCGCCCGCGCCTGCGCGCTCGGCGAGAACGCCGGTGCCGCGGCGACGCGGGACCTCCCGGGCGCCTGGCAGGCCGGTGCGTCCACCTCCTGCGCCCGCAACCCCGGCGGCATGTCCACCGCAGGCGTCGACCTCAAGGTGCCGGTGCTGTTCCCCGGCAGCGTCAACTTCCCGTTCACCGTCACCGGTTCCGCCGGTGCGGCATCGGAGGCGCCCGAATGACCACCCCCCGCCCGCAGCTCCCACCCGCCCGCCCGCTGCTCCCGCCCGCCAGGCGGCTCCCGCCGCGCACCGCCCGCGACCGCGGGCAGGCGGCCATCGAGTTCATCGGCTTCCTGCCGCTGCTGCTGATCATCGCGCTGGCCGGTGTGCAGCTCGGCATCGTCGCCTACACCGCCTCCCAGGCCGGCAGCGGCGCCCGCGCCGCCGCCCGCTACGTCTCGCAGGACGACACCCGCAGCGCCACCGCGGGCGGCAAGCAGGCCATGAGCGGCTGGCTCGCCTCCCGCGCCGCGTTCGCCGAGCAGCGCCCGGCAGGCGAGGTCACCGTCACCGCCACCGTGCAGATCCCCTCCGTCATCCCCGGGATCGGCTTCGGCAGCGTCAGCAAGTCGGCCACCATGCCGCGAGCCAGGGACTGACGGCCGATGCGACCGGACCTCCCCGCACCGGGTACCCGCACACCCGTGAGACCCCGCAGGCACACCACGAGGAGGGCCCGCCCATGAGCCTCAAGGCACGCCTCAACGCACCCGAAGCCACCGCGGGCCAGCACGACGAGAGCCACCTCGTCACCGCCTACCGGGCCAAGCTCCTGGAGGAGATCGACCTCGCCGAGATGTCCTCGCTCGCCGCAGCCGAGCGCCGGGTCAGGCTGGAACGCGTCCTGGGCCACATCATCAGCCGCGAAGGCCCCGTGCTGTCCACCCAGGGCCGGGCCATGCTCATCCGGCGCGTCGTCGACGAGGCGCTGGGCCTGGGCATCCTCGAACCGCTGCTGGAGGACGTCACCATCACCGAGATCATGGTCAACGGCCCCGACCAGATCTTCGTCGAACGCAACGGCCGGGTCGAGCGGCTGCCGCTGCGCTTCGCCTCCAACGACCAGCTGATGCAGACCATCGAACGCATCGTCTCCACCGTCAACCGCCGCGTCGACGAGTCCAACCCGATGGTCGACGCCCGCCTCCCGTCCGGCGAACGTGTCAACGTCATCATCCCGCCGCTCGCCCTCACCGGCGCGACCCTCACCATCCGGCGCTTCCCCCGCTCCTACAGCCTCCAGGAACTCATCGGGCTCGGCTCGCTCGACGAGCCCATGACGCTGCTGCTCGCCGCGCTCGTCCGCGCCAAGTTCAACGTCATCGTCTCCGGCGCCACCGGCTCCGGCAAGACCACCCTGCTCAACGCGCTCTCCGGACTCATCCCCGAGGGCGAGCGCATCATCACCGTCGAGGACGCCGCCGAACTGCAACTCCAGCAGCAGCACGTCATCTCGCTGGAGTCCCGGCCGCCCAACGTCGAGGGCAAGGGCCAGATCACCATCCGCGACCTGGTGCGCAACTCGCTGCGCATGCGGCCCGACCGCATCATCGTCGGCGAGGTCCGCGGCGGCGAGACCCTCGACATGCTCCAGGCCATGTCCACCGGCCACGACGGCTCACTCGCCACCGTGCACGCCAACAGCGCCGAGGACGCCCTGATGCGGCTCCAGACCCTGGCGTCCATGTCAGAGGTGAAGATCCCCTTCGAGGCGCTGCGCGACCAGATCAACAGCGCGCTCGACGTGCTCGTCCAGCTCACCCGGCACGCCGACGGCTCCCGGCGCATCACCGAGATCGCCATCCTCGACTCGCACGGCCGGGAGGACTACCGCATCACCCGGGTCGCCGGCTTCGACGCGCAACCCATGGACATCGACGGCGTCGTCCGCGGCCGGTTCCGCTACCACCCGCTGCCACGCAGCGTCGCCCAGCGCCTCTACCTCGCCGGGGAGGCGCTGCCGCCCGTCTTCGGCGTCGCCGGCTCCGAACTGGAACTCGCCACCAGGGAAGCGAGGTAGCCGGTCCGCCATGTCCGCCCTCCCCACCACCGTGACGGCCGCCTCCGCGCTCGCCGCCACCGACCCGCTGGAGCGGCTCGGCCTGCTGACGCTCGGCGTCACCCTGCTGGCCTGCGTGCTCGCCGTCGTAGGCGTGCACGCCTACGCCAGCGGACGCGCCCAGCGGCAGGCCCTCGTCGACCGCCTCTCCCAGGCCGGGCCGCCGCCGCTCGCCGGCCGCAGCCGCCGCTTCACCGGCGTCGACCGCAGGCTGCGCCGCACCCGCGCCGGACGCCACCTCGCGACCCGGCTCACCGGCACCGGACTCGACGTCACCCCCGGCGAGTTCACCGTGTACGTGCTCGCGGGCAGCGCCGCGCTGTGGATCATCGCCCAGTCCCTGCTGGCCTCGTTCTTCGGCCCGCTGGCCGCCCTGCTCGGCGTGTGGGGCGCGTTCGCCTTCCTCAACTGGCAGCGCGCCAAGCGCATCGAGCGGTTCATCAACCAACTGCCCGAACTCTCCCGGCTGATCGCCAACGGCACCCAGGCAGGGCTGGCCCTGCGCACCGCCATCACCATGGCCGCCGAGGAGATGGACGCCCCCGCGGGCGAGGAACTGGCCAAGGTCGCCGACAAACTGGCCCTCGGACACTCCGTCGACGAGGCACTGGGCGAACTCGCGAAACGCCTTCCCTCCCGCGAACTCGTCGTGCTCGTCACCACGCTGGTGCTGTCCAACAAGGCCGGCGGCCAGGTCGTCGGCTCGCTGCGCAACCTCACCGACACGCTGGAGCAGCGCAAGGAGACCCGCCGCGAGGTCAGGACGCAGCTCTCCCAGGTCAACATGACCGCCTACTCCGTCCCGCTCATCGGCTTCGGCGTGCTGCTGATGATGGACCGCGCCGGCCCCGGCACGCTGGAGCGCATGACGGGCTCCTTCCCCGGCCAGGCCGCCGTCGTCATCGCCTTCTCGCTCTACGCGCTCGGCTTCTTCCTCATCCGCCGCATGTCGAGGATCGACGTCTGACCGCCGCCCACCACCCACCACCCGCCGCCCCCGGGACGGACCCCGACCGCCACGGGCCCGGCCCGCCCCCCGACCGCCGCACCACCGACCCGAACGAGAGGAGGACCGCACCATGGCGCTGCTGCTCGCCTTCACCCTCGCCCTGTGCGTCGCCGGAGCCTTCCTGGGCATCAGGATGTACCGGGCCGAGACCAAGCTGCCCGGCGACCTCGCCCTCGCCCTGGAGGTCGGTGCCTCCCGCGCCACCCCCGTCGGCTCCGCCGTCGACCGCATCGGCATGCGCTGGGCGCCGCTCGTCCTGCGCCTCATGGGGGAGGCCCGCGTCAACCGGGTCCGCCGCCGCATCGACCTGGCCGGCAACCCCGGCGGCCTCACCCTCGACCGGTACGCCGCCCGCCGCGCCGTCTACGGCGTGCTGGGCCTGCTCGGCGCGTTCGCCATGCTCACCCGGGGCCAGTACCTGCTGGCGGCGGCCATGGTCGCCTTCGGCCTGTTCTGGGTCGAGGTCGGCATCGCCGTCTCCATCCGCATCCGCAAGGACGAGATCGAGCGGACCCTGCCGGACTTCCTCGACGTGCTCGCCGTCGTCGTCTCCGCCGGGCTCGGCTTCCGCCAGGCCCTCGACCGGGTCGCGGAACGCTACGAAGGCCCGTGGGCCGACGAACTGCGCATCACGCTGCGGCAGATGGACATGGGCGTCAGCCGCCGCAAGGCCTTCGAGGAACTGCGGCGGCGCAACGACTCCGAGCAGGTCGCGATGTTCGTCACCGCGCTCCAGCAGGGCGAGGAACTGGGCGCGCCCATCGTCGACACGCTCATCTCCATCGCCACCGACATGCGCCGCACCGACGCCCAGAACGCCCGCCGCCGCGCCTCCAAGGCCGTCCCCAAGGCGACCCTCGTCATCACCACCGTCATGGTGCCCGCCACGCTCATCCTGCTCGTCGCCGGTCTCTTCCTCGGTACCGAGACCGACTTCGGCCGGATCTCGGGGGAGTGACCGCCATGGCAGCCCCCAACCGCCGCACCCCCACAGGACGCGGGCACGGCGGGGAGCCTGAGCGCAGGGCCTCCGGCGGACACCCGGCGCACGAGGGGTGGACGCGCGGGCCGGCGCGCGGGCGCGCGGGTGGGAAGGCGGGTGGGCTGGCGGGTGGGCAGCCAGCAGTGCCGCTGCAGGCCAACGCCCTCCAGTCGCTGTGCCGCCAGGTGTTCGGGTTCCGGCTCGCCATGATCGCCCTCGGCACCCCGATGGCCCTGGCCAACGCGGCCGAAGGGCTGCCGCAGTGGCTCGTCGGCTCGGCCGTCCTGGTCACCTTCATGGGTTCCTACGCCCTTTTCCGCGACTGGGAGCGCTTCGGCCCGCTGCTGCTGCGCCACCCGCAGCTGCTCGCCCTCGACCTGCTGCTGGGCGGCCTGCTGCTCGTCACCGCGACCCCGCAGTCACCGCTGGCCTATGTGAGCGTCTGCACGCCGCTGCTGGCCGGACTGCTCTACGGCTGGCGCGGCGCGGGTGCCTTCGCCGCCGCCCAGTGCCTGCTGCTCATCCTGCTGCACGCCACCGGCGCCGACCCCGCCGGCGCCTCGGGCAGCGCCCCGGGCAACGTCCCGGGCAGTGCCCCGGCGGACGAGGCGGGACTGCACAGCGCGCTGCTGCTGGCCGGGTTCTGCGCCATCGCCGGAGCCGTCGGTGTCACCCTGCGCAACCACGTGCTGCGGTTCGGCACCGCCTCGCAGGCCCTCGCCGACGCGCACGCCAGGCTGGCGGCCACCACCGCCGTCGCCGAGGAACGCTCCCGCCTCGCCCGCGACCTGCACGACTCCGTGGCCAAGACCCTGCACGGCCTGGCGCTCTCCGCCGACAGCCTCGCCCACGCCGCCGACCGGGACACCGCCGCCGAGGTGCGCCGACGCGCCGAACTCGTCGCCCGGTCCGCCCGGCGGGCCGCCGCCGAGTCCCGCGAACTCCTCACCGACCTGCGCCGCAGCAGCGAGCCCGACGCCTGGGTGCGCATCGTCACCGCCCTGCACTCCGGCACCACCGACTTCAGCCGCCGCAGCGGCCTGCCCGCCACCTTCCACCACAGCGGACCGGACGACACACCCCTGACCGTGCCGCAGCCGGTCGCCCGGCACCTGCTGACCATCACCACCGAAGCCCTCGACAACGCCGCCCGGCACGCCAGGGCCAGCACCGTCGCCGTCACCACCGCCGTCGCCGGCGGCCTGCTCACCCTGCGCATCCGCGACGACGGCACCGGCCTGCCCGCCGGAACCACCCTGCCCGCCCTGCGCCAGGCCGGGCACTTCGGCCTGCTCGGCATGGTCGAACGCGCCGCCGCCATCGGCGCACGGCTGCGGGTCGGCCGCAGCAGCACCGGCGGCACCGAAGTCCGCCTCGACCTGCCGCTCACCCCCCACCGCACCGCGCCCGAAGGGAGCCCGCACCATGCCGTCTGAACCCTCGGCGGAACACACCAGGACCCTCACCCCGCACAGCGCGGTGCGCAGGCCCGCGCTGGCCTCGTCGACCGCCGCCGACCCGCACACGGTGGAGCAGACGGCCACCCGGGCGCCCCTGCCGGCGCCCCGCGCCGCCGCCGAGCCCGGCCGGCCCGGGGCGCTGCGCGTGCTCGTCGCCGACGACAACCCCGTCGTCCGGGCCGGACTCACCGCGCTGCTGACGGGACGCGAGGACATCACCGTCGTGGCCGAGGCCGCCGACGGCGACCAGGCCCACGAAGCCGCCCGCCGGCACCGCCCCGACGTCATCCTGCTCGACGTGCGCATGCCCGGTGTCGACGGACTCACCGCCCTGCCCCACCTCGCCCGCCTGGCACCGGTACTGATGCTGACGTACAGCCAGGAGGGGGAAATCGTCCACCGGGCGCTCCGCCTGGGGGCGGAAGGCTACCTGGTGCACGGCGAGTTCACCGCGGAGGAACTGGTCCGCGCGGTTCGGACCGTCCGGCACGGTCAGGCGCACTTCACCGCCACCCCGTCCACCGTCCTGCTCGCGCAGTTACGAAAGGGCGACCTGGGCGCTCCGGGAACGCCAACTGTCTCGCCTCGTGGGCAATTTCCCCAGAACTCTTCGCATGCGCAACCTGTTGTGGCAGAGTCACTCTCCGGAAGGGCATGGGGTACGGCGGCCCCGGACGGGCCACCGCCCGCACCGGCGCAGGAGCCGGCCGAACGCTTCGGGCTGAGCAGCAGGGAGGCCGAGATCATGTCGCACATCGCGTCCGGCATGGCCAACGCACAGATCGCCGCCGCCTGTTTCGTGGCCGAGAAGACGGTCAAGAACCACATCAACCGCATCTTCACCAAGCTCCACACGACCACCCGCAGCGAGGCCATCGCCGTCTGGCTCGGCACCGCCCGGGGAAGGACGGCCGGCCATGGCTGAGGACGCACACCGCACCAAAAGCCGCCACTGGGCCCGACTTTGGGCCCACGGGCCCATGTCGGGCAAACACCCCGAGGCGTACCGTTCCCCTGCTACGGGGACTGACGCACCGGCCCTGCCCGAAGAGGGAGACCACCATGAACTTCCTGCGCTTCCTGAAGGACCGCAACCGCCTCGACGACAGAGGCCAGACAGCCGTCGAGTACCTGGGCATCCTCGCCGTCGTCGCCGCCATCATCGTCGTGCTGCTGACGACGGACTTCGGGTCGACGATCGCGGAAGCTATCGGCGATCAGATCAACAAGGTCACTGGCGGCTGATTGCATACAGTTTCCGCTCGGACCGAGGGCAGGCTTTCCCAATCTACATCGTTGTGGTGGGGGGCCTGCTCTTTCTTGCACTCGCCTACTTCGCTGTGGGGCAGGCGGCAGTATCACGAAACAATGCCCAGGGGGCAGCTGATGCCGCCGCATTGGCCGCTGCTCACGACGCCCAGGGGCAAGTGGGTGTTCAGATTTCTCGGAACATTGATGATCTCGGTGCGTTGAGTGAGATTTTGACGTCGATGAATATCAGTGCTCCTGGTGCCTGCGATGAGGCTGCTCGGTTCGCTGCGCGAAACAGATCCGATGTGGAGCGATGCACTCGTCAATCTGGAGGAGTTGCTCGTTTCACAGTTGATGTGCGCACTCAGGAGAGCGTAGGGGCATCGGTGGTCCCAGGGACTGACGGCACGCACTCGGTTGCTTCCGCGACGGCTGCTGTCGATTTTTTGTGTGCGCTGAGTGACTCGGTCGATGAGGATGAGTCCGAAGGTGTGCCTATCGAATTCAGGTGTAGGGATGGGCTGGTCGTTATTGACCCAAGTGACATTAACGTCCGCAAGAAGATAAATCAACTATTTGAAGTCCGCCTGGTCGGTTGATGGCGGAAGCGTGAGTGAGGGGCGTAGGCGATGGTGACCGGTGTGGTGCGTCCACGACTGATTGGCCTCAGGGCTCTGGCTATTTCAATCGTTCTATCTATCGGCCTGGTGGCGTGCAGCGGCAGTGACGGTGGATCAAGCGACCCTTCGGAGCGGGCCTCATCGCGCACCGAGGGTAAGGCTTCAGAAGAGCCCGCAGATGAAGTTGATACCGACAAGGTGATCGGGGAGCTGAAGGGTCCTGATGACATTTCCGTCCAAGTTCACTCCGTGGAGCGGGATCCTGGCGGCTTTTTGACCGTCAACGGTACACTCGCCAACGATGGCAGTAAGTCACTGATTGCCAATCGATGGCGTTCGGCGGAAAATGGCGTGAAGTCGCAGTCTTCGATCTCCGGGGCCACTCTCGTGGATACTGAGGGGAAGAAGCGGTACATGATTCTACGGGACACGGATGGTGAGTGTCTGTGCACAACAGGGCTCACGAATATCAAGCCGGGTGAGCGGCGGCCGATTTATGCCCAGTTCCCCTCGCCGCCCAGTAATGTGACTGAGGTCGAATTTCAGCTGCCTGGCATGTCGCCTGCAAAGCTTGAGATTTCAGAGAGGTGATGCAAGTGAGGCAGCTCACTTCTCATAGGGTTTGGGCGGTCGGTGGCGCCCTCGCCCTCGCCCTGGCGCTCGCCCCCGCCGCCCATGCGGAGGATCCGCCGGACGGGCCGGCGAGTGACGACGCTCCGGTGGAGATCGACGCCAAGTCGCCGCAGTTGAAGATGCGGGACGGGGCGACGTTGGCGCAGGCCCGGGTGATCGACATCGTGCAGGTGGTGGAGGACGAGGGCGGTGAGGAGCGGCGGGAGGACTCCAACGAGAAGACGAAGTTCACGCTGCAGGCGGAGGTCCTCTTCGGCAAGGACAGCGCCAAGCTCAACAGCCAGGCCAACACCCGCATCAAGGAGATCGCCGGGGAGATCAACACCCAGCGGGCCCCCGAGGTCAACGTGTTCGGGTTCACCGACAACCTGGGTTCGTACGCCCACGGGGTGACGTTGTCGAAGAAGCGGGCCGAGGCCGTGCACAAGCAGTTGCTGCCGGACCTGACCGACACGAGTGCGACCTTCAACATCCGCGGCTACAGCGAGGACTACCCCGTCGCGTCGAACGCGACCGAGGAGGGGCGGAAGAAGAACAGGCGGGTGGAGGTTTCCTTCCCCCGGGCCGAGCAGTAGCCGCAACAGCAGCCGCCGCGCCGGTGCCGCCAGCGGCTCGGAACAGGTTCGAGACGGTGCTGCTGGTGCACGGTCGGCTCGACCTGAGCAGGCCGGAGCTTCCTGAGGGGGGTGCTCGACAACGGGACACACCGGACGCGAGGATGGCGATCACCGTTATCCGAGCAACTTGGGAAGGAACGCACATGGCCACCACGCGCACTGCGAAGACCCACTGGGAAGGCAACCTGATGCAGGGGAAGGGCTCGGTCGAGCTCGTCTCCTCCGGCATCGGCACCCACGACGTCAGCTGGCCCTCCCGCGCGGAGGAGGCGAACGGGAAGACCAGCCCCGAGGAGCTGATCGCCGCCGCGCACTCCGCGTGCTACT
The DNA here is from genome assembly GCF_030124175.1 of Streptomyces sp. 549. GTDB lineage: Bacteria > Actinomycetota > Actinomycetes > Streptomycetales > Streptomycetaceae > Streptomyces. The sequence goes on along the minus strand of NZ_JASKMT010000033.1, from coordinate 41,640 downwards.
CGATGGCCTTCTCGCACGGTCTGGCCGGCAAGGGCCACACGGTGGAGTACCTGGACACCCAGGCCGACGTCACCTTCCAGCCGGGTGAGGGCATCACCGGCATCGTGCTGAAGGTGCGCGCCAGCGTGCCTGGCCTGTCCGCGGAGGAGTTCCAGGCCGCCGCCCAGGACGCCAAGGCGAACTGCCCGGTGAGCCAGGCGCTGGCCGCTGTCAAGAACATCACCCTCGAGGCCGAGCTTCTCTGAGCCGCCCTGAGGGCTCTCCGGGGCCGCGCCCGCCCAGGCGCGGTCCCGGAGGGGCGCCTGCCGCGCAGCCGGTTTCAGCGGGTCGGCGACGGCTCCACGGCCACCCGTACGCCCTCGTACAGTCCCCAGCGCCGCATGGCGCCCGCTTCGGCCTCCAGGACGTGCCGGGACCGCAGCCGTGGGACGCCCAGACGTCCCGGACGCATCGTCCGCACCGCCAGCACCCGCAGGTCGCGGTCCAGGTAGGCCACGTCGATCGTGAAGCGCATTCGGAAGGTGTGCACGCTGCCGGCCGGGGTCAGCAGAAGCGCGCCCCGGGCCCCGTCCCGCCCGAGCAGTCCCCGGGTGCGGGACCGGTAGGACGCGGCGATCTCCAGCGGGACGCGGGTCCCGCCCACCACGAGCGTGCCCGCGCCGTCCCTCAGCCGTGCCCTGCTCCGCACCGGCCGTCGTCCCCTGCTCAGCACCGATCCACCCCTTCGCCGCCGTACCCGGCAACCGTGCCCCGCCGCAGCACGCGGCAACCGTCCCCGCAGCCGCAGCCGCAGCCGCAGCCGCAGCCGCAGCCGCAGCCACCGCCCCGGGCCCCTCCACCGCCTCCGCCCTGGCGCGGCCCTGGCGCGGCCCCGGGCTGCCTCCGCCGTCCGTAGGCTCGGCGTGTGGGGTATCTGCTGACCGTGCTCGCCGCCGTCTACGGGGCCGTCGCCGGCCTGCTGCTGCCGCGGGCCGGCTACCGGCTGGCGGTGGAGAGCGGCGCGCCGTGGCTGCGCGACTGCCCGGCGGGGCACCGGCTGTCCGGCTGGGTGGGGGGCAACCGCTGCGGGCCCTGCGAGGGCGCCCGCTACGGGCCGTCCGCCACGCGCTGCGCCGTGCTCACGGCCGCGGTCTGCGCGGTGCTGGCCGCCGCGGTCGGTCCCCGCCCGGAGCTGGCCGTCTGGTTGGTGCTGGTGCCGGGCCTGCTGCTGCTGGCGCTGGTGGACCGGGCCGTGCACCGGCTGCCGGACGTGCTCACGCTGCCGCTAGGCGCGGTCTGCGCGGTACTGCTCGGTGCGGCCTGGGCGCTGCCCGGTTCGGTCGGCGACTGGCCGCGGGCGCTGCTGGCCGGGCTCATACTGGCCGCCGGGTACTTCGTGCTGTTTCTGATCAGTCCCCGGGGCATGGGCTTCGGCGACGTCAAGTTGGCGTTGCCCGTGGGGGTCGCTCTTGGGTGGTACGGCTGGGACGTGGTCCTCACCGGTACGTTCGCCGGCTTCGTGCTGGGTGCCGGATACGGGTTGTGGCAGGTCGGACGGGGGAGGGCGACCCGGCGGACCGCCATGCCGTTCGGCCCCTTCATGGTCGCCGGAGCCCTTGCGGCCCTTGCCCTCGGGGGGCTGTCAGGGTGAAATCCACCGCGGTTGCATGGACCACGGCCGGGGAGCGGTTATGGTGGAAACCCCCCCTCGGGCCGGTCCGTATCCCCCCCACGGACCGGCCCGTTTTCTGTCCGCCGTCCGTCGGGGTGCCCGGACGGGCGGGCCCGGGTCCGGGTCTGCGGCCCCCAGCCCCCAGCGCCCAGCCCCCAGCGCCCAGCCCTCAGCGCCCAGAGCGCTGGTCAGCTGTCGCTGCTGCGGGACCAGATGTTGGTTCCGGGCTCGGACACCGCGTAGGTGTCGATCTCGGCCAGTTCCTCCGCGGTCAGCGCCGGTCCTTCCAGGGCCGTCACGTTGGACTCCAGCTGGGCCACGCTGCTGGCACCGATCAGTGCCGACGTCATCCGGCTGTCCCGCAGCACCCAGTTCAGCGCCAGCTGGGCGAGCGACTGCCCGCGCCGCTCGGCGATCGAGTGCAGGCCGCGCAGCCGGGCCACCACGTCGTCGGTGAGCAGGCCCGGGTCGAGCGACTTGCCCTGTGAGGCGCGCGAACCCTCCGGGACGCCGTTCAGGTAGCGGTCGGTGAGCAGGCCCTGGGCGAGCGGGGCGAAGGAGATGCACCCCATGCCCTGCGACTCCAGGGTGTCCAGCAGCCCGTCGTCCTCCGTCCACCGGTTGATCATGGAGTAGGACGGCTGGTGGATGAGCGGGCGCACGCCCATGCCGCGCAGCAGCTCCGCCGCCTCGCGGGTGCGCTGCGAGTTGTAGGAGGACAGGCCCACGTAGAGCGCCTTGCCCTGCTGGACGGCGGACGCCAGCGCGCCCATCGTCTCCTCCAGCGGGGTGTCCGGGTCGAAGCGGTGCGAGTAGAAGATGTCGACGTAGTCCAGGCCCATGCGCTTCAGTGAGGCGTCCAGCGAGGACAGCAGGTACTTGCGGGAGCCCCACTCGCCGTACGGGCCGGGGTGCATGTCGTAGCCGGCCTTGGTGGAGACGACCAGCTCGTCCCGGTACGGGCGGAAGTCCTGCTCCAGCAGCTTGCCGAAGTTCAGCTCGGCGGAGCCGGGCGGCGGCCCGTAGTTGTTCGCCAGGTCGAAGTGGGTCACGCCGAGGTCGAAGGCCCGGCGCAGGATGGCGCGCTGGGTGGTGAGCGCCCGGTCGTCGCCGAAGTTGTGCCACAGGCCGAGCGAGACCGCGGGCAGCTTCAGCCCGCTGCGGCCGGTGCGCCGGTACTCCATGCGGTCGTAGCGGCTGTCGGCGGCCCGGTGGTGCGGGGCGTCGGGGGAGGAGTTCGTCATGTCCTCTGACTATCACGGTGCGCACCGCCTGCCCGCGCCCGACTATCACCGACCTGTGACAGTCGGGCGGCGCGGCGGGTGGTGAACTGGCAGTAGGCTTCCGAGGGCTTGGGACCGGGGCGGAGAAGGGCGTACTGCGGAGATGAAGGCGAAGCTGCGCGATCTGGTGGTCCGGCTGTACTCCCGCCGGGTGGAGGGCCGCCTCGACCACGACCAGGTGCCCAAGCACATCGGTGTGATCCTCGACGGCAACCGGCGCTGGGCGAAGGCGTCCGGCGGCACCACCGAGCAGGGCCACCGGGCCGGCGCGGAGAAGATCCAGGAGATGCTGGGCTGGTGCTCCGAGACGGACGTGCAGGTCGTCACGTTGTGGATGCTCTCCACCGACAACCTGGACCGGCCCGCCGCCGAGCTGAACCCGCTGCTGGGCATCATCGAGGACACCGTGCGCGGCCTCGCCGCCGACGGCCGCTGGCGCGTCCACCACGTCGGCAACCCCGACCTGCTGCCCGACCACACCCAGCGGGTGCTGAAGGAAGCCGAGAGCGCCGCCGCCGAGCGGGACGGCATAGTGGTGAACGTCGCCGTCGGTTACGGGGGGCGGCAGGAGATCGCGGACGCGGTGCGCTCGCTGCTCGCCGAGCGGGCCGAGCGCGGCGAGAGCCTGGCCGCGCTGGCCGACTCGCTGAGCGTCGAGGACATCGCCGAGCACCTCTACACCCGGGGCCAGCCCGATCCGGACCTGGTCATCCGCACCAGCGGCGAGCAGCGGCTGTCCGGTTTCATGCTGTGGCAGAGCGCCCATTCGGAGTACTACTTCTGCGAGGTCTTCTGGCCCGCGTTCCGCAAGGTGGACTTCCTCCGCGCGCTGCGGGACTACGCGGCCCGCCACCGGCGCTACGGCTCCTGAGCCGGGCGGTTCCCTCCCCGCCGGCCCTTCCGGCGGGTGCGCTCGCGCGGCTGTCACCCTGACGCGGCACGTTGTTCATCCACGTGTTCGCATATGCCGTTGCATGCGAGCGCGGCAAGAGGGGAATACCCCCTGCAGGTCGGCGCCCCTCCGGGCACCGGCCGACGGGAGGCCCCTTGCTCACCACGGACAGCCGCACATCCGGTGCGGCGGACGCGGAGGGCCGGTGCCCGGCCCGCTCAGAGCGGGACCGGCCCGGTCTCTTCCCCTGCGACTGCTACGTCGCGCACCGACCTCTTCCGAGGGGGTTCGTCCATCCGTGGTGACCAGCAACAAGCGCCGCGACAACGACCGGCGCACCTATGTCATCGACACCAGCGTCCTGCTCGCCGACCCGGGGGCCATGGCGCGATTCGACGAGCACGAGGTCGTGCTCCCCGTGGTTGTGGTCACGGAGTTGGAGGCCAAACGCCACCACCCGGAACTGGGCTACTTCGCCCGGCAGGCCCTGCGGCTGCTCGACGAGTACCGCATCAGGTTCGGCCGGCTGGACGCACCCATCCCGATAGGGGACGTCGGCGGAACCCTCAGGGTCGAGCTGAACCACTCCGACCCGGGCATCCTGCCCGCCGGTTTCCGGCTCGGCGACAACGACTCCCGCATCCTGGCGGTGGCCCGCAACCTGCAGGCCGAGGGGTACGACGTCACGGTCGTCTCCAAGGACCTGCCGCTGCGCATCAAGGCGTCCTCGGTCGGCCTGCTGGCGGAGGAGTACCGTGCGGAGCTGGCCATCACCGAGTCCGGCTGGACGGGGATGAGCGAGCTGTCGGTGGCCGCCGAGACGGTCGACGAGCTGTTCGCGTCGGAGACCGCGGTCGTGCCGGAGGCGGACGGGCTGCCCGTGCACACCGGGCTGGTGCTCCAGTCCGGCAAGGGCAAGGCGCTCGGCCGGGTCACGGCCGACGGCAGGGTGAGGCTGGTCCGCGGCGACCGTGAGGTGTTCGGCGTCCACGGGCGTTCCGCGGAGCAGCGCATCGCCCTGGACCTGCTGACCGATCCCGACATCGGCATCGTGTCGATGGGCGGCCGGGCCGGTACCGGCAAGTCCGCCCTGGCGCTGTGCGCGGGACTGGAGGCGGTCCTGGAACGCCGGCAGCACCGCAAGGTGATGGTCTTCCGGCCGCTGTACGCGGTGGGCGGCCAGGACCTCGGCTACCTGCCGGGCACTGCCGACGAGAAGATGTCGCCGTGGGCGCAGGCCGTCTTCGACACTCTGTCGGCGGTGACGTCCCGCGAGGTCATCGAGGAGGTCGTGGCGCGCGGCATGCTGGAGGTGCTCCCGCTCACCCACATCCGCGGCCGGTCGCTGCACGACGCGTTCGTCATCGTCGACGAGGCCCAGTCGCTGGAACGCAACGTGCTGCTCACGGTGCTGTCCAGGATCGGGCAGGACTCCCGGGTGGTGCTGACGCACGACGTGGCGCAGCGCGACAACCTGCGGGTCGGGCGGTACGACGGTGTGGTGGCGGTGGTGGAGAAGCTGAAGGGCCACCCGCTGTTCGCGCACGTCACGCTGAACCGGTCGGAGCGTTCGCCGATCGCGGCCCTGGTCACCGAGATGCTGGAGGAGGGCCACATCTGACCGGCGACTGACCGGCGACTGACCGGCGACTGACCGGCGACTGAGCAACGCCCCGACCATCCGGCGGCAACCGGGAGGCGGGGACGTGCGGAGGGAGCCGCCCGCAGCCCGCGGGCGGCTCCCTCCGGCGTCGTGCCACCCGGCTTGCCCATGTTCCGCCGCCCGGGAGGGTTTTGGGTGGAGTGCCGGATATGGTCAACCGGGTGACCGTGTACGGGGGGTGTGGTGACGGTCCGTCGCGGGCGGCACCGGAGAGCGAAGCACTCTAGCGGGACTGCGGCGGGCTACGCCCGCGTTTCCTCAAAGCACAGCACCCAAACGGCGTGTGACCTTTCCCACGTCGTGGAGAATTGCCACGGCCCGGGCGACTCCGGCAGGGTGTGGGTCCTGTCAGGCCCCGCATACGGCACCCGCTCCACCCGCGGTTCTCCACCGCACAACTCAACAGTCGTCACCGCCGTATGCCGCCCGAGTAGCACGCTGGACTCCCGTCACCGGGAGCCCTTCCGGGTCCGCGTCTCCTGTGACCATGCTCAGAGGAGGCCAGCGCCAGGGGCACGATTGCGTCCGCGGGGTCACCTAGCGGGCATTGTGGAAGGAAACTGTGTGACTACTCGGATCTCGGTCCGGGGATTCGCCGTGGCGTCCGCCACCGCGGTCACCACCGTCGGCGCCGTCGTCGGTGTGGCCACGGGCAGCCAGGCAGGCACGACCGAACCGGTCGAGCTTGCGAGCGCTGACGCGACGCTCCTCGCAGACATACCCATGGATGGCAACATCCAGATCCAGACCGCGTCGTTGACGCAGCAGGCGGACGTCCAGTCCGACGCTGCCCACGCGGCTGCCAAGAAGACCGCGGAGGAAGGCGCCCGCAAGCAGGCCGCCAAGGACGCGGCGGCGAAGAAGCAGGCTGCCGAGGAGAAGGCCGCCAAGGAGCGTGCCGAGAAGGCCGCCAAGGAGCGCGAGGAGAAGGCCGCGGCGAGCCGCAGTGCCGAGCGCACCGCCACCGCCTCCGCGCCGTCCTCCACAAGCTTCGCGCCGCAGTCGTCGTACACCGTCGCCGAGGTCAAGGCGATGGCCCAGCAGATCGTGGGCGGCGGCCAGTTCCAGTGCTTCTCGAACATCGTGCAGCGCGAGAGCACCTGGAACTACAAGGCGGAGAACCCCTCCTCGGGTGCCTACGGCCTGGTGCAGGCACTGCCCGCGTCGAAGATGGCCTCGGCGGGCGCCGACTGGCGGACGAACCCGGCGACCCAGATCAAGTGGGGCGTCAACTACATGAACGAACGCTACGGCAGCCCCTGTGGCGCGTGGGAGTTCTGGCAGGCCAACCACTGGTACTGACGGCTCACCAGCCCCGGTTGCCGATCGCCCCCGCTCCCCTCCAGGAGCGGGGGCGACGCGCGTCTGGCGGTTGTCAACCCTGAGCCCGGGTACCGTCGTCCTTCGGTGGGACAGGAATCCCTCAGGACCCTCAGCGCCCTGAGGAAACTGAGAACCCTGAGAACCCTGAGAAACACGGCAACCGCGGGTGTGAAGGAACGGCATGTCACGAATTGACCGGCTCAAGGTGGGTGCGTCCCGCATGGCCGCCCGGGTGTCCGAGTTCCGCGAGCGCGCGGAGCGCGAGCGGGCCGAGCGCGAGCGCGTCGCGCGGCAGCGCGAGGACGAGCAGGCGGAGGAGCTCTCCCCCTCGTCCAAGCCGCAGGAGCCGCCGCAGAAGCCCTCACCGGACGCCGTGATCCCCTGGGGCATGCGGGTCGCCGCCGAGGCCGGCTGGCGGCTGCTGGTGCTGGCAGGCGTCATCTGGGTCCTGGTCCAGGTGATCGGCGCCATCAGCCTGCTCATCGTGGCGTTCTCCGCGGGCCTGCTGATCACCGCGCTGCTCCAGCCCAGCGTCTCCCGGCTGAAGCGGCTCGGCCTGGGACGCGGCCTGTCGACCGCGATCAGCTTCGTCGGCGGGTTCGCCGTCATGGGCCTGATCGGCTGGTTCGTCGTCTGGCAGGTCATCGAGAACCAGGAGGACCTGGTCAAGCAGGTCCAGAGCGGTGTCGACGAACTGCGCACCTGGATACTGAACAGCCCGTTCCAGGTCACCGACGAGCAGCTCAACGACCTGGCCGACAACCTCAACTCCTGGATCGGCGAGCACAGCCAGGAGCTCACCAACGCCGGTCTGGAGGGCGCCACGCTGGTGGTGCAGTTCCTCACCGGCGCGGCGCTCGCCGCCTTCGTCTGCCTCTTCCTGCTGTACGACGGCCGGCGCATCTGGGAGTGGACACTCAACTTCGTGCCGCGGCCGGCCCGGGAGGGCGTCGCCGGGGCGGGTCCGCGGGCCTGGGTGACGCTCACCGGCTATGTACGCGGCACGGTGATAGTGGCCTTCATCGACGCCGTCGGCATCGGACTGGGCATCTACCTCCTCGGTGTGCCACTGGCCGTGCCGCTGGCTGTCATCGTCTTCCTCTTCGCGTTCGTCCCGATCGTCGGCGCCCTGGTCTCCGGCGCGCTGGCGGTGGTGGTGGCCTTCGTCACCAACGGACTGGTGACGGCTCTGCTGGCGCTCGGCGTGGTGCTGATCGTGCAGCAGATCGAGGGCAACATCCTCCAGCCGTTCATCCTGGGCCGGCTCGTGCGGGTCCACCCGCTGGGTGTGGTGCTGGCGGTGACGGGCGGCTCGCTGCTGGCCGGCATTCCCGGCGCGGTGGTCGCCGTGCCGCTGGTCGCCGTGTCGAACACCGTCATCACCTACCTGCGGGCCTACTCCGACCAGCGGGACCAGCATCACGGTCATCACGGGCACCACGGCGCGACGCTTGCCGACGCCTCACCGGCGGTGCCGCCCCGGATTCCGGGGGAAGGGCCCAAGGCCGGTGCCACCGCGGTGACCGTGCTGGAGCGCGAGGATGACGGCACGCCGTCCCCTGACCGGCCGTCCGAGTCCGGCGAGGAGCCCGGCGGCTCCCGCGGCTCCGGCGGCGACCAGCCCCGGGACGGCGACCGGCCGAGCGGGTCTCAGTAGGGGGCTTCGTGGGCCTCGGCGAAGGCTTTCAGACGCATGGTGTCGGCGTCGGTCCACCTCTCCGGCGGGACGACCGCCGCCCAGCCCTCCACGGCGTTGGTGCCGTAGCGGTGGCCGTGCGGGGCCTCCACGCCGTAGGAGGTGGCCATGTCCATGGTGGTCTGCCAGAACGTGACGAAGGGGAACCAGTTGACCTCGCGCGTCACGTCCGGGCCCAGCGGCGGCTGCAGCCACGCCGGGCGGCGCACCGCCAGGTCGGGTGACCACCACACCACCGGGTCGGAGGCGTTCTGCAGGTACACCACCCGCGGGTGCTCCCAGCCGCCGGGCTGCGGCATCAGCAGGTCGCGCTGCGGGTACTGCGCGAACCTGACGTGGCGGCCCCCGTCGAACACCGGCCGCCACACCGGGCTTCCGGGTTCGCGGCGGGCGGTCACGTCGGACCAGATCGGGCTGTAGTGCGGGGGGCCGACGAGCAGCGCGCCGTCGGTCCCGGCCAGCAGGTCCTCGATGCCGTCGAAGGAGTCCTCGATGGCCGTCGCGCCCAGACTCTCACCGAAGACCACCAGCCGGGGGCGGGTGCTCTCCGGCATCGCGTCCACCCGGGCGCGCACCGCGCGGACCAGTTCACGGGTGGCCCGTCCGGCCTCCTCGCGGTCCGCCACGAAGGACACCCAGCTGGGCAGGTAGGAGTACTGGACGGCGACGATCGCGGTGTCGCCGTTGTGCAGGTACTCCAGCGGTTCCGCGGTGCGGGCGTCGATCCAGCCGCTGCCGGTCGTCCCCGCGATGGCGAGGACCTCGCGGCGGAAGGCCCCGGTGCGGTCGAGTTCGGCCATCGCCAGGTCCGCCTGGGCCTGGAAGCCGGGGCTGCCGGCGCGTCCGACGTAGACCCGGATCGGGTCCGTCGCCTCCCGTCCGGTGAACGTGCTGATCTGCTCGCGGCTCAGCACGCTGCCGGTGAAGTTGCGGCCCTGGTACCCCAGGTCGTCCCAGGCGATCAGGGACTCCGGGCTTCCCGAGACGTACCGTGAACCGGACTGGATGACGCCGTCCTTGGTGCTCTGGTCGGTGTTCTCCGCGATGCGGGACGCGATGTCCACCACGCCCCGGTCGAAGACCACGTCCTTCGCGCCGAACAGCACCACCACGGCGCTGATCATCAGACCGGCCACCACCGCGACCGGCTTCGGCACGAAGCGCAGCAGTACGCGGATCAGCTCCCGGGTGCCGACGCGCACACCGCGTGCCGCGAGCAGCAGTGCCCAGCAGATCGCGACGGCCATCAGCGCGATCATGGTGGAGTGCCAGGTCAGGGTGGGCGGCAGCCCCTGGAGCTGGCGCAGTTCGCGCTGCATCCGGGCGCTCTCCGACAGCAGCAGCACGGTCAGGCCGATGCCGAGTACGAAGTAGACCTGCCAGGCGCGGGCCCGGACACGCAACCGGGTCTCCTCGGTGGGCCTCCGGCGGATCAGGACGGGCACCACCCAGCTCAGCAGGCAGCCGAGCGCGTAACCGATGGCGGCGGTGATGCCGCCGATGGTCCCCTGCAGGAACCAGGGGCGGGGGACCAGGGACGGCGTCAGCGAGAGCCAGAAGAAGACGGTGGCGACGACCGTGGCCGTCAGGTCGGGCCAGCGCCGGACGAGCCAGGTCTCGTCGGGGCGCTCCCAGTAGGGTGCGCGGGCGAACCGGACCAGCCGGTCGCGGTGGCGTTCCAGGGGGTTGCCCGGTCTGGTCCTGGCCGTGTCGACCGGGACCTCTTCCCCCGTGGTACCGAGCATTCGACGTCTCCCGGGCTGTCAGTCGCTCACCCCCTCGCCACCGAGGAGGCTCGGTGCCGCCTGTGCCGTGTCGGCCGGTCCTTGGCGGACCTCGGCCGGCGTGGCACCAGTGGGGACGCATCCGCTCACGCCGGGGTTGTTCCGACCACCGATCGTACGGGTGCGGGAGCCCTTGGGCCTGTGATTTAACCGTTGCGGCGGCCCCGCGCCGCGGTCGCCGCGCCGAGTGGAGGCGGTCGGGAGAGCTATTCATGCCGTGTATACGCGTGGTGTACAGTGCCGGGCATGTCCATCAGCCACACTCTGCTCGGGCTCCTGCAGTCCGGCCCCCGCCACGGATACGACCTCAAGCGGACCTTCGACGAGCGCTTCGGCCAGGACCGGCCGCTGCACTACGGCCAGGTCTACTCGACGATGTCCCGCCTGCTGAAGAACGGCCTCGTCGAGGTCGACGGCATCGAGGCCGGCGACGGCCCCGAACGCAAGCGCTACGCCATCACCGACGCCGGCATCACCGACGTGCAGCAGTGGCTGGCACGGCCCGAGAAGCCCGAGCCCTACCTGCAGAGCGTGCTCTACACGAAGGTCGTGCTCGCGCTGCTCACCGGCCGGGACGCGGCCGAGCTGCTCGACACGCAGCGCGCCGAGCACCTGCGGCTGATGCGTGAGCTGACGCAGCGCAAGCGCGGCGGCGACCTCGCCGACCAACTCATCTGCGACCACGCGCTGTTCCACCTCGAGGCGGACCTGCGGTGGCTGGAACTGACCACCGCCCGCTTGGAGAAGCTCGCCCAGGAGGTGCGCGCATGACCACCGCCAGCCCGCCCGGAGCGCTGCTCACGGCCTCCGCCGTGCACAAGACCTACGGGGCCACCAAGGCGCTCGACGGGGCCGACTTCACCATCCACCCCGGTGAGATCGTCGCCGTCATGGGGCCGTCCGGCTCCGGCAAGTCCACCCTGCTGCACTGCCTGGCCGGCATCGTCACACCGGACGAGGGCACCGTGCACTACCGGGGCCACGAACTGTCCGCCATGTCCGACTCCGAGCGCAGCGCGCTGCGGCGCGGCGACTTCGGCTTCGTCTTCCAGTTCGGCCAACTGGTGCCCGAGTTGACCTGCGTGGAGAACGTCGCCCTGCCGCTGCGGCTGGCCGGCGCTGACCGCAAGGTGTCCGAGCGGCAGGCCGCCGAGTGGCTGGAGCGACTGGAGGTGGCCGACGTCGCGGGCAAGCGGCCCGGCCAGGTGTCCGGCGGCCAGGGGCAGCGGGTCGCCATCGCCAGGGCGCTGGTCGCCACCCCCCGGGTGGTGTTCGCCGACGAGCCGACCGGCGCGCTGGACTCGCTGAACGGCGAGCGGGTGATGGAACTGCTCACCGCCGCCGCGCGGGACACCCGGGCCGCCGTCGTGCTGGTCACCCACGAGTCCCGGGTCGCGGCCTACTCCGACCGCGAGATCGTCGTGCGGGACGGCAAGGCGCGCGACACGGCGGGCGTGGCGGGGGCGGCATGATCAAGCAGTGGGCCAGGGAACTGGCCATGGGGGCGCGCTTCGCCGCGTCCGGCGGCCGGTCGGGCTGGACCCGGACGGTGATGACCGCGGTGGGTGTCGGCCTCGGCGTGGCGGTGCTGCTGCTGGCCGCCTCCGTGCCGTCGGCCATCAGCGCCAGCACCGCCCGCGACGACGCCCGCAAGACCGAGATGTTCGGCGAGGGCGTGCCCAAGGGCGAGACCACCGTGCTCGTCGACTACGCGGACACCCGGTTCCGCGGTGACAACCTGAGAGGCCGCCTGGTGCGGGCGGACGGCGCGATCGAGGACGCGGCCCGGCCGCCGGGCGTGGACCGCCTGCCGGCGGTCGGCGAGATGGTCGTCTCACCGGCTCTGAAGCGCCTGCTGGACAGTCCGCGCGGCGCCCTGCTGGAGGAACGTTTCCGAGGGGCGGAGGTCATCGGCGTCATCGGTGACGAGGGACTCAAGGGACCGGCCGAGCTGGCCTTCTACTTCGGCACGGACACTCTCCGTGGCGGTGGTGAGGACGGGGCGGTCCGCGTCTCCGAGTTCGGGGTGCCGTACGAGGCCGAGGAACTCAACGCGCTGCTGCTGGTGCTCGTCGTGGTCATGGTCGTGGTGCTGCTCATGCCCATCGCGGTGTTCATCGCCACCGCGGTGCGGTTCGGCGGCGAGAGCCGCGACCGCCGGCTCGCCGCGCTGCGCCTGGTGGGCGCGGACAACGCGATGGCCCGCCGGATCGCCGCCGGCGAGTCGCTGTTCGGCGCGCTGCTCGGCCTGCTGCTGGGCGGCTGGTTCTTCCTGCTGGGCCGGATGTTCATCGGACGGATCACCTTCATCGACGACCTGTCGCTCTTCCCCTCGGACGTGACCCCGGTCGGCTGGATCGCGGCGCTCGTCCTGGTGTCGGTGCCGGCCTGCGCGGTGGCGGTGACGCTGCTGGCGATGCGCGGCGTGGCGATGAGCCCGCTGGGCGTGGTCAGGGAGGGCACCGACCGGGGTCGGCGCCTGTGGTGGCGCCTGCTCGCGCTGGTCGTCGGCGCAGGCGGGCTCGGGGTGTTCGGTCCGCGGATGAGGAGCGGCGACTCCGTCAACGAGTACACCATCGCGGGCAGCGTCATCCTCACGCTGGTCGGTATCACCGCGCTGCTGCCGTGGGTGGTGGAGCGTGCCGTGGACCGGTTGAACGGCGGCGGCCTGTCCTGGCAGCTGGCCATCCGCCGGCTCCAGCTCAACAGCGGTCTGGCGGCCCGCGCGGTCAGCGGTGTCACCATCGCCGTCGCCGGTGCCGTCGCGCTGCAGATGCTCTTCTCCGCCGTGGAGGCCGGGGAGACGCAGTCGACCGGCCAGGACCCGACCCGGGCCGACGTGGTCGCCAGCGAGAGGGTCGCCGCCGGCGCCCAGGCCCGGGAGGTCATCCGCCGGTACGAGCAGACCGAGGGGGTCAGCAAGGTCCTGGGACTCGTCGACGCGGCCGGGGTGCAGGAGGGCACGAAGCCGGACGACGGGGGCTACCGGGAGTCCGTGCCGATCGTCGTGGCGGGCTGCGACACCCTGACGGAGCTGGTGCGGATCGGCACCTGCCGGGACGGCGACGTCTTCCTGGCCACCGACCGGTACGACGCCGAAGGCGACGCCGCTCCCGCCTCGCTGCCCGGGCCCGGCGACCGGCTGGACCTCGCGGACGAGGGAGGGGACGAGGCTGCCGCCGTCGCATCGAAGTGGTGGACGGTGCCCGAGGGCGCCCGCCGGGTGGACGCCATCGCCGACCCGACGGGCAACAAGCGCTCCGGCGTCTTCGCGACCCCTGCCGCGCTCGACGTGGCCGAGCTGGGATCGGCGTATGCGATTTCCATGATCAACACGGTGCCGGGGGCGCCGGACGTGTTGGAGCACCTGCGCAACACCGCGGGGGTGGGTGACCCGGGTACGCACGTGTACCCGCTCGCCTCCGAGCGCACCTCCTCGGAGTTCGCGGCCGTCCGCAACGGCCTGCTCGCCGGGGCCATCGTGATCATGCTGCTCATCGCAGCCAGCATGATCGTCAACACGATGGAGCAACTCCGCGAACGCAAGAGGCAGTTGTCGGTGCTGGTGGCCTTCGGGACGCGGCGCGCCACGCTGGGAGCCTCGGTGCTGTGGCAGACCGCGGTGCCCGTCGGCCTGGGCCTGCTGCTGGCGACCGGCGGCGGGTTGCTGCTCGGTGTGCTGCTGCTGCGGCTCATCGAGCGCCCGGTCACCGACTGGCTGGCGTTCCTGCCGCTGGTGGGGGCCGGTCTGGGCATGATCCTGCTGGTGACCGCGGCCAGCATGCCGGCGCTGTGGCGCGTGATGCGGCCGGACGGCCTCCGGACGGAGTAGGCGACGGGTGGGCGCGCCGGTCCCGGCGGTCCGGCGCGTCGCCTCCCGTCCGGCGGCGACGCCATACGCAGGGAGAGCCCCGACCGGTGAGCGGCACTGGTCAGGGCTTCCTGCGTACGTTAATGTGCTATCACTTTGATAGTTCAGTGACCGCACGCGACGGGGGACCCCATGTCAGAAGGCACCCAGCACCGCACCGCGCACGACCCGGTGGACCCGGCCGACCTGCCGGTCGACGCACCGGTGATGCCCAAGGCCCCCGTCCGGGAGCAGGCCGCCCACAGCGTCAACGGCGGCTTCGGCCTGCTGCTGGGCGTCTTCGGACCGCTCGTCGGCATCGGTCTGCTCGTCCTCGGCGTCCTGGTCGGATTCGACCCCGGTGACACCCCCGCGCTCGGCATCCCGCTGATCGTGCTGGGCGTGCTGCTGGTGCCGGTCTCGCTGCTCGCCTGGAACGGCGTGAAGATGGTCGCGCCCGGTGAAGCCAGGGTCATCCAGCTCTTCGGCCGCTACGTCGGCACGCTGCGCACCGACGGGCTGCGCTGGGTCAACCCGCTGACCAGCAGCAGCAAGATCTCCACCCGGGTCCGCAACCACGAGACCGCGGTGCTGAAGGTCAACGACGCCAAGGGCAGCCCCATCGAGATCGCCTCGGTCGTCGTCTGGCAGGTGGAGGACACCGCGCAGGCCAAGTTCGCGGTGGACGACTACGAGGAGTTCGTCACCACCCAGACCGAGACCGCGCTGCGCCACATCGCCACCAACTACCCGTACGAGGCGGACGGCGAGCTGTCGCTGCGGGACAACGCCGAGAGCATCACCGACCAACTGTCCGCCGAGGTGGACGCCCGGGTCGGCGCCGCCGGGGTGAAGGTGGTCGAGTCGCGGTTCACCCACCTCGCCTACGCGCCGGAGATCGCCGCCGCGATGCTCCAGCGGCAGCAGGCAGGCGCGATCATCGCCGCCCGCCGGGAGATCGTCGAGGGCGCGTGCGGCATGGTCGAGTCGGCCATCGCCCGGATCACCGAGAACGACTTCGTCGAACTGGACGAGGAGCGGAAGGCGGCCATGGTCTCCAACCTGCTGGTGGTGCTCTGCGGTGACCGCGCGCCGCAGCCGGTCCTCAACTCGGGGTCGCTCTACCAGTGACCGAGCGCCCGGCCCGCCGCCCGGCCCGCAAGCAGGTGCTGCTGCGGCTCGACCCCGCCGTCCACGACGCCTTGGCCGCGTGGGCGGCGGACGAGCTGCGCAGCACCAACGCGCAGGTCGACTACCTGCTGCGCCGGGCGCTGGCCGACGCCGGCCGGCTGCCCCGCGAGGCCCGCCCGCACCCGCGCCGCGGCCGGCCCCCGGCCCGGCCCGCGACACCGGAGGAGGACGCTCCGGTGAGTGGCGAGCCGCAGGGAGAGTAGGAGTGCCTCCCGCGGTGCGGGTCCTGGCCCGAAGGGGAAGCACCGCAGCAGTCTCACCCGGCGGCCCCCGACCGGGGATGAGTACGGCTACTCGGCGCTTGCCCGCGCCGCTGCTCAGCCCTCGCGCCCCGAAGCGTCCACCGGGCGCACCGGCAGTACCGCCAGTTCCTGCCGCAGCGCGTCGGCGAAGGCCTCGAACTCCTGCTGCCGGGCCGTGCCCGACCGCATGGCCAGCGCGATCCGCCGGGACGGGGCCGGCGCGGCGAAGCGCCCGGTGGCCAGCGACTCGCTGCGCCCGGTCTCCACCCGCAACGCGGTCCGCGGCAGCAGCGTCACACCCATGCCGCCCGCCACCAGCTGCACCAGCGTGGACAGGCCGGCGGCCGTCGTCGTCACCGGCACGCCGTCGCTGCGTCCGGCCTCACGGCAGATGTCCAGCGCCTGGTCGCGCAGGCAGTGGCCCTCGTCGAGCAGCAGCAGGGCGAGGTCCCGAAGCCGCGCCCGCGGGATGTCCCGGCGGCCGGCCAGCTCGTGCGAGCGCGGCAGCACCAGCACGAAGTCCTCGTCGAACAGCGGCATGGTGGCGATGCCGTGCGACCCGGCCGCGCCCAGCGGCACGGCGAGCAGCAGCAGGTCCAGGCGCCCGGCGGTGAGGCCGTCCAGCAGCGAGGCCGTCTGCTCCTCGTGGACCTGGAGGTCCAGCTCCGGGTAGCTGCGGTGCACCAACCGCAGCACGGTGGGCAGCAGGTAGGGCGCACAGGTCGGGATGACGCCCAGCCGCAGCACACCGGTGAACGGCGCCCGGGCGGCCTCGGCCTCCTCCAGCAGTTCGCCGACCGCCTCCAGCACCGTGCGGGCCCGCGCGGCGAGCCGTTCCCCGGCGGGGGAGAGCAGCACCCGGCGAGTGGTGCGCTCCAGCAGCTGCACCCCCAGCGACTCCTCCAGCGCCGCGACGGCGCCGGACAGGGCGGGCTGGCTCATGCCGATGTCGGCGGCGGCTTCCCTGAAGTGAAGATGTTCCGCGACCGCGGCGAAGGCTCTGAGCTGCGAAAGGCTGGGCTGGCGGAATTTGCTCACGGCAGGTGCTCACTTCGGTGGCCGCGGGGGCGGCCGTGCGGACGTCGGCTACGAGTCTACGGGCCGCCCCGTGGACGGGCCCCTCACGCACCCGCCCCGCGGTCCCGCGGCTCGCCCTCCGCGTCCGGATCAGGGGCCGCGTCCGCGCCGCTGCCAGTCCCCGCCTCGCTGTCAGTCCCCGCCTCGCTGTCAGTCCCCGTGCCGGGGTCGGCCGGTGCACCGGGGGCCGGGGGATTCCGCACCCGGTCGCCCAGTTCGTCGGTGTGGGTCACCGCTGCCAGCGGGGCGCCCGTGCGGTAGCAGGCGCGGCCCACGGCGTAGCCGGAGATCGGCAGCGTCAGGAGTTGCAGCACCACCGCCACGGCGACCGTCAGCACGGTCAGCAGGCTCGGCATCCGCACCAGCGCGCCCAGCAGCAGGCACACCAGGCCCAGGCAGGCGCCCTTGGTGACGGCGTTGACCCGGTTGTAACTGTCGGGCAGCCGCAGCAGCCCGACGGCGGCGATCAGGATCAGCGCGCCGCCGAACAGCAGCAGCCCGTCGGAGGCGACCGTCTGCACACTCCCGGTGAGCGTCGCCGTGGTCACGGCCGGGCCCGCGGTGGCGATCACCGCGTGCTCCGCGCTTCGAGGAGGCGGGCCAGCGCGACCGTGGCGAGGAAGCCGACGAGTGCGGCCACCAGTACCAGGTCCAGCAGCGCCGCGCTGTCCAGGCGCACGGCCAGTACGGCCAGGCCGCCGACGAACACCGCGAACCCGAAATCGGCCCCCACCAGGCGGTCCGCCGCGGTGGGTCCGGCGATCACCCGGGCCACGGCGACCAGCAGGGACAGTGTCAGGGCCACCAGAACGGCGTTGATCACCATCATGTGCTCCTTCGCAGTTCGGCGGCCTCGTCGGCGGGCCGGAAGGCGACCAGCATCAGCGTCTCCAACTCCCGCAACCCCTGCCGGAAGGCCTCCACGTCATGGGCGTGGGCGCCGTGCACGTAGAGCACGGGCGGCTCGGTGCTCACCTCCAGGGTGAGTGTGCCCGGTGTCAGGTTGATGAGGTTGCCGAGCGAGACGGTCTCGAAGTCGGTGCGGCAGCGCAGCGGCACCCGCACGATGGCCGGGGACAGTCCGCTCGGCGGGGTGAGGATCTCCCACGCCATGGTCAGGTTCGCCTTGACCAGGCGGTATCCGAAGCCCACCAGGAACGCCGCCACGTGGAGGCTCCGCAGGGTCGCCCGCCGTACCCACTCGCTCATCGGCCCGTCACCTCCCGTACCCAGCCGGACGGGTCGACCAGTCCGGCGCCCGCCGTGTCGGCCCACGTGAGCAGCGGCTCGGCGCCGATGCCGAGCAGCACCGAGAACAGTGCGAGGAACGCGGCGGGCAGCACCAGCACGGTGCGTGCCCTCGGCCCGTCGTCCCGCCCGCCGCCCGCCGGACCGCCTCCGCCGCCGTCCCCGCCTCGGGAGCCGCCGCCGTCCCCGCTGCCGGAGCCTGCGGTGGTGGTGGCGGCGGTGGCGGGCAGGACGGTGGGTCCGGCGAAGACCATGCTCCAGATCTTGGTCATCGACAGCAGCGTCAGCAGGCTGACCACTGTGGCCACGCCCACCGCCAGGTAGGCCCCGTCGAGGGCGGCGGCCCTGATCAGGGTGAACTTGGCGACGAAGCCGGACAGCGGTGGCAGCCCGGCCAGGGACAGCGCGGCCACCACGAAGACCGCCGTCAGCAGCGGCTCCCGGCTGCTCAGCCCGCCGACGTCCTTGAGCCGCCCCGATCCGTAGGTGGTCTCCACGACACCCGCGCAGAGCAGCAGCGCGGCCTTCACCAGGATGTACTGGACGAGGTAGAACACGGCCGCGGTCAGACCGGCGTGCGTGAACAGGGCCAGGCCCAGCAGCACGTAGCCGATCTGGCTGACGATGTGGAACGACAGCACGGACCGCATTCCCTGCTCGCCGACCGCGCCGAGCACGCCGACGACCATCGTCACCAGCGCGGCGGCCGTGAGGACCCACAGGAACCGCTGGTCGCCGTCGTAGAGCACGGAGTAGATCCGGATGATCACGTACAGGCCGACCTTGCTGAGCAGCCCGGAGAACAGCGCGGTGATCGCCGGGGACGCCTCCGGGTAGGTGCGCGGCAGCCAGCCGTGCAGCGGCACCACCGACGCCTTCGCCGCCATCGCCACCAGCACGACCGCGCCGGCCAGGGCCACCTGCGGGGAGTCCTGCGCGGCACCGGCCAGTTCACCCAGGTTGACCGTGCCGGCGGCGCCGTACAGCATCGCCAGTCCGCCCAGGAAGACCGTGGACGCCAGCAGGTTGTAGACCAGGTACAGGCGGCCCGCGGGCACTCTGCGCCGGCCGCCGGTCAGCGTCAGCAGCGCGTACGAGGGGACCAGCATCACCTCGATCAGCACGAACAGGTTGAACAGGTCGGCGGTGAGGAACGCGCCGTAGACCCCGGTGGTCAGCACCAGGGCGAGTGGCCCGTACAGCGGGTGCCGGTCGTCGCCGGCGACCGCGGCGAACGCCAGGCAGGCCAGTGTGGTCAGCGAGGTGACGGCCAGCATCAGCGCGCTGAAGGTGTCGGCGGCGAACACGATGGCGATGCCCGGCGGCCAGCCGCCCAGCCGGGCGGTGAGCACCGAGCCGTCGGAGGTGGCCACCAGCAGCCAGCCGCTGAACACCAGCACGGCGGCGGTCGTGCCGAGCACGAGGGCCCGGACCACCGCCCGGTGCCGTCCGGCGGCGATCGCGGCGCCGGACGCCAGCAGCGGTCCGGCCACGGCCAGTGGCAGCAGTGCGCCGCTCATCGCTTCCCCTCCCCGCTCGTCCCCGTGCTGTCCCCGCTCGGGCCCGCCTCGCCGTGCTCCGCGGCCGTCCCGTCCGCCGCGCCGGGGGGCGCGTCGGCTGACGGCACAGCCGACGGATCGGCGGCCGGATCGGCGCGTTCCGGGGCGGTGGGGGGCCGTTCGCCGGCGATCTCACCGCCGCTCGGCTGGTCCTGGCCGCCCGCCCGCATCAGGGCGAGCAGGTAGACGGTGATGGCGAAGGTGATGACGATCGCGGTGAGCACGAAGGCCTGCGGCAGCGGGTCGGCGGCTTCGCCGGGGCCGTTCTCGCCCAGCAGCGGCGCCTCCCGCCGGTCCATGCCGCCCGCGGCGACGAACAGCACGTTGACGGCGTGGCCGAGCAGCACGAAACCGATGGTGACCCGCAGCATCTCGCGCTGGAGGATCAGGAAGACGCCCCCGGCGACGAGCACGCCGACCAGGATCGCGGCGGTCATGACGGGCCTCCCTGGGCGGGCTGCCGGGCGGGCGTCGTCGCGGCGTCGGCGGGCAGCCCGTTGCCCAGCCGGTCCACCGCGGTCAGCGCCAGCCCGAAGACCAGCAGGTAGATGCCGACGTCGAACACGAGCGAGGTGGTCAGGTGCACCGGGCCCAGCAGCGGCACGGTGAGGTCGGCCTGCAGCGGGGTGAAGAACGCCCGCCCGGTGGCCATGGCCAGCAGCGGGGTGGCCAGGCTGATCAGCAGTCCGGCCGCCGTGAGGTGGGTCGGCCGCAGGAACCGGCTGCGGCTGCCGGGAACCCGGCCGTGGGCGAGGTAGCTGAGCGCCACGGCGGTGCCGCCGACGAGGGCCGCGATGAATCCGCCGCCGGGCTGGTAGTGCCCGCGGGCGAACAGGTAGACGGACAGCACGGCCATCAGCGGTCCCAGGATTCGGCTGGTCTGCTGGAGGATGAGGCCGTCCGCAGCGGTCGGCGGGCGCTCCGAGCCGGGCACGTCGCGTGAACCCAGCAGCATCAGCAGCCCCAGTGTGACCACGCCCAGCACGGCCGCCTCACCCAGGGTGTCCAGGGCGCGGAAGTCCACCAGCACGGTGTTGACGACGTTGCTGCCGCCGGTGGCGTCCTTGGCGTTGCGCAGGAAGTAGTCACCGGCCAGGGAGAGGTCGCGCCCGCTGGTGAAGACGAGCGTCGCCGCGGTGGCGAGCACACCGGTGGCGACGGCCACCGTGCCGGCCGCGGCCACCGGCCTGCTGCGGCGCCGCGCGAAGCGGCCCGGCAGCCCGGTCATCACCAGCATGGCGACCACCGCGGTCAGGGTCTCGACCAGGACGAGCGTCAGCGCCACGTCCGGCGCGCCGGCCAGCAGGAACCACACCGCCACCAGCAGGCCGGCCAGGCCCAGCATGGCCAGCGCGGCCAGCGCCGACGCCGTCCACACCAGGCCCGCCACCAGCAGCCCGACCAGCACCAGCACGGGCCAGTCCAGTGCCGAGACCACCGAGGCGTCGGCGGTGGGCGCGCCGCTCAGCGTGACGACGCCGACCACACCCAGCACGACCAGGGCTGCGACCGGCCGCACCAGGTGCGGGGCGGACGCCGAGGTGCGCTCGGGCCGGCCCACGAGGGCGCCCAGCCACAGCACCCGGTCCCGCAGCCGCTCGAAGAGGGAGTCCGCCACCGGGATGGCCAGCAGCCCCCGTTCCACCGGCGCCCGGGCGAGGAACAGCAGCAGCCCGGCGCTGATGGTGACCGCGGACATGGCCACCTCCAGGGTGAAGCCCGGCCACACCTCGAAGCGCGGGGAGCCCGCGTCGGGCTGTATGTCCGACAGTGCGCGGCCCACTATGCGGTCCAGCAGCGGCACCCCGGGCCCCAGCAGCAGTCCCAGCGCGGCCGGCACGGCCGCCGGAGCGAGGAACGACCAGCCCGGCTCGTACAGGTGGCGCGGTGAGGGACCGGCGAAGGCGCCGTAGAAGATGCGCAGACCGTAGGCGAACGTCAGGGCCGAGGCGGTTATCGCCGCGGCGGTCGCCGCCGGCGCCGCCCAGGGCGCGAAGTCCGCCTGCAGGAACGCCTTGAACAGGTACTCCTTGCTCACGAAGCCCAGCAGCACCGGCACGCCGGCCAACGACAGGCCGGCCAGACCGGTCACCACCGCCGTGACCGGCATGACCCGGCGCAGCCCGTACAGCTCGCGGATGTCGCGGCTGCCGGCCTCCTTGTCGATGATGCCGACCAGCATGAACAGCGTCGCCTTGAACAGCGCGTGCGCCACGGTGTGCAGCAGCGCCGCAGCCATCGCGGTGGGCGTGCCCACGCCGATCGCGGCGGTCAGCAGGCCCAGCTGACTGACCGTGGAGTAGGCCAGCAGCGCCTTCAGGTCGTGCTGCCGCAGCGCCCACACCGCGCCGAAGATCGCGGTGGCCAGGCCGACGGTGACCAGCGTCGCCGACCAGGCGGTGACGCCGCCGTAGAGCGGCGAGAACCGCATCAGCAGGTAGATTCCGGCCTTCACCATGGTGGCGGCGTGCAGGTAGGCGCTGACCGGGGTGATGGCCGCCATCGCGCCCGGCAGCCAGGAGTGGAAGGGCAGTTGGGCCGACTTGGTGAACGCGGCAATGATCAGCAGTGCGCCGATCGGCCAGGCCAGCGGGGAGTCGAGGATCTCATCACGCTGCGCCAGTACCGCGGTGAGGTTGGTGGTGCCGGTGACGACGGTGAGCAGCACCACCGCGACCAGCAGCGACAGTCCGCCCGCCGCGCTCACCAGGAACGCCTTGACCGCCGCGCCGGTCGCCTGCGGCCCGGCCGAGCCGATCAGGAAGAACGAGCAGACCGTCGTCAGTTCCCAGAACACCAGCAGCAGCACCGTGTTGTCGGCGAGGACCATGCCCATCATGGCCAGCGCGAACAGCGTCAGCAGGCTGTAGACCTGGGTGTGGGTGCCGTCCTTCGACAGGTAGCGCGCGCAGAAGGCCATGATCAGCGCGCCGACGCCGAGGATCAGCATGCAGAACAGCCCGGCCAGCCCGTCCAGCCGCAGTGCCAGCGACGCGTCCAGGTAGGGCAGCCAGGGCCAGGACTCGGTGACGGCCTGGTCGCCGGGGGTGCCGAGCACGGACACGCCCAGCAGCGCACCGACGGCGACGAAGGCCACGGCGAGGAGGTATCCGGTGTTGCGCCCCAGACGCGCGGCCACCGCGGGGACCGCGGTGGCCAGCGCGATCATCGCGATCAGGGCGATGACCAGCAGCACGGTGGGGTGTCCTCCTCAGTGCCGGGCGTTCAGTGCAGGTTGTTCAGCGTCGGGTGTTCAACGTCGGGCTTTGGTCGGGCAGGAGAAGAGTACGGGGCGGGGGAAGTGCTTAAGCACCTCGTTCGCCACGCTGCCCAGCACGCGCTGCGACAGGCCCTTGCCGCGGCGGCCGATGACGACCAGGTCGGCGCCCTCGGACTCGGCGACGGTCAGCAGCACGTTGGCCGGCTGGCCCGAGCCGATCTCCAGCATGGTCTCCGGGCCGTGTTCCGCCGTCCCGCTGTCGCCGTTGCCCGGCAGCCAGCTCAGCCGTTCCTGCAGCATCTCGCGGGCAGCCGCGCGCTGTTCCTCGGCGCGGTGTGCCTCGGCGTCCACGACCGTCACCAGGATCACCCGTGCGGCGGTTCCCGCGATCAGCTCGGCGGTGTCGCGGACGGCCTGGTCGCCCTCGGGGGAGCCGTCCGTGCCGACGACGACGGTCAGCCCGTCCTTGGCGGCGCCGGCTGGGCGCTGCGCGCCCGGCGTGCGCTCCAGCACGCGGGTGTCGCGCCGGGCCCGGTCGGCGGCGATGGGAACGAACAGCAGGCCGAGGATGCCGCCGACGAGGTACCAGTGCCAACTGCGATAACCCTGCCGGCCGAGGAAGTGGACCACGGCAATCACACCGATGGCGACCCACAGGAAGATCACCAGTATGACCAGCAGCAGAGTTGTCATGAAGCCATCCTGAGGTGGAGATGAGGCCCGGCGGGCACCGGAAAATGTCCGGCCACCCTACAGCTCCCCTGTCCGGAGCTGGGGAAACGTCTGTGCGGGGGTGGGCTGGGCCACTCGGGTGAGTGATAGGCGAACCCGATCAGCGCGGCCGAGGTGGGTTATTTCCGCTATCAATGAGGGCTGTGGCACGGTGATCGTGTTCGGCATCGATCCACTCCAACAACCCCAGGAGTCCCCGCAACATGCTCACTGTCGGTGACAAGTTCCCCACCTTCGAACTGATCGGCGTGACCGGCCCGGCCGACGACATGAAGTTCGAGACCTTCTCGCACAAGAGCGGCGACAAGGACTGGAAGGTGGTCTTCTTCTGGCCGAAGGACTTCACCTTCGTCTGCCCGACCGAGATCGCCGCGTTCGGCAAGCTGAACGAGGAGTTCGCCGACCGCGACGCCCAGGTCCTCGGTGTCTCCGGCGACTCCGAGTTCGTGCACCACGCCTGGCGCAAGGACCACGCCGACCTGCGTGACCTGCCCTTCCCGATGCTGGCCGACTCCAGGCACGAGCTGATGCGCGAGTGCGGCGTCGAGGGCGCGGACGGCTTCGCCCAGCGCGCGGTCTTCATCGTCGACCAGAACAACGAGATCCAGTTCTCCATGGTGACCGCCGGCTCCGTCGGCCGGAACCCCAAGGAGGTCCTGCGGGTGCTCGACGCGCTCCAGACCGACGAGCTGTGCCCCTGCAACTGGTCCAAGGGCGACGACACCCTCGACCCGGTCGCGCTGCTCGCCGGCGAGTGACACGAAGGGACTGAGCAACCGAAATGGCACTCGACGACCTGAAGTCGGCCCTCCCCGGCTACGCCAAGGACCTCAAGCTCAACCTGGGTTCGGTGATCGGCAACTCCGACCTCCCGCAGCAGCAGCTGTGGGGCACGGTCCTGGCGTGCGCCATCGCCTCCCGCTCGCCGAAGGTGCTGGCCGAGCTGGAGCCCGAGGCCAGGGAGCAGCTGAGTGAGGACGCCTACACCGCTGCGAAGGCCGCCGCGGCCGTCATGGCGATGAACAACGTCTTCTACCGCACCCGGCACCTGCTGTCGGACCCCGAGTACGGCAACCTGCGCGCGGGTCTGCGGATGAACGTCATCGGCAACCCCGGCGTGGACAAGGTCGACTTCGAACTGTGGTCGCTCGCCGTCTCGGCGATCAACGGCTGCGGCATGTGCCTGGACTCGCACGAGCAGGTCCTGCGTAAGGCCGGCCTGGACCGCGAGACGATCCAGGAGGCGTTCAAGATCGCCGCCGTGCTCCAGGCGGTCGCCGCGACCCTCGACGCCGAGGCCGTGCTCGCCCAGTAGCAGCAGCCCGTACGGCCCGGCCCACCCCACGGCTCGGCAGCCGGGCGTGGAACGACGATGCGCCCCCGGCGCGGGACCTCCCGCACCGGGGGCGCACCCGTGTCCGCAGCCGTCAGCCGTCCCGCTCGGCGGGGCGCTGCTCCCGGCCGGGAAGGGCCAGCTCGAACCACACGACCTTGCCCGTCGACAGCCGCGTCGCACCCCAGCGCCGCGCCAGCCGGTTCACCAGGTACAGGCCCCGGCCGCCCTCGTCGGTGACCCGCGCCTGCCGCAGCCTGGGCAGCTGCGGCACGTCGTCGCCCACCTCGCAGCGCAGGGTGTCGGTGCGCAGCAGCCGCAGCGTGATCGGCCGCTCCGCGTAGCGGACGGCGTTCGTCACCACCTCGCTGACCAGCAGCTCCACCGAGTCGCTCAGCTCCTCCAGGTCCCAACGGGCCAGCGCCCGACGGGCGAGGCGGCGGGCCTGTCCCGCGGTCTGCGCCCGCGGGTCGAGGTACCAGTACGCCACGTCGCTCGGCGCGATCCCGTCGAAGCGGGCCGCGAGCAGCGCGATGTCGTCGTCGCGGTCGCCGGGACCGAGGATCTCCAGCACCTCGTCGCACAGCGGCTCCAACGGCGGGGGAGAGCCCGGGCGGGTCAGCCGGGCCGTCTCGGTGAGCTTCTCCCGCAGCTGCTCGATGCCCGTCCACACGTCCCGGTGGCGGGACTCCACCAGGCCGTCGGTGTACAGCAGCAGCGTCGCCCCGGCGGGCGCGTCCAGCTCCACGGCCTGGAAGTCGACGCCGCCCACGCCGATCGGCGCTCCCGCCGGTATACGCAGCACCTCCGCGCGCCCGCCGCGGTGCAGCATGACGGGCGGCGGATGGCCGGCGTTGGCGATCACCATGCGGTGCGCCACCGGGTCGTACACCGCGTACAGGCAGGTCGCCATGCGGTCCTGGCCGAGCCGCTGCGCCTGCTCGTCCAGGTGGTGCAGCACCTCCTGCGGCGGCAGGTCAAGACCCGCCAGGGTCTGCGCGGTGGTGCGCAGCTGGCCCATGATCGCCGCGGACGTCATCGAGTGGCCCATCACGTCGCCGACGACCAGCGCCACCCGGCTGCCCGGCAGCGGGATGGCGTCGTACCAGTCGCCGCCGACCCGCGCGGACTCCGCGGCCGGCAGGTAGCGGCTGGCGAGCTGCACACCGGTGGGCTGCGGCAGGTTGTCCGGCAGCATGGTGCGCTGCAGCTCGTCGGCGATGTACGCCTCACGCCCGTACAGCACGGCCTTGTCCACACCCAGCGCGGTGTGTGTGGCGAGCTGCGCCGCCACCAGCAGGTCGTCGTTCTCGAAGGCCGCGCGCTCGGGGCGGCGCAGGAACACCGCCGCACCGATGACCCGGCGGCGCCCGCGCAGCGGGGCCAGGATCGACCGGAACCCGGCCGGCATGTCCCGTTCGGCGCCGAGCAGCTCCGGCAGGGCGGCCTCGCCCGCGGGGGAGTCGCCGAACACCGGCCGCACCCCGCGCAGCACCTCGGCGAGCGGCCCGCCGCTGGGCACCGCCACCAGCTCCGAGGCGCCTCCGGACGGGTGCTGGGTGGCGCCGGACAGCAGCGGCAGCCGCCCGTCGGCCGTGGGCACGGGCGGCTCAGCGCCGCCGTCCAGGGCGAAGTCGGGCAGCCGGTCGGTGCGCCGCAGCCGCAGCCGCACCTCACCGACGGGCCGTTCGTCGCCGACCGGCAGCGGCTCGCGCAGGTACACCAGGATCGCGTCCGCGAAGGCCGGAACCGTCACCCGGCACAGCCCCAGCACCGTCTCGTCCAGGTCGACGCCCCGCGCGATCCGGCGGGTGGCGGCGCCGACGAAGCGCAGCCGGTCGCCGCCGCGCCGCGTGTGCTCGGCGGCCTGCGTGCCCGCCTCCGCGGCGGCGCCCTCCGGGCCGGGGCGCCCGGGCTCGCGCACCCCGGAGCCGTCCGCGGCCGTCGCCGCTCTCGCCCGCGCGTGCGGTATGGCGGACTCGGCAGGCAGGGCCGCCGGTGGCCCTGCGGCCGACTGGTGGGGCGTCGGGTACTCCGTCACGTGTCGGGTTTCCATCCGTCCGGAGCTACTAGGGGCGTCGGCAGTGCAGGAAGAGCTGGATCTCGGGGGGCACGTCGGTGCTGGCGGGTGCGAAGGCGAAGGACTCCTCACCGGTGATGTCGAATCCAGCATCGCGCACCACGCGGCGCAAGTCCTCCCGCAGGTAGCCCGATACCCGGATCGTGTTCCCCAGGAACGGGATCGAGAAGTCGTTCACGTCGGCCTCGACCATCGCGATCGCCAGAAGTCCCCCCGGACGCAGCCGCCCGTGCAGCATACGCAGGGCGACCGGGATCTCCTCAAGCGGAAGCATCAGCAGCGAGAAGAACGCCGCGACCCCGTCGAAGCCGCCCGGCGGCGTGAGGCCGCTCGTTTCCAGGTCGGCGATGTCCAGCAGGTGGAACGCGCCCTCCGGCACGTTGTCAGCGGCGATCTTCAGCATCTCCGGCGACAGGTCGATGCCGACGACCCGGTGCCCGGCGTCCACCAGCTGCCGTGCCGTCGGCAGTCCCGTGCCGCAGCCCAGGTCCAGCACCGTGGAGCCCTGCGGCAGCTCGCGGCCGAGCCACTCGCCGGCCGCCACCTGGCCCTCCTTGTGGGGGAACGCCTCGTCGTAGCGGTCACCTATGCCGTCGAACGCCTCCGCCTGCCCGGTGCGGTCGATGGCCGACCGGTCCCAGCCCTCGTAACCGGTATGCCCGTCCGTGCTGTCCACGCCGGGTCTCCTCTCCGTGGCGTCCGTCAGATGCCGTCAGATGCGCTGCGGCCAAATGCGCTGTCGTACGGGGATGTTGACGCTGTGAAAGGCCGTCACCAGGAACCGTACGGAGGCTGATCCTACGGTTGCCGACCGGGGGCGCATCAAGAGGTGCACCGGGGATCGATGCGGTCCCAGTCCGCCGGCAGCGGCGGCACCCGCCACCGCCGGTCGGGCCGCCAGTGCTCCCAGCCGTCCGCGTACGGCGCACCCCACGCACGGATCACCTCCACCGCGTCCCGGCCCGCCGCCCGGACCCGCTCGGCCTGCCCGGCGTCCATCAGCCCGGCGCGCTGGGCCTGGCCGAACTCGTCCTCGTCGCGCCACTGCCAGCTTCGGTCCGGGTACACCTCGATGTCCAGGAAGTGGTCCTCCGAATCCACCCCGCCCGACCAGCGGTGCAGCGGGTCCTCCAGGTTCACGTACCAGTTCTTGAACCGCCAGCCCTGCTCCCAGAACAGCCACACCGACCACGGGTCGCCGGGGCGGGCCAGCTTCAGCACGCCGGTGCCGAACCAGCGGGAGGTGACCGTGGTGCGGGGCTTGGTGTAGCGGGTGGCCAGCGGCTCGCGGTGCACGGGTGTGCCGTCGGCGAGCTGCGGTTTCACACACCGGGTACCGGGCGCCATCCACACCGCGAGCAGGTCGTCGCTGTCGTGGACCACCGTCACCGGTCGGCAGATGTGCGGCTCGGTGCGGCCGTTCGCGCGGTACCGCCACAGGATGTGGCTGCCGGGCGACCACCTGGCCCCGGCGAGACCACCCGTCTGTCCCTGCTCGATGTCCGCTGTCATTCACGGATACTACCCGCGTGGAGCGGCCCGAGCCGTGAACCCGGCCGCCCTCCCGCGCCGCCCCGAGGCCTGCTCCGCGCCCGTCCGACGCCCGTGCGAGCAGGGCCCGACCAGGGCCTCCGGGCGGCGTCGCGGTCACGGGCGGGTCATGCGCAGCACGTCCAGGGCCTCGTCGAGCTGCTGCTCGGTCAGCTCGCCGCGCTCCACGTGCCCGTTGGCCAGCACGGCCTCCCGGATGGTGATCCGCTCACCGATCGCGCGCTTGACGACCCTCGCGGCGGCCTCGTAGCCGATGTACCGGTTGAGCGGCGTCACCACCGACGGCGAGGACTCGGCGTACTCCCGGGCGCGCTCCTCGTTCGCGGTGATGCCGTCCACGGTGCGGTCCGCCAGCAGCCGCGAGGCGTTGCCGAGCAGCCGCACCGACTCCAGCACGTTCCTCGCCAGCAGCGGCAGCATCACGTTCAGCTCGAAGTTGCCCGAGGCGCCGGCCACCGTGACGGTGGTGTCGTTGCCCATCACCTGCGCGGCGACCATCAGCACGGCCTCCGGCACCACCGGGTTGACCTTGCCCGGCATGATCGACGAGCCGGGCTGGAGATCGGGCAGGTTGATCTCGGCCAGACCCGTGCGCGGCCCGGACGCCATCCAGCGCAGATCGTTGGCGATCTTCGTCAGGCTCACCGCGACCGTCTTCAGCTGGCCCGAGATCTCCACCAGGCCGTCCCGGGCGCCCTGCGCCTCGAAGTGGTCGCGCGCCTCGGTCAGCGGCAGGGCGGTGGCGCGGGCCAGCTCGGCGATCACCGCCGCCGAGAAGCCGGGCGGCGTGTTGATGCCCGTGCCCACCGCGGTGCCGCCCAGGGGCAGCTCAGCCAGCCGCGGCAGCGAGGCGTGCAGCCGCTCGATCCCGCACCTGACCTGCGCCGCGTAACCGCCGAACTCCTGGCCCAGGGTCACGGGCGTGGCGTCCATCAGGTGGGTGCGGCCGGACTTCACCACCGTCGCGAAGGCCTCGGCCTTGCGCTCCAGGGCCTCCGCCAGGTGCGTCAGCGCCGGGACCAGGTCCGCCGTCACCGCGGCCGTCGCCGCCACGTGCACCGACGTCGGGAACACGTCGTTCGACGACTGGCTGGCGTTGACGTGGTCGTTGGGGTGCACCGGCCGGCCCAGGCGCTCCGACGCCAGCGAGGCCAGCACCTCGTTCATGTTCATGTTGGACGAGGTGCCCGACCCGGTCTGGAAGACGTCCACGGGGAAGTGCGCGTCGAAACCCCCCTCGGCGACCTCGTCGGCGGCACCGGCGATGGCGGCGGCCGTCTCGGCGTCCAGTACTCCCAGTTCGCCGTTGACCCTGGCCGCGGCGGCCTTCACCCGGGCCAGCGCCTCGATGTGCGCGCGTTCCAGGCCCCGCCCGGACAGGGGGAAGTTCTCCACCGCGCGCTGAGTCTGCGCCCCCCACCTGGCGTGCGCGGGCACCCGTACCTCGCCCATCGAGTCGGTTTCGATCCGGTGGCTCGTCTCGTCGCTCATGCCAAGCGAGCCTACGACGTGGCGGCCGGGCCCGCCGGACGCGGCGCCGTATGCGCCCGGCCGGGCCCCGGCGCCGCAGGGCCCGGCCGGACGGCCGGTCAGCTGCCCGAACGCACCGGGATGCTGGTGACGAACGGTTGCGCGGGGCCGGGGTCGGTGAAGAAGTCGTTGCCCTTGTCGTCGACGACGACGAACGCGGGGAAGTCCTCCACCTCGATCTTCCAGACCGCCTCCATGCCCAGCTCCTGGTACTCCAGGACCTCCACCGACTTGATGCAGTCCTGCGCCAGCCGCGCGGCGGGGCCGCCGATCGAGCCCAGGTAGAAACCGCCGTGCGCGGCGCACGCGTCGGTGACCTGCTTGCTGCGGTTGCCCTTCGCCAGCATCACGAAGGACCCGCCGGCCGCCTGGAACTGCTCCACGTAGGCGTCCATCCGGCCAGCGGTGGTCGGCCCGAACGAGCCGGACGCGTAGCCCTCGGGCGTCTTCGCCGGACCGGCGTAGTAGACGGCGTGGTCGCGCAGGTACTGCGGCATCTCCTCACCCGCGTCCAGCCGCTCCTTGATCTTGGCGTGCGCGATGTCCCGCGCCACGACCAGCGGCCCGGTCAGCGACAGCCGCGTCTTCACCGGCTGCCGGGACAGCTCGGCGCGGATCTCGTCCATCGGCCGGTTCAGGTCGATGCGCACCACGTTGCCGCTGTCGGCTGCGTCGGCGCTCTCCAGCTCCTCGTCGGTGGTCTCCGGCAGGAAGCGGGCCGGGTCGGTCTCCAGCTGCTCCAGGAACACGCCCTCGGCGGTGATCTTCGCCTTGGCCTGCCGGTCCGCCGAGCAGGACACCGCGATGGCCACCGGAAGGGACGCGCCGTGCCGCGGCAGGCGCACCACACGCACGTCGTGGCAGAAGTACTTGCCGCCGAACTGCGCGCCGATGCCGATGCGCTGCGTCAGCTCGAAGACCTTCTGCTCCAGCTCCTTGTCCCGGAAGCCGTGGCCGGCCGGCGAGCCCTCGGCGGGGATCTCGTCCAGGTAGTGCGCGGAGGCGTACTTGGCGGTCTTCAGCGCGTACTCGGCGCTGGTGCCGCCCACCACGA
Source organism: Streptomyces sp. 549 (assembly GCF_030124175.1). Classification (GTDB taxonomy): domain Bacteria; phylum Actinomycetota; class Actinomycetes; order Streptomycetales; family Streptomycetaceae; genus Streptomyces. The sequence continues at coordinate 10,681 of NZ_JASKMT010000033.1, read as the reverse complement.
TCGCCAGGTGGTACGGCGGGCAGGCCGCCGTCCCCAGCGAGCGGATCCTCTGCTCCAGGAACGCCATCATCGACGCCTCGTTCAGCACCGCCTTCGTCTCCTGGTACAGGAACGACTTGTTCGCGGAGCCGCCGCCCTTCGCCATGAACAGGAACTTGTAGGCGTCCCCGTCGGTGGCGTACAGCTCGATCTGGGCGGGCAGGTTGGTGCCGGTGTTCTTCTCGTCCCACATGGTCAGCGGCGCCATCTGCGAGTACCGCAGGTTCAGCCGCGTGTACGCGTCGTGGATGCCGCGGGACAGGGCCTCCTCGTCGCCGCCCGAGGTCAGCACCTGCTGGCCGCGCTTGCCCATGACGATCGCGGTGCCGGTGTCCTGGCACATCGGCAGCACCCCGGCCGCGGCGATGTTGGCGTTCTTCAGCAGGTCCAGCGCCACGAACTTGTCGTTGGCGCTGGCCTCCGGGTCGTCCAGGATGCGGCGCAGCTGCGCCAGGTGCTCGGGCCGCAGGTAGTGCGAGATGTCGTGCATCGCCTCGGCGGCCAGCGCGGCCAGGGCCTCCGGCTCGACGCGGAGGAAGGTCCGGCCGTCGGCCTCGAAGGTGCTCACGCCCTCGGAGGTGACGAGCCGGTACGGGGTGGTGTCCTCGCCCAGCGGGAGCAGGTCCGTGTACGTGAACGCCGGTCCGGCCGGACGGGAGCTGTCAGCCATGGGGAGGTTCTTCTCTTCCTCTCGACAATGAGCGCGTCTCACAGCGTAGAGCGCACACGGGCGGGCGCCGCTGTGAGGTCCGGCTCACCCGCGCTGCGCGCTGCCGGTCGGGCGGCCACGACCTCCGGGGGGTGTCGCGATGTATCGCGTTTCGCTAGGGTGGAGGGGTGAACGAGACGCCGATGCGGAAGCAGCCCGCCGAGCAGAGCGAACCGGGGCGCCCCGCCGCGCCCTTCGGCGCGCGTGGTGACACCCGCCCCGACGCGCGGGCCGAGGTACGTCCGGGCGACGTGCTCGCCTCGGACGCCGACCGGGACCGGGTGGCGCAGATCCTGCGGGACGCCTTCGCGGAGGGCCGCCTCGACGCCGACGAGCACGCCGAGCGCCTGGACGCCGCGTACTCCGCCCGCACCAACGGCCAGTTGGAGCCGCTGCTGCGCGACCTCCCCGCCGGGCGCCGCCGTCCGCAGCCCGTGCTGCCGCAGCCGCCGGGGGAGACCACCAACCTGGTCGCCGTCTTCAGCGGCTCCACCCGCAGGGGCCGCTGGCGCACCGGGCGGCGCATCAACGCCTTCGCCTGCTTCGGCGGTGTGGACATCGACCTCACCGAGGCCTTCTTCGACCAGAGGGAGATCGTCGTCCAGGTCACCGCGATATTCGGCGGCGTCGACATCGTCGTGCCCGAGAACGTCGGCGTGCGCGGCAGCGGCGCGGGCGTCTTCGGCGGGTTCGACGTGGAGCACGAGGAGGCATCCGATCCGGACGCCCCGGTGATCGTCGTACGCGGCATGGCGCTCTTCGGCGGGGTCGACGTCAAGCGCCGCAAGGGCAAGCGGATTCGGGATCTCCGCGCGCCTCGCGACTGAGCGCATAGACGCGCGCACAGCGGGTATTGCTTCGGGCATCGTCTCTCGCACGGACAAATGCGCCAACTTCCGTGTGCAGCAAGGCGGAAAGGGTGACTCCATCGCCGTCGTCAGGAGTAGACCGTGCTGCAACCGCCGCATCAGCCCCTGCAGGCCGCCGTGATTCCCGCGCAGCGCACAGGTACGCGGGAACAAGCGGAGCCATGGCATTCGGAGGCGGTGTGTCACCGGGACGAAGCCGGACTGTTCTTTGCCCCTTCCAAGGAACCGACCGCGGCGCGACTCGCCCGGGAGCAGGCGGCCAAGCGGGTCTGCGCCCGCTGTCCCGTCCTGGTGGAGTGCCGTGAGCACGCGCTGGTGCAGCCCGAGCCGTACGGCGTGTGGGGCGGCCTGACCGCCGCCGAGCGGCGCGTGGTGCTGGCCCGCCGGCGGCGCCGGGACGCCGCCGCGCCCGAGCCGTCGCACTCCTCGGTCCAGCGCATCGCCTGACCCGCCCGGCCCCGGTGCCGCCCGTCCCCCGCGTGGGGGCCGGGCGGCACTGGGGCGGCGGGGGTGGTGCCGGGGGCGCGGGGTCAGCGGGCGCGGTCGAAGTCGATGGCGCTGTAGGCGCGCAGCTTCGACAGGCGGTGCGTGGAGTCGATCTGCCGGATCGTGCCGGACTTCGAGCGCATCACCAGGGACTGCGTGAACGCCGTCTCCGCCTGGTAGCGCACACCGCGCAGCAGTTCGCCGTCGGTGATGCCGGTCGCCACGAAGAAGACGTTCTCGCCGGAGACCAGGTCGTCGGTGTGCAGCACGCGGTCCAGGTCGTGGCCGGCGTCGAGGGCGCGCTGCCGCTCCTCGTCGTCCTTCGGCCACAGCTTGCCCTGGATCGTGCCGCCCAGGCACTTGATCGCACAGGCGGTGATGATGCCCTCCGGCGTGCCGCCCACGCCCAGCAGCAGGTCCACGCCGACGCCCTCGCGCACGGCCATGATCGCGCCGGCCACGTCGCCGTCGGCGATGAACTTGATCCGCGCGCCGGTCTCCCGGATGCCCTGCACGATGGCCTCGTGCCGCGGCCGGTCCAGCACGACGACGGTGACGTCCTCGGGAGCGCAGCCCTTGGCCTTCGCCACCCGCCGCACGTTGACCGACGCCGGGGCGTTGATGTCGACGTACTCGGCGGCCTCGGGGCCCGTCACCAGCTTGTCCATGTAGAAGACGGCCGACGGGTCGAACATCGCGCCGCGCTCCGCCACCGCGAGCACCGACACCGCGTTGGCCATGCCCTTGGCCGTCAGCGTCGTGCCCTCCACCGGGTCCACGGCCACGTCGCACTCCGCGCCGGTCCCGTCGCCCACCCGCTCGCCGTTGTAGAGCATCGGGGCTTCGTCCTTCTCGCCCTCACCGATGACCACCACGCCGTTCATGGAGACGGTCGACACCAGCGTGCGCATGGCCTTGACCGCCGCGCCGTCGGCGCCGATCTTGTCGCCGCGGCCGACCCAGCGGCCCGACGCCATCGCGCCGGCCTCGGTGACCCGGACCAGTTCCAGCGCCAGGTTGCGGTCGGGAGCCTCCGGGCTCACTTCGAGCTGCGACGGGAGATGGTGGTTCTCGGACATCTAAACGCACCTTTCTGCACGGTCGCCGGGAGTCGCGGCCGGGCAGTGCAAGAGGAGAGAGGGTACGTACGACCATATCCGCACCGCGCCAGTCTGAGCAGCGGGGTCCACGCATGAGCGCCCGGCGCAGGGCCGGAACGGGCCGCGCGGGGGCCGGTTCGGGCCGCCCTCCGGCGATGGTGGACGATGGAGGTGTGGCGACGAAGCGTGGATTGAAGACGGTGCGGGACATGGTGCTGTCGATGGCGGTCATCGGGCTGGGTGCCTGGTTCCTCTATCTCTTCCTCCCGAACGACGACCAGCAGGACCCGGTCCGCGAGGTGAGCTACCGCACGGAACTGGTCACCGCGGAACGCGCCGCGCCCTACGGCCTGGCCGCCCCCGAGGGCCTGCCCGCGAGCTGGCGGGCCACGTCCGTCTTCTACAAGGCGCAGAGCGACCACGGCGCGGTCTGGCACCTGGGGTTCATGGACCCCGACAACGAGTACGCGGCCGTCGAGCAGAGCGACGCCGATCCGCGCAGGTTCGTCGCGAAGGTCACCCACCGGGCCGAGGCCACCGAGCAGACCGAGCAGGTGAACGGCGAGGAGTGGGTCTACCACGAGGGCGTCAAGTACGACGCGCTGGTGCTGGAGCAGGACGGCGTGACCACCGTGGTGACGGGCACGGCCCCACGCGGGCGGCTGGTCGAGCTGGCGTCCGCGCTGCGCACCGAGCGGCCCGGCAACACCCCGGACGACGGCCAGTCCTCGGACCGGCCCGCCCGGCAGGAAGCCGCCGGCGACACCCCCGAGGGCTGATCCGCCCCGGCGGAGGAGCTGCGCGGGGGAGCCCGGCGCGTACGGAGAAGGAGGCGTTCCCCGCGCGGCGGGGAACGCCTCCTTCTCCTGTCCCTGCGGGGTCCGGCTCAGACCGTCGTGACCGCCTCGGTGTGGGGCAGCCGCGGGGAGCGCGGGTAGTAGGCGTCCGGGCCGGGGTGGCCGATGTTGATGACGACCAGGGTCTTCTGGCGGCCGTCGCCGAAGAACTCCTTGTTCACGCCGTCGAAGTCGAAGCCGGTCATCGGGCCGGCGGCCAGGCCGGCGGCGCGGATGCCGAGGATGAAGTAGCCGGCCTGCAGGGCGGCGTTGAACGAGGCCGACTGCTCGCGGGCAGGCTCCTCCGAGAACACGGCGTCCTTGAGGCCGGGCATCACCGGGAACAGCTCGGGCAGGCGCTCGTGGAAGTGCAGGTCGGCGGAGAGGATCGCGGTGATCGGCGCGGTGCGCGTCTTCGCCTGGTTGCCCTCGGCCATGTGCCGCACCAGGCGCTCGCGGGCCTCCTCGGAACGGACCAGCGTCACCCGCAGCGGCGACTGGTTGAAGGCGGTGGGGGCGAGCTTGATCAGGTCGTAGACGGCCCGGATCTGCTCCTCGGTCACCGGCTCGTCGGAGAAGGTGTTGGCGGTGTGGGCCTCGCGGAAGAGCAGGTCCTGGGCGGCGGAGTCGAGAGCGAACGTCATGGGGCAACCTCGGGGGAGTAGTTCGAATTTGCACTACCCACTCTAACCGAGATCGGTGAAGTTTCAACTAAAGCGACTGTGACGCGCAGGACAGCGCGCCCGCCCGAGGCCGCGGTCCTGCTGCCCCTCGGCGCCCGCCCCCGCCTCAGGCGTCCTCAGCGCCACCTGCGTCCCCGACTCCCGGGCCGTCCCCGTCCCCGTCCCCGTTCTCGTCCCCGTTCTCGTCCCCGGCCAAAGCCGCGTCCAGCCGGGCACGGGCGCCGGCCAGCCAGTCGCGGCACACTCCCGCCAGCTCCTCGCCGCGCTCCCACAGCGCCAGCGACTCCTCCAGGGTGGCGCCGCCCGCCTCCAGGCGGCGCACCACCTCGATCAGCTCGTCCCGCGCCTGCTCGTAACCGAGCGCGGAGCCGGTCTCCGTCCGTGTCATGAATCCACCTTAGGTTCGGAAGTCACCGTGACCTGGAACTCGCCCTCGGCCACCCGGGCCCGCAGCGCCTCGCCGTCCGCCACCTCGCCCGGCTCACGCACCGCCGTGCCGTCCGCGCGCTGCAGTACCGCGTAGCCGCGGCGCAGCGTCGCCGCGGGGGAGAGCGCGACCACCCGGGCGCGGGTGTGCGCCAGCTCCGCGTCCGCCCGGTCCAGCAGGTGCCCCAGCGTGCGACGGCCGCGCACCACCAGCTCGTCCACCTGGTCCGAGCGCTGCTCCAGCAACCGGTGCGGATAGGCCATCGACGGGCGGCTCATCCAGTCGGCCAGGCCGCGTTCCTGCTGGTCGACGAAGCTCGTCACGCACCGCCTGGCCCGGTCCCTGAGCTGCTGGATGCGGGCGTGCTCCTCGCCCACGTCCGGCACCACGTCCTTCGCCGCGTGCGTCGGCGTGCGTGACCGCAGGTCGGCGACCAGGTCCAGCAGGGGCGTGTCAGGCTCGTGGCCGATCGCCGACACCACCGGCGTGCGGCAGTCGGCGACCGCGCGCAGCAGCCGCTCGTCGGAGAACGGCAGCAGGTCCTCCACGCTGCCGCCGCCGCGCGCCACCACGATCACCTCGACGTCCGGATCGGCGTCCAGCGCCCGCACCGCCTCGATCACCTGCGGCACCGCGTGCACCCCCTGCACGGCGGCGTACCGGACGGCGAAGCGCACCGCGGGCCAGCGCTGCCTGGCCGTCTCCAGCACGTCCCGCTCGGCGGCCGACGCCCGGCCGGTGACCAGCCCCACCTGGCGCGGCAGGAACGGCAGCGGGCGCTTGCGGGAGGCGTCGAACAGGCCCTCGGCGGTCAGCGCCTTGCGCAGCTGCTCCAGCCGCACCAGCAACTCCCCGACGCCCACGGGCCGTATCTCGGCGGCCCGCAGCGACAGCTGCCCACGCGGCGCGTACCACTCGGGGCGGCCCAGCACCACCACCCGGGCGCCCTCGCCGACCAGGTCGGCGACCTGGTCGAAGACCTGGCGGTAGCAGGTGACACTCAGCGAGACCTCCTGGGACGGGTCGCGCAGCGTCATGAACACCACCCCCGCCCCCGGGCGCCGGCTGAGCTGCGTGATCTGCCCCTCGACCCAGACCGCGCCGAGCCGGTCGATCCAGCCGCCGATCAGCCGGGAGACCTCACCGACGGGGATCGGCGCCTCGGGCGACGTGTTCAGAGCCATGCAGACGAGGCTATCGGCCCGCGCCGACAACCCGCCGCACCCGTGCGGCCTCCCGGCCACCGCACCGCACCCGGCGCGTGCGGGGGCGTGCGGACGCGTGCGGGGCGTCCCGGCACGCGCGGGCTGCCGCCCGGACCGCCGCACCCCATGCGCCCTGCGGGCCCGCCGGAACGCGCCCGTACGATGGACGTATGACTGCTACGACCGCCCGCCGCGTCCTGCTCGCCGCCCCCCGTGGTTACTGCGCGGGCGTCGACCGAGCCGTGATCGCCGTGGAGAAGGCGCTGGAGCAGTACGGCGCTCCCGTCTACGTCCGGCACGAGATCGTCCACAACAAGTACGTCGTGCAGAGTCTGGAGAAGAAAGGCGCGATCTTCGTCGAGGAGACCGGCGAGGTGCCGCCCGGTGAGATCGTCATCTTCTCCGCCCACGGCGTCGCGCCCGTCGTGCACGAGGAGGCCGAACGCGGCAAGCTCGCCACCATCGACGCGACCTGCCCGCTCGTCACCAAGGTCCACAAGGAAGCCGTGCGCTTCGCCCAGGACGACTACGACATCCTGCTGATCGGCCACGAGGGGCACGAGGAGGTCATCGGCACCTCGGGTGAGGCGCCGGACCACATCACCCTCGTCGACGGCCCCGAGGACGTCGACAAGGTCGAGGTCAAGGACCCGTCCAAGGTCGTCTGGCTGTCCCAGACCACGCTTTCCGTCGACGAGACGATGGAGACGGTCGACGCGCTCAAGACCAAGTTCCCGAACCTCATCTCGCCGCCCAGCGACGACATCTGCTACGCCACGCAGAACCGGCAGACCGCCATCAAGCAGGTCGCGGCCGAGTCCGACCTCGTCATCGTCGTCGGCTCGAAGAACTCCTCCAACTCCGTCCGGCTCGTCGAGACAGCCCTGGCGCACGGCGCCAAGGACGGCCACCTCGTGGACAACGCCGGCGAGATCGACGAGAAGTGGCTGGACGGCGTCAGCACCGTAGGCGTGTCCTCCGGCGCCTCGGTGCCGGACATCCTCGTCGAGGGCGTGCTGGAGTGGCTGGCCGAGCGCGGCTGGTCCGACGTGGACATCGTCAAGCCCGTCGACGAGCACATCACCTTCTCGCTGCCCAAGGAACTGCGCCGCGACCTGCGCACCGAGGCGGCGGGCAAGGTCAAGGAGTAACCACCAGCCGGAGGCAGGGGCAGGGGCAGGGGCAGGGGCAGGGGCAGGGGGCGCTGTGCGCCGTGCGGCGCCGGGCCCCTGGTCCTGCGCGGGCACCCGCGTGGCCGGGGCCCGGCCACGCTTCAGCGGCTGCCGTCGCCCTTCGGGCCGCCCGCCCGCCGGGCCCGCCGCCGGGCGGCGGTCAGCGTCACCCGGCGCACCAGCGCCGCCAGGCCGGTCAGCAGCGTGCCGCCCCACACCCATCCGGCGTTCACCGCCAGCGCCGTGACCAGCGCCATCACCCGGCCGCCGAAGCCCTCGCCGCCGCCTCCGCTGATCAGCGCGAGCCCGCAGGCGTAGGCGATCGGCGCCGCGACGGGAGCGGTGAACACGTCGGCCGGCCGCACCCACAGCGCGGACGCGAGGCCCGCCAGTACGAAGCCCACCCCGTAGGCCGTCGCCGAGCCGTCGAGCAGCAGCGCGCACAGCCCGCCGACGGCCAGCATCACCGTGACGGTCAGCAGCCCGCTGCCGAGCGCGGTCAGCCGCATCTGCGACAGCCGCGCCAGCGGCCCGCCCTCCGGCGTGCGCGGCGACCCCGCCGGCCGCCGCGCCGCCGCGGGTCTGCGCACACCCGGCGGCGGCCCCTGCCGGGACGCGCGCTCCGATCGCGGTCCGGGCGCCTTGGGGGTCGCCTGCGGCGGGACGTCCCGCCGCCTGCTGGGCTGGCTGAGGGGGGCGCTGTGTTGCTCCACCGCACCACGTTAGGACGCCGGGCGCTGGTCAGGACGGTACGGACACGCCCGTGGCCGGTGTTCGCCCCCTGTTCGACGCCGCCCGACCGGATCGTGTCCACCGATACGCGGCGCCCGCCTCCGTCCCGCCGCTCGCCGCCCGGTCCGCCGTCGCCCGTGAGTGAGACCGAGCCCTCGCACCGGCCGTCACCCGGCGCCGCGCCCCGCCCGTAGACTGGACGACCGGCCCGCCTCGGGCCCGCCCGCCCACCGGATCCTCTCGCAACGGGAAGTCGCCACGTGTCGCTCACGATCGGAATCGTCGGCCTGCCCAACGTCGGCAAGTCGACTCTGTTCAACGCCCTGACCAAGAACGACGTGCTGGCGGCCAACTACCCGTTCGCCACCATCGAGCCCAACGTCGGCGTGGTCGGCGTGCCCGACCCCCGCCTGGACAAGCTGGCCGAGATCTTCTCCTCCCAGCGCAAGCTCCCGGCCACCGTCGACTTCGTCGACATCGCCGGCATCGTGCGGGGCGCCAGCGAGGGTGAGGGCCTGGGCAACAAGTTCCTGGCGAACATCCGCGAGTCCGACGCCATCTGCCAGGTCATCCGCGCCTTCCAGGACGAGAACGTCGTGCACGTCGACGGCAAGGTCTCGCCCCGGGAGGACATCGAGACGATCAACACCGAGCTGATCCTCGCCGACCTGCAGAGCGTCGAGAAGGCACTGCCCCGGCTCCAGAAGGACTCCCGCATCCAGAAGGACAAGGTGGCGACGGTCAAGGCCGTCGAGGAGGCCAAGGCGCTGCTTGAGGAGGGCCGGACGCTGTTCTCCGCCGGCATCATCCAGGGCAGCGAGCGCGCCGAGCCGCTGCGTGAACTGCACCTGCTGACCGTCAAGCCGTTCCTCTACGTCTTCAACGTCGACGAGGACGAGCTGACCGACGAGGCGTTCAAGGACGAGCAGCGCGCCCTGGTCGCCCCCGCCGAGGCGATCTTCCTCAACGCCAAGCTGGAGTCGGACCTCGCCGAACTCGACGACGAGGAGGCTTTGGAACTGCTCCAGTCCGTCGGCCAGGAAGAGCCCGGCCTCGCCACCCTCGCCCGCGTCGGCTTCAACACCCTCGGCCTCCAGACCTACCTGACGGCCGGCCCCAAGGAAGCGCGGGCCTGGACCATCAAGAAGGGCGCCACCGCCCCCGAGGCGGCCGGTGTGATCCACACCGACTTCCAGAAGGGCTTCATCAAGGCCGAGGTCATCTCCTACGACGACCTCGTCGAGACCGGCTCCGTCGCCGAGGCCCGCGCCAAGGGCAAGGCCCGCATGGAGGGCAAGGACTACGTCATGCGCGACGGCGACGTGGTGGAGTTCCGCTTCAACGTGTAGCGGGTGACTTATCACCACTTCGCTGATCTGGCAAACATGCAGGTCAGAGAGGGTCCGACTCTTCGTGGTCGGGCCCTTGGTTTTTTCCCGTGCTGGGATGGTGCTGGGATAGCTGACCTCTCGTCACCTGTCGTCATCCCTGGTCATCCGTACCGTGCTGGGATGGTGCTGGGATGGTGCTGGGATGGGATGAGGGCGCCCGTGCTGGGATTTGTGCGAGCAGGGCGTTGACCGAGCTGTGAAGGTAGTACGGACGTGGCACTTTTCCTACTCGTTTGACACAATCGGGGGCATGGCTGAGTCGACGTACAGCATTGGGGAAGGCCCGGCGACGCGGGTGAGCCTGTCGCTGCCGGAGGGGACCGCGGAGGCGATCCGGGCGCGGGTGGGCAAGCGGGAGTTCTCCGCGTTCATCGCCGAGGCGGTCGAGCGTGAGCTGCGCGGCCAGGTCCTGGACGAGTACCTGGCGGACTACGAGAGCCGCAAGGGGCCGGTCTCCGAGCCGGCCCGGCAGCGGGCGCGCCAGGTCTTCGATGAGGTGTTCGCCGAGGAGGCCGAGTGGCCCGCCGCAGGCTGAGTCACGAGGGGACGCTGGTCCTCGACAGCGAGGGATTCTCAAAGCTGCTCGCCGACGACGAGCAGGTGGTGGCCCTGATCGCTGAGGCGCGCTCGCGGGGCATGGAGGTCGTGATCAGTGCGCTCACCATTATCGAAGCCGTCCACGCCCGTACGAATAAGTCCCGGCTGAACTGGGTGCTTTCCGGGCTGCGGGTCGTCTCGGTCGGTGACGAGGAGGCGAGGGCGGCCTCGAAGTTGCTGATGAACGCCGGTTTGCATGGGCACAAGTACGCGATCGATGCGGCGGTCGCCGAGGCCGCGCTGCGACAGCACCGCCCTGTGGTCATGCTGACTTCCGATATTGACGACATGGCCAAGCTGTGCGGCGAGCGGGTCCGGCTCGTTGCGGTGTGATTGCCCTTGGTCCGGCTCAGTAGGAGCGGGGTCCGTAGGCAGGGCGGTTTCAAAGTCTGACTGTTCATGGGTCCGTGCTGGTCAGCGGAGTCCGAGGAGAGC
>NZ_JASKMT010000032.1 GCF_030124175.1 Streptomyces sp. 549 | reverse complement strand
CGCGCGCGGCTGAAGAGGAAGCAGCTCGCGCCCGGCTCCGGCCGGGCCGCGGCGGCGGGCCCGGTCGACCGGGCCCGGGGCGGAACCGGCCCCGGGGCTTTGTGCTGCCTCTGGGCATGTGCTGCCCCTGGGTTCGGGCTGTCCCTGGGGTCGGGCTGTCCCGGGCGGGGCTGGTGGCGGAGTGGGTCGGTCGGAGTACGCCAGCGGAAATGCATGTCCGAGTCTGTTTACTTTCCCGAAAAGCGGACGTAATGTGAGCACGAATCAACAAGTTCGGACATGGAGCGGACGCAAAACCACATGTACGCACCGGAACGTCAGCAGGAGATCCTCCGCATCGCTCGGGAGAGCGGGCGAGTGGACGTGCTCTCCCTGGCCGCCGAGTTCCAGGTCACCGCCGAGACCGTGCGGCGAGACCTGAAGGCACTCGACCGAGCCGGGCTGGTCCGCCGCGTGCACGGCGGCGCGATACCCGCCGGCCGTTTCGACCTGGAACCCGACCTCAGCGAGCGGGAGGGCACCGCCGCCGACGAGAAGGACCGCATCGCGCGAGCCGCCCTGGACGAGCTGCCCACCGACGGCAGTGTCATCCTCGACGCCGGGACGACCACCGGCCGGCTCGCCGCGGCCTTCCCGCTCGACTCCGCGCTCACCGTCGTCACCCACGCCCTGCCGCTGGCCGCGCGGCTGGCCGACCACCCCACGATCGACCTGCACCTCGTCGGCGGACGGGTCCGGCACCGCACCCGGGCCGCCGTCGACTCCTGGGCGCTGCGCACCTACCGCGAGATCAACGCCGACGTCCTCTTCCTCGCCACCAACGGCTTCTGCGCCGAGGGCGGGCTCACCACGCCCGACCTCGCCGAAGCCGCCGTCAAGCGGCAACTCGTCGACGCCGCCAGGCGGGTCGTCCTGCTGGCCGACTCCGCCAAGTTCGGTCAGCAGCACTTCGCCCGCTTCGGCGACCTCGCCCGCATCGACCTGCTGATCACCGACACCGGCCTCGACCCCGACGACGCCCTCGCCATCGAGCGGCAGGGCACGGAGGTAGCACGGGTATGACCATCCTGACCGTCACCCCCAACCCCAGCCTGGACCGCACCTACGAGATCCCCGCGCTCGACCGCGGTGCCGTGCTGCGGGCCGTCGCCGACCGGGTGGACCCGGGCGGCAAGGGCGTCAACGTCTCACGGGCCGTGTCCGCCGCCGGGCGCCGTACCGTGGCCGTGCTGCCGCTCGGCGGTCCGGAGGGCGCGCTGCTGAGTGCGCTGCTCAGCGAGCAGGGCATCGAGGTCGCCGGAGTGCCCGTGGCCGGTTCGACCCGGGTGAACATCTCCGTCGCCGAACCCGACGGCACCCTCACCAAGATCAACGCAGCCGGGCCGGAACTCTCCGGTACGGAGGCCGAAGCCCTGCTGGAGGCCGTGCGCAGCGGCGCCGCGGCACACGAGGTGACGTGGATCGCCTGCTGCGGCAGCCTGCCGCGCGGCCTCACCTCCCGGTGGTACGCCGAACTCGTCGCCCGGGCCCACCACGCCGGGGCGCGCATCGCGCTCGACACCTCGGGCCCGTCACTGACCGCGGCCCTGCGCGAGGGCCCGGACGTGGTCAAGCCCAACGTCGAGGAGCTGAGCGAAGCCGTCGGGCGCCCGCTCGCCACGATCGGCGACGCGGTCAAGGCCGCCGAGGACGTGCGGACCGCAGGCGCGCACACCGTGCTCGCCAGCCTCGGCGCGGACGGCCAACTGCTGGTCGACGCCGAGGGCACCTGGTTCGGCAGCGCACCCGTCGACACGGTCCGCAGCAACGTCGGCGCCGGGGACGCCTCGCTGGCCGGATTCCTCGCCGCGGGCGGCACCGGACCGCAGGCACTGGCCTCCGCGCTCGCCCACGGCGCCGCCGCAGTGCAACTTCCCGGCAGCCAGATGCCGACGCCTGCGGACCTGCGGCCCGACCGGGTCAGCGTCACCGCCGACGTCCCGTTCGACCGCCCCCTCACCGACGTCCCCTGAGACGTCCACCCACACGTCACCCCCCAACTCCCCGGATCACCCCCGAGTCTCCTTCCGAGACAAGAAGCGCCAACGGAGCCGTGCGATGAGCAACCTGATCACCGCGGATCTGGTCGACCTCGACCTGGCCGCCACCACCAAAGAGGACACCGTTCGCCGTCTCGCCGAACGCATGGTCACGGCCGGCCGGGTCACCGACCTGGACGGCTTCCTGGCCGACGTCGCCGCCCGCGAGGCGCAAATGCCCACCGGCCTGGAGGGCGGCATCGGCATCCCGCACTGCCGGAGCGAACACGTCACCGAGCCGTCCCTGGCCTTCGGCCGTCCCACCGAGCCCGTCGACTTCGGCGCCTCGGACGGACCGGCCGACCTGGTCTTCCTGATCGCCGCCCCCGCCGGGGCCGACAGCGACCACCTGAGCATCCTGTCCGGCCTCGCCCGTTCGCTGATGGACGAGACCTTCACCGGCGCCCTGCGCGCCGTCGACGACCCGGAGCGGGCCGCCGCCCTCATCCGCGGCGAGTCCGAGGAGTCGGAGCCGTCGCAGGCGTCGGAGGAGTCGCAGGAGCTGGAGAAGTCGCAGGCGTCCGCACCGGACGGCGCGGCAGGCGCGGCAGCGAGCCGGCCCTTCCGGATCGTCGCCGTCACCTCCTGCCCCACCGGCATCGCGCACACCTACATGGCCGCCGAGTCGCTGGAGAACGCCGCCCGCGCCGCAGACGTCGAGATCACCGTCGAGACGCAGGGCTCGGCCGGCTTCGACCGGATCGACCCGGCGGTCATCGAGGCCGCCGACGGCGTGATCTTCGCCCACGACGTCGAGGTCCGGGACAAGGGCCGGTTCGCGGGCAAGCCCACCGTCGACGTCGGGGTCAAGGCCGGTATCAACCGGGCCGCCGACCTCATCACCGAGGTACGGGCCAAGGCCGCGCGGGGTGAGACCACCGCCCGCTCGACCGGCGGCTCGCCCGTCGAGGAGACCGGCAGCAACGGCGACGGCTACGGCACCCGGCTGCGCAAGTGGCTGATGACCGGCGTCAGCTACATGGTCCCCTTCGTCGCCGCAGGCGGCCTGCTGATCGCCCTCGCCTTCGCCCTCGGCGGCTACGACATCACCGACGCACCCTCCGTCGCCGAGCAGTTCTCCTGGCTGGACAGTGCCAGCTGGGCCGCTCTGTTCTTCCAGGTCGGCGCCGCCGCCTTCGGCTTCCTGGTGCCGGTGCTCGCCGGCTACATCGCGTACGGAATGGCCGACCGGCCAGGCCTCGTGCCCGGCTTCGTCGGCGGCGCCATCGCGCTCACCATCGAGGCGGGCTTCCTCGGCGGCCTCGTCGCCGGTCTGCTCGCGGGTGCCGTCGTCATGGCCATCCAGCGACTCCCGATCCCCGACGTACTGCGCGGCATCATGCCCGTGGTGGTGATCCCGCTGATCTCCTCGGCGGTCGTCGGCTTCCTGATGTTCGTGCTGGTCGGCAAGCCCATCGCCTCCGCCCAGTCGGCCCTCACCGACTGGCTGAGCGGCCTCAGCGGCGCCAACGCCGTCCTGCTCGGTGCCCTGCTCGGCCTCATGATGTGCTTCGACCTGGGCGGCCCGGTCAACAAGGTCGCCTACACCTTCGCCGCCGGGGGCATCTCCGTCGCCGATCCCAGCGACGGCGCGCTGACGGTCATGGCCGCGGTGATGGCCGCCGGTATGGTCCCGCCGCTGGCCCTGGCGCTCGCCACGACCGTGCGCGGCAAGCTCTTCAACAAGACCGAACGCGACAACGGCAAGGCCGCCTGGGTCCTGGGCGCCTCCTTCATCACCGAGGGCGCCATTCCGTTCGCCGCCGCCGACCCGCTGCGGGTCATCCCGTCCGTCATGGCCGGTGGCGCTGTGACCGGCGCGCTGAGCATGGCGTTCGGCTCCACCCTGCGCGCCCCGCACGGCGGTGCGTTCGTCGTGCCGCTGATCGGCAGCCCGCTGCTGTACCTGGTGGCGATCGCCGTCGGCACCGTCATCAGCGCCACGCTCGTCATCCTGCTCAAGGGCGTCGGCAAGACCGCCCCGGCGACCGTGGCCCCGGCCGAGGCCAAGTCCGCGGAGGCGGCCCTCCCGGCCTGACCCGGGCCGCAGGCGCCACCGAATCCACCACCGCACCGTCCCCGACCGGCCCCCCGCCGGCCGGGGGCGGTGCCGTGGTACTTCCGGTGCGGGGAAGGGCCGGACCGGTGGGCTTTCTCCTCAACAGCGTTGATATGCAGGTCTGTTGAGGCGGAAGAGGGCAGCAGGGACGCCTGCCTCCGAGGCATGATGGCCGTCACCGACGGTCATCCAGGAGGACGTGTGAC
The DNA here is from genome assembly GCF_030124175.1 of Streptomyces sp. 549. Classification (GTDB taxonomy): domain Bacteria; phylum Actinomycetota; class Actinomycetes; order Streptomycetales; family Streptomycetaceae; genus Streptomyces. Next base: position 55,095 of record NZ_JASKMT010000032.1, on the reverse strand, counting down.
GGACAAGCAGGCGCCCGAAGTCGACCCCCACGTCGCCCACAACGCACGGGTCTGGAACTACTGGCTCGGCGGCAAGGACAACTACGAGGCCGACCGCCGGGCCGGCGACCACGTGCGGTCGATGTTCCCCGGCATCGTCGACGTGGCCCGAGCCGACCGGCGGTTCCTGACCCGCGCGGTTCGGCACCTCACGGCAGACGCGGGAATCCGGCAGTTCCTCGACATAGGCACCGGTCTGCCCACCGTGGACAACACCCACGAGGTCGCCCAGCGGTCCGCGCCGGAGTCCCGCGTCGTGTACGTCGACAACGACCCGCTCGTGCTCACCCACGCCCGCGCCCTGCTCACCAGCACGCCGCAGGGCCGCACCGCGTACCTCGACGCCGACGCCCACGACCCGGAGGAGATCCTGCGGGCGGCCCGCGCCACGCTGGACTTCGGGCAGCCGGTCGCCGTCATGCTGCTGGGCATCCTCAACTTCGTCCTGGACACCGCCAAAGCGCAGGACATCGCGCGCCAGCTGATGGCCGCAGTGCCCTCCGGCAGCTACCTGGTGCTCACCCACCCCACCACCGACGAGGAACTTGGCGGCGCCTCCCAGGCGGAGGCGATGCGGTTCTGGAACGAGAACGCCACCCCGCCCATCACCGCCCGTACCGGCACCGAGATCCGACGCTTCCTCGACGGGTTGGAGCTGCTGGAGCCCGGTCTGGTGCCCTGCTCACGCTGGCGGGCCGAAGCCATCCCGGGCTCCGAAGCCATCCCGGGCTCCGAAGCCATCCCGGGCTCCGAAGCCACCGCGGGCTCCGAAGCCACCGCGGGCTCCGAAGCCACCCGGGGCCCGGCGTCCGCCACCGGGGCCGGCCGGGCACCCGGTGCCGGGGCAGCCGAACCGGTGGGCGGGACTCCGGTCGGTGTCGGGGACGTGCCGCACGTCGTACCGCAGTACGGCGCGGTCGCCCGCAAACCCTGACCGGCCCAGGTCCCGGGCCCTTCTCCCGTCCCGGGCCCTTCTCCGGTCCCGGCGCTGTTCCGGTCCGGGAGGTCGTGATCGCTGGGGGCGGGGACGCTGGGGTCGGGGTCGCCGGGGTATCGGGAGGAGGTCAGAGCTGCGGGCCCCCCTCACGTCCGTAGAGGTCGCGGTAGGAGGGGAAGACGCCGCCGGGCCCGGTCACCGACTCGGCGGCGAGCACGGCCTTGACGACGGCCCGGGTCAGCGTGTCGGCGGCTGCGGCCAGCAGGTCGTTCACCTCCCCGGGACCGACCACGACCCCGGGGGACGTGACCGGAGCGGCTCCCGGGGCTGTACGGGCATCCCGAGCGGCTGTGTTCGGCGCCACTTCAGGGCCCCCGCCCCCGCCCCCCTCCCCCTCTCGCCCCTCCGCCGGTGCACTGACCGCCGCCGCGTCACCCGCACCCGCACCCGTACCCGCGTCACCGGCACCCGCCGCGTCACCGGCACCCGCAGCGCTCGCCGGGTCGCCCATCGCCGGCACCGGGCCGCCCGCCACTCGGCCGCCCGTGGCCGCGGGGGCGTCCGGCGCTTGGTGGGTGCCGGTGGCCAGGGCGAAGACGGTGTCGCCGTCGTACATCAGGTGCACGGGACGGATCGCACGAGCCAGCCCGTCGTGCGCGGTTCCCGCCAGCTTCTGCACCTGCGCCTTCGACAGCGCGGCGTCGGTGGCGACGACGGCCAGCGTCGTGTTCAGTGGTGAGGGGTCCGAGGCCTCCACCGCCTCGGCCAGCCGCCGCTGCGCCTCCGCATGCCGGTCCGCAGCCGGGCGCACCGCACTACCGTCGACCAGCTCCCCGTACAGGGCCCCGGAGCCGGGTTCGACGACCGAGCCGACTGCGTTCACCACCACGAGTACGCCGACCACCGCGCCCGACTTCACCACGGTGCTTGCCGTGCCTACTCCGCCCTTCAGCCCACCGGCCACCGCCCCCGTTCCCGCTCCGACGTTGCCCTGCTCGGGCACCCCGTCCGCCGTTGCCACCCGCTGCTTCGCCGCCCGCATCGCCGCCTCCCGGCCGAGCGCGGCGTCCGGACGTGCCTGCCAGTCCCCACCGCGCCCCAGGTCGAAGAGGCAGGCGGCGGGCACCACCGGGACCACCTGGTGCGGTTGCGGGCCAACCCGCACTCCTCGGCCCTGTTCCTCCAGCCAGGCCGCCACGCCCGTCACCGCGTCCAGGCCGAAGGCGCTGCCTCCGGTGAGCACCACCGAGTCGATGCGCTGCACCAGGTTGCGGGGGTCGAGCGCGTCCGTCTCCCGGGTGCCTGGGCCGCCGCCCCGCACGTCCACGGCCGCGACCGCGCCGCCCTGCGGCGCGAGTACAACGGTGGTGCCCGTCAGGGCCCCGTCCTCCTTTCTCTGTGCGTGCCCGACCCGCATGCCGGGTACGTCCGTCAGCGCGTCCTGCGATGTCCTGCCCTGTGTGTCAGCCACAGGACATGGGTACCAGTCCGCGGCCCGCGTCGTCAGCACGCGTCGGCCCGCCGCCGCCCCCGCGTCGGGGTGGGCGCGCGGCCCGCCTGCGCGGCCCGTGTTGTGTTGGCGGCGGCCCAAGCCGCCCCCGTCCAGCGGACGTTGATCAGACGTTCATCGGCTCCGGGAAAGGTACGACACATGTCGGTCGATCAGCGCCACACCTCCGGTCAGCCCGTCCCGCTCCGCAGGCTCACGCCTGCCGAGCCGCCGCAGGCGGAGTTCATCCACCTGCGCCTCGTCGACCAGGCCCGGCGGGCGGCGGGTGTGCTCTCCGCGCTCGGTACCGGGTCGGGGGAGCGGGTGGCGGCTCTGCTGCCGATGGTGCCCGAGTCGGTCGCCGTCACCATGGCCTGCGGCCGGTTGGACGCACTGCGGGTGTCGTTGGGCGTGGAGGACCACGTGGAGCCGTTGCGGGAACGGATTCGGGAGTCGGGCGCGCGCGTGGTGGTGACCGCGGACGCCATGCGGCTGGGTGATCGCAGCTATCCGGCCAAGGCGATGATCGACCGGGCGGTCATCGGCTGCCCCGCTGTGCGGACCGTGCTCGTGGTGCACCGCCTGGGGCGGCCTGTGCCGTGGCGGCCCGGACGTGACCGGTGGTGGCACGAGGCGCTCGATACCCTGGAGCCATGAGCGAACCCGCCCGAACCGACCGTCCGGCCCCGGACTCGGCATCGCAGACCCCCGCATCGCAGATCTCCGAAGCGCAGACCTCCGCTGGGGCCGAGGCGCAGGGTGAGCCGTCGCAGCCAGAGGCCAAGCGGGCCGCGCTCGACTTCGGAGACCCGCTGAGCCAGCAGTCCTCGGACGACAGCGACAGCGGCTGGGGAGAACGCCCGGCGAGCAGTGCGGGAGACCTGGCCCGGTTCCTGGACGAGAAGCCCCCGCACCACATCTGACCCCGGCCGCACCCAGCGGTCGGATGCCGGCGGCTGACGGCGTGCGGCCCGAGAGGGCGAGCTGCCCGTCGCGCACCCGCCCGTCGCGCACCCGCGCGGTGCGGCGCGGGTGCGGCGGTTGCCGTGGACCTACTTCGCCAGGTCGGTTGGGCGGCTCTCCTGCGGGCTGCCGGAGTCGCCGCGCTGGCCACCGACGGTGGTGGTCGCGGGCTGACCGGCGGCGCGCTGGGCGATCAGCGTGTCCCGGATCTCGATGAGCAGCTGGACCTCGGTCGGGTCCGGCTCGGAGTTGTCCACCGGCTTCCTCGCGTCGAGACGCGCCTTGTACTTGTTCATCGGCAGGATCATCAGGAAGTAGACCACCGCTGCGGTGATCAGGAAGGTGATCGAGGCGCTGAGCACCACACCCCACTTGACGACGATGCCCTCGATCTCGCCACTGGCCGGGCTGACCTGGCACGGGGCCTTCAGGCAGGACTGGTACTTCTCCAGGTCCTTCGGCCCGAGCGCGCCGACGACCGGGTTGATGGCGCCCTCCACGACCGCGTTCACGATCTTGGTGAAGGCCGCGCCGATGACCACGGCCACCGCCAGCTCCACCACATTGCCCCGCATGAGGAATTCCTTGAACCCCGCCAGGACTCCCGGCTTCTGCTCGCTCACCGCACTGCCTTCCCGCACTCTTCCAACGAACCGGACTTCCGGCACGCTGCCCGAGCGCGGGCCGGGATGTCCAATCCGGTGACTTCGTTGGGACGGACGCTGGAGCACCAGTGCGGATCAGCACAGGGCCACCGCCAGCGGTCCCGCGGCGGCAGCCCCCGCGATGCGGGAGGCGGTGGGCCGCGGCACGTCCAGCACGACGAGCGCGCCCTCCACGCCGGACCAGGTGTTCTCCTCTTCGATGGGGATCTGCACCACGCGCGCGCAGCGGGCCAGCGAGCGGGCCGCCGGAGCGCTGCCGGAGGCCGGGTCGGAGCCGGCCGCGGAGGTGCGGCCCGCGGAGGTGGGGCCTGCGGGGGCGGGGGCCGTCATGGCCAGGACGTCCACCCGGTCACCGGCGCTCAGCAGTCGGACGGCGGCCGCGTCGCCGATCCGCACCGGTGCGGAGACGTGCGCTACCGCGGCCGGCCCGGCGCCCTCCCCGCCCCCGGCACTCGTGCCGTCGCCGTGGGCCCCACCGGGCGGCCGGGGCGCGCCGGGAGGGGCGGCGGGCGCGTCGGCGGTGGTGCCGTGGGCCGGGCCGGGCGGCGCCGCCCCGACGGCGGTCGGGGGCTGGGCGGCGTGGCCGGAGACGGCGAGCGCGGCTGCCGCCACGGCCAGGCCGACGGCGGCGGTGCGGCGGCGCGGACGCAGGGCCCGGCGCCAGCGGTACCGCCGGGAGAGCGCTGGGCGCAGCGGCGGGAACATCGGGACTTCGGTCGGAGGCGGAGGGCAGGAGAGGTCGGGCTGCATCGCGGTGCGCCTTCGGTCGGGGACTGAGGTGGTTCCACCGTGCCGTCTCCCGGCCGATCCCGCTGAGGGCTGTGGACAACCCCCGGGGTGTGGACAACTCCGCCACCCACAGGGGTCACGCGCCCCTCACGCTGCCACTCAGGTATCCACCGTTCCTGCCAACACGGGTCACGGGCACCACCGGACGCACCGGCCCCGCCCAGGGGCGAGCCCGGTGCGGCTAAGGGAGCGTGATGCCGGTGTCCATGCCGGTGAGAGCGTCCGGGCAGGCGCAGGTGCGGTTCCCGGGCAGGCCGGCGACCGCGTCGAAGAGCACCTCGCGCAGGCGTGAGACGTTCTCGCCGAAGACCTGCAGCACCTCCTGGTGGGAGACGCCGCCGCCGGTCTCGGCGCCGGCGTCCAGGTCCGTGACCAGCGCCAGCGAGCTGTAGCAGAGGGCGAGTTCACGGGCGAGTACCGCTTCGGGGTGGCCGGTCATGCCGACGACGGACCAGCCCTGGGCGGCGTGCCAGCGGGACTCGGCGCGGGTGGAGAAGCGCGGACCCTCGATGACGACCATCGTGCCGCCGTCGACGGGCTCCCAGTCGCGTCCGCGGGCCGCGGCCAGCGAGGCCTGACGGCCCGCCTCGCAGTAGGGGTCGGCGAAGGTCAGGTGCACCACGTTGGGCCGCTGCCCGTCGGGCAGGGGTTCGCCGTCGTAGAAGGTCTGCGCGCGGGACTTGGTGCGGTCCACGACCTGGTCGGGCACGACGAGGGTGCCGGGGCCGTACTCCGGCCGGAGCCCGCCCACCGCGCAGGGCGCGAGGACCTGCCGGACGCCGACGGACCGCAGCGCCCACAGGTTGGCGCGGAAGTTGATGCGGTGCGGCGGCAGGTGATGGGAGCGGCCGTGGCGGGGGAGGAAGGCGACCTTCCGTCCGGCCAGTTCGCCGAGGAACAGCGAGTCGCTGGGCGTGCCGTAGGGGGTGTCCACCGGCACCTCGGTCACGTCCTCCAGGAAGGAGTAGAACCCCGATCCGCCGATGACACCGATCTCCGCCTGCGCTGCTGCCGTGCCCTGTCCCGTCATGGCGGCAGCCTATAAGCCGTCCACTCGCGGGCGCCTTCCGCCCGCCGACCGGCGCCGCTGGCGGCGGCGACGCCTTCGCCACACGGGCAGGCGGACGGCCCCGCCGCCGTGGGGCGGCAGGGCCGGTTGCGCTGGAGGCCGCCGCCGGGCGGCCGGGTGCGTCAGGCGGCCGGGGTGCTCGCCGTGGATGTCGAGGAACCCGACGTGCTCGACGAGGACGAACCCGAGGAGCCGGAACCGGAGCTGTCGCTCTTGCTCTCGCCCTTCTTCGCGGTGCCGGAAGCGCCTGCGGAGGCCGGGCTGCTGGAGGACGACGAGCCGCGGCTGTCGTTCCGGTAGAAGCCGGAGCCCTTGAAGACGATGCCGACCGCCGAGAACACCTTCTTCAGGCGCCCCTCGCAGCTCGGGCAATCGGTGAGTGCGTCGTCGGTGAACTTCTGCACCGCCTCGAGGCCCTCGCCACACTCGGTGCACTGGTACTGATAGGTCGGCACTTGCTCCTCCTGGCACTCTTCCCTGTGGAGTGCTAACGACGCTCCATGGTGCAGCATTCCCGCGTCTTAGTCCACTGCAACCGGGACACGGTGACCGGCGCCACGTGCCACCACCCGGCTCTCGGCGCCCGCGGACGCCTCCTGGGGCGCCGGTGTGAGGTGCCGGCGCAGCGCCACGACGGTGAGCACGGCCAGGCCGGTGCCGGCCAGCGGCACGGCGAAACCGCTGGCCGCGCCGAAGGAGTCGGCGAGTTGGCCCGCGGCGCCGGCGGCGGCGGCCTGCCCGAGGGCGACCGCTCCGGTCAGCCAGGTGAACGCCTCGGTGCGGGCACCGGCCGGAACGAGCGACTCCACCAGGGTGAAGCCGGTGATCAGGGCGGGGGCGATGGCAAGTCCCGTGAGCAGCCCGGCGGCGCCGACCAGCGGCACCGAACCGGCCGACGCGGCGAACCACAGCGGCACGGTGGCCAGTGCCAGCGCGCCGTAGGCGACGGGCAGCCGGCTCTGGGGCAGCGAGCGCCAGGCGATGACGCCGCAGGCCACACCGGCGAGCATGTTGCCGCCCGCGAAGACGCCGTACAGCAGGCCGTTGGCGCCGGGCTGGCCGATGCCCTGGGTGAAGGCGGTCAGGGACACCTGCATGCCGCCGAAGACCGTGCCGATGCCCAGGAACGCGGCGATGAGTACCCGCACGCCCGGTACGGACAGGGCGGTGACGCGGCGCTGTCCGGCGACGCGCGGGGTGCGGTGGACGGGCGGTGCGGTGCGGGTCTGCGCGGCGAAGAGCAGGCCGCCGACGACGGTCAGCGCCGCCTCGGCGACCAGCCCGGCCGCCGGGTGCACGCCGGTGCACAGCGCGGTCGCCAGGACCGGGCCGACGACGAAGGTGAACTCGTCGGTCACCGACTCGAAGGCCGCCGCGGTGGGCATCAGGGGGCCGCCGCTGAGCTTGTTCGCCCAGCGGGCACGGACCATCGGGCCGACCTGCGGCACGGACGCGCCGGCCGGTACGGCGGTCAGCAGCAGCGCCCACAGCGGGGCGTCGGCCAGTGCGAGCCAGATCAGCGCGGACACGGCCGCGGCGTGCAGCAGCGCACCGGGCAGCAGTACCGCCCGCTGCCCGAAGCGGTCGGCGAGCTTGCCGACCTGCGGTGCGCACAGGGCCATGGCGACGCCGGTGACGGCCGAGACCGAGCCGGCCACCGCGAACGAGCCGGTGGTGTGCTGGACCAGCAGCACGATGCCGATGGTCAGCATGGCGAAGGGCTGCCGGGCCAGGAAGCCGGGCAGTAGGAACGACCAGGCACCAGGGGTGCGCAACAACAGACGGTAGCCGGGCTTGGACGCCACGGCCGGGCCTTTCTGCCGCCTGGTAGTGCGGTACGGCTGCGTCCGTACGGCACCGAGAGCTGTCCTCTTGCGCAGTGGCCGCGGGCGGGTGTTCAGCCGCGCGGCGGCGCCAGCTCTGCGTCAGGCAGGGTTGGAATTCACGTCTTTCGTTGCCAGTGTAACGGCAACCGTCCACCTGGCAATCCAAGGTCGGACGAGGCAGGGGGCGCCGACCGCAAGGCCCCGCACCGCCCCGACCCCCAGCACGCCCGCACCAGGCCGTCGCCTGCACCAGGCTGTGGCCTCGGACCGGGCCGACGCCTCCTCACCAGGCTGGCGCCGCTCACCGCAGCCCGGACCGGCCTTCGTCCGTCCCGTCCCGCTTCCCTCCGCGCTTGCCGTCCCGCCGCTCGCCGCCCTTCGGGCCGGTGCCGCCCGGGCGCCGGGGCCGGACGGCCCGGCTGCGCCCGCCCAGCCAGTCCGCCAGCTTGCCGCCGCGCCCGACGGCCAGCAGCCGCCGCTCGGCGGCGTCGCGCACCGGGTCGGTCGCCACGACCAGCAGGTCGTCTCCGCGGGCGAGCACGGTCGTCGGCAGCGGCACGAAGCTCTGCCCGTCGCGGACCACCAGCGTCACCGCCGCCCCCGGCGGCAGCCGCAGCTCACCGACCTCCACGCCGTGCATACGGGACGCCTCCGGGATCGAGACGGACAGCAGGTGGCCGCGCAGGCGCTCCAGCGGGGCCGACTCGATCTCCACGTCGACGGTGTTCTCGCCGCCCAGCTTCAGCTTCCGGGCCAGCCACGGCAGCGTCGGTCCCTGGACCAGGGTGAACACCGAGACCAGCACGAAGACGATGTTGAAGATCCGCGAGCTGTCCTCGACCCCGGCCACCATGGGAATGGTGGCCAGCACGATGGGGACCGCGCCGCGCAGCCCGGCCCAGGACAGCAGGGTGTGCTCCTGCCAGGGCCGTTTGAACGGCAGCAGGCACAGCACCACCGACAGCGGCCGGGCCACCACCGTCAGGACGAGGCCGACCGCGACCGCGGGCCAGAAGTCGGCCAGCAGGTCGCCGGGCGACACCAGCAGGCCCAGCAGGACGAACAGCCCGATCTGCGCCATCCAGGCCAGTCCGTCGGCGAAGCCGCGCACCGCCGGGCGGTGCGGCAGCCGGGCGTTGCCGAGGATCAGCGCGGCCACGTACACGGCCAGGAAGCCACTGCCCTGCGCGAGCGCGCCGCCCGCGTACGCCAGCACGCACAGCGCGGTCACCGCGATCGGGTAGAGGCCGGCCTGGGGGAGCGCCACCTGCCGCAGACCGGTCTCGCCCAGCTTGCCGACCGCGACGCCGACCGCGAAGCCGATGACCAGCTGCAGCGCGATCTTGCCCACCAGCAGGTACCAGGGCGCCGGCGCCTGGTCCAGCGCGGAGAACGCCACCACCAGGATGACCACGGGGGCGTCGTTGAAGCCGGACTCGGCCTCCAGCATGCCGCTGAGGCGCTTGGGCAGCGACACCGTGCGCAGCACCGAGAAGACCGCCGCGGCGTCCGTCGACGACACCACCGCGCCCAGGATGAGGGCCGGTTGCCAGTCCAGCCCGATGACGTAGTGCGCCCCGGCCGCGGTGACGAGCACGCTGATGCCGACACCCGCCGTCGACAGGACCGCGGCGGCGGGCACCGCCGGCCGGATGTCGCGCCACCGGGTGGCCAGCCCGCCCTCCGCCAGGATCAGCACGAGCGCGGCGTAGCCGAGCACCTGGGTCAGCTCCGCGTCGTCGAAGCGGACCCCCAGGCCGTCCTGGCCCAGGGCGATGCCGATGCCGAGGTAGATGAGCAGGCTGGGCAGGCCCGTGCGGGAGGAGAGCCGGACCGCGGCGACCGCCACGATGAGCACCAGTGCGCAGACCAGCAGGAGTTGGTTGAGGCGGTCGACAGTCAGGGGCCGTTCCTCCGAATCGCACCGGTGCCCGCGGCGCTCGGTGGAACGCGGGGCGCTAAGAAAGCGTCAAAGTTTCGTTGCCTAGACTAACAATTGCCTGGTTCGCCACGTACGCCGCGGTGCGCGTCGCGGCCCCGCGCGTTCCCCTCCGTCCACGGGCGGCGTACGGACCGCACAGCGCGGCGCCTAGAGTTGCCCCAGCACGGATCCCGGCGATCCGGATGGTCCCCACCTGCCCTCGAAGGACAGCGATGCCCGCCAAGAAACGGTTCCGACGTGCCCGCCTGCTCGTGCTCACGCTGGTGCTGCTGCTCGTGGCGGGGGTCGGCGGCGGCACGTTCTGGACGGTCAGCACCGTCCGCGACTCCTTCCCCGAGACGACCGGTTCGATCAAACTCGACGGCCTCTCGGGCACGGTGAACGTCAAGCGGGACGCCCACGGCATCCCGCAGGTGTACGCGGGCAGCGCCGAGGACCTGTTCATGGCCCAGGGCTACGTGCAGGCCCAGGACCGCTTCTGGGAGATGGACGTCCGCCGCCACACCACCGCGGGCCGCCTGTCGGAGCTCTTCGGTGAGAGCCAGGTCGAGACCGACGCCTTCCTGCGCACGCTCGGCTGGCGCGACGTGGCGCAGGAGGAGTACGACACCAAGCTCTCCCCGCAGAGCAAGAAGTACCTCCAGGCATACTCGGCCGGCGTCAACTCCTACCTGGAGAGCCGCGGCGGCTCCGGGCTGTCCGTGGAGTACGCGGCGCTCGGATTCGTCAACAGCGAATACGAGCCGGAGCCCTGGACGCCGGTCGACTCCGTGGCCTGGCTCAAGGCGATGGCCTGGGACCTGCGCGGCAACCTGCGCGACGAGATCGACCGCTCGCTGCTCGCCGGGCGGCTCACCGACAAGCAGGTCGAGGACCTGTACCCGTCCTACCCCTACGACCGCAACAAGCCGATCGTCGAGGACGGCGCGGTCTCCACCGGCGCGGACGGCAACGAGGCGTTCGACCCGGACGGCACCCCCGCCTCGGGCGACGCCGACGGCACGGCGGGCACCGGCGAGGGCGGCGGCGAGCTGCAGACCCAACTGGCCGCGCTGTCGCGGACCCTGGACGACCTGCCCGACCTGCTCGGCCCCAACGGCAGCGGCATCGGCTCCAACTCGTGGGTCATCGCCGGCGAGCACACCACCAGCGGCAAGCCGCTGCTCGCCAACGACCCGCACCTCGCACCGCAGTTGCCCTCGGTCTGGTACCAGATGGGCCTGCACTGCACCCAGGTCACCCGCGAATGCCCCTTCGACGTCTCCGGGTTCACGTTCGCCGGCATGCCGGGCGTGGTCATCGGCCACAACCAGGACATCTCCTGGGGCATGACCAACCTGGGCGCCGACGTCACCGACCTCTACCTGGAGAAGATCCAGGACGGCAAGGTCCTCAGTGACGGCTCCTACAAGCCGTACACGACCCGCAAGGAGACGCTGAAGGTCGCCGGCGGCACCGACCGGCAGATCACCGTGCGCAGCACCCGCAACGGGCCCATCGTCTCCGACCGCAACACCGAACTCGGCCGGGTCGGCGACAGCGCCCCCGTGAAGGGCGTCGCGCCCGACCGCGGCAAGGGCTACGCGGTGTCGCTGCGCTGGACCGCGCTGGAGGCCGGCCGGACGATGGACGCGGTCTTCAAGCTGAACCGGGCTCAGGACTTCGCCCAGTTCCAGGCCGCCGCCAAGGACTTCGCGGTGCCGTCGCAGAACCTGATCTACGCCGACACCAAGGGCAACATCGGCTACCAGGCCCCGGGCCGCATCCCGGTCCGCGGCAAGGGCGACGGCCGCTACCCCGCGCCGGGCTGGGACTCCGAGTACCGCTGGACGGGATACGTGCCGCAGTCGGCGCTGCCGTTCGAGTACAACCCCGACCGCGGCTACATCGTCACCGCCAACCAGGCGGTCGTCGACCAGCGCAGCTACCCGTACCTGCTCACCGAGGACTGGAGCTACGGCACCCGCAGCCAGCGCATCAACGACCTGATCCAGTCGAAGACCAAGGACGACGGCAAGATCTCCATGGACGACATGCAGTCCATGCAGACCGACAACAGCAGCGAGATCGCCAAGCTGCTCGTGCCGCACCTGCTGAAGATCGACGTCAAGGACCCGTACGTCCGCGAGGCCCAGCAGCTCCTGGAGGGCTGGGACTACTCCCAGTCGGCGGACTCCGCAGCCGCGGCCTACTTCAACGGCGTCTGGCGCAACCTGCTGATGCTGTCCTTCGGCAACAAGCTGCCCAGGGAACTGCGCCTGAAGGGCCAGTGCCTGCGGGTCCGCCCGGCGGACGACTCCGGGCCGCTGGAGGACCTCGACGGCACCGCCAGGACCGTGCGCGAGTGCGGCCAGCGCAGCCGCACCACCGCGCAGCCCGACGGCGGCGACCGCTGGGCCGAGGTGGTCCGCGGCCTGCTCGACGACCCGGAGAACGAGTGGTGGCAGGCGCGCGGCAACCGCGAGAACCCGGACGCGGAGAACCGCGACGAGCTGCTGGCCCGTGCCATGAAGGACGCCCGCTGGGAGCTGACCACCAAACTGGGCAAGAACATCGACACCTGGAGCTGGGGCCGCCTGCACCGGCTGATGCTGGAGAACCAGACCCTCGGCAAGGAGGGCCCCGACCTGGTGCAGCGGCTGCTCAACCGCGGCCCGTGGGAGCTGGCCGGCGGCAAGGACGCGGTGGACGCCTCCGGCTGGAACGCGGCGGGCGGCTACGGCGTCACCTGGGTGCCGTCGATGCGCATGGTCGTCAACCTCGACGACCTGGACAAGTCCCGGTGGATCAACCTCACCGGTGCCTCGGGCCACGCGTTCCACTCCCACTACACCGACCAGACCGGGAAGTGGGCCAAGGGCGAGCTGCTGCCCTGGGCCTTCAGCCGCGACGCGGTCGACAAGGCCACCGAGGACACGATGGCCCTGACGCCCTGACGCCCTGACGCCCTGACGCCCTGACGCCCTGACGCCCCCACCGCATCGTCCCCACCGCATCGTTGTGGGGGCGGGGCGGCGGTCAGGGCCTCACAGGGCGGCGCCGGCAGGGAAGCGGGTCACACCGGACGGCGTGACGGCCGCCTGGACGGGCCGGTCGTGCGCTTCGGCCGGCACCGCGTCCAGCAGCTCGCCGTCGTGCAGCAGCACCAGCAGCGACGGGTGTGCCCCCGCAGCCGCCAGGCGGGCCAGCACGCGGTCGTAGGAGCCGCCGCCCCGGCCCAGCCGCAAGCCGCGCCGGTCCACCGCCAGCCCGGGGAGCAGCACGGCGTCCGCGTCGAGCACCGCGTCGGGGCCCAGCCGCTCCCCGTCCGGCTCCCGCATGCCGCGCCCGGCCGGTATCAGGGAGTCCGGCCCGCGGTAGGCGGCCCAGTCGAGGTCGTTGTCCGGCAGCAGCACCGGAAGCAGGACCCGTGCGCCCCGCGCGCGCAGCGCGTCCAGGAGCGCGCGGGTGCCCGGCTCGGCGCCCACCGAGACGTACGCTGCGACCGTTCCGGCGTCCGCCAGCTCCGGCAAGGCCAGTGCCCGCCGGGCGAGTTGCTCGGCCGCCACCGCCACGTCGTCGCCGGTCAGCCCGGATCTCACCCGTAGGAGATCTTGCCGCAACGTACGTTTGACAGCGTCGGTGCTCACCGTGTGTCACTCCCTTCATTGTCCGCATACCGCAACAGAGGCACCGGACCCTTATCTTCCGCACAATGTCAGCGGTTATGGTGCCGGACATGACTACTTCACGTGCCCGGATCAGCAAGGCTGTCATTCCAGCCGCCGGCCTGGGAACTCGCTTCCTCCCCGCCACCAAGGCGACTCCCAAGGAGATGCTGCCGGTCGTCGACAAGCCCGCGATCCAGTACGTGGTCGAGGAAGCGGTCAACGCCGGCCTCTCCGACGTTCTCATGATTACCGGGCGTAACAAGCGCTCCCTCGAGGACCACTTCGACCGCAACTACGAGCTTGAGCAGATCCTGCACGCCAAGGGCGACGACGACCGGCTGCGCAAGGCCCAGGAGTCCACCGACCTGGCCACCATGCACTACGTGCGCCAGGGCGACCCCAAGGGCCTGGGCCACGCCGTGCTGTGCGCCGCGCCGCACGTCGGCGACCAGCCCTTCGCGGTGCTGCTCGGCGACGACCTGATCGACCCGCGTGACGCGCTGCTCACCCGGATGACGGACGTCCAGCAGGAGCACGGCGGCAGCGTCATCGCGCTGATGGAGGTCGACCCCTCCAGCATCCACCTCTACGGCTGCGCCGCCGCCGCGCCCACCGGCGACGACGACGTGGTGCGGGTCACCGGCCTGGTGGAGAAGCCCGACGCGGCCGACGCCCCCAGCAACCTCGCCATCATCGGCCGGTACGTGCTCGACCCGGCCGTCTTCGAGGTCATCGCCAAGACCGAGCCCGGACGCGGCGGCGAGATCCAGATCACCGACGCCCTCCAGACGATGGCCACCGACCCCTCCATCGGCGGCCCCGTGCACGGCGTCGTCTTCCGCGGACGCCGCTACGACACCGGTGACCGCGCCGACTACCTGCGTGCCATTGTCAGACTGGCATGCGAACGTGAGGACCTGGGCCCGGACTTCCGGGCCTGGCTGCGCGCATACGTCAGCGAGGAGATGCAGAGCCGGTGAGCAGGACCTGGTCGGTCGACGAACACCTGGAGGACATCCTCGCCGCGGTACGGCCGCTGGAGCCCATCGAGCTCCCGCTGCCGGACGCCCAGGACTGCGTCCTGGTCGAGGACGTCCTCGTACCGGCCTCCCTACCGCCCTTCGACAACAGCTCCATGGACGGCTACGCCGTCCGGACGGCCGATGTCGAGGGCGCGAGCGAGGAGTTCCCGGCGGTCCTCACCGTCGTCGGTGACGTCGCGGCGGGCAGCGGCGAACTGCCCACCGTCTCGCCCGGCCAGGCAGCCCGGATCATGACGGGCGCACCGCTGCCGCCCGGTGCCGAAGCCGTCGTCCCCGTGGAGTGGACGGACGGCGGCACCGGCGGCGGCCCCGCCACCTCGATGACCGCGCACAGCGCCGACCCGGGCGGCGCCACCGGTGAGGTGCGGGTGCACCGCCCGGTCAAGCCCCGGCAGTACGTCAGGGGCCGCGGCAGCGACGTGCAGGCCGGCGAGGTCGCGCTCACCGCGGGCAGCGTGCTGGGCCCGCCGCAGATCGGACTGCTCGCCGCCCTCGGCCTGGGCTCCGTCACCGTGCGGCCCCGGCCGCGGGTCGTGGTGCTCTCCACCGGCAGCGAACTGGTGCCGCCGGGCCAGCCGCTGGGGCCGGGCCAGATCCACGACTCCAACAGCTACCAGCTGGCCGCCGCCGCCCGGGACGCGGGAGCCCTCGCCTACCGGGTCGGTGTCGTCGCCGACGACGCCGAGACCCTGCGCGCCACCGTCGAGGACCAGCTGGTCAGGGCCGACGTGCTCGTCACCAGCGGCGGCGTCAGCGTCGGCGCCTACGACGTCGTCAAGGAGGCGCTCAGCGGCATCGACACCCGGCCCGGCGCCGGGGACGACGGGCCCGACGTCGTCGTCTCCAGCGGTGTGGACTTCCGGCGGCTCGCCATGCAGCCCGGCAAGCCCCAGGGCTTCGGCCTCGTCGGCGAGGACCGCACGCCGCTGCTGGCGCTGCCCGGCAACCCCGTCAGCTCCTACGTGTCGTTCGAGCTGTTCGTCCGCCCGGTGATCCGGGCGCTGCGCGGCTGCGCCACCGTCCACCGCCCGGTGGTCAGGGCCCGCGTCAACGCCGACGAGCCGCTCACCTCACCCGCCGGCAAGCGTCAGTTCCTGCGCGGCCGTTACCGGCCGCCGGGCGCGGACGAGCGGACGGGCACGGTCGAGCCGCTCGGCGGCGCCGGCTCCCACCTCATCGCCGCGCTCGCCCGGGCCGACGCGCTGATCGTCGTGCCGGAGGAGACCACCGAGGTCGCGCCCGGCACCGAACTCGACGTCCTGCTGCTGCACTGACCGCACACCGGACGGGCGACCGCGCACCGGGGGCGGACGGTCCGGGGCGGACGGTCCGGGGACGCGCGGCGGCGACCCTGAGCTGCGACCCGGCCCGGTCACCCGCCCCGGTCACCCGCCCCTTGCGCCCCGGTCCCTGTGACCCGGGCTGTGGTGCGGTGCGTCCGCCCGGCGTGGTCGCGCGGGACGGAGGCGAAGCCCGACGGGTACGGTGTCTGCTCATGAAGAGCCAGCACCTCACGCACATCGACGACTCCGGGGCCGCCCGGATGGTCGACGTCTCCGCCAAGGACGTCACCGCGCGCACCGCCCGAGCCACCGGGCGCGTGCTGGTCTCGTCGCAGGTCGTCGCCCTGCTGCGCGGCGACTCCCCGGAGGGCACGCTGCCCAAGGGCGACGCGCTCGCCACCGCCCGCATCGCGGGCATCATGGGCGCCAAGCGCACCCCGGACCTGATCCCGCTCTGCCACCCACTGGCCGTGTCCGGTGTGACGGTCGACCTTGCGGTGGCCGACGACGCGGTGGAGATCAGCGCGTCGGTGCGCACCACCGACCGCACCGGCGTGGAGATGGAAGCTCTCACCGCCGTGTCGGTGGCCGCGCTGACCGTCGTCGACATGGTCAAGGCCGTCGACAAGGAGGCCGTCATCACCGACGTCCGTGTCGAGGCGAAGTCCGGGGGACGGTCCGGCGACTGGAGCCGGGAATGACCACCGCCGACTCCGGCCCGGACACGCCCCCGCGGGCGCTGGCCGTGACCGTCTCCAATCGGGCGTCGGCCGGCGTCTACGCCGACACCGGTGGTCCGCTGCTGGTCGAGGGCCTGCGCGCGATGGGCTTCACCACCGACGGGCCCAGCGTCGTCCCCGACGGACCGCCCGTGGAGGAGGTGCTGCGGGCAGCGGTCGCCGCCGGCTACGACGTGGTCGTGACCACCGGCGGTACCGGGATCAGCCCCACCGACCGCACCCCGGAGACCACCCGTCTGGTGCTCGACCGGGAGATCCCCGGCATTCCCGAGGCCGTGCGTGCCGCAGGCCGGGTGAAGGTCCCCACCGCCGCACTGTCGCGCGGGCTGGCGGGAGTCGCCGACCGGACCCTCATCGTGAACCTTCCCGGCTCGCGGGGCGGAGTCAAGGACGGCTTGAGCGTGCTTGCGGAGATCCTTCCGCACGCCGTCGACCAGCTGCGCGGTGGCGACCATCCCAGAGGGGACACGAACTGAACGCCGTGTGGCCGGTGGAACTGGCGGACGGTGACACCATGCTCCGCCCGATAAGGCTGCGCGACCACCGTGCCTGGCGCGAGGTGAACCAGCGCAACCGCAACTGGCTGCGGCCGTGGGAAGCCACCGTGCCGCCCACCCCGCCCGGCCACCTGCCGCCGCAGCGCCCGACCTACCGGCAGATGGTGCGCCACCTGCGCGCGGAGGCGCACGCCGGGCGCATGCTGCCGTTCGTGGTGCTGTACCAGGGCCGGCTGGTCGGCCAGCTGACAGTGGCGGGCATCACCTGGGGCTCGATGTGCTCCGGGCACATCGGCTACTGGGTGGACCAGGCCGTCGCCGGGCGCGGCGTCACACCGACCGCCGTCGCTCTCACCGTCGATCACTGCTTCCGCAACGTCGGTCTGCACAGGGTCGAGGTGTGCATTCGACCCGAGAACGCTCCCAGTCGCCGGGTGGTGGAGAAACTCGGCTTCCGCGAGGAGGGCGTGCGGCCGAGGTATCTGCACATCGACGGTGCCTGGCGGGACCACCTGGTGTTCGCGCTGACCGCCGAGGAGGTCCCGGAGGGGCTGCTGACCCGCTGGCACCAGGCACAACCCGGAACACCGCATAAATAGAATACGTGTTCGCTTTTCCGGGGCCATTCGAGGGAATCGGCCGCCCCAACCGACCACATAAGAGGTCCGCAGGTCCCGCAATCACAAAAAATGCTCGATATATGAGCCGGATCGTGCGACACACCGCGCCAATTGGCGGATGCTTCGGCCAAAACCCCTCTACCGTGTGAAGCGTGAGCAGCAGCGGCCTCATCTACGCAGTCATCGTCGGGGCCTGGGCCGCCTACCTGGTGCCGATGTGGCTCCGCCGTCAGGACGAGTTGAACGACTCCCGTCCGACGGAGCGCTTCAGCACCGCCATCCGGCTCCTGTCGGGTCGTGCCGCGATGGAACGGCGCCACGCCAGGGAGCGGGAGGCGCGCGAGGAGGCCCTGGAACCGGCCGCCGACGGTGACGACCCCGGCCGGGTGCACGCCGCAGACGAAGCGGTGCACGCCCGGGACCTCGGCGATCCCGCATCCGGGTCCCCCGGCGTGGCCGAGCCGAGCGCCGTGCCGGTCCTGTCGCCGCAGCCGGCGCCGGTCTCGGCCTCCGGCTCCCGCAAGGTCCCCGCCTCGGTCTCCGTCGACGCCGAGGCCCTGACCGAACTGCACCACCGCCCGCCGCAGGCCTCCAAGGAGCGCGGCAAGCGCGCCAAGGTACTGGCCCGCCGCCGCCGCACCACCATGGTGCTCTTCCTGGCGTTCACCTTCGGCGCGGTCATCGCCGCCGTCGGCGGACTGCGCCTGCTCTGGGCCCCGGGCATCCCGGCGATCCTGCTCAGCGCCTACATCGTGTACCTGCGGGCGCAGGAGCGCCGCCGCTTCGCCGTCCGGCTCGACAACCAGCGCGCGGAGTCGGCCGCGCGCCGCCTGCACGAGCGCCGCCGCGACGCGCGCGCCGGAGCGGACGCCGCCGCGCCGGAGCCCGACCACCGGCCCGCGCCCGTCGCCACGCCCGCCGACGACCGGCGTGTCCTGGTCGAGCAGACCGACCATGCCGAGTGGGTCGACCAGCAGCGCGGCCGTGATCCGCAGGGCGACGGCTGGGACCCCGTCCCGGTGCCGCTCCCCACCTACGTGAACGCCCCCGTCGCCCCGCGCAGCGCCGCAGGCGTCGACCTCGGCGCCGCGGACGCCTGGAGCTCGGCCCGCTCCACCTCCGCCGACCCGCCGGCACCCCCGGCCCCCTCAGCCGCCGAGCCCCGCCGCCAGCCCCGCCGCGGCCGTCAGCGCGCCCGCACCCCGCTCTTCGACCAGAACGCCGAACAGGAACGCCGCCGCGCCGCCAACGAGTGACCCCGTCCTCGCACCGCGGGCCCCGGCCACCGGCCGGGACGGCGACCGGGCGAGGTGCGGACCGGTACGGATTTTCACCCGCAGCGACCTGGGTGCTAGAGTTCCAATCGTTCCAAGGGCCTGTAGCGCAGTTGGTAGCGCACCTCGTTCGCAACGAGGGGGTCAGGGGTTCGAATCCCCTCAGGTCCACAGAACAAACTGGTCCTGAGCTTGCTCAGGAGCGGTTCACGAGATCCCGTCCGATCTGGCTGATCGGGCGGGATCTCTGCGTTTCCGGGGGCTGTTCGAGGGTGTCCGGGGCGCGTGGAAGCATCCCCGCTGAAGGCGGCGCGGTACACCGACGGCGGCCTCCTCAGGGAATCCGGGCGGCGCCTCTTCTCCGGGGGTTCAGCGTGCAGCGGGGGCGTCCGCATCGCGTCCGGCGACGGTCCACAGCAGCGTCATGGTCACCGCGCAGAGAACGGCGGCCGCGCCGACACTCACCTGGCAGGCCTGCACGAAATCCTGTGTCGCCGCGTCCACGATGGCCTCACGCTGCTCGGGTGAGGGCGCGGGCAGTGGTCTGCCCGGGCCGACCTCGGACGCGTAGGCGTGAGGGTTGGCCTCCTGGATGATCCGGTCGGCGATCGCCTGGCGGGCCTGGTCGTCCGGGACGGCCTGGCGAAGATTGGCGCTGAGCGTCTTCCCCAGCCAGATGGCAAGGATGCTGCCGAGGATCGCGAAGCCGAAGGTGGAGCCGATGGCCCGCTGGGCGCTCATGATGCCCGAGGCCATTCCGGCCCGGTCCACCGGTACCGAGCTTATGGCCAGGGCGGTGACCGAGGTGGCGAGTAGGGCCACACCAGCACCGCAGAGAAACAGTCCCACCGCGACGACGGCCACGGAAACCGGCATCCCCAGGGCGATGACGGCCAGCCCTGCGACCAGCAGAGGCTGGCCGATTCTGGCGATCGGCAGGGGCCCGAACCGCGCGACCAGCCGGCCGGCGATCGGGGAGAGCAGCATGATGTTGAAGGAGAACGGAAGGATCAGCAGGCCGGCCAGCTCAGGCGAGTAGTCCTCGACGTTCTGGAAGTACTGCGTGACGACCAGCAGCATTCCGTATGCGCTGAAGAACGCCGAGAAGATCGTGGCCATACCCACGGCGTAGGTGCGGTGGCTGAAGAGGCGGACGTCCATCATCGGGCTGGGATTGCGGTATTCGTACCGGGCGAAGAGGACAAGTCCCACCACGCCGACGGCGAGCAGGGTCAGGATCTCAGAGGACGCCCATCCGGCGTTCTGGCCCTGGATGAGCCCGCAGGCCAGGGTGCCGATGGCCACGGCGAACAGCAGTTGGCCGCCCCAGTCGAACCTGCGGGGCCGCTCCTCACGGGACTCGGCGACGTATCGGGCGGTCAGCGCCAGGACCAGCACGCCGACGGGTGCGTTGACCATGAACACGGCCTGCCAGCTGATGCTCTCGGTCAGGACACCGCCGATGGTGGGTCCCAGGGCGGTGGCGACGCTCGCCACTCCGGTCCACAGCCCGATGGCCTTGGCCCGCTCGGCGTCGTCGGGGAAGGCGGCGCTCACCAGCGCCAGCGAGGTCACGGTCACTGTCGCTGCGGCGATCCCCTGCACCGCGCGGGCGATCGCCAGCGCGGCGAGTCCCGGGGCCAGGCCCGCGGCCATGGAAGCGGCGGTGAACACGGAGATGCCGGCCAGGAACAGGAGCCTGCGCCCGAACCGGTCGGCCGCGGTGGCACCGGCCATGATGAACACGGCCATGCCGATGGAGTACGCGGCGACCACCCACTGCAGGCCGGACTCGCCCACACCGAAGTCCCGCTGGATGTCCGGCAGGGCCACGTTCGCGATCAGCGCGTCGAGGAAGACCATGAAGAGACCGAGCCCGGTCGCGACGACGGTCAGTCTCTGCGTCAGCGTCCATGCGGTAGGGGTCGGGCGCTTCGTGTGACGCATCGTCACACGCTAATCCGTGGCGACCGGCGTCCCGGGCAGGACACGGGAACGGCCCCGACGAGAGCGGCTCCGCACATCGTCCACGGCCAGGACGACATGCGGAGCACAACGCGTACCAGGGCTGAACTCTCACTTTCCTCGACGCCCATGAAACGCGCCGAACATGTCCGTGTGCCAGACGTGACACGGCGAACCTGCGGGCCGGGCCGCCGAACCTCGTCGACGGTGCCTCGGGCACGTCGGGACAGCCGCGGTGCACCTCACGCGGCACTTCAGGGCCGAGGTCGTCGGGGTGTGCGGCACAGCGAACACGGAGCTGGACGGTCCGGACGGTGATCGTGTGTGCGGCGGTGGCCCGCTTGTCGGTGGGGTCGACCACGGCCGCCGGGGGAGCCGGGACGCGGTGGACCTGGTTGAAGCGGGGACACACCACGGCGGACGAGGGCCCGCTGGCCGGGCACTGGAGCCTGATCGCGCCCTGCTCGTCGGCGGACTCCTTGAGCTCGAGGAAGTACGGTTCCCGGCCCGCGATCCGTTCGCTGCGTTCGCCTCGGCGGATGCCCTGGATGCCCCGGTGCTGCTGTTCGTGGTCGAGAACCAGTCGGTGGCCCAGGGTGCGGTCCGGGCTGGGGCCTCGATCGCCCTGCGCTCGCAACCCTCCGACGGACGACGACATCCGTTCGCACCATAGGGTCGGAGCATGCCGACCGAAGACAGCCCACGTCCCACTGCCAAGCACTGGCAGGACTGCGCGGACGTGTACGACTTCCTGGACCGGGTCCGGCTCCGGCCCGGCATGTGGGTTCCCGGCGGATCGCTCCCGCACCTGCAGTCCTTGCTCGTCGGCTACCGGGCAGCGCTCGGTGTGCACGGCGTAGAGGAGCCCTTCGCTTTCTGGCCCGAGGGCGACTTCTACCGCTGGCTCCAAGAGCAACGCGGCATCGCCGACTCCCTCACCTGGGCAGCCGAGATCGAACGCAACACCCCCGCAGGCTCGACTCCGGTCGAGGAGTTCTTCCGCCTCCTGGACGCATACCGGAGTGAATCCTCCCAGGACCCAGCACCTGGCGCTGACCCGACGCGCTTTCCCGGCATCGAGTACATGAACAACACCTTCGTCACCCTCTTCTGGCGCCGAGGGCTCCTCACAGAAGCCGAACTGCGGCTCGAAGAGCGCGGCTTCCGCGTCGCCCACCTCGCCGCCGGCGAGTGGGCTTCCGAGCAGGACATGCACAGGGACGTTGCCGCCGCGCTGAAGTTCCCCGACTACTACGGCCACAACCTCAACGCGCTCAACGACTGTCTCGGCGATGTGGCCTGCTACGGCCCGTACGACGATGCACAAGAAGGCACTGGGCTCGTCCTGTCCATCACCGACTACGACCGCTTCACGGCCGCTTGCCCGCGAGCGGCCCAGACCGTTCTGGACATCGTCGCCGACCAGGCCCGCCGCGCGGCGGTGCTTCAGCGCCGCTTCTTCTGCCTGCTCCACAGCAACGACCCGGACATCCGATTCGAACCCGTCGGCGCCACGCCCGTCCTGTGGAACAGCGACGAATGGCTCAACGCCAACCGTCTGTGAGAACGCGGCGGTGCCTTGAGGGGTACGCGTAACCGCTGCGGGGCCTTCATCGTCTGGCGATGGACTCCCCAGCGGCAGTGACACACCCTCGGGCGGTGGTCCGCGTGTGCGGCGCGTTCTGGTGCTGCCGGTGGACCGCAAGTACATCCTGCCGATCGCCGATCTGCCCCTCGTGCTCTCCGGCCTCGCGGACGATTTCAGGGTGCTCGAAATCGAGGAGCGCCGCGAGTTCGGCTACCGGTCCGACTACTTCGACACACCGGACCTGGACAGCTACGTGACGGGGGACAGCTGACAGGACCACCCCGTAGTGGTCACGGCGATGCAACTGTCCCGAACAGGTCGGCACTTGAGCAACGGGGGGCGTCCTGTGCCTGCGAAGGTGATCCAGCCGGTCTCCCGCGCGGTGTCGAGGAGGTGCCAGATGCGGCCGCCGCTGGTCACCTTCGATCTGCCACTGCTCACAGGTCTGCCCGCGATGGGTGCCGTGTGCCAGGCTGCCCTTGAGCCGGTGGTACCTGGGCGGGCGTGGCGTGGTGTGGGTTCAGTCCAGCAACCGGTTCCTGACCGCGGAGAAGACTTCCGTGCGGCTGCGCGGGCCGTTGTCAGCTGCGATGAGGTGGTCGCCGATGCGCAGGGAGAAGGTGATCAGGCAGCGGGCCTCGACATCGCCCTCGTCGGAGCAGAAGGCCCCGTAGAGCTCGCGCAGGTAGTCCATGCGTCGGTTGTCGGCCCGGCGGAGGCACTGCGCGACGTCTTCGTCCCGCCGTGCCCAGTCGCGGATCGCGAGCTCGACCCCGGGGCTGGTCACGGAAGTCCCTTCCGGCCCCACGAACTCGAAGAGGCGCCCGAGCCGCGCGCGGGCGTCGCCTCCGTCGCGTTCGATCCGCTCGATGACGTCCTCGGTGACCCCGTGCTCCCAGGTGCTGAGCATCTCCTCCAGCAGGGCTGCGCGGTTGCGGAAGTAGCCGTAGAAGCCGCCCTTGCTGACGCCGAGCGCCTGCGCGAGGGCCTCGACCCTGACGGCCTCGGGGCCGCCGTCGGCGAGCGCCCGCAGCCCCTCCTCGATCCACTTGTTCCGCGGTGTCCGGATCGTGCCCATGCCGTGTCTCCCCTTGGATGTCCCGCCCAGTATACGGAGCCGTATAGATGGGTCTATGCTCTGTCTATACGCCACCGTATAGACAGGGGTCCACCGTGAGCGATCTGCGACTTCCCTCCACCAGTCACACGTCCCGTCCCTGGCGGATCCACGAGATCGCAGGCGACTTCCGGCTTGAGGACGTGTGGGTGCTGCCGACGCCGGGCGGGCCGGACGACCTGCACCACCTGGTCCAGCAGCTGGCGGACGGCGAGGGCGGCCCGCACGGCGGCAACCCCGTGGGCCGCTTCCTCTTCGCGGTGCGCTGGAAGCTCGGCGCGCTGCTCGGCTGGGACAAGCCGGACCTGGGCGTCGGCGGCCGGGTCGAGACGCTGCGCGTCCGGCTGCCTGATGACCTGCGTGAGGGGCCGCGAGGGCCCGACCTCAGCGCGGCGCCCTTCACCTCGGTCTTCCAGACGCACGACGAGTGGGCCGCCGAGTACGCCAACAAGACCATGCACGGCGTGATGCACATCGGCTGGGTCCCCGACGGGAGGGGTGGTGGCTACCGCGGTCAGATGGCCGTTCTGGTGAAGCCCAACGGCCTTCTCGGCTCCCTTTACATGCTCGGCATCAAGCCCTTCCGGTACCTGGGGGTGTACCCGGCGCTGGTGCGATCGATCGGCCGGGAGTGGCAGGACAACGCGGCGCGTCGCTCGGCACGTTGACGCCGGGGCCCCGCATCCCGGGCCCCGCGGGTCACACTGCGGACGACTTCAGGCCACGGCTCGGGGTGCGAACAGCCCTCATCCAGCTGGGCCCTCCGGCTCGACGTGGAAGCATATCCGGCCTGCCAACTCGGCGCAGCGTCGGACGGCATCCGCACGGCTCGGGGCGGTGGCGAAGACGTAGCCCCGGTCGGAGGCCAGTAGTGAGTCCATTGCCGACACCGTGTCCCCCGCGTGCTTGCCGATCACCGCTCCGGCGTCCGCATCCGCGAAGTCCTGCAGGAACGGGATCATGTGCGGGTGCTGTTTCCCGGGCGGCACCCGGCGCACGGGCACAGGCAGTTCCTCGACGCCGACGATGGCCCTGATCCGGCCCGGGGCGGCGTCCAGGAAACGGATTGCCGCCCCCTGCTTCGCTGTCGGCGCTTCCTCGGGCAACCGGTCGATGCCCAGGGGCACGGTCATGAACAGCCGGGCGGGGTCCCAGCCGGTGGCGCGGTGCACCATTTCGGGGATGCCGGCGCCCGAGAGCCGGTTGTGGGTCTCCAGCAGCCGGGGGCCGGCCGGCGTGAGCACGAACTCACTGTGCGAGGGACCGTCGGTCAGTCCGACGGCGTCCAGCACGGCGGCGGTCACCTGGTGCAGCTCCGCGAGGTCAGGCAGCGCGGCATCGCTGGGAACGCTGCACTCCCACTCGACGAAGTGCTCGTTGACCTGGTACTCGCTGACGCCCAGCACCACGTGGCGGCCCTGGGAGGAGAACGCCTCCACGCTGACGACCGGGCCCTCCAGGTACTCCTCTGCCAGGACACCGCCGTAGCCGAAGTCCTCGATGTCCCGTACGGCACGGGCGGCGCTCTCCGCGTCGCTCACTACGTTGATGTGCAGACTGCCCGCTCCCTGCGCGGGCTTCAGCACGATCCGGTCGCCGACCTCCGCCAGGAACTCGACCGCTTCAGCGGCGCTGCCTATCCGCCGGTGGCGGACCGGGCTCAGTCCGTGCCGGTCCAGAGCCTGCCGGGTCAGTGCCTTGTCCTGGATGACGCGGGACACCTCCGGCGGGGTGCCGGGCAGGCCGAGTTCGGCGTTGACCTCACCCACCGCCACGGCGGAGAGTTCGGTGGTGGTCAGGACGCGGTCGAAGGGTTCGGCCTCGTGCAGCGGTCGCAGCAGTTCGAGCAGCGCGCTGGTCCGGGTGATGTCACAGGTCAGGATGCGGGTGCAGTGCGGCTCGGCCTCTGCCGGGTCGAACTGTCCCTCGGCGTGGACCAGAGTGATGTCGATGCCGGTCTCCCTGGCGCCGTGCACGGGGGCGGGGCGGCCTCCGACGACGGCGATGCGGTGCCGCTTGGTCATGTCGGTGATCCTTCGGTCGGTGGCGTGGTGGCGGCGGTGGTGCGGGTGCCGGGACGGGGGCGCAGGGGGATGCTCGGATGGACCTCGCGTTCCACGCGCGGAAGCACCTCGGGGAGGTAGATGTCCTGAATGGCCGGTCCTTCGCCGTGCGCCTCCCAGCGGGCGCGGCTCGCCCACCGTTCGACGAGCACGAAGTGGCCCTCCTCCGATTGCGACCGGTAGGCCTCCCAGCTGATGCAGCCCTCCTCGGCGAGGCACAGCGAGCGCATCCGGGTGAACGCGTCGGCTACCGGGGCGACGTCGGCGGGGTCAGGCACTCGGACGATGACGATCAGGTCGAACATCAGCTGCTCTCCTGTGCGGCGATGCGTGCGATCTCCGGCAGCCACCGGCTCACCGGGGCGAGGTCGAAGCCGAGCGAGACCGCCCGAGCCGTGTCCATGCCGAAGTCGGTCGCACAGGAGTAGGGCGAGAGCGCCGGGTCGCCTCCCGGCGAGTCCCTCTCGACGACGAGAGTGTCCCGCCCTGTTGCCCTGTCCACCGCGGCGCAGACGTCGTACACGTTCGCGGGGTCGGGGGAGGCGACGTTGACGACGCCCGCCAGGTCGGAGGTGGCGGCCCGGGAGAGCGCCGCGGCGACGTCAGGAGCGTGCACCAGGGACGTGCGGCCCGGACGGGTGTGGACCGTGACCGGTTCCCCGGCGCGGGCGCGGTCGACGTGGAACCGCAGCCGCCCGGTGAAGTCGTCCGCGGCGGCCAGGACGTGGGCGACCCGGGCGACGGTGACGGGGACGTCAGCGTTGCGCACGAGGGCGCTCTCCGCCTGCCGCTTGCCCTCGCCGTAGTTGCGTCCCACGAAGTCGAGGTCGTCCCACGGGAGGCCGGCGTCGTACTCACCCTGCTCGGGGCGGAGTTCGTCCTCGCGGGCGAAGGCGCTCATGGGGGGAGCGGGGGTCTGGTGGCGGAACGTCTCGGCGTTGTACACCTCCATGCTGCTGGTGAGGACGAACCTGCCGGCCCGCTTCCCGAACGCCGCGCAGGCGTCGAGTGCGGCGTTCGGCGTGTAGCAGGCCTGGTGGATCACGGTGTCGAAACGCTCTCCTTTCACCGCGGTGGCCAGTTGGCCCGGCTGGTTGACGTCCGCGTGCAGGCGCCGCACGGCGGAGCCGAACGGGTCGCCGGCCCGGCCCCGGGTGACCAGGGTGATCTGGTGGCCCTCGTCGATCAGGCGCCTCACCAAGAGCTTTCCGAAGAAGCGGGTGCCGCCGATCACGCAGATCCCAGCCATGGTTCGCCTTTCTCCTTTGTCGTCCATCTGTCTGTTCGGGAGCGTGGGAAGCGGGTCATGCCTCGGCCGACTCGGTCAGCTTGGCTGCTTCCTCGGGCGTCTCGTCCCGACCGTCCCGACCGTCCCGACCGTCCCGACCGTCCCGACCGTCCTGGCCGTCCCGACCGTCCCGACCGTCCTGGCCGTCCCGACCGTCCCGGCCGGACGGCGCGTCGTCGCGGCTGGCGAAGCAGATCCCCGCGCAGACCACGGCCACCGCGGCGGCCACGAACCAGTTCGCTCCCGTCAGGCCGGTGGAGAGTGAGAGGTCGAACATGACTCCCGCCAGCAGGGCACCGGCCATGTTTCCGGCGCTTCGGAAGAAGTGCATGGCGCCCATGGCTCGGGAGAGCTGCGCCTCGGGGACCTTCCGTGCGACCCACATGTCGAAGGACGGAACGAAGAGGATCTCTCCGAAGACGACGACGAAGCAGCCGAGGGCCACGGCCCACAACGCGGCCGGTCCGGAGCCGAAGAGGACGAAGGCGACGGCCATGCCGGACAGGCCGACACCCATGACCACACCCGGCCGCAGGTGCTTGATCGCCAGTTTGAAGACCGGGTACTGGAGGACGAGCAGGCTCAGTCCGGTGATCCAGAACGGCGAGGAGGGCGCCAACTGCGGGACGAACTGCCCCATGTGCAGCGGGATTCCGACGACGAAGCACAGGGACAGGAACCAGAACGCCGCCGAGAGCAGGAAGTAGCGGGTGGCTCCGCCCACCTCCACCGACCTGAGCGCGGCCAGACTGAACAGCGGCGCCCGCTCGTCTGCGGGGTCCGCAGCGGTGGCCGCGGTGCCGTCAGCCTGGAATCCGTCCCTGGGGATGAACAACGACGCCGTCAGGCAGAAGCCGAGGAAGAGCACGAACACCGCGGTGAACACGGTCCGCAGGTCCATCCCGATGAGCAGCCCGCCGGCCAGCGCGCCGCCGAACAGGCCGACCTGGGCCGACATCTGGAAGGTCGAGAAGGCCTTCGCCCGCTCGTCCTCCGGGTATGACACGAGAATGTTCTTCAGCCCCGGAAACGCCGTTCCGGAGCCGAAACCGATGAACAGTGCCAGAACGCTGTAGACGGCCACGCCGCTGGTGAAGCCCATCAGCCCCAGCGACACCGCCTCCAGGCCGGTACCGACGAACACCGCCCCGCGGATGCCCAGGCGATCGGACAGGCCCTCGTAGGAGAAGGTGGCGGCCAACCGCCCGACGTACGTCATACACATGACCACGCCGGCCCAGAAGCCGCTGTCGGTGCCGCCGAGTGAGGCGACGAGGATGGGGAACCAGATGAAGTTCCCGATGTGGGCGAGGAAGATTCCCGCGTTGATCCCGAAGAGGGCGCGTCTGCGCTCGGTGGTCACAGGATGACCTTTCCTTTTGATGCGGTGGAGCGGAGTTGGGAGATGGCGGAGGCGAGCGCGGCACGGTCGATCGGCACTCCGTTCACGACGGTGGCCAGGGGAAGCGCCGACAACGCGCCGCCGGCGGCGTGCACGTTGAACGTGGCGGCGGCCCCGGTGCGCAGGAGTGGCTCGTCGGAGCGGACGCCGTTCAGCTCGTCGAAGTAGCGCCGGCCCCCGACCGTGGCCTGGTGGCGCAGCAGTTCGGACAGTTCCTCGTCGTCGCCGGCGAGCAGGCCGAGTTCGCTCAGGAACGAGTAGCCGTGGTACGCACCGAGGTTGCCGGAGTCGGTGCCCACGAGCAGGTTCCCCTGCCGCAGCGCAGCGAGCGCGTTGCGGCGCATGTCGGCGAGCGCCGCCGTGCGCGTCTCCTGGCAGCCGTACTCAAGCCCGAAGGGCTGCCCGACGGTTCGGACGAAATCCAGGTTGCGGGGGTCCTGGGTTTCGAGGAAGCCCTGCCGACCGTACTCGGCGAGGAACTCCTCGCGGCTCATGATCATCGGCCGCAGTCCGGCGAGTGTGGAGACGAAGCGGGCGCCTTCCAGTTCCTTCCAGTCGACGTCGTCGAGCGTCCGGTCCCGCACCGTGTGGGCGAACAGGCGGAAGCCGCACGTGTAGGCGAAACGCGTCTCCTCCAGGGTGTTGCAGTCGACGACCGCGGTCACCCCGCGCTCGGCCGCGATACGGGCGGTGAACCTCAGCACCCGCTCGGACAACCGGGTGAACCGGACCCGGCTGCCAGGCTGTTCCGTTCCGTCGGTGAACATGACCTTCAGGAAGGCGCCGCCGCGCGCGGCGTTGGAGCGCAGCGCGTGTTCCAGGTCGGACTCCACTGCGAGCATGTGCACCGGCGCCGGGAACTCCACACCGTGGCCGTGCAGACCGGCCCCGTCGGTGACCGCGGTGACCGCGTACCCGCAGTGGACCAGCTCGGGGTAGGGCCAGGGTGAGCCCTCTCGGCCGGCCTGCCAGCCCTCGTCCACCAGTGGGAAGCCGAACATGTCCACGACCTGGGTGACGCCGTGGTACAGGTACTGGAGGGCGACGATCCGCGGCTCGTCGACGGAGTCGTCCCAGTTGGCGGGCAGTGAGACATGGGCGTGGGTCTCGGTGTAGCCGGGCCACAGCTCGGGCTCCCCGCCGACGCGGCGGCCGACGGGGGAGAGGGCGGTGAAAACGCCGTCCTCGACCGTCACGTCGAACAACTCCCCGCCGGCCAGCGCGGGGATCGCGACGCCGCGCACGGTGAGGGTCCCGGCCTCCTGGCGGACGGGGGCCGCGCTCACCGGGCGACCTCGAGCTTCATCCGCAACTCGACCCGCTCCAGTGCCTCTTCGCAGCGCTCGTTGACCATGTCGCGGTTCTCTCCTGTGAAGATGAGGTGGCCGATCCAGTCGAAGTTGCTCTTGGCCAGGCGGTTCACCTCGGTTCCGGGCTTCTTGTACGCCTGGGCGCTGTGATAGCCGGGCAGGCCGGTCAGCGCGTCGAAGCCGATGGACTCGACGGTTCCGGCGATAGGTGCGCCGAACCAGTGG
This sequence comes from Streptomyces sp. 549, assembly GCF_030124175.1. Lineage (GTDB taxonomy): Bacteria > Actinomycetota > Actinomycetes > Streptomycetales > Streptomycetaceae > Streptomyces. Next base: position 25,311 of record NZ_JASKMT010000032.1, on the reverse strand, counting down.
CCGCCGGCCGTCGTGGCGCCGGGGAAGGGGAGTTCGGGGCGCTCGCCTAGGGCCTGCCGGATCACCTCCAGGTAGGCGTCGACCCCGGAGGAGATCTGCATCAGGGTCGGGACGATGCCGCCGATCAGCCGTCCGTTGACCTCGCACAGCACTGGGCCGTCCTCGTGGAGGAGGAACTCGGTGTGGATGAAACCGAAGTCCACACCCAGCTCCCGCAACACCTCGGTCGTCAGCCGGAACAGCTCGTCCTGGAGCGGATGGCCCCGGAAGTAGGTGGCACCCATCTCGATGAAGTGCGGGAACCCGCTCAGCGGGCGGTCGGTGAGGCCCAGGTTGACGACCTCACCGCCGGCCAGCACACAGGACTCGACGGAGACCAGCTCGCCGGTGACGAACTCCTCGACGAGGATGTCCGGGATGCGCACCACGCCGCGCCCGTAGTCAGTCACCCGCGCCAACTCGGCCAGGTAGTCGCGCAGGTCCTCCTCACCCCTGAGGTGCAGGACGTGCAGGCTGGCGGTGCCGTCGGACGGTTTGACCACGCAGGGGAACCCGACCTCGCGTACGGCGGCCTCGATCCTGGTCGGATCGTCGACGTGGGCGAAGCGCGGCTGGCGGATGCCGGTGCCGTCCAGGGTGAGGCGGGTGCGGTGCTTGTGCCGGGCGTTGAGCGCGCCGTCGACGTTCATGCCGGGGAGGCCGAGCGCGCGGGCCACGGTCGCCGTGTGCACCGTGTGGTACTCGCTGTAGGTGGTGACGCCGTGCACCGGGTTCGCCGCGTGGATCTCCTTGGCGAGCTGTTCCAGCCCGTTGATGGAGAAGGCCTCGGTGCTGGTGACGACCTGGCAGCGGGGGTGCGCGAAGGCGCTCTCGGCGAGCGGGGAGGCCGCCAGGTAGAAGCCGGGGTCGGCGGACACCAGCGTGACGTCATGGCCCAGCTCCAAGGCGTTGGCGATGCCCTGGACGCCGTTCGGATTGCACTCGATCATGAGGATGTGCATGGCGGAACTCCTTGCAGGAAGTGGGTGGTTGAGGCGGGAGCGGCGCTTCGGTCGGGCCGGTGTGCTCCCACGGGCTCAGGCCGGGAGACGCGGTCAGGTGGCGGCGGCGAGCACGGCGTCGAGGTCGAGACCCAGCCGGGCCAGGACCTCGTGGTGGTCGCCTCCCTCACAGGGCCAGTCGTGTCCCGCGTTGACCCCGACGACTTCGCTGCCGGGCAGCAGGAGTGCCAGTGCCTCGGCGGCGCCGCCCTCGGCGCGGTGCTCCTCGACGACCACGAACCGGCGGTGGTGCCGGGTCAGTTCCGCGGCTGAGCGGACCAGCCACGCGTGGTCGAGGTGGACCAGGTGGGCGTGGGCCAGGCCGGGCAGCAGCTCCCGCGCGGCCAGCGCCAGGCGGGTGCCCTCCTCGCCGACGGAGACCAGGCACGTGGCGTCGGATGCGCCCCGGGCGTCCCACACGACGGGCGGGATTCCACCCCCGTGTCCGTCGGCGCCGGCTGCTCGGTCACCTGTGAGGGAGGTGTAGGCCGCGTTGCGGCCCGTGCGGATGTAGTGGGGCTTGCCGCTGTGCACCGCTGCCCGCACGACTGCGCGTGTCTCCTCCTCGCCGTACGGAGCCGCGATGGTGACGCCCGGAATGCTGCGCAGGACTGCCAGGTCCTCCAGGCAGTGGTGTGTGGTGCCGAACCAGGCGCCGGACACACCGGCGTAGGGAGCGACGACGGTGACGCCGGCCTGGAGGTAGCCGAGCGTCAGCTTGAGGCTCTCGGCGGCGCGCAGCGCGGCGAACGGAGCGAAGGTGGAGACGAACGGCCGGTAGCCGGCGGCCGCGAGGCCCGTCGCCATGTCGATCATGGCGCCCTCGGCGATGCCCAGATTGAAGAAGCGGTCCGGGTGGGCCATCGCGAAGGGGTGGTTCTTGCCGCCGAGGTCGGCTTCGAGGCAGAGCACGCGAGGGTCGTGCGCGGCCATCTCGGTGAGCTCGGCGCGGTAGGCGTCACGGCCGCTCAGCAACGGGCGGGACGGGCGGACCGCAGTGCTCACCGGGCTGGACACGGTGGTGCCGTCGCCACTGCCGGTGCCACGGCCACTGCCTTTGCCGGAGCCTCTGCCGGAGCCACTGCTTGTCACGGTCATCGGATGGTTCGCTTCCACTTGGCGGCGCGGGCCGCGTCGATCGTGACGTAGTGCGAGGCCGCCTTGCCTTCGACCGCGCGGACGCCCTTGCCCTTGACGGTGTCGGCGAGCACCGCGAGCGGCCGGTTCGCGCCCGACCGGTCGCGCGCGAACAGTTCGGTCAGCGCGGCCAGATCGTGCCCGTCCACCTCGGCCGTGTCGAAACCGAAGGCGGCAAAGCGCTCGGTCAGCCGGGGCAGTGGCGAGATGTCCTCAACAAGCCCGTCGTTCTGGCCGCCGTTGCGGTCCACGACGAGCACGAAGTTGCCGAGCCGCTGCGCGGCGGCCACCTGGACGCTCTCCCAGACCAGGCCCTCCTGCAGTTCGCCGTCCCCCGCGACCGCGATCCCCAGTCCGCCGTGCCCGCCGAGCCTGCGGGCCATCGCCCAACCGGCCGCGTAGGGCACGCCGTGGCCGAGGCTGCCGGTGGGGAAGCGCACGCCGGGGACCTTCGGCCCGGGGTGCCCGGTGTACGGGTGCCCGGCCAGCCCGTACAGCGGTGCCGGGTTCTCCGGCAGCACCCCGCTGACGTGCAGGGCAGCGTAGAGACCGGCGGCAGCGTGGCCCTTGCTGAGCACCACCTCCGTTCCGTCGCCCGCCTGGGCGCGGTGCAGGGCGGCGACCAGGATGTCGAGGACGGACAGGCTGCCACCGAGGTGGCAGCCGCGCGGCCCTGCGGCCATGTCGACGACGAGCCGCCGCGCGTGTGCGGCACGTTCGGTGAGCAGGGCGACCGTCGCCGCCGCGTGGCCGGTGTGCGCGTCGGCGGGGAACGGCTCGCCGACGCGGTCCTGGCGCACGTGGACCGGAGCCTCGTGCACGGCGGTCATCGGGCGAGCCCCTCGTCCAGGGCGAACCAGCGGTTCACGGCGTCGGCGAGAACGGAACGGGCGGTGCGGTACTCCATGCTGCCGATCCGCTCCTCGTCGGTGTGGTCGAGCGTGGAGTCACCCGGCCCGTACGCCACCATCGGAACGTCCCTCCAGGTCGTGGCCAGGGTGTTCATGTCGGAGGTGCCCTTCTTCACCACGAACCGGGGGCGGATGTCGGCCTGGCCGAAGGCCCGGCTGAACACCTTGACGAGTGTGCTCGACCGGCCGCCGGCGTGGCCGGGAGTGGCTCGCAGGACCTCGACGTCCACGCCCTCCCGGTCGCCTGCGCCGAGGGCGACGGTGCGCAGGTGCTCCAGGCCGGCGGACGGCGGGACCCGGAAGTTGAGGACGCCCACGGCCCGGTGCCGGGCACGTCCCGTCTCACTGCTGACGTCGATGATGGCGCTGAGCGCGTCGGACGCCTCCTTGAGCACCGCTGAGCGGATGTCGTCGAGGGCCCTCACCAGCAGGTCGGGCGCCGAGACCGCGTCCATGCCGGCCGAGTGGCCGCTGGGCACTGACGCGGTGACCCGCAGCTTGAACAGTCCGAAGTAGCCGAGCGTCAGCGTCCCCGACCCGCTTGGCTCCCCGATGACCACGGCGTCTGCGGGGTAGTGGTCGCGGGCGTGGAAGGCGCCCTTGGACGAGGACACCTCCTCCTCGACCGCGCCGACCACACGCAGCTGGCCGTCCTCCGGTATCTGCGCGTGTGCCAGGACCTCCAGGAAGTTGGCGAGGCTGCCCTTGGCGTCCACACTGCCCCGGCCCCACAGTTCGTCGCCGCGCCACTCGGCCGGCCAGCGGTGCGGCACCGTGTCGAGGTGGCCGAGCAGAAGCAGCCGCCGGGGACCTCGGCCGCGGGTCGCCACCAGGTTGCCCGCAGCATCGACCTCGGCGTCCAGGCCGCGCTCCCGGCACCAGTCAGCGAGGTACGCGGCCAGTTCCGCCTCGTCGCCCGAGACCGACGGCACGGAGACGACCTTGGTGAGCAGCCCGAGGTCGGCCCCCGGCTCGCGGGTGCGCCAGAAGCGGGTCCAGTTCTCCGGTTCGGCCATCGTGTGCGGGCCGGCGATGGCGACGTCGGCGCTGCCGGAGAGGGCCATCTCGGCGGCCCGCACCTTCTGGCGCATCCTGCCGCCGGCGTACCGCGCCCCGTCGCCCGGGTAGGCGTCGAGCAGGGTGGAGCCCGGGTCGTTGGGGTCGGTCAGCAGCCCGGCGCTGCCGGTCACCAGGCGCAGGTGGTCGGCGTCCAGGGCGTTGCTCAGCACGGCGGCCAGGACGTCGGCGTCCACGTTCAGCGGGGTACCGCCGGCTTCGTCGCGTACCGGCGGGGAGACGCAGACCACGTCGTACGCGTCGAGCAGCGCGGCCAGTTGGACGGTGTCGACATCCGAGGGGACCCCGGCCCGGTGGTCGCGGACGATCACTGGGCGGTCGTCGGCGTTGAGGGCCTTGAGCGGCCTGTTGGCGCGACCGCTGACCAGGCCGCCTCTCGATGCGACCGCGGTGAACACCCGCAGTCCGTGTGCGGCGAGGCCCTGCTCGACGGACGGCAGCGTGACCTGCTCGTACGCGTCGACCAGATGCCGCATCTCCTCGGGCCGGCAGTAGCGGACCGAGTCGCCGTTGGCCAGCCGCAGTTGGGGCATAGGGCGTCCGGCGGACCGGTAGTGCCGCTCGATTCCGGTCGCGCCGCCGGCCACCAGCAGCACCCGGGCACCGCGGGTCACCAGCAGAGCGACCTCCCGGTGGACGGCCCCCACGTCGAGGGTCGCGCTGCCGGCCTTGATCACGTACAGGGGTTTCGCCGTCATGGTGACACCGCCGTGGTGGGCAGGCCCGCGGTCTCGTCGAAGCCGCAGATCAGGTTCATGGATTGGATGGCCTGGCCGGCGGCGCCCTTGACGAGGTTGTCCAGCGCGGCCACCGCGACGCACTGGCCGTCGCGGACGGCGACGGCGACCTCGGCCACGTTGGAGCCGACGACGGCCTTCAGCATCGGGAAGTCCTGCGGCGCCCTGGGCGCGGTGCGCACCCGCACGAACGGCTTGCCGACGTAGGCCTTGGCGTAGGCCCGCTTGACGTCCAGCGGGGTGACCCCCGGCCGGAGGTCGGTGTAGGCGGTGACCATGATGCCGCGTGACACGTCCAGGCTGTGCGTGGCGAACCGCAGGTCCATGGCTGTGCCGGTGAACTCGGCTATGGCCTGGCTGATCTCGGGCGCGTGGCGGTGGCCGTGGAGCTTGTGCACGCGGAAGTTCCCGCTGCGCTCGGCCGGCGGTTCGCCGCTGCCACGTCCGCCGCCGGTGGAACCGGTCTTGGCGTCGACGACGACCCGGTGCTCGACCAGGGATGCGGCGAACAGCGGGTAGAGCGCGTAGACGGAGGCGACGGCCATGCAGCCGGGCAGGCTGATGAACCGGCTCTTCGGGACGGAGGGGCTCAACTCCGGTACGTAGTAGGCGAAGTCCTCCTGCGGCGGGTTCCCAGCGGTCTTCGGGTAGTACGACTCGACGTCCCCGCTTTCGCGGAGCCGGAAGTCGCCGCCGAGGTTGAGGACCCGCTCGGCCCGTTCCGCGATGACGGGCAGCTGCTCGGGCAGGGCGCCGGTGGGCAGGCAGCCGAAGGCCATGTCCACGTCCTCCAGCTCGGCCAGAGGCCGGAACCTGAGACCGGCGGCGGCCGGGTGGTTGCGCAGCCAGGGGTGCACGGAGCCGAGCGCGGCACCCGCGTTGCGCTCGGCGGAGAGGAAGGCCAGTTCCACGCCGGGGTGCTCCAGCAACAGCCGGACGACTTCGCCGCCGGTGTAGCCGCTGGCGCCGACGACGGCGACCCGTACCTTCTTGTCGTTGTCAGCCAAGGCGGGCCGCCTTCTCGTACGGGCGCCGGTAGTCGCCGGCCTCGACGCGCTTGCGAATGGCGTCGGGCCGTCGGGCCACCTTGCGGAAGGCGTCGGCGTACCGCAGGGCGCGCTCGTACTCGACGGGTGAGCGCAGCTCACGGCAGAGCACCAGGGTGCTGTCGAGCATGCCGAGGGTCACCGGGAAGTCCTCCGGGCGGTGGTCCCGCACGGCGCCGGGGTTGAGCGAGAACGGGTAGCCGTTGCCGAAGCCGTCGCGGGACCGGAAGGGCAGGTGGCACGGAATGGGGGTGTTCTGCCACTCGCGGGCGGGCACGCCTTCCGCGACGAGCAGTTCGTGTACGGCCTCCTTGACCGCGTGCACGGGCAGGTCGTCGAGGCCCGCGGCCTCCGGCCGCAGGGTGATCCGGTACATGTTGTACGCGTGGACGTGCCCGTCCGGGACGTGCGGCGGGCTGAACAGGCCGGTCCCGTCGAGGGCCTCGCCGAGGAGCGCGGCATTGCGGGCGCGGATCCGGTCGTAGTACGGCAGCCGCCTGAGCTGGCTGGCGCCGAACGCCGCGGCGATCCAGGACATGCCGTAGTCGATGCCGTGCCGCTCCAGGTACGTGACGGCCCGGTCGTGGGCTTCAGGGGTGCTGAAGAAGGCGATACCGCCCTCGCCGCCGAGCGGGAAGTTCTTGTCGGCCATCAGGCTCTGTCCGGCTGCGTCGCCGAGGGACCCGGCCACCCGGTCGCCGATCCTCGCCGAGTGGGCGTGCGAGGCGTCCTCGACCAGGGCTATGCCGTGCCGGTCGGCGAGCGCGCGCAGCGCGGGCACGTCGGCCGGGAGGCCGTGGACGTGTACGGGCATCAGCGCACGGGTGCGTTCGGTGATCGCCGAGGCGGCGGCCTCCGGGTCCATGCAGTACGTGACGGGGTCGATGTCCACGAACACCGGGACGGCGTGCGCGGCGACGACCGCCTGGGCCGTGGCGATGAAGGTGAACGCCGGGACGATGACCTCGTCACCCGGTTGCACGCCGGCGCCCACAAGCGCCATGTGCAGGCTGGAGGTGCCGCTCGCGGTGGGCAGGGCGTGGTTGGCCCCGACGTAGTCGCGGTAGGCGTCGGCGAAGTCGCTGACGACCTTCTGCGGGTCCTGACGCTGGGCCAGCATCAGGTTGAACACGTCCTCCTTGGTGATGACGGGGAAGAGGGTGCGGCGCAGGGCTTTGGGGATCAGGGCGTCACCGCCCAGCGCGGCGAGCTCCTCGTCGAGCTCCGCCTCGGACGGCAGGGGCAGCGGCGCTGCCGGAAAGTCAGTGATCATGAGCGTGCTCCGTGGGCGGCGGCCGGCATGGCCGCCTGGGTGAGGGCCATCCGGGCGCAGGCGGCCACCAGGGGGCTCAGCCGGTAGTTGAACTGGACGCCGGGTACCAGGTCCGCGTCGGCCTCCTCCTGCGTCCACATGGTCCGGAGGTCGTATGCGCCGAAGATCTTCAGTCGCTCGGCGCGAGCCCAGACGGCGGTGTCGTCGGTGAGTACGGCGGCGGCGGGCCCGAAGCCGAGGCCGGTCAGGTCCACCACCAGCGCGGGGGCGGTGGCAGCCGAGGCGAGCTGCGGCAGGCGGTCGGCGTTCTCCGTGGTGAGCGAGACGTGGTCGTACGCGGCGGGGCCGTCGGCTGTGACCGTGACGCCGAGCCAGGCGAGGAACGCGAGCGTCGTGCGGTCGGTCGTGGTCACGGACACGGCGTCGCCGTGTCCGACGCCCTGGCCGGCGAGGGCGCCGTGGAGGGCGCCGGTCCTGCTGTTGAACAGGGCCGCCTTGGCGCGGCCGGTCTGCTTGCTGAGCAGCCGTTCGAGGCCGGGCAGCTCCCGGTCGCTCTTCTCGATGCTCATCACCACGCCCGACGTGAGAACGCGGGTGAGCACCGTCGAGGTGTCGAACAGTTCCATGGTCTTCTCCGGTGTCTCCGGGCTCTTCCGGTGTCTCCGCCTCAGGCGGAGAGCGGCGCGGCGGTGGTGGGTTCGAGCAACTCCACGGCGTACGCGGCCAGGTGGCGGGCCACGTTCACGCCGTGCTGTGCGGAGGAGCGGGCGAAGTCGGGGTTGGCGTTGACCTCGAGGACCAGCAGTTCCCCGGTGGTCCGGTCCTCGACGAGGTCGACCCCGTAGAAGCCGTCACCGAGGACGTCGACGACCTGCGCGCAGAGTTTCTCGATCCGCGGGGTGATCTCGGTCCGGCGCACCTCCGCCCCGAGGTGCGTGTTGGTGCGCCAGTCGGGCGAGACCCGCTGGATCGCGACGACGGGCGTCCGGCCGACGACCACCACGCGCAGGTCGTGGCCCGGCTTGTCGACGTACTCCTGCACGACGACCGGGAAGAGCTTGCCCGCGGCGTCGGTGGACTCCCGACCACCCACCCACGCGTCCACGCACTCGGGGTTGATCATCCGCGTGACGCCGCGCCCCCAGGAGCCGCTGACGGGCTTGACGACGGCGGGCAGGCCGAGCCGCGCCACGGACTCACGCACCTGGTCGTAACTGAAGGCGTGCAGGGTGAGGGGGTGCGGAATGCCGTGCCGCGCGAAGACCAGGGACTGGAGCCCCTTGTCGTTGCACGTCTCGATGGTTGCGGCACGGTTGAGCGTGGTCACGCCGCTGTGCTCAAGCCTGCGCGAGACGCTGACGGCGTCGCGGTGGGACAGGTTCCTGATGAGTGCGAGGCCGGGCGGGCGCGTGTCGCCCGCCACCACCCCCGCAAGGTCTTCCCGAAGCAGCGGAGCCGCTGCCAGTCCCTCGGCGCGCAAGGCCTGGAGAAGAAGCTTCTCGTCGGGCCTCAGCATGGTCGCCGAGACAAGGACCTCTGCGTGCTGGGTCACTCGCCCCAGTCCTCCTCGATCTCCGGTGCCAGGTCCAGACGGACGAGGCCGTCAGTTTTCTGCACCACCTCGTGCTCTTGGCCGCACGCGGCGCACTCGGTGATCTCACCCTTTTCCCAGTCGGCCTGAACCGCGAATTCGGTGTCGCACACAAGGCACTTGGGTGCCGCAATGGCGGTGGTCATTATGGAATCTCCTTGCAAAAATCGGCATGCGTCCTGATGCGAAGCGTGGTCCTCAAACCGCGCGGAAGTCGCGGTTCGCGAGACGGCTCATGGGCCCCAGCTTTGATGTCCCAGAACGACGGCCTTGCTGACCAGCGACGTTGTGGTTGCCTGGTTGGTCACATCGCTGCCCTCAACGCCCCCCTGAAGGGCGGAGAAACCAACCAGCGCGATGGTGGCGAGCGCGGTGGCAGCGAGCGCTCTCATGGCGTTCAAAAATGCATCGGACTTCACTTCTGGTCCCCCCAGTGTTCCGAATGGCCAGCTGTTCGCTGGCTTCGTTACAGGAAGCATGCACCGGGCACGGAGCTTGCGTGAAGTGATCACAGGCATCAGGATCAGGCATTGCAGAATCATGAAGGAGGGGGAAACATTGTGTTCTATAGCGGGCAGTTCGGACATGCGCCTTGAGGGTTCTCAGACCGGTGCGCAGCTCCGCACCACTGTCTGCCCCGAGGGCCTCACCTACTACGAGGCGGCACTCGCGACCGGCTCAGCGCAGGGGGAGGCACCCTCGTGCCTGGAGGTGCTGGGCCTTCTGACGCCCGCCGCTGACGACCAGGGCACACTCGTTCCGGTGCCTCCCGACGTCGCAGCCGCGGCGCTGGCCCATCCGGTGGAGCGGGCGATGATGGAGCAGCAGCAGGCGCTCAACGCCATGCGCACCGTGATGTTGCAGGTGGAGGACGTCTACCGGCGCATACGGCAGGAGATGTCCACCTCCGTCCAGCGACTGAGCGGACCCTCGGTCATCAGCGCTGCCTTGGAGCACGCCGTGCAGTCATGCGAGCGTGAGGTACTCACTGCCCAGCCCGGAGGTGGGCACCCCGCGGAGATGCTGGCGGAGGCGCTTCCCCGCGCGCTGGAGGCGTCTGACCGCGGTATCGCCCAGCGCACGCTGTACCAGCACACCGTGCGGGCCCACGGCCCCACGCTCGACTATGTCAAGCGCGTCACGGAAGCCGGCGTGGAGGTGCGCACCGTCGACGAGGTCTTCGACCGACTGATCGTCTACGACCGGTCCCTGGCCTTCATTCCCGACAGCCAGGGCGCCCGCCACATGTCCGCGGTCATGATCCGGGACAGCGGTGTCGTGCACTACCTGGCGTCGATCTTCGAGCATGTGTGGGAACGCGCGGAACCGGTCACCTACAGGACCGAGCACCAGCGCCCGCAACTCCTCACCGAGGCGACGCGCTTGAACGTGCTGCGCCTCATGGTCGACGGCTACACGGACTCGGCCATCGCCAGCCGGCTGGGTATGAGCACCCGGACGATCGCCACGCACATCAAGAAGGCGTCCGACCTCCTCGGCAGCAACAGCCGGGCCCAACTCGCCTACCTCATCGCGCAGGCCGGTCTTCTCGACCCGCCCTCGCCCGACCACCCGGCGGTTCCCCCGCCCCCGCCCGGCCGGGCCCGGGGTGACGCGTCGCCGGGCGCTGTCCGCAGCTGCTGACCTCGGGGCGTCCGCGCGGGAGCGCGCACGCCGACGCGCGCCCGGCCCCGCGGGGGCGTGGCCGGGCGCGTGGGCGTTGCGCGTCGCGCAACGTCTCAGGCCGGTAGGTCTGTTGTGAGGTCGGTCCTGTGAACCGGGCGTGCAGCGGCGTGAGTCGCTGCCCGGATGTGATGGGGCGGACGCCCGTGGTGCGCCCGAGGGCCCCTGTGATCGAAGGAAGATCCATCACAGGGCGCTGTGTTCGGGAATTCACTTATAGTGGCTCCGAATTGAGCGGAAGCGGGTCTGGACGAGTCGACTTCTGCCACCTTCCGTCCACGAGGACAACGATTGATGACAGCGCACACCCTGCCCGCGCGTCGGCGGACGGAGCGGCCTCCGCTCAAGCCGCCGCTGCTCGCCCTGCTCGTCGCCGCCGCGGTGACCGGAGCCGGCGTCGCGGTGGCGGTGCTGCTCTCCCCGGCCTCGATGAGAACGCCCGTGGCATCGGCCGCGGGAGCGGTGGCGGTACTGCTGTGCGCCGCCGCGGTGACCGTGGTCCGGCAGGGCCAGCGCGCGCAGCAACTGCGGGAGGACATCGCCGACCTGGAGCACGAGTCGGCGCGCCTCGCCGAGCGCACCGTGCCCGCACTCGTGGAGCGGCTGCGTGAGGGCACCTCGGCGGAGACGGCGCTCGCCGACCTCGCCCAGCCGCCGCTGGAGTCACACCGGTTGCTGCTGCGCAACTTCGCCGAGGAACTGGGCCGCAGCGAGAGCGGTCGGGCGTCGGCCATGGCGGCCTGCGCCAGCGCCGCCGGGCGCATGCAGGCGCTGGCCACCGGCATGCTGGCCGACCTGCGGGACATGGAGCACCGGCACTCCGACGAGGCGGTGCTCGGGGACCTGCTGCACATCGACCACCGCACCGCGCAGGCCGGCCGGCTCGCGGACAGCATCGCGGTGCTCACCGGCGCACGTTCCGGACGGCGTTGGGCGAAGCCCATCGTCATGGAGAGCATCATGCGCGGCGCCATGGGGCGCATCGCCGGCTACCAGCGGGTGCGGCTGCACTCCACCACCGAGGTCGCCATCGCCGGTCACGCCGCCGAGGGCGTCATGCACGCCCTGGCCGAACTGCTCGACAACGCCGCCAACTTCTCGCCGCCCACCGCCGAGGTCCACGTGTACGTGGAGGAGGTGCCCGCGGGAGTGGTCATCACCGTCGAGGACAGCGGACTGGTGATGAGCGACTTCGCACTGCGCCGAGCGGAACGGGCCGTGTCCGGGGAGCCGCTGGACCTGACGTCGCTGTCGGGGACGCGGCTGGGTCTCGCCGTCGTGGGCTGCCTGGCCCGCAAGCACGGGCTCACGGTGTCCTTCCGCCCGTCGGCCCGCGGCGGTACCGGCGTCCTGGTCCGGGTGCCGCAGGAGCTGATCACCCGGCCGCGTGCCGGGGACAGCCGCCCGCGGTCGGTGGAGCCCCGGCCGGTGGAAGCCCGGTCGGTGGAGGCCCGGCCGGGCGCCGAGACTGGCCAGCCGACCGTGGCGGAGGGACTGCCGCGCCAGCGCGGCGCCTCGTCCGCCACGGCCACCGCCAGGGCCCCGGAACCGCTGCCCGCGCCGCGCGAACCGTGGCCGGACCTGCCCTCGTCCCCGCTGCCCAGCCGCAGCGGCACCACCCCGCCCGCGACCCCCGCCTCCGGCACCCCCGCGCACGGCACCCCCGCGCACGGCACGCCTGCGCACGGCACCCCCGCCACCCCGGGCGGGTTGCCGCGGCGGTCCGCCGCCTCGGGCGGCGAGCCCGACCCGGCGCACGCGCCGGCGCCCGACCTGGACGGGCCGCCGGAGTACGGCGAGAGCGGCCTGCCCAAGCGGCGGCGGGGACGTACGCTCGCCACCGCCCGGCAGCCCGTCGCCCTGCCGCGCCCGGACGCCGCGAAGCCCGGGCGTACCGCGGCCGACTCCGCCGCCCGGTTCGGCACCTTCCGCCGCGCACTCAAGGGCCGCACCGGCGACCCCGCCCGCACCGGCGACCCGGAGTCCGCGTCCACCCCTGACGCGTCCACCCCTGACGCGTCCACCCCTGGCGCGTCCGCACTCGACGCGTCGTCCGCGCCTCCGACGGCACCGGCAGCACCCCACGCGTCCCCAGGACCTCACACGTCCCCAGCCCCTTACGCACCCGCAGCACCCGACTCACCCGCTGCACCCGCCACTGAACCGGCTTCTTCTCAACCGGAGGACGACCCCCGATGACTGCACCATCCCCACGGGCACCGCACCACCTGCCCGGCACGGGTACGGCCGCCGAACTGGACTGGCTGCTGGAGAGCCTGCTGGAGCGGACCGCCGGGGCCCGGCACGCCCTGGTGCTCTCCCGGGACGGTCTGAAGCTGTGCCACACCCCGGAGCTGTCCGCCGACCAGGCCGACCAGCTCGCCGCGATCGCGGCGGGCATCCAGAGCCTGTCCCAGGGTGCCTCCGTGGAGTTCGGCGACGGCACCGGCGGAGTCCGCCAGGCCATGACGGAGTTCTACGGCGGCATCCTGTTCATCGTGGAGGCGGGCGAGGGCGCACACCTGGCCGTCATCGCCGACGAGGACGCCGACGTCGGCCTGATCGGCCACAACATGAACGAGCTCGTCGAGCAGCTGGGTGAGTACCTGAGTACGCCACCGCGCGAACCGGGCGCGGGCGGCGGGCAGGCATGAGCCGGCCGGGCCGGGACGAGGACCCCGACCGGCTGTACACGCTCACCGGAGGCCGCAGCCGGTCCGACTCGGCGGCCTTCGACCTGGTCACACTGGTCGTCAGCGAGTGCGACCCGACGCCCGGCATGCAGTCCGAGCACGCCGCGATCCTGCGGATGTGCCGGACCCCGGTCGCGGTGGTGGAGATCGCCGCGGACCTGCGGCTGCCGGTGAGCATCGTGCGCATCCTGCTGTCGGACCTCCAGGCCACCGGACGCATCACCGCCCGCCACCCGCGCCCCGCGGGCCCCGGGGCGCAACTACCCGACCCCACCATCCTGGAGCAGGTGCTCGTTGGACTCCGCAACCTCTGAACCAGCCGTCCGTCCTCCGCTCAGCAGCACCGCCGACACCGGGCTGAAGATCGTCGTGGTCGGCGGCTTCGGTGTGGGCAAGACGACGATGGTCCGCTCGGTCAGCGAGATCCGTCCGCTGAACACCGAGGAGACGATGACGCAGGCCGGCCAGGGCGTCGACGACCTGGCCGGGGTGCGGGCGAAGACGTCCACCACCGTCGCGTTCGACTTCGGCCGGATCAGCCTCAACGAGCAGACCGTGCTGTACCTGTTCGGCGCTCCCGGCCAGGAACGCTTCTGGTTCCTGTGGGACCGCCTCTTCGCGGGCACGCTCGGCGCGGTCGTGCTCGTCGACACCCGGCGGCTCGCCGACTCCTGGTACGCCATCGACCGGCTGGAGCAGCTCGGCACGCCCTTCATCGTGGCGCGCAACGACTTCGGCGGCCCGCCGCACACCGCCGAGCAGGTCAGGGAGGCACTTGACCTGTCGGAGCGCGTGCCGCTCGTCGACTGCGACGCCCGGTCCCGCGAGTCCAGCAAGAACGTGCTGATCACCCTGGTCGAGCACCTGCACGCCCTCTCCTCCGCCCGGGAGACCACACCGTGACGACGCCCTCCGCCTCCTCCGCGATGTCGCCTCCGCCGGGCTGCCCCGCGCACGGGTCCGCCGTGCCGCTGTGGGGCCCGCAGTTCCTCGTCGAACCGGCCGAGCTGTACCGCGGCATGCGCCGCGAACACGGCGCGGTGGTCCCGGTGATGCTGCCGGGCGAGGTGCCGGCCTGGCTGGTGATCGCCTACCGCGAGCTGCACCAGGTCACCGGCGACCCCGAACTGTTCAGCCGCGACTCCGAGTTGTGGAACCAGTGGGACGACATCCCCGCCGACTGGCCGCTGCTGCCGATGATCGGCCGCCGCCAGCCGTCCATCCTCTACACCGTCGGCGAGGCGCACCAGCACCGCCACGCCATGGTCAGTGAGGCCCTGGACGGCGTGGACACCATCGAACTGCGGCGCCACTGCGAGCGGTTCGCGGACGGTCTGATCGACCGGTTCTGCGGCACCGGTGAGGCCGATCTGATCGGCGACTACGCGATGCTGCTGCCGATCATGGTCCTGGCCCGCCTCTACGGCTTCCCCGACGCCGAGGGGCCCGGCCTCGCGAAGGCGCTCAACGACATGATCGACGGCGGCGCGGACGCGCTGAAGGGCCAGCAGCACCTCGTCGGGTCGATGCAGCGGCTGGTGGCCGCCAAGCGGGCCCGGCCGGGTGCCGACGTGGTCTCCCGGATGCTGACGTCCGAGGCGGGCTACTCCGACGAGGAGATCCTCCAGGACCTCATGGTCATGTCGGCGGCGGGCCACCAGCCGACCGCCGACTGGGTGGGGAACTCGCTGCGGCTGATGCTGGTCGACGACCGGTTCGCCGCGTCCATGTCCGGCGGCCGGCACAGCATCGCCGAGGCGATGAACGAGGTGCTGTGGGAGGACACCCCCACGCAGAACGTCGCCGGGCGCTGGGCGTCCCGCGACACCCAGCTCGGCGGCCGGCACGTGCGGCGCGGCGACCTGGTGCTGCTCGGCCTCGCCGGGGCCAACGCGGACCCGCAGATCCACAACGACCGTTCCGCACACGGCGGTTTCACCGGCGGCAACAGCGCGTTCTTCTCCTTCGGCCACGGTGAGCACCGCTGCCCGTTCCCGGCGCAGGAGATCGCGGAGACGATCGCCCGCACCGGCATCGAGGTGCTGCTCGACCGGCTGCCCGACATCGATCTGACCGTCGCGGCAACCGAGTTGACCCGCCGTCCCTCTCCGTGGCTGCGCGGAATGTCGGCGCTGCCCGTCCACTTCACCCCGACCCCCGCCTCAGGAGGCGTCAGATGACCTGTCCCGCCCAGTCCGGTGCCCCCATCGTGCTCGACCCGCTCGTCCGCGACCTGGCCGGTGAGGGCGCGGCGCTGCGCGAGGCCGGCCCACTCGCCAGGGTGGAACTGCCGGGCGGTGTGCCGGTGTGGGCGGTGACGCACCACGCCGAGGCGCGGCAGCTGATGACCGACAGCCGGCTGGTGAAGGACATCCAGGTGTGGGGGGCCTTCCGCCGCGGTGAGATACCCGCCGACTGGCCGCTGATCGGCCTGGCCAACCCGGGCCGCAGCATGCTCACCGTCGACGGCGCCGAGCACCGCCGGCTGCGCACCAAGGTGGCGCAGGCCCTCACCCCGCGGCGGGTCGAGCGGCTGCGCCCGGGCATCGAGGCCATCACCGGCCGGTTGCTGGACGCGCTGGGGGCGGGCCCGCAGGACAGTCCCGTCGACCTCAAGGCCGGGTTCGCCTACCCGCTGCCGATGGGCGTGATCAGTGAACTCATGGGCATCGACACCGGCGACCTGCCCCGCCTCCAGGAGCTGTACGACAAGTTCTTCAGTACCCAGACACCGCCGCACGAGGTCCTCGGCGTGCTGGGCGAGCTGGGCGGGCTGTTCGGCAAGGTCGTCGCGGAGAAGAAGCAGAACCCCGGAGACGACCTGACGAGCGCGCTGATCCTCGCCGACGAGGGCGGCGAGCCGCTGACCGACGAGGAGCTGGTGAACACCCTCCAGCTGATGATCGCCGCCGGTCACGAGACGACCATCAGCCTCATCGTGAACGCGGTCCGCGCCCTGCTCGGCCGGCCCGACCAGCTGAAGCTGGTCCTGGACGGCGAGGTGTCCTGGGACGCGGTCGTGGAGGAGACCCTGCGCTACGACACCCCCACCTCGCACGTGCTCATCCGGTTCGCGACCGAGGACGTCCAGGTGGGGGACACCGTCATCCCGCAGGGCGACGCGCTGATCACGTCCTATGTGGCGATCGGCAGGGACGAGAAGCAGCACGGCCCGACCGCCGGGGAGTTCGACGTGACGCGGTCGCCGGTGCGGCACATGGCGTTCGGCCACGGCCCGCACGTCTGCCCGGGAGCGCCGCTTTCCCGCCTGGAGGCGGGCGTGGCCCTGCCTGCGCTGTTCGCCCGGTTCCCGCGCATGGCGCTCGCCGTGCCGGACGCCGAGCTGCGCAACAAGCCGGCGCTCACCCAGAACGACCTGTTCGAGCTGCCGGTGCTGCTGAACGGCCCCACGCAGGGCTGACGGGCACCCGCGTGACGCGCGTACCCGCCGTCGCGGTACCGTCCGGTCCCGGACGGTACCGCGACGGCCGACCGCCGCTCGCGGACTTCCGCGCCCGCGCGTCGCCCGCGGGCCCCGAGCGCGTGGCTCCCCGCTCAGCCGGTGTCCGGCCGGGCGGGAGCGGCGGGGCTCAACCGGTCGGCCGCGAGAAACTGGGTGGCCGCCAGCCGGCGGTAGAGGCCGTCGCACGCCAGCAGTTCGGCGTGCGTACCGACCGCGCTGACCCGCCCGCCGTCCATGACCACGATGCGGTCGGCAGTGGTGACGGTGGAGAGCCGGTGGGCGACGACGAGCACGGTGGTGCTGCGGGCGGCCTCGGCGACGGTCTCCCGCAGCACGGCCTCGTTGGCCGCGTCGAGCTGCGAGGTGGCCTCGTCCAGCAGCAGCAGGCGAGGACTGCGCAGCAGGGCACGGGCGATGGCCACCCGTTGCCGCTCGCCCCCGGAGAGACTGCCGCCGCGGTGGCCGACAGGCGTGTCGAGGCCGTCCGGCAGGCGGGCGACGACGGTGTCCAGCCGGGCTTGGCGCAGGGTGTGGTGCAGTCGTTCCTCGGTGACGGAGAGCAGGCCGAAGAGCAGGTTCTCCCGGAGGGTGCCGGCAAGTACCGGGGCGTCCTGCTCCACGTAGCCGATGGAGGCGCGCAGTTCGTCGAGCGGCCACTGCCGTACGTCCCTGCCGTCGAGGAGGACACGGCCGGCGTCCGGTTCGTGGAAGCGCTCGATCAGGGAGAAGACGGTGGTCTTGCCGGCTCCCGAGGGCCCGACGAACGCGGTCATGCCCAGGGCCGGGACGGTGAAGCTGACCTCCCGGTGCACTGCCGGCAGCCCCGCACGGTAGGCGAAGCTCACGCTGTCGAAGGTGACGGCCGCCGGAGGCCGGGCGTCAGGGGGAGGGGGAACACCGTCGGCGGGCGGTGCGCCCGGCACGCGGGCGTCCTCCGGCCGCCGCGTCGGCTGCCCGGGCTGCGAGGTCTCGTTCGCTGGTCGCGAGTGTTCCACCGGCAGGTCCTCGACGTCCTGGATGCGCGCGGCAGCCGTCATGCCGGTCTGCAACTGGGCCACGCAGTCCACGAGTTGGTGGATGCGGGGCGCCAGCGAGAACAGGTAGAGCAGAAAGGCGACAAGAGTGGACACGCTCATGGCGCCCGAGGCGACCCGTGCGCCACCCACCCCGAGCACCAGCAGGAACGCCGTCTGGACGGCGACCACGCCGGACGAGTTCGACAGGGCCTCCCACCGCGCGGCCCGGACTCCGGCCCGCCGGGCCCGCCCGGCGGCCTCGTGCAGGCGGGCGATCTCGTACTGCTCCGCACCGGACGCCTTGACCGTGCGGTAGGCGCCGAAGACCCGCTCCAACTCGGCGCCGATGCCGCCGACCGCTTCCTGCGTCTGCCGGGTGGCGCGACCGATGCGCGGCGCCACGACGGCGACGGCCACCGCCACCAGGGCCAGCGCGCCCGACGTGACGCCGAGCAGTACCACGTCGAGCACCCCCATCAGGGTGACCGTCGCCACCAGCACCAGCGAGCCGGTGACGGCCGAGGCGACGGACTGGGTGGCGACCTGGCGCAGCAGCGTCGTGTCGGAGGTTGCCCGGGAGATGAGGTCACCGGGTTCGGTCCGTTCCACCGCGGACAGGCGCAGTCGCAGCAGCCGCGAGGCCAGCCGTCGGCGGGCGGTGTGCACGACGGCCTCCGCGGTGCGCTCCAGGACGTACTGGCCGAGCGCGGCCAGTCCGGCACCGAGCACGACCAGCACGCTCAACGCCACGAGCAGGCCGACGGCGTGTTCGCCGGCGCCCAGATCGTCCACCAGGCGTTTCGCCGCCAGCGGCTGCACCAGCCCGACCAGGCTGCCGAGCAGCCCCAGAGCGGTGCCGAGGAGAATGCCGGCGCGCTGCGGGCGAAGGTGCCGCACAAGGGCGCGCCGACCGTGCCGGCCGCCGGGCGGGTGCTCCGCGTCCCGCGCTTGGGACATTCGCGGCGCGGTCACCGCCTCACTCCACCGTGAAGAAGCGCTGGTAGTAGTCCCGGGTGCAGCCTTCCGCGACGGGTACGCCCTCCGCCTCGACCCAGGCGTGGGCCGCGAACGGGGGCCTGGCGCGCACCCCGACACACCACACCGGCCACCGCCCGCGCATCCTGCACAGCAGGACGACGGCGAGGGAGCGGGGCAGGCAGCCGCGCTGTCCGCCGCAGGACAGGCTCACCGCCACGACCGTGCTGTGGGCCGCGGAGGCCTCGTCCAGAGTCGCCGGCCGGGCCCCGCGCCGCAGCAGCGCGAGCAGCGCACGGATGCGGCGCGGCGGCTGCGTGGCCAGCAGGTGCGCGCAGCCCACGGCCAGCCTGGTGGCGGCACGCCGTCCCGGGGGGACGGTGCGGGGGCGGTGGGGAACCGCTTCCGGGGTGGACATCTCTGCCTTCCTCCTCTGCTCGTGGCCGGGGGCGCGTTCGTTGCCGCGGCCAGGGCGGTTCGGTGGTCGAGGCCGTTCGCGGGGCGGGCTTCGGGCCGTGCCGCAGTGCACGGGTGAGCCGGTGGCGGTCGGCACCGCGACCCGGCGGGTGGTGACGACGAGCGGTCAGGTTCCGGCCAGCCCCGCCTCCCGCAGCTGACCGAGGATGAGGGTCGCGTCCTGCTCGGCCGCCTCGCGGTCCACGTCGTAGTCCCGGGCCAGCGCGTCCGCCGCCTGGGCGACTGTCCGCCCGTCCAGCATCGCCCTGACCACGGCGGCGGCGGTGGGGTTGAGGGTCCAGTAGTCACCGCTGCCCTCGTCGAGCAACGCCATGCCGTACTCCGTCTCGGTCATCAGTACGCCGGTCCGCAGACTGAACACCGTGCTCCTCCTCTGTCGGGTTGTCGGGCGTGCGTCGCGTCCCGGGGTCCCGGGCGCCTCAGGTGACGGTCGAGGGGGACGTCCGGCGGCTCTCGTGGGAGCGCAGCCAGACCTCGCAGGCGACTGTGGGATGCAGCAGCTCGCTCTCGCTCTCGGCGGCCAGCGGACGGCCTGCCCACTCCCGAAGGGTGGGGACGTCGACCAGCCCGAGTTCTCCCAGTCGGGACTGCTCGCACAGCGCCAGCAGCTGGTCGCGGTGCTCGCGCAGGCCCGCCTCCTCCTCGAGCGTCGCGTTCGCCTTGGTCGCGCGGCTTCGGCTCTCCTCGGGCACGACGCCGCGCATCGCCTCCACGATCAACGGCTTGTACCGGTACGGCGTGATCCGCTCCCGGTCGTCGACCGCGAGGGCCGCCTCGACGACCCGGTCGTCGTAGTACGGTGCCGCGCAGGCCACACCCAGCGGGGCGGCCATCTGGCCGATGTGACGGGCGAACTGGGAGACCAGCCGCATGGTGACCAGCTCACGGTGCAGCCCGTGACCGCCCCCGCCCAGCGGTTCGGCGCTGTCGGCCTCCGCGTTGATCAGCTCGCGGACCGCCTCGGCTGCGTCGCCGGTGGCCCACGGGGGCAGGCGCGGGGCCGTCGACCAGGCGAGCAGAGGTTCCAGCGGATGCTGCTGCGGGGCCCGCAGATCGGCGGCGACCTGGCGCAGCCAGGACCGGTAGGGGCGCCGGTCGAGCAGTTGCCGCAGCACCCGCCGGCGGGACCAGCCGTACTTGGCGGTGTAGCCGCGCAACAGGGGAACGGCGGTTCGCGGGTGTGTGGTGACCATGCCGTGCAGGCGGGCCGCCGCCCCGGCGAGCAGTTCGTCGCCGCCGAGACCGGTCAGGTGCAGCGGCGATCCCTGCTCGGCGGCCAGGTGCAGCAGGCTCATGCGGCGGTTCCGGTCGACCGACATGAGGGAGGGCGCGTCCAGGTGGTCGTCGAGTTCCGCCAGGCCGTCGAAGGTCAGCGGTATGCGCTCGGCCGGAACGACGTGGTGGTTCTCCGACTGCCCCAGCGCGCCGACCGTCCGGCGGGCCCAGTGGACGTCGTCCCCCAGCGCGTCGTGGGTGGCGGCGGTGTACGAGACGACGCGGGCGTCGCCGCGGACCGCCAGGCAGTAGACCGCGGTGGAGTCCAGGCCGCCGAGGTCGGCCGTCAGCAACCGCCTGCCCCGCGTGCGCAGTTCGACGGCGGCGGTCAGGGCGTCCCGGAACCGTTCGGCGCCCTCCCGCAGCGGCAGGTCCGGCTGCGGCGGTGTCCACCACCGCACCGGGCGGGTCCGGCCGTCCGCGGTGAGCTTCAGCCAGTGCGTGCCGGGGAGGTCCTCCACGCCGTGCCAGACGGGACGGCCGGACAGCGGGTGCAGCAGGCCCAGGGTGAGCAGGTGCGCGGCGAGTCGCTTCTCGTCGAGTTCACGTTCCAGCAGGCCGGCCACGACGTCCGCCCGGTCACCGGCGATCGCCACCGGTCCCGACCGTCCGTGGTAAATGCGCCGCAGGCCGGTGACACTTCCCTGTACGCGTACGTCGCCGGAAATGCTGGCGGTGAGATGGAAGCTGCCGGTCAAGCGGGAGGCGAGCGCATTCAGTGCCTCCGGTGAATAGGCTGCGGCCGCTGCCTTTTCGATCTGCGTGGAAGTTGCTGCGTGTTCACCGAGTACGGCGACCCTTGATTCGCCGGCTACGCCGAGGGTGAGGAAGTCCTGCGGCCAGCGGCCCACCAGCCACGGCCTTCCCGATGAGTGCGGTATTTCCTGGGTGGCGCCGGCTCTCGCCCGTGCGGCGATCTCGGTGGCCGCGTCGCTGTCGGGGAGTACGGCGAACCACAGCGGCGGAAAGGTCAAGGACGGGGAGAGCCCCACGAGCGCACGCACCTCCGGTCGTCACGGATGCCGGGAGAGGCAGCCGGGTGGCGGCCGGCAGCCGCCACCCGGCTCAACGAGCGAAGTGCCGCCCGTTCAGTCGCCGCCGTTCCGGGGCGTCACCCGGGGGCGGAGCGAACGACCGTGTCAGAGTGCCTGCTTGCCGCCCAGCAGGTCCTTCGGACCCGAACCGGCGAGACCGGTCGTCTTGCGGAAGCTTCCTGCCTTGGCCAGCGTGGGACGCTCGTAGGTGCGCATCGTTGCTTTTCCCTTCCAGATTCGGGGCTGGGACTGTGCAGACGTCTGCGATGGAATCCGGGTCGGCGAAGAGATTCCTTCTGTGGAATTTCGTCCGAGTCTTCCTGTCGGTATCCGCCGGGTGTCCGACTTCCCGAGCAGGCCGACTCACAACGAATTCTCTTCCGCTGTTCCGGAGCCACGCCCCACGTTAGGTGTGCGATCGGGTGGTCGCAACGGTGCGCGGGGCGCACCCCGGCGCAGATGGCGCATTTTCAATGCCCACTTGCGCATTGCCGTCACAAGTGGAACGCGTTTTTCTGCTGGTAGGAGTGGAATCGACGGGAGGCGTCGTACGCAGATGCCGTGGGAGGCGACGGGAAAGTCCCTGGATGACGGCCGAGTTCGTTCCACCGCCCGCACGCGCGGGCCGGCGGCGGAACCTGCGGAGTCCGGGTCAGAGCGGCTTGGCGTAGCAGCGGCTCAGCGGCTCGTGCCGGTACAGGCCGAACTTGCGGGTCGGCAGGTAGCCGCTCGACGTGTACAGGGCGATGGCCTCCGGCTGCATGGTGCCCGTCTCCAGCACCATGCGGACCCGTCCGGCGGCCCGGGCGTCGTCCTCCAGCGCCGCCAGCACCCGGCGGGCCAGGCCCTGGCCGCGGGCCTCGCGGACCACGAACATGCGCTTGATCTCCGCGTCGCCGTCGGAGTAGCCCTCGTCGTTGCGCTCCTGCGCACGCCAGCCACCAGTGGCGACGGGATGGCCCCGGCCGTCGTAGACCAGCAGGAACAGGCCGTTCGGCGGCTGGAACATCTCCGGGGCCAGGGGCGTCTTGTCGCCCTCGTCCCCGTACCGCTCGGCGTACTCCTGCTGGACCTCGGCGTCCAGTTTCTGGGCGTCGGGGTGGTCGTAGCGCAAGGTCGCGAGGTGCATGACCGCATCGTATGTAGGGTGCAGGGATGCTCAAAGTGACAACCGTCAACGTGAACGGTCTGCGGGCTGCCGCGAAGAAGGGCTACCTGCCGTGGCTGGCGGCCACGGACGCCGACGTGGTCTGCCTACAGGAGGTCCGTGCCGAGGTCGGACAGCTCACCGCGGACGTGCGCGAGCCCGCCGGCTGGCACGCGGCATGGGCCCCGGCCGCCGCGAAGGGCCGAGCCGGAGTGGCGTTGCTCACCCGGCGCGAACCCGACGAGGTCAGGACGGGCTTCGGCGTCACCGAGTTCGACGACTCGGGCCGCTACCTGGAGGCGGACCTGCCGGGACTGACGGTGGCCAGCCTCTACCTGCCGTCCGGTGAGGCCGGCACCGAGCGGCAGGACGAGAAGGAGCGCTTCATGGCGGCGTTCCTGCCCTACCTCAAGGAGTTGCGCGAGCGGGCGGCCGCCGGTGGCCGCGAGGTGCTGGTGTGCGGCGACTGGAACATCGCCCACCGGGAGGCGGACCTGCGGAACTGGAAGGCCAACCGCAGGAACGCCGGCTTCCTGCCCGAGGAGCGGGAGTGGCTGAGCCGGGTCCTCGACCCGGCGGACGGCGGACTCGTCGACGTGGTGCGCGCCCTCCACCCCGACCAGGACGGCCCCTACTCGTGGTGGTCCTACCGAGGCCGCGCCTTCGACAACGACAGCGGCTGGCGCATCGACCTAGTTTGCACAACGCCCGGCATCGCGAAGCGGGCCGTGAAGGCGTATGTGGAGAAGGTCGCGTCCCACGAAGAGCGCTGGTCAGACCATGCGCCGGTTACCGTCGTCTTCGATCACTGAATCCGTGATGTGACTTGCGTCATGTGCGGGTGTCGGTCGGCCAGGGTGGGGGCTCACCAGCGGGTCGGCTCCGCGTTCCCGCCGACACAGGCAGGGCATGGACGCTTGTACGTCCATGCGCAGAGTTCGCACCCTTCGAAGCCGCAGCACCCGTCACACCAGATGGCGCGGTGGCCAGCACACAAGCCGCAGTAGTCGCCGGGCGGCAGGGGCGTCCGCTGAGGATTCGCGACAGCGCTACGTGGCTTCTCCGGGGCGGAGGTCATCAGTGCCCGTTGGGGTGCCTGGCCAGCAGGACATTACAGTCCGTGATGGTCGTTTGGTCGTCGCTCGCACGTGCCCACTCGCGGACCTTCGCCAGCTCAGCGCAACCCGGACAACCGTCAACCGGCTGAGGCTCCAACCTGGCTTCCACGTAGGGAAGTTCGACCGGCACGGATGGGTATCGCTGCGGTTCCGTCATGTGCCCCAGGCTCCGCCCGAAGTGGATCTAGGACTAGCGGCCACGCGTAGGCCAACTGTCGGCCACAATCGGTACATGGGCAGCGATATCGGGGCCAATATCCGGCGGGAGCGGGAAGCACACGGATGGAGCCAGGCACGGCTAGCGCGTGAGATCTGCCGGGCCGCTGGCGTGGTCGGTGAACCGGTCGGACGGCAGGAGGTCAGCCGTTGGGAGACCGGTAAGCGCAAGCCGCGTGAGTGGTTGCCGTTCCTCGCTGCGGCCCTGGGCGTGCCCGTGGGGGCGCTCAGCGCCGCCCAGGCCCCCACTGAACCGCCCTTACCGACACTGGCGGACTTCCTGCCCGAAGGCGACCCGCTGGCGCCCCTCAGTGCTCGTGACGGGCGCCGTGTCGGCATGGGCCAGGTTGTCGACCTTCAGCAGCGTGTTCACGGCCTCCGGCTTGCGGATGACGTGCTAGCCGGGGGCGACCTGATCCGGCCCGCGCTCCGGGAACTCCGCTCCGCCGTGAAGCTGTACCGGGAGGGGTCCCACACTGGCGAAGTTGGGCGCCAACTCCTCCGGCAGATTGGCGAGTTGGCCCAGATTGCCGGGTGGATTGCCAGCGACGCCGGACGGCACGACGAAGCCGAACGCATCTACCGGCTAGGGATCAGCGCGGCACGGCAGGCGGAGGACCACACCCTGGCCGGCAACATCGCGGGGTCACTCGCCTACCAGCTCAGCAACACCGGCCGCGAAGCCGAAGGCGTGACGCTCGCACAAGCCGCGCTGAACGACGCGGGGCCGGACGCTCCGGCAAAGGCCCGCGCGCTCTACCTGGACCGGGTGGCCTGGGCGCACACGAAGGCCGGAGGCACGGACAACGGTCAGCGGGCCATGCGCGCGCTGGGCGAAGCCGGGCAGGCGCTCAGCGAAGACAGTGAAGGCACGGAGTCCCCCGCGTACCTCTACTGGGTCGACGCAGGGGAACTCCGGGTCATGGAATCCAGGGTCTACACGGAGTTGCGCAAGCCCCTTCGCGCGGTGCCGTTGCTCCGGGAGGTGCTCGGCGGCTACGACGCGACCCACACCCGTGAACTCGCGCTGTACCTCTCCTGGCTCGCCGTGGCGTTGGCCGACGCGAACGAGCCGGAGGAAGCGGCGGCGGTGGCGGATCGCGTAATCACCATCGCGTCCGACGTCGCATCGGAGCGGACGGCGGAGCGGGTCCGGGTCATCCTGCGGCGTCTGGAGGACTACGCGGACGTGCCGGAAGTGGCCGCGCTCCTGGCCGAACACCAGGCCGCCTGAACGCACGAAAGCCCCCGGCCACCTCCCGGACAGCGGGGGAAGCTCAGGCCGGGCCTCCTCCGCCTGGCGGGCTGTCCGTCAGGCCGCCAGGCCGGGAACCTCGCGGGGTCAGACATCCCTGGACGTTGGATGTCAAGCGGTGAGGTCGTAGTGGTGGTGTGACCATGC
>NZ_JASKMT010000031.1 GCF_030124175.1 Streptomyces sp. 549 | reverse complement strand
CGATCAGTCGGGTGAGCAGGGCCGCCGCGCCCGCGGAGGTGGCCCACATCCCTCCCGCGGGCATCTGCGCATCCGGGACGTTCGCCGCTTCGAGAGTCGAATCCATGCAGAGGGCGCGTAGGCCGCCGGGCGGGCGCTCGGACCGGAGGCAGGTCCGACGCCGGTCCGGTACCGGCCCCGGAACGCACTTCGGGCCGCGGCGCCTGGACGGGACCCTCAGCCCGCCCGGCACCGCAGCCCGGAGCGATCGGAGACCCGGGCGCAGTCAGGGCAGAGAGCACCATGGATCTCGGTTCTGCCCTCCTGTGCGGGGAGAGCAGAAGTATCAGTGCCCCATTGTGGACTAGACCACTGGGGTCTGTCCATGGCGGAGGCGGGGTGCTTCGCGCTGTGCACGTTCGTTCACGGTGTGCAGAGGTTGAACGCACTGACCCCCGTCCAGGGGTTCCTGTGTTGATTCTTGCGCACAAGCGCGCTCAAGGACAGAGGGCGGACGCGATGTGGTTGAACGGGGTGCCGCACCCGCCGGTTAGGCTCCCTGAGTGCCCTCCATGAACGATCTCGTACGCCAGCACACCGCCCTGGGTGAAACCGACCTGGAATGGCTTCACCTGCTGGTCTCCGAGTGGCAGCTGCTGTCCGACCTGTCCTTCGCGGACCTGGTGCTGTGGGTGCCCACCAGGGACGGCACCCGGTACGTGTCCGTCGCGCAGATGCGCCCGAACACCGGTCCGACCAGCTACCAGGACGACATGGTGGGCCACCTGGTGCCGCGGGGCCGCCGTCCGCTGCTGGACTCGGCGCTCGACGAGGGCCGGATCGTGCGCGAGGGCGACCCGGAGTGGCGCGAGGAGGTGCCGGTGCGGGTGGAGTCCATCCCGGTCCGCCGCGAGGGGCGGGTGCTGGGTGTCATCGCCCGCAACACCAACCTGCTCACGGTCCGCACCCCGAGCCGGCTGGAGCTGACCTACCTGCAGAGCGCCTCCGACCTGGCGCAGATGATCGCCGCGGGCACGTTCCCCTTCCAGGGGCAGCAGGTGGACATGGACGCCTCCCCCCGGGTCGGCGACGGACTGATCCGGCTGGACGCGGAGGGGCATGTCCAGTACGCCAGCCCCAACGCGCTCTCCGCCTACCACCGCCTGGGCCTCGCAGCGGACCTGGTCGGCATGCACCTGGGGCAGGCCACCGCCGAACTCGCTCCCACCCGGGGCGCGGTGGACGAGTCGCTGGTCAAGCTCGCCAGCGGCTGGGCGCCGCGCGAGGCCGAGATCGAGGGCAACGACTGCGTGGTGCAGCTGCGGGCCATCCCGCTCAAGCCCAAGGGCACCCGCATCGGTTCGCTGGTGCTGCTGCGCGACGTCACCGAACTGCGGCGGCGCGAGCGGGAACTGATCACCAAGGACGCCACGATCCGGGAGATCCACCACCGGGTGAAGAACAACCTCCAGACCGTCGCCGCGCTCCTGCGCCTCCAGGCGCGGCGCATCGGGGCCAGCGGCGACAACAGTGCCCGGGAAGCGCTGGAGGAGGCCGTGCGCCGGGTCGGCTCGATCGCCATCGTGCACGAGACGCTGTCCCACAACCTCGACGAGCGGGTGGAGTTCGACGACATCGCCGACCGGGTGCTGGCCATGGTCGCGGAGATCTCGCCGGGCCGGGTGGTGGGCCGCCGCACCGGCCGGTTCGGGGTGCTCGACGCGGAGATCGCCACGCCGCTGTCGATGGTGCTGACCGAACTGCTGCAGAACGCCCTGGAGCACGGATTCGGGCCCGGCGAGCACGGCACGGTCGAGGTCGGCGCGGTGCGAGGCGGGGGAGTGGGCCGCGAGGAGGCCCGACTGCTGGTGAGCGTGCAGGACAACGGCAGGGGGCTGCCGGAGGGCTTCGACCCCCGCACGGCCGGCAACCTGGGCCTGCAGATCGTGCGCACCCTGGTCGAGGGGGAGTTGGGCGGCACCTTCGACATGGTGCCGGCACCCGAGCGCGGCACCCGGGTGGTGCTCGACCTGCCGGTGCCCGCCGGCAGCCGCTGACGGGACGGCGGCCCGGCTCGTCGGCCGGACCCGTCGGCCACGGCTCGGGGCGTCGGCGCACGACTGAGCCCCGGCCCGTTCACCAGGGTGACGGGCCGGGGCTCAGGGTTGACGTGTGCGGGGCGCACCGGGAACTGCGCGCTGCGGCTCGGGGCTGCGGGGGGCCGTGCTGGGCGTCAGGCAGTTGCCTTGCGCGCCCGGTTGCGGGCGGCGCGGCGCTTCATCGCGCGGCGCTCGTCCTCACTGAGGCCACCCCATACACCGGAGTCCTGACCGGACTCCAGGGCCCACTGCAGGCACTGCTCCATGACGGGGCAGCGGCGGCAGACGGCCTTGGCTTCCTCGATCTGCAGCAGCGCAGGACCGGTGTTGCCGATGGGGAAGAAGAGCTCGGGGTCTTCCTCGCGGCAAACGGCGTTGTGACGCCAGTCCATGGCTGCTCCATCTCCTACGTATTGCGGCTGTATTGCTTGTGAATGTGAACGCTTTCACGAATCCCCACACAAGGGAAGGGGGTGCCCTGTGAATGTGATGTGGGTCCCACTGAGTATGTGGAGGGGATTCCGGCTCTCAAGGGGCCCACCTGAAGGGCTGTCCCGATCGCCATGAAGAGACTCGCAAACCTCGGCTGCGGATACAACCCCTTCTGGCAAGTTTTTTTTGATTCATTGGTGTCGCCTGGCTCACAGCCGTACTTCTAGTGGGTGGAGGCTGGCCTAAACGTTCGACTGTAAGGACTTTCGGCCGTTCGACTTACACAATCACACGCAGTGCACGGCGTACGCCTGTGAAGGTCACGCTGGAACGCAGTCCCAGGTGGTCACCGTCCACCTGAAACGGCAGTGGAACCTGCGAATGCAAGGTGAAGTCGGTTTCGTCGTGCAGGCTGACCGCGTGCTTGCCATGTGGCCCCCGACCTGGGGCGGAAGCCAACAACTGGGTCCCGTAACGGGTGACGGCCCCGGGGGAGAGCCGGGCGAGGCCGAGTACATCGAGCGCGGTGTCGAACGAAGCCTTAGGCGCCGCATACACCGGACGGTTCCCCAGATACGTCCAGGGAGCCGTGTTGCAGACTATGGACAGCACCAGCCCCTCGACCGGATCGGCGCCCGGCCGCTCCAGCGTGATCGTGCCGTGTCTGCGGTGCGGTTCGGTGACGAACTGCCGCAGCACCTGCCGCACGTAGAGGGCATGGGTCGAACGCTTGCCGCGTTCCCGCTGCTTCTCGACCCGGCCCACGACACCCGCGTCGAACCCCAGTCCCGCGCAGAAGGTGAACCAGCGGGCCGGCACCTCCGCGTCGACGCTGTCCGGTGTCCCGGCTGCCCGGCCCAGGCCGATCGTGCGGGTGCGCCGGGCCTCCAGAGCGTCCAGCAGCGCGCCGGTCGCCTCCACCACCTCGTTGGGCAGCCCCAGCGCCCGGGCGAACACGTTCGTCGAACCGCCGGGCACCACCGCCAGGCCGGGCAGTCGCTCGGGATCGGGGCCGCCGTGCAGCAGGCCGTTGACGACCTCGTTGACGGTGCCGTCCCCGCCGAGTGCGATCACCAGCTCGATCTCGCCGCCCTCGGCGGCCTGCCGGGCCAGGTCGCGGGCGTGCCCGCGGTACTCGGTGGTGGCGACCTCCAGCTTCAGGTCGCTGGCGAGGGCGTGGGTCAGCACGTCGCGGGTGCGTGCACTGGTGGTGGTTGCTTTGGGGTTGACCACGAGGAGGGCACGCATGGTGAGCAGATTACAGACAGCCACCCCTGCAAGCGCCACCCCGGCCCGCTCTGCGGACACCCGCCCCCCGATACCCTGGCGCGGTGAGCAAGGACCCCTCTCCCAGCGCCGCGGGCGACAGCGGCACCGCCGGCACGGACACCACCGCGGCCCGCCCCCTGCGGATCACGCTGGCCGCCGCCCTGCTGGCCCTGGAGGGCCTGGCGGTGGCCGGCGGCGGCCTCATCATGCTGGTGCTGCTGCTCGCGGGCAGCAGCCCGGAGAACGCCACCCAGGCGCTGGCCGGCTCCGTGACGGCGCTGCTGCTGGCCCTGCTGCCGCTGCTCACCGCGCGCGGGCTGTGGCGGCTGCGCCGCTGGAGCCGCAGCCCGGCGGTCTTCGTGCAGCTGCTGGCACTGCCGGTGGGTTGGACGATGGGCAACGGCCAGGGCGCCTGGGTCGCGGGCGGGCTCGCGCTGGCCGCCGTGGCCATCACCGTGCTGGTGTGCCTCTTCCACCCGCGCAGCAACGCGGCACTCGGCGCGACCGGCGCCCCGGACGCCTGACGTCCCCTTGCGGGGCGCAGTCCCTCTGCCGGAGGCGGGAGGAGGGGGCCGGAGGCGGGAGGACGGGGGCCGGAGGGGGACGTGGGAACGAGGGCGGCCGCAGGCTCCGGAAGGGGGCCTGCGGCCGGTGTCTCACTCCCGGTGTCTCACTCCTCGACGAGCAGCCGGTCGCGCAGCTGCGCCAGGGTGCGGGCGAGCAGCCGGGAGACGTGCATCTGCGAGATGCCGACCTCCTGGGCGATCTGCGACTGGGTCATGTTGCCGAAGAAGCGCAGAAGAAGGATCTTCTTCTCACGCGGGGGCAGCTCCTCCAGCAGAGGCTTCAGCGACTCGCGGTACTCCACGCCCTCCAGGGCGTCGTCCTCCGCGCCGAGGGTGTCGGCGACGGCCGGGGACTCGTCGTCGGTGTCCGGCACGTCCAGCGAGAGGGTGCTGTAGGCGTTGGCCGACTCCAGCCCCTCCAGCACGTCCTCGTCGGAGATGGCCAGCCGCTCGGCCAGCTCGTGCACGGTCGGGGCCCGGCCGTGCTGCTGGGACAGCTCGGCCGTCGCCGTGGACAGTGACAGCCGCAGCTCCTGCAGCCTGCGCGGGACCCGGACCGCCCAGCCCTTGTCCCTGAAGTGACGTTTGATCTCACCGACCACGGTGGGGGTGGCGTAGGTGGAGAACTCCACGCCCCGGTCCGGGTCGAAGCGGTCCACCGACTTGATCAGGCCGATGGTGGCCACCTGGGTCAGGTCGTCCAGCGGCTCGCCGCGGTTTCGGAAGCGCCGGGCCAGGTGCTCCACGAGGGGTAGGTGCATGCGCACCAGGGTGTTGCGCAGCTCGGCCCGCTCCACCGAGCCGACGGGCAGGTCGCGCAGCTCGTAGAAGAGGGCCCGCGCCCCGCTGCGGTCCTGCGGGTCGGCGGGGTGCCGGCCGTTCCGGTTCTGCGTGGGGTGCTGGTCCATTGCCTCCGCCCGCTCCGGCTGCTCCACTCGCTGACTGGGGTCGGCCGGGTGCGGCCGGGCATTCTGCTCCGGGATCGCCGAGTCCGCCGCCATCTCGTGACGGCCGACCGGCGCCTCGTGCCCCAGGTCGTTCATACCGGCCCCCTCGTCCCGTGCCGGCCCCTCGGCATCCGTCACGATGCCCCGGGGCCAGCGCCGCGCTTCTTGTGCAGGCTGATGCTGACCGTGCGGTCCTCGGCGACCGTGGAGTCGACCTCCCCCGCGAGGGCGGAGAGCACCGTCCAGGCGAACGTGTCACGCTCGGGCGCGCGGCCATCTGTGGTCGGTGCCGAAACGGTCACTCTCAGTGAGTCTCCGACCAGTTTGAAGACGCAGCTGAGCACACTGCCCGGCACCGCTTGCTGGAGCAGGATCGCGCAGGCCTCGTCGACCGCGATGCGCAGATCCTCGATCTCGTCGAGGGTGAAGTCCAAGCGGGCCGCGAGACCGGCCGTGGCCGTTCGCAGCACCGAAAGATAGGCACCCGCCGCGGGCAGCCGAACCTCGACGAAGTCCTGCTCCCCACCTACGATCTGGGACACCCTCACCTCCAAGGTGGCACAATCTGGTTGAGCTGCCACGAATACCGGATCACCACCCCCCTGAGTGCCGGGGGCGGCCGTCCGAAAGCGGCAGACGTTTCGCCTGCGACGCTATCGCGATCCGTGGCATGCTGTCGCCTGGACGGAAGCACGCCACCTCATACCGTGAGCGTCACCCATAGTAAACATACGAGTACTGTGTGTGGCTACCCTTTTCGGGTACCAATTCCGGCAGTATCACGCAGCGTTGCCGTCGGCGTCCGCCGCGAGTCTGCGCAGCGGCTCACCCGTCATCCGGAACACCGTCCACTCGTCCATCGGCTCCGCCCCGAGCGAGCGGTAGAAGTCGATCGACGGCTTGTTCCAGTCCAGCACCCACCACTCGAAGCGCTCGTAGCCGCGCTCCACGCACAGCGCGGCGAGCGCCGCCAGCAGCGCCCGGCCGTGGCCGGCGCCCCGGGCCGCGGGCCGCACGTACAGGTCTTCCAGGTACACGCCGTGCGTGCCCGTCCAGGTGGAGAAGTTGCGGAACCAGCAGGCAAAACCCACCGGCTCGCCCGCCTCGTCCTCCGCGACCAGGGCGTAGACGGCCGGCTCCGATCCGAACAGCGCGTCGTGCAGCTGCTGCTCGCCGGCCCTGGCGTGCTCCACCGCACGCTCGTACTCCGCGAGTTCGCGGATCATCTGCCGGATGACCGGGACGTCGGCTGGCGTGGCTGCTCTGATCATGGCAGGAGGCTATCCGGTGACGACGGCGGCGATCGTGCCGCCCGGCGGAAGGGCCCCCTCCTCGGCCAGCGCGGTCAGACCGAACAGCATCTTCGCCACGTACACGGGCTCGGCCGCCAGCCCGTGGCGGCGGTGGAAGTCCACTGTGAACTCCTCCAGCTCCGGAGTGCCGCGCGCGTAACCACCGCAGTGGAAGCGCTCGTCCAGCCGCCACTGACCGCGGACCCCGCCGAAAGCCGCCCGCTGCAGTGCGGTCACCTCGGTGGCGAGGAAACCGCCCCGCAGCACGGGGAAGCCCACCGCGGGCGGGCCGCCCGCGGCCAGCCCGGCCAGCGTGCCGCCGGTGCCGCAGGCCACCGCCACGAGATCGGCCCGGCCCAGCAGCTCCGCGCCCAGCTCCGCGCAGCCGTGCACCGCGGCGGCGTTGCTGCCGCCCTCGGGGACCAGGTGGAAGGCGCCGAACAGCCGGTGCAGCTCCTCGGCGAGCCCGGGGTCGGCACGGCGCCGGTACTGGGCGCGGGAGACGAAGTGCAGCCGCATCCCGTCGGCCCGGCAGCGGGCCAGGGACGGGTTCAGCGGCCGGTCGGCCAGCTCGTCGCCGCGGACCACGCCGACGGTGTCGAACCCCAGCAGCCGTCCGGCGGCGGCGGTGGCCCGCAGGTGGTTGGAGTACGCGCCGCCGAAGGTGAGCAGCGTGCGGTGGCCCGCGCGCACGGCGGCGTACAGGTTGGGCACCAGCTTGCGCCACTTGTTGCCCGGCAGCGCCGGATGCACCAGGTCGTCCCGCTTCAGCAGCAGCCGCAGGCCGCGCCGAGCGAAGCGCTCGTCCCTGACCTCCTCCAGCGGGGAGGGCAGCCGCGCGCCCAGGCCGTCCAGCACGGACGCGAGCGCCGACTCGGGCCCGGTGGCCGGCTCGGGGCTGGTGGCCGGCTCGGGCCCGGGACTCGGCTCGTGGCGGCGGGCGGCGGTCATGCCCCGATTGTCACCGCAACCGCTTCCCGATGCGCTCCCGCATGGCGTCCATGGTGAAGCCGCGCGGGTCGATCTTCTGGTTCGTCCACTCCAGGTGCCCGATCACGGACCGCTCGTTCCAGCCGTGGCGCCGGCAGATGGCCGCCGAGGCCCGTTCGATCGCCTCCAGCTGCGCCGCCGGCCACGGGTCGCGGCCGTCGCCGAGGTTCTCGCACTCGAAGCCGTAGAAGCGGCTGTTCCCGTCGGTGTCCCGCCGGGCCGGCGGCGGGGTGCGGCGCTCGGCGATGACCGCGCGCAGCACGTCGGAGTCGCCCAGGCCGGCGTGGTTGGCCCGGCCGTGGCCGACGAGGTGCACGCGCCCGTCCTTGGTGATGACGCCGTGGCACAGCGGCCCCGGCAGCCCCGGGTGACCGTCCCGGCAGAGCTGCACGGTGCGCTGCGCGCCGCTGGTGACGGTGTGGTGGATCATGACGCCGTGGACCGGGCCCCAGGCGCCCTTGTGGTTGCGGTGGTGGGTGCGCCAGTTCCCGGACTCGACCACGTGCAGGCCGCTCGCCCGCAGGATCGTCAGCATGGTGTTCGCGGTGATGGGGGTAGCCATGTTCTGCTTGTACCGAAACGTCTGATCTCTCGCCAGGTCCGCACCGCGGACGGCACGCGCGGGGCGCGTGAGCCGGTACGCACCGGGCCGGACGTTTCCGGCCGCCGTGCCACGCGTCCACGCAGGCCGGAGCGGGCTCGGTGGCGCCGGGCCGCCCGCCGGGTGACTAGAGTCGTCCGTATGGACGTGCTTCCCCTTGACCCTTCGGTGCCACCGCTGCACTGGCGTTCGGTGTCGAAGAACCCGGTGCCCAAGCGGGTGGTCGAGGCCGACGACCGGATGACCGCCGACGCCGCCTTCAAGAGCGTGTGCGAGGGCACCGCGCTGCTCTGGCGCGGCGACTACCCCGGCGCCCGGCAACTGCTGGCGGCCATGGGCCGCCGCGCGGACCGCAGCACCCCGGTCGCCGCCGACGACGCCCGGGAGGCGTTCCACCTGCACCGGCGTGCCCAGGGCCGCCGGGCCAGGCTGCTCGGCATGCTGCTGGTCCCCGTCGACGCGGACCACCGCGTGCCGCTGAAGCGGGCCCCCGACGTGCGCGCGGCGTGCGCCGACGCCTACGGCCCGCCGGACGCGGACGACCCGGCCTTCGCGGTGTCGCTGCGCGAACTGCTCGGGGTGGTCGGCGCCCACGAGTGGCGCCGCAAGGGTGTGCCGGTACACGCCCTGGGCGACGACCGGGTCCACCCGCACTACGGCGTCTTCGCGCCCGTCCGCGACGAGTACGTGGACCTGGTGGCCCGCGCCCCGCTTCCCGACGACCACTCCGCGGCCTACGACGTCGGCACCGGCACCGGCGTGCTCGCCGTGCTGCTGGCGCGGCGCGGCGTGCGGCACGTCATCGCCACGGACCTGGACGAGCGGGCGCTGGCCTGCGCACGGGAGAACGTCGAGCGGCTCGGCGCGGCGGACCGGGTATCGGTGGTCGAGGCCGACCTGTTCCCCGAGGGACGGGCCCCGCTGGTGGTGTGCAACCCGCCATGGCTGCCGGCCAAACCCGCGTCCGCCGTCGACCACGCCGTGTACGACCCCGGCAGCCGCATGCTGCGCGGCTTCCTCGGCGGCCTGGCCGGGCGGCTGGCACCCGGCGGCGAGGGCTGGCTGGTGCTCTCCGACCTCGCCGAGCACCTGGGGCTGCGCACCCGTCAGGAACTGCTCGACCTGGTCGACGCGGCCGGACTTCGGGTGCTGGACCGGCTGGACGCCCGTCCCACACACCCGCGCGCCACCGACATCGCGGACCCGCTGCACGCCGCGCGGGCAGCCGAGACCACCTCCCTGTGGCGCCTCGCGGCCGCACACTGACCCGTCGGCGGACTGACCCCGCCCGCACACCCCGCCCCGCTCACCCCGCCGCGCACCCGCCCGACGTGCCCGGGCTCGCGGGCGTGCGGCGGGGCCGGGCCGCCTCACCAGCCGGTCAGCAGCACCTCCTGCCGCCCGGCCCGGTAGCCGGCGACGGCCTCGGCGGTCGGGGCGACGGCGTCGGCCGGGACCGCGTCCAGCGGTACCCAGGCCACCCGGGCGTGCTTCTGCGGTTCCGCGTTGTGCGGCTCGCCCGTCCACCGGTCGGCGGCGAACACCACGGTCAGGTAGCCGCCGGGTGCCTCGACGCCCCGCGCGCCGTGCACCACGTGGGCGAGCCGCAGGTCCGCCGGATCGACCCGCACACCGGTCTCCTCCAGCAGCTCGCGCACCGCGGCGTCCGTCACCGCTTCACCGGGCTCGCACTTGCCGACCGGCAGGTCCCAGCGGCCCTGGGCGAACTTCGCCCGCGGTCCGCGCTGCAGGAGCAGCACCCGGTCGGTCGCGCGGTCGTGCAGCAGCACCGCCGCGACCAGCAGGGACAGCGAGCGGTCAGTGGGCGTCGGCATGGCGGGCCTCTCCAGGCGGTCTCACGGGGATCTGCGGCGGACCCACCCTGCCACCCCGACGCCAGGCGCCGCCGCCGGTTCTCCACTGGTGCGGCCCCCGGCGAACGCCCGGCTCAGTGGGCCGTGCCGAGCGTGCCCGCCAGGTCGAGGACGCTCGGCTCACTCGCCCACAGCCGGTCGACCCGGGCGATCTCCGCCCTGTCGGGGACGGCGTTGGTGCAGGAGGTGCCGGCGCCGCCCCCGGACATCAACTCCGAGCAGGGCCCCCCGTAGTTGTCCGTCAGCCCGAGCACATGGCCGGTCTCGTGCGCGGTGATCCGGGTCGCGTCGTAGCGCCGCGTCTGCCGGTGGTCGAGGAGGATCCAGCCGGTGCCCCGGCCGTCGGTGTAGGCGTACGAGCCGCGCGCACTGTCGCCCTGGCGGTACCGGAAGTCGGCGTTGCCGCCCTCCTGGAGCCGCACGCTGCTCACCGAGGAGTTCCAGATCCGGGCGCTCGCCGCGATCTGCGAGCGGTAGCGCGGCGCGAGGGCGGTGTCGTAGGTGACGGTGACGACCGGCGTCCGCGGGCGGGCCGCGTGCTTCTCCCGCGCCGAGTCCATCACGGTTTCGAAGAACGCCCGGTTGGCGGACCGGTCCTCGGCGTCCGGCCCCGCGAACCGGGCGTGGCCGTCAGCGCCGGGAGCCGCCGCGGCGCTGTTGGGCGGGACGGCCGAGCGGGCGGGCGCGGAGGCGGAGCGGTGCTCCGGCCCCGGGGCGGCCGTCGCGGGCGCGATGGCCGCGCTCGCCACCAGGACCAGGCCCAGCACGGCCGAGAGGGCCGTTCCGGCGTAGGGCATGGGGGATCTCCTTCCTCCGGCGGCCGCCGCCGGACGCCCTGAGGTGGGGGCGGCGGCCGTGGAGGCACCGGACGGGCGTGTGGTCCGAGCCGGGCGCCGGACAGGCCCGGGGCCCGGCGGACGACGTCGGTCGGCGGTGGCTTGCGGCTATACCCCGCGGAGGCCTCCCGGTAATCAGCGGTCCGCGGGTAATGCCCCTGGCAGGCGCCCGTTCGGCGCAACCCCGCCGCACTCTGGTGTACATGTCAGGACGCCGCTTATGCTCCCGGCGTGGAGCTCGAGGTCAGGCATCTCCGGGCGCTGTGCGCCATCGCCGACGCCGGCAGTGTGCGCAAGGCCGCCCGCCGGCTCGGTATGAGCCAGCCCTCCCTCACCACCCAGCTGCGGCGGATCGAGAACGCGCTCGGCGGCCAGCTGTTCGTCCGGGAGCGCACCGGCTGCCGCCCCACGCCGCTGGGGCGGTCGGTGCTCAGCCGGGCCCGGCCGATCCTCGCCGACATGACGGCGCTGGTCGCCGAGGCCAGGGACGACGCGGGGCACGGCGGCGGGCAGCGGCTGCGGATCGGCAGCACGGGAACCACCGGCAGCCGTGCCGTCGCGGGCTGGCTCCGCCTGCTGCACGACCGGTGCCCCGAATGGGACACCACGATCCACATCGACGTCTCCGCCAACACACTGCTGGGCATGGTCGCGGCCGGTCAGCTCGACGCCGCCTTCGTGCACGAGGTCGAGGGCTGCCCGCTGCGGGTGCCACCGGGGGTCGCCAACCGGGTGCTCGTGGAACGCGAACCGCAGTTCGTCGCCCTTCCCGTGGACCATCCGGCAGCCGCCAAGCGCGAGCTGCGGCTCGCCGACCTGGCGCAGGACCGGTGGATGGTCGACCCGACGGCCGACGGCGAATGGGACGGCCTACGGCGGATCTTCGCCGCCGCAGGCGTCAACCCGCGGGTGGAACTGGGCGACTACCTGACCGCGGGCGACCTCGTCGCGGCCGGGCAGGTGGTCATCGCCTGCCAGCCGACGGCCCGCGCGCGGCCCGGCATGGCCATCCGGCCGCTGCTCGGCGACCCGCTGGCGGTGCGCCTGCTGATGGCCGTGCGCAGCGGCCCCACGCAGAGCAACCGGCTCGACGTGGTCTTCGCCGCGCTGCGGGACGCCTACATCGAGGTGGCGCGGGCCAACGACGCCTACAGCGGCTGGCTGGAGCGCCACGCCAGCCCGCTGGTGGCCTGAGCCCGGCACCGGTCGTAGTCCGGCAGCCGGTCGCAGTCCGGCAGTGGCGGCCCGACGCGTCCCGGGCACGCCCCCGCCGCTGCCCTGGGACCGCCCGGCCCGGCGCGTTCAGTCCTTGCCGAACTGCACGGCGTACTCCTTCAGCAGCTGCGTCTGCCGCCTGCCCACCTGCGTCTTCGGCTGCTCGCCGGCCAGCGCCGACTTCAGCATGTCCAGGCAGATGTGCCATCCGGCGGCGTTGCGCACGGCCCAGTCGGCGTCGGTGAAGCTGTTGGTGAAGACGAGCCGGCAGCGGTCCTCGTGCTCCTCGTCCACGGACAGCTCGATGCGGATCGGGTCGCCGTCCCAGGTGAACGCGAACACCTGCTCCGGCACCACCTCGGTGATCGTGCCGGTGGTGGGCGGGTCCTCGTCACCCTCGAAGGTGAACGTCAGGCCCTGACCGGGTGCCAGCTCCTCGTACGCCACCCGGGCCGGGAACCAGCCGGCCAGCCTGTCGGGGTGCGACACCGCCTCCCAGACGTCCGCCACGGAATGGCGGTAACCGCGCTCGAAACGCAGTGTGTGCAGGTCCCCTTCGGTGTGCAGCGTTGTCGCCACGTGCTCTGTCCCGCCCTCTTCGTCGCCTTGTCCTACCGGATCGGCCAGCCTATCCGCCACCCGTTGCCCGTCCACTCGCCCACCTGCGGCCCACCCGATCGAGGGTCCACCGCGGCCGTCGGCGGACGTGCCGCAGCACCCGGCTCCGGACACGGCGGGTCGCCGTTCGGGCCGGACCAGGCCTTCTTGGTCTCCTGGTGCTCGGCCGGGTCCGCCAGGTCGACCCGGACCGAGCGTGAGCCGGGGTGTGCTGTACCTGGGCGAACGGGGGCCTGGTTGCCGCTGCCGGACGGGCCGAGGCTGGGGGCACCACCTACCCGCCCGGGCGCGTCGCCCGGGCCCGAGGAACAGGACCTCTCCGTTGATCCCCTACGACACCACCAGTCCGGTTGCGCTCGAACAGCTCCGGCGGCGGGCCGACGACCCGAAGCGGCGAGTCCTCCTCACCGCCGCGACCATCGTCACCATGGACCCCGAGCTGGGTGTTCTTCCCGGCGCAGATCTGCTCGTGGAGGGAGACACGATCACCGCGATCGGCTCCGACCTCAGCCGGGACGGCGCGGTGGTCATAGAGGCTGCCGGCACGATCCTCGCGCCGGGCTTCGTCGACACGCACCGGCACGCCTGGGAGACGCAGCTGCGCCGCATCATGCCGGACGTCGACGACCTCGGCGCCTACGTGATGTCCACCCTTGCCGGCCATGCCACCGTCTACCGGCCCCACGACATGTACGTGGGCACCAGGCTGGCCGCCCTGACGGCGATCGACAGCGGCATCACGACCATGCTCGACTTCTCGCACAACTCCCGCACCGCCGAGCACTGCGACGCCGCGGTCCAGGGCCTCATCGACACCGGAATCCGCGGGGTGCACGCCTCCATGGGCCCGCACTTCGGCGACTGGGACAGGCAGTGGCCCGCTGACCTGGCGCGTCTCAAGGACAACTACTTCACCGGCGGCGACCGGCTGCTGACCCTGCGCCTGGCAGCCCTGGCCACCGACGAGATCGCCGGGCCTGCCCTCGCCTACGGCGTCGAACTCGCCCGTACGGCCGAGGAGCTGGGCATCGGTGTCAGCGTCGACGCCGTCTTCGGCGCCTCCTCCTCCCGGGCCGTTCTGGACTGGGCGAAGGACGGCATCCTCGGTCCGGACCTCACCCTGATCCACGCCACCGGCCTGACCCCAGAGGCATGGAAGGCGATCGGGGAGAGCGGCACCACCATCGCCCTGGCCCCCACCTCCGATGCCCAGATCGGGCTGGAGACCGCCATCCCCGCGATCGACGAGGCCCTGTCCGTCGGGGTCCGGCCCGGTTTGAGCATCGACGTCGAGGTGGCACTGGCCAGCGACATGTTCACCCAGATGCGGGCCCTGCTCGCCATCCAGCGGATGCGCGCGGTCAACGCCGCCCACGGCACCGACCGGCAGCCGTCGCGCATCACCACCCACGACGTCCTGGACTTCGCCACCCTTCAGGGCGCCCGAACCAACGGCCTTGCAGACGTCACCGGTTCACTCACCCCTGGCAAGAAAGCCGACCTGCTGGTCATCCAGGCCGAGGACCTCAACAACATGCCGCTCAACGATGCCGTCGGCACCGTCGTCCTCGGCTCCGACACCCGCAACATCAGTGCCGTTCTCATCAACGGCAAGCCCCGCAAATGGAACGGCAAGGTCCTCGATGTCGACCTGGCCGTCCTGCGCGAAGAGGTCCACGCCTCCCGCGAACACATCCTCAACGCTCCCGCCGCCTGACCCCGGCCGCCTTCCCGCTCCCGAAGTGGCGAGCCCCCTCCCGCTCCCGAGGTGGCGCAGCCGTTCCGGCGAACCTGCGGCACCTCCACGTCACTGCGCGCTCATCGCCCGCGGTGCGAGCGCCAGGCAGGTCCAGCTCGTGGTCGGCCAGGCGTCCGCCGTCATCACGCTGCGGATCCACGCGCATCTGTGGCCGGGCGAAGAAGACCGCACCCGGTCCGTGATGGACGCCGTTCTCGGCGGCCTGCGGACCGGGTGCGGACAGATAGCCGACATGACCAGCGAAACCGCAGGTCAGACGGCCCAATCGAAGATCAGGCCTTCTTCGTCTCCCAGAAGATCTTGTCGATCTGGGCGATGTAGTCCAGCGCCTTCTGGCCGGTCGCCGGGTCGGTGCTGCCCTTGGCGGCGGACAGCGCCTTGAGCGCGTCGTTCACCAGCTGGTGCAGCTCCGGGTACTTCTCGAAGTGCGGCGGCTTGAAGTAGTCGCTCCACAGCACCGACACGTGGTGCTTGGCGAGCTCCGCGCGCTCCTCCTTGATGACCGTGGCACGGGCCCGGAAGTGCGGGTCGTCGTTGGCCTGGTACTTCTCCTGGACGGCCTTGACCGACTCCGCCTCGATGCGGGCCTGCGCCGGGTCGTAGACACCGCACGGAAGGTCGCAGTGCGCGCTGACCTTCACCGTGGGCGCGAACAAGCGGGAAAGCATAGGGCTGTCCTTCCTCGTGATCGTCTTCTCCCGTGCGACATTACTCCTTACGGTGGCGGTTTTTGCGGTGGGCCCCGGGGGACCAGGACCAAAGTCGGAGGCCGTTCGCACGGACGGTGGAGCGAACAGAGGGGGCTGAGCGTGCTGCGGCGAATCGGGCTGGCCGAGGTCTACAACCCGTCGATGCTGCCGACCCTGCGACCGGGCGACCGCCTGGTGCTGCGCTACGGCGGCCGGGTGCGCTCGGGGCGCGTGGTGGTGCTCAGGCACCCCTTCCAGCACGACCTGCTGGTGGTGAAGCGCGTGGTGGGCCGCCGTTCCGCCGGCTGGTGGGTCCAGGGCGACAACCCGGCGGTGGTCAATGACAGCCGTGAGTTCGGTGCGGTGCCGGACGACCTGGTGGTCGCCACCGCGCTGGTGCGGTTCCGTCCGCCGGCGGGGCTTCAGCGAACGCCGGGCTCACTCGCGGGCTGGTTGCTGTCCGCGGTGCGTCCGCTCCCGCGCCGCTTGCGGGCGCGGTAGGCCGCGACGTTCGCGCGGGTCGCGCAGCGGTCCGAGCAGTACCGCCTCGACCGGTTGGTGGACGTGTCCAGGTAGGCGTTCCGGCAGGGTTCGGCCTCGCAGACGCCCAGACGGTCGACGCCCAGGTCGGTGAGGCTGAACGCGAGTCCCATACAGGCGATGGCGGCGTAGCCCGCGCCGGCGTTGGCCGGGCTCTCGGCGAGGTGCATGTGCCACTTCGGGTTGCCCTCGTCGTCGCGGTACTCGTGCCCGGCGATCTGCGGGCTCGCCGGGTACTCCATGAGCAGCGCGTTCAGCAGGTCCACCGCGCGGATCTCGTCGCCCTCGGCCGCCGCCGTGAAGACGGCCCGCAGCCGGGTGCGGACCGCGCGCAGCCGCGCCACGTCGGAGTCGGTGGCGCGGCGGGCGGCCTGCCGGCTCTCGCCGAACAGGTCCCGTACGGACTCGACGTCGGTCAGGTGCTCCTCGCCGCGCTGCGGCTGCTCGGAGTTCACCAACCGCACGGCGAAGTCCGCGTAATGGGTCAGCTCCACTTGTGATCCTTACGGCCTGCTACTAGGGTCGGGCGAAAGACTGAGTAAGGGTCGTTCTTCAGTCCAGCCTATTACGCATCGGAGAATCTGATGACGGACACCGTCGCACACCCCGACTGGGCGGCATGGCAGAACAGCTGGGACCGCCAGCAGGAGTGGTACATGCCCGACCGCGAGCAGCGGTTCATCACCATGCTCGACGCGGTCGAGGCGCTGGTCGGCCCCGAGCCGCGGATCCTCGACCTCGCCTGCGGCACCGGCAGCATCACCGGCCGGACGCTGTCCCGCTTCCCCGGGGCCCGCAGCACCGGGGTGGACCTGGACCCAGCGCTGCTGGCCATGGCCCGCGGCCACCACTCCGGCGACGAGCGCGCCACGTTTGTCACCGCCGATCTGCGCGACC
The DNA here is from genome assembly GCF_030124175.1 of Streptomyces sp. 549. Classification (GTDB taxonomy): domain Bacteria; phylum Actinomycetota; class Actinomycetes; order Streptomycetales; family Streptomycetaceae; genus Streptomyces. The sequence continues at coordinate 43,770 of NZ_JASKMT010000031.1, read as the reverse complement.
CCGACTGGCCGCAGCGGCTGCCGCACCGCGACTACGACGCCGTGCTCACCGCCACCGCGCTGCACTGGCTGCGTACCGACGAGCTGGCCGTGCTGTACGGGCAGCTCGCCGGGGTGGTGCGGGAGGGCGGGGTCTTCCTGAACGCGGACAGCATGCCCGACCCCGACACGCCGCTCATCAACAAGGCCGTGCACGCCTACGACAAGGCCCGCAGGACCCGGGAGAAGGAGGCCGGGGCCGAGGACTGGACGGACTGGTGGCAGCGGGCCGCAGCCGACCCGCACCTGGCGCGGGCCGTCGCCGAGCGGTTCGCCCTCTTCGGCGACCCGGCCGACGGCGACCACGCCGACGGGCAGATGCAGCCACCCCGGTGGCACGCGCGCACGCTGGTGGCGTCCGGCTTCAGCGAGGCCCGCACGGTCTGGGCCTCGCCGCGCGACTCCATGGTCCTGGCCCTGCGCTGAGCGCCCCGCGCTGACTGCCCTGCGAGCTGCTGCGGACGCACGAAGGCGGTGCGCGGCCCCCGGGGGCCGCGCACCGCCTTCGTCATGCCTGGAGACCGGCCGTCAGCGGCGGGCGACGCCCTCCGCGCGGGCGGCGGCGGCCACCGCCGCGGTCACCGCCGGGGCGACCCGCTCGTCGAACGGCGACGGGATGACCCGGTCCGCGCTGAGCTCGTCCGCGACGACCGCGGCCAGCGCCTCGGCGGCGGCGATCTTCATGCCCTCCGTGATGCGGGAGGCCCGCACCTGGAGGGCGCCGGCGAAGATGCCGGGGAAGGCCAGCACGTTGTTGATCTGGTTGGGGTAGTCGCTGCGCCCGGTGGCCACCACGGAGGCGTACTTGCGAGCCACGTCGGGGTGGATCTCCGGCGTCGGGTTGGCCATGGCGAAGATGAACGACCCCGGCGCCATCCTGGCGACGGCCTCCTCGGGCACGGTGCCGCCGCTGACCCCGATGAACACGTCGGCGCCGTCCATCGCGGACTCCAGCGACCCGGTCCGGCCGCCCTTGTTGGTGAAGCCGGCCAGTCGGCGCTTGACGTCGGTGAGGTCCTCGCGGTCCGCGGAGACGATGCCCTTGCGGTCGCACACCGCGACGTCGCCGATACCGGCCTCGACCAGGATCTTGGCGATGGCGACACCCGCGGCACCCGCTCCGGAGATCACCGCACGCAGCTCGCCCAGCGGGCGTCCGCTCAGCAGCGAGGCGTTGCGCAGCGCGGCCAGCGTCACCACGGCCGTGCCGTGCTGGTCGTCGTGGAAGACGGGGATGTCCAGCCGCTCCTGGAGCCGCTGCTCGATCTCGAAGCAGCGCGGTGCCGAGATGTCCTCCAGGTTCACCCCACCGAAGGAGGGCGCCATCCGGACCACGGTGTCGATGATCTCGTCGGTGTCCTGCGTGGCGAGCGCGATGGGGACCGCGTCCACGCCGCCGAACTGCTTGAAGAGGATCGCCTTGCCCTCCATCACCGGCAGGGACGCCTCCGGGCCGATGTCGCCCAGTCCGAGCACCGCGCTGCCGTCCGTGACGACCGCGACGACCTGGGACTTCCAGGTGTAGTCGTGCACGAGTTCGGGCTGTTCGGCGATGGCGGTGCACACCTTGGCGACGCCGGGTGTGTAGGCCAGGGACAGGTCGTCCGCGTCACGCACGGGCACTGTCGCCTGGACCGCCATCTTGCCGCCACGATGCAGAGCGAAAGCCGGATCAATGGCCTCCTCGTCCAGATCACTCTGCGGATTGACGATCTCCGCTGCCACTTTTTGACCCCTTTTATGTCGAAATGCCGAGGGTACCGCTGCCTGGTTGGGGAGCGGGCGGGCACTGCGTCCGCTGCCTGTCCGGCGGATATCCACCGTCAAGGGGGAGGTGCGAACGCCGGGCGCGCCGCACACGCGCCCTGTGTCCCCGGGTGAGGGGTGTAACTGACCTTTGTACCGGATGCCCACCGCTGCGGACGAGTGACTTCCAGGACTCCGTCCGGGGAGCGGCCGACGTGCCGCCGCCGACGCATCGGGCAATGCTGCACATAGCCCCTACAGGTCGGTCGAGTATCCACTCTGTGACACTCTGGAACGTGATGAAGCTCTCATTACGGTCACGGAGGGCCAGGAAAGGGCCGCTCATGACCGTCCGCTGTCCGATGCCCGATCTCCGTTATCCGATTTTGACATCTTCTACCCCCTGAGGTGCGGTGTCCGGATGGCAAGATTCCCCCCATTACGCAGGGTCGCGACGTTCGCTCGTGTGCCCCGGCCCACCGGCCGCCCCTCGTTCCGCAGGAGGACCCACCATGACCGCACGTACCACCCGCCGCCCGTCCGCTCGCCGCAGGCTCGGTGCGGCCGGAGCCATCGCGGTCACGGGCGCTCTGCTGCTGACCGGCTGCGGCGACCAGACCGAGGGCGGCGGTAGCGGCGACGGCGGCAAGACGGAGACCAAGGCCTCCGACGCCCCGCTGTTCGACAAGCTGCCGAAGAAGATCCAGGACGCGGGCGTCATCAAGGTCGGCTCCGACATCGCCTACGCGCCGATGGAGTTCGACGACGGCGGCGAGGCCGTCGGCGTGGACGTCGACATCGCCAAGGCGCTCGGTGAGCAGCTCGGCGTCGAGGTGAAGTTCCAGAACAGCACCTTCGACAACCTCATCCCGGCCACCCAGACCGGCCGCTTCGACATGATCATGTCGGCCATGACGGACACCAAGGACCGCCAGGAGGGTCTGGACGACGGCAAGAAGGTCAGCGACGGACTGGACTTCGTCGACTACTTCAACGCCGGTGTCTCCATCCTCGTCCAGAAGGGCAACCCCAAGGGCGTCGAGAAGCTCGACGACCTCTGCGGTCAGACGGTCGCCATGCAGCGCGGCACGGTCAGCGAGGCCATCGCGGAGGAGCAGAACAAGAGCTGCGACAAGCCGATGAAGGTCCTCAAGTTCGACAAGGACACCGAGGCGCTGCTCCAGGTCAAGCAGGGCCGTGCGGTGGCGGACCTCAACGACTTCCCCGTGGCGGCCTACAACGCCAAGACCGCCGGCGGCGGCAACGACTTCGAGGTCGTCGGCGAGCAGATCGACGAGGCCCCCTACGGCATCGCCGTCACCAAGAAGAACACCGAGCTGCGCGACGCACTCAAGGAAGCCCTCGACGCCATCATCGAGAACGGCGAGTACGAGAAGGTCCTCAAGGAGTGGGAGGTCGAGCAGGGCGCAGTCGACAAGGCCGTCATCAACGGCGGCAAGTGACCCTCCGCCCCCTCCACCCGTACCCGCAGCAAAGGTAGTCTCCCGTGCCCGACCCTCACGACAAGCGCCCAAAGGCGGTGTCCGTCCGCAAGTCCGGCGGCGCCGCGGCGGACCAGGGCGGCGGCTCCGTCCCGCCCGAAGCGATCAAAGCCATCCCGATCCGCCACTACGGGCGCTGGGTCAGCGGAGTCGTCGTCCTGGGCCTGCTCGGCCTGATCGGGGTGGCGTTCTCCAACGCCCAGATCAACTGGAGCATCATCCCGGACTACGTCTTCGCCGAGCGCTTCGTGGAGGGCGCCGGCAAGACCCTGGGCCTCACGGTGCTCTCGATGGTCATCGGCGTGGTGCTCGGCATCGTGCTCGCGATCATGCGGATGTCGAAGAACCCCGTCACCTCGGCCGTGGCCAACGGTTACATCTGGATCTTCCGCGGCACGCCCGTGCTGCTGCAGCTCCTGCTCTGGTACAACCTCGCCCTGATCTTCCCGATCATCAACCTCGGGTTCTACCGGGACGAGATGACCGACTTCATGACGCCGTTCATGGCGGCCCTGCTCGGTCTCGCGCTGAACGAGGCCGCCTACATGGCCGAGATCGTGCGAGCGGGCATCCAGTCGGTCGACGAGGGCCAGACCGAGGCCTCCCAGGCGCTCGGTATGAGCCGGGCGCGGACGCTGCGGCGGATCATCCTGCCGCAGGCCATGCGGGTGATCATCCCGCCGACGGGCAACGAGTTCATCAACATGCTGAAGACCTCGTCGCTCGCCTACGTGATCACCTTCGGTGAGGTGACCCGGGTGGCCATCGACGTCTCGTCCTCCTCGCTGGCCGTGATGGAGATGCTGTTCGTGGCGGCGATCTGGTACCTGATCATGACCACGGTGTTCAGCATCGTCCAGTTCTACATCGAGCGGCACTACGCGAAGGGCTCCCTCCGCCAGCTGCCACCGACCCCGTTGCAGAAAGTCAGAGCGCAGCTTCTCTCGCTGCGCGCTCCTAACCAGGTTGGAGGGACCGGCGCATGAATCCGATGGTGAAGGCGGAGAGCGTCCACAAGTCCTTCGGCCCGGTCGAGGTGCTCAAGGGCATCGACCTGGAGGTGGCGCCGCGTGAGGTCTTCTGCCTGGTCGGCCCCTCCGGCTCCGGAAAGTCGACCTTCCTGCGGTGCATCAACCACCTGGAGCAGGTCAACGCCGGCCGCCTGTACGTCGACGGCACGCTGGTCGGCTACCGGCAGAAGGGCGACAAGCTCTACGAGCTGAAGGACCGCGAGGTCGCCGCGCAGCGCAAGGACATCGGCATGGTGTTCCAGCGCTTCAACCTGTTCCCGCACATGACGGCGCTGGAGAACGTCATGGAGGCGCCGATCCAGGTCAAGCGCGAGTCGAAGGCCGTCGCCCGGGAGCGGGCGCGCAAGCTCCTCGACCGGGTCGGCCTCGGCGACAAGACGGGCAACTACCCGACGCAGCTCTCCGGCGGCCAGCAGCAGCGTGTCGCCATCGCCCGCGCGCTGGCGATGGAGCCGAAGCTGATGCTCTTCGACGAGCCCACCTCGGCGCTCGACCCGGAGCTCGTCGGTGAGGTGCTCGACGTGATGCGCGACCTCGCCGAGTCCGGCATGACGATGATCGTCGTCACCCACGAGATGGGCTTCGCCCGCGAGGTCGGCGACTCGCTGGTGTTCATGGACGACGGCGTGGTCGTCGAGTACGGCAACCCGCGTGACGTGCTCGGCAACCCGCAGCACGAGCGGACCAAGAGCTTCCTCTCCAAGGTGCTCTGACCCCGGGCGCAGAAGCGCGGCGTTTCGAGACGCGGAAGTCGAGGCGTGGCATTCGAGGCGCGCCAAGGGGCGGTACCCGGCGGACAGCCGGGTACCGCCCCTTACCGCTGCCGGTTCCGGTATCCGCAAGCGCTGCCGGGCCCGTAAGTTGTCTGTACAAGTGAGGCTGGTCCTCCGAACTTCACCCCGCGTTCAAGGGGTTCTGCTGTGCTGAGCCGCGCACAGGTGACACGTTCGTGTCACTCGGCTCACTCCCTTGGGGGCTCGACACAGTGAACCTCGTGGTCAACGGAGACGCAGAACAGGGACCCGGCGGGACGGCACAGCCCGTCACGTCCGTAGCGGGCTGGACCCTCGCCGAGGGCGCACCCGCGCTGCTCGGATACGACCTCGGCCAGGGCTACCCCACCCGGACCGACCCCGGCCCGCCGCAGCGCGGCAGCCGCTTCTTCGGCGGGGGCGATTCGCCGCGCACCGTGCTGCTGCAGGACGTCGCGCTGCCCGAGCGGGGCGCGACCGGCAGGCAGGCCGTAGACGCCGGACGGGTGCGGTTCGCCGTCGAGGCGTGGCTCGGCGGCTACGCGCCGCAGCAGGACGGTGCCCGGCTGTCCGTGGAGTTCCGCGACGGGCAGGGCACCCCGCTGGCACTGGCCGTGCTCGGCCCGGTCACCGCCCAGGAGCGTTCCCACACCACGGGGTTGTTCCGCCGCACGGCCGAGGCGGCCCTCCCGCCGCGGTCCCGCACCGCCCGGCTGCAACTCGTGCTGACCCGCGCCGGCGGCGGCACGTCCAACGACGGTTACGCCGACGCACTCTCCCTCACCCTGCGCCAGGCAGGAGGCCGGGCATGAAGCTGAACCGCCGCGACCTGCTCAAGGCCGCCGGGGCCGCCGGAGCCCTCAACGCGGCCTGGCCGCTGAGCGCCGGCCTGTCCCCGGCGGCAGCCCGCAGCGCCGCCGAGGCGCTCGGCGCCGACTGGGACCCGGCGCCCTTCACCCTCGGCGTCGCCTCCGGCGACCCGCTGCCGCACGGCGTCGTGCTGTGGACGCGGCTGGCCCCGGAACCGCTCGCCGCCGAACAGGCACTGCCGGACGTGGTGGAGGTCGGCTGGGTGGTCGCCGAGGATTCCGCGCTGCGGCGGGTGGTGGCCCGCGGTACCACGTCGGCGTCGTCCACCCTCGGGCACAGCGTGCACGTCCCCGTCAGCGGGCTCCAGGCCGGGCGCCACTACTGGTACGCCTTCACCGCACGCGGCCGGACCAGCCGCACCGGCCGCACCAGGACGGCCGCCACCGGCGGCACGGCCGTGCGTTTCGCCGCGGCCAACTGCCAGGCCTTCCACGACGGCTACTACGCCGCGTTCCGCGGCATCGCCCGCGAGCAGCTGGACTTCGTCGTCCACCTGGGCGACTACATCTACGAGCACGGTCCCGTCGGCGGTGACCACGTTCGCGACCACGACGGCCCGCAGACCCTCACGCTGGCCGACTACCGCAGGCGGCACGCCCTCTACAAGGGCGACGCCTCGCTGCGCGACGCCCACGCCGCCCACCCCTGGTTCCTGACCTGGGACGACCACGAGGTCGTCAACGACTACAGCGGCACCGGTGGCGGAGCACCGTTCCTCCAGCGCCGCGCCGCCGCGTACCAGGCCTGGTACGAGCACATGCCGCACCGCGACGACCGGGACGGCCCGGCCGCCGCGCTGCCCGACCCCGTGATCCACCGCACCAGGCGCTTCGGCTCGCTGCTGGAACTGACCGTGCTGGACCTGCGGTCCCACCGGTCCGCGCAGAACCTGCCCGACGGCACGATCCTCGGCGCCCAGCAGAAGGACTGGCTGGTGCGCGGCGTGGAGCGCGCGCCCGACACCTGGCACTGCTGGGCCAACTCGATCATGCTCAGCCAGCTGCGGGGCCGGCCGGGCGGCCCGTTCATGTTCACCGACCAGTGGGACGGCTTCCTGAACGAGCGCCGGGAGGTGCTCGGCCGGGTGCACGACGCCGGCCTGGAGGACCTGGTCGTCGTCACCGGCGACTGGCACTCCGCGTTCGTCGACGACGTCCGGGTGGACTTCGACGACCCGGACTCGCCCGTACTGGGCACCGAGTTCACCGCTCACTCCGTCTCCTCCTCCGCCTACAGCCCGACGTGGAACGCCGCCAACGGGCCGTTGATGGGACGTGCCAACCCGCACCTGCAGTACTTCGAGGGCAACCGCTACGGCTACGACGTGCACGAGGTGACCGCGGCGCACTGGACCACGCGGATGCGGGTCGTCGCCGACCGGCGCGACCCGCACTCGCCCGTCACCACGCTCACCTCCTTCCGGGTGCGGCGCGGCACCGCAGGAGCGGTGGAGGACCCGGCGACGGCCGGGTCACCCGCCCAGTACCGAAGGGACTGAGCCCCGCCGGTGCCCACCGGTGGTGCGTGCCGCGCCCGCCCGGCGGCCGGGCCGGGCGCGGCGCGTGTCACACGGGTGCCTGGTTCCGTCGCGCGGACGGGCGGCGTAGCTTGAGGATCATGTTTGCTGCCTACGCCGCCCGCATCGACCCGCACGAGCCGCTGAACGGCCTGGAGCTGGGGGAGCGGCCGGAACCTGACGTGCCGCCGGGCTGGACCACCGTGAACGTGAAGGCCGCCTCACTCAACCATCACGACCTGTGGTCGCTGCGCGGGGTCGGGCTGGGCGAGGAGTCGCTGCCGATGATCCTCGGCTGCGACGCCGCCGGGGTGGACGCCGATGGCAACGAGGTCGTCCTGCACTCGGTCATCGGGCAGACGGGCCACGGCGTGGGACCGCGCGAACCGCGTTCCATCCTGACCGAGAAGTACCAGGGCACGTTCGCCGAGCGGGTCGCCGTGCCGCAGTGGAACGTGCTGCCGAAGCCGAAGGAGCTGTCCTTCGCCGAGGCCGCCTGCCTGCCGACGGCCTGGCTCACCGCCTACCGCATGCTCTTCACCAACGCCGGGGTGCGTCCGGGGGACAGTGTGCTGGTACAGGGCGCCGGCGGCGGTGTCGCCACGGCGGCGATCGTGCTGGGCGCGGCGGCCGGTCTGCGGGTGTTCGCCACCAGCCGCGACAAGGCGAAGCGCGCCCGGGCCGAGGAACTCGGCGCGGAGGCCGCGTTCGAGAGCGGCGCCCGGCTTCCGCAGCGGGTGGACGCCGTCATCGAGACGGTCGGAGCCGCGACCTGGTCCCACTCGGTGAAGTCGCTCAAGCCCGGCGGCACCCTCGTCATCTCCGGTGCGACCAGCGGACCCAACCCGCCGGCGGCCGAGCTGAACCGGGTGTTCTTCCTGGAACTGAAGATCGTCGGCTCCACGATGGGAGACAAGGACGAACTGGCCGGGCTGCTGAGCTTCTGCGCGGCCAAGGGCGTGCGGCCGATCATCGACTCCACCCTGCCGCTGGACCGGGCACCGGAGGGCTTCGCGAAGATGGCCGCCGGGGACCTCTTCGGCAAGGTGGTGCTCACGGTCTGAGCACGGCCCGACTCCTCCCGTCTTCTGTGTCACCAGTGTGCAACAGGTGATGACTCTGCGCTTGGTGGTCATGAGCAGAGGGTAAAAAGGGTGAACCGCGGCGCTCCTGGGGGCAGGTGAGGCGCCCACGGCTTACCGGTGGACGCACCCGTGTGGTGGTCGTCCGCCACGGGGGAGATGACCATCGACGTGAGAGCCACGCCCGAAAACGCGATTCCGCCGCTACGGCAACTGGACGCCCTGCTGGACGCGTTCGACTCGCTGGTGGTCGAACCGCCCAGGAGCCGCACCGCCGCCGTCCTGCTGCTGCTCGCCCAGCAGGACCAGGGGGACGCCGCCCGCTCGGTGGTGCAGGGCCTCAGGGACCGGTGCATCGACAGCGCGTCCCGGCCGCTCGCACCCGTCGCGCTGTGGCCGCCGGACCACGTGCCGTCCGCCGCCGACCGGGTCCAGTTCTACGACGACCTGGCAGCCGGACTGCGGGAGACCCGCCCGGCCGACACCGGACGGCTGGCCTTCCGCGACTACGACGTGATGCGTGTCGTGGTCGAGGCGTCGCTGCCCGGCCGCGGCGGCGACGCCAAAGCCGTCGAACTGCGCCGCCAGTTGCACCGCGCCCGCTACCCCGGGCACCCCGGCGGGCCGCCTCCCCTGGTGGACGTGCTGCCGTGGTTCGGTGGGCTGCTTCTGTGGCTGTGGGGAGTACTGGTGCAGCCGCTGTACGGCTGGCGGTTGGAACGGCGCATGATGCGCGGATGGTTCGCCGGCTGGGCTCAGGTCGCCCTCCGCGCCCGCCAGAACGGGTTCCTGGAGTGTGCGGTGCACCTGGCCGGCAGCGGCCGGCTGCACACCCCCGAACACATCGACGCGGTCCTCACCCGGGCGCTGCTCGCGGACCTGGAACGGGCGTTCCGCGGACGCTGGTGGTCGCCCTGGCGGCGTCGCCGCACCACCCGTTTCGTCATCCTGCTGTCGGAGGCCGCCGAACCCGGGCCCCCTGGCGGCCGGCGGCCGGGTCGCCCGGCCGCCGCCGCGGGCGATCCGGTGCCCGGCTTCCTGGCCGCCTACCTCTCGGCGGTCGAGCACCTCGCCACCACCGGGACCGTGGTGGTGGCCGCGACCGGCCCCGGCCGGCCGGACGCCCTCCGGATCGGCATCGCGACGTCGCCCGCGGCGGCGGCCCACACCCTCACCGAGGACGGCGGGCCGCTGCGCGCGGCGGCCGTCCAGGTCAGCGATCCGGGCGCCACCCCCGCGGACGGGGTGCCCGAGTGGCTCGACGAGCACCCGAAGATCCCCGACCGGCAGGGCCCGACCGGTTCGCCGCGCATCGCCGCCGCGCTGCAGTCCGTCACCGTGGTGGTGGCGCTGGGTCTGGTGTACAGCGGCCTCGGTGCCGCCGGGGTACCACTTCCGACGTTCGCGGGCGGCGCGCAGCAGTGCCCCGCGATGCAGTTCCCCTCCCGCAACGGCCATGGCTGCCTGGGTCTGAGCGACGGAACGGAACCGTTCTCCGGCATGGCTGAGCAGTACGAGCCGCTGTTGGCGATGATCGCCCGCAACAACGCGGACGTGGACACACTCGCCGCCCACGGGCACGAGGTGCGGACGGTCGTCCACCTGGCGCCGTTCACCGCGGGGGCGACGTTCTCGGAGCTGGTCGAGGGCGGGGTGCTGCCCGAACTGCGCGGTGTCGCGCTGCAGCAGCGTGAGCTGATCAAGGAAGCCCGCAACAACAGCCGCAAGGTCGGCATCCGGGTACTGCTGGCCAACGCCGGACCGCTCTTCGGGTACGCCGAGGAGGTCGCCGAGCACATCCGGGACCGCGCGGCGGACGAGAAGATCGTCGGTGTCATCGGCCTCGGCCAGAGCCGGCCCGGCACCAAGAAGGCCATCAAGGCCCTCGACGGCGCGAGCCTGCCGATGGTCGGCACCTCGGCCACGGCTGACGAGATGATCGAGCAGTCGCCGCAGTACTACCAGGTCGCACCGATCAACCGCCGTGCGGCACAGGCGGCGGTCTCCTTCCTCCGCCACGAGGACTCCGTGGCGCTGCCGGACGGCCGCCTCGGCACGGCGAAGTCGGTGGTCGTGGTCAACGACCCGGACGACCCCTACAGCAGCAACCTCGGCGAGGACTTCGTCGCCGCGTTCCGGCAGGAGATCGGCGACTCGGTCAGCGTGCTGGGCTACTCGCCGGAGGGCGGCCGGATACCCGTCAGCGCCAACGACCTGGCGACGCAGGCCTGTGCGGCCCTGGCGAAGGAACCGGCCACCGTGGTCTTCTGGGCCGCGCGGGCACGGGAGATGCTCGCCTTCCTCGACGAGTTCCGGAAGGTACCGGCCTGCGGGGGAAGGATCACCGTGCTAGGTGGCGACGACCTCACCAACTCGCTGATCCAGGAGGAGAACCCGGTCGCCCGCTACCCCGGGCTGACCCTGCACCACGTCGCTCACGCCGTGCCCGGCATCGACCGTCCCACCCTGGAGGTCGAGACGTTCGTGTCCCGCTACCAGGACGCTTTCGGCCGCGACGACATCATGCTCAACGACGGCCACCCGGCACTGGGCTGGGACGCGTTGAAGGTCCTGGCACACGCCGTCAACCTGGCCCGGGGAACCTCGAACAACCCCGACTTCGACCGGGCCACCGTCTCGGCCAAGCTCCGCAGTTCCGACAACAGCGTGCAGGGCAGCACCGGCGTGCTGGACTTCACGCGCGACAAGCGCCCGGTGGCGGTTCCGGTGGACAAGCCGGTCTACGTGATCAAGGACGAGGTGTCGGGGCCGGTGGTCGTTCTCAAGTGCGGCAACTTCGGCGCCGGGCAGTACCGCAAGCGGTGGGGTGACGCGGACGCTCACCGCTGCCCGTCGGACTGACGGACTCGCGGGCTGACGGCGGCCAGGGGAGAAGAGGCGGCGGCTGCCGGCCGGCGGGCGAAGGCGGCCGGCAGCCGGGTCCTCAGGCGGCGCGGCTCGGTGCGGCGACGGGCGTCAGCACTCGCCGCGCCACCGGGCGCTCTTGATGACCACGCCGGACGTGAAGTTGATCTTGTACTGGCCCGGTCCGGGGTTGTAGTGCAGGCACCGCGTCCAGGTGCTGCCGTTGTAGGTCCAGGTCAGCTGGATGTGGTCCGCGCCCGGGTAGGGCACGCCGTTGTTGAACACGGAGCCGACAGCGGCGCTGCCGGACCAGCCGCCCGCCGATCGGACCATCAGCGTCCGGTCTGGTTCTGGCCCGTGTAGGCGCAGAAGTTGCCCTTGCCACAGCCGGGCGGGTTGGGCTCGGCGGCAGCCGTGGGCGCGGTCGCCACAACGGTCGCGAATGCGGCGGCGGACGCGAGGACCGCGAACGTGCGTGTGCGCATGGGTGGTTCCCTCTTGTCAGCCCGTGCTTGGTCGACGCCCGGTGAGTGCCCGTTGGCGCTTGGTCGGTGCGGCAGCAACGTAGTACCGGGAACGGCTGAATGCGAGCATTCCGTAAGATCATCCGTGGAACGACCGAAAAGGTGCGGCTCGGGTGATCCGGAACGTGGTCCCGCCCCGCCTCTGCGGCGTCCCTGCGTCCGAGGTCACCGGGCATCCTCTGGCCCAGGCAGCTGCGCGCGCCGGGAAAAGGCGCTTGCGTCCCTCGCGACAATGGCCGGATGGAATGGAACGTGCACTCTGCACCTGTCGACGGGTCGGCGGCCGTCTCGCTGCTGCGCGCCTACTACACGGAGATCGTCGGTCGCTACCACGGTCGACCGGCCGAACCGCACGAGGTGAGCGCGGCGATGGCCGACGAGCCCAGTACGGATCTGGCACCACCGCAGGGGGAGTTCCTGGTGGCGTACCGGGGTGAGCAACCGGTCGGCTGTGCCGGGGTGCGGCGGCTGGAACCCGGAGTGGTGGAACTGGCCCGTCTGTTCGTCCGCCCCGAACATCGCGGATGCGGCGGCGGCGCGGTACTGCTGGCCGCCGTGGAACGTGCCGCTCACCGGTTCGGTGCGCGGGCGGTACGGCTCGACACACGACGGGACCTGGTGGAGGCCCGTGCGCTCTACGCCCGGAACGGATACGTGGAGATCCCGGCCTACCACCACGGCCCCTACGCGGACCACTGGTTCGAGAAGCGCCTTGAGGCGCAAGCGCCCTGAGGTGGCTCCCGGGGTGGTCGGGCATGCGGCGGTGGGGCCTTGGGGTGGTCGGGGCCGAGGTGGCTGGGACCGCCATTCCCGCCTCTGACCCCGCCCGTGACTCTGCCCGTGACCCCTCGCTCACCGCTTCCTTTCGGGACTGCGAGAGAGCGGGCGGGTGGGCGGTGGGGCGAGCGGGAGTGGGCGGCCTCAGTGGGCGTGCGGTGGGCGCAGCACCACGCCGATGTGGGCGGCGGCGGTGGAGAGGTGGCGACGGGCCTCCCGCAACTGCTCCTGGTCGACGCCGTGATCGCGGGAGGCGTCCCGGATGTCGTCCCGGAACCGGTCAAGCAGGCGGGTCAGCTCGCGTGCCGGGTCGGACACCCCGGCGGCGGGCTCCGCCGCCCAGTCCGGAGCGGCGTAGACACCGGCCGGGCCAGAATGCCACTCGGCCTGTGCGCCTGCCGTGGTTCCGCTCCCAGCCGCCGGGTGCTCGGGCGCGGTGTGCTCGGTCGTGCCGTGTTCCGAGGGCGCGTGCTCGGCCGGATCCGCGGTGCCGGCGGCGCCGGCCGGACCCGAGGCGTCGGCAGCGTCGTCGGACGGGCGCGTGTCGGTGCCGGTGCGGCCGTACGGCGGCCAGCTCCCGGTGAGTCGGCCCAGGGTGCCCATCTCCTTGCTGAGTTCGGCCATGCCCTCCCGCACCGCCCGCTGCCAGTCGCCCTCCTGGGCGTACGACTGGACGTGGTCCTGCACCTGCCGGGCGATCCGCCGCACCTCCTCCTGGGCGTCGCGCTGGGCGTCCCTGCGGGCCTGTGCCGCGTCCTCCTTGGCCTTGCGGCTCTCCGCCCGGGCCCGGCGCGCCTGTTCCTTCCACTCGTGTGTGGCGCGGCGCATCTCCTCCTTCGCCTGCCGCCACGCGTCGCTGTCCCCCCAGGCGCCCCCGGACGCACCCTCCTGCGGGTCCGTGCCCTCGCCGCCGGCGTGCTCGCCGGCGGCCCGGGCCTCACGTGCGGCCTCGCGCATCTCGCGGCGCACGTCGTTCGCGGTACCGCGAACGTCCTCGCGGATCTCACGGGCCAGTGCGGCCAGCGACTCGTGGATCTCCATCTCCAACTCGGCGAGTTCGGCCTGCCGGTCCGCGAGTTCGCGGCGGCCGGTGTCGGTGATGGAGTACACCTTCCGTCCGCCCTCGGTGGCGTGGCTGACCAGCCCTTCGGCGGACAGCTTGGCCAGCCGGGGGTAGACCGTGCCGGCGGAGGGCGCGTAGAGGCCCTCGAAGCGCTCCTCCAGGAGGCGGATGACCTCGTAGCCGTGCCGGGGCGCTTCGTCGAGCAGCTTCAGCAGGTACAGGCGCAGGCGGCCGTGGGCGAAGACGGGAGGCATGTCAGACGTCCTTACGCAGGGAGGCGGCACCGGTCGGGGGCTTGGACTCGTCGTCCGCGGGCGGACGCCGCAGCAGGGCGACCGCACCGGAGACGGTGGCGGCCTTGAGGGTGCCGCGGCCGGAGCCGAGGGTTCCGCTCACCCGTCTGGCACCCCACTGGCCGTCCACCCGCAGGTTGTCGAACGCGCAGGAGACCGTGCCGCCCTTGGTGCTGGCGTCCACCACGGCGTCGGCGGGGTCGGGCAGCCGGACGGCGATGTCACCGGAGACGGTGTTCAGGGTGAGGTCGGCCTCCGGATACGGCCCGGCGGTGGGATCGGGGGCGGTGGGATCAGGGGCGGCGAGATCCACCACGACGTCGCCGCTGACGGAGTCCGCCCGCACCGCGGCGGCGCCGCCGTCGATCACCGTGAGGTCACCGGAGACGGAGGTGAAGCGGAGGCGCCCGGTGAGGGCCTGGGCCGCCACGTTCCCGGAGACCGTGTCGGCCCGCACGTAGTTGCCGAGCCCGACGAGTGTGGTGTCGCCCGTCACGCCGCGGATCTCGGTGCTGCCCTCCACGCCGGAGACCACGGCCGCCGCGTCCACCACACCGACGCGGACGTCGGCGCCGACGGGCACCGCCAGGGTGATGTCGGCGCTGCGGCGCTGCTCGGGGCCTTCCAGCCACTTGAGCAGGTTGTGCCAGGTGATGTCCTCGTACGCCACGGTCAGCGTGCCGTCCTCGAACGTGACGATCAGCGGGGGACCCTTGATCGCCGAGACCTCCACAGTGGCCGACGTCAAACCGGACCCGGACGAAGTACCCGTCGCAGCCTCGAACTCGGCCGCCGCCGGGGCCTTCTCCGAAGGCCCCGGCCCCGGTCCTGCTCCCGGGGTGTCGGTACCGACGATGTTCACCGTCCCGGCGGAGACGCGCACTCTGACCCGTTCGACGGGTTCGCCGAAGGTGAGCTTCTGCGGTGTGCCGACGGACCACTCGGACCGGTGGGACATGCGGCCTCCCAGGCTGGCGCACGACGCAACATATCGCGTCTCGTAGAGAACACGATACATCGCGTCTGCGGTCCGTCAAGGCCCGCCTGTCGACGCGACGGTGAGCGGCCGCCCGGTGGCGCGCCGGGCAGGCGTCCGGCGCGGCCTACTCGTCCTCGGCGTCCTCGTCGTCCAGGCGGGCCAGCCAGGTGGCGAGGCGCTCCACGGGTACCTCGAAGTCCGGGTGCAGGTCGACGAAGGTGCGCAGCTGCTCGGCGAGCCAGGCAAGGGAGACCTCCTCCTCGCCGCGACGGCTCTCCAGCTCCTCGATACCGCGGTCGGTGAAGTACAACGTGCTCTCCAGAAACGTGTCAGTGACGTGCCAGCGACGTGCCAGTGACGTGCCGGCGATGTGCCGGCGACGTGTCGGGCCGGTGGGCCGGTGCGGTGCGGCGGCCCGCGCAGCGCGGTGCCCGTGCGGACCCGGCTGCCGCCGGCCCCACGGGGACGGGGACCCCGCCGCGGCGCGGCAGGGTCCCCGTGAGGTGCCGCGCCGCCACCGGGCGGGCCCGGTGGCGGCGCGGCGTCCGCCCTACAGGTCGAAGACCTGGTTGACGAGCTCCTGCTGCTCCTGCTGGTGGCGCTTGGCCGAGCCCACCGCCGGGGACGACGACGACGGGCGCGACACCCGCCGCAGCCGGTCGGCGTTCGGCACCGGCTCCGAACCGATGATCAGGTCCAGGTGGTCCACCAGGTTCAGCGCGATGAACGGCCACGCGCCCTGGTTCGCCGGCTCCTCCTGGGCCCACACGAACTTCTCGGCACCGCTGTACTTGGCCATCTCGGCCTGGATCTCCGTGCTGGGCAGCGGGTACAGCCGCTCCAGGCGGACGATGGCGGTGTCCTTGACGCCGCGCTTCTTCCGCTCGGCGTCCAGGTCGTAGTAGACCTTGCCGGAGCAGAAGACGACCTTGCGGATCTGCGCGGCGTCCACCTCGCCGGACTCCACGGGCAGGTCGCCGATGACCGGGCGGAAGCCGCCGGTGGTGAACTCCTCCGTCTTGGAGGCCGCCGCCTTGAGCCGCAGCATCGACTTCGGGGTGAAGACGACCAGCGGCTTGTGGTGCGGGTTGTGCACCTGCCAGCGCAGCAGGTGGAAGTAGTTCGACGGCAGCGACGGCGCGGCGACGGTCATGCTGTTCTGCGCGCACAGCGCGAGGAACCGCTCGATCCGGGCCGAGGAGTGGTCCGGGCCCTGGCCCTCGTAGCCGTGCGGCAGCAGCAGCGTGACGCCGGAGGTCTGGGCCCACTTCTGCTCGGCCGAGGTGATGAACTCGTCCACCACGATCTGAGCGCCGTTGACGAAGTCGCCGAACTGCGCCTCCCACATCACCAGTGCCTCGGGGCGGGCCAGCGAGTAGCCGTACTCGAAGCCCATCGCCGCGTACTCGCTGAGCAGCGAGTCGTAGACGTTGTAGCGGGCCTGGTCGTCGGAGAGGTACAGCAGGGGCGTGTAGTCGTCACCGGTGTTCTGGTCCAGCAGCACCGCGTGCCGCTGGCCGAACGTGCCGCGCCGCGAGTCCTGGCCGGCGAGGCGCACCGGGGTGCCCTCCATCAGCAGCGAACCGATGGCCAGCGTCTCGCCCATGCCCCAGTCGATGGTGCCGTCCTCGACCATCGCCATGCGGCGCTGGAGCTGCGGCATCAGCCGCGGGTGCACTGCGACGCGGTCGGGGATGTTGACCTGCGACTCGGCGATCCGCTTGATCACCTCGGTGCTGACGGCCGTCTCCACGGCCACCGGGAACTCCGCGGTGGGCGGCGGCATCTCGACCGGGGTCTGCTCCACCGTGGCCTCGCGGACCTCGGTGAAGACCTTCTCCAGCTGCCCCTGGAAGTCCTGGAGCGCCTGCTCCGCCTCCTCCATGGTGATGTCGCCCCGGCCGATCAGCGACTCGGTGTACAGCTTGCGCACCGAGCGCTTCTTGTCGATCAGGTTGTACATCAGCGGCTGCGTGAAGTGCGGGTTGTCACCCTCGTTGTGACCGCGGCGGCGGTAGCAGATGAGGTCGATGACCACGTCCTTGTTGAACGCCTGGCGGTACTCGAAGGCGAGCCGCGCCACCCGCACGACGGCCTCGGGGTCGTCGCCGTTCACGTGGAAGATCGGTGCCTCGATCATCCGTGCCACGTCGGTGGAGTACATCGACGAGCGCGCCGACTCGGGCGCCGCGGTGAACCCGACCTGGTTGTTGATGACGATGTGCACGGTGCCGCCGGTGCGGTAGCCGCGCAGCTGCGACATGTTGAGCGTCTCCGCGACGACGCCCTGCCCGGCGAAGGCCGCGTCACCGTGGAGCTGCACGGGCAGCACGGTGAAGTCGGTGCCGCCCTTGCCGATGATGTCCTGCTTGGCGCGCGCCACACCCTCGACGACCGGGTCGACGGCCTCCAGGTGCGAGGGGTTGGCGGTGAGCGAGACCTTGACCTGCTCGCCGTCCAGACCCGTGAACGTGCCCTCGGCGCCCAGGTGGTACTTCACGTCGCCGGAGCCGTGCATCGACTTCGGGTCGAGGTTGCCCTCGAACTCGCGGAAGATCTGCGCGTAGGACTTGCCGACGATGTTCGCCAGCACGTTCAGCCGGCCCCGGTGGGCCATGCCGATGACGACCTCGTCCAGCCGCGACTCGGCCGCGGAGTCCAGCACCGCGTCCAGCAGCGGGATGACGGACTCGCCGCCCTCCAGCGAGAAGCGCTTCTGGCCGACGTACTTCGTCTGCAGGAAGATCTCGAACGCCTCGGCGGCGTTGACGCGGCGCAGGATGCGCAGCTGCTCCTCGCGCTCCGGCTTGGAGTGCGGGCGCTCGACCCGGTCCTGGATCCAGCGGCGCTGCTTGGGGTCCTGGATGTGCATGTACTCGATGCCGGTGGTGCGGCAGTACGAGTCGCGCAGCACGCCGAGGATGTCGCGCAGCTTGAGCATGGACTTGCCGGCGAAGCCGCCGACCGCGAACTCCCGCTCCAGGTCCCACAGGGTGAGGCCGTGCGAGGCGATGTCCAGGTCGGGGTGCTTGCGCTGCTTGTACTCCAGCGGGTCGGTGTCGGCCATGACGTGGCCGCGGACCCGGTAGGAGTGGATCAGGTCGAAGACCCGGGCGGCCTTGGTGACCTCGTCGTCGTGGCTGACGTCGATGTCCCGGTTCCAGCGCACCGGCTCGTACGGGATGCGCAGCGCTTCGAAGACGTCGTCGTAGAAGTTGTTCTCACCCAGCATCAGCTGGTGCATCTGGCGCAGGAACTCGCCGGACGCCGCACCCTGGATGACCCGGTGGTCGTAGGTGCTGGTGAGCGTCATGATCTTCGAGACGCCGAGCTTGTTCAGGGCGTCCTGCGAGGTGCCCTGGAACTCCGCCGGGTACTCCATGGCACCGACACCGACGATGAGGCCCTGACCGGGCATCAGCCGCGGCACCGAGTGCACGGTGCCGATACCGCCGGGGTTGGTCAGCGACGCGGTGACGCCGGTGAAGTCGTCCATCGTCAGCTTGCCGTTGCGGGCGCGGCGCACGATGTCCTCGTAGGCCTGCCAGAACTCGAAGAACGTGAGTTCCTCGGCCTTCTTGATGGCCGCGACGACCAGCTGGCGGTCGCCGTTGGACTTCACCAGGTCGATGGCGAGGCCCAGGTTGACGTGGTCGGGCTTGACCAGCGTCGGCTTGCCGTCCTTCTCGGTGAACGAGTGGTTCATCGAGGGCATGGCCTTGAGCGCCTGCACCATCGCGTAGCCGATGAGGTGCGTGAAGGAGACCTTGCCGCCCCGGGCCCGCTTGAGGTGGTTGTTGATGACGATGCGGTTGTCGAACAGCAGCTTCACCGGCACGGCACGGACCGACGTGGCGGTCGGCAGTTCCAGCGAGGCGTTCATGTTCTTGACGACCGCCGCGGACGGGCCGCGCAGCGTCACGTACTCGGGGCCGTCCTGCTTCTCGGCAGGCTCCTCGCTCCGGCTCGCGGCGGGCTTGGGAGCCGCCTTCGGCTGCTCCTTCTGCTCCGCCTTGGGCGCCTTCGCCGGAGCCGCCGCAGGGGTGACCTTCGGCTGGGCCTGCGGGGCGGCCTCGGGCGCTGCGGCCTTCGGCTGCACCGGGGTCCCGGCGGGCTTCTCGGCCTGCTCCGGTCCGGCCGGCGACTCAGCGGCGGGCTTCGGCGGCGCGGCGCTCGTCGTCTTCCCGGGCTTGTAGTCGGCGAAGAAGTCCCACCAGGCCCGGTCTACCGAGTTCGGGTCCTGGAGGTACTGCTGGTAGATCTCGTCGACGAGCCACTCGTTGGGACCGAAGCCGGCCACGGGATTCTTCCCTTGGCCGTCCTGGTCGGTCGAGATGCTCGAGGTATTCGGGGACTGAGACGACACGGCGGCAACCGCCCTCTTCCGCTTCACATCGTGGTGGACAGCGGGAATCAAGGCTACGCCCCCGAGGGCCTTCGGTGCAGTCCGCACCCGCTTCTCGTCGCGCAAGTCACATTCACGGGTGTGTTTGTGCGCTCACACAGACGGGAAACAAACGAGGTTCCGAGTCATCTGGACATGGCGGGGTACACGACGTCGCGGCTGCGGCGGCCTACTGCCGCAGCCGTCCGCGGTTCACCGGGAGGTCACCCGGCGGACCGGTGGCGTGCGCAACGAGCCTACGTCAATCACCCGTCTTGCCCGGACCCGGGAGAGTGACACGCATACGGCACCCGCGAGTGGACTCCGCCACCACGATGCGCCCCCCGTGCAGGTCGACCGCCCAGCTCGCGATCGCCAGCCCGAGACCCGTGCCGCCGTCCTGTGCGGAGTCCGCACCGGAGACCCGGCTGAACCGCTCGAAGACCCGGTCACGGTCACCCTGCGGTATGCCGGGGCCCTCGTCGTGCACCTCCAGTTCCAGCGACTGCGGCTGCTCGCCGGGCCGGGCCCGGACCGTCACCCGGCCGTGCGGCGGGCTGTGCTTCACCGCGTTGTCGATCAGGTTCGCCACCACCTGGTGCAGCCGCTCCACGTCGGCGTGCGCCACCAGCTCCGGCGGCGACACGTCCAGGTGCAGATGCACATCGGTACGGCTGTGTCCGGGGCCCTTGCTCATGTTGGCCTCCTTGAGCACGTTCGCCAGGTACGGCCACACCTCGAACCGGCGGGCCCGCAGCGGCACCACCCCGTGGTCCAGCCGTGACAGGTCCAGCAGATGCGTCACCAGCCCGGAGAGCCGCTCGGTCTGCCGCAGGGCGGTGCGCATCGTCTCCGGGTCGGGATCGGACACGCCGTCCACTACGTTCTCCAACACCGCCCGCAGGCCGGCGATGGGGGTGCGCAGCTCGTGGGAGACGTTGGCGACCAGCTCCTTGCGGTGCCGATCGACCGACTCCAGGTCCGCCGCCATCCGGTTGAACGTCGTCCCCAGCTGGCCCAGCTCGTCCCGCCGGTCGAAGCGCACCCGCCGCGAGTAGTCGCCGCCGGCCATGCCGCGTGCCGCGTCCGTCAGCTCGTCCAGCGGCGCCACCAGCCCGTGCGCCACGAACTGCGCGACGAGTAGCGAGGCGATCACCGCGAACACCGCGATCACCCGCAGCTCGATCGCCGAATGGAACGCCACGAAGATCAGAAAGGTGGTGATCGCCACCGAGGCGATCACCAGTGCGCCCAGCGCCGCCTTCACCGAGCGGTACGGGTCGACCGGCCGCAGCCACGACCACAGGCGGGCCCGCCACGACGGCCGGATGGGCCCGGCGCGTCCCGCGTCCAGCGCCCTCACCCGCCGTCGGTCGCCGGCGCGGGCGTCTCCAACGCGTACCCCACGCCGTGCACGGTCCTGATCCGCTCGGCGCCGATCTTGCGGCGCAGCGCCTTGATGTGGCTGTCCACGGTCCGGGTCCCCGAGGCGTCGGCCCAGTCCCAGACCTCCGCCAGCAACTGCTCCCGGGACAGCACCGCACGCGGCGAGTGCGCCAGGCACACCAGCAGGTCGAACTCGGTCGGCGTCAGGTGCACGTCCTGCCCCGAGACCCGCACCCGCCGCTGCGCGTGGTCGATCTCCAGCTCGCCGAAGCGCAGGATGCCCGACTGCGGGGACACGGCCGCCTGCGCCGCACGCTCCACCCGCCGCAACAGCACGTGCACCCGGGCCACCACCTCACGCATGGAGAACGGCTTCGTGATGTAGTCGTCGGCGCCCACGCCGAGCCCCACCAGCATGTCCGTCTCGTCGTCCCTGGCGGTCAGCATCAGCACCGGCACCGGCCGGCGTGCCTGCACCCGGCGGCACACCTCCAGACCGTCGAAGCCCGGCAGCATCACGTCCAGCACGAGCAGGTCCGGCTGCCACACCTCGGCCGTCTCCACCGCGGTCGGCCCGTCCCCGGCGGTCTCCACCAGGAAGCCCTCCGCGCGCAGCCGCGCCGCCAGCGCGTCGACGATCGTCGTGTCGTCCTCCACGACCAGCACCCGTCGCTGTGCGCCCGGTGTCGTCGCTGCCGGCGCGCCCTGCTGCTGCGCCGCGTCCCTCTGCTCCATACGTCCGCCCTGCCCGTCCCACGCCAGATGACTGATCAGCAGCGTAGAGCGCCGACACACGCGGCGGCTATGCCGGCCGCCGCGGAACCGCGCCGGTCACCGCGGAACCGGACCGGGGGCCGGCGGGGGCCGCCCCCGTGGCGGGCCGCATGCGCCCCCGGGCTGGAGGTGTCACTCGGGCCGGGGGTCACTCGGGCCGGACGGCCAGGTGCACCACGTCGGGGGCGCCGCGGGCCACGGCGACCTCCGCGGTCGTCACCGCCCGGAACCCGCCGAGCCGCAGCCTGTCCTCGAACTTCGGCGACGGCCGGGCCGACCAGACCGCCAGCACCCCGCCGGGCCGCAGCCGCGCCGCGCACGCCGCCAGACCGTCCGGCGAGTACAGCGACCGGTTGCCGTCGGTGACCGTCCAGTCAGGACCGTTGTCGACGTCCAGGCACAACGCGTCGTAGCGGCCGTCGCCGTCGAGGACGTGCGCGACGAGGTCGGCGTGCACGATCTCGGTGCGCGGGTCGGCCAGCGCGGCCCGGGAGATCTCCGCCAGCGGGCCCGCCCGGTGCCAGTCGATGACCGCCCGCTCCCGCTCGACGACCGTGATCCGCCCCCACCGCGGCTCGTCGGCCGCCTCGGCGAGGGAGAACCCCACGCCCAGCCCGCCGATGAGCACCGACGGCCGCTCCCGACCGTCCAGGGCCGCCAGCGCGTGCCGCATCAGCAGCCGCTCCGAGCGGCCGTCGGAGGTGTCCATCAGGAAGCACCCGTTGGAGATGATCTGCAGCAGCCGGCCGTGGCGGCGAAGCACCACTTCACCCCACGGCCCGTCCCGGCGGTCAAGCACCTGCGGTGCGTCGTCGACTTCGTACGAGTGGCGCATGCCGACATCCTCACCCATCCGGTTGACAGTCGGGCCCTCAACGACTGACATTGACGAAGGCCAGGTGTGCGAACGTGCACCGCACCTGCACACTCGGCCGCAGGACAGGGCACGGCCCCGTACGCGTCGGACGGCCGGAGCCCCACTCAGAAGGAGCCGGGCATGCGCACGTGGGCACGGTCGGAACGACCGACGGACCGCCGGACGACCGGCGCCGCCGTGCCCGATCAACCCGCCCCCTCCCGGCCCGATCAACCCGCCCTCTCCCGGCCCTCTCAACCGGAGCACGTTCCCGTCGCACCTCACCGCCAGGCCCTGCGCCTGCTGCCCACCCCCTTCGGAACCCCGTTCACCTTCTGCTTCGGCCTGCTGCTCATCGCGACGACGCTGCTGGTGGAGTTCGCCGACCCCTCGGCGGTGACGCGGCTGCTCGCCGGGTCCAGCGCCGACGTGGAGAACCTGAAGAACGAGCCGCTGTTCGTGCTCGTCGCCAGCGCGCTGTTCCACTCCGGCCCGCTGCTGTCGCCCTTCACCATCGGCTTCGTACTCGTGCTCACCGCCCTGGAGCGGCGCGTCGGCGGCTGGCGCACGGCGGCGGTGTTCGCCGTGGGCCACGTGCTGGCCACCCTCGCCACGCAGCTGACCGTGGCGGTCGCGGTGGCGCTCGACCACCTGCCGGAGTCCTCGCTGACCCGCTTCGACTACGGCATCAGCTACGGCGTGCTGGCCTGCACCGGAGCGCTGGCCGGGGTGCTGCGCGTGGTGTGGCTGCGCTGGGTGCTGCTGGCCGGCGTGGGCACGATGGTCGTCTCCGACCTCGTCTCGCTCACCGACCCGCTGACCAACTGGGGACACTTCCTCGCCCTGCTCATCGGCATCGCGCTCTGGCCGCTGCTGCGCCGCTACCAGCAGCGCGGCTCGGCCGCGCCCCGGCGCGCGTAGAGCACACGCGCCGCCGCCTGGACCGGCCCGGTGTGCACAGCGCCGAGCGCACCGGCGGCGCCCAGCCACACCACTGCCGGCAACCAGCTCAGGCGGGTACCGAGCAGCGCCGCCGCTCCTGCCCTCACCCCGGGGTCGGGCGCAGGAGCAGGGTGGTGAAGCCGAGTTCGCCACGGTATCCGTGCAGCCAGGTGTCCCGGTGGGTGCGGGCGAACCGTGCGGCGGCGGCGCTGTCGGGGTCGCCGGGGTGGTCAAGGGCCCAGGCCGCGAGCGTGCCGACCCAGTGCCACTCGTAGGCGTCCCACTCCGCGGGGGTGCTGACGTGGCCGTGCACCGGCGTCCAGCCGGACGCGGAGACGGCGTCAACAGTGTCGGCGAGGGAGGCGAACTCGTCTGCGGTGAAGCCGCCGCGCAGGGTGTTCTCGCCGGGCGGACGCTCCCAGAAGCCCTCGCCGACCAGTACCTGCCCGCCGGGTGCCAGGTGCGCGCGGGCCGCGTCGAGGGTGGGCAGCAGTCCGCCGAAGGCGTGGCTCGCGCCGATGCTGAGCACCAGGTCGTAGCGGTGCGGCGCGGTGAAGTCGGCGGCGGGGACGGCGTGCAGGGCCAGCCGTCCGGTCAGGCCGTCGCGTTCCGCGGCGGCGCGGGCGCGCCCGATCGTGCCGGTGTCGCTGTCGACGCCGTCGGCGAGCAGGTCGGGGTGCCCGGCCAGTGCCCGGCTGAGCCAGGCGGCTTCGCCGCAGCCCAGGTCCAGGAGGCGTCCAGACCCGGTGGGAAGAGCCCGTGCCAGCAGGGCGTTGACTGTGGCGTCGTCGAGCGGAGCGGCGATGGGGCGGCCGGTGTGCGCGAGAGCGCTGAGTCTGCGTCGGTCCATCGGGGCATGGTGTCGCCGGCCCGTGGCCCCTGTCGCCCGAATAAGCGTCGCCCCGAACAAGCGATGCCGGTGGTCCGGGGAGTGGGTGCGTCCTGCGGGGGCGGGCTGACGGCTCACGGATCGCTCACAGCGAACGCGGGCCGGGCGGGGAACAAGAGCGCGGCTGCATGCATTGAGTCGATACAGCTCAAGTTCATTGCCGAGGGAGACACCATGACTTTGTCGCAGGACACGCTCACTCTGCCCGTGCTGCCGCTTGACAACGAAGTGGTGCTGCCCGGCATGGTCGTGCCGCTGGACCTGTCGGACAGCGAGGTGCGGGCCGCCGTGGAGGCGGCCCAGGCCGCCGCAGCGAAGGGGGAGAAGCCGCAGGTACTGCTCGTGCCGAGGATCGACGGCACCTACGCCGCCACCGGGGTGCTCGGCCGGGTGGAGCAGGTGGGCCGGCTTGCCGACGGCGATCCCGGCGCGCTGATCCGCGGCATCGGCCGGGTCCGCATCGGCGCGGGCACCGGTGGCCCCGGCGCCGCGCTGTGGGTGCGGGGCACCCAGGTCACCGAGCAGGTGCCCGAGCCGCTGCCCGGAGCGGTCGCCGAACTCGCCAAGGAGTACAAGGCGCTGACCACCAGCTGGCTGCGCAAGCGCGGTGCCTGGCAGGTCGTCGACCGGGTGCAGCAGATCGAGGGCGTCGGCGCGCTCGCCGACAACGCCGGGTACTCCCCGTTCCTCTCCACGCCCCAGCGCGTCGAACTCCTGGAGACCGCCGACCCGGTGGCCCGCCTGCGCCTGGCGGTGCGCTTCCTCAGCGAGCACCTCGCCGAGGAGGAGGTCGCAGAGTCCATCGCCAAGGACGTGCAGGACGGCGTCGACAAGCAGCAGCGCGAGTTCCTGCTGCGCCGCCAGATGGAGGCCGTGCGCAAGGAACTGGCCGAGCTGAACGGCGACCCCGGTGACGAGGGCGAGGACTACCGGGCCCGCGTGGAGTCCGCCGACCTGCCCGGCAAGGTCCGCGAGGCCGCCCTCAAGGAGGTCGAGAAGCTGGAGCGCTCCTCCGACCAGAGCCCCGAAGGCGGTTGGATCCGCACCTGGCTGGACACCGTGCTGGAACTGCCGTGGAACGTGCGGACCGAGGACGCCTACGACGTGCCCGGCGCCAAGGCAGTGCTCGACGCGGACCACGCCGGACTCGACGACGTCAAGGAACGCATCACCGAGTACCTGGCCGTCCGCAGGCGCCGCGCCGCCCGCACCGCGCAGGCGCCCGCCAGCGGGGGCGCCGACGCCGCCCCGGCACCCGCCACCGGACGACGGGACGGCGGCGCGGTGCTCGCGCTGGTCGGCCCGCCCGGCGTCGGCAAGACGTCCCTGGGGGAGAGCGTCGCGCGGGCCATGGGCCGCGAGTTCGTGCGCGTCGCCCTCGGCGGAGTGCGCGACGAGGCCGAGATCCGCGGACACCGCCGCACCTACGTCGGCGCCCTGCCCGGCCGCATCGTGCGGGCGGTGAAGGAGGCCGGGTCGATGAACCCGGTGGTGCTGCTGGACGAGATCGACAAGGTCGGCTCCGACTTCCGCGGCGACCCCGCCGCGGCGCTGCTCGAAGTGCTCGACCCGGCACAGAACCACACCTTCCGCGACCACTACCTGGAGATCGAACTCGACCTCAGCGACGTCGTGTTCCTCGCCACCGCCAACGTGCTGGACACCGTTCCGCAGCCGCTGCTGGACCGGATGGACGTCGTGCGGCTCGACGGCTACACCGAGGACGAGAAGGTCACCATCGCCCGCGACCACCTGCTGCCGCGCCAGTTGGAGCGAGCCGGGCTCACCTCCGACGAGGTGACCGTCACCGAGGGCGCGATGCGCAGGCTCGCCGGCGAGTACACCCGCGAGGCCGGCGTCCGCTCGCTGGAACGCACCCTCGCCCGACTGCTTCGCAAGATCGTCGCCCGCACCGAACTCGGTGGGCAGGAACTCCCGTTCACGGTCGACGCGGACGGCCTGCGGGAGCTGGTGGGACGGCCGCACCACACGCCGGAGGCCGCCCACGACCCGGCCGAGCGCCGCACCGCCGTACCGGGTGTGGCCACCGGGCTCGCCGTGACCGGCGCCGGCGGCGACGTGCTCTACATCGAGGCCTCACTCGCCGACCCCGAGACCGGCGGCGCGGGGCTCACTCTCACCGGGCAACTCGGCGACGTGATGAAGGAGTCCGGCCACATCGCGCTGTCCTACCTGCGCTCGCGCGGCGCCGAACTGGAACTCCCGGTCGGTGACCTGAAGGAGCGCGGCGTGCACCTGCACGTCCCGGCGGGAGCCGTGCCCAAGGACGGCCCCAGCGCCGGCATCACCATGACGACGGCACTCGCGTCGCTGCTCAGCGGACGGCAGGTCCGCCCCGACGTGGCGATGACCGGTGAGGTGTCCCTGACCGGGCGGGTGCTGCCGATCGGCGGCGTGAAGCAGAAGCTGCTCGCCGCCCACCGGGCCGGTGTCACCACCGTCATCATCCCCAAGCGCAACGAGCCCGACCTGGACGACGTGCCCGCCGAGGTGCTGAGGCACCTGACCGTGCACCCCGTCTCGGACGTGCGCACGGTGCTCGACCTGGCGCTCACCCCGGCCTCGGCCCCGGCGGACCTGCCACTGGCCGCCTGACCGGCAGCCCTGCGCGCCCCGCGAGGCGCCGCCCGCCCGCACCCCGGCCGGACGGCGCCTCGCGTCCTCCCCGGGGGGACGTCCGGCGCGGGGGAGGGGCGTCCGGGCCGGGCGGAACTGCGAAATACTGGTCCTGACCGGGCACGCGGGCCCGCAGCACGATCCTCGGTACGAGGATCCGAAGCCGGAAGGGCGCAGACGTGGACAAGGGCGGTACCGACCAGCCAGCCGAGGGCGATCACGCCCCGGCCCCCGCACATCCGGCACCCCTCGCACCCCCGGTGCCTCCCGCCGCCGCGCCCGGCGACGCCGCTCCCTCCGCCCCGCCCGTCCTCGACGCCCCGACCGTCCCCGATGCCCCGCCCGTGCGTCCCGGCCCGGAGCTGCTGGCGCTCGAACGGGAACTCTCCGTCTTCCTGCGCCGCGCCCGCGCCTCCTCGGGCGAGATGGCGCGAGCCGTGCACCCCGAGCTGGAACCGGCCGCCTACGGCCTGATGCAGCGGCTGGAGGACGCCGGAGCGCAGCGCGCCACGGACCTTGCCGGGTTCTTCGGCGTCGGCAAGGCCACCATGAGCCGCCAGCTGCGTGCACTGGAGTCACTGGGGCTGATCGCCCGGACGCCGGACCCGGTGGACGGCCGCGCCTCGCTCGTCGAGCTGACCTCCGTCGGCCGCGAGCGCTTCACCTGTGTGCGGCGGGCCCGGCGCCAGCGCTACATGCGCAAGCTCGCCGCCTGGGACCGCGGCGAGATCGCCGAACTCGCCCGCCTGCTGCACCGGCTCAACACCCCCACCCAGGAACCCTGACCCTCGTCAGCCGCCCGGGCGGGCTCGGTGGTGCCCGTGGGACGCGGTGCGGAGGACGGGTGCGGCGCGGCGGACGGGTTCAGCATGATCCAGCGCGGAGCCGCGGGTGTTCACCCTCGGGAGGAAGCGCTTCTTGACGTTGCCGCGGGCGCCGGGCGGACGGCGCCGGGCGCCCGCGGGGCGTGAGTCACGCGCCCCTGCCACCCCGCAACGGGGCGTCTGGACGGAGGAGCCCACCCCAGCAGCCAGCTGGGCGCCACCTCCGAGCCCGGTCCTTCCAGGACCGGGTCAAGTTGACAACTCGACCAGTACCGCGGAGGCGTCGTCCCGGACCTTGCCGCGGGGGAAGGCCGTGCCGTCGGGGTCGGCGGCCTCGGCCGCCCTGACCCGCGCCACCAGTGCCCGCGGCCCCTCCTTGTGCACGGTCGCCAGCAGCGCCTGCCAGTCGCCCTGCGCGAACACCTCCGTCCAGCGCGTCGCGCCGTCCGTCAGCGCCAGCAGGGCCCGCACCTGGTCGCGCGGCAGGCTGCCGGTCACGGCCTGCCCGGCCACCGCGGGGTCGGCGGCGGCGGTGTGGAAGCCACCCGCCGTGTTGCGCAGCGCCTCGATTCCCGCGATCCGTTCGGCGCGCGGCAGGCCGCGGAAGGCGGGCAGCAGGTCGTCGAGCCGGGGGTCCAGCACGGCCCGGACCCCTCCGGCGACCGGCTCGACGAGCAGCACCGAGTCCGACAGCACGAGGTACTCGACGGACGACGCGTCCCAGCGCGCGACGACGACGGTCGCCTGCGGCGTGCGCGGGTGAGAAAGATCACAGGTTGGGGCGTGCGCCGCGGAGGTACGGGAGACGGCGTCCGCCAGGCACTGCGCAAGGGTCAGATCCCGCCGCGAAGTGGACAGTTCGAGCAGCGCTCCGCCGAGACGGGCCGTGTACCAGGGCACTCCGTGCACGCAGCCGTCCTCGCCCGGTGGGGGAGTGACGCCGTCCAGTGCCACCAGGGCCCCGCCGTGTCCCGAAGCGGGCAACGCCGCCGCCACGTAGTCCTCGTTGGGGACGTCGGGGCTGCCCGGTTCGGTCACCATTTCGACACGCATGGGGGCAGTCTGCCCCAGCGCGCGTCACCGGGTGCCGGCGGGCCCGCGCTGGGGCCTTCGAACAGGCGGGTGGCGGAGCTGCCCGGACGGTCCCGTCATGCCCGGGGCGGGCGTCTCGGCCGGTCCGCCGGAGTTCTACCGGAATTGACGCGTCCGTGAAGCTGCGGGCGGGCATCCTTCCACGCCTCCATGGGGGATTCCAAGCCCCCTCAGCAGCGGGAACCGTGCACACGCGGAACCGGAGTTGTTTACGTCGTTCGGAGTGTTGTTCACTCCTTCGAGTGGCCCGGCAGGGGAAGGGTGTCCGCGTCGATGCGGCACTGGAATGGTCAGTTGCCGTCGACAGGGCGGTGTCTGAGCCTCTGCCACACATGTGAGGAGTCGCCGTCCGGGCAACCCCCCGGGCGCCGGAGACGAGAATGCGAGCGCGGGTGGGCAAGAAGCGACTTCGGGGCAGCGGGCAGCACGAGCCGGAGGCCGGCACCGGTTCCCCGGGACGCCGTGCCCGGGTGCGCAACCGACTCCTGGTGTCCGTGGTGCTGTGCGCCGCCGCTGTGGTCGCCGCAGGCGCCCCCGCGGTGCTGTCCGCCAGCCGCGCGGTGTCGGAGTCGCAGGAGCTGGTGGACCGGGCGGACGCCAGCAGGCGTGCCATATCCCTGGCCCACGTACTTGCCGACGAGCGCGACGAAGTGGTCCGCTACCTCGCCGCCCAGCGCGGAACCGGCGACGAACCGGAGACCCCGGAACCGGGCTTCGGTGAGGGACTGCCCGGCCAGGAGACCCCCGGCGTACCGGACGGCACCACCGGAGAACCGGGCGCCCAGGACGGCAGTGCCCAGGACGGCAGTGCGCAGGAGGGTGACGGCCAGGACCCGGCCGAGCCCGGCAATCAGGCCCAGCGTTCCCGGGTGGACCGCAAGGCCGCCGAACTGCGCGACGACGTACCCGCCGAGGTGCGCCGCACGCTCGACGCCCTTCCGGTCACCCGGCAGGAAGCCCTCGCCGGCGACAGCGGCCCGCTGGAGGCCTACGCCGCCTACACCGCCACCATCCAGGCGCTCGGTTCGCTCGCCGAGGCCAACACCCGGGCCCTGCCCGCCCGCTCGGGCGAGATGTCCACGGCGACCGCCGACGCCGAGACCGCCCACGCGCTGCCCTTCCTTGGACGTTCCGTCGAACAGGCCTCCGCCGCACGCGGCCTGCTGCTCGCCGCGCTGGAGACCGGCGGCAGCCAGCCGCGCATGACCGCCGCCGCCCAGCAGGCCCGCGCCCGCGAGCAGGCGTCCCTCGCCGACTTCGAGGACCTCGCCGGCGACGCTGCCCGCGACTCCTACAGCAAGACGGTCAACGGCAACGAGGTCGCCACCGCCGAGCGCTACCTGGAACGCCTCACTGACCAGCCGCGGCTGAGCACCGCCGACCAGAACCTGAAGCAGAGCCGCATCGAGTCCACGCTCTCCGCCCGCATCGACCGGATGCGCGGCGTGCAGTCCTCGCTCGCCACCGCCGAACTGGCCAGGCTGGAGCAGCTCCGCGACGAGGACGTGACCGCGCTGCAGCTCGCCCTGGCCCTGCTGGGCGGCTGCCTGCTGCTGGCCGTCGGCGCCGGAGTGCACGCCGCCCGCTCGATGGCCCGTCCGCTGGCCGTCGTCCGGCTCGGTGCGCAGCGGGTCGCCGCCGACCCCGTCGGTGAGGAACCCGTCCGCTACACCGGCCGCAACGACGAGTTCGCCGACGTGGTACGAGCCGTCAACACGCTGCAGGAGACCGCGGCGCGGCTCGACGAGCGCGCCGGTTCCGCCGAGACGCAGGCCGTCCGGCTCGCCGCGTCGAAGAAGACCCTCAACAGCGAGCGGGAGCGGCTGGGCCAGGAGAAGGAGGCCCTGCGGGAGCGCATCGACGCCCTCAACGGGGCCGTGCACGGCACTTTCGTGCAACTCGCCCTGCGCAACCTTGGGCTGGTGGAGCGTCAGCTCGCGCTGATCGAGTCGTTGGAGCAGAAGGAGGCCGAGCCCGAGCAGCTCGCCACCCTCTTCCGCCTCGACCACATGGCGACCCGGATGCGGCGGCACGGCGAGAACCTGCTGCTGCTCGCCGGCGCTGAACACGCCGGCGGCAACCACCCCGGTCCGGTCCCGCTGCTCGACGTGCTGCGCGCGGCGGTGAGCGAGATCGAGCGCTACGAGCGCGTCGAACTGGCGTCGCTGCCGCCGCACGCCCAGGTGTCAGGCTTCGCCGCCGACGACATCAGCCACCTCGTCGCCGAACTGCTCGACAACGCCACGGCGTTCTCCCCGCCGGACGCCGAAGTCCAGCTCTCCGGCTGGATGCTGGAGAACGGCGAGGTGATGCTCTCCGTCCAGGACGAGGGCATCGGCATGACGTCCGAGCGTCTGGCGGAGCTCAACGCGCGGCTCGACGACCCGACCGCGCAGGAACCGCCGTCCACCGAGGACGACGACGCACTCGGCATGGGCCTGTACGTCGTGGCCCGGCTGGCCGCGCGGCACGGCGTCCGGGTCCAGCTGCGCGAGCAGAAGCAGGGCGGCATCACAGCCGTCGTGGTCCTGCCCCGCGCGCTGC
The DNA here is from genome assembly GCF_030124175.1 of Streptomyces sp. 549. GTDB lineage: Bacteria > Actinomycetota > Actinomycetes > Streptomycetales > Streptomycetaceae > Streptomyces. The sequence continues at coordinate 12,404 of NZ_JASKMT010000031.1, read as the reverse complement.
TGCCCGACCGCCCCTCCCCGGCCGTGGGCTCCACTGCGAAGGGCCAGGTCACCACGCTGCCCGGGTCGGTCGCCGAGGCCAACTCGCACACCCTCCCCGCCCGCGCCTCCCGCCCTGCGTCGGGCACACCCGACGCCGCCCCGGAGCCCCGGCAGCCGGCCCCTGCGACAGCTGTCGCGCCGGAGGCCGACCACACCGCCGAACCGGCCACCGCGCGACCGGTCACCGGTGAGGCGAGGGACGCAGAGGAAGAGGCAGAGGCAGAGGTCGAGTCGGCGGACACCCCTGAGGCGGCCGGCGCTCCCGAGCCGACCAGCGTGCAGGAGCCGGTCAGCGAGCCGGAACCGCCCACGCAGTCGGCTCCGGAGGCACCGGAGACTTCGGAGGCACCGCAGACGGCCGAGGCACCGCAGACGGCCGGGGCGGGCGGTGGTGTGCCGGCCCAGCCGGGGCCGCGGCGCGTCACCGACAAGGGGCTGCCCAAGCGCACCCCCCACCTGACGGCTCCGCCCGCGAGCGACGACCAGCGCCGGGAGGGCCGTACGAGTGGCGTCAACGCCGAGGAACTGCGTCGGCGGCTCGGTGGTTTCCACCAGGGCGCCAAGGACGGCCACCGTGAGGTGGCGGCACAGCTCGGTGCCGGCCCCGACCAGGCGTCACCGGCCGCCGACCGGGACGACCGGACCGACCCACCAGGGCCGGACGGACACCGCGTCTCGCACAGCCGTGCCGACTCGCACGACCAGAACGGCCACAGCGACGAGCACGACGAGCACGACCCGCACGACCAGCAGGGCAAACCGGGGGCGGATGACAAGGACGGATCCGTCGAGGAGGCACGTCAGTGAACGCGTCCACCACCGCGCACACCCCCAGCAGCGAGGCGAAGAACCTGCGCTGGCTGCTGTCCAACCTGGTCGACGAGGTGCCGGGAGTGAGATCCGTCGCCGTCGTCTCCTCGGACGGCCTGCTGCTGCTGTCCTCCGACCCCGCCCAGGGAGCGGAGCAGCCGCAGCCGGCGCGCCGCGGGCCGAAGGGCTCCAGCGCGGACCTCGCCACCATCGTCTCGGGCCTCGGCTCACTCACCGTGGGTGCCGCGAAGCTCATCGACGGCGGCCAGGTCAGGCAGACCATGATCAGCATGGAGGAGGGGTCGGTCTTCGTGATGGCGATCAGCGACGGCTCGCTGCTCGGCGTGCACGCCACGCCGGACTGCGACATGAGCGTCGTCGGCTACCACATGGCGCTCTTCGTCGGCCGGGCCGGCCATGTCCTCACCCCCGAACTCCGCAGTGAGCTGCGCAAGTCGATGGAGTTGGACCAGTGACCTCGCATCCCCCCTTGCCGTCGCGCACCGAAGACCGCAAACCCGCACGGGTCCGCCCGTACTCGCTCACCGGCGGACGCACCCGTTTCGGCCACGTGCTGCTGGTGGAGACCTTCGTGGCGGCCGTCGAGCCGCCGGCCCTCACCGCGGGGCCGGAGCGGCGTGAACTGCCGCACGACAGCGCTGGGTTGCGTAGCGGCCGGGTGATGCCGGAGATGCAGGCGATCATCGAGCTGTGTCGCCGGATGCGTTCGGTCGCGGAGATCGCGGCGCTGCTGCGCATGCCGCTCGGCGTGGTGCGCGTCCTGCTCAGCGACCTCGCCGACCAGGGACGCATCCGCGTCTACGGAACCGGCCGGGAGTCGGCCGGGCGTCCCGACCGCGCACTGTTGGAAAGGGTGCTTGGTGGACTTCGCAGGCTCTGACACCGCGGGCTCTGACACCGCAGGTTCCGACACCGATCCGCTGCACGAGTGGCAGAAGGACACCGGGCGGGCCCCCATCGCCACCAAGATCGTGGTGGCGGGCGGTTTCGGTGTCGGCAAGACGACCTTCGTCGGGGCGGTCTCGGAGATCGAGCCGCTGACGACCGAGGCGCTGATGACGCAGGCGAGCGCCGAGACGGACGATCTCGCGGCCACGCCGGAGAAGACCACCACCACGGTGGCCATGGACTTCGGACGCATCACGCTCGACGCCGACCTGGTGCTGTACCTGTTCGGCACCCCCGGGCAGCAACGTTTCTGGTTCATGTGGGACGACCTGGTGCGCGGCGCGATCGGTGCCGTCGTGATGGCCGACACCCGCCGGCTGGAGGACTGCTTCCCGGCGCTCGACTACTTCGAGAGCTGCGGCCTGCCCTACGTCGTCGCCGTCAACCACTTCGAGGGCACGCCCGCGTACGAGGCGGAGGACGTGCGTGAGGCGCTGTCGGTGCCCGAGCGGGTGCCGGTGATCGTCATCGACGCCCGGAAGCGGGACACCGTCGTCGACGCGCTGCTCGCCCTGGTCGGACACGCGGTGGAACTCACCCCGGCGTGACCCGTTCCGGTGGAACACCCGCCGGGGGAAAGCTCGTCGGCGGGCCTCCCCACCGGCGTGGTGGCCTCCCGCCCCGCCCGACCGCCTGATCACGCAAGGAGACCGTATGCGGAAGATACTCATCGTCGGTGCCGGCCAGTCCGGGTTGCAGCTCGCCCTCGGGCTGCAGTCCCGCGGCTATGAGGTGACCGTGATGTCGAACCGGACCGCGGACGAGATCCGCGGCGGCCGGGTCATGTCGACCCAGTGCATGTTCCACACCGCGCTCCAGCACGAGCGCGACCTGGACCTCAACTTCTGGGAGAGCCAGGCGCCGCGCATCGAGGGGCTCGGCGTCTCCGTCGCCGCGCCCGACAGCAGCCGCGCGATCGACTGGCTGGGGCGCCTCGACGGCCACGCCCAGTCCGTCGACCAGCGCGTCAAGATGGCCGGCTGGATGGAGACCTTCGCCCAGCGCGGCGGCCAACTGGTCATCCACGGCGCCGCCGTGTCCGACCTGGACTTCTTCGCCCGCACCTACGACCTGGTGCTGGTCTCGGCCGGCAAGGGCGAGCTGGTGTCCATGTTCGAGCGGGACGCGGCCCGTTCGCCCTACGACGCCCCGCAGCGCGCCCTCGCCGTCTCCTACGTGCACGGCCTGGGACCCCGGCCGGAGCACCCCGGCACCGAGGCCGTCCGCTGCAACCTGGTCCCGGGTGTCGGCGAGCTGTTCGTCATGCCGAGCCTCACCACGTCGGGCCGCTGCGACATCCTGTTCTGGGAGGGTGTGCCCGGCGGGCCGCTGGACGCCTTCCAGGGCATCAAGGACCCGGCCGAGCACCTGGCCCGGACACTGGAACTGATGGAGAAGTTCACGCCCTGGGAGTACGCACGGGCGACGAACGTCGAACTCACCGACGCCAACGCCACGCTCGCCGGACGCTACGCCCCGACTGTGCGCAAGCCGATCGGCCGGCTGCCGGGCGGCGGCGCGGTGCTCGGCGTGGCGGACGTGGTCGTCGCCAACGACCCGATCACCGGGCAGGGTTCCAACTCGGCGTCCAAGTGCGCCGCCTCCTACCTCGACTCCATCGTGCGGCACGGCGACCGGCCGTTCGACGAGGAGTGGATGCAGACCACCTTCGACGGCTACTGGAACACCGCCCAGCACGTCACCAAGTGGACCAACGCGATGCTCGCCCCGCCGCCCGAGCACGTGCTCAACCTGATCGGCGCCGCCGGCCAACTCCAGCCGGTGGCGGACCGGTTCGCCAACGGGTTCAACAACCCGGCGGACTTCGAGGAGTGGTTCTACGACCCGGCGCTGGCCGACGCCTACCTCGCCGAGGTGGCTCCGGCCTGACCGGCACGCGTGCCGCGTCCCGGCCGTCGCCCTGGACCTGAGAGGTCAGGGGGCGGCCGGGAGACCGTCCCCGCTGCCGTCGCCACCTCTGCCGCTGCCGTCCCCGTCGCTGCTGTCCGCGTTGCCGTTGATGTCCGCATTGCCGTTGAACCCCGTGTCGTCGCCGGTCAGGGCGCCGGCCGGGAGCGGCGGGCGGTTCCACGCCGGCAGCGGGTCCACCGCCCGGTCGGGGCGGACCGCGCCCAGCACCGGGTTCGCCGCGATCGGCGACACCTTCACCCGGGCCCCGGGGCGCGGTGCGTGCACCACCTGCCCGTCGCCCAGGTACAGCGCCACATGGGTCGCGTCCTCGAAGTACACGACCAGGTCGCCCGGCCGCACCTCACGCAGCGGCACCCGCGGCAGACTGCGCCACTGCTCCTGGCTGGTGCGGGGCACGTCCCGCCCCGCCCGGTCCCACGCCCGGCCCGTCAGCCCGGAGCAGTCGAACGCGCCCGGCCCTTCGGCCCCCCAGCGGTACGGCTTGCCGACCTGGTCCAGCGCGTAGCGGACCGCGCGGGCGCCCTCCGCGGAGGGTGTGCGGGAGTCCTCGTCCTCGCCGAGCGCGCCCGACGCCAGCAGCGTGCGCTGCGAGTCGGCCGTCTGCTCGTCCTCCAGAGCGCGCAGCCGGGACAGGTCGTCCTCGTCCATCGAGGCGAGCAGCCGCGCCACCGCGTCCATGCGCTCCCGGACGCGCTCCTGCCGTTCCTGGCGGCGTTCGGCGAGCCGGCGCTGCCGCTCCAGCGCCCGGCGCGCAGCGGCGGCCGACCGGTCCAGTCGGCGCTCGCCACTGGTCAGCCGCCGCAGGGTCAGCGCCTGACCGTCGGCGACCCGGTTCAGCAGGTGGCTGTGGGCCAGGGCCTTCTCCGGGTCCCGGCTGAGCAGCAGCTTCAGGTACGGCGTGAGGCCGTCCGTGCCGCCGCGGTACTGCCGGCGCGCCAGCCGTCCGGCTGCGGCCCGCTCGGTGTCCAGGCGGGAGCGGGCACCGGCGAGCTGCCTCGTCAGCCGGGCCACCTCGGCGCGCTGCCGCTTCAGCTTCGAGTCGGCCGCGTTGTACTGCTGGGTCGCGGCGCCCGCCTGCCGGTACAGCGTGCGCAACTGCGTCAGCAGCTCGCTGACCGGCCGGTCAGCGGGGGCCGCGACGGCGACGGGCGCGGGGGCGGCGGGTGCGAGCGGCGACGCCACCAGGGCGAGCGCGACGACCGCCACCAGCCCCGCCGACCGCCCGACGCGCCGCCTCCGCCGTCCCGCCCGCCGCGACTCAGCCGGCGCACCCTGCGCAACCGGCGCGCGCTTCCTCCCACCCGGCTCACCCGATGCACGTCTCTCATGCGGCTCACCTGACACCTGATCACCTCCTGAACGTGCAGGAAGCGTGCCACCGTGCAGTCGTATTGTCCGAGGGGTGTTGGGCGACCTCGCCCAACAACGTCACCCGATGGGGGCGCCCGGCGTGCGGCCCGGCGCGGTGAGTGGTGACTGACGGTCAGATGTGCAGGGGCGCGGCGGTCGGGAGGTCCGCTGACCTCCGGACGCCGTCCGGTGGCCCCTGGGGCCTGCCCCCCGGGCACGCTCTCCCCGGACTCGGGGGGCAGGCGTAGGCGGTGCGGCAGTCCGGTGGCGGAGCCGGTGGGGACGGCCGCAGCACGGGCGGCCCGATCCGCCGCGCGGCTGCGGCACGACGACTCGGTGGCGGACGGCGCGCCCTGGGTGGGGGCCGCCCGCAGGGAAGAACCGAGCGGTGTCGGGAGGCGCGGATCGGAGCGGGCAGCCCCTGCAAGGCAGTGAATAGGACTAGACCAGCCATGTCAATGGTCCATACCAAGTCGGCCGGGTGGTTGCGCCCGGTTGCCCGTCCCCTTCCTGCTCTGCGTCCTGCCCCCACGATCTGTGCCCACGCCCCGTGCCTCGCGCTCCTGAGCCTCGTGCTCCTGAGCCTCCACGCCTGACCTTTCGCGCTCAGCCCGACTTCGTCCACGGCCACTTGGGGCTCCAGCGCGGCGCGCCGTCCGGCGCGTACACGTACTTCCAGCCACGCGGCAGGCCCAACCGGTTCACCCCGGCCGGCTCCAGGAGGTACACGTGCACCACGGAGGTGCCGCCGTCCGCGTCCGGTACCGGGATCTCGTATCGCTTCGGCGGCCGTCCCGTGGGCCCCAGCAGCACCGGCAGCGTGCGCCCGTCCATGGGCCCGCCGAAAAAGGGGGTCTCTTCGCTCTTCACCCCGCCAGTCTCACAGCTCGGCTCAGGCCTCGCCGAACAGGTGGCCGGCGTCCGCCACCAGCGGTGCCACCCGGCGCGCCAGATCACCCACCGGGCCGTCCGCCCGTTCCGCGGCCAGCGCTGCGCGCAGAGCCTGCGCGGTCTGCGGATCACGTGAAGCCGTGGCCACCAGGGCGGCGACGAAGTGGTCCAGCAGGCCGTCCCGCAGTTCGTCCAGGGACGGCTGCTTGCCCTCGTCCAGCCAGATCAGCGACGCCGCCTCCACCGCCGAGATCCACGTCCGCACCGTCAGCCGCAACCGCAGGCCCGGCTCCGACACACCCAGGTGCACCAGGATCTGGTCGGCGGCGGCCCGCCGCACCTCGTCGACGATCGCCGACGTCCGCGAGGTGCCCACCACGCTGCCGCCGCGCAGCAGTGCGGTGAACCCCGCGTCGTGCTCGTCGACGAACGACAGGTACCGGTCCAGGGCGTGACCGAGCCGGCAGGTCATCGCCCCGGCCATCGGCTCGGCGAACCGTTCCTCCAACGCGTCCGCAGCGGCCCGCAGCGCCGTCTCGTAGAGCTGCTGCTTGCCGCCGGGGAAGTAGCGGTACACCAGCGGCCGCGAGACGCCCGCCGCCGCCGCCACGTCGTCCAGCGACACGTCCTCCGGGGGGCGCCGCGCGAAGAGGCCGAGCGCGCTGAGGATCAGCTGCGAACGGCGAGCCTCCACACTCATGCGTCGATACGCCGGAACCGTCATGCCAGGCAGGGTATCCGCCGCGCCGGCCCGCATGCCCGCCCCGGGCCCGCCGGGGTCAGGGGCCTGCCTGCCTGGCCGCCTGCCTACCTGTCCTGCCCTGCCTGCCCTGGGCTCAGGCCAGCAGGCCGGAGCTGCGCCACAGCCGGCGCCCGACACCCTGAAGCACGCCGATCTCGTCCAGGAAGTCCGTCAGCCGCTTCGCGCCGCTCTGCATCACCTCACGACGGTGCGCGCTCGCCTTGACCTGCGCCAGCGCCGCGCGCCGGTCCAGGCCGACGTTGGTGTAGACGTCCGGGTTGACGAAGGCCAGTGAGAACACCCGCGCCGCCTCACCCGAGCTGACCCGCGTCAACTGCCGCTCCCAGCGCGGCGCCGTCAGCATCTGCCGCCGCAACTCCTCGCGCGCGTAACGGACATGGCGTGCCTCCTCGACGACGTGGATGCGCGTCACGCCGCGGACCAGCGGCTGCACGCGCTCGTCGGGGAACGTCAGCCGCTGCATCCAGTCCAGGATCTCCTCGCCCAGCAGGGTGCAGGCGAACGAACCCGGAGTCGTCGAGATCGTCTTCAGCACCCGTGCCATGTTGTGGTGGAACCGGCTCACCGGGTACGCGGGTGCCCCACCGGTGGTGATCATGCGGGCGAACATCATCGAGTGCCGGCACTCGTCGGCGATCTCCGTCAGCGCGTACCGCACGTGCGAGCTGGTCAGCGACTTGTCGTAGATGTGCCGGACCAGCAGCTGCATCAGGATGATCTCGAACCAGATGCCCAGCGAGGCGAGCGCCGCCGCTTCGTGCCGGGCGAGGTCCATGCGCTGCTCCTCCGACATGCGCTTCCACATCGGGGTGTCGTAGAGCGAGACCAGCTCCGGCGGCCAGAACCACTTGCCCTCCTCGAAGGGCGCGTCCCAGTCCAGCTCGGTGTCCGGGTCGAAGGAGTGCTTGCGGGAGGACTCCAGCAGGCGTTCGGCCACCTGCTCCCTGTCCTTGAGCGCGCCGAGTGCGTCCCGCAGCACGGCGGCATCGGTGGCGGCTTCCGCGGCGGCGTCGGGGGCTGTGGTCATGGCTGAGGCACCTCACTGGTGGGGGTTACCGATGGTTGTCTCTGGCGCTCCCTCTTATGAGACTCCTTGTCAGCAAGGTCGTCAATCCCTCCCGCGCGACTTGTTGACCGCGTGGTAACCGCCGTGTGAGCCTGCCAACAAGCCACCACCAGGCCCCCAACAAGCCACGCACCTCACGGGATTCGTCAAGTCAGCGGAGCCAGGAGGCCCCATGCCGACGCACGAGCTCTACACGTACGCCGCCGGTGACCCCCAGTGGCAGGTGCCCGCCACCGGCGCCGCCCGCTTCAGCTGGGAGTACGACGACGGCCGCGAACGACTGCTCGCCCTCTACCAGAAGGGCAAGGACAAGCAGTGGGACGGCGCCACCCGCATCGACTGGCACCTCGACGTCGACCCCGACGACCCGCTCGGCGTGCCCGACGAGGCGCTGGCCCTCCACGGCACGCCGTACTGGGCCAAGATGTCCGCACGCGACAAGGCCGAACTGCACCGGCACTACGCGTCCTGGCAGTTCAGCCAGTTCCTGCACGGAGAACAGGGCGCGCTGGTCTGCGCCTCGCGCATCGTCGAGTCCGTGCCCGACCTCGACGCCAAGTTCTACTCCGCGACCCAGGCCATGGACGAGGCGCGGCACGCAGAGATCTACAGCAGGTTCCTGCACGAGAAGGTCGGGATGCTCTACCCGGTCAACCCCAACCTGCAGTCCCTGCTCGGCGACACCCTCCGCGACTCCCGCTGGGACATGCCCTACCTCGGCATGCAGGTCCTCATCGAAGGCCTCGCGCTGGCCGCCTTCGGCATGATCCGCGACACCACCAGCAAGCCCCTGCCCAAGCAGATCCTCACCTACGTGATGCAGGACGAGGCCCGGCACGTCGCGTTCGGCCGGATGGCGCTGCGCGACTACTACGCGCAGCTCAGCGAGGCCGAGCTGCGCGAGCGCGAGGACTTCGTCATCGAGGGCTGCTACCTCATGCGCGACCGCCTCAAGGGCACGGAAGTCCTCACGAACTTCGGCATCTCCGCAGCCGAGGCCGAGACCTTCAGCGAGCAGTCCGAGTTCCTCCACCTCTTCCGCAAGCTGCTCTTCAGCCGCATCGTGCCCTGCGTCAAGGACATCGGCCTGTGGGGCGAACGCCTCCAGCAGGCCTACGTCGACATGGGCGTCTACGAACTAGGCGACGCCAACCTCGACCAGCTGATGGCCCAGGACGAGGAGATCGCCGAACAGCTCGACGCCGAACGCTTCGCCGCCGAGGAAGCCGCCCGCACGAAGGAGGTGGCCGACGCCATCGCGCAGGGGGAGGGCGCGGCGGGGGAGCGGTGAGAGTGAGGGCGCGGCGGGCCCGTGGGGCTGGGCCAGAGGGGCCCGGTACCGCTCGCCCGAGAGCCTCCGCTGAGGACGCGAACCGGCCGTTCGCCCAGCTCCCGGCGCCTGGCCGGCCGCCCTCCCCCGACGCCTCCTGCCATCCCGAAACCCGTGCGGGGGCACCCCCTGGGAGCTGGTAATGTTCTACACGTCGCCGCCGAGAGCGGCGGCAGCGCCCCCGTAGCTCAGGGGATAGAGCAACGGCCTCCGGAGCCGTGTGCGCAGGTTCGAATCCTGCCGGGGGCACAAGAGCCGGACCAGCACGATCAGCTCGCTGACCTGCAAATGTGCCAGACATCGAGAGTCGGACCCAGTCCCACTGGGTCCGACTCTTTGTCGTTGTGTGGCACTGATCGCGAGTGAGCGGCGACTAGCACTCAGGCAGGGGCCAGGAAGCGAAGCATGGCCTGCCCGTCAGCTTCAGCCTCGAGATCATCCAACTGCCGCCAAGCAGCATGAGCGGGGTCATGCAACGCACTGGCTGCCGCAAGCTTCCTGCGATCCCCCTTCTGCAGCTGACCCCTCATCGCGATCGGGTCACCAGGGAGCGAGAGCAAGAACGCCAAGTCCCGGTAGTGCTTGTCCTTCGGGGCAGTAGGGATGGTCAAGGCAGCAGCCTTCCCTACAATCGCCCCAACAAGTTGGGGCGGTAGATAACCCCAACCCGACCATCCAGCTGAACCGTCACAGCTTCAGTCCGATGCACAGCCTGCCGACCACCAGGCACCTCCAAAGTCGAACCCGGCGGCGTGGTTGTGAGATCGGCTCGCTCTCCGAGGTTGTCTGGAGCAAGGAGGTCAACCGCGAGCACCCCTTCGCCATCAACTCGCTTGTACCGGTGCGTCTTGCCTTCAGGCGAGACCCCTGTCGACTCGAAGCCCAACGCCTCTAGCGCGGCAACGAGCAGACGGAGGCTCTTCTGATTGGAAAGCACGTCAGCCAAGACGTCGAGATCAAGGCTCACGCCTGGCGGGGTTCTGCCGTGCTCCAACCCGTGAAGGAGCACCATCTGCCCGCCGATCAGGATCCAGTCACTAGACACCCTCTCAGACAGATCCAGGAGCGTGCTCCAAAGCCCGGCAACCGTTCCTGTCAGCAAGTCCGAGACGATGCGGACTCTCGGCTCACTCACCTCTGCGCCGACCACCCAACGCCGAGGACGCCAGCAAGCGCTCCAGAATGCCTTCCGCCGCGACGCTGGCTCGATCTTCCCGCGCGTCAAGCAAGTCCGCCGCCACCACAGAAGCGGGGGCGTCATGCCCCTCGCGCGATGCTCGAGAATCTGGCACCAGGAACGGCCAAGCACTGGCCGGCGGCACTCGAACGATCAGGTTTCCTCGCTGGGCATCCGCCACGAGGCCGAAGGCCTCCTCTAGCTCTCGAATTCGATCCGGGTGCACGTAAACTTCGGCTCGGCCTGGAGCCACGTAGGCAGCTCCCACTCGCGGTGCTGCACTCGCGCCAGCGCGCACGACGTCCCTATTTTCGATCAAGGCTGGCAGCAGGGACCGATGAACCCGGTAGCGCCTCACGTCAGCCCTTGAAGCAAGAAGCTTCTGGATCCGCGAGGCAGGGACTTCTCCGCTCTCGGCAAGACTCCGCAGCCGCGCGAGGAGACGGGAACGCTCCGAGTCCGACAAGCCTAGCGGGCGACAGCCAGACAGGATCGCCAAAGCCCCCCAAGCGTTGCGCGCAGACAACGGTCGCCCCGATTCAGGGGCAGCCCGCTTGCGATCCTGCAAGCTGTCGGCCTCTACAAGCCATCGGCCGCCCACTCGGGAACCTTGGAGCTTGCCAGCTTGCAGTAGCTGACGCACACGTGAGTCGTGCACTCCTAGCCCATCGGCAGCCTGCCTCACGGACACGTACTCCACGTTCCCACCTCCTTGCGACTTCCCTCTCGCATGCGAGAGAGAACACGCAACCAGTGTCACCCTTCCAAGGGCTTGCGTCAAACCTCTCGCTTTCGAGAGAGAAGTCGCAAGATTCGCTCGCTATTATTACGATTCGGTCAATTTTAGCTGTAGATACAGAGCGACCATGGCCCTCGCGGATACGCTCTGTGACCAAAGGTTAACGTAGCGACGGAGCGTCCACGAGGAACCAGCTGGACCCGCTCAGTGGTCACACTGGGTAGTGACCCATGTGGGCGCAACCACGGCTACCAGCCCATAGCCTTCTCGATGTGGCGGCACTACTCGCCGGCCAATACACCGAGTCGGTGGGTAGGGCACTCTTTGCGACGGTTGCCGAGTCGACGTTGCTTGCCGCTTGGATGTCCGAGGACGAAGTCCAGCTTGTCGTATTCCTTGAGCAGGTCGGTAAGACCTGTCCCGTAACTGCTGGCCAGGGGTGAGATGATCTTGTCGTGTCTGGTGTGATCACGGCGTCGGAGCCCTCCTGGATAGCCCCGTTCAGCGGGTTGAGCCCGCGACAGTTCGGCAAGCTGATCACCGCGCTCCGGCGCGAGGGTGCAGATCCGGTGCGCAAGGGCCGGCCGTGGAGCCTGCCGCTGGAGGACCGTGTCCTGCTGGTCGCCGCCTACTGGCGCACGAACCTGACACTGCGGCAACTGGCTCCACTCTTCGGGGTATCGAAGTCCGCCGCCGACCGCATCATCGACCACCTCGGACCTACGCTCGCTCTCCAGCAGCGCAAACGGTTCGCGAAGGACACCGTGCTGATCGTCGACGGCACCCTGGTCCCCACCCGCGACCACAGCATTGCCGAGCAGTCGAAGACATCTCATGTCGCTGGCGGGTCAAGTAGGCGCTCAGGCAGCAAGATCCATGGGTGGTGCGAAGGCACGGTCGGGGTCGAACAGCGTGCGGTGCTGTAGGCAGTGGAAGAGGCAGCCGAGCAGCTTGTTGAACAGGTTCCTGAGAGCTGCGGTATGCCGTTCTCCACCAGCACGCCGTCGGTCATAGTGGGCGCGTGGAGCCTGGCTGCGCAGGGCTGCGAAGGCCCACATGTGCCCGGCTGATGCCAATCGCTGGTTCTTGACGGTCCGGGCCACAACCACGTGGCTGCGCCCGGAGGCCCGTGTGACAGGAGCCGCGCCGGCGTATGCCTTCATCGCTCTGGCGTCCGCGAAGCGTTCGCGGTCGTCTCCGATCTCGGCGAGAACGCGGGCTCCAGAGAGCACGGAGAGCCCCGGGAAACTGGTGATGATCTCGGCATCCGGGTCAGGGCGGTTTCAAAGTCTTGTCGATCAACGATCCGTGCTGGTCACGGCATCGTGACGATGGG